>NZ_CP118493.1:0-36097 GCF_051124815.1 Azospirillum sp. B2RO_4 | reverse complement strand
GCGCTGGCGCTCCCGCTCCATCCGTTCTGCGGCGATCAGCAGCAGCCGACGGCGGCCCTGGATGCTCTCGCATGCCCCGGCCAGCTCGGCGACGCTCGGCAGGAATTTGAGGGTGCGGACGATGGTCCGGCGCGCCTCTCGAACCACATCGGCCGGCCAGCGGGAGGCTTCCTTCGCCGCGGCGGCAATGTAGACGGCGAGGTTGTCCGGCTGGCGGGGGAAGCTGCCGATCATGACCGCGATCTCGGTGCGTGCTTCCCGCTCCTCCGCCGGGGGCGTCGCCAGCACGGCGTTCACCTCATCGGCGATGACGGCCAGCGTGCGGGCATCCAGCAAGCCGCGGAAGGAGTCGGCCGGCCGGCTGACGAACTCCAGCAGCGTGTCGGCGTGCTGCTCGGCGGTGGGCATGCGGCTGAACTCGGCGACCGCGGAGACGGGGCGGATGACGATGTCTTTGGACATTTTACAAGGCCTTTCGAAAGGCTTCGGCTTCGGGCGTGTCGGCGAACACCATTGCGGCCGCGTCCTGGATGGACTGGTGGCGAGGCTTGCTGTTGCCGGCGGTGGGGGTGGCGGCGGTTTCGGTGGCGTCCTTCCATGCGTCGTTGCGCAGGAAATTCTTGGCGCGCGTGATGAACTGTCGCTCTCTGCCTTCTCGGGCGACCTTCTCGGCATAGGCGCGCGCAGCGTCGATCAATCCGGCGGGGGTGGCGCCCCGCTTCAGTGCGGCGCGAAACGCTGCGCGGGTGGCCTTCTCTTCGTCTGGGCTCGGGTAGGCGTTCCAGAACTCGGCAAAGGCCTGTTCCGGGAAGGAGGGCTTGGCGGGCTTGGCCGGCGTCTTCGCCTTCGCTGGAAGCGCAATTACCTTCGCGGTTTCCGGCGTCTGTTCACCGAACAGGTCGCCAGAGAGATCCTGGTGGTTCTTTGGTGGATCTAATGGTGGTTCAGGGTGCACGACGTGCACCCCTACCCCCGCACGACGTGCACCCTTGGGGCGCACGACTTGCACCCCTGCACGTCCTGCACCCCTGCACGACGTGCACCCCTCAGGGGACTGGGATAGGGCGCTCAGATCAAGCCGGTATTCCCTGCCGCGACGCCGTCCGGGATCCTCGTCAGCTACCTTCACCAGCAGCCCGGTAGCCTCCAAGTCGCGGAGGATGTACTGCACCTTGCGAGGACTCAGCCGACATTCGGCAGCAACCCGCTTGACGCTGGGGAAAATCCCCCCGCCATGGTCGTCAGCGAAATCGGCCAGCCTGACCAGTACGATGGCCGTCATGGTGTCAAGCGGACGCGGGCTTCCCCAAACGGCAGCCATGGCGCGGAGGCTCATCATCGCCCCCCTCGGTGCAGGTTTTCGAAAACCTGCCGCTGGCCGTCGAAGCGAACGGCAACGGTGCCGGTGCCGCCCTGGCGGTTCTTCGCGATGATGATTTCACCGATACCCTGGCATTCGCTCAGACGCTGCACCCACTCGGCGTATCGGGCGTTGTAGACGTCCTGGCTCTCGTTCGCCCGACGCATCGGCTCGGCGCGCTCCAAGTAGTACTGTTCGCGGTACAGCATCAGCACGACGTCGGCGTCCTGCTCGATGGCGCCGCTGTCCCGCAGGTCGGCCAGTTGCGGGCGCTTGTCCTCGCGCTGCTCGACCTGCCGGGAGAGCTGGCACAGCAGCACGACGGGGATGCCGAGTTCCTTCGCCAGCTCCTTCAGCCCCTTGGTCGTCTCCTCGACTTGATGGACCCGGTTCGCCTTCGGGTCGGCCGGCGCGATCAGGCCGAGATAGTCGACCAGCAGCAGCCGCAGCCCATGCTTGCGCTGGTGCAGCCGGGCGCGGGATGCGATCTGCCCGGCGGTCAGCCCCGCTTGCGGGTCGATCCGCAGGGGCATGCTGGCGAAATGCTGCCGTGCTTCGATCAGCCTTTGGAACTGCTCCGGCGACAGGGCTCCCCGCTGGTCCTGCACGCTGATTCCGCTGCGGGACGCAAGGAGGCGCTGGCCGACGCTGACCGTTCCCATTTCCAGGGATTGGAACAGCGCGGGCTCGCCCCGGTTGGCTGCGTTGGTGGCTGCCGTCGTCGCCAGCACGGTCTTTCCCATGCTCGGCCGGCCGGCGATGATGATCAGGTCTCCGGCCTGCAAGCCGCCCAACCGGTAATCCAGATCGACAAGCCCGGTCGCAAGCCCGCTGATGCCGTCGGGCGCCTGCTGGGCGCGCTCTGCCGCCTGGATCGCCTCATCTACCGCGTCGGCCGCGGTGGCGAGTTCAGCCTCTCCCCCGCGTGCGTGCGCACGAAGGGCTGCCGTCTGCGCGTCCAGGTCGGCGATCAGATTCTCGGGCGCGGTGAGGCCAGGGGCGTATGCTCGCTCCAGCGCCTCGGCGGTCACCTCGATCAGTTGCCGGCGCATGAACAGGTCGTGGATAGTCTTGCCGTAATCGCCGGCGTTGACCACGGTGACGACGTTTCCGGCCAGTTCCGCCAGATAGGCGCCGCCCCCTTCCCGCTGCAGGTCCGGGTCGGCATCGAACAGCGGCCGAAGGGTGACGGGCGATGCCACCCGGCCGGCGCCGATTGTCTCGGTGATCGCCGCGAAGATCCGCTGGTGGGCCGGGTCGTAGAAGTGCTCCGGCCGCAGGAAGTCGCTGACCTTGGAGAACGCCCGATTGTTGGTCAGCAGCGCGCCAAGCAGGCCCTGCTCGGCTTCCTCGTTGTGCGGTGGCTTGCGGGGAGCATCAGCCATGGCTTTCCCCCTCCAGCCGGTCGGCCAGAACCATGAACCGCCTTCCGATTGAACGGAGGTCATCGGGGTCAATGGTGCGGACGCCCATCAGGGCCTCGGTGTCGTTCACAATCCCGGCAAGGGTTTCGTGGGTCGTCAGCGGCCGGGCGATATGCAGCCGGCGGATGACGGGGAGGCGTGTGACGGGCGCGGTCATAGCGGTGCCGCCCAACCGGCCAGTTCCGCCAGCGTGCGCGCCGCAGAAGCAGAAAGGCCGTAGTATCGGATCAGTCGCGAGGTTGGGAATGTTGCGGGAAAGGATGCTTCCGGGTTAGAGTGGGCCGTTGATCTGCCCATCTGTTCGCCGAAGTCCGCCGCCGTGCCACGTCCTGCCAGCGTGGCGCGGCGGTCTGCTTTTTGCCTCATGGCTTATGCCGCCCTCCGCTTGTCAGAGGCATGGGGCCTCATCTGGCTCTCGATCCAGACCCGCAGCTCGCCGACCTGATACTTGGGCGTGCGGCCGAAGTAGCGAACCGGCGGGCCATCGGGGCGGCGGCTGCGCCAGAACGCGAGCGTCGAGGTCGCAACGTGAAGGCCTCGGGCCGCAAAGTAGGCCGACGCTTCGCGGCCAGACAGATAATGATCATCGGGAAGCGACAGAATTGCGGGGGGAGCCGCGACGTCTGCGCGCCTGCTCCCGGCTTCCACGCGATTGCAAGACTGTATCATGGTCCACCATTAAGACGGGGACAGCAACGGCTGCTAACGTCCTAATGTTGGCGTCTATTTCCGCCGTTTGAAACAACAGTATTGAGACACAATCGGACACTTATGCGTCGACTATTCGGACACTCCCGGACACTTAGAAGAATTGGAAGTGTCCGCAATGCAGGAACCCGCCGCCACCCGATTCAGGAAACGCTCATGGGCCTTGCGGACACTGTCGACCTTGACTTGTCCATGCCCCGCCGCCTCCAGCTTGCGCGCAATCATGCTGAAATGATCCTTCACATCTCCGCGCAGCATATCGTCCGGACGGGGGTACTTGATGAACAGCGCCTCAGCTGCGGCAGATAGCGGCGACAGAGGGCGCGACCGGCCGCGGTGTCGCGGCTTTGGCGGTGCAAATTGCTCGTCACCGTCGCGCTGCGGTGCCGCCGATCCAGCATCTGGCGCGGGGGCTCCTTCGGCCGCTGGCGCCTCCTCCAGCGTCGCGCCCGTCGCTGGCTCCTCCAGGGCGCCCATCTCGGCGGACGGGGCATCCTCCGGCGCCGCATCTGGTGCAGCGACTGGCGCATCCTCGGGGGTGGTCTCCTTCGGCGCGTCCGGTGCGGGCCATAGCTCGTCCAGCGTCGGCGCCTGCGCCCGCGGCTGATACCACGCCTCCAGCGCCTCCCGCGTCACCAGAAGGCGTTCGGTGATGTATTTCGCCCTTTCGGCGGGGGTGAGACTGTCGGTCTCGATCCTTACGGCTTGGCCAGCCATGGGAATCAGCATGCCCCGACGGCGTCCCGTTCCGCCTGCCCGCATCATGACCGCAAGCCGGCCGGCGCGGATGGCGTCTATGGCGTCCGCAAGAAACGCCTTCCTGTGCTGGCTGTCCAAGTAGCCGACTATCTCGGTTATGGTGTTGGCCTTCCTGTCGCGGAAATCAGGTTGAGGATCTGCGGGGTCGACGAACGTCGGGTCAGGGATCCACAGTGGCGGCGGCAGCCATGCCGGGCGCGGCCAGTCCAGCCCGGACGTGTCGAACCATTCCGCCAGATCGGCCAACCGAATCCGCAGGCGGC
Source organism: Azospirillum sp. B2RO_4 (assembly GCF_051124815.1). NCBI lineage: Bacteria > Pseudomonadati > Pseudomonadota > Alphaproteobacteria > Rhodospirillales > Azospirillaceae > Azospirillum > Azospirillum sp. B2RO_4. The sequence continues at coordinate 31,583 of NZ_CP118493.1, read as the reverse complement.
GCGGGGTGCAACTGAAAACCCCCTGATCGGTGTCGTAATCGCGCAAAGGGAGTTTGGCGAGCGCCATGAACATTGCGTCCGGGCTGCCGGTCATTCCCTCGATTCTGAAGCCGCACGCCTTCAGGCAGGCCAACGTGACCTCCCTGGTGTAGAGGTGGCAAACCCTGCTCGCCACAAGCTCCACCTCATCCTGCTCGTCCAGGTCTGCGGGCTGGTCGCAAGCGATCTCTGGCCGGCGCCGCGTGACGATGCCCTTGGCGTTCATATCGCAGCCGTCGGGCGCCCCCGCCAGAAACAGGGTTGGGCGCCTCTCTTCGAAGTCGCCGCGCCACATGAATTGGATGAGGCGCTCCAGGACGGTGTCGGCGTCTGTGGCCTTGCCCCCCAACGGCCATTCGGCCGCGATCTCCTCGAAGGTGGGTTCGTTGGGATAAGTGGGGAATGGGGTTCGCACGACGCCTCCGCATGGCGTGCCGCATGAGAAGCGCACGGAAACCCGGTGCGGTACCGAGCTTGTCGGATGGCCGTCCTATCCGTGCCTCTTCTCTACCTGGGTACCGCGGTCACGCCTCGCAACTCCTTCGATTGGCGGGCGCCTGCGGCGGCCAAGGCGTTCCGAACACCTTCATGGGAGATGCGATGTCCGAGGCTGATCATCTCCGCTGCGATGGCGCGCAGAGATGCGCCGCCCTGGCGCATCTCGACCATGCGCCACATCGCCTCCTGCTGCTCGGGGATCGGGATGAGCTGGGCATCCTTGCCCACCCCTTCGACGCGATAGCCGAACGGCGCGGTGCCGCCGATGTGGCCCCCCTTCGCACGCTTCGCACTGCGGCCCTCTGCCGTCCGCTCTAGGATGCGTTCGCGCTCGAACTCAGCGACCAGGGCCAGCATGCCGAAGAACATCTTCGAGGTGCCGTTCTCGGTGACGGCGTCGGTGCCCATGTCGGCGATGACCAGGGAGATGCCGCCTTTCCGCCAAGCGTCGGCCTTGGTGAGCGCATCAGCGGCATTGCGAAATGCACGGTCCAGCTTGGCCACGATCACGGTGTCCCCAGGCCGAAGACGCGCCAGCAGCTGGGCGCCGGCCGTGCGGTCCTCAAGCGGCCGGCTGCCGGTCACTCCTTCTTCCCGGAAGATCTCGGCCAGATCCTCGCCGCGGACCATGGCGACGCCGCGCACCTTGCGCTCTTGCTCGTCCAGGCTGGTGCCGTTGACCTGATCGCCGGTCGAAACCCGGACGTACCCGTAGACGGCCATGGGGGGTGTCTCTGTCAAGCTGTCGTCAGACCCATAGCGACCATATCGGGCTGACAAACTGCGTCAAGCTCTTTTAACACGCTGACAGTGTCGGCGGCTGTCGGCGGCTGTTGGTTGGAGTTCGCTGTGCTGGCGCTATCGCCGATCAGTTCGCCAGCGAAGCGGGTCAAGGGCGAAAGGTCGATGGTCTCGCCGCTTACGGTGACGGTCGGGCGCGGCGCCACCTACTTAAGGAACTGGTGAAACCTGAGGGCTGAAGCAACGGAAAAGGCCGCCCATCTGGGGCGGCCTCCATCTCGTTGCCTAGTAGTGATATCTGCAGGCTAGGATCTCAAGTGCTTGGTCCTTGCCGGTTCCAGTCACTCGATACACCAGTCGGTGCTCGCTGGTTATCCGCTTAGACCACCACCCGGAAAGCGCCTCTTTCAAGGGCTCCGGCTTTCCTAAACCAGAGAAAGGGTGCCGTTCCGTATCTCGGATCAGGTCGTTGACCTTTTTGAGTGTGGACCGATCCTCCTTCTGCCAGTGCAGATAATCTTCCCAGGCGTTGTCACTCCAGACCTTCTTCATCGGTTGTGTCTCGCTCGATGCCTTTACCTGCATCCAACTGAGCGATGCCATCGAGCAACCGTTGGGTATTCTTTGGGGACTTGAGGAGGTGAATTGTTTCCATGATCCCCTCATACTCCTCCTCGGACACCACTACCACTGATCTGCCTTTTTGACGGGTAACGACCAACGGGGCACGGCTGTCGCAGACTTCGTCCATGAAGTTTGCAAGATTGTTGCGGAAATCAGTATAATTCGTGTGGCCCATATGGATGTGCCTCAGTTTGAGAACTGTTGTTCTCTATAAGGAGGCGCACAAAATACCTTTGCTAAAATAATAGTGGATAAACCACTCAATATAAACAAAGGGATTACAGTGCGCTGGTCGTGCTCGGCGGCGCGTGTACAGAAGGATATGAGGATCTTTGTTCTTATATGTTGTGCTATTCACCTCCGATGAACGAGTGACTGACAGATATATGTACATACCCGTGGGCGCCGTCAAGCCCTTTCTTGACCTCCTGTTCGTCGCAAGTTGAACCGCATCCGAAAGAAGACACTCCGCCCCTTCAGTTTTGGGCCCAATTCCTCGTCCCCACGTTGAGCACGCTGCTGGCGTTGCCCGACGTGGCCGCGCTCTTGGTCGCATGGAATGATCGTCTAATCCTCAGCTATACTCGTGGCCGTCCTATACCCACTCAGGTACTTTCATGGAACATGTTGAAGTTATCGCTGGAGAGCTCGGTGTTCTCTACGAGTCTTTTGAAATCATCCCAAATGGTGATGGTGAGACTATCAGCATAACTCGTGGTTATGCTGTCATACCAACCCCGGCTGGCCCTGCAATTACTTTTAATGTAGACGACCTAAGTGCGGCATTGGAAGCTACATTCAATCCACTTCCAGGCGCTTTACTCAAGTCGATCGGCAATGTTCGCCGCCCTGTTATTAGCGGAGTCGGCGGAATCCTGTATCAGATTGTCGATATCGCCACAGATGGCAGGATTCTGGGGATCATTGGGTATGATGTCCAAACCGATGCTGGCATCCGTCCGTTTGGTGCTGGTGATTTGGGCGCCGCACTTGCTGCTGTTCTCTTCCCTCACCCCGATCAAGAAGAAATTATGGGGCTCGAGGATCCCGCTCCTCCTAGAATCTGACCGATTGTATAAACCACCCTGCTCACAGCGTGGCTGAAGTTCTTACCCCTCAGTGATGGCGAGGCGTCTTCAGACGCCCCGCCCACGGCATCACGCCCCACATTCCTCCTCGGCGGCATCGGCTGCCCCTGCCAGCCGTCGCGCCATCGACCGAGCGCCGTCGGGCGTCAGGTCGATCTGCATGCCCCCCTTGTCAAGGAAGGTCAGCGTCACGATGGGCACCACCATCTCGGTGTCGTGGTTGGGGCTCGCGATACCGTTGATGAAGATCCGGCCGGCGTGCATGTAGGTCATCCCGCTCTCCGGTCCATTGTCAGGTGCAGATCGACCGGGCTCCGCCCGGCTCTGCCCAAGCCATATGGATGCGCCGCTCCGTCGGCGCGGGCGGGGGGCCGGGGGGTGCAAGCGCCCCCGGCGAATGGAGGAATTTCGAGGCGCCCTGCGCCGGCCGGGCCTGCCCGGCGAAATTCCGTAATGAGTGACGGAATACCGGCAGACCCGCCGCATTCCTTGCGCCAAGACGAGCGCGGCTCCGTCCGCGCTTCCACATCCCAACGCCACCCACGCGGAGGGATGCATCATGGCGTTCGCTATCATGGTCCACCGGAAGCACCATAGCTGGTCCGATCTCGGCCTGGTCGCCGCACATAACCGGCGCTCCTTCATGGCGCCCAACATCGACCCCGCGCGGGTCGCGCTCAATCGCCAGCTCCAGGGTGATCCCGACGTGGTGTCGGCGGCCAAGGCCGCACTGCAAGCCGCGGGCGTCACCACGCTGCGCAAGAATGGCGTCCTGGCCATCGAGCTCTTGTTCTCGGCGTCGCCGGACTTCTTCCGGCCGGACGCTCCGCACGCCGCCGGCACGTGGCGCAGGGATCGGCTCGCGCCATGGGTGGAAAGGACGATGACGCATCTCCGCAAGACCTATGGCGCGAATCTGATCTCAGCGGTCCTGCACCTCGATGAGACGACACCGCACATCCATGCCGTCGTGATCCCAATTGACCGTCAGCCCCGCAAGAAGGGCAAGAGCACCCGCCTCAATGCAGCGCGCTGGATCGGCAGCCCGGCGAAGCTGAGGCAAGCCCAGACGGACTATCACGCCGCCGTCGCCGACCTGGGGCTCCAGCGCGGACAGCCCGGCTCCAACGCCACCCACACCGAGCTGAAGGACTGGTACCGAACGATGGGCGATCTGAAGGAGGATGCAGAGGTCGACCGCGAGGCCGCCACCCGCCTTCGGCGCCAGGCTGAGGAAGAAGGACGGAAAGCCGCAAAGGAGCGGGACGCCCTGGAAGGCGAGCGCCGGGCGGCTCAGTCCGCCCGCGACGCCGCTGAACGTGAAGCCCAAGCGTCGGCCGCGGAGCGCCGTGCCGCGGTGAATGACCGTCTCAACGCCGAAGGCGAGTTCGCCAGCCTGATGGCGGACGTCGAGCGAGACCGTGTCATCGCTGCGGCGCTACGGAAGCGGGCGGAGGAGGAGGCCGCAGCCTATGCCCGCGCGATCCAGGCCGGATTGGTGGCGCTGGCCGAAGGCGCCTTTGTCGGCGCTGAAGATGGACCTGAACGGCGGCTGGTCTGGGCGCCCGATGTCAAGCCGGAGCGCCGCCGGCAGATCAGCGACCTCATCCAGCCTGCATTCGAGGCTGTGTGCAGCATGGTCAGGACTCTGTCCGCTCGGATGACCGACCTTCTGAAGACAGCCAACGAAACCGCGAACAGCATCATGCGCCGGGCCCAGGCAGAAGCCGAGGACCTGCGCGGCCGGCTGGCGAAGCGGGAGCAAGCGTTGGCGCAGAAGGAGGCGCAGATCGGCAGCGACCTGGCGTCCGTGGATCGCAGCCGGACCGCGTTGGAGGCCGCCCTCGGTCGGGTTCGGGACGTCGAGCAGAACCTATCCCCGGCACAGGTCCGAGCCGTTCAAGACGCTGAAGCAATCGCGCTGGCGGAGAAGACGCGGGTTGATCCAGTCAGGGCCCGGTGCGAATGGGCGAAGGAGGAGCGGGACCGGTGATTGCCTCGGTACTCCGCACGCTCGGGCTTGCCCATAAGCCCAAACCCTGGAGATGTGCTGAGCCTGAGAGTTCAGGTCTTGCTGCATCGTGCCACCACCCCATATCAAAATGGCTGGAAATGCTTCTCAAGCTGATCTTGGGGGGCGGAATGGATCGAGCGGATAGCCGCTGCTATTCCTGGTGGAAGGGCATGGAATTCGCCTTGCCCCATGCCAGCAAGGGTGAGGGGTAGAGAAGAAGGGCTCTTCCCCCATGGACACTTTGATGTGGTATCTCGACCTAGTGCGGCTCGTGATCGAGCCAATTCTGGTCCTGTGCGACCTGATGCGGCTCGTGGTCGAACTAATCTCGGTCGTACGGGACGTCGTGCGACTTTTGATCAAGCTGATCTCAATCGTACGCACATTTTGGTGAGCCAAGTGAAGGCCCGGAATCTGCCGGGCCTTCCCCTTTTTAAGCACAGTCGCAGTTTATCCGATTCGCACTTCATGCCGCCGTCGACAGGGCTGAGCATCCCCCAGCGACCCAACCTATTCACAGGAATCTGGTTGCAGGAAAGTGGAGTCTGGTTGCTGCGACTCGGCTTATTCAGTGGAATCTGGTTGCTAAGCAAATAGTTGTAATTCAAATAGCTTTCGAATAGCCCTGCAACCAGATTCCACCATTGACCGGAGCCGCTGGCATCTGCCGAATGCGTGCCATGGGGAACATCCACCATCTCATCGCAGCCCACGGGCTGGAGCGTGCGCGCGACCTTGCCGACACCAAGTTGGAACGGCAAGAGCTGGAGATCGCTGCCGCCGTCCTCGCTGATGAAGGTGAAAGCCTGGGCATTTGCCATGCGGGCTTTGCCCTAACCTCCCTGCCTCACAAGAACACCCCGGAACGGCTGTGGCGTAGGGAAGGGCACCGCGTCACGCTGCTGGTGGAATCTGGTTGCACGGAGAAGGGCGAGCTGATCGGCGTGCCCTACGGCTCCAAGGCCCGCATGATCCTGATCTACCTCCAGACCCAAGCCCTCCGGACGGGATCACGGGAGGTGGAACTCGGGCGATCCATGAAGGCGTGGATGACCGCCATGGGGATCGGTGCCATCGGTGGCGCGACCTACAAGGCCGTGACTGAACAGGCGAAGAGAATCTCCGCCTGCCGTCTGACCTTCTTCAGCGATCACGGCGGTGCTCGCCAACGCGACAATGGCGCGTTCGTCGACAGCGCGATTGAGCTGACCGGGGCGCTGAACGACGATGCTCAGCCGATGCTGTGGCGCGAGACGGTCAAGCTTAACGAGGCGTTCTATCACTCGCTGATCGAACACCCGGTGCCCGTTTCTGAAGCCGCGCTGCGGACCATCGGCAACAAGTCCCTGTCCATCGACATCTATGTCTGGCTCGCCTACCGCCTGCACAGCCTCAGCAAGCCGACGCCGGTCTCCTGGCAGGCCCTGTATGCGCAGTTCGGCGCTGGCTGCGCTTCTCTGCGCACCTTCAAGCAGCCGTTCACCGAGGCGTTGCGCATGGCCCTAGCTGCCTATCCGGACGCCCGCGTCGGAGTGGAATCTGGTTGCATCATGCTGCACCCCAGCCGGCCGCCGGTCACGAAGCGGCTGGCCGGGGCCGTGTCATGAAGATCATCGCCGTCGTCTCGCCGAAGGGCGGCAGCGGAAAGAGCACGCTGACGCGCAACCTCGCCGCTGCTGCAGCTGGTGATGGGGTACCGGTGGCCGTCATTGATACCGACGCGCAAGGAACCTCCGCCGAATGGGCCCGGGTGCGGGCTGATGCCGACGCAACGCCGGTTCCAGGGTTCACCGCGGAGACATCCGCCGCGGCACGACGGGCTGATGCGGCCGGCGCGCAGCTCGTGCTGGTCGACACCCCCACCGCAATCGAGAAGGATCCGGAGGGCTTCAAGGCCCTGGTGCTGGCATCGGAACTGGTGGTGATCCCCACCCAGGCGCTGCCTGACGATGTGCGCTCGGTCGAGACGATCATGCGCGCAGTCCAGGCTCTCGACCGGCCGGCGATCTACTGCCTCAACCGGGTGAAGCCGCGGGTAAAAGAGACCGACGGCGCTCGCCTCCGGCTGATCCGCTCCGGCGATGTGGCGGCGGCGGCGATCCCCGACAGCGTCGACGTGGTGCGCGCGATGGCCAATGGCTATGGCGTGACGGAGGTCGGCGGACGCGGGGCGGATGAGGTCGCCGCGCTGTGGCAGGAAGTCCGGCGGAGGATCGGCCTGTGACCCCGACGGCGAAGCCGGCCCGCAAGAAGCTGGGCTCAGCGTTCGGCGACGATGGCTTGGTGCCGGCAGAGCGCCACCGGGACACCCGCGGCGATCTCCTCGTGTCTGCCCGGATCAAATTGGAAACGCGTCGCGAATTTATCGAGGAAATCGGGCGCCTCTGGAAGCGGGCGAACGACGCCTTCCTCGACGTCGGCCGCCACTTGATTGAAGCGAAAGCGCGCCTGGAGCATGGCGAGTTTGGCGAGATGGTCGAGCGCGACATGCCGTTCAGCCACCGCACAGCCAACATGCTGATGAAGGTGGCGGAGGCGGTCGACACTGGCGCGCTGCCCTTCCCCGCCGATCAGCTGCCCCCTTCATACGCGACGGTCTATGAGGTCGTGACCTTGAAGCCGGAGGAGCAGCAACAGGCTGTGGCTGCCGGGCTGGTCAATCCTACCGTGCGGCGCGAAGACGTCGTCGCGTTCCGCCGGCAGCTGCGCGTGCAGGCGCCGCGGCCGGCCAGTTCGCCCAGCCGAAAGGCGCTGGAGAAGGAGCTGGCCAAGCTGGAAGCGGAGGAACGCCGCATCCGTGAACGGCGTGCTGAGATCGAGCGCGTGCTGTCCAGCTTGGACGCCTGAGCCGCCAGCGGATCAGGCTGTGCGGTCGATTTGACACTACATGTGTGCCTCGTCAGGCTCCATGCTCGTCGGTGCTGCTCTGGCGCCGCTTCAGGCAATCGGAGTCCTAGACGTGAAGAAGGCGAAGAAGCAGAAGCCCGTCAGACGGAAGCGGACCCGCGCTGAAACCAAGACGATCCGGCACGCAGCTGGCGTGGATCCGCTGCTGTCCGATGTTGGGATGTCGGCCAGCATGAAGAAGTTCCGGCGTTACCTCTTGGCAGCCGATGCGGCCCACTGGAAGGGTGAAAGCCCTGACGATCGCTGGGTTTATGATCAGGTGCTTGATAGGGCTCTCAACGAAGACACGCTCATGTTCTTGCCTGTTCCGATCCACCTGCTGGAGGAGGAGGCGCAAAGATTCTCCCATGAATACGACCCTGATGACCCTGACGCTATCGAGCCCCTGAAGGAGCCAATAGACGTTCTTGTCGGGCGTCTGGTCGAGCGGGGCTTGGTCACCTTCGATACCGCATCGGGCATGGTCTCCATCGTGCCCTTGCGAGAGACGGAAGGCGCGTAACGTCGTAGAGCAGGGCGCCGTTGAGCCTCCGGCGAATAAGGCGGTGGTGTGGTACCACAGGGACCACACCACCCATCCTGCCCTGGGATTGCGTGCAAACTTCTGCAACTTTCCGCAACAAAGCGCAACTTCCGGCCAGACCCGATTCCCTGCTGGATTGGCTGCCGGCCGGTTGGTGGAAACCGCAGCGCATCGACCGCACGGCCGCCGCGTAGCCGCAGCGCTTCAGGCGCATTTCAGGCGCACCACCACCGCGAAACCGCCGCACGTCAGCAACGCGCTGACGAACGAGAGGAATCGCTCGGTCACGCCGGGGGCACGCTGGCGCTGGTCGAACTGTCGCGGCAGAGGGTAGGCGCTTGGACGTTGTGGGCAGTGCCTTGACCGCCCACGCGCTGTGCCTGGTTACAGCACCCTGACCTTCTTGCTGGCAAGCGCCGCCGAGCTGATGCGCTCGCGCCAGTTTGGCGACGAAACGCCAATCTCCGCTCCGCAATGCGGGCACTCAACCTTTTCGGTATGCTCAAGTTTCCGGATCTTGTGCGCGGATGGCTCTCCGCATTCCTCGCACTCAACCGGGACTATGGCGACGTCGTAAGCCATGCCGGTCGCGCCAAAATCAATGCCGAGCAGTCCGGCCATATAGACGAATGAATACGTGGGGCGCATGGGGAGTTCCTTTCGAGGACACGGGCGTCTCACGACGCTCTGGAGACCATGATCATACATTGGCGGGGCAGGCGCTCAACCACCGATGAGTTCTGAGGGGCCGATATTTTCATCGAACCGTGCAGGCACGACCTCCTGCCGACAGCGCCTCCATGTCGGCTGGAATCCTGGTGCGCCTCGGGCGATCTCATCCAGCAGCGCCAGCACTTCGGCGAGCGGCGCCCCAGGGTCGGTGATCGTGCCGTCCGGCCCCCACATGGCGGCGATGATGTCGAGCCGCGCCAGGACGTCGACGGTACCGGCGACGGGCCGGGTCTGGATCTCAGCAGCGAGGCGCCGCGCTTCCTGCTCCAGCCGGCGGATGCGCCATGCCGCGGCGCTTGGCGTCCCTGGTGCTGACCGAGCGCCGTTCAGGCGGGCAACCTTGGCGACGATCATCGTCCGGAACCGCTGGGCGGCTTCATCGCTGATGGCGGTCCATCCTGGTGCTGGGATCGTCTCCAGCTGAGCGACCTCGGTGTAGCGCCGTCGCCCAACCCGCACCGCCGGGATAGGCGAACGGCGGCGCTGCCGTTCCTGCTCGGCCAGCAGCTCGGCCAACTCGATCCGAACTGCACTCCACCGGCGCCATGTGGCGCTGACGGTCATGGGAACCGCCTCCCATCGTGGGACCGTGGGACGGAGCGGCGCCCGGTGTGGTGGATGTCCTTCGCATCCGAATGCTTCGAGAGCGAGGGACAGGCATGGCCGAACGGTGGTTGGTGGAGACGATGCCCCTGCAAGGGAGCCCGCACGGGCCGGTGCTGCGCGCGGCGCGCGATGCCCTGTGCGCGGCCGGCTTGGCGGCCGGCGTCACGCTGGTGCTGGTCGAGGAATGGGAGGCGCTGGAGCGGCTGAACGCCCGGCACCGCGGCGACTGGTTCCCCCTCCTCCCCCGGCCGGCTGCGGCGCCGTCCTTCTGGGTGGCCGCCGTCGATGCCGATGGCGAGTTCGTCGCTACCCATGGCGTGGTACTGCTCGACTGCTCGGCGGCCAGCTTCGGCGCGCGGGTCGGCGACCTGACGGCGTTCCATGATCCTGGTGCTGCTCCGTCGGAAGAGTTCGGGTTCTGCGCCTCGCCAGCGGCGCACGAGACGCGCGGGGCGGTGGCCTGGATCGTCGCCGGTTGGAACCGGCCGGACTGGCGCGGGCGCGGGCTGTTCCACCTGCTGGGCGCCGTGGCGCGTCTGGTGGCGCTGGACCGCTGGTCGCCGCGCTGGGTGGTCGGTCTGGTCGATCCGGAGACGGTGCCGGTGTGGGTGCGCCGCTGTGCCGGGCGGGCGCTGTTGGAGCCCTTGCCCGCAGTGCTCTACCAGCAGGCGGGCGTCGGACGGCTGCCGCTCCACTTCATGCGGTGGAGCCGGCCGGCGGTGCTGCTCGATCTGCAGGACGCGGCGCGGGTCTGGTCAATGCAGGGTCTGGACGTCGACGGCGGACAGGACGGCACGACGGCCCCGGTTCTCCCATCCATAGAGGGCATGGGTGTAGACGAAGGGCCGGCCAACGCCCGAGACGGTCACCCGATTGAAGACTGCCTCGCCGGCGCCGATGCTCTCGGCATATTGCGCCCCGATGCTGTGGGCGAACTCGACATGGGGATCCGCTTCGTCGGGCTGGTTGATGACGGCCCTGCCCCAGGCCCGTCCGAGAACCGACAGGGTCGGCACCCCCAGATGGCGGAAGCACAGTGGCTCAGCCGGCCCGGTGCTGGACAGGAAGGTGCAGCGATCCATCAGGCCGGCGCGCTTCAGGAAGGCCGGGAGGGACGGGGTCAGCACGCGCTGGCGCCGGCACTCCGCCACGATGGTGCGCTGCCAGTCCGTCGCCTGGGCCAGCGTCAGCCGGACGATGGCGGTCTCCGGCCGGACGGCGGGGCGCAGGGCGCCCCGGTCCTGGGTGGGGAAGGCGAGGATGGTCATGCCGCGCGCTCCAGCTTCAGGGCCTCCACCGCGGCGGCATAGGCCGCCTGGAACTGCGCCGGGGTGATGCCGGCGGCGCTGGCGCCGGCGTCGACCATGCGGACGGTCGGCTCCAGCGGCAGGGCTAGCGTGGCGGGCGCCTCGGCTTCGAAGGCGGCGACCGTGTCGGCGAAGGCATCGGCGTTCTGGTGCTGGTCGTTCGCCGCCGGGACGAGGGCGCCCGGCGTGGCCTTGGTCAGGTTCCGCAGCCCCTTCGCCACGCGCCACAGGGCGGCAAGGGAGTCCCGCTCATCGTCGCCCGCCAAGTCGCCGTCGGTGAACCATGCCCGCACCTCGGCCTCGTCGATGCCGAAGTGGAAGATCAGGGAGCGCAGGGCGAGCTTGGCCAGGATCTCCAGATCCCCGACGGTGTGCGCCGGCGCGGTCAGAACCCGGCGGGCGGCATCGCGCGAGCGCTCAACGATGGCGTCATACCGGCCATCGTCCAGCGCCTCCCCAGGCAGCGCTTCCACCTGCACGTCGAGGGCGACCAGTTCGCCCCATGCCTTCTGCAGCTCTTCGCTGGGCGCTGGCCCCGCGACGCGGGCCTTCCCCAGCAGCTTCACCCGGTTGACGATGGTGTGGATTGCCAGGGTGTGCGAATCATCGGGGTCGAAGGGCGGCACGAGCGCAATGTCCGTCGGGTCCTCCATCGTCCCCGAATGCTCGAGGTGGAGCATGGTGTAAATCTGGGCCGCCAGCCCCTCCATGGTCGTGGGTGTGGGCTCGATCACCTTCAGGGCCACGGCATCCACCTCCGTGCACAGTCCGGCAAAGGTGTCGTCGTCGATATCGGCCGGGCGCCGGACCAATTCCCTCACGGACTGCTTCCACCGCTCGAAGGCGGCGAAGATCTCGGCATCGGCGCTGGCGGCGGCGATGATCTGAGGAAGGAGGCGCTGCACGTCGCGCGCAAGCTCCTCCTCCGCCGCAGCCTCAAGGTCGAAAACGCGCATGCCGATGTAGCCGCACCCCATCCGCTCCACCTTGGCGAAGAGATCGCCGAAGGTCTGGGCGGGGGTGGACAGGATGGCGTCATGCAGCCGCTCCCACGCTTTCCCGTGGGCGTCCCGCGCGGCCTCGTCCTCCTCCGGAATGGCGGCAAAGGTCTCCAGCAGTGCGCGCGCCTGGTCGGCGGCTTCACGGAACGTCATCCCCAGCGCGGGAATGGTGGTCGTCGCCAGCAGCGAGGCGCGGAACGGAGTGGTGTTGCGTTCGGCTTCGACCGGGGTATGTTCGGGCTCGATCATCATGGTTTATTTCGGTTCCATGGGGTCAACGGATGGCGCCGCCGCTGCGGTGCCTTCGATGGGCGCCCGGCCGTTTCTGCGGTCGGGCGTTCGTCGTTCTGGCGGTCAGCGAACCGACAGGTCTGCGCCGAACCAGCGGCTGGACAAGCCCGCGGTGGTGCCGTCCTCGGCGGCGCTGGCGATGGCTTGGGTGAAGCGGGCGGACAGCTGATCGCCCTTCCGGACGGCGACAGCCACGCCGCCACCCAGCACGCCGCCGCTGAAGGCGGGGCTGATCGGGATCAGGTTCCCGCCGGCGGCGCGCAGGGCCTCGACCGACGTCCGGGCGGTCAGCATCGCGTCGACGCGGCCGGCGGCCAGGTCCAGGGCGGCGGCGTCCACCGTCTCGTAGAAGCGCAGCCGGACGCGGGGGAACAGCGCCTCCAGCATGTGGGCGTGGATCGTCGAGGCCTGCACGGCGATTACCTTCCCGTCCAGGGCGTGCGCGGTGCTGCTGGCGACGCGCTGGCCGGTCGGGGTGGAAAGGTCGGCGCGCTCCACATCGGGCAGCGTGCCGACCAGCTCGGAGCCCGGCCGCACCGCGAAGACGGCGGGGTCGGCGGCATAGGCGCGACTAAAGTCCACAGCCTCGGCCCGCTCGGCGGTGACGGTCATGCCGGCCATGACGGCGTCGTACTGGCCCTGTTGCAGGCCAGGCAGGATGCCGGTCCAGTCCTGAGCTACGATGGCGCAGCGGACCCGCATCCGGCGGCAGAGATCCTGCGCGAGGTCGACCTCGAACCCGACCAGCTTGCCGTCAGCCGTGGTGGCGTTCCACGGGGCGAAGGCGCCCTCGGTGGCGATGCGCAGCGCCGGGGGCGGTGCTGGCTGCTGGTTGGCGAAGGAGGCGGCACCGGCGGCGATGGTGGCGGCAACAGCCGCGGCGGTGACGAACAGGGCGAGGCGGCTCATGGTCTGGGTCCTCCAGGCAAGGCGGGGACGTTCGCGCCGAACGGCGCGTTGCGAGGTGGTGGGGGTGGATGGCGAGGACTGGTCGCCCTGGATCAGGCGAGGTTAGGCGGGACGCGGTGGCGCGGGAACAAAGTATCAGTGCTAAAATCTGGCACTGACTGCGCAGCTCTCGGCCGGCGGCTGGATCAGTGGCAGGCGGTGTACTTCACCGAACCGTAGCCGCCGCCGTACATCTTGCAGCCGAAGCGGCGCTCGGCGCAGGCCGCGGCGGTGTTGAGCTGGCGACTTAGCCCGTTATTCGCCTTCGCGATGGCAGCGGCGTCCTGGGCGTCCCAATCGGGCTGGGCACGGGCGCGGGACTCCAGCAGTGCGGCGCGGTCGGCGGCGACCTTCTCGGCCGTCTGGCGGGCGTACATCGCCTCCAGCCCGGCGCGCTTCTTCATCTCCTTCCAAGCGAGCTTCAGGGCATATGAGAACTCCCGGCGCGGGCTGGTCTTGTTGAACAGCGACATGCTGCGGGCGGTGGACCATGCGAGGCGGAACAGCTTGGCTCGGCAGATCATGGCGTTATCCCCTATCCGGCCGGTCGCGCTAGCCCTTTGAGCGCTTCCGTGATAGAAAAAGTATTACGGGTAGCCGGAATTGTCAACCCTTTCGGCGCACACATAATCTAAATAGGTTTACAATGGTCACAGCATCGCAGGTTCGGGCGGCTCGGGCGCTTGTTGATTGGTCGCAACAACGACTTCAAGATGAGACCGGGCTTTCCGCCACCACCATCAAGCGCATGGAGAACGACAAGATCGGGCCGGGAAAGAGTTCGGTGGAGAACCTGGAGAAGGTCCGCGTCGCGCTGGAGTCTGCCGGCGTCGAGTTCGTCGAATCCGGTGTCTATCAGGGCAACGGCGGCCCTGGAGTCAGATTGCGAAGCGAGGTTTGAATGACCGTTGTTCCCTTTCCTGGCGGTGCTGCCGATGAAAAGGCTGATGGGAAGCGGCGGCGCAAGGATGGGCGCGGCGACTTCTTCGCCGTCGACCGCCGGGCCTGGGCGCGGGTGTGCGGGTCGATCTCCAGCCCTGGCCTGGGCGTGAACGCCGCGGTCGCGTACCTAGCTCTTGCCCGCGGCACCGGTGCGAGCAATCGGGACACGCCATGGTCGGTGAACGCGCTGGAGAAGCGAAACCTGATGTCTCGCGGCCGGGCGCAGATGGCAATCGACGCGCTCAAGGCAGCTGGACTGGTTCGGCAAACCGGGTTCGGCGGGAAGGCCACGCGGTACGAACTGGTGCCGGCTCATGAAGTCCCTGGGACGTCAGCCTATCGACCAGCACTGACCGAGGTGGAGGCCTTTCTCTGGGGGCGCCTGATCAAGGGCGGCCGTCTACAGGTTCCCTACACCGGGACGGTTGCCACCTGGGGCGCAACGCGCCCCCTGGAACTGGCGCAGCAGCTGGAAGCCAAGGGCTACGCCCGCCGGATCAGCAGTGCCGGCGGGAGCTTCGAGCCAATCGCATGGGATGAAGAGGAGGCGCGGCGTCCAGATTGGGTCTGGCTACCGAATAGCCTGATAGATGGGGCGCTCGGCGATGTGGCTCCCCCGGTCGAGATCGTCCGGCGGACGCAAGATGTGCTGGCTCTACGGCTGCTGGTCGACCTCTACCACGAACAGGATCTTGCGGAGTTCGGTGGCCTATCGTGGCGCACGATCCGGCGGAGCTATGAACGGGAGCAGCTTGCGCAGGCTGGCCCCTTCATCGTGTGGGCCTTCTCCCCAAAAGGACTGTCGGCGTGGATGGCTGCGCCCATTGCTCCGCATTTCCGCGGCGCCGATGGTAGCCCGGAACGGCAAGCGGCATCCGCGGCGTTCTGGGCGCGCTGGGAAACGCTGTGCCGTCTTGGGCTGGTGGAAGAGATCCCCTACCTCATCGAAGCGGATACAGAGAGCGCTGGAGTGATCCACGCCTGCGCTTTGAAGTGTGGGGAGGAGGTGGAACTGGATATCGGCCATGCCGCTCGGGAAGCGGCGTTGGCGATGCTGCCGAGCAATATGGCAGAGCTTTACAGATCGGCGCGCGAAGTCATCCTTGCCCCCGTTCCCCTGGAATATGCGCAGGTCCAGCTTGTTGGGCTCTGCCGGCTGCGTTATCGCTCTCGAAATGCCCGAACCGGGGCTTGGTGGGCGCGGCTGCAGGGTGAGGGCGCTGCGCTGGCTTCGGTCCTGAAAGAGCGGGCACAGCAGTTCGGCGCGTTGAAGAATTAACGCAATGTTTTTTGTAGAATGCAACATCAAGGGGATATCAAGGACGTATCAATGAGGAATCAAGGAGAGCTCAAAGAACGTACTCCTCTGATGGCGGCTGCTACGCGCGCATGCACGCGTGCGCGAGAGATGTCGACCAATGCATTCGCCGCGTGCATTGGTCGGGGGCGCTCCTGATGACGCATGCGGCGCGTGCGACGTAACGGCATGGGCCAGCAAGGAGGAGGGAAGGGCATGGTGAAGGCTGACCGATACATCACCCGGGAGATGATGCGCCAAGCGCTGGCGTCTGCTGCCTCTGCCCGGAAAGCTCCTGCGCCGGAAACTCGGCTCGGCGATGGTGAATGCGTGGTGATCCACCTGGATCAACGTCGGAGCGGACAGGATCGGGGTTGATGCCGGCTGCGTACCAGGCGCCGTGCCGCTGCCTGTGTCGACCGGGTCCCGCTGGTGTCTGATGGACATTCAGAACCAGAGGCTTACGACGCCATGCTGGCGTATCGGTCCTGTGCCGCTCGGCGTATCAGACCATGCCCCCAAAGTTGGGGCGATGATCGTGGGGCCAGAACTGGACTGATGCTGGCAGCCGATCAGGTAGGAGGATTTATTCTCGTTTGCATGCTGGGCGGCAGTGCTCTTAAATCCCGTGGTCAAGCATATCAATGCCCCCTTCACGGGACCACAGAGACAACAAGCCCCCATCGGCGGCTACCGATGGGGGCTTGTTGGATCTTACCTCAAGAACATCAGAGACAGATGGATGATCGAGAGAATGTCCTTGGCGATTGAAAGGGCGCTCTTCACGTTGTCAAGCATGTCAGTGCCTCCTTTTGAAATAGGCCTTTATTTGTAGCGGCCGGTGAGCGGGTCGTAAGTCCCTGTCATCATCTTTCTCATGGCTTCTTGCTCGCGCGTTTCCTCCCATGGATGCCTTATCGCTCCCAATACTTGGCTTGCGGCACTGTTATGGGCGAGATAGTCGCCATATACCTGCGCCGCTCCTCTAATAGCCTTGACCTGATCGACCGCACCCACGCCCAATGCGGCTAGCTCTTGGCGTTTAAGGGACTGAATAGCGCCTTCCTGCAACGCCGCGGTGTCCCAGGCCTGGGCGGGTTTGTTCAGGGCGCTCATTACCCCTAGATCAGTCAGGCCAGACGGGAACGTTGAAGATCCCCCTAGACCGCCCCCGACCAAACTCCCGAGCCCGGCCGCTTCGACGGCCTTGGCCATGGAACTTGCCGAGGTGAGGCCGCTCAGTCCCGCGTGTGGGAATGCTGCCCCTATGTCCTTCTCAGAAATCCCCCAAGCGCGGGCACGGGAGACAAGTTCCTCCATGGCAGATCCCATCTGTGGAGTGGCGCCGAGATAGCCTCCGCCACCATGGGATCGGCGCTGCTGACGTTCTCTTTCCTCCTTCTCTTTTGCTTTCCTTGCATCGAGGCGTGCTTGTGCCTCTGCGCTTAGAGCTACGTGATGCACCCCCCACTTTTCCTGAAGGCGGCGCAGCGTAGAAGCTGTTGCGGTTTCGAGGATCGTCTTCTTCTGGACGCCTTGTCTGATCAGCCGTTTCATTGCCGTGGTCGGCTTGATGCTCTCGGTCAACAGCAGATCAGCAACAGCGGCCAGCAGGGCACTATCGTCTTTCCCACTCCCTTTGGGACGGCCACGTGAGCGTTTAAGCGGTTCTGTCATAACGATCCTTCCGTGAGTGAAGAGGGTTGTAGTTCAGAAGCCACCCCTTCTTATGGCGTGATTTGTTATTGATGATCTAGCGAATAATATTGCTGATTCAAAAAATCAGACGAGGAAAAATTGGAATCCAAAGTCAAAGAGCGAGGAAAAATACGGAGGCACTGTTGATCGGCGAGGAAAAATGGAATCGCCTCGTTCGTCAGCGAGGAAAAATGCAACCGCGCTGTCGGTCGGCGAGGAAAATTCGTGAGAGGCAAGAGGCAGCGAGGAAAAATGGAATTTTCCTCGCTGCCAGGGATGGGCTGGAGAACAGGGCTGCCGCCCAACTCCCTCAACCAGCCCCCTGGGTGCGCCCTGTCTTCCTATTCCAACTGGCGCACCTTCCGCTCGATCAGGCCCGTCAACTCGACAGCCCTTCCCTTTACGACGGCGATGATGGGTAGCAGCGGCTGCGGTTGTCGCTGCAGACGGTCGAGTTCCTGAACGGCGGTGGCGCGCAGGGCGTGGAGCTGGTCGGTATAGTCGCTCATCGTGTGGACCTCCATAGCACCGGCCGGAACTGGCCGATGTCGGTCCATGGCGCCGTCACGACCTGTGCGGGGCAAGCGTTCAGCGCACTGTCACGGCGTGGCAATCACCGATGGCTCGATCCTGTCATCCGACGCCTTGGTGGAACGGTGCGTTCAGCAGAACCAAGAGCCACGGGAACGGCTGGCCGGCATCGGTGATTGCCACCGCTCATCGGTGATTGCCACGGGGCGCTAGTGGCCTGCGCCTGACGGTTTAGTCGCCTAAACCTTTCTGCGTCTGACGAAGTCAGCACGGAAAGCGGTCAGAGCACGCCTTTGCCAAGAACAGGCGCCATCAGCTGATGGCTGCTCGGTTTCGAAGGCACACGATCTTGGCATGCGTCAGTCGCATACACCGCATGATCTGGTGTTAAGCGATCATGCCGGTTGAAATCACCACTTTAGAGACCGAAATAAAGAATGCCCCAGCAGGTAGCCACACCTACTGGGGCGACTGGACCGAAGGAAGAAGCTTCGACCAGCGTTCTCGTGATGAGACAGATCTGTATCATTGCGACCGCTCACCGTCAAATCTTCCCGCCTTCTCCGGTGCTGAAAGTGGCCGCCCCGCATGGGTTGGTAACGACGGCTGGCGTGCGGGTGCGTAGGGCTGCCAGAAGGGATACCCGGCGAAGCCCAGCGGTTGAGTTGCCCGAAAGGGTTGCGTGTGCCGCAGGATCGGGGGCGGGGTCGCGCCGCAAGGCGTCCTGTCACAGTCGCGCAGATGGGCCGGGATGACGTCCGGTCCTGGCTGGTTCGGCCGTCCGGCTCCGCCGAGCATGAGACCGAGTTCCAGTCCGCTCGCAACCTCGCCGACCGGCGGGGGATGCTGAGTTGTGACTGGAAACAACCGCCCTCACCACCGAGCATGTAGACAAGAAACAAGAGGAAGAAGCCCCCGCTACAGTAAGGCCGGGCGGCAGCGGCTTGGTGCATCGGGCTCTGGCACTCGGCAAGAGGGCTGGATGTGATGGCCAGAGGGGCGGGCGGCGCGGGCCTGATCGGCAGGCCAGATTCTTGCCCATCCCCCTCTGGCTGGGGATCTCCCCGGCCGTGCACTATGCCGGGGGTCTGACGCCGTCTTGGAGCGGGTGGCAGGCGGGCTCCAGATCCTGAACTGGGCCGGTCGCCGACAGCTCTGCATCCTTCTGGCGTCAACCCGATCTCCTCGACCTTCCGCAGGACTGGCCGGCCAGACGGTGGCCCTCTTCGTTGTGGCTGATCGACCGCAGCCAGCCAGCAACGAGGGCGCGGTCGGCGGCTCGTTGGCGGCTGTTCGTCTACTCGGGGCTGGCCGCGCCGGCTCGGTTTCGGCTACCTCTGAAGAACACTCTTGAGGCGGCCTCCAACATGCCTAATATTCCCAATCAGGAATGGCCCATCGAACTCTGTCCCGAATTCGAGGCATGGCTCGACGGGCTCGAAGACGATGCGCTACGGCTGGAGATCCTTTCTCACGCCAAGGCGCTACAGAGATTGGGGCCGGGCACTGGTCGGCCGCTGGTCGACACGTTGAAGGGGTCGAAGCACGCCAACATGAAGGAGCTGCGGATGCAATACGCCGGCGAGCCGTGGCGGATTATGTTCGCTTTCGACCCCCGCCGGATCGGCATTGTCCTCCTTGGCGGAAGCAAGGCCGGGAAGCCCGACTGGTACGACGAGAACATACCGGTCGCAGATGCCCGGTATGATGCCCACCTGGAGCGGCTGGCGGAGGCGGAGGATGCGAAGCCGAAGCTGGCTCCAGCCGGCAAAGGGAAGGGCAAGAGCAAGGGGAAGCGGAAATGACCAGCCTCGACAACTACCTGCGCAAGCTCTCCCCTGAGAGCCAAGCCAAGGTCGCCCAGCGTGCGGAGGAAATCGTTCAGGAGCAGATGCGCCTGGGCGAGCTGCGCGCCAGCATGGGCGTATCGCAGGCGACGATGGCGGAGGCTCTGGGGGTCAAGCAACCCCGCGTCTCGAAGATCGAAAACAGGGGCGACATGTCGCTGAGCCTGGTCCGGCGCTACGTCGAGCAATTGGGCGGGCGCTTGGACGTGGTCGCCACCTTCGGGAATGGCCGCCGTGTCCAGATCAATGCCCTGGCCGACATTGAGCGCGTCGAAGATGCGGCCGATACCCCGATGAAGCGGGCTCGACGTGCGATGTTGAATGCGAAAGGCCATCGCTATACTGCGGCTCGGCCGCGGCAGGCGCAGTTCAGCATGTCGAAATAGTGGGTTCCGAGCGGCATCCACCGCGGTCGGGAAAGGCAACCAATCCACCATGTTCATGATCTCCGATGAGGAGACGGCTTCTGTCCTGGCGGCCTATCAGCGCGGCGGCGAATGGGCCGCAGTCGCCGAACTTCGCCGAATGTTCGCGGGCATCCAAGACAACGCGGCGGCGCTCCAGGCAGTACGGGCCATCGTGTCACGGTCAGCAGCATTGAAGCGACCACCTTGAAGTGCCGTCGGTGGGGCCATGAGACCCCACCAGCCGGTTCATGGCCCGGCAGTTACAGCATCAGCGCTGGCGCAACGCGCGCAGCAGATCCTGCAGTGCGTTGGTCTCCCTCTGTGCCCAATGACAGCCTTCAGGCATCATCAACTCGAGCCGCAGAGGCCGCCATGAACATCACCGAAGACGAGACCCTGACCGCTGATCGCATCGCCGAAGCGCTGACGATCCTCGCCAGGGCTGCCGAAGCCGAAGAGGCTCGGCGACGCCGAGAGGCGCAGGAGCGGCTGCGGCGGGAAACCGTTGCCCTCAACGCCAAATTCGGCAGGCGCTGATAGAAAGGATGGGGGCGGGTGCATAACACCCACCCCCATCCTACGGGGTTCCATTGGACGGAGGGGCTACGGCACGTAGCACGGCTTGGCCGAGCGGTGTCAATTCGACAGCATCTAGGTACAGATGACCCTCGGTGCCGTCAGCCATGACACCTCCATCGATCCCTGGTTCCAGCAATTCACCGTCGCGCAGCTGGTGCATGGTGCGACTAAGGTAGGGATAGGCGATGGAGTGCGTTGCCAGTGCACCTAGCCGGAACGCGTCTGCCGCGCCCTCTATGTCCGGAGCGGCCGCAATGACCTCCTCCTCTTCCGAGGTCAGCTTCCCGTTCCAGTACCGATCATAGATCGATAGCATGCGCAACTGTAAGGGGGTCAGCGTACGGACCGCCCGGGCCACCTCCTGCGCCACTAGAGCCTTTGGGTCGTCCATACCCAAGTTCAGCGCTGCGTTGCGCAATGCCTCGAGAAAGGCTGCGTCTTCCTCACCGGCAGCGATGAGGACCATCGCGTGCTCCGCCGTAGTGCGGTAAAGGGTGGAGTGCGTCAGACGGCCTTCCAAGTCGGAGACCGACTGTTTGAGATATTCCACTTGTCCAGCAAGCAGGCGCAGGAAGTCGGTCATCTGCTTTTTCGACGCAAACGCTACAAGCTTGTCGCCGATGTCGAAGGCAAGCGCCGCAAGGGGAATTGTCGACAAACAGGCCTTGGCCATTACGTGGGCGACATCCCGCAACAGGCCGGCCTCGGCGCCAGCTGGCACCATATCTGTCAGCGCGGCGGAAGGTGACGAGAGTTGTGGATCATTCCCTTCGGCGACGGGGCCAGGATTGGCAGGAACGAGGGCCATGGAGTTTGCTGGGGCGGGCTGTTGGTCGCTCATAAAATACTCCGGTTGCCTGTCTTCGTGTGGCTTCCTTACACCGCTTGCATCGCATCGGTTGCTTAGAACGGTATGATATACACGTCATGAAGCTGAGAGGTTCCGATGCGCAAGAATGCCATGATGATTATCATGCTGGCGCTGGCTGCTCCGTCCTTCCTGTCCGGGTGTGGGCTCGCTCGCTCGAAGGAAATCAGCGCGGCGACCTCTCCAGCCCAATTGGCGCAGTTCCGGGACAAGGATCTCTGTAATCCGCACGTCGAGGAAACCGCTGTGGTTCTGAAGGAGCGCGCAGCGCGGGGGCTCGGCGACTGTACGGTCGAGCATGTCCAATGCGTGCGGACTGGGTTTTCTCCCGGGACAGACGGATACTTGAGGTGCCGGTCCAGCATCGAGCAGCGGAAGGCTACGCAGGCGGTGCAATCAGCTGCTGAATCGGAACGCTGGGCACGAATCGGAGCGATGGGGCAGCAGATGATGCAGCCGCCCCCGGCGGCCGTTCCAGTTGCGCCATCTCCGGCGATACGGCAACCACTGGTCTGCAATCACTATCGAAACCAGACGATCTGCCAATGATGGGCAACCCAACGACGCCGAACAGCGAGCGTCCGCTCCACCGCTCGGCTATACTCCTCGCCGACCTGAGCCCTTGCGCTGAAGGGGGCGGGCAAGGTGGCAACCCCACCGTCTGAGCTCGTGGCGTCTCGCTGTGCAGAACGCCTTGAGGTCGCAACGGCTGCCGATCCCAGGGAAAAGGGAGCCTCCGCAAGGAGGTGGCGCGCTGGGCCCGGCGCGCCTCGGTGACGCCCTCCGACGCCGGCTGACGGCATGGGTCAAATGCCTCACCGGTGAGCAATTTGACGCCGTCCCGCCAGCGATGTCCACGGGACGGCGTGCCTCGGCTCCCTTCCTACGGCTGCACCTTCCGGAGCCGGTCGAAGCGCTCCCGCTCCTCCGGCGTGGCGATCTGCCGGAACTCCTTGACCCGCTCCGGCGACACCTTCCCGGGGTTGACGGCGCTGCGCAGACGCCATTTCTGCTCATCCGACGGAATCTTCGTGTCCCGCATCAGCCGGCGCGCCTGGCTGCGGAGTTCGTTGGCCTCCTCCGTCCGGCCGTCCCGCCGGGCGCTGTCGGCGTCCTTCAGCAGCTTGTTCACCTCCGGCATACCGAGCTTCACGTCAGTCTCGTGCCGCCGCTCCGCCGCCAGCAGCGCGCCCCGCTTTGGCCCGCCCGGCGCCCCCTGGCTGAAGGTGAAGCCGGTCAACTCGCCGGCCAACTTCAGCCGCGCCACCCGCTGGTCGCCGCTGCCGGTCAGCACGTCGCGCAGGGTCTCGAACGTCCCGGTCGGGAACTGCGCCTGCATGAAGTGGGCGACGATGTTGCCGGCGGCCCGCGCCATGCCGGCGGGGGTGGTGTCCTCGGCGTTGTAGACCGGCCGGCCGAAGCCATGGTCGTTGGACAGCACCTCCAGCGACGGCCGGGCGATGGTGCTGAGCTTGGCCTTCAGCATGTCGAGCGGCCGGGTCAGGTAGCCCTGGAACTCCTCGCCGATCTTGCCGGCCGGGTTGCGGAGGTAGATGCCGGTGCCGCGGGCGTCCAGGCCCCAGAAGACGCGCCCCTCCTTGCCAGGCTCGTTCCCGCTGTTCGGCGTCAGGCTCTCCAGCAGATGGAACGGGTTCAGGACAGAGAACGGGTCGTTGCCCACATGCTTCAGCAGCCGCTGGAACCGCTCGACATAGCCGGCGGCCTCCTTGTCCAGGCTGCTGTCCCGCATCATCACGTTCAGGCCGGACTGCAAGAGACTGTTGGTGGCGTACATCATGCCGACGTCGATCAGGAAGGCGTGCAGCGCCTTCTTCCGAGCCATGCTGACGGCTGCCTTCGCCTGCAGCTCGCCGGCGTCCCGAGCGATCTGGGACCGTACCTCGCTGGGAAGCCCGGTCAGCATGTCCTTCATCACACCGAGATTGCCGATGGTAAAGGTGCGGGAGAACATCGCGAGGTTGGCGATCCGGGTGGCGGTTTCGCCCATGGCCTCCTTCGGCAGGGCGCCGGCGTAGCGGTTGGCGAAGTGGGCGGCGATGCGCGAGGCGGTCGCCTCGTCGACCCGGCGGCGGATCAGATCCTCGCGGACGTTCTTGTAGAGGCCCATCTGCAAGTCGCCGATGCGGTCCCACAGCAGCGTCCCATGCCAGAAGTCGCCGAACCGATCGATGGCTTCGGCGACCTTCCGGCCGGCACCGGGGTTCACGGCACCGATGCCCTTCCGCAGGCCGGCGGCGATCAGCCCGCGGCCGGGCTCCAGGCTGTTGGCGCCGCCGATGCCGAGCAGGTCGTCGGTGGCGCCGCGGTGGCCGCCGATCGGCACCAGCCCCGCATCGATGGCGCGCTCCATGAACGCCGGGTCCTGCTTGGCGGCGTTGCCCTCGAAGTAGACCTTCAGGGTGAGAACCTTGCCCGGCATCACCGGCAGGGCTCGGCCCCATTCCACCATGTTGTGGATCAGCGGCGACCACATGATGGCCGACATGGCGCCGCCCTTCAGCCGCATGGCGGCGGAATAGAGGCCGCCGGGCTTCGAGGTCAGCACGGCGCGGAGCGGCCCCTCGAAGTCCCTGTGCACGAACAGGGGCACCGTCTCCATCATCCGCACCTTGTTGCCGTCCGGGTCGCGCGGCGGAACCATCTGGCCGGTGATCGGGTCCTCCACCAGCTTCGGCCGGAAGGTGCGGAAGGCAGGATGGCTGAGGGTGAAGAAGCCCGGCCGGTCAGTCTCGCTGACGAGGTCGGCGCCGCTGCTCTGCCCGAACTTCCGGATGGCGTTGATCAGCTCCCGGCCGGCAACCGCGCGCTCAAGTCGACTGACCGCCAGCGGCAGGGCGCGGACGTCGCGGATAACATCGACGTCGTCGCCGAACTTCGCCCGTGCGGCCTCCAGGGTCTCGGTGCTGGTCAGATAGGCGCGGTGCTTCGGCCCGGCGGTGCGGAGATTCTGCCCGATCTGGTCGAGCGGGATGGCCTCGCCGCCCTTCTCCAGGGGTGCCACCGTTCCGTCTGCCCCGACGCGGACCAGCAGGCGCGGCATGTAGCCGGGCAACCCGTCACCCTGCACGATGCCGGCGGCCTTCGCCCGCTCCCAGGTCGCTTCCGACCATGCCCGCATCGCCTTCAGCGCCTGCTGCTGGCGGGGCGTCAGCTCGTTCCATCCCGTGGTGGCGATGTCGGCGCCGGTCTGCTCGGCAACGGACACCCGGTCCGCCACCTCCCACATGGTGCGGCGCTGCGCGGCGGTGAACTCCTTGCGGAGCGCATCGTCGAACCGGGCGGCG
The DNA here is from genome assembly GCF_051124815.1 of Azospirillum sp. B2RO_4. Lineage (NCBI taxonomy): Bacteria > Pseudomonadati > Pseudomonadota > Alphaproteobacteria > Rhodospirillales > Azospirillaceae > Azospirillum > Azospirillum sp. B2RO_4. The sequence goes on along the minus strand of NZ_CP118493.1, from coordinate 6,790 downwards.
CGCCAACGGGCGACGCGCTCGGCGTTGGCGAAGTCCTTGGCGATGGCGCGGGTGGCATCGGTGCCGCGCGCCATCGGCGTGGCGAACAGCTGCAGGTCGTTGACGACGCCTTCCGCCCACCGGCCGGCGGCACCATCACGGACGCGCCCCAGGACGGCCGCTGCGCTCTCCTGGGCGGCCTTGCGGATCCCCTGCTCCGGCGTCTCCTTCGGGCCTCCGCCGGGCGGCTGGGCGGCGCCGATCTGGAACCGCTCGCCGGCGCCGGCCGCCGGCTCCGCGGTGGTGGCGCGTCGCCCCACCTCGCCGCGCTCGATGGCACGGAAAACGGACGCTGCGGTGTCGAACCCCTCGCCACGCAGGGCGTTCCGGATGGAGGTAAGAAGGTCGAGGACGCGCTCGACCATGGTGTGCAAGATGCCCTTGGGCTGGGCCCGGCCGGCGCGCCAGTCGGCGAACATCTCCGCGGCGACCTCCTCCGCCAGCCTGTCGGCGGACAGGCGCTGATCCTGGTAGCGGCTCCGCACCGATTCCAAGCGCTGGCGGTCGGCCATGGCGGCGGTGCGGACCGCGTTCCATTCCGCCGGAGTGAACGCCCCCAGGTCGCGGAGCGCATGGATGGTTTCGTGATCGACGGCGCGGGGCTTGTCCGGCGTGCTGAGCGCGGTCTCGATCAGTCCGCGGGTGTAGCGGGCGCGGCCGGCCGGGACGGGCTGGCCGGTCGCCTGGGAGCGGATGGCGTCGACCATAGACAGGGCAACGCGGTCGTCGATCCCATACCGCTGCAGTCGGGCACGAAGGTCGGCCTCCAGGGCGGGGGCGACGTCCTCGATGTCGGGGGCGATGCTGAAGCGCTCATCCAGGAAAGGGGCTACGTTGCCGGCGTTGCGGCCTTCCGGTCGAGAATGTCCGCCATCACGCGGCCGTTCTGCGCCTGCCGCAGGGCCTCGGTCCGCTGCGCTTCCGTCATGGCCGGGTCCGCGGCTCGCGCCTCGATCTTCTCCGCCAAGCTCCTCAAACGGGATTGCCGATCCATCGTTGGTCTCCTCCTGTCGTTTCGCGAATTCCGCCTCATGGGCGATCATGGAACGCTCGATCAGCTCGGCGACGGCTTCGTCCGCCGGGAGACCGTCCTCGATCATCAGGCGCGACGCGCCGTCCACCTCATCCGGGGCCATCTTCAGCCCGGCGCCCTCGGTGTATTCCGCCACCTCCCGCCGGGCTGCGTCCAGCCGGAACGCTTCCTCCTCGGCCTGCCGACGCCCGGCGCGGCTGCTGGCCATGTCGGCGGTGTCGTCGAGAGGATAGACCTTGGCGCCGCGTGCCTCGCGGTCGATGGCGTCGAGGAGGTCGGCGACATCGGTGCGGCCGAACCGGTCGCCACGGTCGGAGGGGCGCAGATACCCCGCCTCCTCCGCCAGTTCCCGCGCCCGGTCGAGCGGCAGCCCGTTGGAGCGCACCAGCTTGCCGCCGCCGGGGACGAACGCCCGATGCAGATCCTTGGTGCGCAGCTCGCCCCCCTGGTCCTGAATGCCGCCCTTGGCGGTCAGGAACTGGAACAGGCTGGCGGCCTTGGGCTGGGCGGCGCGCTGCTGGGCGCTGGCTGCCGGTGCCGGCTGCTGGACGCGCTTGATGGTGTGGGCGGAGGTGATGGGGGTGAACAGGCGGCCATCGTCGCGGCGCACCAGCGTGCGGGGGCCGCGGGTTCCCTCAAAGGTCGCCTCGTAGGTGTCACCGGTCCGACCATAGGTCACGCGGACACGGTCGCCCGGCGCCGGCGGCGCGGCCTCTGCACGCATGCTCTCCAGCCGGGCGCGCATGTCGGATGCCTGGGTGCGGGTCTGGGAGAGGTCGCGGACCTTGGTCCGGAACTCGTCCGCGATGCGCGCCCGCTCGACCGGGTCAACGGTCTGGGCGATCTGCCACCGCAACCCGTCCATCTCGCGGGTGCGGCTGTCGATGCGCCGGTCCAGGGCGGCCAGACGGCGCGTCTCCAGGTCGATACGGTCGGCGGTGGGGGCCTCAGCCGGGCGCGGCTCCGGCGGGGCGCTGGCCGGGCGGCGGCTGCCCATGGTGAAGCCCTCGCCATAGGCGGCCTCTGGGCGCGGCAGGGCCAGCCTAGGCGTGTCGGGCTGCTGGCCCTGCCGGGGCGCCTCCGCCATGTCGATGCGGCGCGACGGGGCCGGCGGCTGCGGGCCGATGGCGCGTGGTTCCAGGCTGTCGAGTTCGGCGCGGGCGGCGTCCAGCTTACCGGCCTTGGCGCGGAACAGGGCGGTCTTGCGGCGGCGCTCGCCGACGTCGGTCTCGCGGCCGATCTGCTCCTGCAGGGCGCCCATCTGACCGGTCAGCTTGTCGATGGTCCCCCGCAGGGTGTCGGCCCGCTGCTGGCGCTGCGCGGCCTCCTGGGCGCTGGCGAGCGCGGCCGGGTCCTGCCCAAGGGTGAAGCCCTCGCCCCTCACCAGATCGGGCGCAGGGAGCGCGCGCGGGGCATCTTCGGGGGCGGCCTCCCCAAGGGGGCGGGACGGCTTCGGCGGCTGAGGCCCAATCGGCTGGGGCCGCAACTCGTCCAGCCGGTCGCGGGCCTCCGCGACCTGCCGGTTCTTTCGGCGGAACAGCTCCATCTTGCGGTCGCGTTCAGCCGGGTCGGTCTCCGCCGGGATCTGCTCCTGAAGGAATCCCATCTCGCGGGTGCGCCGCTCGATCAGCGCGTCCAGGTCGGCGGCTTCCTTCTCGCGGCGCTGCGTCTCAGCCGGGGTGAAGCCGTCCTCCGGGAGTTCGCCCATCACGAATCCCTCGCCGTGGGTCTGCGAGGGCGGAGGCAAGGCGCGGACATCCTCCGGCTGCCCGGCGGCGTCCTCGGTCGCGCCGTTCTGGGCTGCCGGCCGCTCCGGGATGTCCTTGCCGGCCAGGAAGGCCTCCAGCGGGTCGTCACCGGGTTCGGCCGTCGCAGGCGGCGCGGCCTCCTCCGGCTTCGCCCCGCGCCGCGCCATCCGCTCGACGCTCTTGTGCGCGCCGACCATGGCGGCACCGGCGCCAGCGTTCAGGGCGTAGTCCTGCAGCAGTTCCTCGGCCGTCGTCTCCCGGCCGGCGGCGGCGTTCTGCGTCGCGCGCTGCCCCATGCCGAGACCCGGCTGCACGCCGAATATCTGCGCCAGGGCCTCGCTGATCGGGCGCTTGATCGCGCCCTCTGCCGTCTTGCCGAACAGTCCGACGCCGGGCGCAAGACCCATGGCCGCACCGAAGGCGCCCGCAATCCCGGACTGTTGCAGTGCCCGGTCGACCGCGGCGTCGTGGTCCAGCCCTTCGGCGCGGGCACGCTGGTACTCGGGGGCCAGCGACTGAACGACCGAGCCGCCCCCGAACCCGAGCGCACTGCCGACCAAGGCGCCGGCCGGGCCGCCGACCACGGAGCCAGCCGCACCGCCCGCAAGGCCAGCCGCGACCGACGGCGCGCTGCCGCCGATGCCGGCGCCAATCTGCGCCGCCCACCACTTCGGATCCGTCCAGCCCTTGCTGATCGGGGTCGTCAGCAGCTCGTCGATGCCGTCCGGGGTCTTCGCCTCCGCCGGCCGGTCCTGGCTGAAGCTGGGGGCGTTCGCGGTGTTGCGGATCGCCTCGCCGGCCCCGCGCGCTGCGGCGGTACCGAAGGTGGACAGGATGCTGGGGGCGTTCTTCCCGGCGTCACCGAGGAAGTCCTCCGCGGACAGGATCACCGCGTCCGGCGGCAGGCTGGCGAGCGGGTCGTCGGGACCGGACAGAAGGACGGCGTCCGGGGGAAGCGACGCCATGGGGTCCGGAGCGTTCCGGCGGCCCTCCGCTTCCTGGCGGCGGCGCAGGACATCGCGCACGGCGTTGGCGTATTCATCGCCCGGCGTGCCGCTGCGCAAGACCTTGTCGACGCCTCCCGCGAGATAGTCCTCCGCCGACGCCCCGGCGAAGGGGTTGGTGACCGTGTCCGCGCCGGTCCCGCCGATCAGCACGGCGTCGGCCGGCAACAGGGACAGCGGGTCGACCGGGCGGGCGCCGCCCTGGCCGCCCATCCTGTTCAGCACGCGCGGGACATAGTTCCGGGTTTCCTGCGGCAGTGCCGCACCGGTGGCGAGGTGCTGGTCGACGCGGCCGGGGCCGGCATTGTAGGCGGCAAGCGCGAGCTGCGGATCGCCTGCGAACCGGTCCAGCATTTGGCGGAGATAGGCGGTCCCGGCCAGCACGTTGGTGCGCGGGTCGAAACGGTCCGGACCAAGGCCATGCTGCCGGCGCATGTCCTGGAACGTGTCCGGCATGACCTGCATGAGGCCGCTGGCCCCCTTGTTGGAAACGGCCTGCGGATCCCCGTCGCTCTCCGCTCCCATGGTGGCACGGATCAGATCGGCGGAGACGCCGAACCGCTGCGCGGCCTCGGCGATATGGTCGTCGACGGTGGGGAACCCGGCCCCGTCCAGAAAATCTTCGGCGTTCATCATCACCGCCCTTTCATCGGCCGTTGTCGGGAATGCAGATCACTGCGGTGGCGCGGGGCAGATCGATGCCCAGCCGCGCGGCGGTGGCTTCGGAGGTCTCGCCCGGCCGGTAGAGCAGGACGGTCGGCCCGGCCGGGGGTGCTGTCGGCTGAAGCGTTGCCTCCAGCTTCTCGACGCGGCGCTGCATCTCACGCATGGGCTGTCTCCATTCGGTCGCGGGCGCGGCGCTCGATGGCGTCGATCTCTGCCCGTTCGGTGGTGTTCAGGGTGGTGCGACCAGGGGCGAAGCGCTGGAGGATGGAGCGCAGTGCAGCCCGGTCGTCGGTCGACATGTGGCGGACCAGAGCGCGGGCCGGTTCCGCGGTGGCGCAGGCGCCGCCGGGCAGCTGCCGTTCCAGGCGCTCGATGCGGTGGCGAAGGGGAGTCATGGCGCCCCCTCAGCGATCCGCGCGGTAGAAGGCACGCATGGCGGCGCGCTGCTGGGCCTCGGACAGGACGGGGCCGTCCGTCCAGATCACCTTCGCCTCCATCGCGTCGACGAAGGCCAACTCCTCGTCGGTCAGCGGCTGCCGCTGCTGGCAGCGCTCGGCGATGGCATCCAGCCGGAACAGCTCAGCCTCGGTAAGGCCGGACAGATCGGGGGCGATCCCGCCGGCGGGCGCCTTGATTGCCCGCTCCAGCTTGGTGATGCGGTTGTGAAGGGCGTTGGTCATGAACGGTTCTCCAGTTCGGCGACACGGCGCGCCAGGTCGGTTGTTTCGAGCGTGCGGCGGAAGGTCTCGACCACGTCGGCCAGTGCAGCCGCTTCGGTGGGGGTGAGGTCGCCGCCGGCGACGGCAGCAGCGACCGCGGCCATGGCGCTAGCCGCATCGTCGGCGGTTTTCATCGGCGGGAGGGCGAATCGAACCGGCCGGTCCTTCCGCGGCGCGACGATGCGGTCCATGACCAGTCGCAGGGCGGTGGTGTCGCCGGCGAGTGCGAGGTCGATGGCCTTGCGGGTGATGGCCTCGGCCTCCCCGTCCAGAAGCTGTTCGACCGTGAGCGTGGCCTTGTTCCGTGAGCCGGGACGGCGGCCCGGATTGCCCGGTGCGAACTGCCCCTTCTGCGTGCGAGGGGCGTCGGTATTGCCCGTTTCTACGGTGGGTTTACGGCGCGTCATCGGTGCTCACCCGTGTCCGGCTTCGTTGACGAAGTGAGGGTTGAGGCTGCCGAGGAGGGTGCTTGCCCGCGCCATCTCCTCGTCGGCGACTTCCTCCGCCACCTCGCGGGACCATCCGACCTCCATGCCGATGGCGACGTAGAGGTCGAGCAGCCGATGCCACGCCACGAAGAAGGCCTCGCGCGTCGGCTGAGCGGCCAAGTGGGTGATGATCAGCAGCGACTGCGCGTCGCGCTCCGGGCGGCCGGTGCCGGGCGCCTCGGTCGGCTGCTGGTGCTGCGCGTCCATCACTGCCGCGCCCCCTGCCAAGGGTCGATGCCGGTCGCCTCCGCGAGCGCTTCCTCCAACTGGTGGATGCGGCCGGCGTAGAAGTTGGCCGCCCGGGAGGAGCGGCGCAGGTTGTCGATGGCCTCGTCCAGCAGATCGAAGGCGTCGCGCACCGCTTGGTCGGCCAGTTCGAGCGCATAGCGCAGGTTCCCGGCCTCGGCCTCGGCCAGACCGTGCGCGCCGATCAAAGCGGAGGGGCGGCGGCGAACCGCCGGGTCGTCCAGCTTCCGGTCGAGAGTGGCGCGATACCTGTCCGCTCGCCGAACGATGCGGGCGATTTCCTCGTCGAGGTCGGCGAACGGAACCGGGGCCGGGGAAGTGGTGCCGGCGGTGCTGGCGTCGGTCATGCCGCCCTCCGTGCTTGGAAGTCTTCGGCCTCGGCTTCGCAGGCGTCCCGGTCCAGGGCTGCGCCGATCTGCTGGCGCAGGGTGTCCAGGTCAGCGGTGGGGTGTCCGATCTCCGGCAGGTCTCCAGCCTCGGCCCGGTCGAGCATGCGCAGCGCCTCCTCCGCCTCTCCCCTGGCGGCCGTGGCGGCGGTGGCAACGGCGAAGTCCAGCCCGACGACGCCCGCCCGCTGAAGGCGCAGGGCATAGCCGATGACGGCGGCGCGACGGCCAAGGGCAACGGCCCACGCCTGGGCGCCATCATGGGCGCGGAGCCAATCGGCCAGAGACACCATCCCCGGAAGGCCGGGCGGCGCGTGGCGATAAGCGGTGACTGCGTCTTCAAAGTCCGCGGCGTCGATCGCCAGCTCGCCAAACTCGTTCCGCAACGCGGTGTGGTGGGCGATGCGATGCGCCTGGCGCTGGGCTTCCGCTGCGGCGCGGCGCCGCTCCTCCGTCTCCCG
>NZ_CP118492.1:0-262203 GCF_051124815.1 Azospirillum sp. B2RO_4 | reverse complement strand
GTCGGCGGCACGGCCACCGACGTGCTGAGCATCAGCACTTCGGGCGCCACCCTGCTGACCCGTGCGATCGAGACCCTGATCGGCAACACCGGCACCGACGTGATCACGCTCGGCGACACGGTGAACACGGTCACCGTCACCGGCATCGACACCCTGACCGGCGGTGCGAGCACCGACATCGTCTTCACCGGCTCGGCCGGCGTGACGATGACCGCTTCGGGCATCGAGTTCCTGGTCGGCGGCACGGGCACCGACGTGGTCACCCTGGGCTCCTCGGGCAACACCGTCATCACCCGCGGCATCGATACGCTGTCGGGCGGTGCGGGCACCGACTGGGTGTTCCTGGGCGACACCGGCGTCACCATGGCGCTGGGTTCGGGCATCGAACTGCTGATCGGCGGCGCTGCCACCGATGTCGTCAGCCTCGGCACCGTTGGCAGCACCCTGCTGACCCGTGCGGTCGAGACGCTGGTCGGCGCGGCCGGCACCGACGTGATCACGCTGGGCGACACGGCCAACACGATCACCGTGTCGGGCGTCGACACCCTGACCGGCGGTGCGAGCACCGACATAGTCTTCACCGGCGCGGCCGGCGTGACGATGACGGCCTCGGGCGTCGAGTTCCTGGTCGGCGGTACCGGTTCGGACGTCGTGACGCTGGGTGCGTCGGGTAACACCGTCATCACCCGCGGCATCGACACCATGATCGGTGGTGCCGGCAGCGACTTGGTGATCCTGGGCGACACCGGCGTGACCATGCGGGCCGAGAGCGGCATCGAGATCATCGTCGGCGGTGCGGCCACGGATGTGGTCAGCCTCGGCGACGGCGGCTCGACGGTCCTGCTGCGCGGCATCGAGACGCTGGTCGGCGGCACGGGCAACGACGTGATCACCACCGGCAACACCGGCGTGACCATGTCGGTCTCGGGCATCGAGACGCTGATCGGCGGCTCGGGCACCGATGCGATCACGGTGACCAGCGGGTCGATCCGCTTCCAGGGTGGTACTGGCGACAGCATCAGCCTGGGTTCGGGCACCGATACGGTGGTGTACTCGTCCTTCAGCGACATCGCGGCGCTGGGTGCGAACACCGGCTTCATCTCGGTGTCGAACTTCCAGTTGGGCACCGACAAGCTGCAGCTGACCAGTACGGCCCGGACCGATGCGGATAAGAACGGCGACGCGGCTCTGGCCACGGCGACCGCGGCGACCAACGGGGTGAGCATGGCCAACGAACTGGTCAGCCTGTCCTCGGCGGTCAGCGGCAGCCTGACGGATGCCTCGCTGGCGAACTTCCGCACGGCTCTGGGTACGCTGACGAACTCGTCGGCTGGTGCGAGCACGCTGGTTCTGGCTAACAACGGCACCAGCTCCGCTCTCTACCAGGTGGTCGACACCAACGGCGACGGCCAGGTGGCTTCGTCCGAGGTTCGCCTGCTCGGCGTGTACAACAGCACGGTGCTCTCGCTCTCCGACATCAACCTCGGTTGATCCGGCGGCTAGAGTCTGTCTGGTGCTTATTGAAGCACCAGACAGACTCTAAGCTTTTCGTTTTCCGTGTGATTCACGTTTCAAGCGATACCGCTTGAAACGATCACACTCTAAGCATCGCGGTAAAAGGGAAGGGCGCCCTTTTCTTTTGTTTGCTCTTTTCTTGCCGGCCGCCGTCACCGTTACCGATGCACGAGATTGGACCAGACTTACGACTGCGGATCAGTGTGCGGGCATCGCCGTCAGCCGGTCAATCAAGCATGGAGCCTGTCCAGCAGGTCGAGTTCACCGTCAATGCGTCCCCGGATTGGCCCGTGCCCTTGTCACCGCGTTCGCCACGTCGGTCCAGGCCGCCCTGTCCGGGGCAAAACGGCCGCGCAGATACGCAAGCAGGTCTGCAATCTGCTTGTCGGACAGGCTGTCGCGGAAGGCCGGCATATAGCCGAGGTCGCGGGTCGCCGGGTTCTGGATGCCGTGCAGGATGACGCGGGCCAGATTGTCGGGGCTGTCGCTGTGGACGTTGCTGTTCACCGCCATCGACGGACTGACGCCGAACAGCGTCGGCCCTTCGCCGTCGCTGTGGCAGGCCTTGCAGGCGCCGTTGAAGATGCGCTCTCCGTTGGCGGAACTGACCGGCGCGGGAGCGACCGCGGGCGCTCGCGCCGCATCGCTGCCCACATCGCTGCCGAGCGAGGCGAGATAGACCGCCATCGCCCGCACATCCGTTTCCGGCACGGTGGACAGCTCGTGCACCACCGCGGCCATCGGGCCGGCGGCGACGCCATGGCGCTGGGAAAAGCCGGTGCGCAGATAGGTGAACAGGTCGTCCTCCGTCCAGGGCTCCGGCGCCTTGGACAGCGCGGTCAGGGCCGGCGCCTCCCAGCCATCGACTGTGCCGCCGGCCAGGAAGGCCTCGCCCAGCTTCTCAGCTCCCAATGCGTTGCGCGGGGAATGGCAAGCGGCGCAGTGGCCCAGTCCGTTGACCAGATAGTTGCCGCGGTTCCACTCGGCACTGCGCTGCGGGTCCGGCTTGTAGGTCTCGCGGTTGAGGAACAGCGTGTTCCATCCCGCCATCATCGGGCGCAGGTTGAAGGGAAAGCGCATGGTGTTGGCCGGCGTCTCGCCGCGCACCGGGGGCTGCGTCATCATGTAGGCATAGAGCGCCTGCATGTCGTCGCCGGTCATGTTGCGGAAGGCGGTGTAGGGGAAGGCCGGATAGAGATGCCGGCCGTCGCGGCTGATCCCCTCGCGCATCGCCCGGTCGAAGGCGGCGAAGGACCAGCGCCCGATACCGCTGTCCGGGTCCGGCGTGATGTTGGTGCTGTGGACGGTGCCGAACGGCGTCTCGAACGGCCGGCCGCCGGCATTGGTGGCGCCATTCTCCACCGTGTGGCAGACCGCGCAGTCGCCGAGCGCCGCCAGCTGCCGCCCGCGTTCGATGGTGGCCGACGACCACAGCCCGGCCGACGGCGGCGACACCGGGGCGATTTCGGCGCGGAAGGGCAGGGCGCTGCCCGCCATGCCGATCATCACTCCGCATAATCCGGTCAGCGAGGCGCCGAGCCACGCCTTCCAGCCGCGTTTGCGCGGTTTGGCCGCTTCCGGCGGGGTGGGCGGGACCGGCTGGGACGGGCCGTTCAGCGCCTCGCGCACCCGCTCCGCGGTAATCGGCAGTTCACGGAAGCGGATGCCGGTGGCGTCGAAGATGGCGTTGGCGATGGCCGCCGCGCTGGGGACGGCGGCGGACTCGCCCGATCCCAGCGGCGGCTCGGTCTCGCGCGGCATCATCAGCACGTCGATGTCCGGCACCTCGGGGAAGGTCATGATCGGGTAGCCGCCCCATTCCTTGGCGGCGACCACCGACTCCTCGAACTCAACCTGCTCCTTCAGCACGCGGCTGGTCGACTGTATGACGTTGCCGTGGATCTGGTGGCGCACGCCGTCGGGATTGATCATCTGCCCGGCGTCATGGCCGACGACCACGCGGGTCACCGCGATCTCGCCGGTCTTGCGGTCCACCGCCACGTCGGCCACCCAGGCGGCCCAGGCGGCGCCGAAGCCGGGGAACTTGCTGTGGATGTAGCGGGCATAGGCGAAGCCGCGACCGCGCAGCACGTCGCCCTCCGGCGGGGTCTGCCGCGGGGCGGTGCGCGGCTGCCATCCGGCGCGGCCGGCGACGGCGCGGATCAGGTCGGCGGCGCGCTCGTCCTCGCGCAGGTGGCGCAGGCGGAACTCCACCGGATCGACGCCGGCGGCGAAGGCAAGCTCGTCGATGTAGCTGTCATGGGCGAAGCTGTTGGGCATCGCCGACACGCCGCGCATCCAGGAGGCGCGGACGATGGGGGCCATGTCGTTGATGACCACCCGCATGTTCTCGTAATCGTAGGGCGGGATGGAGGTGCGGTCGCCCATCTCGAACACGGCGGCCACCGGATCGACCCTCCCGGTCAGCAGCAGCGCCAGCGTCGGCGCGCCGTTCGACGGGTAGCTGGTGGCGAAATCATAGGCCACGATGCCGCCATCGGCGTCGATCCCGCCATCGACCTCCATCAGCTGGGCGGTGCCCTTCGGCTCCCACAGATGCTCCTGCTCGCGGGTCAGCTGGACGCGCACTGGACGGCCGACCGCCTGCGACAGCAGCAGCGCATCGGCCGCCACGTCGTCGGCGCAGTTGCGGCCATAGCAGCCGGCCGCCTCCATCCGCACCACGTCGATCCGCTCCTCCGGCCATTCCAGCAGCCAGGCGAGGTCGGCGCGCAGCAGATGCGGATTCTGGGTGCCGGACCAGACCGTTGCATGATCTTCCTTGCAATCGGCGACGGCGCAGGACGGCCCGATGGAGCCGTGCATCTGGTAGGGCCAGACATAGGTGCGCGTCATCCGCTGGTCGGCGGCGGCAAGGGCGGCATCGACGTCGCCCTTGTCCAGCACCTTGCGCGGCGTGCTGGGATTCTCGCGCAGGGCCTGGGCGAGGTTCGACAGGTCGGGCAGCTTGCGGGTCCAGGGCCTCCAGGTGATCTTCAGCTCGCGCGCCGCCTTGATCGCCTGCTCCTCGCGCTCCGCCACCACGCCGACGAAGTCGCGCAGCACCACCACCCTGACGACGCCGGGAATGTGGGCGATTGAGGATTCGTCGATGCCTTCCAGGCTGTTGCCGACGAACTCGCCGCTGTCGAGGCCGGCATAGGGCGGACGGACCACCCGGCCATGCAGCATCCCCGGCAGCCGCAGGTCGTGGACGTAGGAGAATTCGCCGGTCGCCTTGGCCGGAATGTCGATGCGGGGCGCGCCCTTGCCGACCAGCTTGTATTGCTCGCGCGCCTTCAGCGGGGCCTTGCCGCTGATGCGCAGTTCAACCCGCTCGCCCCGCACCAGCTCGCCGTAGGAGATGCGGCGGTTGCCATCTCCTGCGATCACCACGCCCTCTTCGACGCGCAACTCGCCCGCCGGCACGCCGAACAGGGCGGCGGCGCGGTCCAGCAGCCAGCGGCGCGCCTCCGCCGCCGCGTTGCGCAGCGGCACCGCGGAGATCTGGATGGTGGCGCTGGCGATGGTGGCGCCCTGATTGGGGGTTCGGCCGGTGTCGCCCAGCACCATGCGCAGCTGGTCCATGCGCAGGTCCAGCTCCTCGGCGACGATCTGGGTCAGCGCCGTCCGGATGCCGGTGCCGAGATCGACATGGCCGTTGAAGGCGAAGACCTGTCCATCCTCGCGCACCGCCAGGAACAGCGCGGTTTCCGGCGGCTTCGGCGTCGCGGTGGCACCCTTGGCGACCGGGCCGGAGGGCGGCTGGATCTCGTCAACGATCAGCAGGACGCCGGTCGCCGCCATCAACTCCGCACGGGTCGGCGTCGGCCGGGACTGCGGGTCGGGCGTCGGTGCAGGCGTCGGGCCGGGCGTCAACTTGATCGTCATGATGTGCTCCGGGGGAGGAGAGAAGCTGCACGGCCCGCATGACGGCGCGCAGGATTTCGACATGGGTGCCGCAGCGGCATAGATTGCCGGACAGCGCGCGGCGCACCTCGTCCATGGTCGGGGTCGGGTTGCGGTCGAGCAGCGCCTTGGCGGTCATGATCATGCCGTTCATGCAATAGCCGCACTGGGCCGCCTGCTCGTCGATGAAAGCCTGCTGGACCGGGTGGGGGGCGGCACTGCTGCCCAGCCCTTCCAGCGTCACCACCTCGCGCCCCTCCGCCCCCGCCAGCGGGATGACGCAGGACCGCGCGGCGACGCCGTCGAGGATGACGGTGCAGGCCCCGCATTCGCCGAGCCCGCAGCCGTATTTCGGCCCATTCAGGGCCAGATCGTTGCGCAGGATGTAGAGCAGCGGCGTATCGGCCATCGCCGTCACCGAGACGGCGCGGCCATTCACCCGCAGCGCGATGGTCTTTTCCATAAGGCGTCCGTCCGGTGCGATAGGTCCCGCATCCCCGCGGGCCTCCGCGGGAGCCTTGTCTGGAAGGCGTCAGCGGGGGGTTACTCCTCCCCGTCCTGCGCGATCATCTTCTGCAGGACATGGGTGACCGCCAACCGTTCCGCCGGGTTCAGCTGTCCCATGGTCAGCTCGCTGATCCGCTTGGCGCAGGGGACCATGTCCGCCAGCAGCTGCCGTCCCTCGTCGGTCAGGCAGTTGATGACCTTGCGGCGGTCCTGCGCGTCGGAGGTCTGGCTGATCAGCCCGCGCGCCTTCAGCCGGTCGACGATGCCGCGGATCGTCGCCTGATCGATGGCGGTGGACTTCACCAGCTCGATCAGCGAACTCGGCCCGTTGTCGCGGATGGCGCAGAGCGTGACGAACTGCACCGAGGTCAGTTGCGGGTCGCAGGCGTTGCGCTGGAAGATGGCGAGGTGGCGCTGATAGGCCCGCCGCAGCAGATGGCCGATCTGGTCGGAAAAGACGTAATCGGCTTCTCCGGGGCCAGCGTCGGCGCCGTCTTCGGGCAGCAGGTCTTGGGACATCGGGGACAACATGCGGTGGACCGGGTGTGTGGCGAACGATAGCAGCGGCAGCGGGGGCAGGGAAGGGCGGCGGGCTTGCGCGTTCGCGCCGCCCTTCCCTGCCAAGCGTCATGCCCTCGACGCCTCGGGCGCCACCACGTCGCCGGACAGAACCACCGGTTCGCCGTCCAGCAGGACGTCGCAGCCGCGAAGCGGGATGTCCATGTGGCAGGGGGTCTTGCGGCTGCCGCCGACTTCGGTGTTCGGGCCGGTGGAGAACAGGAAGTTGCCGTAGAAGGCGCGGGCGTCCATGCACATGCCGTCGTTCTTGTCGTGCAGCCCCATCGCCGTCCATTGCGCCCGCGGCTGCAGGCCCCAGCCGATATGGGAAATGCCGTAGACCTCCGGATCCTTGAAGTAGGCCATGTAGTCGCGCAGGTATTCCGCCTCGAACCCGCCATGGATGCGGCGGATGAAGCCCTCCTCGATCTCCAGCGTCACCTTCTCGCGGACATAGGTCTTGAAGGGCAGCAGGATGTCGCCGACGTCGAGCACCAGCGTGCCTTCCGCGCTGCCCTCGTCCGGCCAGGAGAACAGGAAGCCGCTCGGCCAATGGTCCCAGCGGCCGGGCTCGTCGGCGAAGCCGTACTCCGTCACCGTCGGATACTGGCCGAGCGTGGCACGGAAATCGCTGCCGGCCTTGGAGGTGACGGCGATGGAGCGGGCGCGCTTCAGCCGTTCCGCCGCGGCGTCGACGCGGATCTTGTCCTCTTCGGTCGGCAGGATGCGGGCCAGCACCTCCGGCGGCTCGACAGCCAGCAGGATGCGGGTGCCGGTCTTCAGGATCTGCTCCTGTTCCGGCGAATGCAGCAGCATCATGGTATCGACGATCAGGTCGGCCGCCTCCAGCGCGCGCTGGGCGGCGAGGTTGCCGGTCAGAGGCGTGTCGCCGCAATAGGCGGTCATGTCCATGCCCATGGCGCGCGGGTGGTTGAAGGCCGGCAGTTCGACCCCGTAGACGTTCGCGCCCAGTCGCTGCGCCGCGTCCATCGCCGCCCGCACGATGCGCGGGTTGGAATAGTCGCTCTTAAGCACAGCGACGCTCTGGGTCTTGTCCACCTTGGACAGGGTCAGAACCCGTTCGAACATCTGCGTCAGTTCGCGATCGCTGACCGGCATTTCATCTCTCCCAACCTAGGTGGCCATGGCCGCGCAATGCGCGATCCAGGCCGGATTTCCGGATGATCGTCTGCCGCCGACAGCGGCCGTCTGATCGATACATATAGAGCGTATAAGCTTAATTCGACCATGAACAGTGTGGGGGTAAGCCCTTCGCTGGCGCTATGTCGATATGAACAATAATAAGGCATTCCTGCTAAAAATTGAGGCGGTATAAGCCTATCACGCGATCAATCCATGCTTTAGGGCGGGTTTGGTGCCCCGTAAAGCCCGAGTGCCGTTGTATGATGAAATGTGTTGCGTGGCAAGTTTAAACAGCGTACACACTGTTTATCGAGTTCAACGCAACGGTCGCCGGCCGGAGCCGGGGCGAGAAGCCCCCGGACACCCTTTCCGCACCCTTGCATCCGGCTGCGCGCGCCGTGGCGACGCCGGCCGAATACCCCCACGTCAGCAAAGGGCCATACCCATGGGAAAGACTCAGAGAATCGCGATCGTCGGGGCTGGGCTGGGCGGTGCCGCCGCCGCCGGGCTTTTGCAGCAGGCCGGGTTTCAGGTCGATGTCTATGAACAGGCGCCGGAATTCTCGCGGCTGGGTGCCGGCATCCATGTCGGCCCCAACGTGATGAAGGTGTTCCGCCGCCTGGGCATCGAAAAGCCGCTGGAGGCGATGGGCTCCAAGCCGGACTTCTGGTTCAGCCGCGACGGCTTCACCGGCGATTACCTGTCGCGCATCCCACTGGGCGACTTCGCCAAGCGCGAATACGGCGGCGCCTATGTCACCGTCCACCGCGGCGACATGCACCTGCTCCAGATGGACACGCTGGCCCCCGGCACCGTCCAGTTCGACAAGCGGCTTGAGACGATCACCGACAGCGGCGACGACGTCCAAATGACCTTCGCCGACGGGACGGAGGCGCGGGCCGACATCGTCATCGGCGCCGACGGCATCAATTCCCGCATCCGCGAGGCCCTGCTGGGGGTCGAGGCGCCGAACTACAGCGGCTGGGTCGCGCACCGCGCGCTGATCCGCGGCGACCAGCTGGCGAAGTACGACCTGACCTTCGAGGACTGCATCAAGTGGTGGACCGAGGACCGTCACATGATGGTCTATTTCACCACCGGGAAGCGCGATGAATATTACTACGTCACCGGCGTGCCGCATCCGGCCTGGGACTTCCAGGAGGCCTTCGTCGACAGCAGCCGCGAGGAGATGTTCGAGGCCTTTCAGGGCTATCACCCGACCGTCCAGGCGCTGATCGAGTGCACGGAGGAGGTCACCAAATGGCCGCTGCGCAACCGCAACCCGCTGCCGCTGTGGAGCCGCGGCCGGCTGGTCCTGCTGGGCGACGCCTGTCACCCGATGAAGCCGCACATGGCGCAGGGCGCCGGCATGGCCATCGAGGACGCGGCGATGCTGACCCGCTGCCTGACCGAGACCGGCCTGACCGACTACCGCACCGCCTTCGCCTTGTACGAGGCCAACCGCAAGGACCGCGCGACGCGGGTGCAGGCGGTCTCCAATGCCAACACCTTCCTGCGCAACCAGGAGGATCCGGCCTGGGTCTTCGGCTACGACGTCTATGAGCAGCCGCTGCGCGAAGGCATCGCGGCATGACCGCCTCGACCTTCCTTTACGGCGCCAATGTCCAGGCCAACGGCATCCGCCAGCATTACCTGCGTTACGGCGGGGAGCGGCATGCCGGTCGGCCGGCTATCGTGCTGATCCCCGGCATCACCAGCCCGGCCCTTACCTGGGGCTTCGTCGCCGAGCGGTTCGGGCAGCAGTTCGACACCTATGTGCTGGACGTGCGCGGGCGTGGGCTGTCGGAAAGCGGGCCGCATCTGGACTACGGCATCGATGCCTGCGCCGACGACGTGAACGCCTTCGTCGCGGCGCTGGGGCTGAGCGATTACATCCTGATCGGCCATTCCATGGGCGCCCGCTTCGCCATCCGCGCCTCGGTGCGCGGGAATGCCAAGGGCCTGCGCCAGTTGGTGCTGATCGACCCGCCGGTCTCCGGCCCCGGCCGCCGGCCCTACCCCAGCGGCCTGCCCTGGTACGTCGATTCGATCCGCCAGTCCTTGAAGGGCATGGACGCCGAGGCCATGCGCGCCTTCTGCCCGACCTGGACGGAGGAGCAGCTGCGGCTGCGCGCGGAATGGCTGCACACCTGTTACGAGCCGGCCATCGTCCGGACCTATGAGGGTTTCCACCAGGACGACATCCATGCCGACCTGCCGAAGCTGCCGGTCCCGGCCCTGCTGATCGTCGCCGGCCGCGGCGGCGTCATCCAGCCGGAGGACGAGGCGGAGATCGCCCGCCTCCAGCCCGCCATCCGCATCGCCCGCGTCCCCAATGCCGGGCACATGATTCCGTGGGACGACCTCGACGGCTTCTTCGCCGCCTTCGGCGACAGCCTCGGCCATCCCCTCGCCTGATTGATAGGAACCACCCGCATGTCTTCGCTGTACCGCATCGGCCAGATCGTCCCCAGCTCCAACGTCACCATGGAAACGGAAATACCGGCCATGCTGACCGCGCGTCAGGCGATCCGCCCCGAACGCTTCACCTTCCATTCCGCCCGCATGCGGATGAAGACGGTCAGGAAGGACGAGCTGGCGGCAATGGACGCCGAATCCGACCGCTGCGCCGTCGAGCTGTCCGACGCCCGTGTCGATGTGCTGGGCTATGCCTGCCTCGTCGCCATCATGTCGATGGGCCTTGGCTATCACCGCGATTCCGAGGCGCGGCTTGCCCGCAAGACGCTGGAGAACGACGCGCCGGCACCGGTGGTTACCAGCGCCGGCGCCCTGGTCGACGGGCTGAAGGTGATGGGCGCCAAGCGCATCGCCATCGTTGCCCCCTACATGCGCCCGCTGACCGAGCTGGTGGTGGACTACATCCGCGCCGAGGGCTTCGAGGTGCAGGATTGGCGCGCGCTGGAGATCCCCGACAATCTCGACGTCGCCCGCCACGACCCCAACAACCTGCCCGACATCGTGCGCGGCATGAACCTGGAGGGCGTGGACGTGGTCGTCCTGTCCGCCTGCGTGCAGATGCCGTCGCTGCCGGTGGTGCCGCGGGTGGAGGCGGAGACCGGCAAGCCGGTGCTGACCGCCGCCATCGCGACGACCTACGCCATGCTGAAGGCGCTGAAGCTGGAGCCGGTCGTGCCCGGCGCCGGCGCCCTGCTGTCCGGCGCCTACTGAGGAGCGATTTAGATGACACACGGGCAGAGCGCATCCGACAATTACAAGGGCGTCTGGGGCAACCGGATCGGCTTCGGCGAGCGGCCGGCCCTGCTGGTGATCGACTTCATGCAGGGCTACACCACCGAAGGCGCGCCGCTCTACGCCCCCGGCGTGGTGAGCGCGGTGGCGGAGACGGCGGAGTTGCTGGATGCCGCCCGCCGCCATGGCGTGCCGGTCGTCCACACCAACATCCGCTACCATCCCGGCCATTTCGCCGATGGCGGCATGTGGGTGCGCAAGGCCCCGGTGATGAAGGACATGGTGGAGGGCAACCCGCTCGCCGCCTTCTGCCCGGAGGTCGCACCGCGCGCCGACGAGGTGGTGATCTCCAAGCAGTATGCCAGCGCTTTCTTCGGCACCAGCCTCGCCCCGATGCTGCATGCCATGGGGGTGGACACGGTGGTGCTGGCCGGCTGCTCGACCAGCGGCTGCATCCGCGCCAGCGCCGTCGATGCGGTCCAGCACGGCTTCCGCACCATCGTCGTGCGCGAGTGCGTCGGCGACCGCCATGACGGCCCGCACGAGGCCAACCTGTTCGACATCGACAGCAAATACGGCGACGTGGTGGGCAAGCGGGAGGCGCTTGCCCGGTTCACTGAAAAGGCCGCTTAAAAGCGGCCACTGGTATCAGGACCAATAACAAGAAAACCGGAACCGACACCCGGCGCCGCACCCGAGACAGGCGGCGCCGGCATGCAAAAACAGGACGGGTTCACAACGCGATCAGCGTAAGGAGACAAACGACATGTCCTATGCCCAGACGACAACGGCGAATGCGGCGGCGCTCGGCGCGGCCCAGTCCGTCGATGCGGACCAGCTTTACAAGAAGATCACCTGGCGGATCATTCCCTTCCTCTGCTTCTGCTATCTGGCGGCTTATCTGGATCGCATCAACATCGGCTTCGCGAAGCTGCAGATGATGGGCGACCTCCAGTTCAGCGAGGCTGCCTACGGTCTGGGCGCCGGCCTGTTCTTCGTCGGCTACATCCTGTTCGAGGTGCCGAGCAACCTCGTGCTGACCAAGGTCGGCGCGCGGCTGTGGATCGCCCGCATCATGATCACCTGGGGCCTGCTGTCGGCCGCCACCATGCTGGTCTCCACCCCGACGCAGTTCTACATCGTCCGTTTCCTGCTGGGCGCCGCCGAGGCCGGTTTCCTGCCGGGCGTGCTCTATTACCTGACGCTGTGGTTCCCGACCTATCGCCGCGGCCGCATCATGGCGCTGTTCGTTATCGGCCTGCCGCTGTCCAGCGTGATCGGCGGCCCGTTGTCGGGCTGGATCATGGGCCATTTCGACCATGTCCAGGGCCTGCGCGGCTGGCAATGGCTGTTCCTGCTGGAGGCGATCCCCAGCGTGATCCTCGGCTTCCTGACCTTCGTGGCGCTGCCCAATTCCTTCCGCGATGCCAAATGGCTGACGGGCGATGAGAAGGCCCGGATCGCCGCCGACCTGCACGGCGACGATGCCGAGGCCAAGCATGCCGGCCACAGCTTCAAGGAAGGGCTGCTGAACCTGAAGGTCTGGATGTTGGGCGGCATCGACTTCGCCATCCTGCTGACCGCCTACGCCATCGGCTTCTGGCTGCCGACCTTCATCCGCAAGACCGGCGTGGTCGATCCGTTCCACATCGGCCTTCTGACGATGATCCCCAACATCCTGGCCGTGATCGGCATCCTGCTGATCGGCGCCAGTTCCGACCGGATGCGCGAGCGGCGCTGGCACATCATCCTGCCGTTCCTGGCCGCCTCCGCCGCCATGGCCGCCAGCACCTTCTTCGCCGAGAACCTCGTCGCCACCGTTGCGCTGTTCACCATCGCGTCGGTCGGTGTGCTGGGTCCGCTTCCCGCCTATTTCAGCCTGCCGGCCACCTTCCTGAAGGGCACCGCGGCGGCCACCGGCTTCGCTATGGCGATCTCGCTCGCCAGCATCGCCGGGCTGGTCAGCAACTCGCTGATCGGCATCGTGATCGACCTGACCGGCAGCAGCAGCGCCGCCCTGTGGTTCTTCTCCGGCTGCTTGCTGGTCGGCGCCCTGCTGGTCTATGCCCTCCCGCCGAAAGTGGTGAATCGCTGACCAAATGGTGTAGCGCGTAAACCATATGTGAAAGCTTGAATGGCAGTTTCTTACGGCAGATCCGGCCGGCGCCACACCAGAGGGTGAGGCGCCGGCTCAGCCGTTCCGACAAGACGTTCCAGCAATAGGCCAGACGCCGAGGGGCAACAGAGACATGATTTCCGCATTGCGTGGCATCCGGGGGCGCCTTCTGCTGCTTCCCCTGATCACGGTCCTGGCGCTGGTCGGCGCCGGGGCCATGACCGCGAAGACGCTCGGCACCGTGATGATGGAGGAGCGGCAGGCCCGCGCCCGCGTCGCGGTGGAGATGGTCACCTCCATTATCGAAAGGTTCGAGCAGCGGGCCGCGTCCGGTGAACTGCCGGTTGCCGACGCGCAGAAGCTGGCGCTCGACATCGCGCGGTCGGCCCGTTACGACGGCACGGAATACGCGCTGATCCTCGACCGCAAGGGCAATATCCTGGCCCACCTGAACCCGCAGGTCGAAGGCAAGGCGATGTGGGACAGCACCGACAAGAGCGGTCGCCTGTTCGTGCGCGACGAGATCAAGGCGGCCGAATCAGGCGGCGGCTATTCCTCCTTCTTCTTCCCCAAGCCCGGATCCAGCGATCCGGTGGAGAAGTCCGCCTATTCCAGGCTGACCAAGGGGTGGGGCTGGGTCGTCAGCTCCGGCGTCTATCTCGATACGGTCGCCGCCGCGCGGATGCAGAACATGCTGAACATCGCCGCCGTCATTGCGGTGCTGGCGGCGGTCAGCCTTGGGCTTGCCGTCTGGATCGGCCGGCGCATCACCACGCCCATCCTGCAGCTGACCCAGGCCACCAACCGCATCTCCACCGGCGACCTGTCCGCCGCCATCGGCCACCAGGACCGCAGTGACGAAGTCGGCACGCTGGCCCGCGCGCTGGAGGACTTCAAGCGCAAGGGGCTGGAGGTCCGCCGCCTTCAGGAGGAAGCCGAGACGCAGAAGGACCGCACCGAGGCCGCGCGCCGCGCGGCCCTGCTCGACATGGCAGCCCAGTTCGAAGCGCGTGTGATGGGCATGGTCGCCGCCGTCGCTGCCGCCGCGCATGAGATGGAAACCAACGCCTCCGGCATGGCCGCCGCCGCCGACCGCTCCGGCAGCCAAGCCGATGCCGTATCGCAAGCGTCCGAACAGGCCAGCAGCAACGTCAATACCGTCGCCGCCGCGACGGAGGAGCTGTTCGCCTCCATCGCAGAGATCGGCCGTCAGGTGACCATGTCCACCAGCGTCGCCGGTCGCGCGGTGGATGAGGCCGCGAAGATCGACGGCATGATCCAGAGTCTTGCGTCTGCCGCCCAGGAGATCGGGCAGGTGGTGGAATTGATCAATGCCATCGCCGGCCAGACCAACCTTCTGGCACTCAACGCCACCATCGAAGCGGCGCGCGCAGGCGAGCACGGCAAAGGCTTCGCCGTCGTGGCGTCGGAGGTGAAGGCGCTTGCCAACCAGACCGCCAAGGCCACCGAAGACATCCAGGCCAAGGTGCAGGAAATCCAGCAATTCACCGGGAATACGGTGACGGCGGTGCAGGGCATCGGCAGCACCATCACCTCGGTCAGCGACATCGCCACCGCCATCGCTTCGGCGGTGGAGCAGCAGAGCGCCGCCACCAAGGATATCGGTGCCAACATTCAGCAGGCCGCCCGCCACACCGCCGAGGTCAACAGCAACATCGCCGGGGTGGCGCAGACCGTCGGCGAGACCGGAAGCGCCGCGTCGGGCGTGCTGGCCGCCTCCAGTGGCCTCGTTCGCGAGGCGGTCAAGCTGCGCAGCGAGGTCGAAGACTTCCTGTCGACTGTCCGCGCCGCCTGATCGGCGGCGTTGTGCTCCGAGACGAGGGTGCCGTTCAACACCGCGGTGAGCACCTTTAGCAAGGTGCGGAATAATGGCGATCCCCGGCCTGCCGGTCGTGATTCTCTCCGGTCGAAGAGAATGCGGCCGGCGCGGGGGCGATGCGGGGCTCGAAGGACCACAGCGAGGACCTGTTCAGCGATGTGAGCTGTGAGGCCCGTGTTCCGGCGATGTGGCGGCCAAGTTCCTGGCCACCGTGCTGGGTCAAGCCCGGGTCAAGGCGCTGCTGTCGGACGAGCATTTCTCAGTGGACGGCAGGCTGATCGGTGAGCGCTCCAAGCGCGGGCAAGACCGGTTCAATGGTCGTCCATGTCATGACCCTGCGTCCGCGGACGCCGAGGGGGCGGACGGAGCCGTGGCTCCCGATCCGTTCAGCCCGGCCAGCAGATGTTCGATGAAGCTGCGCACTTTCGGCGAGACATGGCGGGTCGCCGGATAGACGGCATGGATGGCTTCGTCCGTCACCTCCAGCTCCGTCAGGACCGGAATCAGGCGGCCGGCGCGGATGTCGTCCTCGACGATGAAATCGGCCAGCCGCGCCAGCCCCAGCCCGCCAACCGCGGCATGGCGCAGCAGCCACAGGCTGTCGGTCTGGAAGCCGCCGGCCGGACGCAGGATTTCGCGCCGGTCGCTGACCAGGAACTCCCACTCCGTCCGGCCGGAGCCCGACAGCAGCGTCAGGCAATCGTGGCGGGCGAGGTCGGATGGCGATTGCGGCACGCCCCGGCGCTCCAGATAGTCCGGGCTGGCCACCACATGGCGGCGCAGTGGCCGTAAGCGGCGGGCGATCAGGGTGGAATCGGCCAGCCGCCCGGCGCGGATCGCCAGATCGAACCCGTCGTCGATCAGCCGCTGCACCCGGTCGCTCAGGCTGGCCTCCAGCGATACGCCGGGGTAACGGCGCAGGTATGAAGGCAGCAGCGGCGCCACCCGCATCTGGCCGAACATCACCGGTATGGTGACTCGCAGCGTGCCGCGCGGCTCCTCGCCCATCTCGGTCAGCGACTGCTCGGCCTCGTCCAGCGCCGCCAGGATGGCGCGGGCCCGCAGGCAGAAGGTGGCGCCGGCATCGGTCAGCGCGATCCGCCGCGTCGTGCGCGCCAGCAGCCGGGTGCCGAGCCGATTCTCCATCTGGGCGATCCGCCGGCTGATCGCCGATGCCGACAGTCCGAGGCGTTCCGCCGCCGCCGACAGGCTGCCGCTGTCCACCACCTCAACCAGCACCGTCAGATCGTCCAGCCGGTCCATGCCGTCCCCCATAATCCGATCGGCCCATTTGGACCGGGCGCATTCTTGCGTTCTGCGCAAAGATATTGTGCGTGTCCCCCTATGTTTCGCAAGTCCGGCTTTTGACAGGATCGGATCAACGGACACGCCGACAGGGAATTGCCCGATGCGTCTTCAACGCCAACTCCGCACCATCCGGGCGCAGGCCGGAAAGACCCTGCCGCCGGGGGTGATGGCGATGATGGACCGGGTGATCGCCGACCTGAAGGCGCGCGGGGTCGAGCTGGGGGCGCTGCGCCCCGGACTCCAGGCGCCGGACTTCGCCTTGCCCAACCAGCTCGGCCGGACCGTATCCCTTTACGAGACGCTGGAGCGGGGGCCGGTTGTCCTGCTGTTCTACCGCGGCGAATGGTGTCCCTATTGTTGCGCCCAACTCAGGGCCATGCAGATGGCGTTGCCGCAGTTGACCGCCGGCGGCGCCCGGCTGGTCGCGGTATCGCCCGAACTGCCGGACCACAGCCTGACGCTGGCGGAGCGCAACGCGCTCGATTTCGACATCCTGTCCGACCGTGGTGCGGTGGTAGCGCGCAGCTATGGCCTCGTCTTCCGTGTGCCGGACGAACTGCGCGACCTCTACCGCGACCGCGGGCTCGACCTTAACGCCCGCCAGGGCCGACCGCCCGGGGAGCCCTGGCAGCTGCCGATCCCGGCGACCTACCTGCTGTCGCCAAGCGGCGTCGTCCGCTTCGCCGCCATCGACGCCGACTTCACCCAACGCCCGGAGCCGCAGGCGCTCGTCGACCTGCTGCACGACCGCGTGCCGGTGTCCTGACCGACGCCGGCCATTCCAAGCAACCGGCCATCCCCCGCGGCCGGCCCATCCATGCAGAGAGGAATCCGTCCATGACCGCGACCAAGACCGCCACCAAGACCTTGGCCCTGCTCCCCATCGCCGGCGCGCTGGCGGGCGCCCTGACCCTGATGGCCGGCCCGGCCGCCGCGCAGTCCAACATGGAGAAATGCTATGGCATCGCCAAGCCGGGCGAGAATGGCTGTGCTCACGCCAAGGGCCTGCATTCCTGCGCCGGCAACACCAGCCTGACCTATGACGGCGGCGACTGGAAGCTTGTGAAGGCCGGCACCTGCGAGACGGAAATGGGATCGCTGAAGCCGTTCGACGGCGCCAACCCGAAGAAGAAGGGCTGAGGCGATGGCCGCGGCGGCGTCCTCCACGCTTCCCCGGCTGGTGCCGGTCGCCGCCGGCATCGGCCTGCGCGAGCCGCACCGGGAGGCGTTCGTCGCGGCCGGCTCCCCGATCCCCTGGGTCGAGATTCATCCGGAGAATTACCTGGTTCCGGGCGGGCCTCGCCTCGCCGGCATCCTACGGGTCCGACGCGACCGGCCGGTCAGCTGCCACGGCGTCGGCCTGTCGCTGGGCAGCGCAGGCGGTCTCGATCCCGACCATTTGATGCGGCTGCGCGCGCTCTACGACCGGCTGGAACCGGGGCTGATCTCCGAACACCTGTCCTGGAGCGTCACGGACGCGACCTACCTCAACGATCTGCTGCCGCTGCCCTATACCGAGGACAGCCTGGAGCGGGTCCGCCGCAACATCGACCATGCCCAGGACGTCTTCGGCCGGCGCATCCTGGTCGAGAATCCGGCGGCCTGCATCGCCTTCGCCGACAGCACCATTCCCGAATCCGAATTCCTGGCGGAACTGGCGGCCCGCACCGGCTGCGGCCTGCTGCTGGACGTCAACAACCTCTACGTCTCGTCGGTCAATCTCGGCTTCGACCGGTCGGCGTGGCTCGACGCCATCCCGGCGGACGCGGTCGGCGAACTGCATCTGGCCGGTCACACCCGCATGACCATCGGCGGCGAGGAACTGCTGGTCGACGACCATGGCAGCGCCGTCGGCGCCGCCGTGATGGGTCTCTACGCCGAGGTGCTGGAGCGCATCGGCCCGCGGCCGGTGCTGATCGAATGGGACAACGACCTGCCGCCGCTCGACGGACTGCTGGACGAGGCGGGCAGGGCGCAACGGCTGCTCGATGCGACGATGCAGAAGCTGAAAATGCCGGAGGTCCATTGTGCCGGCTGACGTGAAACTGGCGGGACTACAGCGCGACTTCGCCGCTTTTCTGCTGCGGGGCGATCCGACCGTCGCCGGGGCGCTGCGGCGGGAGCTGCCGGCCGGGCGGCTGGCCGTCTACCGCAACACGGTGATGGGATCGCTGGCCGCCGTCCTTGGCCATGCCCATCCCACCCTGTGCCGAGCCCTGGGAGAGGAGCGCTTCACCGCGCTCGCCTGCCGGTTCGTGGCGGAGGCGCCGCCCCGCCTGCCGATGCTGTGGAGCTATGGCGCCGGCTTCGCCGACTGGCTGGACGGCCTGGATGCGGCCGGCGGCAATCCACCCTGGGCGCCCGATCTCGCCCGGCTCGACTGGGCGATGCACGAGGCGCTGTTCGCCGCCGATGCCGAACCACTCGACCTCGCCCGGCTCGCCGCCATCCCGCCGGAACAGGCGGGATCCCTGCGGCTGGTTCCGCACCCCTCGCTGCGGCTGGTGCGGTCGGGCTGGACCATCCATGCGCTGTGGAAGGACGGTGGCGCCGTCCCGCTGCCGGAGCCGGAAGCGGTGCTGGTCGGCCGCAGCCCTGTCGATGGCGACGACGGCGTCGGAGGCGAGGTGCGCTGCGCCCGCCTGACCGCGGCCAATGGCGCGCTGGCGTGCCGGCTGCTGGCCGGCGCCACCCTGGACGAGGCGGCTGGGGACGAGGCCTCTGCCGGCGCCGACCTGCAATCCCTGCTGGCGCTTCTGCTGCAGAACCGCCTGCTGGCCGGCTTCGCGCTCGACCGGCCGCCATCCGTCACCGGACCCGCCTTCACCCGACCTGAAGGGATCGACCCATGACCTCATCGCCATTGCCGCGGTCATCGTCCGCGAGGTTCGGGCAGCCCCCCGCCCGGTTCGGCCGACTGCCGGAGATCCGCGATCACATCGCCGGATGGCTCGACCGCAATGCCGTACCGCTGCTCGACCTTGCGATCCGGCTGACGATGGCGCCGATCTTCTTCCGCTCCGGCATGCAGAAGATCGGCGACTGGCAGGCGACGCTCTTCCTGTTCCAAGAGGAATACCGGGTGCCCCTGCTGCCTGCGGACGTCGCGGCACTGCTGGCCGCAGCCACCGAACTGACCATGCCGGTCCTGCTTGTGCTGGGGCTGGCGACGCGGCTGGCGGCAGTGCCGCTGCTGGCGATGGCGCTGGTGATCCAGTTCGTGCTGGGTGCGGAAAACCCGGCTTTCAGCAACCCGCAGCATTACTTCTGGATGCTGCTGCTCACCGGCCTGATCCTGCGTGGCGGCGGACGGCTGTCGCTCGACCACTGGCTCCTTCGCTTCAGCCGCCGCCAAGGAGATCGCCCATGACCACCACGCATCCCGCCACTTCCGATTCCCGCGCCCATCGGCGAATCGCCCAGCTTGGATGGCTTCTCTCATCCGGGCTGGTCGCCGTGCTGCTGCTGGTCCTGGCGGTCAGCATCGTCACCGTGCAGGGCATCCGGCAGGTGGACGAGCGATGGAATGCCTATGACCTGGGGGCTGCGGCCAAGGCCGACGCCCTGTCCGACCTCCGCGGGGCGCTTGGGTTCGGCGGGGTGATCCACCGGTTCGGCGACTATCTGCTGACCGGCGACCCGGCCCGCGCAGCAGAGATGCGGCAGAGCCTGAAATCCGCCACCGCCAATCTGGAGGTCTACCGCTACGCCGGTGAGCTGACCACGGCCGAAGGCGCGGCGCTCGACACCGTCGCCGCGGCGCTGGCGCAGATGGAGACCAAGCTGACCGCCGCGGAAGCCGCGGTGGCGGCGCACACTCCGCTCGACCGGCTGGCCCGGACCGCCGCGCTCGACACCGCGCCGGCGGTGGCCGCCATGCGGACGCTGAACGGCGAGCTGACGCGGGCGCGTGCCGCTCTCGGCGAAGCCAACCGTCAGGGCATCGCCGCCTTGAACGGCACGGTGATGACCGGCGGCGGCGTGGCGTTGGTGCTGCTGGTCGCCATCGCCGGGCTGTTCCTGTGGTTTACCCATCGCCGCATCGTCCATCCTCTGGCCCGGCTGGCCGCCTACATGGAACGGCTGGCCGGCGGCGATCTGGAGAGTGCAGTGCCGTCGGTCGGTCACCGCGACGAGATCGGCGCCATGGCCGGCACCGTCGGGGTGTTCCGCGACGGGCTGGTCCGGCTGCGCGCGGCGGGCGACCGTGAACGCGCCGAAGCCGAACAGGCGCGCAAACGTCAGGAGGAGCTGGAACGTAACCTCCGTTCCTTCGAGGCGGAAATCGGCGCGCTGGCCGCCGCCCTTGCCGGCCGGGCCGGCACGCTGCACCACACCGGACAGGAACTGGCGCAATCCTCCAGCCGGACCATCGGCGGCACCCAGGAGGTCTCTGCCGCCGCCGCCCGCACCGCCGGGACCGTCCAGGCCGTCGCCGCCGCCACCGAGGAACTGTCGGCCTCCATCGCCGAGATCGGCCAGCGGGTGCGCGGGTCGGTCGCCATGACCACGGCGGCGGTCGAGCAGGCCGACCGCTCCTCCGCCACCGTCGCCAGCCTGGCGGAAGCGGTGCAGCGGATCGGCGAGGTGGTTGGGCTGATCAACGCCATCGCCAGCCAGACCAACCTGCTTGCGCTGAACGCCACCATCGAGGCGGCCCGCGCCGGAGAGGCCGGCAAGGGTTTCGCCGTGGTGGCGCAGGAGGTCAAGAACCTCGCCAACCAGACCGCGCGGGCGACCGAGGACATCACCCAGCAGATCGCGACCATCCGCAGCGCCACCGATGGCGCCGTCGGCGCAATCCAGGGAATCGGCGGCAGCCTGGAGCAGGTCTGCCGCATGGCGCAGGAGATCGCCGACGCCGTCACCCAGCAGGACGAGGCGACGCGCGAGATCGCCCGCAACATCCAGGAGACGGCCGGCACGGCCGGCGCGGTCAGCGCCGCGATTTCCGAGGTTGCACAGGCCGCCGAACAGGCCGGCGCGGTTGCGGAAAGCATGTTCTCCGCCGCACAATCGCTCGGCAGCGAGACCAAGCGGCTGGAAGGGGCTGCGCAAAGCTTCTCGAAAGCGTTGCGCGCGTGATTTCCGGCGGGTCGGGGGAAGAGGGAAGGGCGGCGTGAGCGACATCGTCAGCGAGGACACCGGGGCCACCGCCGGCACGTTATCCCAAGCCACTGCCGGTTCAGTCACAGGCTCGGGCCGACGGACCCTGACCATCGCGCGTTCGGCGCTGCTTCTGGCGGCGGCGCTGGTCGTCTGTCTGGCGGTGATGCTGGCGGTCGGGCTGCAGTTGATGCAGGGCATGGGCGCGGTGGCCGAAGGCTGGCGCGACTATGACCTGCAGGCCGCGACCAAATCCGACGCGCTGTCGGAACTGCGCGGGCATCTCGGCCTCGGCGGCGTCATCGATCGTTACCGCGAGGGGGCGGGCAGCGGCGCCTCCGACCATGCGGCACTGGACCGAGCGCTTGGCCTGTCGCGCGCCAATCTGGAGATCTACCGCGACATCGTCACCCCCAGCGAGAGCGAGGCACGGGCCATCGCCGCAATCGCCGCCTTCCTCGACGCCATCCAGGTGCAGATGGAGGATCCGGCGGCGGCCATCCCGGCGGACGCCTTCGACGCCTGCCGCCGCGACGCGGTGAAGGGGCTGGCGGCGCTGAACAGCCATCTGAGCGCGCAGCGTGCCCGTCTGACCGCCGCCACGCTGGACGACATCGAAGCCCTGCAGCGGCTGATGGCGGTCGGCGGCGGCATCATCGCCGTGCTGGTCCTGGGGCTGGCCGGCGCCGCGGTGTGGTTCACCCGCAGCCGCATCGTCGGCCCGCTCGGCCGTCTGGTGGAGGATGCCCGCCGGCTGGCCCGCCGCGACCTCGACCGCCCGTTCCAGGGTCGGGGCAAGGCGGGCAGGGCGGATGGCGGCTTCAGCCACGACGAGCTGGGCCTGCTCGGCCGCAGCCTGGAGGACAGCCGGGTCGCCCTGCGCGGCCTGTTCGCCGCCATAGAGGAGAAGAGCCGCCGGCTGGGTGAGAGCGAGCGCCGCTATGCCATGGCTGCCGCCGCCACCAACGACGGCCTGTGGGATTGGGATCTGGACAGCGGCGACCTGTTCCTGTCGCCCCGCCTGCGCCAGATGCTTCATCTCCCGGCCGCCGGCGGCGAACCCGGCCTTGCCGCTTTGCTGGCTCACGTCCATCCCGAAGACCGGCACGCCGTGCTCTCGGCGATCCGCCAGGGCGAACAGGGGGCGGACGGCGCCAGCTTCGACGTGGAGTTCCGCGTCCTGCCGCCAAGTGCCGGGGAAGAGGGCGGGGTGCTGCAGCACGGCACCGGCTGGCTCCACCTGCACGGCATCGTCGCCGCGGGTCCGGACGGCCGGGTGGCGCGGCTGGCCGGCTCCGCAGCCGACATCAGCGACCGCAAATCCTACGAGGCGCGGCTGGTCCATCAAGCCACCCACGATTTCCTGACCGGCCTGCCCAACCGCGCGTATCTGGTCCGCTGGCTGCGCGACCGGCAGGCGGCGAAGGACGGCGAGCGGAGCGATCTGGCGCTGCTGTTCCTCGATCTCGACGGCTTCAAGCTGGTCAACGACAGTCTCGGCCATGCCGTCGGCGACCGCGTGCTGGTGGCGACGGCGGAGCGGATCGCCGCCCTGCTGGAGCCGGGGGAGTTCGTCGCCCGGTTGGGCGGCGACGAATTCGTCGTGACGGTCCCCGCCGGCCGCGAGGCGGCGATTGCCCGTGCACAAGCGCTGGAGACCGCCTTCCAAAGCCCGCTCCCGGCCGGCGGCATGGAACTGCGGGTCGGGCTCAGCATCGGTCTGGCGGTCGATGACGGCACCAGCGACGATCCGGACAGCCTGCTGCGTGACGCCGACATCGCGCTCTACCGTGCCAAGGAACACGGCAAGGGGCGCACCGTGCTGTTCGACGCCTCCCTGCGCGAGGCGATCCTGATCCGCAGCCGCCTGGAACGCGATCTGACCCCGGCGCTGGAGGCCGGCGACATCTTCCTGGTCTACCAGCCCATCCTGTCGCTGCCCGACGCTCGGCTTGCCGGCTTCGAAGCCCTGGTGCGCTGGCGTCACCCCGACCTCGGCTTCGTCAGTCCGGCGCAATTCATCCCCATCGCCGAGGAAACGGGCCAGATCCTGCCGCTCGGCCGCCATGTGCTGGAACGGGCGGTGGATCAGCTCGCCCGCTGGCGCCGGACGGCGGGAGGGGCCGGCCTGACCGTCAACGTCAATTTGTCGGCGCGCCAGATGCTGGACGAACGCTATGTCGACGACATGCTCGCCTTCCTGGCCGATGGCCGCACCGACGGGCTGAAGATCGAGGTGACGGAGAGCATGATCGTCACCGACCACGATCAGGCCCGCGCCATTCTGGAGCGCTTCCATGCGCTTGGGGTGGCGCTGTGCATGGACGATTTCGGCACCGGCTACTCCTCGCTGTCGCAGCTCAGCCGTTTGCCCTTCGACGTGCTGAAGATCGACAAGAGCTTCATCAGCGCGCTCGGCACCGATCCCAGGCAGGAATCGCTGCTGCGCGGCATCGTTGAACTGGCCCACCGCATCGGGCTGGAGGTCGTCGCCGAAGGGATTGAGACCGAGGCGGAGCGGGAGGTCGTCACCCGGGTCGGCTGCGACTATGCTCAGGGCTACCTGTTCGCCCGGCCGCTGTCCGTCGCCGATGCCGAGGCGCTGCTGTCGGCTGCCGGCTCTACTGCGCTTCCGGCGCCATAAGAACGACGGACGGAAAATAAGACCGGTAGCGTTTGGCATCTCGGGTCAGCAGCGGCAGCCCGAGCACGGCGGCATGGGCGCCGATGAAGAAATCCGGCAGCACACCCGAACGGGCGCCGCCCGCGTTGCGATAGCGGCGAAACGCCTTCCCCGCCAGGAACAAGGCTTCGCGCGGGATCTCGTCCATGGCGATCCCGGCCTCGCCAAGCAGTTCGTCGAGGTCCTCGATCCGGTCGAAGCCCACCGACAGTTCGGCATAGACCACGTCGTTGATGATCAACGGTCCCCTGACGGCGGCACTGTCCAACTGCCGGATGGACCAGTCCGCCCACACCGGATCGTTCGTCACCAGATCGAGCAGGACATTGGTGTCGACCAGGGTCATCGGCGGTCAGTCCTCGCCCCGCGTCAACGCCATGATCTGGTCGGTGCTCAGGCCCGCGGTG
This sequence comes from Azospirillum sp. B2RO_4, assembly GCF_051124815.1. Taxonomy (NCBI): domain Bacteria; kingdom Pseudomonadati; phylum Pseudomonadota; class Alphaproteobacteria; order Rhodospirillales; family Azospirillaceae; genus Azospirillum; species Azospirillum sp. B2RO_4. The sequence continues at coordinate 237,901 of NZ_CP118492.1, read as the reverse complement.
GCACGGCCACGCAGACGCTCGAACCGGCTCCTTGCCGGAAGCGTCCGATCCGCCGGTCTCAGAATGACGCGCCCGTCCTCCGCAACCTCGAATTCCACGGCACTGCCGGGCCCGATGCCGAGGCGGTCGCGGATGGGCTTGGGAATGGTGACTTGCCCCTTGGTGGTGAGCGTCGTGGCCATGGCCGCCTCGGTAATACCATCGTCTTTCCGGGTATTACTTAGCGCGGTCCAGAGGGTTCCGCAAGAGAAGCGGGCTGGGCTTCCAATACATCCCGGAAGTCGCCGAAGGGGCCGAGACGCCGTTGCCTGCCACCGCCTCGGATTGGCGGTGGCTTAAAAATCCGGCGTTCCGATGTCGTAGGCATGGTCGGCCACCCAGTCGCGGAACGAATCCTCGGTCATCGTACCGGCGGCAAGCGCAAGAATGATGTCGGCAGCCTCACGTTCCGAGGCATCCAGTTCAAACCCATTGAGACCGAGTACAAGGCCTAGAGCGATGAAAGCCGCACGCTTGTTGCCGTCCACGAAGGGATGATTGCGGCAGACGCTGGCGCAGACCGCGGCGGCGAGGTCGAAGATGGTCAGCCGCCCGTCACCATAGGCCATGAGTTGGAACGGCCGTGCCAACGATGCCTCCAGCGCTCCCAGGTCGCGGATTCCGGGTGCTCCGCCATGCTCAACCAGAAGTTCGCCATGGAGGTCGAGCACCGCCTGGAGCGGCGGATTGACGTAAGGACGGCCCTGGATGGTGGGTTCGTCCATAGGAGATTACTTGGACAGAATATCCATGGTGCGGCGGTAGCGCGCGGCAAAGCGTCGGCCGACATCCATGGCATGGTTGTACGTATCGTCAGCCTTGGCAATTTCGATCCGCCCGTCACGCACTTCGACGGCCACCTCATCGCCACGGTCAAGGCCAGCCGCCGTCAGCACCTCACGCGGCAACGTGAGACCCGTGGAGTTTCCGATCCTGGTTAGCTTTGTGGTGTGCATGAATGCCTCCTCACAATCGATGCATCATGTAATGACGGCCGTCATTACGTCAAGACCAATGGCTTGCCGTCACACAGGATTTGGCCTCCGCCCAACGGGCTTCCTCCGCCGTCAGTCCAGGCACGGAGCCAAATCCGAAAGAGCCAGATTCTCCACTTCGCGGACCAACCCGTCGACCAATGCCGCCGCATCGCGTGGTCGGAACAGGGCGCCGGCATATTCCAGCCGCAGGACCAGCGTGTCGCGTGGGACCACCACCAGGGTCAGCGGATAGCTCATCCGACCGCGGTTGCCGACATCGCGAAAGGACAGGGTAGCGCGTTCGCTCTGCCGCAGGGCGTCGTCGACCGGATAATTCTCGAAAATCATGATGCTGTCGAAGGGGGCGGAGGCCGGGTCGATCCAGCATTGAAGGGCAGGCGGCGGCGCATGCTCGTGCTGTCGCGCGGCGATGTTGGCGGCCAGCAGCCCGCGAAGCCAGTCGCCCTCCCGGTCATCTTCGTAGGTGCCGGCTTCGATTACCCCATGGACCAGCGGCAGGACGCCCACCAGCAGGCCGGTCACCTGATCGATTCCCGGCATCTCGACAGACCGGCCGGACATGACGGCGCCTAAGCCAACCGTCTTCTGTCCGCACAGCCGGGCGAGAAGCCGCAGCCAGCCGGCCTGGATCAGCGTGTTCAGCGTCACCTTCCGGGCGCTGGCGAAGCGCTGGAGTTGCTGCACCGCCGCCTCGTCGATGATGCGCTCCTCTGCCCCGTCCGGCCCGGGTTTCTCCGGAGGCGGCAGGATGGCGGTCAGGCGGGTGGGCGCCGGCAGGGCGGCGAGACACGCCTGCCAGTGGGCATGCGCGGCGGCGCGATCCTGTGCCCGGCTGCGTTCCCTGGTCCAGGCGACCAGATCGCGGACCTGCACTGCCGGTGGGGGCACCGTTTCACCATCGTAAAGCCGCAGAATCTCGCCCAGCAGGCGCGACATGCTCCAGCCGTCGAGCAGCGCATGGTGCCAGGTCCACAGGAAACGGTGGGTGGAAGGGCCGGTGCGGGCCAGCACGACCCGCATCAGGGGCGCCTCGGCGAAATCGAAGCCGCGGCGGTACTCGTCATCACACAGGTGCTGCCACGATGCACCTGGATCGGGTTCGCCCTGCCAATCCAGAACGATGAACGGTAGCTCCGCGGTCTTGCGCACGACCATGACCGGCTCGTCGACTCCGTCGCACACCAGGGCGCCGCGCAGCACGTCGTGACGGGCGATCACCGTGCGCCACACCGCCGCCAGCCGATCGGCGTCCAACCCGTCGATGACCGCCCAGACCTGGACGGTGTAGGCCTGGGACCGCGGGTTGGCGAGGCCGTGATGCAGCATCGCCGCCTGCATGGGGGTCAGCGGCAGGATGTCGGCGATGGCGGGGGCAGGCACCGGCTGGGCATCGATCTGCGCTTGGCTCAGGGAGACGAGCGGGAAATCGGACGGGGTCGCCTGACCCGCCTCGACACCGGCGCAGTGGGCGGCCAACTCCGCCAATGTGGACCGGACATCCTTCATCAGGCCGGCGATCATCCCGTCGGGGAAGAGGGCGAGGCTGGTACGGGCATGCAGGACCAGTTCACCGGCCATCACCTGTCCGTCGATGGAGATCAGGGCGCCCAGCGGCGCATCGGGATCGGTGCCGGCGCCGCACTTCTCCGGGGCCGGGTACCAGGGCGCGTCATCCGCGGCATCGAACCGGCCCAGATAGTTGAAGGAGATGGCCGTCGGCGTCCCAGACAGGGCGGCGCGGGCCGCCGGCGGTCCCAGATGGCGCAGCAGGTTGAAGCCGATGCCGCCATCGGGCACCGCGCGCAGAGCCTCCTTGACGTGGCGGATGGCGCCGTCGCAGGAAGCGGGCGGCGCAAGACGGACGGGATAGACGCTGGTGAACCAGCCGACCGTCCGGCCGATGTCGATGTCCGGAAACAGGGCATCGCGCCCGTGCCCTTCGACATGGACGGTCAGGGCGTCGCGCGCGAAGCGGCGGGTGGCCGCAAGGGCGACGGCGGTGAGAAGAAGGGTGTCGATGCGGGTGCGGTAGGCGGCCGGCGCCTCGGTCAGCAGTCGGTGGGTCTCCGCGCGGTCGAGCCGCAGGCTGTGGGTGACGGCATGGCGCCGCGTGTTGAGCGAAAGCGGGCCGGCGGTCGGCAAGGGCGGCGTGTCCAGCGCGGCACGCCAGTGGTCCAACTGCCCTAGGAAGTCCGGAACCGTTTCGGCCAGCCGCCGCGTCCACAGGGCGAAGGGCGTGCCGGCGGCCGGGAGCCTGTCTAGCATGCAGGGGCCCTGCAGGGCCGCCGCCAGTTCCTCCAGCAGGATGCGCCAGGAAACGCCGTCGACCACCAGATGATGGGCGACCAGGAACAGCCGCTGTCCGCCGTCGGCCTTGCGGATCAGCAGCGCCCGCATCAGCGGCCCCCGCGCGAGATCGAGGGCGCCTTGCAACTCGTCGCACAGCCGCGTGACGTCGGCATCGTCGGCGGCCGTCGCCTCTTCCAGCGGGATGGTGGCCGGCCCGTCGGCATGGGTCTGCGTCCAGCCGCCACCCGCCTCTTGGGTGAAGCGCAGGCGCAATGCGGGATGCCGGCCGGCGACCATGGCGAGTGCCGCCGCCAGTCGGCTGGGGTCCACCGGTGTCGTCGCGGCGAGCAGGACCGACTGGTTCCAGCGGTTGCGGTTGGGGATCGGCTGGTCGAAGAACCAGGACTGGATCGGCGCCAGTGGCGAGGGGCCGGCGGGAGGCTCGGCGACGGCCACGGGCGGCACCGCGTCCTCCGCCACCAGGGCCAGGGCCGCGATGGTCTGGCGTTCCAGCAACTGCTTGGGCGTGATGCGCAGGCCGGCGGCGCGGGCGCGGGCGACGATCTGCAGGGCGATGATGGAATCGCCGCCGATCTCGAAGAAATTGTCGGTGACGCCGATCCGTTCGGCGTTCAGCGCCTCCCGCCACAGTTGGACCAGCAGTTCCTCGACCGGGGTCGAGGGGGCGGCCTGCGCGTCCGATTCCCAGCGCGGCGCCGGCAGGGCGGCGCGGTCGAGCTTGCCGGTCGGCGTGACCGGGATCGCATCCAGCACCATCAGCCGCGCCGGCACCATATGGGCGGGCAGGCGCCCGGCCAGTGACGCGGCCACCGTGGCCGTGTCGGGACGATGGCCGGCAGCCGGCACCAGATAGCCGACGAGCCGGGTGATGCCGCCGGTTTCCTGGGCGATCACCACCGCCTCGCGCACGCCGGGCTCGGCGGCGAGATGGGCCTCGATCTCGCCCAACTCGATGCGGAAGCCGCGCAGCTTGACCTGATGGTCTCGCCGGCCGAGGAACTCGACGGTTCCATCCTCGCGCCAGCGGGCGAGGTCGCCGGTGCGGTACAGGCGGGCGCCGGGACTGCCGAACGGATTGGGGATGAACCGCTCGGCCGTCGCCGCCGGCCGGCCGAGATAGCCGCGGGCAAGCCCGCCGCCGCCGATCCACAGCTCGCCGGTGACGCCGATCGGCAGCGGGTTCAGGTCGTCGTCGAGGATGTGGGCGTTGCGGTCGCCGACCGGCCGGCCGATCGGCACGTAGGGGGAATCGGGCAGGCTGCTGCCGTCGCCCTTCCACACCAGCGGCGTCACCACCGTCTCGGTCGGGCCATAGCCGTTGATGGCGTGGCGGGGACGCAGGCTGCGGAACAGCCGCTCCAGCCCGGCGCGCGGCATCGCCTCCCCGCCGAAGGAATAGAGCTGGACCGGCGGCGGCTCACCGCCCTGCTGTTCTGCCCAGGATGCCAGCTGCTGCAGGTATTTGGGCGGGAAGCCGGCATGGGTCAGGCGATGGCGGCGGATGGCGTCGTAGGTCTGTTCGGCGGTCCACAGGCTGTCGTCGCGCAGCAGAATGGCGCCGCCGGCCGTCAGGGCGGTCATCCAGCGCTCGTGCGCGCCGTCAAAGGTGAAGGACAGGAAATGCAGCTCCCGGCTGTCCGGTCCCATGTCGTAGACGGCGGCGGTGGCGACGCAATGCATGGCGAGCGGGCCGTGCTCCACCGCCACGCCTTTCGGCGTCCCGGTGGAGCCGGAGGTGTGGATGACATAGGCGAGGCTGCGCGGGTGGATCGCCACGCCGGGAGCATGATCGGGCTCCCCGGCGGCATCCTGTGGGGAGACGGTCGTCACGCCGTCCAGCGGGGTGGCTGCGATCAGCAGCGACAGGCCGGCGGCGTCGCGGATGGCATGCTGCCGCTCGGCCGGGTGGGTGGGGTCGAGCGGCACGAAGGCGGCACCGGACTTCAGCACCGCCAGAAAGGCGACGATCAGCTCGGGCGAACGGGGCAGGCAGACGCCGATACGCCGCTCCGGCCCGGCGCCCAGTGCGATCAGCCGGTGGGCGAGACGGTTGGCGCGGCGGTCCAGTTCGCCGCGGCCGAGCACGTCGTCGCCGAACAGGATGGCGGGGGCGTCCGGCCGTTCCGCGGCGAGACGGGCGAGCAGGACCGGCACCGGATCGGGCGTCGCTCCGGACCAGTCCGGGTCGCGGGACCAGTCGGCAATCGCGCCGGTCTCTTCCTCGCTGCGCGGGTCGAAGGCGCGCAGCGATCGATCGGGATCGGCGGCGACCTGGGTCAACAGGCGCTGCCAGCGTTTCATGATACGCGCCGCCGGATCGGTCGCGCCACGATGGGCGAGGCGGACGAGGACAGAGCCGTCGGGGCGCTCGCTGCCGGCGAGAGCGAGGTCGAACTTGGCGGTGCGAACCGGCAGCTCCAGCGGTTCCACCTCCAGCCCATCGAGCCGGTTGAAGGCCGTGGGCTCCGGGCTATGGTCGAACATGACCTGAACCGCCGGGCCTGCGCCCTGCTCCGGCCGGCCAGCTTCGAGAATGGCATCGAGGGGAAGATCCTGGTTGTCCTGGGCGTCGGCCACCAGTCGGGCGACGACGCGCAGCCACTGCCGGAAGGGCAGGGACGGCATGATGCGCAGGCGCAGCGGCAGGGTGTTGACGAAGCAGCCGATCGGCCGCTCCGCCTCCGGCTGCCGACGGCCGGCAACGGGGATGCCGACGATCAGGTCGTCCTGTCCGCTCAACCGACCCAGCAGCAGGGCATAGGCGGCCAGCAGCAGCACGAAGGGTGTGCAGCCTTCGCCGCCGGCCAGCCCCTTCAGCCGGTCGCAAAGCTCAGGGGACAGGACGGCGGTCTGCTCGCCGCATTCACCGCCCCCTTCGGCGCGGCCGTCACCCTCGCTGCCGGGCAGGCTCAGGCGGGCCGGTGCGCCGGACAGCGTGTTGCGCCAGAAGGCGGATTGCCGCTCCGCCTCGCCGGCGTCGAGCCATGCCGCCTGCCAGACGGCGATGTCGGCATACTGGGCCGGCAGGCGAGGAAGGTCTGGGGGACGGCCTTGGCGGGCCGCCCGGTAGGCCGCCGCGACATCGGCCATCAGCAGCCCGATGCTGGCGCCGTCGGCGGCGATATGGTGCAGCGTGACCACCAGCCAATGGTCGTCAGGCGCGATGCGCAGCAGGTCGGCGCGCCAGGGCTCCGCCCGCTCCAGGTCGAAGGGGGCGGCGGCAAGCTGTTCGGCGAGGCTTTGCGCATCGCTTGGTCGGTCGGACAGGTCGTGCCGGCCGAGACGGAACGGCCGGGTCGGCAGCGTGACCGTCCACAGCCGGTTGTCGCCGTCTTCCCGGTAGACGGTGCGCAGGATGTCGTGCCGCTCGGCGACGGCGTTCAGCGCGGCCTCCAGTGCCGCCGCATCGAGCGTGCCGCGTAACCGGAACACCCCCGGCATGTGATAGGTGGCCGATGCGGGATCGAGCCGGTGCAGGGTCCACAGGCGGCGTTGCGCGGGGGAGGCCGGCGCCGGTGCCGACGGATCGGCGCGGCCGGGCACCGGCAGCCGGGAAAAGGCGATGCCGCGTGCCCGGAGCGCGTCGAGGAAGGCGCGCCGCCGTTCCGTCGGCAGGCGGGCGAAGCCAAGCGCGATGTCGTGCAGGGTGGGGGCGAGCGTGTCGGCCATGAACCGGAACCGTCCGTGTCGTGAAAGGGGGGGAGCCGTCAGGCGGCGGCCCGGTCGAGTTGCCCCGGTTCGGTCTCTTCCGCGCGGAGCGCGCGGGCGAGACCGGCGGGGGTCGGGTGGTCGAAGACGATGCCCGGCGGCACCTCCACGCCCAGCCGCTTGCGCAGGCGCGACACCAGCTTGATCACCAGCAGCGAATGGCCGCCGAGGTCGAACAGGTTCTCGGCCAAGCCGACCCGGTCGCGTTCCAGCAGGTTGGCGAACAGCCCGGCGATGAGCGTTTCCAGCGGTGCCGCATCCTCCTCCGCTCCGGCGGTGGAGCGGGCCGTCTCCGGGAGGGCGGCCCGGTCGATCTTGCCGTTGCCGAGCCGCGGCAGACGGTCGAGCGGCAGCAGCGCCGCCGGGACCATGGCGTCGGGCAGACGGTGCCGCAGTTCCTCCCTCAGCGCGACCGGATCGAGCGTGGCCCCGGCGGACGGAACGGCATAGCCGACCAGCCGTCCTTCGCCCCAGATCTTCACCGCCGCCTGGGCGACGCCGGGCAGGGCGAGGATCGCGGCTTCGATCTCCGCCGGTTCGACGCGGAAGCCGCGGATCTTGACCTGATCGTCGGCGCGGCCGACCAGTTGGAGGCCGCCCTCCGGCAGCAGTCGGGCAAGGTCGCCGGTGCGGTACAGCCGCTCTCCGTCGCATTCCGGATCGGCGCGGAAAGCCGGATCGTCCGGGCGGCCGAGATAGCCGCGGGCGACCTGGGCACCGCCGACCACGAGTTCGCCGACGGCACCGATCGGCACCGGCCGTCCCGCCGGGTCGAGCAGCCGCACCCGGCTTCCCGCCAGCACGCGGTCGAGCGGCAGCCGCTCCGGCAGCGGGCTTTCCGGCGCCAGCGCGTGGACCATCACGCCGACGGTCGTCTCGGTCGGGCCGTAATGGTTGAAGACGCGGCAGCGGGGGGCCGCGGCGCGGATGGCCTGCAGCAGCGGCCGGCCGGTGGGCTCGCCGCCGAGGATGAGCGTGCCGGGAAGCGCCGGGGACGGCGTGTCGATCAGGGCCGCCAGATGGGACGGCACGATCTTCACGCAATCGATGGCCTCGTCGGCGATGAAGCCGGCGAAGGCGGCACCGTCGGTCATCGTCGCCTCGTCAGCCACCACGAGGCAGCCGCCGGCGGCCAGCACCCCGAACAGCGTGGTGTTGCCGAGATCGGCGGCGACGGTGGAGGTCAGGGCGAAACGGCGGCAGACGCCGAGGTCGAGCGCCGTGCCTGCCGCCGCTACATAGGCGGCAAGCTGCCCATGCTCGATCACCACGCCTTTCGGCGTGCCGGTGGAGCCGGAGGTGAACAGCACGTACGCGGCATCCCGCGCGGTGACGGCGGGCAATGCGGCTTCGGGCGCCGGCTGTGCCAGGAGGGCGGCCACATCGGCGGACTCCAGCACCCGGCACGGGGCGGCTGCCGCGATCACCGCGGCGCGGCGCGCTTCGGGCCAGTCCGGATCGACCGGCACATAGGCACCTCCGGCCCGCATCACCGCATGCAGGGCGATGACCAGTTCGGCGGAGCGGGGCAGGACCAGCGCCACGCGCTGTCCGGACCCGACCCCGTCGCGGTGCAGATGGTGGGCCAGACGCCCGACCAGTCCATCAAGTTCGCGATAGGTCCACCAGCGTGTGCCGTCCTGCAGCGCCGGGGCGTCGGGATGGCTGGCGGCGAGGCCCGACAGCAGGGAGGGAATGGTCGGCGCTGCGACGGGTTCAGGGCCGGTGAGAGCCGCATGGCAGCGAAGGTCGCGCTCCGCCAGCAGCGGCAGATCGGCGACGCGGCCGGCGCGATGGCCGGGAATAGCCGCCAGCGCGGCGAGATACTGGTCGGCCAGCGCCTCGACGGCGGCGGAGGCGATGCGGGTGGGGTCGGCGTGCAGGGCGATGCCCGCAGGCATGCCGCCGGCCATCGTCACCTCCAGGGTGAGGGCGCCGGCCGGTTGCGGCGCCGGCCAGTCCCGCGGCGTCCAGCGCAGGCCGCCGGCGGTGATGGATTCCGGAGCTTCCGTCAGGGCGAAGGCCACCGCGCCGGGCGACAGGACGCCGTCGGGGCGCTGTTCCTGCGCGTCGCGGTGGGCGTCCATCATCGACGCGACGCGGGCGAGCAGCCTGTCGACGGCTTCGTCGCCGTGCAAGTTCAGGGCAAGTGGCAGTGCGTCCTCGAAGGCGCCGACACCGTCGGCGAGCATGTCGTAGTCGCGGCGCGGGTCGTTGATCCACAGGCCGCGGAACGCCTCCTCACCGGTGATGCGCCCGATCAGCAACCACCACGCGGCCTGCAGCACGGCATCGACAGGCTGACCGAGGCTGGAGAGCCCGGCAGCGGTTTGCGGCGGGATGCTGCGGGTGGCGGTGCTGGTTCCCGGTACGACCGCTGCCGGGCCGGGGAGCCGCGGGTCGGTCAGGGCTTCCAGCCCCAACCCGGCCCAATAGGCGCGTGCGTGGGCCGCATCGTCCGACGCGTCCAGTTCCTCCCGCCATGCGGTGAAACGGGCAAGACCGATTCCGGTGGCGGGCGTCCTGCCGGCATAGAGGTCGGCGATGGCGGAGGCGAGCCGGGCCAGTCCGCCGCGGTCGCAGACCAGCGGCGAGACCGCCAGGGTCAGAGTAGCGCCTTCGGCCCCTTGCCGCGACAGCTGCGCGCGGAAGACCCGCCCGGTGGCGGGATCAAGCGGCATGGCCGCCTCGCCGTCGGTCTCCGTCCATGCGACCGGAGACTCGGCACCGACGACCTGCCGCGGGGTGCGGAAGCCCGGCACGGGCAGCAGTGCCGTGCGGAGCGCGTCGAAGGTCGCGGCGGCCTCCTCCACCGCCCGGCGCAGCTGGTCGGGGGCGAGCGGGCCGTCCAGATCGATGACTAATTCCAGCGGCGAACCGTCGGGAGCGCCGTTGGCGATGGCGTCGAGGATGTCGCGCTGGCGCGACGTCAGGGCGGTCGACTCGTCCATCACAGCACCTCCATGGCCCGGCGTTCGACGATGGCGCCCATGGCCACCACGATGCGGCGCGGCCCCTCGAACGGATCGCGGGCGTGGGCGGTCAGCATGTTGTCCACCATCACCACATCGCCGCGCTGCCACTGGAAGCGCACCGCACAGGCCTCGTACGCCTCACCGATCAGGGCCATGGTCTCATCAGGGATGGTCCCGCCGTCGCCGAACAGGACGTTGCGGGGGAAGCGCTCCATGCCGGCCATTTCCAGCAGGTCGGATCGCACCTCTGCTTCCAGGCAGGCGGGGTGGTGGAGTTGCATCTGGTTGAAGAAACTGCGCTCGCCGCTCAGCGGATGGCGGATCACCGCCGGGCAACGGGTCCGGGTCTGCGGCGTGTCGGGATCGAGCCAGCGCAGGTCGATCCCGCCGGCGGCGCAGTGGGCCTCCACCGCCGCGCGGTCGTCGGTCTTGAAGAAGTCGCGCCAATCGACGTCGAGACGCGGCGTGAAGGTGCGGACATAGAGCAGCCCGCGCGTTTCCAGCGTCGCCACCAGAGCGTCCGGCAGGTGGGTCAGCATCCGGCGGCAGTCGACGATGGGGGTGCAGCCGCCGACCGGCGCCACCTGCTCGGCGAAGAACCACTGCTTGCGCGGCCAGCGGTCCAGATGGCTGCTTTCGTTGTGGTAGAGGATCATCTGCCGCTCAGGATACGGCGTGGACCGGTAGGTATTGCGCCCGCCCTCCTTCTTCGGCAGGTCGCCGTAGGAACCGAACAGCCCACCCGGCTCCATCGCCTCGGCGAAACATTCGAAGGCCTGCGGATCGGGCAGGGCGAAACCGCGGAACAGGATGGCGCCGTGGCGCAGCAGCAGATCGTCGATCAGCCCGCGGTTGCCCTCAGCCCAGGCGACCGGGTCGAGGTCGGGGGCCGCCGGTTCCAGCATGATCGGGAAATCCGAGCCCGGTGTCAGGAACGAGCGGCGGATGGGATCGCCTGCTTGCAACCGGGCCGGACGGCAGGGGGCCGCAGGCCCGCCGAGACGGGAGAGCTTGGCGCTGGCGCGCCGGGTCTGGTCCATGGGGGGGAACTCCTGACCGGCAGAAGGGGCGGGGGATGGGGGAAGGATGGGCTGGGACGGGTCGGCGATCGCGCGTTCCAGCAGCCCGACCCAGGCGTCGTGGAACCGGCGCACGGTCGCGGAATCGAACAGGGAACTGGCGAACACCCAGTCGGCGGCCATACCGCCGGCCATCGGTTCAAGGAACAGAGCCATGTCGAACTTCGACTGGCGTTCGGCGGGCGGGGCTTCGGCGATTACGAGGTCCGGCAGTTCCAGCGGCTCGCCGGGTACGTTCTGCAGCACGAACAGGACCTGGACCAGCGGGTTGCGCCCGCGGTCGCGCGGCACCCCGACCGCTTCGACGATGCGGTCGAAGGGTAGGGCGTCATGCTCGAAGGCGTCGAGGGCCGTCTGCCGGGTGCGGTCGAGCAGCGCGTCGAAACTGACCCCAGGCTCCAGGCGGGAGCGCAGCGGCACGACATTGACGAAGAAGCCGATCAGCCCTTCAAGCGCGCGATCCGGCCGGCCGGCGGTGTCGGTGCCGACCAGCAGGTCGGCGGCGCCGGTTTCCCGATGCAGCATGGCATTGAAGGCGGCGAGCAGGGCCATGAAGGGCGTGGCGCCGCGGCGGCGCGCCCAATCCTCCACCCGGGCCAACAGGCCCGCATCAAGGCGCAGGCGCAGGGAGTCGCCGCGCGTCGAGGCGATGGCCGGGCGCGGCCGGTCGGTCGGCAGGGCGAGAGCGGTGGGCGCCCCGGCAAGGTGGTCGCGCCAGAAGGCGGTCTCGCGCGCCAGACGTTCGCCTGACAACAGGCTGCGTTGCCAAACCGCGTAATCCGCATATTGCACCGGCAGCGGCGGCCAGTCGGGAGCCCAGCCCGCCCGTGCCGCGCGGTAGGCGGTGGCGAGGTCGCGGCACAGGACACCGACCGACCAGCCGTCGGCGATCATGTGGTGCATGGCGAACAGCAGCCGGTGGCTGCGCTCGTCCATCCGCAGGAGACGGGCGCGCAGCAGCGGGCCGGCCGCGAGGTCGAAGGGGGGGCGCGCGTGCTCCTCTTCCCGCGCCCGGGCGCAGGACTCCCGTTCTTCCGGTGGCAGCCCGGACAGATCCTCCAGCGGCAGCGGGATCGACAGGGCTACGGCTGCGACGGCGGCGGGTTCCTCGTCGCGCTCCGGATAGGCGGTGCGCAGAATCTCGTGACGGGCGACAACGGCGTTGAGGGCCGTTTCCAGCGCCGCGGCGTCGAGGTCGCCGGAAAGGTCCAGTCGTGCCGCCATCAGATAGGCGGTGCCGTCGCCCGACAGGCGGTCGACCAGCCACAGGCGCTGCTGGGCCGGGGACAGCGGCATCGCCTCCCGCCGCTCCGCCGGACGCAGCGGCGGGGTGTCGTCGTCTCCCTTGCCGGCCAGGGCGTCGAGCCGGGCGGCGAGGGCGTGGAGTTCCGAAGCCTCGAACACTGTGCGCAGGGGCAGGCCGGGCCATCCGTCGCGGCGCAGCCGGGCGATCAGGCGGGCGGCGAGCAGGGAATGACCGCCAAGGGCGAAGAAGTCGGCGTTGCGGCCGATGTCGCTTCCCGGCAGCAGCTCCTGCCAGAGCAGCGCGAGCCGGCGTTCGGTTTCGGTGGCCGGCGGCTCGTCCGCCACGGCGGAAGATGCGGCCTCGGCATCGGGCAATGCCTTGCGGTCGAGCTTGCCGTTCGCGTTGCGCGGCCAGGCGGTCATGCGGACCCAGCGGGTCGGCACCATGTAGGGCGGCAGCGTTTCAGCTGCATGGGCGGCAAGGGTTTCAGCCAGGACTTCGACTAAACTATCGGCCGGTTCCCACCATGCGGTCAGATGGTCGGCGCGGACCTGGACGACGGCGCGGCGGACGGCCGGATGGCGTTCCAACGTCGCCTCGACCTCGCCGGCCTCGATGCGGAAGCCGCGCAGCTTCATCTGGAAGTCGCCGCGCCCGGCCCATTCGATGACGCCCTGCGTTGCCCAGCGGCCGAGATCGCCGGTGCGGTAGAGCCGGGCGCCCGGAGCGCCGTCCGGGTCGGGAATGAAGGACAATGCTGTCCGGCGCGGGTCGCCCAGATAACCGCGGCCGACCCCAATGCCGCCGATGGCGATCTCGCCGACCGTTCCAACCGGGACCGCGGCGAGGTCGCCATCGACGATGCGCAGCTCCGCACCGGCGGTCGGCCGGCCGATGGGAATGGTGGAGCCGGGGGCCGGTGCCGCGTGCAGCGGATGGAAGGCGACGTCGTCGGCGCACTCGGCCGGGCCGTAGGCGTTCATCAGCGGGATGGCGGGATAGGCGTCGAACCACGCCCCGGCATCGGCGGCGGACAGCGCCTCTCCCGTCGGCAGGACCCAGCGCAGCGCCGGCAGCGGCCGTGGGCACCCGCCGGCATCGCGCGTCTCCGCCAGGGTGCGCATCAGCGACGGCACCGGCTCGAACAGGGTGACACCCGCCTGCCCCAGCCGGTCGAGCAGGGCGTCGGGGTCGCGCACCACGCTGTCCGGCACGATCTCCACCACCGCACCCAGGAGCGGCGCGGTCAGGGTCTGCCAGACCGAAATGTCGAAGCAGGAGGGGGCGGTCTGGGCGATGACGTCCCCTTCGCCGAGTTGCAGCGGATCGACCTTCGCCAGCATGTTGTTCAGCATGCCGTCGCGGGTGACCATCGCCCCCTTGGGCGTCCCGGTGGAGCCGGAGGTGAACAGCACATAGGCGCGCTGGTCGCCGCGGAGCGGCATCGCCGGCAAGCGGCCCTCCCCGGCGCGGGCCAGCAGATCGGCGGTGGTGAGGGCGGGCAGGTCGCAAGCGACCGCCTCGTCACGGATCAGCAGCGGATGGCCGGCCTGCTCCATCACCTGGGCCCAGCGGGCCGGCGGATGGGCGGGATCGAGCGGCAGCCACGCGCCCCCGGCCCGCAACACCGCCACCATCAGGCACAGCAGGTCCAGGCCGCGGGGGGCGAGCAGGGCCACCGGTTCGTCGGGACGGAGGCCCGCCGCAACTAGGCCGCGGGCCAGCCGTTCCGAACGCCGCCAAAGCTCGCCATAAGTCAGGCTGGCGCCCTCGCACCGCGCGGCGATGCGGTCCGGATGGGCCTCGACGCGGGCGGCGACCCGCTCTACCCAGTCCGGCGACAGGCGAGGGGAGGCCGCGCCGACGCCCCAGCCCCGCAACGTCTTCGCCTCCGCCTCGCCCATCCGCGGCAGCGCGGCCAACGGGGTTCCGGCACCGCGGGTCAGCAACAGCAGGGCGGCGCGGAAACCGTCGGCGATCCGGGCGAGGGTGGCGGCGTCGATCCGGCGGCCATCGGCGTCGATGGCGACCGCGAGCCGGTCACCGGGGAACACCTCGACGGTGAGGGCGTAGTGCGTGCGCTCCACATTGTCGCGCTGGCGCAGGTCGAGCGCACCGACGCGCCGCCGCCGTCCTTCCAGCATCGGCAGATTCTGGAAGACCAGCAGCGTGTCGAACAGCGGCCCGACGCCGGCCTGTGCCTGGATGTCGGCAAGGGCGCTGTGTTCATGCTCGCGCATCGCGGCATTGTCGGCCTGGATGCCGCGCAGGTAATCACCGAGGCGGCGCTGGCCGGGCACGCGCACCCGCAGCGGCAGCGTGTTGATGAAGACGCCCAGCATATGCTCCGCCCCCTCCAGCTCGGCCGGCCGGCCGGAGGAGGTGACGCCGAACAGCACGTCGTCGCGTCCCGAACGGGCAGCCAGAACGAGGCCCCAGGCGCCCTGCACCAGCGTGTTCAGGGTCACGCCCAGCCCGCGGGCCGCGGCGGCCAGACGGATGGTTTCCGCCTCGTCCAGCAGGAGGGAGTGGCTGAGCGGAACCGCACTGCCGGTCTCGGGCGCCGGTGCCACCATCGGCAGCGGGGTGGCGCCCTCCACGCCGGCGAGGAAACTCCGCCAGAAGCCGGCGGCGCTGCGGTCGTCCTGGTGCAGGACCCAGGCGATGTGGTCGCGGAACGGGCGGCGGGCGGGCAGAGCCGGAGACTCGTTCGCCAAACGGGCGCGATAACGTTCCAGAACCTCGTCCACCAGCAGGATCGAACACCAGCCGTCGACCACGAGATGATGGCGGCTCCACAGAAGCCACCAGCGCCCATTGCCACAGCGGATCAGCGCAAGCCGCATGAGCGGAGCCCGGTCCAGCACGAAGCCGCGCGCCCGGTCCTCCGCCAGGAAGGCGGCAAGGGCCGCCTCGCGGCCGTCGTCGGGCAGGTCGCTCCAGTCGCGATGGGTGACGGGGAGCGTGGCGGTGCGCTCCACCAGCTGGAGGGGGCGGTCCACCCCCTCCCAGCGGAAGGATGTCCGCAGGATAGGGTTGGCGGCGACGGCGTCGTGCCAGGCATCGGTGAAGGCGTCGGCGTCGAAGGGGCCTTCCGCCTCGATCACCAGTTGGTTGACGTAGGCGCCGCCGGCAGGGTCGATCAGGCCGTGGAACAGCAGTCCCTGCTGCAGCGACGACAGCGGATAAGCGTCCTCCAGCCCCGGACGTTCGGCGCGCAGCGCCGCCACCGCATCGGCGTCGAGGCCGCTCAGGGCGAAGGGAGCGGATTCCACCGGGGCGGGCTTGCCCTCGGCCGGAGTCTTAGGCCGTGGGATGGCGGCGGCGATAGAGGCAATGGAGCGCTTCTGGAAGAACAGTTTCGGCTTCAGGGCGAGGCCCTTCGGCCGCGCCTTGGCGATGACCTGGAGCGCCAGGATCGAATCGCCACCGATGGCGAAGAAGTCTTCCTCGACCCCGACCGACGGGCGTCCCAGCACCTCCGCCCAGATGGCGGCGAGCGTCCGCTCGGCATCCGTCAGGGGGCGGCCGGCCGACGGGGCAGGCGGAGCGGC
Organism: Azospirillum sp. B2RO_4; assembly: GCF_051124815.1. Lineage (NCBI taxonomy): Bacteria > Pseudomonadati > Pseudomonadota > Alphaproteobacteria > Rhodospirillales > Azospirillaceae > Azospirillum > Azospirillum sp. B2RO_4. The sequence goes on along the minus strand of NZ_CP118492.1, from coordinate 221,992 downwards.
GGTTTCGTCGTCCGGCAGCGACTTGCGGTCGATCTTGCCGTTCGGCAGGCGGGGCAGCGCCGGCAGGACATGCAGTGCCGATGGCACCATCGCGTCCGGCAGGGCGGCGGTCATGGCGCTTCGCAGGGCGTCGCCGTCGAGCGTCGCCGGGGCGACGAAGGCCGTCAGGCGCAAGCCGGACCCGCCGCCAGAGGTCACCGGACGGGCGAGGACCGCCGCCTCCACCACGCCGGGCTGGCGGCGCAGCCAGGATTCGACCTCGCCCAGTTCGACGCGGAAGCCGCGGATCTTCACCTGATCGTCGGCGCGGCCAAGGAACTCCAAGAGGCCGGCGGCGGCGAGGCGTACGCGGTCGCCGGTGCGGTACAGCCGGCCGCCGCTGCGCCACGGGTCGGGCACGAAGCGCTCCGCGGTCAACGCCGGCCGGCCGAGATAGCCGGCGGCGACACCGCTGCCGCCGATGGCGAGTTCGCCGACGACGCCAAGGGGCACCGGGTCGCCGTGTCGGTCCAGCACCGCGGCATGCACGCCGGCCAGCGGGGCACCGATGGGAACCGGACCGCCGGTGTCTTGGGGGGCGGGGGCGGTCAGGCAGCCGACGGTGGTCTCGGTCGGACCATAATGGTTCAGAATCTGGCATCCAGGGGCGAGCGCCCGGAGGCGGGCGACGAAGCGGCCCTCCAGCGCCTCGCCGCCGAGGACGAGGCAGCGGCGCGGCAGCAGCCGGGCCGGATCGGCCACCGCCATCAGCGCGGCGAGGTGCGAGGGCACGATCTTCAGCGCGTCGACCGGCCGTTCGGCGAAGTGGCGGGCCAGCGCATCGGGGTCGTCGGCCAGCGCCGGCGCGATCACCCGCAAGGTGCGCCCGCCGAGCAGCGCCCCGAACCACGCGGTGTAGCCGAGGTCGGCGGTTACCGAAGCCAGCGTGGCAAGGGTGGCCTCCTCCGGCAACTCCATTGCCGCCAGCACGCCCTGGGCATACTGGGCAAGGTTCCCCTGGGTGACCACCACCCCCTTGGGCGTGCCGGTGGAGCCGGAGGTGTAGATCAGGTAGGCCGGCAGGTCGGGGCTGGCCGGGACGATGACGGTGGGGGCGGATTCGTCCGACCGACCGTCCAACTCCAGCCATGCCGCCCCGCCGAGCCAGCTGGGCGCAGCGCCATGACCCACGACGACGCGCGCGCCGCTGTCCGTCGCCAGGAAAGCGAGGCGCGCGTCGGGCAGCGCCGGGTCCAGGCAGAGATAGGCCGCCCCCGCCTTCCACGCGGCGATCATGCCGACGGCCAGCACTGCGCTGCGCGGCAGCCACAGTCCGACGCGGTCACCCGGCCGCACACCGGATTCGGCCAGCCGCCCCGCCAGCAGGCCGGCCGCGGCGTCGAGGTCGGCGTAGGTCAGGGTCCGGTCGCCGTCCTCCACCGCCGCGCGGCCGGGATGACGCGCGACAGCGGCCTCGAAAAGCGCAAGGGCAGGGGGCGGCGCACCGGCGGCTGGTCCCCGGCGCAGCGAACGGTCGGCATCGTCGGCGACCGCCTCCAGGGCGGCGATGGGAGCGTTGGGATCGGCAAGTGCGCGGTCGAGCAGCGCGAGGAAGCCGCGCCGCATGCGGGCGGAGGTCTCCGGTGCGAACACCGACGGGTCGGCGCGCCATTGGCCGGTCAGCCGCTCGCCGTCGTCCACCCAGCGCAGGTTCAGTTCGTTCGCCGCGCCGCGTTGCTGGGCGAACAGCTCCCGCCGGACGGCGCGGTTGACAGCGGCGCGCTCGCCCACCGGGACATAGGTGGTCATGTGGCGGAACAGCGGCCCGGTGTCGCCGGTCAGCGCCGTGATGCGGGCGAGCGGCAGGCGGCGGTGGCGCAGCAGCGCCTTCAACGTCCGCTGTGCGGTGCGCGCGAGGTCGGCGACGCTGGGGTTGCCGGACAGGTCGGCGGGCCAGGGCAAGGCGTTCAGCGTGTAGCCGATCATCGCGCGGTCGGCAGCGCCTTGCCGTCCCGACACCGGCGTTCCGATCGTGAAGCGGTCCTGGCCACTCCAGCGATGCAGGAAGATCTGGAAGACTGTGGTCAGCAGCGGGAAGACTCCCACGCCGGCCTTATCGGCCGCCGCGCGCACGCGCGCCGTTGTGGCGGCATCGAGCCGAAGGTCGGTCTCATTCGGCGGGCCCGGACGGTCGATGCGGTCAATCGGCAGCTCCGGCGGCGGTGTCGCGTCCGTCACAAGTCCGCGCCAGAAGGCGTCCAGCCGCGCGGCTTCGGGGCCGGATTGCAGCGCTCGCTGCCGTTCCAGCCAGTCGAAGTAGCGACCGCCTGCCTCGAAACCGGCGGCGGACGGTGCCTCGTAGGCGGTGAAGGCCTGTTCGCACAGGATCTCGAAGGACAGGTAATCGCCGGCGATGTGGTGCAGGACGACCAGCAGATGCACCGGCCCGTCCGGCTCCGCCAGCAGCCGCACACGGCAGGCGACGGCTCGGTCGAGCGGCAGCGGCAGGTCGGCTTCCCGTTCGAGCCAGCGCAGGCGCTCGGCGTCCGTCATCGCCTCGGCAGTGTGGACGGCGACATCGGCGACGAAACCGGGCCGCCGTTCCATGACGAGGCGTCCGTCGGCATCTTCGCGGTAATGGCTGGACAGCGCCTCGTGCCCGGCGATGACCTGGGCGAAGGCGTCGGCCAGCCGCTGCGGGTCGATGCCGGGCGCCAGTTCCACCGCATAGGTCATGTTGTAGGCCGGATCCTCCGGCGCCAGACGCCAGGCGGTCCACAGGGCGCGCTGTTCCTCGCCGGCGGGAATCGCGGCCGGAACCGCGGCGGGCATGATCGTCATGCTGTCCATGGCCGGGTCCTCAGGCGGCGGGAAGGTCGGGGGAGCGCACCGGGTCGGCCATGGCGACCACGACCTTGCGCCTGCCTGTGAAGGGCTCCCGCCCATGGGCCGCCAACATGTTGTCGAGCATCATCACGTCCCCCTCCTGCCAGGGGAAACTGCGGGTGCAGTCGTCCAGAACGGCGCGGATATGGTCCAGCGCCTCGGCCTCGATGGGCGTGCCGTCGCCGTAGAAGACATGGCGGGGAAGCTCGGACTCGTCCTCCACCACCGCCAGCAGGCTGTCGCGCACCGCGGGTGGCAGGTTGGAGACGTGGAACAGATGGGCCTGATTGAACCAGACCTCCTCGCCGGTCACCGGATGGCGGGCCACCGCCTGGCAGATCTGGCGGGTGCGCAGTTCACCGTCCTCGGTCCACTCCCAGGTGATGGCATTGGCGCGGCAGAAACGCTCGACCTCCGCCGGATTGTCGGTGTTGAAGGCGCGCTGCCAGGGCAGGTCGAGGCCGTTCCCGTAATTGCGCACATACATCAGGCGCTTGGCGGCGAAGCGGGCGCGGATCGCCGGGTCGATGCGCCGGGCGACCAGCCGGCTGTCGGCGATCGGCGTCGCCCCGCCGGTGGCGGCGGCGGTCACGCAGTGGAACCAGATCGTCTGCGGCCACTGCAGGGTATAGGCCTGCTCGTTGTGCAGCGGGATCGTCTGGTGGGCCGGATATTCGGTGGAGGTGTAGACGCCCTTGTCCACCGCGGAGCGCGGGGTGGAGCCGAAATCATAATCGAGCAGCGGCCGGCCGAAGCTCTCGGCGAAGGCGCGGAAGGGGGCGTCGCCAAGCAGCCCGAAACCGCGGAACAGCAGCCCCCCGGCAACCGGCAGCCGGTCGCGCACCACTGCGCGGATGTCCGGCAGCAAATTCCGCCATCCACCGTCGTCCAGCGCGCCGTCCTTCGGCGTCACCAGCAGCGGCAGATCGGCGCCGGGAAGCAGCGGCTGCACGGCCAGCGTTTCAGGGCTTGCGGCCGGGCTTGGATCGAAAATGCGTTGGTCCATGGGGTGATCGGTCCGTCCAATTGCGGGCAGGTCGAGACAGAAACGTCTTTACTGCGAGTGAGAATCGTTCTCATAGTGGGACAGAGCGTTGCTCCTGCCGGCAGGTGGGGCAGCAATCGCAGCGGGTTTTACGCCGTGCTTGGGACGGCTTTGGCGCAGAGGTCGGACAAACAACACAGATCTTGCGGGCAATCCCGCCGGGCCCTGCAGCCGGCACGGACGTTAGCGTACTGCAAATCGACTTGCAAACGAGAATCAATCGCATTATGCAGGAAGACAGGACGCGATCTTCCGAACGCGCATTCCCCGAACACGATTATCCCTTCCGCGCCCTGACCTGAAGGAGCTTCGGCATGAGCTGGGACAGCCCGGACACGCGATTTCACGTCGTGGTGAACGACGAGGAGCAGTACTCGATCTGGCCCGACCACAAGCCGGTTCCGGCCGGTTGGCGCACGGTCGGCGTCAGCGGTCCCAAGGAGGACTGCCTTGCCCACATCGAGCGGGTGTGGACCGACATGCGTCCGCTCAGCCTGCGCCGCGCCCTGGGCGATGCGGCCTGACCGGCCGTGCCCGATCCCGTTTTCCCGCCGAGGGAGATGTGCCCATGACCGCGACCATCACGGCGCCCACCATCGCAGCGCCGTTCGGCCTGGACGGCTTCCGTGCCCAGCCGGCGATCCGCCTCGGCGACGATCCGATGCTTCGCCGTCAGGAAGCGCGCGAGTCCAACGCGCGCTCCTATCCGCGGCGCATCCCGCTCGTGCTCACCGAAGGGCGTGGCATCTATCTGCGCGACAGTGCCGGGCAGCTTTTCATCGACTGCCTTGCCGGTGCCGGCACACTGGCGCTGGGACACAATCATCCGGATGTGGTGGCGGCGCTGCGCGCGACGCTCGACAGCGGATTGCCGTTGCACACGCTGGACCTGACCACCCCGGTCAAGGACCGGTTCGTCGAGGATCTGTTCGCGGCCCTGCCGCCGGCCTTCGCCCGCGATGCCCGGATTCAGTTCTGCGGCCCCACCGGCGCAGACGGGATCGAGGCGGCGATGAAGCTGGCCCGCACCGCCACCGGGCGGCGCACCATCGTCGGCTTCTCCGGCGGCTACCACGGCATGACCCAAGGCACGCTGGCGATCATGGGCAATCTGGGGCCGAAACGGCCACTGGGCGGCGGAACCGGCGACGCCCACATGCTGCCCTATCCCTACGACTACCGCTGCCCCTTCGGGCTTGGCGGCGAGGCCGGGGTGGATGCCGGCCTGTCGATGATCGAGCAACTTCTGAGCGATCCGGAATCGGGCGTCGTGACGCCCGCGGCCGTGGTGGTGGAGGTGGTGCAGGGCGAAGGCGGCGTGGTGCCGGCGCCGGTGCGCTGGCTGCAGGGGCTGCGGCGGCTGACCCGCGCCCATGGCGTCCCGCTGATCATCGACGAGGTGCAGACCGGACTCGGCCGCACCGGCCGGCTGTTCGCCTTCGAGCATGCGGGGATCGAGCCCGACATCCTGGTGCTGTCCAAGGCGATCGGCGGCAGCCTGCCGCTGTCGGTGGTGGTCTACAACGCCGGTCTCGACTGCTGGGCACCGGGCGCCCATGCCGGCACATTCCGCGGCAACCAGCTGGCGATGGCGGCGGGGTCGGCGACCCTGCACCGGATCCGCTCCGACCGCCTGGACGAGCATGCCGCCGCCATGGGCGCGCGGCTGACCGGCCATCTGCGGGCGATCCAGGCCGACCATCCCTGCCTGGGCGACGTGCGCGGGCCGGGCCTGATGATCGGCGTCGAGATCGTGGACGAGCGCCGGCCGCCCCTGCGGCTGGGTGCCCGTCCGGCCGACGGCGAACTGGCCCGGTCGCTGCAACGCCGCTGCCTGGAACAGGGCTTGATCCTGGAGCTGGGCGGGCGCCATGGCGCCGTGGTGCGGTTTCTGCCGCCGCTGATCGTCAGCGCCGCCGAGATCGACGAGATCGCCGACCGTTTCCGGACAGCCTTGCGGGCCGCACTGGCCGACCGGGCGGCCGGCGCGGCCTCCACCAGCCTTGCGGCGGAATAGGTGGGCCTAATCATGCAAATCACTATTAATCTCATAGATCAGGCAGCGCCGCTGTCGCTGGCGCAGGAGCGCCTGTGGCTGCTCAACCGCCTGAACCCGACGGATGCCGCTTACAACCTGACGCGCGCCTTCCGGCTGGACGGAGCGCTGGACGCCGCGGCTCTGGAGCGGGCGCTGGAAGCGCTGGCCTGGAGGCACGCCATCCTGCGGACGCGGTTCGAGGAGCGGGACGGGGCGCCGCAACAGGTCGTGCTGCCCCGTCCGACCCTCCGCCTGACGCGGAAAGCCGCCCAGCCCGACGACGCTGCGCTGGAGGAGCGCATCCGCGAGGAGACTCAGCGGCCATTCGACCTGTCCGCCGGCCCGCCGATCCGCGCGACGCTGCTGCCGCTGGCCGGCGGTGCGGCGGTGCTGCTGCTGGCGATGCACCACGTCCTGTCGGACGGCCCGTCCAACCCGATCCTGGCGCGCGACCTGATGACCGCCTATGTCGCAGCCCTGGCCGATTCGGAAGTCGAACCGGCTGCACTGCTGCCGCCGCTGGCCCTGCAATATGCCGATCATGCGCGGGCGCAGCGCGGCGAGGCGGCGCAGGCGCGCATCGAACGCGCGGTCGAGCGGGCCGTCGAACGGCTCGGCACCGGCATCCCGGCCCTGGAACTGCCCACAGACCGGCCGCGCCCGAGCCTTCGCGGCAGCGCCGGGGCGCGGGTCGAGTTCGCCCTGCCGGCAGAGACGGTTTCGGCCCTGCGCGCCCTGGCGCGGGCGGAATCCTGCACGCCCTTCATTCCGCTGCTGGCGGCATGGCAAGCGCTGCTCGGCCGCTGGTCCGGGCAGGATGATTTCGCCGTCGGCGTGCCGGACGCCGGACGGAACGACGAGGATTTGGAACCGCTGGTCGGCTTCTTCGTCGAGACCCAGGTCTTCCGGGCCCGCCTGACGCCCGGCCTGACCGGCCGCGCCCTCTGCCGGCGGCTGCGCGGCGAGGCGCTGGCGGCGCTGAGCGACGGGGCGGCCCCCATCGAGCGCCTGCTGGAACGGCTCGATCCGGTGCGGGACGGCAGCCGGACCCCGCTGTTCCAGACCCTGCTGAACCTGCGGATGGATGCCCCCGCTACTTTGCGGTTGCCGGGGCTGACCGTGACTGCGCTCCCGGTGCCGGAGACCACCGCCAAGCTGGATTTGGCGCTTGATGTGGCGGTGGGTGAGGCGGGGGCGGCCTGTGCGATCGACTATGCCACCGACCTGTTCGATGCCGCGACGGCCGAGCGTCTTGCCGACGGCTTCCGCACCCTGCTGGCCGGAATGCTGACCGATCCGGAGGCGGAACTGGCCGACCTGCCGCTGATGGCGCCGGCGGCGCGGGCGGAGGAGCTGACGCGCTGGAACGACACCGCCCTGGCGCAGGATCCGGCGGAGGACCTCGTGGCGATGGTGGAGCGCACCGCCGCCGATCTGCCGGACTGCGTCGCCCTGGTCTGCGGTGAAACGGCGCTGACCTTCCGCGCGCTGAATGCGCGGGCCAACCGGCTCGCCCGCTGGCTCGCCGCCCATGGGGTCGGTGCCGACAGTCTGGTGGCGGTGGGGCTGCCGCGCGGAGTCGACCTTCCGGTCGCGCTGCTGGCGATCCAGAAAGCGGGCGGCGCCTATCTGCCGCTCGATCCCGACCAGCCGGCGGCGCGCAATGCCCACATCCTGGCCCATGCCCGGCCGGTGCTGGTGATCGACGCGCCGCTGGCGGAGTTCGCCGCCGGATACGAGGAGTTGGCGGACGGCAATCTCGGCCGCCCGGTGCATCCGCGCCAGCTCGGCTACACGCTCTACACCTCGGGATCGACCGGCGTGCCGAAGGGCGTGCAGATCGACCGGCAGGCCTTCGCCAGCTTCCTCTACGCCATGCAGGCGCAGATCGGCCTCGCCGCCGACGACCGGCTGCTGGCGGTGACGACGCTGGGCTTCGACATCGCCGGGATGGAGCTGTTCCTGCCGCTGGTCGCCGGTGCCCGCGTCATCCTCGCCACGCGCGAGCAGGCCCATGATCCGCAAGCGCTCGCCGGGCTGATCGAACGCCACGGCGTCACCGTCCTGCAGGCGACGCCGGCAACCTGGCGCATGCTGCTGGACGCCACCGAGCAATCATGGCCGGGCCTGCGCGCGGTGTGCGGCGGCGAGGCGCTGGGTGCCGGGCTGGCCCGTCGCCTGCTGGCGCGCGGCGTGCGGCTGCTGAACGTCTATGGTCCCACCGAGACCACCGTCTGGTCCGCCGCCTGGCCGGTGGAGCGGGCCGGGGATGGCGACGGCACGGTTCCCATCGGCCATGCCGTCGCCAACAACCGGCTTTACATCCTGGACAGCCGGCTGGAACCGGTACCAAGCGGCGTGGCCGGCGATTTGTGGATCGGTGGGCTGGGGCTGGCGCGCGGCTATGGCGGACAACCGGGCCTGACCGCGGCCTCTTTCCTGCCGAACCCGTTCCCCGAGGACGGCGCACCCGGCGCCGGTGCCGGCAGCCGCATCTATCGCACCGGCGACCGCGCCCGGCGGCGCACCGACGGGGCCATCGAGTTCCTGGGCCGCAGCGACCATCAGATGAAGATCCGCGGCTTCCGCATCGAGGCGGCGGAGGTGGAAGCGGCGCTCGACAGCCACCCGCAGGTGCGCCAGTCCGTGGTCGCCGCCCATATGCCGGCCGCCGGCGATGCGCTGCTCTGCGCCTATCTGGTGACGGCCGACGGGACCGAGCCGCCGGATCTGCACGCCCATCTCGCCGCCCACCTGCCCGCCTACATGCTGCCGTCGGTCTGCGTCGTGCTGGACCGGCTGCCGCTGAACGCCAACGGCAAGATCGACCGCAAGGCGCTGCCGCTGCCAGACGCACCGGCGGGCTCCACCGGGTTCGAGCCGCCGGCCACCGACACCGAGGCGCGGCTGGCCGCGCTGTGGGAGGAGGTGCTGGAACGGCCGGGGCTCGGTGTCGCCGACGATTTCTTCCGGCTGGGCGGGCATTCCCTGCGGCTGGTCCGGCTGCAGACGCGCATCCGCGGCGCCTTCGGGCTCGACCTGCCGCTGGCCGAGCTGTTCCGCGCCCCGACCGTCCGCGCCATGGCCACCGTGATCGACTCCCGCGGCAGCCGGGACGAGGCGGACGACCTCGCCTTCATGGCCGGCCTGCTGGCAGGCGACGGGACGGCCGAATTGGGCGGTGCGCCATGAGCCTGCTGCTCTCCCTCCTGCGCCGCTTCCGCTGGCGCATGCCGCTGGCGCTGGGGTTGGGCGCCGCCGGGGCGCTGGCCGGTCTGTGGGTGATCGCGCTGGTCAACCGGCTGATCGCCGGGAGTGCGGCGCCCGACGCGCCGACCTTCGCGCTGATCGCCGTGCTGCTGGCGGCGGTGTTCGGCTTCGGCTTCGGTGCGCAGGCGATCCTGACGGCGCTGGGCCACCGTGTGGTGTGCGAGATGCGCACGGCGACGGTGAAGCGTCTGCTCGACACCGACGTGGAGCGGCTGGAGACCATCGGCGCCCCGGCGCTCTATGCCACCCTGACCAAGGACATCGCCACGGTCGGCCAGGCCTTCAACCGGCTGCCCTTCGTCTTCTGCAACGGCGTGCTGGTGCTGGGCGGCTTCCTCTATCTGGGCTGGCTGTCCTGGCAACTCTTCCTGCTCAGCGCCGCGGTGATCGGGCTGGGGGTGGGGGTTGCCTATGGCTGGGTGTCGGCGATGCGCCGGCTGATGGTCGAGGTGCGCGAAACCGACGACCGCCTGCTCGCCGGCTATCGCGGCGCGATCGAGGGCCGCAACGAACTGGCGCTGAACACGGTGCGCAAGCGCGTCTTCCACCGCCACGACGTTGCGGCGGCGGCGGAGCATGCCCGCGACACCGAGACCCGCGCCGACCGTTATTGGGTGCTGAGCCTGAGCTGGACCGCCCTGGTCATCCTCGGCCTGATCGCCGGCATCTTCGCCGCCGGCGAGGCGCTGGGCCTGCCGCGGCCGCACACCGCCGGCTTCGTGCTGGTGCTGATGTTCCTGCGCATGCCGCTGAACGATCTGGTCGGCACGCTGCCCATCCTGCTGTCCGGCAAGGTGGCGCTGGCGAAGGTCGAGGCGCTGCGCCTGGAAGCGCACCGCCCGGACTTCGACCGGCCGGAGCCGGCCTGCGCGGCGCTTCCCGCCAAGGGGCCGCTGCTCAGCCTGTCCGGTGTCGTCTACGACCATCCGGCCCAGGGCGACGAGCCCGGCTTCCACCTCGGCCCGGTCGAGCTGACGGTCGAGGCAGGAGAGACGCTGTTCATCGTCGGCGGCAACGGCGGCGGCAAGTCGACGCTGCTGACCCTGCTGGCCGGCCTGCGCCGGCCGGCCGCCGGCACCATCCGGCTGGGCGGGCTGGAGGTGACCGAGGAGCGTCGCGGCTGGCATCGCGAGCAGATCAGCGCCGTCTTCTCCACCCCCCACCTGTTCGACCGGCTGGTCGGCCCCGACGGCCGGCTGGACGAGGAGCTTGCCCAGGCATTCCTGCGCCGGTTGCGGCTGGACCGCAAGGTGGCGCTGGCCGGTGACCGCCTTTCCGACATCCGGCTGTCGCAGGGGCAGCGCAAGCGCATCGCCCTGCTGGCCGCGGTGGTGGAGGAACGGCCGATCCTGCTGCTCGACGAATGGGCGGCCGACCAGGATCCGCTGTTCCGCCGCTTCTTCTACGAGGAGCTGCTGCCCGAACTCAAACATGGCGGCCGCACCATCATCGCCGTCAGCCACGACGACCGCTTCTTCCACCTCGCCGACCGGGTGCTGCGCTGCGACGCCGGGGTGCTGTCGCCCTGGAGCGAGGTGCCGGTCCAGCCGGCGCATGCGGCGCAATGACCGCCGGGCGGCCGTCGGCCGAACCCCCATCCCTTTCCCAAACGCCTGTCGCCGCGCCTCGCGCGGCCGGACATGAGGAGGCGCTTTCGATGACCGCCGATTCCGACACCCTGACCGCGTCCGGCGGTGTTCCGGTGCCCTGCCGCGCGCTCGGCCGCCCGCTCCGCACCCTGTGGGACGGAGCCGACCTGACCGTCCGGCTGGACGGCGAGGTGCGGCAGCGCTGGCGGCTGTCCGGCGGGGCCGGGGCGGCCGAACTGACCCTGGTGGAGGATGCGGTGCCGGCGGCGGACGGCGACGGCCTCCGGCGTTTGAGCGCCTTCGCCGCGCTCGACGCGGCCTTCATCCGTGCCGACGACCCTGCGACCCTGCGGCTGACGGCTCCTGACCGCCTCGCCGAGGAGCTGCGCCTGGACGGCGTCGTGGTGGAGGATGCCGGCGGCACCCAGTTGGCGACGGCCGGCACCCTGTACCAGCGGCCCGACCTGTGGCTCCTGGGGGCCGGATCGGGCGGATATCCCCAGTCGCACATCGTCTCGAACGGCCGCTACCACCCGCGCCGGCCGCCCAAGCAGCAGGGCACGCTCTATGCCCGCCACATCCCCTGGCTGGAGCAGACGCTGTCCTTCCGGGTCGCCGACATCGGCATGGATCTGGAGCGCTTCCATCGCTGGCAGAACGACCCGCGGGTCGCCTTCTTCTGGCAGGAGGAGGGCGATCTGGCCAAGCACCGCGCCTATCTGGAGGCGCAGCTCGCCGATCCCCACACCATGCCGCTGATCGCCAGCCTGGACGGCGCGCCCTTCGGGTATTTCGAGGTCTATTGGGCCAAGGAGAACCGGATCGGCGCCTTCTATGACGCGCAGGATTACGACCGCGGCTGGCATGTGCTGATCGGCGAGGAGCATGTGCGCGGGCGGGCCTATGTCAGCGCGTGGCTGCCGTCGCTGGTGCATTTCATGTTCCTGGACGACCCGCGGACCCAGCGCATCGTCGGCGAACCGCGCGCCGACCATCACCAGCAGATCCGCAACCTCGACCGCTCCGGCTTCGCCAAGGTCAAGGAGTTCGATTTCCCGCACAAGCGGGCGATGCTGGTGATGCTGTTGCGCGAGCGCTATTTCGCCGACCGACTGTGGGTGCCGCGCGCCGACCCGGCGACGACGAAGCAGGGGGGCTGAGCGATGCACGGCATCCCCTCCCTCATCGGCGACAGCGGGCGGGTCCTGGACCTTGTCGGCGTCGGCTTTGGACCCTCGAACCTTGCCCTGGCGGTGGCGCTGCGCGAGGGCGGGACCGGTCTGGCCTGCCGCTTCCTGGAAAAGCGCGAAAGCTTCGTCTGGCACGGCAACATGCTGCTGGACGGCAGCCGGATGCAGATCTCGTTCCTGAAGGATCTTGTGTCGCTGCGCGATCCGACCAGCCGCTACAGCTTCCTCAGCTACCTGCACAGACAGGGGCGGCTGCAGGACTTCATCAATCTGCGGACCTTCTATCCCAGCCGGCGCGAGTTCAACGACTATCTCGCCTGGGTCGCCGCCGATTTCGACGATCTCTGCGACTATGGGCTGGAGGCGACGGCGATCGAGCCGGCGCGGGTGGGAGAGGCGGTGCCGCATGTCCGCGTCCATGCCCGTGACCGTGCCGGCCGCGAGCGGAGCTGGCTTGCCCGCAACGTCGTGATCGGCGCCGGGGCGACGCCGCTGATTCCCGACGCCTTCGACGGCCTCGTGCGCCGGGGTGGCGCTGAGGCGACCGGCCCGCTGGTGATCCATTCCAACGATTATCTGGCCGCCGCCGAGGAACTGGCGCGGGCCGGCCGGGTCGCGGTGATCGGGCTGGGGCAGAGCGCGGCCGAGATCTTCCTCGACCTGCACGGACGCGGCGTCGCGGTGGACATCATCGGGCGCGGGCCGGCGATGCGGCCGGCCGACAGCAGCCCCTTCGCCAATCAGGTCTTCGACGCCGGATACACCAACTATCTCTACGGCCTTCCCCCGGCCGAGCGTGCCGAACTGCTGCGCGCCTTCCACAACACCAACTACGCCGTGGTCGACCCCGACCTCATCGATGCCGTCTACGGCATCTTCTACCAGCAGAAGGTGGAGGGGGTGGCGCGCCACGCGATGTTGACCCGGCACGAGGTGGTGGCGGCCCGCAGCGGCAACGACGGTGGAACGACGCTCGACCTCGCCATCCTGGACGGCGGCGGGCGCAGCGAGCGCCGCTATGGCGCCGTGGTGCTGGCCACCGGCTATCGCCGCCGCATCCACGAGGACTTGCTGCAGCCAATGGAGCCCTGGCTGGCCGGCGGGGAGGTCGGGCGCGACTACCGCCTGCCGACGGTCCCCGGCTGCACCGCCGGCCTGTATCTGCAGGGCTGCTGCGAGGCGACGCATGGCCTCAGCGACACCCTTCTCTCCATCCTGCCGATCCGCGCGCAGGAAATCGCCACGGCCCTGACGGCGGACGCCGAGCGGGGCCGCGGCCAACAAATCCGCAAAACGACATCAGCACAGTGACGAATGGGGGACTTTCAGAATGAAGACCATTGGGCAGCCCGGACGCCGTTGGGGAAATAACAGGGGGCGCGTCCGTCTGCTGGGGTCGGTCGCGGCGGCAGCCCTGCTGCTGCCGGCCGTCGCACTGGCCCAGACTGCGGTCCAGAACGGGACGCAAAGCACCGGCAACGCCTCGTCCGAGACGATGACGCTGCCGACGATCGACGTCAGCGCCGACCGCCAGCGCGACGCCAACCCGCCGACCACCGTCGGCTCCAAGCTGCCGTCGGCGCCGCGCGAGGTGCCGCAGACCGTCACCACGGTGCCGCGCGAGCGCATTGAGGAACAGAAGCTCATCACGCTGGAAGACGCCATGCGGCAGACGCCGGGCGTCACGGTGGAGCCGATCGACGGCAACCGCCTGAACTTCTATTCGCGTGGCTTCGAGATCACCAACCTGCAGTTCGACGGCGTGCCGACGACGCTGGACGACCGCATCTTCGCCTCGCCCGATCTGGCGATGTATGAGCGGGTCGAGGTGCTGAAGGGGCCTGCCGGCCTGCTGAACGGCATGGGCGGGCCGGGCGGTGCCGTCAATCTGGTCCGCAAGACCCCGAAGAAGACGCTGGAAGGCTATGGCGAGCTGACCGCCAGTTCCTACGCCAACTATCGCGGCGAAGGGGACATCACCGGCTCGCTGAACGAATCCGGCAGCCTGCGCGGGCGTTTCGTCGGCGCCTATCAGGACCGCAACGCCTTCCAGGATTGGACGGAGCAGCGCCGCGGCCTCGCCTATGGCAGCATCGCCGCCGACCTGACGCCGGACACCACCCTGACGGCCGGCGCCTGGTACCAGCGCATGAGCTACCAGGGCGCCTGGAACCTGCCGGCCTATGCTTCGGTGGTGGGCGGACGGCCGCAGCTGCGCCTGCTCGACGTCGACCGCTCGACTTCGCTGGGCGAAAATTGGAACGAGGACGTCTTCACCACCAAGGGCGGCTTCGCCGACCTTGAGCACAAATTCGACAATGGCTGGGCGGTGAAGCTGGCCACCCATTACATCGACAACGAGATGGACCGGAAGATGGCGTATGCCTACGCGCCGGTCACGCCGGGGGTGAACCGGACGACGCTGTTCGCCCAGAAAGTCTGCTACGACCAGGAGCAAATGGGCGCCGATCTGTCGACCACCGGCAATTTCGGACTGTTCGGCCTGACCCACGAGGTGGCCGTCGGCGCCAATTACGAGCGGACGACCTTCCGCCACCGCGCGGCCAATCCGGTCGGCAGCTGGTCGGTGACGCAGAACATCTTCTCGCCCGACGCCGAGGCGGCCGAGCCGGCCTGGCGCGACTGGCAGAAGGACACCAAGACCACCACCGACAGCTGGGGCACCTACGGCGTCCTGCGCCTGAAGCTGGCCGAGCCGCTGAAGCTGATCGTCGGCGGGCGGATGAACTGGTGGCAGACCAAGGTCGATGCCGACGCCCTGGCCGGCACCCCGGAAAGCAGCGCGTCCGTCCGCGGCAAGGTCACGCCCTATGCCGGCCTCGTCTACGACGTCAACTCCACCTATGCTCTCTACACCAGCGTCTCGCAGGTGTACGAGCCGCAATCCTACGTTGATGCATCCGGCAAGGTGCTGGAGCCGCTGAAGGGCCGGCAGTATGAGGCCGGCATCAAGGCCGATTACTTCGGCGGCCGCCTGCACGCCACCGCCTCCGTCTTCCACATCGAGGAGGAGAACCGGCCGCAGTCCGACCCGCGCTTCCCCAACCAGTCCATCTACGTCTCCGGCGGCAAGGCGCAGAGCCGCGGCTTCGAGCTGGATGTCTCCGGCGAGATCCTGCCGGGCTGGGACGTCTATGCCGGTTACACCTTCACCCGCGCCAAGAGCCTGGACAGCAGCGCCAACGCCGCGAGCGCCTTCACCGCCATCGCGCCGATGCATCAGGTGAAGCTGTGGACCAACTACCGCCTGCCGGAGAGCATCGACGACCGTCTCAGCGTCGGTGGCGGCGTCACCGCCCAAAGCTCAATGTACAACGAGTTCCCGTCGCTCGGCGGCGCCCGCCTGACCCAGGGCGGCTATGCGACGGTGGACGCCCGCGTCGCCTATGACGTGACGGAGAAGGTGACGGCGGCGGTCAACGTCAAGAACCTGTTCGACCGAACCTATTACCAGCGCGTCGGCACGCCGCAGTCCGGCAACATCTATGGCGAGCCGCGCACCGTGCTGCTGACCCTGCGGGCGAAGCTGTGACGGCGGGCGCCGGCATCCCCACCGCCGGGAGGCGCGCGCCATCGCGCCTCCGCACCGCCGTGCGGGTGACGGCGGCGGTCTTCGGCGCCTATGGCTTCGCCTGGGGCATCGCCGCCTTCGGGGCGGAATTCGGGACGCTGGCCGGCATGGCCCCGGCCGAGGCGGTGACGGCGGCCAGCCTGCTGGCGCTCCTGGTGCTGCCGGCGGTGTCGCTGTGGGCCTTCGCGGTGCCGCGGGCCGGCGTCGGCTGGGCGGTGCTGGGCGGCGGCGCGGTCGTGATGATCGCCGCGTCGCGGCTTGTCGGGATCACGGCGCCATGACGGCGGCAAAGCGCAAGCTGATCAGCCCGGCGCTGCGCGCCGCGATGCTGTGGCCGCACACCTGGGCGGGGGTGACGCTCGGCGGATTGCTGATGCTGATCTTCTTCATGGGCTCGCTGGCGGTCTTCGCCTCCGAGATCGACCGCTGGATGATGCCGGACACCCGGATCGGCGCGGTGGAGGCGCCGGAGGCGGCGATTTCCCTCGACCGGACCGTGGTGCCGCTGGTGGAGCGGCTCGCCGCCGGCCGGGCTGTCCGCGACTGGTATGTGCAGCTGCCGGACGAGCGGCGCCCGGTGATGGCCCTGCGGGTGCGCACGGAAAGCGGCAATTCCGGCGGCATGGCGACGGCAGGCGGCACGCTGCTGCCGCCGGTGGGGACGCTGGGCGCCAGTTCCTTCTTCTATCCGCTTCATTACAGCCTGCACCTGCGGGCGGGCTTCGTCGGCTATTGGATCGTGTCCTTCGCGTCGGTGGCGATGCTGGCCGGGCTGATCTCCGGCGTCATCATCCATGCGCGGATCTTCAAGGACTTCTTCACCTTCCGCAGCTGGGGCCAGCTTCGCCGCTCGCTGCTCGACCTGCACAACCTGACCGGCGTGCTGGTGCTGCCGTTCCACCTGATGATCACCTTCACCGGGATCGTCATCATCCTGCCGATCGTGCTGCCGGCGGGCGTCCAGGCGCTTTATGGCGGAGACATCCAACGCTTCTACGACGACGCGCTCGGCAACTACAGCCGTCCGCGCGCCGGCATCCCGGCGCCGGCGGCCCCGCTCGACCCGATGGTGTCCGAGGCGAGGCGCCTGTGGGGCGGGGGAGAGCCCGCGGTGGTCTTCGTCTACAATGCGGGCGATGCCGCATCGGTGGTCCGCATCAACCGCGATACCAGCGACCGCATCAGCCTGGATGTCCAGCCGGTCTTCTTCGACGGCGTGACCGGCGCGCTGCTGAAGTACCGGCCGCCGGGACCGATGGTGGCGGCGCACCGGGTGATGTCGGGGCTGCATTTCGCCGCCTTCGAGCATTGGCCGCTGCGCTGGCTCTATTTCCTGTTCGGGTTGACGGGCTGCGTGCTGATCGGCACCGGCATGCTGCACTGGATGGAGAAGCGTCGCGTCGTCCATGGCCTGCCCGGCGTCGGCTGGCGCAGCGTCGCCGCCCTGACCTGCGGCACCACCACCGGGCTGCTGATCGCCACGCTGGCAATGATGGCGGCCAACCGCCTGCTGCCGTCCGGGATACCGTCACGCGAGCTGGTGGAGGTCGGCGTTTTCTTCCTGACCTGGATCGCCACTGCCGTTCATGCCGCCATCCGCACCCGGTCGGATCCGCCCTGGAGCAGCCAGTGCGCCGCCGTGGCCCTGCTGGCCGGGGCCTGCGTGGTGCTGAGCTGGGTCACCACCGGGGAGCATCCCGTCCGGGCGGCGGCGACCGGCGATTGGGCGGTGGTCGGCGTCGATGCGGTGCTGGCGCTGACGGCGGCCGGTGCCTGGAGCGTTTCGAGGCGTCTGGCCCGGCGTGCGCGGCCCGAGCCGTCCACCCTGTCGAGGCTGACCGACCATGCCTGATGTCCTGTCCTTCCCAGCGATTTTCGGCCTCTGCTACATCGCCTTCGCGGCGCTTGCCCTGACGGTGGAGCGGCACTGGCGCGATCTGGTCGAGTCCCGCCGTCCCCCGCCCAGGCGGACGGTCCTCCGCCTGCGCTGTGCCGCGGTGCTGAGCCTGACTGCAGCCCTGTCCGCGGCGGTGCACCGGGACGGCGCCGGTTTCGGTGTCCTGCTCTGGGTGCTGGCGCTGACCGCGGGTGCGCTCGCCGTCAGCGCCACGATCACATGGCGGTGTCGGCCGGCACGCGGCCGGACGCGGTGACGCTTCGGACGACCTCGGCAACCCTGTCCGGGTCGATCACGTCGCCCCGTGCGCCGCCCCGGCACAGGGCGCCGCGAAATCCCAGGATCGACGGACCCAGCATCGCCAGCGGGGCGATGTCGGCAAGCCTCAGGGACCCTGCCAGCCCCGCCCACAGCCCGGCACCGCGCGCCCGTCCGATGAAGTCCTCCAGCGCATCGTCCGGCACATGATCGCGGAGCGTGCGGCCGTCCTTCAGGCCGGTGTCCAGCATCACGCCGATGAAGCCGGCATCGGCCATGGCGCCGACCAGTTCCGGGGTGGGATCCGTCAAGTCGGCCAGGATGACGCCGACCAGCGCGGCGGCTCCGCGTGAATTCGCCGCCGCCGCGATGCAGGTCCGCGGATCGCCGCCGGCGCCGATCCCCATCTTGACGATGTCGACGCCGGTGGTCGCCGTGCCGGCGACGGCGGTCGCCACGCCGTCGGATTCCATCGGCAGGTCGCCGATGGTGGCGCTGACCAATTTCCGTCCGGCAACGGCCGCGAGACAGGCGCGGATCGTGGCGGCCGGCAAGGCGCCCAGGGCTCCCTCCCTCGGGTTCTTCAGGTCGATCAGGTCGGCGCCGGCCCTCACCGCGATCTCGGCTTCCTCGGGATTGGTCACGCTGGCGAGCATGCGGATCATGAGTGCACCTGCGGCTTGGTCACGTCGGGAGAGCGCATCTCGGCGCGGAAAGCGGCCACGCGGTCGCACAGCCAGCCCCAGGCCTCCCGCTCCCGCGGCCCGGCGGTCTTCTCGACGGCGATGGCGAGGTAGGCCATTTCACGCTCCACCTTTTCCCACGGCAGCATATGCAGGCGGCTGCAAAGGATCGCCGCTTCGATCACGGCGGCGGCGGCACGATTGTGGCCGGCGAACGGGCGATGCGCCTCTTCATGGACGCTCCGGCAATGGAAGCGCGGGCGTACCGGGTCGTCCTCCATCCGGACCACCTCCACCTCCCAGTGGGCGAGGCTGTCGGCCAGACGCACGCCGGCGATTGCGGTTGCGGGAACCAGCGGCCAGTCCCGCCGTCCGGTCAGGCAGCCGGCGAACAGCCGTGCATCGTCGGTGAGGTTGATCACGGCCCGTCCGGTGGCATCAAGCGCGGCGAGCGTGACGGAGGGGCGGAAGGGGGCGATCACGAGATCGTCGCCGTCGCGGGTGACGCCGAAGGGGGCGATGTGCGGGGTGCCGCCGGCGTCCAGCGTGGTGACGATGGTTTCGAGGATCATGATGCCTTTCCGCAGGCCCGGCGGCGCTCCTGCAGGGTCGTGCCCGCCGTCTTGAAGCCGTGGGCGTCGCTGTCCGGTTCGGCCGCCGCCTCTACCGTGCAGCCCCAGGAGAGGTCCTCGTCCTGGACATAACGCTTGCCGAGTTGCCAGGCGAGGAAGGCCTTCTGCAGCTCCACCCCCATGTAGAAGGCATGACCGCCATCCTCCGCCAGCCCGAGCAGGGGGTAGAGCTGGTAGGGATCGGTCGCCACATGGTGGCCGTCGCGGTTGTAGACATGGACGCCGTCCTCCGCCACCTCGATCCGGAAGGAGGGGTCGCGGATGCTGCGGGCGGTCTCCGCGATCTCGGCCGGGGTGCCGGCGTAGGGGCGGCGGTCGCGCAGAGCCATCAGCCCGTCGTCGATGCCCTTGGGCAGGCTGCCGCTTTCCGAGGCGGCATGCATGATCCGCCGCGCCCGGTCGGCCTCGCGCACCGCGGTGCGGGCGTGCGGGCTGACCTGAAGGGTGAGGACGGCGCCGATCGACAGTTCCGACACCGTGCCCATCAGAATGGCCGTCGTTCCCGTGGTGTCGGCGTCGGTCAGCTCGGTCAGGTTGCCGATCCCCATCAGCATCTCGATGTCGGGATAGCGCCGGCGCAGTTCGTGATAACGTACCACCGACTCCGTGTAGCCGTAATGGATGGGGTCCAGCACCGGATCGGCGAGGAAACGCCGGCCCGCCGCCCGCAGCCGGTCGACGGCGCGGCACAGCGAGTCGAGGTCGCGCGCCTTTCCCGGAATCAGGATCGGCGTGGCCGCCGTCCGGTCCAGCACCCACAGCGTGTCCTCACTGAGGCTCAGCATATAGGAGGCGCCGGCGGACGCGCCGCGCAGCAGTTCTTCCGGATCGGCGCTGTCGACGCTGACGGTGTGGCCGGCGGCGACCAGGGCGGCGACCGCGGCCTCCAGCCTGCCGAACCGTTCGCCGGGGTGGCAGCCGAGGTCGATGACGTCGGCGCCGTCGCGGCGTAGCCTTGCGGCGGTCTCCAGCAGATTGTCGATGGAGCGGTGGGGGGCGTCGATGATCTCGGCGAAGATCGTCACCGCATGGCGGGACAGGTCGGCCCGCGCCGCCCGCCCGCCGAGATAGGCGGGGATGTCGCGCAGTTCTTCCGGCCCGCGTTCGAAGGTGACGCCGAAATGTCCCGACAATGCCGCCAGATCGCATCGGGTCCGGCCGGGCAGGATCATCCGCGCGCCCGGCGGCGGCGGCGGAAGGCGCCGCTTGATCAGTTCCTCCGTCATCAGGGCGGCGACGCTGACGCCGATCTGCACCACCTCGAAGCCGAAGGCGGCGGGCGCCATCCCGTCGAGCACCGCCCGCAGGCGCGGCTCCGCCAGCTTTCCGGTTACGAAGACGATGTGGTCAGACATTCAAGACGCGCTTTCAGCGCCGCTTCGAGTTCGGGGACGGTTTCGACGACGGTGGTCGCCTCGAACCCGCGCAGCCGGTCGACGTTTTCCAGGTCGATGCGCCGCGGGTAGACCGGCACCATGCCGTGCGGCGCCTCCGTCTTCATTTCCGGCGCGGTGTCGCAGGCGAAGACGATGCAGGGCACCCGGCATTTGCCGGCCTGGGCGAAGGCGTTGGTCGGAAGCGTGTCGGAGATTCCCTGCACGCATTTGGCGACCGTGTTCGAGGTGGCCGGTCCCACCACCAGCGTGTGGTATTCGCCGAAATAGAACCGCCCGATCTGCGGGGCGCTTGCGGCGCGGTCGCGGAACAGGCGGGTGCCTGGCGGGAAGTTGCCGTCGCGGCGGCGGTACATGCGCATGACCTCCTCCGCCGCCTTGCTTAGGAAGACGTCGAGCGGCGGCAGCCGCGCCATCAGGTCGAGCGTCTCCTTGATGTAATGACCGGAACCGGTCAGCGCCCAGGCCAGCCTGGGCGATGCGGGTGGATTCGACATCTCGTTCATGCCCGCACGCCCGGCAGAAGTTCCACCTCCGGATTGCGCAGCAGGGCGCAGCCGGGAGTCGCGCGGCCGGCAAGCGCCTCTTCCATCAGAATGTGGTTGTCGCGATGGATGCACCAGCTTTCGCCGGAAAAGCGCGCGCGCCAGTGCGGAAAGGCCGCGTCGACCAGCCCGTCGCGCGCCAATGCCGCCGCATCGGTCGCAGAACAGGGGCAGGGCCCCGACTTGACCAGAACCAGTGCCGCCGCGTCCAGCTCCACCGCCAGCCACGCCGCGAGGCTGTCGGAGGTGACCTCCCAGCTTTCGGCGATCTCGGGATGGTCCAGCACCATGGCGGACGGCAGCCACACCGCCGGCATCCGTGCCCGGATTAGCGACCGCAGCCGCTCGTGCGTCGCCGCCGTCTGCAGCGCCGGGCAGATGCCGTGCAGCATCAGCCCGAACTGTTCCATCGCCAGCAGGGCCATGCGGTGGGCGAGGCGGTCGTCGAAGCGCCAATTGTCCTGGGCATCGCGCACGGCGTCGGCGAAGGGGCCGCCGCCCGGAACGATGACCAGAGGATGGAGATGGCCGGGACGGGCGATCAGATCCAACCAGGTTCCCAGCCGGTGCCAGTCCGACAGGCTGCCGCCGATCTTGATCACCCAGGGCCGCGCCGCGGCGTCGGACGATCTGTCGGTCGGCAATCCGTCTACCGGCGATGTGTTGGCCGTCATCGGATCAGATCCGCCGGTCGGCCATGACCATCAGGCGATGTGACGCCGGCAGGGACGAGCCCGGCATCTGGTCGCGCGTCCGCTCTAGCCGGATGCCCGGAACCGCGACCCCGTTGTAAATGTCCAGTTTCGCCACCGACACGCGGGCCGACTGCACCTGTTCGTGGGCCAGACACATGCGGGCGATCTTCTCCGCCAGCAACTCGACCAGATTGGTGTGCTCGTCCATCAGGATCCGTTTCAGCCCGGACAGCAGGTCGTCGTAGGACAGCACGTCGCCGATATCGTCGGAGAACTGGGCTCCGTCCTGGCGCACCTGCAGCAGAAGGTCGATGCGCACCCGCTGAGGCGCACCGCGCTCGTAATCGAAGACGCCGATCCGGCAGGGCAGGACGACGTTCTCCAGGAACAGCTCGTAGAGGCCGGCCGGGATGGAGGACCGCTGCGCGTCGGCCGTGGCCGCGCCGCGCGCGCATTGGGCGGAAAGGATCGTTTCGAGCATCGGTGCCGTCCTCCTGGCAGTTGTCCGGCGGGGCCTGACGCGGATCTGGTGTCGGGCAGGCCGATTTATACCTTATCGGCGACCGCAGGAGGATATGTGTTCGAATGCGACACCTTAATGACGATTCCCGCCGCCGCCCCCCTGTTTCCCGGAGTTGAGCCTTTTCCGTACCGGCCGCATCAGGTCAGGCCGGCGAACTCGTGCGCGGCGGCAAGCGGGCTGTGCCGCTGGCTCTGGCGGTCGCTGCGCGGGGCGACGCCGAAGTGATCGCGGTAGCATTTACTGAAATGGGTGGCGGAAATGAAGCCGCAGCTGATCGACACCTCCATCACCGACATGCGGGTCTGGCACAGCAGCTGTCGCGCCCGCTTCATCCTGAGTCCGAGATAGTATTTCGCCGGCGAGCAGTTCATGTATTTGCGGAACAGCCGCTCCAGATTCCGGCGGGACTGGCCCAGTTCCGCGGCGAGCGTCAGCAGGTCCAGCGGTTCCTCGATGTTGGCCTGCATCACCGCCACGGCGGCGTTGAGGTCTTCGTGATCCAGCACCGGATTGGCATGCAGTTCTTCCTGCTGGCGGATGCTGCCGGCCCGGATTTTGGTGTGCAGAAGCTGTTCGGCGATGTCCATCGCCAGCTTCTCGCCATGGCGGGCGGCGATCAGGTGCAGCATCATGTCGGTGGCGGCGGTGCCGCCCGCGCAGGTGAAGCGGTTGCGGTCGATGGTGAACAGCTCCCCCGTCGCCTCGATCTCCGGGAAGGTCTCGGCGAAGCCGGCCATGTTCTCCCAATGGATGGTGCAGCGGTAGCCGTTCAGCAGGCCGGCCCGGGCCAGGATGTGGCTGGCCGTGCACAGGGCGCCGAAGGCGATCCCCTGGGCGGCCGCCCGCCGCATCCACGAGAAAACCGTGCGATCTTCGAACCAGTGGCCTCCGACGCCGCTGCAGACCATCACGGTGGACAGCTGAGGCGCATCGGCGATGGCATGGTCGACGCAGATCCGGATGCCGTTGCTGGCCCGCTCGACCCCGCCGGTGGGGGACAGCAGCACCCACCGATATAGTTCCTTGCCGCTGATGTGGTTGGCAAGGCGGAGAGGCTCCACCGCCGCGGTGAAGGCGATCATGGAGAAATCGGGAACCAGGAGAAAACCGATCGTGTCGACGGCGGAACCGCCGGACTGCTGTTCAATGCACTTCATTGTCCCGTGCCCCTATTCCGCATGCCTGTTCGTGTGTCGTGGGTCGCGAATGGTCGGCGAACACGCTGCTTTCCCGCGGCCTTGTTTGCTTGGGCGGCCACGTTCGGACGGGCGGGAGGATGATCCTTCTCCGCACCATCAAGTTTTTATGACAAGCAGCCTACGCAGGTTGCGGCCCGGCGACATTGAACAAAGCGGACATTATCCTTGAAGGAGCGCGACGTTGATCGAATCGGGATTGTTTTTTATGCAAATCATCCGGGTGTGCGAACGATAATATCATCCGGCGGGGTAATCCCACACACCCCGAACGGCTGGGTCCGGATGATCATTGGGCTGATGCTTTTTTAAACGCAGGACAGCAGCTCGCCGCGTCCGCCGAAGCCACGGTCGCCCAGCCAGCGGCGTGCCCATCCGGTCATGCCCCGGCAGGCGGGTGGAACCCCGTCCAGTTCGGACAGGTGATTGTCCAAAAGTGACAGGAAGGGCAGCTGGTTGAGACCGCAGTCGGCGAATCCCGGCAGCGCATCGATCTCGCCGCGGAACAGGACGGTGCCGTTCCGCATGCCATGGCCGGTGGCGGCGCCCGGCCTGCCGCCGATCAACAGGCTGCCGGCGTTCATGTGCAGGGCGGCATAGGCCCCGACGTCGCCGCCGACCGCGATCAGTCCGCGCCGCATGCGCTCGCCGACACGGTCGCCGCAACTGCCCCGGACCAGGATCCGCCCGCCCGTCATGCCCGCCCGTTCGCCCGGCAGGGCGCCGCCCAGCTCGTTGCCGGCATCGCCGCATATGGTCAGCACGCCGCCGCGCATGGCGGCACCCGCCGCCAGCCCGGCCGTTCCCTCCACCACCAGGGATCCGCCGCTCATGCCGGTGCCGGCGCGGTGGCCGACCGCTCCGGCGACGCGGATGGTGCCGCCGGACAGTCCCGCCCCGACGAAGTCGAGCCGCTCGTCGCCCTCCAGTTCGACGGTGTCGCCGGGGCTGCCCGACAGGTCGAACAGGTCGCCCACCGCGATTTGTCCCCGGCCGAGCCGAAGGGTCAAGGCGGCGATCTCCCTCGGGTCCATCGCCGCCAGCCGGTGCGGCAGCAGGGGAGAGGCATCGACGCGGCCGGTCAACGGGCCTTTCAGGCGGAAGCTCAGCACGCTCATGGCAGCAGCTCGTGAAGGTGGAAGTGGTGGCGGCCCAGCTTGCCGCCGTAATTGCCGGCGGTGACGCCCCACACGCCGGAGCCCCGACCGCGCTCGATCAGGCATTTCAGCCCCGCGGTGGTGGCTGCCGCGACGTCGGCCGCCGTCAGTCCGTCGATGACGATCTCCAGCACCGATTCCACCTCCGCCGGCAGGCGGGAGCGGGGCAGTCCCCGCAGCGTCGGGCAATAGGCATCGTTGGTGGAGGCCGGCATCCCCTTATACTTCGCCCCCACCTTGGAGCCGGAGCGCACGACCCCGCCGGGGAACGGCAGCACCACGTTGGGCACGGCGCGCATGGCGTCCGCCGCCGCCTCCGCCGCCTCCAGCGCCGCCATCCGTGCGTCGGCAAGGATCAGCAGGTTGCCGCCGCCGACCGCCGGGACGCTCCAGCTCGATTCCTCGCACAGGAATTCGCCGTCCATCACCGGGATGCGCCAATAGCGCCGGCCGCCCAGCAGCTTGGACATCTGCTGCCCGTCGCCGAAATAGCGCAGCTTCTGACCCAGCGGTATCAGATCCTCCCTGGCGCCGCGCGGCACGCCGGAGAAGCAGGCGGTGCCGGGGCAGGTCAGGATGCATTGGCCGAGCCGGGTCTCCACCTGCTTGCCCAGCACGCTGCGCCCGGTGGCGAAGAACAGCAGGGACACGCCGGGGCGCCCGTCCGGGGTTTCCTCCGGCGCCAGCTCACGCTCGATTCCCGCCTCGCAGCCGCAGGCGATGACCGAGGTGGCGAATCCGGTCGCCGCCATCCCGGCATGGCGCGCCCAGGCTGGCGTGTCGGCGGTCACGATCAGCCGGGTCGCCTTCATGTCGAAGGCCTCGGCATAGGTGTTCTCGATGTGGATGCCGTTCAGAAGCATGAGTCGGACGCCGTCAGAGTCGGAACGATGGACAGGCCACCGCGGCCATGGTCGAGGATCTCCCCGTCCGCGATGCGGAAGTTGCCGAGCCGTACGGTCTGGTGATCCTCGAACCACGGCTTCAGCCGCCGTTCGATGGCGGAATCGAACTCCGGCCGGACGACGATGGTGTCGCCCCAGCCGGTTGCGGTCAGCTGTCCGTTCCGCGCCACCAGCCGGTCGTTCTTGAACACCAGCGCAGGCGCGGCGAACATCGCCTCGCGGTCGGGCAAATCGTCGTACACCACCACGTCGGCGACGGCGCCGGGGCGCAGATGGCCGCGGTCGCGCAGGCCCAGCACGCGGGCGGGGCCGGCGCGGGTCATGATGGCGATCTCCTCCAGCGTGTATTCGCGGTCGATGGAGCCGAGCCGGCTGTGCGCCGCCACGTCGGGATTGATCCGCGCCAGCTGCTCGTTGCGGAAGCTCCGGTCCATCAGCAGGCGGATCAGGTGCGGATAGCTGGTGAAGGGGCCGCCGTTCGGATGGTCGGTGGTCAGATAGACCCGCCAGGGATCGTCGATCAGCAGAAACAGTTCCAGCCCGATGGCCCATTGCAGGGCGTTGACGAAGGCCTTGTCGCGATAGCGGAACGGCACCAGCCCGCAGCCGCCGTCGCATTCGATGTCGGTGCACACCCATTTGCGTGGGCTGGCGAGGCCGCTGTTGCGGAACTGCGACATGATGTCGGCCGACGCGGTGATGGTCTGGCCGAAGATGATCTGGCCGACATCGACTGAGATGTTCGGGCTGCGGTTCACCGACTCAGCGATCTCGGCGGCGGCCGAGGAGAAGCGGCGGTCGCCCTCCGTCCCATAGCTGTGGAATTGCAGGTGGGTCAGGTGGGCGGGCAGCCCGTCGAGCGCGGCGATGGTGTCGCGCGTCACCGATTCATTGCCGGGGATGCCCAGATTGTTGCAGTGGATGTGCAGCGGATGCGGCACCCCCAGGTCTGACAGCGCGGTGGCCAGCGTGGTCAGGATGCGGCGCGGCGTGATCCCGTAATGGGGATGCGCCTCGTCCAGGTTCAGGCGGCGCTGGTTGAACTTGAAGGCGCTGATACCGCCGGGATTCACCACCTTGACGCCGACCGCCTGGGTGGCGTGCAGCATCCAGGCGACATAGTCGTTGACCTCCGACTGTGTTGCCCCGGCCGCCATCCGCTCCAGCAGGAAATCGTCGTTGCCGAGGACGGCGTAGCAGCCTTTGTCGATGATCGGGACGTCGGCCAGTTCCAGATGGGTGTGGCGGGCGTTGGACGGCAGCATCGCCGGCTCGAACGCCGCGGTGTAGCCCATTTCGGCATAGCGATAGCCGGTGACGAAGCTGGACGGGGTGAACAGACCGCTGCCCGACCGGCGCAGACCGTCGGGGCCGCTGCCATGCTCGCGATGCTCCTCCGGCAACAGCAGGCGGGCGAGATTGACCTTGCCGCCGCCGATGTGGCTGTGGATGTCGATGGCGCCGGCCATGACGATGCGGCCGTCCAGATCGACAACCTCCCCGATGCGGGCATCCGCCGGCGGCGTCGCGGCGATGCGGCCGTCCTTCAGATACAGGTCGCGCAGATCGCCGCCGATCATGGCCCCGGTGGGGTCGCAGACGCGGCCGCCGCGCAGCAGGGTGTAGGCGTCAGACATGCGCTGTCTCTCGGATCAGGACGGGAAGAGGGGAGGCGGGAAGCCGGTCGAGCAGGGCGTTCAGCACCGCCGCGGCAGTCGGCAGGGTGGCGGCGGAGGATTCGGGATACCGCAGCCGGCGCAGCGGCAGGGCGGCGACGCCGTCGCCGCGGTGGACACTGCCGGCATGGTCGAGGCCGGGGATGGCGACCGGGATCAGCACCTCCGGGTCGTGGGGCAGCGGCTGTCCGGGACGGGCCAGCACGATCATCGGGGTGCGGCTGTCCGGCACCTCCGCCCCGTTCAGCGCCGATAGCCAGAGCAGCGCATCGACCCCGCCCTCGGCCAGCAGGCTCTTCAGCCGGTAGCGCAGCGGATCATGCTCCGGCGGGCCGGCACCCAGGCGGGACCGCAGCGGCACGCCATATTGCCAGGCGCAAACATAGTTGGCGCCCAAGGCATTGCCCTTGCCGCCCAGCGACAGGCCGGCGCAGCGGGTGGAGGCGTTGGCGGTCACGACCAGCCGGTTGAAGGCTTCGACCGCGACATCGCCGGCCGCCGGGTCCAGCGTGGCGGAAACCCAGCCGACGACGCCGAAGCGCGCCTCGCGCAATGCCATGGCGACACGGGCGAGATCCGCCATCGCGATGCCGCCCACCCGGTCGCCATGCGGGGTTTCGCCGGCCACCAGCTGCGACAGCGCGGCTGCGATGGCGGGGGCGTAGCGCAGATCGGCGGTCAGACGTTCGAACCCATCCGGCGCCGGGCCGTCGCCGGGACCGATGAGAAAGCCGCGCGCGGCGCCGGCTTCGCGGAACAGGGCCGTCGGCGGCCGGATGAGCCGGTCGAACAGCCGGGGAGCGTGGCGGTCGAACTCCGTCCCGAACAGCACGAACAGGTCGGCACGGTTGCGCACTTCGCCGAAGGTGGCGGTCATGGCGCCGGTCACCTGCAGGGCGCGCAGGCCGTGGAACAGGCTGTCGGACGCGGCATGGTCGACCACCGCACCCAGCCGTTCCGCCAGCGCCAGGGCCGCGGAAACCCCTTCGGTGTCGGCGGCCATTCCGCCGACGGCCGGAAAGGCGGCGTTCCGCAGCAATGCCGCCGCCGCGTCCAGTGCCGCGTCGAGCGGTACGGCACGGCCCTTGATGAAGCAATGGGCCGGCAATGCCGGTAGGGCGAACAGGGTGCGCGACCGTGCGCAGCCGTTGCCGGTCACCCTGAGCCGGCCGACCCGATCATGTGCAACAGTAAGGTCGTCACAGGCCATTGCGCAGAACGGGCAAACGACATCGCTCATCGGTGGCGGAAGATCGGTCCCGCCGAGTTCGTTGTCCATGTCCTAAACCCCGCACGTGATGTCGATTGCGACGAGTTCTGCAAAGATGTTGATGCGTAAAATCGCGCCCGATTTCTTCGTAAGAAACGAGATAAACAGGGGTGCCGATGTCGTGTTTACTTTGTTTATGCGATTTTATAACGTCGTTTCCATTGATTTTATCGCTGTCGATTTTATTATGTCTGAAAGGCGGCTGGTCGCCTTGGCTTTTGCGACAGGTAGGCCATGATTTGCGGCGAACAGCGACCGACGGTCGACGCGGTGCGGGTGGAGGTGCCTGCCCGCCTGCATCTGGGGTTTCTCGACATGGAAGGCGGCCTGGGCCGGCGCTTCGGCAGCCTGGGGCTGACACTCGACGGGTTGGGAACGGAATTGACGCTGGTCCGGGGCGATCCGGTCGGCGATGCCGCTGACCGTTCCGCCGGGCGGGCGAGGGGGTATCTCGACCGGCTGTGCGCCGCGCTGGACTTGGAGAACCGCTATTCCCTGCGCCTGGGCCGGACGATCCCATCCCATTCCGGGCTGGGGTCGGGCACCCAACTGGCGCTGGCCGTCGGGGCGGCCCTGTCGGCACTGACCGGCCGGCCGCTGCCGCCGCGTCGCGTCGCCAGCCTGCTGGACCGAGGCGCCCGGTCGGGTATCGGGGTCGGCGCGTTCGAGCAGGGCGGCGTCATCCTCGACGGCGGCAAGGGCGCATTGGACGAGCCGCCGCCGGTCATCAGCCGGATGGCCCTGCCGGAGTCATGGCGGATGCTGCTGGTGTTCGACGACGCCAACCGCGGCCTGTCCGGCACCGCCGAGACGGTCGCCTTCCGCGATCTGCCGTCCTTCCCGGCGGACAAGGCGGCCTATCTGTGCCGGATGGCGCTGATGGTCGGGTTGCCCGCGCTGGCGGAAGGGGATGCGGTGCGGTTCGGCGCTGCGGTCACAGAACTGCAGAGCGTGGTCGGCGACCATTTTGCACCGGCGCAGGGTGGGCGCTTCAGCAGTCCCGACGTGGCCGAGGTTCTGCGCTGGCTGCCGTCGGTGGGTGCGACAGGAGTTGGGCAGAGTTCCTGGGGGCCGACCGGCTTCGCGATCTTCGGCGATGCCGGATCGGCGGAACGGGCAGCGGAGGGGGCGCGGGCGCGCTGGCGGCTGCAATCCAATCTGCGTTTCGTCGTCTGCCGCGGGCGAAATCGCGGTGCGGTGGTGGAGACATTCGCCGAACGGAGCGCGGTCGCTGCCGGATATGAAACAGTCGCAAAAAAGACAGCGTGAACATGTGAGGTGAAAGACAGTGCCATGAAGCGAACCAAGGACTTCGTTTCATGGAAAAGCCTTATATCCTGCACGCCATTACTCCGGTTAAGGCGGTCAGTCCATTCGACATCAATATGGCTTGCGATGCCGGTTACGGCATCATTGCACCATATACCAATGTCGAGACTGGTGAAGTCCCGGGTCTCGTCCAGGACATGATCTTCTCCCGCGCGCCGGGCGATGCCAAACGGACCGGCCTGTTCATCGCCGGCCGCGACATCCTGAAGGCGCTGGACATGCTGGAGGCGGCGCGTGGCGCCATGGTGCCGCCGTTCGAAATCTCGGTCTTCGCCGATCCGTCCGGCGCCTATACCACCGCCGCAGCGATGATCGCGAAAGTCGAGGCCCAGCTTGAGAAGGCCGGGATGCATCTGGCCGGCGCGCGGGTTGCGGTGTTCGGCGGCAAGGGACCGGTCGGCGGAATTGCGGCGGTGCTGGCAGCCCGTGCCGGCGCGTCGGTGCGGCTGGTCGGCCATGACGGTGCCGCGTCCGTCGCCGAGCGCGCAGTCTCCTATCTTCAGCGGTTCGGCGTGACGCTGGGCGCGGTGGACGGGTCTACCGATGCGCACAAAGCCGCCATCCTGGAGGAGACCGACGTGGTGCTGGCGGTCGCCCGCGCCGGCGTGCAGGTGCTGAACCGCGCGCAGATCGCCGCCGCCCCGTCCGTGCGGGTTGTGGCCGACGTCAATGCGGTGCCGCCGGCCGGCGTGGAGGGGGTGGACGCCTTCAGCGATGGTGCTCCGATCGACGGGACGGATGCCGTCGGCATCGGCGCGCTCGCCATTGGCAATGTGAAGTTCAAGACGCAGCATGGCCTGTTCAAGGCGATGCGCGAGGCGACGAAGCCGGTCTATCTGGCGTTCGACGACGCTTTCACCCTGGCCCGTGCCCAATGCCGGAAAGCGACCTGATCCTGGTCGCCGCCCTGTCGGGCCGCGCCATCGCCCAGGCGGTCGCGCGCACCGGAGCCATGGTGGCGACGCTGGACCAGTTCGGCGATGCCGATGTGCCGATGCCCGCCCGTCGCGTGGCTGGGGATCCGGTCGCCGGCTTCGACGGGGATGCGCTGATCGCCGGCGCAAGGGCGCTGGCCCCGCCGGGCAGCGGGTTGGTCGCTGGGTCCGGGTTCGAACAGGTGCCGGAGTTGCTGGCCGCCCTGTTGCGGGCCGGCCCTTACCGCTTGGTCGGCAATGGTCCGGAGGTGGTGAGGGCGGCCAAGGACCCGACCGGTTTCGCCGCCCGGCTGGCGGCGCTTGGGCTTGCGGAGTTGGGCGTTTCGCATCCGGAAACCCGGATGGAGGAACCCGATCATGCCGTGGCGGAGGATTGGCTGGTCAAGCGCATCGGGGCTGCAGGAGGCTGGCACATCGTCCCCTGGGACGGGGGGCCGCTGCCGGGTGGTCACTATCTGCAACGGCTGGCCGCGGGCCACCCGACCTCCGCCGCCTTCATCGCCGACCGCTCCGGCCGGTGTGAGCTGGTGGCGATCAGCCGGCAATGGGCCGATCCGGCGACGGGTGCGCCCTTCCGCTATGGCGGGGCGGTGCTGCCGGCGGCGGTGCCGACGTCGCTGATCGTCCGGCTGGCGGAAACGGCACGACGCATCGCCAGGGCCTTCAATCTCGTCGGGCTGAACAGCCTGGACCTGCTGGTCGACGGGGAAGCGGTATCGGTGCTGGAGGTCAACCCGCGTCCGGGGGCCACGCTCGACCTGCTCGAACGCCACCGGCTGGGCGGGGTGATGCGCGCCCATCTCGACGCGGCGGCCGGACGCAGCTGGAGCCTTGGGGCGCCGCGTCCGGGCGTCATCGCCGGTGCGGTGGCCTACGCAGCCGAGCCGCTGACGATGCCGGCGGATTTCCCCTGGGCGCCCTGGTGCGCCGACCTGCCGTGCGCCGGCGCCACCGTCGAGGCCGGACAGCCGCTGTGCAGCGTCACCGCCTGGGGCGGGGACGAGGAGGAGGCGCGGCGTCGTCTGTCCTACCGCATCGAACGCATCGTCGCCGACTGCGCGCGGCGGGTCTGCCTTATGGAGAAAACTGGCCCCATGGAGAAAACCGCCGATGTCGTCTCTTCCCTTCAGCGTTAACCGGCTTGCCGCCCCCCTGGTGCATGCGCTGGTGGCGGATGCCGCCATGCTGCGGATCGGGGTGGAGCAGCATGCCGCCGGCTGCACCGTGATCGATGCCGGCATCGATCGGCCGGGCAGCCTGGAGGCCGGGCGCCGCATCGCCGAGATCTGCATGGGCGGCGCCGGCACCGTGCGCATCGCCATGGATTCGCCCTTCGCCCATTGGCCCGCGCAGGTGACGGTCGGGGCGGCCGATCCGGTGCTCGCCTGCCTGGGCAGCCAATATGCCGGCTGGAGCCTGTCGGGCGAGAAGTTCTCGGCCTTGGGATCCGGCCCCGGTCGCGCCCTGGCGGTGAAGGAGCCGCTGTTCGCCGAACTTTGTTATCGCGACATGGCCGACCGCGCCGTTCTGGTGCTGGAGACGGACAAGCGGCCGCCGGCATCGGTGGTGGAGAAGGTGGCGCGCGATTGCGGCGTGCCGGCGGAGCGCGTGACCCTGATCCTGACGCCGACCCGCAGCCCGGCCGGCATCGTCCAGATCGTCGCCCGCGTGCTGGAGGTAGGGCTGCACAAGCTGCACGCCCTGCATTTCCCGCTGGACCGGGTGCGCGACGGCGTCGGCTGTGCGCCGCTGCCGCCGCCGGGCCGCGATTTCGTCCAGGCGATGGGGCGGACCAACGACGCCATCCTGTTCGGGGGCAGCGTCCATCTGCTGGTCGACGGGCCGGACGACGACGCGGCCGACCTCGCCGCCCGCCTGCCCAGTTCGGCCTCCGCCGACTTCGGCCGCCCCTTCGCCGACCTGTTCGCCGCCAACGGCTTCGACTTCTTCAAGATCGACCCGATGCTGTTCAGTCCGGCCCGCGTGGTCGTCACCGCCTTCGAGAGCGGACGGAGCTTCACCGCCGGGGCGCTGGCTCCGGCACTGCTCGACCGCTCCTTCGGCATCGGCGGTTAGGGGGTGGTACGATGGGACGGACCCGCATCGCCATCTTCGTAGACGGCGCCGACTGGCACACCCGGCGGCTGACCGCTGCCTTCGCCCGGCGTGGGGCGACGGCGGTCCCGGTGTCGCTCAGCGCCTGCGGCTTCGGTCCGGAGGGACCGATGATCGCCGGTTTCGACGGCAGTCTGCCCGATGCCTGTCTGGTCCGCACCATTTCCGCCGGCAGCTTCGAGCAGGTGACGCTGCGGCTGGCCGTGCTGCATGCGCTGAGCCATGGCGGCGTGCCGGTCGCCAACACTCCCGCGGCCATCGAACGCTGCGTCGACAAGAGCGCCACCGCTTTCCGGCTGGCCGCCGCCAGAGTGCCGACCCCGCGGACCTGGACCGTCGCCGATCCCGTCCAGGCGTCCGCCATCCTCGCCGCCCTCCATGCCGAGGGCCGGGCGACGGTGCTGAAGCCGCTGTTCGGGTCGCAGGGCAAGGGGCTACGCCGGCTTGATCCCGGCATGGCGCTGCCCGAGCCCGACGAGGTCGCCGGGGTCTACCATCTGCAGGAGTATGTCGGCGCGGTGGATGGCGGCTGGTTCGACTGGCGCGTCTTCGTGGTGGATGGGCGTCCGCTGGCCGCAATGGTCCGTCAGGGCGACCATTGGATCACCAACGTCAAGCAGGGGGCGCGCTGCCATCCGGCCAGCACTGCGGGCGTGCTGGGCGATCTGGCGGTGGCCGCCGCCGCTGCCGTCGGCGCCGACTATGCCGGGGTGGACGTGATTCGCACGCCAGACGGGCGCTTCATGGTGCTGGAGGTCAACAGCATGCCGGCGTGGCGCGGTCTGCAGGCGGTGACGCCGGTCGACGTGGCACAAGCGCTGGCCGATCTGGTCCTGGCCCGTCTGGCCGCCGCCTCGCCCGCATCGGCAGACGCGCGGAGGGTCGGATGAGCGCCCTGCTGCCCACTCCCGGATCAATATCGGGACAGGATTGCCGGGCCCTGGTGGAGGAGGCGGTGTTCACCGCCTGCCGGCTGGAGCTGATGGCGCTGAAGCCCGGCAACGTCCACATCCACGCCGAAGGCCATGGCATGAGCGTGACGCAGTTCCTGGACAGCGCCGCCGCCATCGCCCCGATCCTCGCCACGCCGGGCCTCCGGGTGGGGGAGGCGATCCTGCACGCCGTCACGGCGACGCGGGAAGTCGCCGGCTGCAACACCAATCTCGGCATCGTGCTGCTGCTGGCGCCGCTGGCCGCCGCGGCGCTGTGTCGTAACAAGGGCGAGCCGCTGCGGATGAGACTGGCGGGTGTGCTCGACGGGTTGAGCGTCGCCGACGCCGCCGATGCATTCGCAGCCATCCGTCTGGCGCTGCCCGCCGGGCTGGGGGAGGCCGCGCAACATGATGTCGCGGAGGCCCCCCGCGTCGACCTGCGGGCCGCCATGGCCGTCGCCGCAGACCGCGACCTGATCGCCCGGCAATACGCCACCGCCTTCGCCGAAATCTTCACCTTCGGTGTGGCCCGCGGCCGTTCGGCGCTGCGTCGCGGCGCCAGCGCGGCGGAGGCGGCGAGCGCCATTCATCTGGGCTTCATGGCGCTGCATCCCGACACACACATCGCCCGCAAGCATGGCGCGGCGGTGGCGGAACGGGTGCAGGGCCAAGCCTTCCGGCTGGAGCGGCGCCTTGCCGTCAATTCCGCCTTCGGCGGCCATTCGGGCCATCAGGCCGGAGCAGCCCGCCGGCTTCTTGCTTTCGACCGCGCGCTGAAGCGTCGCGGCCTCAATCCGGGCACGTCCGCCGACCTGACGGTGGCCTGCCTGTTCGTGCTTCGGCTGGCCGGCGAACTGCCTGCCGGACCGTGGCCGCCGGACGACAACCGGCGGAGCCTCATCAAACCAACCACCGTAGGGGATGCGCAATGTCTAAGATCGACAAGGTTATGGTCGGCGAAGCTCTGGTGGGCGACGGCAACGAGGTCGCTCACATCGATCTCATCATCGGTCCGCGCGGCAGTGCCGCCGAGACCGCCTTCTGCCAGACCCTGACCAACCAGAAGGAAGGCGTGAACGGCCTGCTGGCCGTGCTGGCGCCAAACCTGATGGTCAAGCCCTCCACGGTCATGTTCAACAAGGTCACGATCAAGAACGCCAAGCAGGCGGTGCAGATGTTCGGCCCGGCCCAGCGCGCCGTCGCCCTCGCCGTCGCCGAATGCGTCGAGGACGGCACCATCCCGGCGGACGAGGCCGACGACCTGTTCATCTCCGTCGGCGTCTTCATCCACTGGCAGGCGGAGGACGACCGCAAGATCCAGGACTACAACCATGAAGCCACCAAGCTGGCGCTGAAGCGCGCCATCGCCGGCAGCCCGACCGCCAAGGAGATGCTGGACGGCATGGCCGCCGCGGTTCACCCGTTCGCCGCCAACTGACCGGAACCGAAGCGGGCAAGCGTTCCGGCGTCCAGGCGCCGGTCGTGGAGCGCGCTGGCCACCAGAACGGCATCGGCGCCGTGCGTGGCCAGCGCATCCAAATCCGCCGCGTCGCGCACGCCGCCGGCCCCCCACACCCGAACCCCCGGGCGTCGGGCCGCCAGCGCGGCGATGCGGTCGAGGTCCGGCCCCTCGCCCGACCCGACCCGGTCCAGCGTCATGGCGATCACCCGAGCGGGCCAGCGGCCGGCATCCTCATGCAGCACCGCCGGTCCCAGCGGCACGCCCCGCCGGACATCCAGCGACAGCGCCACCCGGTCCTCTCCGGCCAGCGCCAGCGCCGCGTCCAGCGTCGCGCCGTCTGTCTGGCTTTCGCTGCCGATCACCAGATGCCGGATTCCGGCGTCGAGCCAACTGCGGCAATCGTCGGGCGTCGCCAGCCCGGCATCGACCCAGAACGCCACCTCCGGCCAGCGTTCCTGCAGCGCCGCGACGGTGGAGCGATGATCGCCATTTCCCCTGATCGCGTCGAGATCGGCGACATAGCAGGCGCGGAAGGGTTGCAGCGCCAGCAACGCCGCCACGATATCCTGTGGTGCCGATCCTGCGGTCAGCGCACTTTCGATGGGGCGGTAGCGGTCACGCTCCCCCCGCTTTGCATGAACCACCTGCTCGCCCAGCAGGTCGATGACGGGAACGATGTCCATGGAGAACAGCCTTCGTCGGGTTCTGGTCTGCGAGTATGTCACCGGCGGCGCGCTGTGCAACGGGCCGCTTCCGACCGACCTGATGGATGAGGCCAACGCGATGGTCGCGGCCCTGGTCGGCGATCTGGTCGCGCTGGATGGAATACACGTCACGCTGTGCTGGGACAACCGGCTTGCCCCACCGACTTTTCGGTCGGACCGCGTCACACTGTTCCCGGTGGCGCCGGGAGAGGATCCCGAGGCGCGCTGGCGCGATGCAGCCGCCCGGTGCGACGTGGTCTGGCCGATCGCGCCGGAAAGCGACGGGCTGCTGGGCCATGTCGTGGCTCTGTTCCGCAGCACTGGCCGGCCGGTGGTGGCCTGCGCCCCCGACGCCATCGCTCTCGCCTCTTCGAAGACGGCGACGGCGGCGCGGCTGGCCGAACACGGCATCGCGGCCATTCCCACCGTTCCCTTCGGCGCCCCGCCGCCGCCCGCCGCCCGCCATGTGGTGAAGCCGGACGACGGCGCCGGTTGCCTCGACACCTTCATCGTCGCCGACATCGCGACCTGGACGCCGCCGCATGACGGCCGCTGGATCGTCCAGCCGCTGGTCGAGGGCGAGGCGTGCAGCCTGTCCATACTGGTCGACAACGACGGCGGGGTGCGGCTGCTCGGCTGCAATCGTCAAATGGTGGAGCGCGGAACCGACTGCTTCTCCTTCCATGGCGTGGAGGTCGGGGCGATGGAGCACCGCCGTGCCGCCTGGGAGCCGCTGGCCCGCGCCATCGCCGCCGCGATCCCGGGCCTGCGCGGCTATGTTGCCGTCGACCTCATCGACCGGCCTGATGGCCCGATCGTGGTGGAGGTGAACCCGCGCCTGTCCGTCGGCTATTCCGGGCTGTCGCGGGTGTTGGGCTGGAACCCGGCGGGCGACATCCTGGATCTGTTCCACCCGAGATCGGCCGATGCAGGCCGGGAGGAAGCACATGTCTGACACCCGCGGATCGGCCGTAATCGGCTGGGACATCGGCGGCGCCCACCTGAAGGCCGCCTGGGCGGAGCACGGCCGGCTGCGCGACGCGGTGCAGGTGCCTTGCCGGCTCTGGCAGGGAATGGGAGAGCTGGATGCGGCACTCGCCTCGGTGCTGGAGCGCCTGCCGGCCGACGCCGACCATGTGGCGACGATGACCGGCGAACTGGTCGATCTGTTCGACGACCGCGCCCAGGGCGTGCACGCGCTGATCGACCGGATGGCTGCTGCCCTGCCGCGGGGGCGGCTGCGAATCTTTGCCGGCCGGCGCGGACTGATGTCGCCGCCGGAAGCGCGCGAACAGGTGATGGACGTCGCCTCCGCCAACTGGATGGCGACCGCCGCGGTGGTTGCCCGGTGCCTGCCGGCGGCGCTTCTGATCGACATGGGCAGCACCACCACGGACGTCGTGCCTGTACGCGACGGCGCGGTGGTGGCGCGCGGCGTCACCGATCACGAGCGGATGGCGGTGGAGGAACTGCTCTATACCGGGCTGACCCGCACGGCGGTGATGGCGATGGAGCGCACCGCGCTGGTCGCGGGCGAGCGGTTGCCGATGATGGCCGAGTATTTCGCCACCAGCGCCGATCTCTACCGCGTGCTGGGCCGGCTGGACGAGGCTGCGGACCAGCACCCCGCCGCCGACAATGGGGCGAAGACGGTCGAGGCCAGCCTGCGCCGTCTGGCCCGCATGGTCGGGCATGATGCCGGCGATTACGATCCGGCGGTCTGGCGGGCGATGGCCGCCGACCTGACCGAACGTCAGCTGCGCCGCATCCACGATGCAGCCTGCCGGGTGCTGTCGGCCGGGGTGCCGATCCTGCCGATGGATGCGCCCGTGGTTGGGGCCGGCGTCGGGCGTGCCGTCGTGAAGGAGGTGGCCGCCCGGCTGGGCCGCCCATATCGGGAATTCTGCGATGTGGTGGGTGCCCCCGGACAGGGCTGGGTCGCCAGTTGCGCCCCCGCCGCCGCCATGGCGCTGCTCGGTTGAGGGGGCGGATATGAGCCGCGCCTTCGTCAAGGAAAGCGACGCCGAAACCGAGGGGCCGCTGCCGCAGATCACCGGTCCCCTGCATGTGTCCGCCGCCACCGTCGCCGCCTGGCAGGAGGAGCTTGCCGCGGCCGATGCCGAGATTGCACAACTGCGCGGATCCGATGCGCCGGAGGGCCGGCAGGCGATGAGCAGTGCCAAGCGGCGCGCCGACCTGCTGCGTGCCCGTCTGGCCGCGGCGGTGGTGGTACGGCCCGCCGGCTCGACGGATGAGGCCGGCTTCGGCTCCGTCGTCGTCGCAGAGGATGAGAACGGGCGCCGGTGGACATTCACGCTGGTGGGCGGCGAAGAGGCCGATCCCACCGCCGGCCGGATCAGCTGGCAATCCCCGCTGGGCGAGGCGCTGATGGGCGGCCGGGCCGGCGATGTGGTCGAATGGCCACGCCGCAACGGCCCCCTGTCGCTTACCCTTCGTTCGGTGTCGACGTCCTGATTCTCGCCGGTTCAACCGCCATTCCGGCCGCCATCCAGCGCCCGCAGCTGCGGGCGAATTTTCACCATCATCTCGTCATGCTCGCGGCCGGGATCGGAATCGGCGACGATGCCGCCGCCGGCCTGGGCGATGACGCGGTCGGGCGTGACGGTCAGGGTGCGAATGACGATGCTGCTGTCCATCGCCCCGTCGAAGCCGATCCAGGCGACCGACCCGCAATAGGCGCCGCGCCGTGAGACCTCCAGCTCGTCGATGATCTCCATGGCGCGGATCTTGGGCGCGCCGGTGATGGAGCCGCCGGGGAAGGTGGCGCGCAGCAAATCGACCGGACCCAGCCCCGGCTTCAGTTGCCCCTCGATCACCGACACCAGGTGGTGGACGGAGGCGAAGCGCTCCACCCCGCACAGGACCGGCACCCTGACGCTGCCGATGCGCGCCACGCGGCCGATGTCGTTGCGCAGCAGATCGGTGATCATCAGGTTCTCGGCCCGGTCCTTGACGCTGTGCTCAAGCTCCTGGGCCAGGGCGTCGTCTTCCGCCGCATCGGCGCCGCGCGGGCGGGTGCCCTTGATCGGGCGGGTTTCCATGCGGCCGTCGGCATGCAGCCGGATGAAGCGCTCGGGCGAGGCGCTGGCCAGACCGGCGCCGCCGGGCAGCGTCAGGCAGGCCGCGAAGGGCGCGGGGCTGAGCGCCAGCAGGCGGCGGTAGAGGTCGAACACCGACAGCCCGCCCGGCCGGTCGGCCAGGAAGCGCCCGGTGAAGTTGGCCTGGAAGATGTCGCCCGCGCGGATGTATTCCAGCACCTGCTCCACCCGCCGGCAATAGTCGTCCCGCGCGATCTCCGGCCGCCAGGAGGCGGTGGCGGCGTTGGGGGGCGGCAGTGCGGCGGGTGCCGATTCCAGCCGCTCGGCGAAGCGGTGCAGACGGTCGGCGGCGCGGAGGCGGCGCCCGACCGGGCCGTGTTCGGGAAAGCCGCTGGACAGGATCCAGCCGCGCCGTTCCAACTCATCGAAGACGATGACGGTGTCGTAGAGCCCGAAGGCCATGTCGGGCAGGTCGCTGTCGTCGCCATGGCGCGCCGGCAGCCGCTCCAGAACCTGTCCCAACTCGTAGCCGAGGAAGCCGACGGCACCGCCGGCGAAGGGAACGGGCAGATCAGGGGGAATGGTCAGGCGGTGGGCAGTCAGCTGCTGCTCCAGCACCGTGAAGGGATCGCCGGCAACCGCAACTCCGTCAACCGTGACGGAGCCGCCGCGCGCCTCGCCATGGGCCTCGATGGTGCGGAAGGGCTCCGCCGCGACGA
This sequence comes from Azospirillum sp. B2RO_4, assembly GCF_051124815.1. Lineage (NCBI taxonomy): Bacteria > Pseudomonadati > Pseudomonadota > Alphaproteobacteria > Rhodospirillales > Azospirillaceae > Azospirillum > Azospirillum sp. B2RO_4. Next base: position 182,317 of record NZ_CP118492.1, on the reverse strand, counting down.
TGCTCCACCGGCCCCGGCCGCCGGCTTCCGCGGCACTGTGCAGAAGGGCGGCGAATGGCTGGCCGGACCAGGGTGCGAAGGCGGCGACCGGATCGCGGTAGGGAATCTCGCGGACCAGCGGCGGGCACCCGTCGTCCGTGCTCTCCCCGGCCGGAATATCGAAGACCAGGCCGTCCTGCGGCATGTGTCATGCTCCGATGCTGGTGGCGAGGGACTTGACCCAGAAACGAAGGGGTTTGGCGGTCTCCTCCCGGTCGAAGGCGTCGCACCAGGACAGGGTTCCGCCGATCTCGGGCTCCAGCCGATAGCCCAGACGCCGCCACGCGGCATCGGGCGTCCGATAGGTGTTCGGGCGGCGGGGATGGTTGACGGACCGGACGATCTCGCCGAAGGCGATGGACGCGAAGCCGCCGGTATCGCGTATGTGGGATTCGCCGATCTCAAGCAGGGTGGTCCCGATCCCACGCCCGCGATGGGAGGGGAGGACCACCACCTCGCCAAAATAGAAGATGGAGCGCGGGGCGCAGCCGGCATGGGTGAACGGGTCGCGCAAGGCGTCCAGTTCCTGATCGAGCGGTGCACCGGTGACGGCCGCGACCATGCGATTGCGCTCGAACGCGGCCAGGATGAGTCCGCCCGGCAAGCCGCCGAGATCGGACAGATAGCGTTCCTCGTAGGCGGCCGAACCGGAATAGAGATAGGGGAACTCGCCCAGCACCGCCAGTCGCAGGGCCGCCAACTCCTCCACCCGGTCGGCCAGGGCGCCGCCGGTCAGCCGCTCCACCCGTATGCCGCCTCCGATGTCGCCCGCATTGTCACCCGGCAGCCGCGGCCCGTGGGGTGGCGCGGGCCGAGCCGGAAGAGCGGCGGCGAAGCCCCCTTCCGGAAGAGCCCCTGCGCTCACCGTGCCGGCACCGGCATGAAGCGCCGCAGGAACGCGAAGCGTGCAGGGCGCGGAGCGGAGGCGGTCCGGCCGAAGCTTTGCGTGATGCGGTCGAGAACGATCGCCAGCAGCACGACGCTGAGGCCGCTTTCGAAGCCGAGCGCGATGTCCAGGCGCTGGATGCCCTGCAGCACCACGTTGCCCAGACCGCCGGCACCGATCATCGAGGCGATGACGATCATCGACAGCGCCATCATCATGGTCTGGTTCACGCCCGCCATGATCGATGGCAGGGCGTTCGGCAGCTGCACCTTGAACAGAAGCTGGCGGTCATGGCAGCCGAAGGCCTTTCCGGCCTCGACGATCTCGGCCGGCACCTGCTGGATGCCGAGCGAGGTCAGGCGCACCGCCGGCGGCATGGCGAAGATCACGGTGGCGAGGATGCCCGGCACCCGGCCCAGGCCGAAGAACATCACCGCCGGGATCAGATAGACGAAGGCCGGCATGGTCTGCATGAAGTCCAGCGTGGTGCGGACGATGCTTTCGACCACGCGGTTGCGCGCCATCCAGACGCCCAGCGGCACGCCGACCAGCAGGCTGAGCAGGGTGGCGGTCAGCACCAGTCCCAGGGTGGAGGCGGTCTCCGTCCACAGCCCCATGCCGGCGATCAGCGTCAGGGCGGCGACGGTGAAGGCGGCGAAGCCGACGCCGACACGCCACAGGGAGATGGCGACGATCAGTCCGATCAGCAGCCAGGCCGGCGCCCCGACCAGCACATAGTCGATGGCGCCGCCGAAGCCGTTCACCACCGACGCGATCGCGTCGAACGTCGTTTGGAAGTGGTCGAGCATGAAGCTGACCAGATCCTCGACCCATTTGCCGATTCTGATTTCGGAATCCATCGATCAATCCCCCCGGACCAGGGTGTGGAGCATGAGGGCGCGCGAGATGGCGCCGAGGAAGTTGTGGTCGTCATCGACGACGGGCACCGGCCATTCGGTGTCGGCGACGAGGGCGAGCAGGGCGTGGACGGGCGTGGCGGCGTTGACCGTTCGGACGTCGGGCAGGAAGGCGTTGATGAAGCGCGGCTGCGGTCCCTTCAGTTCGCGTTCCAGCGTCGTCTGCGAGACGACACCTTCGAAGCGGCCGTCCTGGGTGCGCACATAGCCGAAATTGTGGTGGTTCTCGCGCAGCTGCTGCAGTGCCGGGGTCAGCTCGCCCGGCAGGCGGATGACCGTGTTGGTCGCCTCGTAGCGCGCCACGTCGCCGGCCCGCAGCACCTTGGACGCATCGACGTTGCGGAAGAAGGAGCGGACGTAATCGTCGGCCGGACGGCTGAGGATTTCATAGGGCGTGCCGACCTGCACGATGCGGCCGCCTTCCATGATGGCGATGCGGTCGCCGATGCGCATCGCCTCGTCCAGATCGTGGGAGATGAAGACGATGGTGCGCTGGTGTTCGCGCTGCAGGCGCAGCAGCTCGTCCTGCATTTCGGTGCGGATCAGCGGATCGAGAGCGGAGAAGGCCTCGTCCATCAGCAGGATGGTGGGGTCGTTGGCCAGCGCGCGGGCGAGGCCGACGCGCTGCTGCATGCCGCCCGACATTTCGCGCGGGTAGCGGTGGGCGTAGGTGCCCAGGCCCACCTGTTCCAGGGCCTGCTGCGCGGCCTTGTGACGCTCGGCCTTGGAGACGCCGGAGATTTCCAGGCCGAAGGCGGCGTTGTCCAGCGCGCTCAAATGCGGCATCAGGGCGAAGGACTGGAAGACCATGCCCATGTTGCGGCGGCGGGCCTGGATCAGCTCGGCCTTGGACATGCTGACCAGATCCTTGCCGTCGAGCAGGATCTCGCCGCTGCTGGGCTCGATCAGCCGGTTCAGCAGGCGGATCATGGTGGATTTGCCGGACCCCGACAGCCCCATGATGACGAAAATCTCGCCGGAACGGACCTGGAAGCTGGCATCCAGAACGCCGACATTGACGTTCAGCTTTTCCAGAACCTCCGCCTTGCTGGAGCCCTGGCGCAGCATGGTCAGCGCCGGCTTGGGATCGGCGGAGAAGACCTTGTAGACGTTCCGCACTTCCAGGCGGACCGCCGCGTCATCGCCGACGTTCGTCCTGGCCGCACCGCGGGGAAAGCCGAGGCCGGCCGGACCGCCGACCGAAACCGCGCTTCGCATCATCGTGTTCATCGACAGGCCTCCCCTCGATTGACGACAGCACGACCTGCGGTACTGGGAGGATCGTTTTGCATGGTGTTCATGGAAGCATTCCCTGTTCGACTAGGCTGTCGTAAATGGCCAGTGCTCCCGCTTCGGCTGTCGGGTTGACCAGCAGTTGGCCTTTTCCGCTCTTGCTCTCGGTCGCCGCTTTCAGCCGGTCGAGGGCCGATCCGCCGCGCTTCACGCGCATCAGCTTGGGCTTTGGTCGCCAAGGCCGATGCTCACAGTCCGACAGGAAGAGGTCGGCGGTCGCCTGGGCCGCCACCGGCTCGATGACGCCCCGCCGGGCCGGGCCGAAAGCCGAGGCGCGGGCGGGCGGGGCGGAAGGATGGATGGTCGCCACGAAACGGCCGGTGGCGGTCAATGCCCGCCGCTGTCCGCGCGGCAGCGCCTGAACGAGGTCGGCCGTGCCCGGCATGGAGTTCTGCGCGTCGGCAGGTCCGATCCGCACCACGTCGGGAACGATAGCAGCGTCGAGGCCGCGGGCGATCAGGTACGGCAGCATGCCGCTGCCCTCGCCGTCCTCCGCCTGTCGCCCGGTCAGGACCATCGACGGGTCGAACTGGCGCAGATGGGCGATCAGCGGTTCGACCGGGTCGGTCCCCTCCGGCAGGGTCAGCAGCGTCAGCCGCTCCAGCCCCATGCCGAGATAGGCGCGCAGCGCCTCGGCATCGGCGGCCGGACCGGCATGGATCGCCGTCAGCCGCCGCGGGCGTAGCGACAGAGCCATCTCCAGCGCCTGCGCGTCGGTGGCGGCACGGCGGGCGCGGCCGGAAACCGGATGGCGGCCGATCGACAGCAGAACGGCGACATCAGTCATGGCGGCGCTCCCGGATGAGCCGGATCAGGGCGGGCATGACGGCCTGCGCATCGGCGACGATGGACAGGTCTGCCCGCTTGATCATCTCGGCGTGGAGGTCGGTGTTGACGGCAATGACATGGCGGACGCCGGTGATGCCCTGAAGATGCTGCGGCGCACCGGCGATGCCGAAGGCTAGGTAGCAGCGGGCGCTGACCACCGTGCCGGAGGCGCCGACCTGCCGTTCGCGCGGCAGATGGCCGGCATCGCAGACCACGCGGCTGCCGGCGCGGGTGGCGCCCAGCGCCTCGCCCAGTTCCGCGAAGCTCCCCCAGTCGGTCACGCCGTTGCCGGCGCTGAGGATGAAGTCGGTTTCCGACAGCGACAGGGCGTCGGGATCGACCGCCAACCGGCGGGCACCGCCCAGGCGGGGCAGAACCTTCTCACCGGCCAGCAGCGGACCGGCGAGGTCGAGCGGCCGGGCTTCATGCCGCACGCCGTCGAGCGGGGCGAAGGCGTCCGCCGCCACCGTCATCAGCCGGGTGGGGCGGTGCCCGGTCTCCAGCGACCCGCCGGCCGATTGCCGGGTGGCGCGGTCGGGGCCGAGGCTCTGTACGCCGGCGAACAGCCGCTCTCCCGCCGCCGCCGCGACCCGCCGTGCGACGTCGGCGCCGTCCGGGCTGTCCGGGAACAGGATGTGGCGGGGAGACAGCGCCTCGATCAGCGCCGAAGCGGTGGCGGCCCGCCGTTCCGGCACGTAGTCGTCTGCCCAATTCTCGGGCAGGGCGACATGGCGGTCGGACCCGGCCTCGGTCAGCGCCTCTCCCGACCCGGTGGAGACGGTCACCACCGCACCGCCGCCGGCGTCGGCCAGCAGGCGGGCGGCGGCGATCACCTGCCGGTCATGCTCGCTGACCTCGCCGCCGGGCCGGTCGAGTATGGCGAGGATCAGATAGGCCGGCTCGGCGATCACCTGCAGCGGGATCGCGGGGGCGACGGCAATTGCGGCGCCCATCATCGGAGCGGGAGTGGTCGAGGCCGCGTCGCGCGTCCAGTCGTAGCGCGGGCGCGGCTGGCGCTGGACCAGGGCGGCGTCGCGGATGGCGCGCGGGTCGCGGCGGCGTTCATTCGTCGCTGCGGCGACCGGCTGGCGCAGCAGGCGCGGACGCTGGCCGGTCAGGATGGTGCGGGCGGCACGCTCGGCGCGGGGATCGACACGGCGGCGGAAGGTCGGAGGAGTGGTCATCGGGCGGTCTCCGTCGCGGCGAGCACCAGTTCGGCGATCTCCGCCACCTCCGGCCGGGGACCGACGACGCCCTCCAGCATCAGAGCGCAGTTGGGGCAGGCGACGGCAACCAGCGAGGCGCCGGTCTCCCGGACATGCTCCATGCGGACGTCGGGAATGCGGCGTTCGCCCGACACGTCGGTTAGCGGAGCGCCGCCACCGCCACCGCAGCAGCTCGACCGCATACCGGAGCGCAGCATTTCCCGGCGCTCCACGCCGATGGCGTCCAGCAGGGCGCGCGGCGCCTCGATCTCGCCATTGTAGCGGCCGAGATAGCAGGGATCGTGGAAGGTGACACTGCGCCCGACCGGCTTGGTGACGGTCAGCACGCCATTGGTGATCAGGTCCAGCAGCAGGGCGGTGTGATGGACGACGGTCCAATTGCCGCCGAAGGCCGGATATTCGTTGCGCAGCGTGTGCAGCGCATGCGGATCGGCGGTGACGATACGGTTGAAGCGGCGGGCGTTCAGCGTCGCGACGTTACGGATCGCCAGCGACTGGAAGGTCGCCTCGTCGCCCAACCGGCGGGCGACATCGCCGCAATCCAGCTCCTCGTCGCCCAGCACGGCGAAGTCCACCCCGGCGCGGCGCAGCAGCACGACCAGTGCCCGCAGCGAGCGCTGGACCCGCAGGTCGAAGGCGCCGTCGCCGACCCACAGCAGCGTGTCGCAAGATCCGCCGGCCGGCAGCCGGGGCAGCGACAGGTCGGCCGCCCAATCCCAGCGCCGGGCGAGCGAGCGGCCGCCGGGGTTGTCGGTGGCGCGCAGCTCCTCCAGCATGACGGCGGCCTTGCCGGGAGTGGCGCCCAGCTCGAGCGTCTGGAAACGGCGGAGGTCGACGACGGCATCCACATGCTCGATCATCATCGGGCATTCCTGCACGCAAGCGCGGCAGGTGGTGCAGGACCACAGCGTGTCGGGATGGATCATCGCGTCCGGCCCGATCAGCGGCAGCGCCGCCCCGCCATGGGCCTTGCCGACGCCGCGGCCGGGATGGGGATTGCCGGCATAGGCGGCGTCGCTGGCCTCGCCGTCCATGGCGGCGACCAGATCCTGCACCAGCTTCTTCGGGTTCAGCGGCAGGCCGGCGGCATAAGCCGGGCAGGCCGTCTCGCACCGCCCGCACTGGACGCAGGCGTCGAAGCCGAGCAGCCGGTTCCAGGCGAAATCGACCGGACGCTCCACGCCCAGCGCGCCCGGCTCACTCTCCTCCGCCGGCGCGAGCGGCAGCGGCTTCAGCCCGGTGTCGCGCCCCTTGCCGTCGTGGAAGCGGGCCGGGCGCGGGTGGAAGGCCAGATGCAGCGCGCCATGCACCGCGTGCTTCAGCGGTCCCTTCCACACCCCCCACACCAGATCGGCCAGCGTCAGCCCGGTAATCGCGACAAGGACCAGGGCCAGCGCCTCCGGCATCACACCGCCCAGCGACTGGTCGAGGGACACCAAAAGCAGACAGCCGGAAAAGCCCAAGAGCGACACCGGAAGGCGGGCGAAGCGGCCCTGCGACAGCTCGCGCGGGCGGACCACCCGGCGGCGATGCCAGACCATCAGCGATCCCGCCAGCATCGCCGCCAGCACCACGGCCAGCAGCAGCCAGACGATGCGCGAGCCGGCCCAGGAACCAGCGATGCCGACGCCCATCGCCACCAGCAGCCCGATCGACGCCAGGAAACCACCAGCAGCCAAGGCGTGGAACCGGGCGTTGAACGGCGTCCGCCCCACCACATCGTGGACATCCACCAGATAGCGGCCGGGCAAAGCGCGCAGTCCGGCGACCACACCGACCGCCGCCGGGCGGCCGGCCAGCCAGCGCCGCGACTGCCAGGCGGCCAATGCCGCGCCGATGGCGAGGACGGCAAGGACGACGGTGGTAAGAGCGGTGGCGATCACGTCGGACGGCTCCTGTCGCGTGGCGGGGGCGGATGGGTGGTCGTCAGATGTCCTTGCACAGCCGGGCCGCGTCGTAGATGGCGGCGTGGATGTTGCGGCCGGCCACCGCGTCGCCGATGCGATGCAGCGTGTAGCCGCCATGGCCGTTGGCCTGCACCGGCTGCGGCCGGCCGGCGATCAGGCTGTCGAGATCGGTCTGGCCGCGGTTCAGCGAGTGGTCCTTCAGATCGAAATAGAGGCCGTCGTTGGGCAGCGTGCCCAGCTCCACCACAATCTGGTCGACCAGCCGCTCCTCCTCCTCGTGGGTGTATTCGTTGCGCAGGACGGCGACGCGGCGGTTGCCCTCCGGGTAGATCTCCACGAGCTGGTGGTTGGTGGTCATCACCACGTTCAGCTTGTACAGCTCGCGCAGGTGGATCGGCTGGTTGGTGGTGCCGACCTCCTCCGCCACCATGCGATCGGGGGTGGCGATCTCTACCAGCGCGCCGCGCTTGGCCATGAATTCGGCACAGGAGGCGCCGTGATGCTGGCCGGTGCCGTCATACATCAGGACGGTCCCCGTCGGCTCCACCGCCCCGGTCAGGACATCCCAGGTCGACACCGCCAAGGCGGCGCCCTTGAAATCGCCGCGGTTGGGCCGGCCGCCGGTGGCGAGGATCACCACGTCGGGATTCTCGGCCTCCACGGTGCTGCGGTCGGCCTCCACCCCAAGGCGGACATCGACGCCCAGCTTGGTGACCTGCTGGGACAGCCAGCGGGTGATGCCGCTCATCGCCTCACGCCAGGTCGCCTTGGCGGCGATGCCGATCTGGCCGCCGGGGGCGGCGTTGCGTTCGAGCAGGACGACCGAATGGCCACGCTCGGCACAGACGCGGGCGGCTTCCAGGCCGCCGGGACCGCCGCCGACCACGACGACGCGGCGCTTGCGCTCCGCCTTCGGGATCACGTGCGGCATGGTGCTCTCGCGTCCCGTCGCCGCGTTCTGGATGCACAGCGCGTCGCCGCCGACATAGATGCGGTCGATGCAATAGCCGGCGCCGACGCACTGCCGCACATCGTCCAGCCGTCCCTCCATCAGCTTGCGCACCAGATGCGGGTCGGCGATGTGGGCACGGGTCATGGCGACCATGTCGACATGGCCCTCCTCCACCGCGCGGGCGGCGGTGGCGAGGTCGGTCACGCGCTGGGCATGGAAGACGGGGATGCCGGCCTCGCGCTTGATGCCGCTGGCCAGATGCAGGAAGGGGGCGACCGGGAAGGACATGTTGGGCAGCGAGATGGCGTGCGCCAGATGATCGCGCGCCTGTCCGCCCAGCACATTGACGAAGTCGATCAGCCCGCGCTCGGCATAGGTGCGGGCGATGGCGATGCAGTCCTCGTGGCTGAGGCCGTCGTCGATCAGCTCGTCGCCCGACATGCGCATGCCGATGACGTAGTCGTCGCCGACCTCGGCGCGGATCGCCTCGAACACCTCGATGCCGAAGCGCATGCGGTTTTCCAGGCTGCCGCCATACTTGTCGGTGCGCCGGTTGACCGAGGGGCTCCAGAACTGGTCGATCAGGTGGCCGTGGGCGGCCGACAGCTCGAAACCGTCCAGACCGCCTTCCTTGCAGCGGCGGGCGGCGGCGGCATAGCTGGCGATGATCCGCTTGAAGTCGAAATCCTCCATCTCCTTCGGCGTGTTACGGTGCGCCGGTTCGCGCGCGGCCGAGGCGGAGACGGTGGGCAGCCAGTTCTCGGTGTCCCAGCGGGTGCGCCGGCCCATGTGAGTCAGCTGGATCATCAGCGCCGCGCCATGGCGATGCACCCGGTCGGAGAATTCACGGAAGAAGGGAATGACGCTGTCGTCGGCGACGGAAATCTGGTTCCACGGCGCCGCCGGGCTGTCCACCGCGACGGAGGATGAGCCGCCGAACATCGTCAGGCCGATGCCGCCTTTGGCCTTTTCCTCGTGGTAGAGCTGATAGCGTTCCTTCGGCTTGCCTTCGGACCCGTAACCCGGCGCGTGGCTGGTGCTCATCACGCGGTTACGGATCGTCAAATGCTTGATCTGCAGAGGCTTCAGAAGGGCTTCGGCGGGTGAGGACATGGCAGGAACGATCCCCAGTATTGAGCCTGCCAAGAATTCACCATCGGCGCGATTGTCGCGTTGCCCCCCGCGACCGGGAATTACCTTTTTGCGACAGAGGCGGAGCGATGCCGGGGCGGGCCGTCAAATGCCTGAATTCTTTGGGCGAATTAGGAGTGGTAGCACCCCCTTCAGTCCGTCGCCATACCCTCTTGGGCCGTCGGCGCCGGGTCTTCGAACAGGCGGCGGTCGGGCAGCAGGGAGTCGCCGTTGGTGCGCCGGAAGGCGGCGAGGGGCGAGAGATGCGGATCGGCCTCCGCATCGGGCTCGGCGGTGCGGCGTACCTCCGACGGCGAGATGCCGAACAGCTCGCGGAACTGGCGGGAGAAATGGGCGCAGTCGGCGAAGCCGGCCTCGTTCGCGATGGCGGTGACCGAACGCTTGGTGTTGCGCAACAGCCAGTGACCGTAGCGCAGGCGCAGTGTCCGGTAGTAGGTGGCCGGGCTGGTGCCGACGGCCAGCCGGAACAGCCGTTCGAACTGGCGGGTGCTGACGTTCAGCCGGCGGACCATCTCCTCCACCGACAGCGGGTCGCTGATGTGCTGCTCCATCAGCAGAAGGGCACGGCGGACGCGGTCGTTGGTGATCTCCACGACCGTCGGCGGCTGCGGTTGCGACTGGCTGGCGGGACGCGCCTTGTCGATCAGCAGGATGTGCATGGTTTTCTGGGCGGTGGCGCGGCCCAGATGGCGCTCGATCAGGAAGGCGGCAAGGTCCGCCACCCCGGCGCCGCCCGAACAGGTGATGCGGTCGCGGTCCACCACGTAGAGTTGGTCGGCCACCGGCACCAGATCGGGAAATTCCTCGATGAAATCGCGGTGATGATACCAGCTGACGCAGCAGCGCCGGTTCTTCATCAGGCCGATGCGGCTCAGCACGAAGCTGCCGGTGCAAACGCCGATCAGGGTGACGCCATAGGATGCCGCGGCGCGCAGATAGGCCAGCGTCTCGTCGTCCAACTGCGGGCCGCCGTGCAGCAACCCGCCCACCACGACCACATAGTCGAAGCGGCGGGGATCGGTCAGCGGTTCCCAGCGGGCGACGCCGATGCCGCAACTGGACATCACCGGCTCGGCCCGCGAACCCATGATGGTCCAGCGGCAACGGATCTGGCGCGACCGGTCGCCCTCGTCGGCCGCCAGCCGGAGCGCGTCGATGAAGGGGGCGAGCGCCGTCAACGTGAAATTGTTGGTCAGGATGAACCCGACTGACAACAGCGCACGTTCCTCCTGCCGGGGTGCGGGACCGCTACCGCCGAAACGGCGATATTCCACTGTCTTCCCCACCAGGATACCCTCCCAGTCCCACGGCCCCAGGTTGACGGCCGTGACCCGTCCTTCGGGATGGTAGCGTCAACGGCCCGCTCCCCGGAAGACAATTCGTTGGCGATGATTCTAACGCTCTATCACCAGATCACTGGTCGGGCGGCTGCAACAGAGCAGGATCAACCCCTGGTCGATTTCGCGTTTGCGGATGCCGCCGGTGTGGCTCATTTCCACCGTGCCGGAGATCAACTTCGTCTTGCAGGTCCCGCACATCCCGCGCGAGCAGGAGGTCGGAACCCGGACGTCCGCGGCCGATGCCGCATCGGCCACGGCCATGTCCGGTGGACAGGGAAACACCTTGCCGGTCTTCGCGAATTCGACGCGGAAGCCGTCGGTGGGCGCGGCCACCTGGGCCGGAGCGGATGGCGCCGCCGGCTCTCCCGCGGCAAGCTCGGCCGTCAGTTCCTCGAAATTGAAGCTTTCCTGATGGTAGCGGCTCATGTCGAAGCCACCCTCCTCAAGGAAGGCGCGCACCGCCTTCATGAAGGGGCTTGGGCCGCAGACATAGACCTCCCGCTCCTTGAAGTCCGGAGCGATCATTCCAAGCATCGGCAGAGACAGCCGGCCGGTGAAGCCGGCCCAATGGGATTCGGTGCCGATGCCCTCGCACACATGGGCGACGCGCAGGCGCCGGCCGGGACCGGTCAGCGCGTCCAGTTCGCGCCGGAAGACGATGTCGGCAGGCGTGCGGGCGGCATGGACGAAGACGATGTCGTGATCCTCGCCCAGATCGTCGAAGGTCCGGGTCATCGACATCAGGGGCGTGACGCCGCTGCCGCCGGACAGGAACAGGAACTTGCGCGGTGTCCCGGTTTCCCCCGGCGTGAATTCGCCGAGCGGGCCGACCGCGCGGATGGTGTCGCCGGGCTTCAGCGTGTCGTGCAGCCAGTTCGATACCGGACCGCCGGGCACACGCTTGACGGTGATCGAGAGCCGGTGCGGCCGCGCGGCGGAGGAGGAGACGGTGTAGCTGCGGTGAATAATTCCGCCGCCGATCGGCAGTTCCAGCGTGATGAACTGACCTGGCTTGAACCGGAACAGGCAGGGGTTCCGCGGTGCGAAGACGAAGGTCTTCACGTCATGCGTCTCGTTCCGCACCGCCCGGCACACCAGCGTGTCGTCGATTTCCGGATCCCAATTCCGGACCGGAGGCGGAGCCGCATCCTGCTGCATCGTCATCTCTCTATCTTGAGCCCTGGACCCTGAGCCTTGAACCGAAGGCGATCCCGGCGGCCTGCCGGCCGGGATCGCCTCTCTGTGTCACGTCATTCGGCCGCGACGCTCACCGGCGCCTGCTTGCCCAGCAGATGCTCGGACATGCGGCCGACATACCATTCCGTGAACTTCTCCACGAGGGGCTCGGTGTAGGGCGAATAGGGGCCCGGCTCGTAAGCGGGGCTGATGGCGCCGTTGTGCGAGATTTCGACCAGATCGGCATCCTGCTGGTTGGTCGCTTCCCACACCTCCGTCAGGCGGTTCAGGTCGTAGTCGACGCCCTCGACCGCGTCCTTGTGGACCAGCCAGCGGGTGCGCAGCAGATTGCGGTCGGGACCGATCGGGAACACCGAGAAGGTGACGATGTGGTCGCTCATGAAGTGGTTCCACGAGTTCGGCTGGGTCCAGAAGGACAGGGCGCCCAGCTTGCGCTCGGTGATCGAGCCCAGCAGCTTCTTGGAAGCGCTGCGGGTATCCTTGGTGTGCGCCTCGCCGGCGCCGTCCAGCGGCAGGCGCTCGGCTCGGAAGCCGGTGGTGTCGGTCAGGTGTTCGACCTCGCGGCTGGGGAAACCGGCCGCTTCCCAGCCGGTGTGGCAGGTCTGCACCAGCGCGTCGTACTTGGCGGCATGTTCCATCCGCTTAGGGTTGGTGCCGTCGGGTGCAAAGCCGAAGCCGTATTCGAACAACGGGATGGTCAGTTCCGGATGGTTGCCGACGCAGTGGTAGCATTCACGATTGTTCTCCATCGTGAGCTTCCAGTTGCCCTTCTCGATCAGGTCCACCGTCTTGGCGATCTTGCAGTTCTTCAGATCATGCGGAAGGATGTAGGGCTCGATGACCGCCGCCATGCGGTCGATGTCGTCCGGCGCTTCCTCCGCCAGGCAGATGAAGATCAGGCCGCCGACCGACCGGATGTGCACCTTCTTCAGGTTCCGGCATTTGCGGTCGAAGTCGTTGCCCATATGCTCGGCGAACAGAAGCTCGCCGTCCTGGCCGTAGGTCCACTGGTGATAGCTGCAGACCAGATTGCCGACCGAGGTCTTCTCCTGGAGGATGATGCGCGCGCCGCGATGGCGGCAGACATTGTGATAGGCCCGCAGTTCCATGTCGTCGTCGCGCATGACGATGACGGAGGTCTTGCCGATATCCACAACCATCACGTCGCCCGGCTCCGCCACGTCCGGCTCCACACCCACATGCAGCCAGTGGCGGCCGAAGATGATCTCCATGTCCAGCTTGAAGATCTCCTCGCTGGTATAGAACGGGGCCTCCAGGCTGTGGCCCTTCTTGCGGCGCGTCAGCAGGGCTTCTATGGAAATCTCGGACGACATGGCGGTTGACCTTCTGCGGGAGTGGGGCCGGGTGTTCGCGGAACCGCTTCAGCCTTGACCGGGCTGTTGCTATTTTCGATTCCACGACACACAGCCTGCCGCCCGCCGCGGCGTGCCGCGTTCTGGAATGCGACATCAACTTTAAAAAGGCCGACAGGCGCACCTGTCTTTTTGCGCAAGCTGGACTTCGACAATAGTCGTTTTGCGACATGTCGTGATTATTCAAGAACAATGGCCATTCCGGTCTTGCGGGAGCGCGGCCTGCCGCCGGCCGGAGGGTGCCGATCCGGATCCATGACGCCTCGTGTCCATGGAGCAGTCGTAGCGTTTCCCTATTTCAATGAAAGACTTTGAAACATCTGCCTGAAAACCGGGCAACATTCTCCGGCGGCGCGAGGTTCGAAAAAAGCTGTCGCAAATCCGATACGAATTGCCGCTCTGATGAAGGTTTTTTGCTTTCGGGGCCGGCATTCTTCCTCAATCAGCACTGATGCCATCAAAGAACCCGTTGGTCGGAAACGACTTTCCGCGTCGATGCCGGAAGGTGGCCGTCGGCCCAGGCATGCGTCCGATCCAAACTTCGGCGCGGCAAAGCCTGGACGTTCCACCAAACGGGTTCAAACAAACAAACGATAAGAGGAGGCTTCTTGATGAAAATCTTCGGTAAAGCCTTGGGCGTGCTGCTTTCGGCGGCCATGACGGTCAGCGTGGGTGTCGGCATGGTCGCCGCCCCGGCGCAGGCCGCCGAGAAGTCCATCAACATCGGCTGGACGGCCTGGGCCGACGCCGAGGCGGTGACCAAACTGGCCAAACGTGTGATCGAGGAGCGGTACGGCTACAAGGTCGAGTTGACCATGGCCGACATCGGCATCCAGTATCAGGGCATCGCCAGCGGCAAGCTGGACGCCATGCTGATGTCGTGGCAGCCGCTGACCCACAAGCCGTATCTCGACAAGGTCGGCAAGGACGTGGTCGATCTCGGCCCGCTCTACACCCGCGCCCGCCTGGGCTGGGTGGTGCCGGACTATATCCCCGTCGATCAGGTCAAATCCATCGAGGATCTCAAGAAGCCGGACGTGCAGCAGAAGCTGGGCGGCAAGATCCAGGGCATCGATCCGGGATCGGGGCTGATGCAGGCGTCGGAGAAGGCGCTGAAGACCTATGACCTGAAGGGAATGCAGCTGGTGTCGGCCAGTGACGCCGGGATGCTCGCCGCTCTGGAGCGCGCCATGAAGCGCAACGAGTGGATCGTGGTGACGAGCTGGAGCCCGCACTGGATGTTCGCCAACTGGAAGCTGCGCTACCTGGAGGACCCGAAGGGTGCGCTGGGCGGGCTGGAAAGCGTGAATGCGCTCGTCCGCAAGGGCTTCTATCAGGATCATCCGGAAATCTTCGAATTCCTGAACCGGATGGTGCTGCCGATCGGCGATCTGGAAGCGATGATGCAGGAAGCCCGTCAGACCAGCTACGAGCAGGCGGTCGACAATTACATCAAGAACAACAAGGCCCGGATCGATTACTGGGTCACCGGCAAGCTTTGATCGGCACCCGTCGCCACCGCCCTTAACAGCATTGGTAACGGCGGTGGCCGCGCCCCCTTTCCCGCACAGGTCCTGGAGACGGTCCGTTCATGGCGCAGCCGCGCGGCGGACGGCCGTCTCCGGCCATTCCGGTTTTCAGTCCTTCAACGACGGAGGTCGCCCATGAACCCGTCTGCTCGCATGCAGGGCACCGTGTCGGCAAGCGCCGCGATGGTGTCGGCTGAAGGACTCTGCAAGCTTTATGGAGGCAACGCCGCCCAGGCATTGACCATGCTGCGCGCCGGCGTCGACCCAGCCGACATTCTGCGGGAAACCGGCGCCACGGTGGCCGTCGCCGACGTGGCGTTCGGGCTGTCGGCCGGCGAAATCGTCACGGTGCTGGGCCGGTCCAACGCAGGCAAGTCCACCCTGCTCCGTCTGGTGAACCGGCTGGTCGAACCGACGGCCGGGACCGTGGTCCTGAACGGGCGCGACATGGCGACGATGAAGCCGGCCGAACTGGTGGCTGCCCGCCGCGCCGCCATGGCGATGACCTTCGGCGCCGTGGCGCTGATGCCGAACCGCAGCGTTCTGGACAATGTCGCTTTCGGGCTGGAGATCGCGGGCTTGCGCCGGCGCGACCGGCGCGACCGGGCCCTGGCCCTGCTGACGCAGATGGGGCTGGCGCAATTCGCCGCCCGGCGACCGCTGGAGGTTCCGGCCGAGACCCGGCTGCGGATCGGTCTGGCACGCTCCCTGATCGCCGATCCGCCGCTGTTGCTGATGGATGCGCCCTTCGCCGGGGTCGATCCCGTCCTGAGGCTGGAACTGGAGACCGAGTTCCTCGACTGGCAGCGGGCGCACCGGGCCGCCGTGCTGCTCACCACCCAGGAACCGGACGAGGCGATGCGGCTTGGCGATCGGATCGCCTTCATGGAGACCGGGCGCATCACCCAGATCGGCACCCCGGACGAGATTCTGGAGACACCCGCGAACGACCATGTCCGCTCCGCCTTCCAGGATATTGCGGAGCGCCGCCGCCAGCGCCTGCGCTCCGCCCATCTGGAGGAGCTGATTTCCCATTTCGAGCGGACGGCGATGGAGGGGCTGGACATGGTCGGGTCGTCGGCGGGCGCGCTGGACGGCACCGCGCGTCAGCTGACCGGCATCATCGACCGCACCAACGAGCAGGCGGGCGCCACCGTCGTAGCGGCGGAGCAAATCGCCGGCAATGTCCAGTCGGTCGCCGCATTGGCCGACGACACCTTCCGGTCGTTGGAGGAGATCCGCTCGCGCATCGACGATTCGGCCCGCATCGCCCAGTCGGCGGTGGAGCAGGCCCGCAAGGCCGACGAGTCCGTGCACAGCCTGCGGCAGTCGGCCGAGGATATCGGCAATGTCGTGCGCATCATCGACCAGATCACCGGACAGACCAACCTCCTGGCTCTGAACGCCACCATCGAGGCTGCCCGCGCCGGCGAGGCCGGCAAGGGCTTTGCGGTGGTGGCGCAGGAGGTGCGCCAGCTGGCCAGCCAGACCGGCAAGGCGACGCAGGATGTCTCGCTTCGGATCCAGGCGATGCAGGATGCGACCGGCAACGCCGCCCAGGCCCTGCAAAGCATCACCGCGGTGATCGCGGAGATCAGCACCGTATCGCTGGCCATCGCCCGGTCGATGCAGGCGCAGGCCGCTGCCTCGGCCACCATTCACGCCAGCATCGACCAGGCGGCCTCGGGGGCGGGCGTGGTCGCCCGCAACGCCCGGCATGTCACCGGCGGTGCCCGCGACACCGAAAGTGCCACCCGGCACGTCCTGACCGCCGCTGCGGACCTCTCCGGCCAGACCGAACGGCTGCGCGGCAGCATCGAGCAGCTGCTGAACGGCATCCGCACCGGATGACCGGCAACGTCACCCTTATCGAGAGAAAATCGATCCCATGACCAATCCGCTGTTCCGTGTCGGCGAAGCCACCGTCTTCGCCAAGGAAGGCCAGTTCACCGACGCCATGCCGGAGATCGTGATCGGCACGGTCGATGGCCCGGCCGGCCACGCGTTCGCCACCATGATGGGGCAGACTGCCGGTCACACCCGCATGTTCGCGGTGCGGGATTGCAACCAGATGGTCCGTCCGGCCACCATGATGGTGTCCAAGGTGACGATGAAGTCCAGCGCCTATGTCGACCTGTTCGGCGGCGTCGTCCAAGCGGCCACCGCAGACGCCGTTCTGGACTGCGTCATCGAAGGCGTACTGCCGCGCGACGGGATCAACGACCTGTGCATCCTGGTGATGGTCTGGATCGATCCCCGCTGCCCCACCGATCCGAACCTCGATCGCGCCGATCTCTACCGCACCAATTACGAGGCGACCAAGATCGCCATCGGCCGGGCGATGCGCAATGAACCGACCATCGACGAACTGATCGAAAACCGGCACAAGGTTCGGCATTTCATGCTGGATCCGGCGGAGTAACCTGCCGGTTCGCTGCAGCAAGCCAGGAAAAAGCCCGCCTCCGACCAGGAGCGCGGGCTTTTTGCCGTAGGGCCGCTTGATCCCTTCACCGTCGCCGGCGGCTATCGCCGCTCCACATTCGGCAGGAAGACGGTCAACAGCCCCAGGAGCGGAAGGAACGAGCAGGCGGTATAGACGAAGCCGATGCCGCGCCAGTCCGCGACGACGCCGAGCCCCGCCGCACCGATGCCGGCGACGCCGAAGGCCAACCCGAAGAACAGCCCCGACACCAGACCGACCCGGCCGGGCAGCAGTTCCTGCGCATAGACCACGATGGCGGGGAAGGCCGATGCCAGGGCCAGCCCGATCACGGCGCTGAGAACAATCGTCGCCGTCAGGCCGACATAGGGCAGGGCGAGGGTGAAGGGCAGGATGCCGAGGATGGAGACCCAGATCACCGTCTTGCGGCCGATGCGGTCGCCGACCGGACCGCCGATCACAGTTCCCGCCGCGACTGCCGCCAGGAAGACGAACAGGCACAGCTGGGCGTCGCCGGTGGACAGCCCGAAGCGGTCGATCAGATAGAATATGTAGTAGCTGGTGATGCTGGCCAGATAGACGTATTTCGAAATGATCAGCGCGATCAGGATGCCGACCGCCCTGGCGACCTGTCCGGCCGGCAGTTCGGACCGATGCGCGGGCTGTCTGCCGCTCGTGCGGGGTTTGGCGTTCAGCCGCTGCCAGCTACCCAGGCGCACCATGACCACCATGCCCGCAAGGGCGGCGATGGCGAACCAGCTGAGGCTGCCCTGACCATGGGGCAGGATGACGAAGGCCGCCAGCAGCGGGCCGAGCGAGGAGCCGAGATTGCCGCCGACTTGGAACAGAGATTGAGCCAGCCCATGGGCACCGCCGGAGGCCTGCCGCGCGATGCGCGACGCTTCCGGATGGAAGACGGACGAGCCGAAGCCCAGCAGCATCCCGCCGGCGAGCAGTGCCGGAAAGCCGGGCGCCCAGGCCAGGGTGAGAAGCCCGAGCAGGGTGGAACCCATGCCGAAGACCAGCGAATAGGGCATCGGCTTGCGGTCGGTGAACAGGCCGACCAACGGCTGCAGAAGCGACGCCGTGACCTGATAGACGAAGGTCAGCAGGCCGAGCTGGGCGAAGCTGAGGCCGAACTCGTCCTTCAGGATCGGATAGACCGCCGGCAGCAGCGACTGGATCATGTCGTTGAGCAGATGGCAGGCGCTGATCGCGGCCAGAATGGAAAAGGCCGTCGAGCCGGCGCCGGGCCGGCTCATGGTGGTGTCGGTCACGGGGGCATGCCCTCTTCTCTCCGCCTTGGGCGTTGGGTCCGGACCATCCCCCGAAGGTGGGGTGGGACGGGATCGCCCGGCATGTTGCGTTGAATGCACCGTAAGCCTACGGTCGGCGGAGAAGGCCCGCCACCGCGGTCAGGCCAGTTTCCTACGAGATCGGGCCATGGTCAGAAATGTCCGCGTCGACGAGATCGATGCCGTCCAGCGGCCGTTGCTTGCCACCACCCATGATTATCCGGATGGCGGCACGCTGCCGCTCCATCGGCACCGGCGCGGACAGCTGATCTCCGGCATCACCGGGGTGCTGATCATGTCGACGCCGCAAGGGCGGTGGGTGGTGCCGCCGGACTTCGGCCTGTGGATCCCGCCCGGCGTCATGCACGAGGTCCGCATGATCGGGGCGGTGACCACCCAAAGCCTCTACCTCGATCCGGACCTGACCGGCGGCATGCCCGACCGCTGTCAGGTGGTCGGACTTTCTCCCTTCATCCGCAGCCTGATTTCCCGCGCGGTGGATGTTCCGGCGGATTACGATCCGGACAGTCACGACGGCGCGGTGATGGCGCTGATCCGATACGAGATGCAGCATCTGCCGGCCCAGCCGCTGACCGTTCCTTTCCCGACGAATCCGGCCCTTGCCGAGCGCTGCCGGCGCTTTCTTCGGCAGCCGGCGGTGCATGAGACGATTGAGCAATGGTGCGACGAACTGGCGGTCAGCCGGCGTGCCTTCACCCGACTGTTCCGGCGGGAAACCGGGTTGAGTTTCCTGGAATGGCGCCAACAGGCCTGCCTTGCCGCCGCCCTGCCGCGGCTTGTGGCGGGGGAGACCGTCACCACGGTCGCACTCGACCTCGGCTATGACAACCCCGCCGCCTTCACGGCGATGTTCAAGCGGGTGCTGGGATCGTCGCCGCGCGCCTATCTCAAGGGTGCCGGCTGAGCCGTCCGCTCAGGCGTAGCGCATCGCCTCCAGGTCGGCGAGAAGGCCGGAGGCCTGTCCCGGATCATTCATCAGCGTTTTGGAACGGGTGCCCGAAGGCGTGTTGACGGGTGGAATCAACGGCACGGGTGGGGCCGGATCCTTACCGGCAGTCGATACTCTGGCATAGCCGATGTTTGCCACCGCCCGCTCCGAGGCGGACTGCCCTTCCTCACCCGATGGTGTAACCGCCATCGACGACCATTTCCTGACCGTAGATGTTCTTCGCCTCGTCCGAAGCAAGAAACAGCGCCGCGTCGGCGATGCTCTGCGGAGCGCCGAAGGCGCCCGGGAACAGGCGGGCGGTAACGTTGGCCGCAACCTGACCGAGCACGTCCTCGGGCAGGCCGACCTTGCTCCAGATCGCGGTGGCGATCGGGCCAGGGGCCACGGCGTTCACCCGGATGCCCTGCGGTGCGAGTTCGGCGGCCAGCGTCTTCGTTGCCGAACTGATGGCTGCCTTGCTGGCGCTGTAGACGGCGAGGCCCGGAAAGCCGACCTGGACCAGGAAGGTGGTGATGAAGACGATGGACCCGTTCCGGCGGAACGACGGCAGGAACAGCCGCACTGTCTGGAGCGCGCCGACGACATTGATCGAGAACTGATCCTGGATGGCATCCTCGTCGCTATCGGCGAACGGCACCACCTTGGCGACGCCGGCATTCGGAACGACAATGTCCACACCGCCGAAACGTCCAGTCGTTTCCCGCACCAGACGCTCCAAGTCGGCGCGTACAGTCACGTCGCCGACGACGGCCAGCACCCGGTCGGGAGCCTTGGCAACGATCTCCTGCAGGGCTTCCGCGTTGCGGGCAAACACGGCGACCTTGGCGCCTTCATCAAGGAAGCGCTCGGCGATGGACTGGCCGATGCCGGAACTGGCGCCGGTGACGACGGCGACGCGGTTGTCCAGACGGTGTGTCATCTCTTTTCCTCTCTTGGCTTTCAGGCGGTGAAGGTGTTTTGGCAAATTGGGATGGGCTGGACTGTCGGCCTTCCGAGGCAGGGGAGGGGCCAAGGTTCCGGTCACGCGGCTTTGCGCGGCTCCTCACCGTGTCCTGCATCGGCGGAAGGCTGGCCCGCCAGCGTATCGGCGAAGCCATGGTTCACGTCGCGGTGGTTCGCTTCGTCGTTGCGGACGGCGAGCACAACGTCACGCAGGGTCGCGGTTTCCGGAAGCTGCCAGTAATCAATGGCAAGACGCGGGGCCGGCGGGTTGGCATGCCGACCGGCGTCGATTTCGGTGAGATAGCCGGTGTAGCTGATGACGGCTTCCTCTTCGAAATAGCCGACCACGCGGTGGGCCGTCTTCGGCGAGATCAGGTACAGCAGGAAGAAGGCGTTGTAGAAGGCGCCCTGTGTTAGCAGGATCAGGACCCGTTCCAGCCAGTTCGGCTTCGCCACCTCGATGAAGGTCATCAGGTGCATGCGTTCGTTCTCGGCCTCGTCGAGCAGGGTGTGAATCCAACCCTGGTCATGCTGCATGCGGCGCAGGCAGCGCAGGTGCTGCAATGTGGCTCCGACCATGCCCGGAACCGCCGCCACTGTTTCCAGCACGATGGCACGGTGCCCGTAGCGCTTGGCGAAGAAGGTGTCGGCCAGCAGGCGCAGCGCCTTGGTGAAGCCCAGCGCGATGCGGTCGCTGATGTCGCGTGGCGTGTGATGTGTGGTGAGGATGAGAGTCTTCATGATGTGAGCTCCTTGGCTCTGGTGCGCTGGCGTGCCCGGTCGACGATGGCCGACGGCGTCTTCAGCGTGAGTGGGTGTCAAGTGGATCGGGCGTGTCGCCGGCGGCGCCAATCGCGCGATGTCATGGCTATAATATGCTGAGGAAATGCATCTTTAAGAGCGGACAGATTGTCGCACCCTGTTCGAAAAGAACTCTGGGTGCCTGTCGTCCTATTGAGTGGATATCAGGCGCAGAAACGGAGGTCAGGCGGAGCGTGCCGCTACGCGAGGGTCGATAGCAGGTAAAAAATTCATTGAAGATGCATGTTTATGAGGGTCGAGCTGTTCGCTGTTCCGGCTTCAGGCTCGATGCCCGATGCGCGGCCCTCCGTTTCCGGATCGAGGGGCGTTTCAGCTGGATCGCGATGGGCGTGTCGTGGTCCGGGCGCTGAGCCGGTCCTGGATCCAATGGGCTATTTCGTCGGAGAATTCCGCCGGGGCCTTCCGGCCGAATGTGTTTGCAACGTTGGCAAGCGTCTCTTGGGCCAGTACTGCCCGCATCGCCTTTTCCGCACGCATCATCACCGCATGGACCGCACAGACGCCGGATGTCGCCCAGGAGGGCGGTCGCTGGCCGAACACCGCGCAGCGACCGCGGATTTCCTGGCAATCGAAAAGCGGTTTGTCGCCTTCAATCGCATCGACGATGTCCAGAAAGGTGATGTCCTCCGGTGCTTTGGCGAGCCGATAGCCGCCGCGCACGCCTTCGCTGGCCATCACGAGTCCGGCCTTTTCGAGCTTCGGGAAAATCTTGGCCAGAAAGGACGGCGAGATGCCCTGCAACTCGGCCAGATCACGGCTGCTCAGTGGCTGGTTGCCCGATGAGACCAGCCAGAGAAGGCAGTGAATGCCATACTCGACGCTGACGGTGAGATGTGCCATGGCCGGTTCCGATAGAAAATGAGGAACAGGGACATTAATAATCCGCGTTTCAAAGCGCAAGCCGTCCCTGTTCCGCAACTTCCCCGTCACCTCTTGTCCGGTGTGGTCAGCTCCGTATCGGCGGTGTCCACCACGAAGACCGCAAGGAGCTTCGCCGGCTTGGTGTCGCTGGCGTTGGCACTGACCCCGTGATGGTCGCCCGGCAGTTCGGTGAAGTTCTCACCCGCCCCATAGGTTTTGGCCGGGCCGTCATTGACCTTGCTGCGGATCGCCCCCTCCAGCACGGTGGCGTAGATGAGCGCCGACTTGGCATGGGTATGGGCAGGCGAATATCCGCCCGGACCATATTCGACCAGCACCCCCTTGACGCTCTTGCCGGGCACGTCGGGCAGCGCGTGTTCGTAGACCAAGGTCACCTTGGCATTTTTCGACTGGGGGGCATCGGCAAGGGCCGTGGCGAACGGCAGCGTTGCGAACAAGAGGGGGGCGATAAAGCGCTTCATGGGTCTGCTCCTTCGGCAATCGACGGTTTTGATTGGTCGCCGGGTGGCGACGCCCTGTGGCGGAAAGTCGTTCAGGCGCCGGCCTTGGACCGTTCGAGCCAGCCGGTCAGACCGATCCGGCCGAGGCGGGCCGGGCCGGTGGGCACCAGGGAAAATTCGGTGACGCTGCCGCCGAAATAGCGGGCTGCCGGATCGCCGACGGCGCTGCGGCGGTCGCCCACTGCCTTGAGATAACGGCCGATGATGTCGGCGAAGAGACCGCGGTCCGGACCGGCGATGTCGATGCGTCCGTTGAGCGGCTGCGCCAGGGCGGTCTCGGCCAGGATGGCGGCCACATCGTCCGCGGCAATCGGCTGGAACTGCACCGGCGCCAGCCGCACCGTGTCGCCATCGGCATGGCCGTCGGCGATGCCGGCGAGGAATTCCAGAAATTGGGTGGCGCGGACGATGGTGTAGGGAATGCCGGACTGCGCGATCAGCCGTTCCTGTTCCACCTTGGCACGGAAATAGCCGAGGTCGGCGACGCTGTCGGTGCCGACAATCGACAGGGCGACATGGTGGCGGACGCCGGCCTTCGCCTCAGCCGCGGCCAGATTACGGCCGGAGGTCCGGAAGAAATCGGTTACGACGGTTTCGTCGAAGGACGGGGCATTGGACACGTCCACGACCACCTCGGCTCCGGCCAGCGCCCCGGCCAATCCCTCGCCGGAGATGGTGTTCACGCCCTTGCTGGGCGAGGCGGCCACGACCTCATGGCCGCTGGCGCTCAGGATGGCGACAAGCTTGGAACCGATCAGCCCCGTTCCACCGATGACGACGATTTTCATGAGTTCCTCTCCTGTCCGGCGGGCATCCGGTGCCCGATTGAAAAGCCGGAAATGGCGGCGGCGGGCGTTCGAACCTTGCGGATCACCACGATCCGGCTGCCCGTCCAATAACGCAGACAATATCAGTCTGCGTTTCACCGCGCAAGCGGAAAACGCAGACTGATATTGTCTGCGTTATTGCGACCGCGTGAAGAAGCCGCCGGTCGGACCGTTAAACCTGGTGCGGGGGCAATCCGTCGGGTCCGGCTCCCGACCGCGCGGAGGAGGGGTCGAAGGGATTCAGCCATTCGCGATGGCGGGCGAAATGCACGGCCAGCAGGTCGATGAAGGTTCTCACCTTGGTGGACAGGTGATCCCGGTGCGGATAGATGGCGTTGATGGCGAACTCCACCGGCCGGAGGTCCGGCAGCAGCCGACACAGGGCTCCGCTGCGCAAATCGTCCAGCACGATAAAGCTGGGCAGCAGCAGCAAACCCTCGCCGCTCAATGCGACCAGCAGCAAGGTTTCCGCGCTGTTGGTCACCAGATTGCCCGACACCCGTACCGACAGGTCAGACTGGTCCGGGCCGGTGAAGCGCCACTCATTGCCGAATGGGTAATGGCTGTAGCGCAGGCAATTATGGTTCGCCAGATCCACCAGGGTTTGGGGAATGCCGTGCCTTTCCAGATAGGCCGGCGCCGCGCACAGCACGTGCCGCCAGGGCGTCAGCCGCCGACAGATCAGGCTGGTGTTCTGCGGCTGCAACGGGTGCACCGCCAGGTCGAGTCCTTCATCCACGATGTCCACCGAAGCCTCGCCTATGGTCAACTCCACCGAAATCGCCGGGTAGCGCGCGACGAAGTCGCCGATCACCGGTGCGATGAAGCGGGCGAGGTGTGTGCCGATGTGCAGGCGCAGGGTGCCCCGCGGTGTCGCGTTCAGCGCCACCGCCAACTCGTCGGCGGCTTCCAGGTCGGTGAGGATGTTGACGCAGCGGTCGTAATAGGCACGCCCGGCATCCGTCAGGCTGACCCGCCGCGTGGTCCGGTTCAGCAGGCGGACCGCCAGCCGGTCCTCCAGCGCCTGGACATGGTTGCTCACCATGGTGACGGACATGTTCAAGCGCCGCGCCGCCGCGGAAAAGCCGCCGCATTCCACCACCCGCACAAAGGCCGTCAGGCTGGTCAACCGGTCCACGCACACCCCCGCCACCTTGGTTCGCCACGATTATCCACTCACGCTGGATAAGCTTTCCAGCCTTTCCCGAATTCTCAACCGGCGACCCCGATCCCATCCTGACAACGCGGTCCGGGACGGCCGCAGCTCCCGGTAATCCCTCGGAAAAGGATCGGCTTCATGGTTGAGCTCACTCACAGCAAAGAGGCCGAGGCGAGGCCTGCCGCACTCGGCACGGGCAAGGCGTTGAAACGCGCGGCGCTGGTGCTGGCCCTCCTCGGCGGCGTCGCCGCGGCCGGCAACGCCGGCTATCGCTACTGGACGGTCGGGCGGTATCTGGAAAGCACCGACGACGCCTATGTCAAAGCCGATCACACCGTGATCGCGCCCAAGGTGTCCGGCTATATCGCCGAGGTGCTGGTGCAGGACAACCAGCGTGTTGCCGCCGGCCAGCCGCTCGCGCGGATCGACGACCGCGATTTTCGCGTGGCGCTGAATCAGGCACGGGCGGACCTGGAGACGACGGAAGCGGCGATCCGCAACCTGGACGCCCAGATCGTGCTGCAGCGGTCGCTGATCGAGCAGGAGAGGGCCGACGTGGCGGCGAGCGAGGTCGCCCTTGCTTTCGCGCAGAAGGAAAACGCGCGCTACAGCAACCTGATGCGGACCGGATACGGCACCACCCAGCGGGCGCAGCAGGCGGAGTCGACCTTGGGTCAGGCACAGGCCAAGTTGCGTGGCGACCGCGCCGCTCTGGCCGCCGCCGAAAACAAGATCGCGGTGCTGGTCACCGAGCGCGGCAAGGCCGTGGCACAGCGCGACCGAAGCCGCAGCGCGCTGGAGCAGGCGCGGCTGAACCTGTCCTACACGGTCATCGCCGCCCCGATCTCCGGCACGGTGGGCGCCCGCTCGCTGCGGGTCGGGCAGTATGTGCAGACCGGCACGCAGCTAATGGCCGTGGTGCCGCTGCAGGCGGTCTATGTCGTCGCGAACTTCAAGGAAACCCAGCTGACCCACGTCCATGCCGGTCAGCCGGTGGAGATCGCGGTGGACGGCTTCCCCGGCGTCGAGCTGAAGGGCCATGTCGACAGCCTGTCCCCGGCCAGCGGACTGGAGTTCGCCCTGCTGCCGCCGGACAACGCAACCGGGAACTTCACCAAGATCGTGCAGCGCATCCCCGTGAGGATCGTCCTGGATCCCGGCCCCCTGTCGGGTCTGCTGCGCCCCGGCATGTCGGTCGAGCCGACCGTCGACACCCGCGAAACGGCGACACCCTCACGCTGAACCAACCTCTGGGCAAAGGACGAAGACCATGTCCATTCCTGCCGCAGCCGGCCCGGCCGGCACCGCCTCCACCCGCAACTGGCTTGCCGTGACCGGCTCGACGCTGGGCGCGTTCATGGCGGTACTCAACATCCAGATCGTCAACGCCTCGCTCGCCGACATCCAGGGCGCCATCGGCGCCGGCATCGACGATGGTGGCTGGATCTCCACCGCCTATCTGGTGGCCGAGATCATCGTGATCCCGTTGAGCGGCTGGCTGGCCCAGGTGTTCTCCATCCGCCGTTATCTGCTGACCAACGCGGTGCTGTTTCTCGTCTTCTCCGTCCTCTGCGCCTTTGCCGCCAACCTGGAGCAGATGATCCTCCTGCGCGCGATACAGGGCTTCAGCGGTGGCGTGCTGATCCCGATGGCCTTCACCATCATCATCACGCTTCTGCCCAAGGCGCAGCAGTCCACCGGGCTTGCCCTGTTCGCCCTGTCGGCGACCTTCGCCCCGGCAATCGGGCCGACCATCGGCGGCTACCTGACGGAAAACTGGGGCTGGCAGTACATCTTCTACGTCAATCTGATCCCCGGCGCCGTGATGGTCGGCCTACTGGCTTTTTCGCTGGACCCCGCGCCCATGAAACTCGGCCTGCTGAAGACCGGCGACTGGCCGGGGGT
This sequence comes from Azospirillum sp. B2RO_4, assembly GCF_051124815.1. Taxonomy (NCBI): domain Bacteria; kingdom Pseudomonadati; phylum Pseudomonadota; class Alphaproteobacteria; order Rhodospirillales; family Azospirillaceae; genus Azospirillum; species Azospirillum sp. B2RO_4. The sequence goes on along the minus strand of NZ_CP118492.1, from coordinate 155,936 downwards.
CGTCACGATGGCGGTGGGGCTCGGTACGTTGCAGACCGTGCTGGAGGAGGGCAACAAGGAGGACTGGTTCGGTTCCCCCTTCATCCTGCGGCTGAGCATCGTGGCGGCGGTCTCGCTGGGGCTCTTCCTGTGGATCGAGCTGCTCAGCGCCCGGCCGCTGCTGAACCTGCGGCTGCTGGTGCGGCGCAACTTCGGCTTCGGCATTGTCGCGAACTTCATGCTGGGCGTGGCGCTCTACGGGTCCGTCTTCGTGCTGCCCGTCTACCTGTCGCGCATTCAGGGCTACAACGCCGAACAGATCGGCGGCGTGCTGGCGTGGACCGGGCTGCCGCAGCTTCTGCTGATCCCGCTGGTTCCGCGCCTGATGAAGCGGTTCGATGCGCGCCTCCTGATCGCCGTAGGCTTCGCGCTCTTCGCCGGCAGCGCCTTCATGAACATCGCCATGACCGCCTCCTATGCCGCCGACCAGTTGCTGGTCCCCAACATCGTGCGCGCCGTCGGGCAGGCGTTGGTCTTCGCGCCGCTGTCGGCGGTGGCGACCGCCGGGATCGAGAAGGAGAATGCAGGTTCGGCTTCCGGTCTGTTCAACATGATGCGGAACCTGGGAGGTGCCTTCGGCATCGCCCTGCTGCAGACCTTCCTGACGAAACGCGAGCAGTTCCACTCCAACATCCTGTCGCACGCAGTGTCGCTGTTCGAGCCGGCGACCGCTGCCCGCCTCGAACAGCTGACGCGGTATTTCCAGTCGCACGGCATCACCGACCCGCTCGACGCCGGGCGCCGCGCCTATGTCGCCATAGGCGCGGTGGTGCGCAAACAGGCCTTCGTCATGGCGTTCAGCGATGCCTTTTTCCTGCTGGGCGCCGCCCTGCTGGTCGCCTTGTTCGCGACCCTGCTCCTGAAGAAGCCCGACCATTTGGGCGGGGGCGGTGCCCATTGAACAGGGGCTCTCGCCCGACAATCCGGAGGGGTGTCATGAGGCGCGTATCCAGCCGACCGGCGACCACCCATCCCTGGCCGGCCGGCGCCGGTATCCAAGGCGTGGGCAGCCTTACCGATCATCCGCTGCCGATGTCCCGGCGATTCGCCGAAATACTGCCGCCTGATCGCACCGCACTTGCCGGAGCCTACAGCCTGAAAGGATTCGCCAAACCGGTCGACCTCTATGAACGGCTCGGCCCGCAATCGGATTTGCCGCCATTGTAATGCCGACGTGGAAAGCAACGGCCGGATCGTTCGATTGCGCGTTTTCAACGGCACGGGTATAATGATGTAGAATTTATGCAGATTTGGTCGGCGATGCGCTTATCGAGCTATACGGATTACGCGCTGCGCCTGCTCATGTACCTCGCTGTTCGGCAGGAGGGATTGCCGACCATCAGCGAGATCGCGCAGGTGTACGGCATCTCAAAGAACCACCTGATGAAGGTGGCGCATGACCTGGGACGCGGCGGCTACATTGAGACGGTGAGGGGACGGAACGGCGGGCTGCGCCTCGGCCGCCCGGCCGAGCAGATCCGGATCGGCGAGGTCGTCCGCTACACCGAGCAGGACATGGCCATCGTAGACTGCATGGGGGCGCTGCAGGATGCGCCCCTCTGCCGGCTGAGTCCTGCCTGCAACCTCCGCAGCGCCCTGCACGAGGCGTTGCAAGCGTTCCTGGCTGTCCTTGACGACTATACGCTGGCCGACATCGTCCGCCATCGCCGCAGCATGGCGTCGATGCTCGGCCTTCCGCAGCCTCCCGTTTTCCATACCGCAGGGCGGGCGGAGGCGGAGCCGGGCTCTTGACCGGGACCGATCGCGGGCTGAGGGGAAAATTCAACCTCCTCGAACTGTTCAGAGCCTGTTTGGAAACGTTGCGAGATCGGCGAAGACGTGATTCAAACGACTTCAGGGGCGTATGACGCCCGCTTCGTCACAATGCCCCATCCCCTCGGGAAATGGAGCCTTACGGAAACTTGGCGTTGTTCAGTCGGACGGAAGGGTTGGTGGCAAATGGACCATATGCGGCGAACCGTCGCATTTTGAAGAGGTGGGGAGGTGATTCCCATCGCCTGCGCCATCGTCTCCGACCGGCTCCCCTGGAGTCCATCTTTCCTGGATTGGATGGCGGCGAAGGGCGGTCACGCCAAAGCTAGGGCGGTATCCTTGTTATAGGCCCAATATGTATGGTGAAAGGAATGGAAGGTAATCAGACAAAGACATAAAGTGAATATCGGGGTCAAGACGGAGATAAAGGCGAAAATCATGCAAATGTATGTGTGTGCAGAAAACAAGTTTTATTCGATACGCTTCTATCTTTAATCCTCTTTTAAAATTTCCAGCGCGTATCTGGTATAGGCAAACAGACCAGAGAACGAGCTAAAATGCTTGATAACGCCATGCGGCCTCGCATGACGGTGGAAGATTTCGTCCAGAAATGGGGACGGTCTTCGCTGGGCGAGAGCCAGGGTTCGCACGAGCATTTCATCGACCTTTGCCGTGTTCTGGGGGAAATGCCTCCAGCCGAGGCTGATCCGTCGGCCACCCATTACTGTTTCGAGAAAGCAGTCGCGCAGACGGACCGGCGCCCCGGACGGGCCGACGTCTGGAAGCGTGGCTGTTTCGCGTGGGAATACAAGGGGCCCGGACGCAACCTGGATGCGGCGTACGCCCAGCTGCAGCGCTACGCGCCGGCCCTGGCCAACCCGCCGCTGCTGATCGTCAGCGACATGGCGCGGATCCGGGTTTACACGAACTGGACCAACGCGGTCACGGTAACGCACGAGATCGGTCTTCGAGATTTGCTCGACCCCGGCCGGCGCGACATCCTGAAATGGGCCTTTTCCGATCCGGAGCGGCTGCGGCCCGGCCAGACGCGGGCCATGCTGACGGATGAGGTTGCGGGCCGTTTCGCGACGCTGGCCGCACGGATGGTGGCGCGTGGGCACGACCGCTGGACGGTCGCCCATTTCCTGATGCGGCTGGTCTTCTGCATGTTCGCCGAGGATGTCGGCCTGCTCGGCAAGGGCCTGTTCACCCGGCTTCTGGACGAGGCTGTGCGCGACCCGGCCGAGTTCGCGCCGCTGGCGGAGCAGCTGTTCCGCTCCATGAAGGATGGTGGGCGCCTGGGGTTCGAGAAGGTCGACTGGTTCAACGGCGGGCTGTTCGAAGACGCCGGCGCCCTGCCGCTGGACAGCGACGACCTCGCCATCGTGCGTGAGGCGGCGCGGCTGGACTGGTCGGAGATCGACCCGATGATCATGGGCACGCTGTTCGAGCGCGGTCTGAGCCCCGAGCGCCGCCGGACGCTGGCGCGCGAGGTGGTGCGGCGCGACCGTGACGGCCGTTCCAAAGGGGCGGTGGGCGTCTATTACACGCCCGAATCGACCATCATGAAGCTGGTCGAGCCGGTCGTCACCCGGCCCCTGCGCCGGGAATGGGCGGCGGCGCGGGAGCGGATCGCCGCACTGCTCGCCGAGGCCAGGACTGCGGCACCCAGGCGACGCGAAAAGGCGCGCGGCGACGCGCGGGGGATCTATGATCGCTTCCTCGAGCGGCTGCATCGATTCCGCGTGCTGGATCCGGCCTGCGGTTCCGGTAACTTCCTGTATCTGGCCCTGCGCGAGCTGAAGGACCTGGAGCACGAGGTGGTGATCGACGGGGAGACCTTCGGCTTTCCGCGCCAGCTCGAATTCGATTTGAAGGGCAACGAGCGCCCGAAGACCATCGGGCCCGAGGCTGTGCTGGGCATCGACGTGAACCCGCTGGGCGTCGAGCTCGCCCGCATCTCCGTCTGGATCGGTACGATCCAGTGGATGCGCCGCCATGGCTACGAGGTGCCGCGCAACCCGATCCTGCAATCGCTGAAGACCATCGAGCAGAAGGACGCGCTCGTCGATCTGATCGGCGGCGAGACCCGCTGGCCCGATCCGCAAACCTTCGCCGCGGCCGGGAAGGACGGTGGCGGCGATGGTCGTGATGGGGAGCCGTACCGGATGGTCATCGTCGGCAATCCGCCCTTCCTTGGTGACAAGACGATGCTGGGCGAGTTGGGGGAGGAGTATGTGACGCGCCTGCGCCGGCTGTTCGCCGGACGGGTGCCGGGTGCGGCGGATCTCGTCTGCTACTGGTTCGAGAAGGCCCGCGCCCTGCTGGAGGCGGGCAGGGTGGAGCGCGTCGGGCTGGTCACCACCAATTCCATCCGTGGCGGCGCCAACCGCACCGTGCTCGACCGCATCCGCGCCGACGGCACCATCCTGGAGGCATGGTCCGACGAGCCCTGGACGGTGGACGGCGCCGCCGTCCGCGTGTCGCTGGTGTGTTTCGGCCCCAAGGGCCTGAACGAGACGCCCCGGCTCGATGGCCGTGAGGTGTCGGAGATCTTCGCCGACCTGACCGCGGGCGGGGTGGATTTGACGACGGCCAAACCGCTGGCGGAGAACGAGGGGATAGCATTTAGCGGAACTTCCAAAAAAGGAAGTTTCGACATCGACGGAAAGGTGGCGCGATCCTGGCTGAAAATGCCGCTAAACCCGAATGGGAGGCCGAACTCGGATATCCTGCGTCCTTGGATGAACGGTTTGGACATAATGCGGCGTTCGCAGGAAAAATGGATCATTCATTTCGGAGAGCTCAGCCAAGCCGACGCCTGCCTGTACGAAGCACCATATGGTTGGGTCGATCAGCATGTTGCTCCGGAAAGACGGCGCAGCACGTCTCCGGCGGAGCAGCGCGAATGGTGGCTGTTGGCCCGCCGAGCACCGGCTATGCAAGCGGCAATAGATCGGTTGCAACGGTACTTGGCAACACCGGAAGTCTCAAAACACAGAGTTTTCGTTTGGGCGGATCTTCGTGTCTTGCCGGACAAGAATGTCGTCGTGATTGCAAGGGATGATGCCGTGTCCTTTGGGATTCTGAGCAGTCGTTTCCACGAGTTATGGGCATGTCGGATGGGCACCAGTTTGGAGGACCGTCCCAGGTATACATCATCCACAACGTTTCGAACCTTCCCCTTCCCGGATGGCCTGACGCCCGATCTTCCAGCCGATTCCCACGCCGACGATCCGCGCGCGCGGGCGATTGCGGAGGCGGCACGGCGGTTGAACGAGTTGCGGGAAAACTGGCTGAACCCGCCGGACCTCGTGAAGAGGGAGGCGGAAGTGGTGGAGGGCTTTCCCGAACGCCTGCTGCCGCGCGACGAGGCCGCCGCCGCGATCCTGAAGACCCGCACCCTGACCAACCTCTATAACCAGCGCCCGGCCTTCCTGGTGAACGCCCATGCGGCTCTCGACGCCGCCGTGGCCGCCGCCTACGGCTGGCCCGCCGACATTTCCGACGAGGAGGTGCTGCGCCGCCTCCTGGCTTTGAATCAGGCGAGGCCGGCGGCGGATGCCGTGAAGCGTCGGAAAAAGGCGACGAAGCCGGTCGACCCCAGTCAGCGAAACTTCCTTTATTCCTTTCAGGGCGACAAAGCGGCGCAGTCCACGTCTGCCGCAACCTTCGAAACAGGGAAGGAGTCCACTGCGGAGTCTGCGCGCGCAACTCCGCGCCGGAGAAAGGCCGGGTGACCGGGGTGGAGCTTTGCGCAAACAAGAAGGGGCGAGCCGTAGCTCGCCCCGCATCTTGTGTCCGCCGAGGCGGACTTGTTAACGGCTGGACCACGGTTTCCCATCGGCTAAACGAGTAACGTTTCCAGCTTTGAAGAGAGTATCTGAACTCCTCACGAGGTCAAGAGTTGTGATACGCTCGATCGCAAAGAGTTTTCGGAGAATTTGGACGCTCGAACTCACGCGTATTCAATTTGTAAGCGGACGAATCCATGCAGCCCTATCGCCTCTCCCTTGACCTCGGCACCAATTCCCTCGGCTGGTGCGTGCTGGACTTGGACCGCAGCGATCCTCCGCGGCCGAAGGGCATCCGGCGCATGGGCGTGCGCATCTTCACCGATGGGCGCAACCCGCAGGACAAGACTTCTCTTGCGGTGGCGAGGCGGATCGCGCGGCAGATGCGGCGGCGGCGCGACCGGACGCTGGTGCGCCGCGCGCGGCTGATGGCGGCGCTGATCCGCTTCGGCCTGATGCCGGGCGACCGGGCGGCGCGCAAGGCGCTGGAGCGGCTCGACCCGTTCCAGCTTCGCGCCCGCGGGCTGACCGAGCGGCTGGAGCCGCAGGAGATCGGCCGCGCGCTGTTCCACATCAACCAGCGCCGCGGCTTCAAGGCCATGCGCGGCACCGGCGATGAGGAGGAAGCCGGCAAGATCCGCTCCGGCATCGACCGGTTGGACGTACAGATGGCGGAGGCCGGAACGCCGACGCTGGGCGCCTTCTTCGCGTGGCTGCGCGCGAACGGGCGCAGTGTGCGCGCCCGGCTGGTCGGGCGGGGCGCCAAGGCCGAATATCCCTTCTACCCCGCCCGCCCGATGCTGGAGGCCGAATTCGACGCACTGTGGGCGGCGCAGGCACGCCATCACCCGGATCTGCTGACGGAGGAGGCGCGAACCACCCTGCGCCACCGCATCTTCCACCAGCGTCCGCTGAAGCCGCCGCAGGTCGGCAAATGTTCCCTGATTCCGGAGGACGAGCGGGCCCCGCGCGCGCTGCCCTCGGCGCAGCGGTTCCGCCTCTACACCGAACTCGCCAACCTCCGGATCATCATGCCGGATCGCAGCGAGCGGCCCCTGACCATGGAGGAACGCGACCTGATCCTGCGCGCGGCGCGCGCGAAGCCGGCCCGGAAGGCGATCACCTTCAAGGACATCCGCAAGGTGTTGAAGCTCGGCTCCGACGTCGGGTTCTCCCACGAATCCACCCGTCGGCCGGAACTGGCGGCCGACGAGACCTCGGCGGTGCTGGCCGACAAGAAGCGCTTCGGCCCGCGCTGGGCGCGGCTGACCCTGGCGGAGCAGGACGAGGTGGTCGAGCGGCTGCTGTCGGAAACCGACGACGGGGCGCTGATCGACTGGCTGGCCGCGCGCTGGGATCTGGAGCCGGAGGCCGCAGCCAACGTCGCCGACGCGCGGTTGCCCGACTTCCATCTGCGCATCGGCCGGAAGGCCCTGGCCGCTCTGCTGCCGGTGCTTGAATCGGAGTCCCGCGACGGACGCCCGATCCGCTATGATGAGGCTGTGCCCTTCGCCTTCCCCGGCGCCCATCATTCCGACCGCCGGCCGGGCGAGCGGCTCGACCGGTTGCCCTACTATGCGAAGGCACTGGAACGCCATGTCGCCTTCGGCACCGGCGAACCGAACGACCCGGAGGAAAAGCGGCTCGGGCGGCTGGCCAACCCGACGGTGCATATCGGGCTCAATCAGGTCCGGACGGTGGTCAACGCGCTGATCGAGCGCTATGGCCCGCCGCACGAGATCGTGGTGGAACTGGCGCGCAAGGTGAAGCAGACGCAGAAAAAGCGTAGCCAGGACGAGAAGGAACAGGCGGAGAACCAGCGCAGGAACGAGGAGCGCAAGGCCCTGCTGCGCAGCGTCAACGCGCCGGTCAACGGCCGCAACCTGATGAAGCTCCGGCTGTGGGAAGAGCAGGGGGCCGGGGTCAACCGCCGCTGCCCCTACACCGGCGAGACCATCGGGCTGGAGATGCTGCTGTCGGAAAAGGTGGACATCGACCATATCCTGCCCTTCTCCCGCACGCTGGACGACAGCGCCGCCAACAAGGTCGTCTGTCTGACCGCGGCCAACCGCGACAAGCGCAACCTGACACCCTACGAGCGCTGGCATGGCGACGAGGCACGCTGGTCGCGCATTCTCGGCTGCGTCGAGGATCTGCCGCCCAACAAGCGCTGGCGATTTGCCGAAGGGGCCATGAACCGCTGGGGTGAGGAAAGGGATTTCCTCGCCCGGCAGATCACCGACACGCAATATCTGGCCCGGCTGGCGCGGGAATATCTGCGCCACGTCTGCCATCCCGACCGCGTGCGCGTCTCGCCGGGGCGGCTGACCGCCATGCTGCGCCGGCGCTGGGGTGTCGATTCCATCCTGCGCGACCACAACCGCGAGGGCGGCGACGTGCCGGTGGACGCGACCTTCGCCAAGAATCGCGACAACCATCTGCATCACGCGCTGGACGCGGCGGTGATCGGCTGCATCGACCAGGGCATGGTGCAGAAGCTGGCCCAGGCCGCATCCCGTGCCGAGGATCTGGGGCTCGACCGGTTGATGGACGACATCGACGACCCCTGGGACGGCTTCCGCGACGAGCTGGCCGCGCGGGTGCGCGGCGTGACCGTGTCGCACAAGCCGGAGCACGGCACCGGCGGCCGCCTGCATGAGGACACCGCCTATGGCCCGACCACGGAGACGGAGCGGGCCGGCGGCTTCAACCTCGTCTACCGCAAGCCGCTCGACGGCCTGACGGAAAAGGAGGTCGCACGCATCCGCGCCCCCGACCTGCGCAAAGCCATGCAGGAGCGCGTCGCCTTCCACCGGAACGGTCCCGATCGGCTGGACGCCAAGCAGGCGGTGGCGAAGGCGGCGGAGGAACTGGCGGCGACCGAGCCCTGGGTGGGCATCCGCCGCGTCCGCCTGCTGGCCAAGGAGGCCGATCCGATCTGGCTGACCGGGCCGGACGGCGAGCCCTACAAGGGGCTGATCGCCGGCGACGTGCACCACATCGACATCATGGCCCTTCCGGACGGCCGCTGGGCCGGGCGCGCCGCCACCCTGTTCGAGGCGCGCCGCACCGCCCTGGACGATGGCCGTGCCGCACCCTGTGTGCCGGCCGACGGCGAACGCTTCGTCATGCGCCTGCACAAGGGCGACCTCGTCAAGCTGGAGCATGACGGGCGCCTGCGCATCATGCGCGTGGCCCGGCTGGAGCCGGCCAACAACCGCCTGCGCATGGTCGAGCATGTGGATGCCGGGGAACTGGACAAACGCCATGCCGATCCGGACGACCCGTTCCGCTGGCTGATCGTCGCCTTCGACAAGCTGCGCACGCGCAAGGCACGGCGGGTGACCGTCGATCCGCTGGGCACGGTGCGCGATCCCGGATTCCCGAAATGGGCGGCGCTGCCCGCATCCGGCGAAGCGGATCCCATCTCATGACCGGCCGCATCGTCGAGATCGCCGAGGACGGCCGCCACCTGTCGCTGTCGCGCGGCTTCCTGGTGGTGGAAGGGCAGGGGCGGGAGATCGGGCGCGTCCCGCTCGATGACATCGGTGCGGTGGTGGCCAACGCCCACGGGTTGACCTACACCAACAACCTGCTGCTCGCCCTGGCGGAACGCGGCGCCGTGGTGGTGCTGTGCGGGCCGAATCATGTGCCGGTGGCCTTCCTGTGGCCGGTGGACGGCCATCATGTGCAGGCCCAGCGCATGCGCGCCCAGCTGAACGTTTCGATTCCGCAGACCAAGCGCCTGTGGCAGTTGCTGGTGCGCGCAAAGGTCCGCCAGCAGGGTGCCGTGCTGGAGGCGCGCGGCGCGCCGGCCGGCGCATTCGAGGCGCTCGCCCGCAAGGTGCGCTCCGGCGACCCCGACAACATCGAGGCGCAGGCCGCGCGCCGGTACTGGCCGCTGCTGTTCGGCGGTGAGTTCCGGCGCGATTCGGAGGCCGGCGGCGTGAACGGCCTGCTGAATTACGGCTACGCCATCCTGCGCTCCACCGTGGCGCGGGCGGTGATGGGGGCGGGGCTGCATCCCACGCTGGGCCTGTTCCACCGCAACCGGGCCAACCCGCTGTGCCTGGTGGACGACCTGATGGAGCCGTTCCGCCCCTTCGTCGACATCGCCGTGGCCCGGCTGGCCGATGCTGGGCATGACGAGGTGACACCCGATACCAAGCGCTTCCTGGCGTTGGTGCCGTCGCTCGACCTGCCGACCGCGGAGGGAACGACGCCGCTGTCCACTGTGGTGATGCGGGCCGCGACATCGCTGGCCCAGGCCTATGAGAAGGGGGAGGCGGCTCTCGACCTTCCCGCCGGGGAAGGCAACAGGGCGTGGGCGCCGATGCCACTGGAATGGCCCGCTCCCCCGCTGGCGCCCCCGAAAGTGCCGCAACCGGCCTGACGGGAGGCGGCGATGTTGAGCGGATACCGGATCATGTGGATGATGGTGCTGTTCGATCTGCCGGTCCTGACCAAGCGCGAACGCAAGGTCGCGACGACCTTCCGCAAGTTCCTGCTGGACCAGGGCTTCGAGATGTCGCAGTTCTCCGTCTACCTTCGCCATTGCGTTGGCAAGGAGCAGTCGGAAACGCTGACCCGCCGAATCGAGAAGGCGATTCCATCCACCGGCAAGGTGCACATCGTCTTCATCACGGACAAGCAATATGAAACAATCATGTGCTTCGACGGCCGAGTCCGCCAGCCCTCCCGGAAAAATCCGGAGCAGTATGTCCTGTTCTGACCACCGAAATTGCGGAATCCAGCCAGAGAAACAGCGGGATAAGGCCTTGATATCAAGGCCTTATCCCGCCACGTAGTGTAGCCGATGGGAAACCGTGGTCCAGCCGCAACGAGGCGGAGATTCATTCCAAGGCGCTGGCCAGTGTAGCCGATGGGAAACCGTGGTCCAGCCGCAACGACGCCGACAGGGCCTCGTCTGGCGGTGAAAGTGTAGCCGATGGGAAACCGTGGTCCAGCCGCAACAATGCCCGAGAGCCACAGCGACGCGCCGTTAGTGTAGCCGATGGGAAACCGTGGTCCAGCCGCAACGGTCATGGGGCGTCCTCAATTCTCGCGCCTAGTGTAGCCGATGGGAAACCGTGGTCCAGCCGCAACCCCCTCCTGCGCTGCCCAGGACGCGGCCAAGTGTAGCCGATGGGAAACCGTGGTCCAGCCGCAACTTCCAGCACGACGCGAGCGCTTCGCTAGAGTGTAGCCGATGGGAAACCGTGGTCCAGCCGCAACGGCTGGGCGAGCGCATCGCCGTGGTAGCCGAGTGTAGCCGATGGGAAACCGTGGTCCAGCCGCAACCGCGGCGACCGCATCGGCGCAGGCGGGCGTAGTGTAGCCGATGGGAAACCGTGGTCCAGCCGCAACAGTTCTGCCAGGAAGCCACGAACGGCCATCCAGTGTAGCCGATGGGAAACCGTGGTCCAGCCGCAACAAGGCCGTCGTGGCGCAGGGAAACACGCCGAGTGTAGTCGATGGGCAACTGGCGAACCAGCCGCGAACCTGGAGTTGATTCGGCTGATCGACGGGTAGTCCCTGGAAACGCCCTGGTACAGCAGCCGGCAGATGGCGCGCCATCTCCGCCGGCAGGCCTACGAGGCCAACCGCCCGCGCTCGGCGCCCGGCGGCAGAACCCCGGATGAGGCCTGCCAGCGAACACCCAACCGGATCGCATTGGCGGCGTGACACGAACCTGAACCAAGCTTATTTCAACCGTCAAACCGTCCGGGAAACTGGGACCACCTCACTCCCGGCCGGAACCAAGGTCAGACCAGGCGGCCAATTGCCGGGCGATGAATTCCGCTGCCTGGCGGTGCGCCTCGGCCCCACCGATGGTGCCGACCTCGATGGGAGCCCCTACGGCGAAGCGTACCGGCTTGTCGGGGTCGATCGGTCCGGCATCGTCCAGCCACGCCCCTTTGCCCCAGGCCGTGGTTGCCAGGGCAATGGGGACCATGGGGACCTTGGCCGCCCTTGCAAGCCGCCATCCCAGGGAACCGAAGGTGGCGGGGTCGAAATCTTCCGACCGGCGGGCCTGGGGAAAAATGATCACCGATATTCCCGCATCCAGCTTCCGCTTGCCCATTTCCAGTACGTGCTGCAAATCGCTGCGCGGATCCGTCCGCGTCACGATAATCGGGTCGAAGGATTGGAGAACGCGGCGAAACACCGGATAGCGCATCAGGCTGGGCTTGGCGACAAAGGTCGTCGGGCGGATATGACTGATGACCGCCGGCAGAACCTGCGTTTCCATCACGCTCATGTGATTGCAGACAAAGACGTACGGTCCTTGCGCCGGGTCGAGCGCCTCGGTGCCGCTGATCTCGAAGCGTACGTCGCAGCGTTCCAACGCCCGCATGATGCGCCGACTGCCGACGACCAGATCATCGTATGTCAGACGCCCGAAGGTCGCCTTTGCGGCGGCAAGGGCCGTATAGAACCCCCATTGCGGATAGAACCCCATGCTGGCCAGCAACACACGCACCGACGACTCCTCGCATCAACAAAAAACCAATGACATCGAAACGTTATGCGCTGCCAACCATGAATTTTAGGTTTCACGGAGATCGGGTTCAGGACCGAACCTTGTGAGAAAAGCCGGTGCGGGCCGGTTATCCAATGCAATGCCGGCGAATAGGAACGCGACCAGCGCCGGCATCACGACGATGTGATAGGCGGCATAGACGCCGAATCCGGCAAATGCCTGCTCGCCAACAAAAGGGGCCTGCCGGTTTGCCCCGCTAATCGCCCTTTCTTCGACCTGCCCAACCTTCATGTCTATGAAGCGCCGGAACAGGCCGACGCCGCTTTGCGCCGCGCGATGACGGTGCCGCTTCAGCCTCCGGCGGAAGCCCGCGCACTTCGATTGGAAAATGGTCTGCCGTTCTGTCGGAACTCTCCCCATATCCTGAAGCCGTCCACCACATCACCTCAGTGCAATGCGCTGACGCTTGTTTCAAATCTGCGGGCATCACACCTCGATAAATCCGACTCCGCCCCAATCTTCCGTGCCATAGCATTGACTGTGGGCCGTCGGTGCGATTTCCGCCCACAAGCGCGAATGACAGACTCCTCGGTATGCGTGCCAGTCGGAGTCCGTGATCGCGTTGACGGCAATCGACCGCGCTCCAAGGGCGTGGGCGAGGCCGAAGGCAGCCCGCGCACGGCGATATCCCGGCGTGCCGTCAAGGACGGCGGTGCCGAAGCCGGGTTGCAACTCCCGCCGCAGCATCGGGTCTTCCGGGGGAAGGCGCAGCATCCGGATGGTATGGCGGAATTCCGACGCCGCCATGGCAAGCGTCCGCTCCAACTCCTCGCTCCCGTCCGGCGCCACGACAGTCATCTCCAGTGTGCGGCCCCGCTCGCGCGCTCGCCGCGCCAAGTGCCACTCCAGTCCGCCGTGAAGCGTTCCGAACGACAGGACGCGCCGCGCCCCCTGGTTCTCGATGCGCTGCAAAAGCCAGTCCAAGGCTTCGGGCCGCCAACCCAGACTCGGGCCACGATGACCGTCCGCGCTAAGCGTGCCGAACAACTCCGGCGGCGGCGCGACATCGCGATCGACCTCTTCCCATTCACGCAGCGCCCTTTCACCGCAATTCGCCCAGAACATCGGATCGTAGGGGACCTGACTCAGACGGTCCAGAAACAGGCACGCGGCCAAATGGAGCGGAAAATGCTGTCCCGGCCAGGTTTCGACGCCGGAGTAGAACTTCGTGACCCGCAGCCGCGACAGGTTGCTGACAAAGCTGTTGCGCATCCAGAAGAAGGTTCCACTGTAATGCCAGCTGCCAAGATAGCGGTGGGGGCCCACGCGGCCGACGCGACGGAAGGAACCGGCAAACACATGGCGATTGAGAGCGGTTCGGACTCCACCCCAATCGTCGAGAACTGTCCTGTAGAGCGCCTCGGTCCACCGCCGCACCGCGGGAGAGACCGCTTCCCGATATTTGACCCCCTTGGCATGCCCATAGAACGTGACCTCGTTCCGGCTGTCCGACCGCACGGCGTCAAGCATGGCTGGGAAGGTTTCGACTTCGCCCGTCGGCCGGTTGGGGCGCTGGATGAATTCGCACCCGTGCCCTTCGAGCATCGCCTGCACGGCTTCCGGTTCATCGGAATGGTCGTCGCTGACGATCCCGATGATGCGCCGTCCGTTGAACAGCTCGATTCGTTCGAGAAGCTGCTGCAGGTTCCAGCGCCAGACCGAATTCCGCACCGGCCAGATGTGATAGATCAGATTGCGCGTGGGTGTCGTTGAAAACGGCGTGACCGGTGCGGCGGAGGCATGAGCCTGCGCCATCCGCGACCGGCCGGTTCCGGCCGCGACGAGGGCTGCGGCCGCCGCTTGGTCAAGGGGCGTGAGCGTGAGGTCCGACAGTATCGCCGCCCCGTCTTCGGCGGTGATCGTGACATGGCCGCAGGCAAGCAAGCTGTCGCGCACCTGGGCGACGCATCGGCCGTCGAGCGTCAGTTGCAGCCGGTCGGCGAAGCGGCGAAAGCCAAGGCGCCGGTTCGTGCCCAGCGGCGCCGGCAGCGAAGCCAGAATGCGGTTGTGCCGCGCGAGATAGGCACGATCGGGCCGGAAGATCGCATGATAGGAATTGGTCGCAGCGTCCTGGCTGTCCTGCAGGTGCAGCTTGACCACGAGCGATGCCTGCGGTTCCAGGCTGACCGTCATCGTGACGTCGACGTCGGTGAATCGCATCAGCGACGCCAGCGCGGCCCCGTCGTCGAGGCGGACGCAGCCTTCGACCGGTGTGTCGATGCCGCGGCAGAGGCGGATTTCGGACGAGGGTGCCGACGGTGCGGGAACTGTGTGAGCCGGCGGCGGGGCGACCATCTCCAGATCGCGAACCACGGCGGTTCCGCGATTGAGGCCGATGAAGCAATAGCCTTCGGTGAGTTGCCGCGCTTGCAACTCGGGCAGCGCCTGTCCCCCCACGGTTCCTCTGAGCAGTCCGCCGTTCCATTCCAGCGTTACCGCAACCGCTCCCTGGGCCAAGCATGAGAACCGGTGGAGCACCTTGTTGTGCGTGGCGACGTACCCCTGCCCCTGTTCCAGTACCATGTGGTAGGAATTGGTCGTTTGATCGAGACGGTCTTGCTGGTGCAGCTTCAGGATGACCCTGGCGCCCGCGCCGGGCTCGATCATGCAGGAAAGGCGGATGGGGCCGAACCGATCCAGGCTCGCCAGCCCCTCCTCCGCGCCGGGGGGCAGAGCGTGCGGCAGGCGCAACGCAAGGGCCTGGTCCGGCTGGTTGTGCAGGATCAGGCCCGCCGTGCTCCCCCATCCGGCGGGGAGCGTCGGAAGAACGGCAAGCGACGGCACCACGGGCATCGGTTCGGCGCCGGCGCCGGCGAACGCGGAGATGATCGTTTTGAGACGGTCGGCATAGCTGTGGCCGGGCAGGGCGGCGCGACAGGCGGCGAGGGCCGTGGCGAAAGCCTCCTCGTCGCGCAGCAGGCGTCGCATGACGGCGACAAGCTCGTCTGGTCCGCGAAACACCGGCATTGCCGGGAACACGGTCTCGATTTCCGGGCGATGCTCCGACACCACAAGCGCGCCGCAGGCCAGCGCCTCATAGACGCGGGGGTTCATCGCGTGGCCCGGCGTCTTAGCGCGGTTGAAATGGTGCTGCGACCGGAAGATGTTGATGACGATCCGGGTCTGCCGATAGAGCTCGGCGGTCTCGGCGGCCGGAATGTTTCCCGATCGGCTGATCGCCTTCAGGCGCGGCGAGCGCCAGGGGCCGCCGACCACGTAGGACAGCATCCCCTCGTCGAGCAGGCGCAGCAGCATCGCTTCGCGGTCGGGGTTGTAGCCACCGATGAAGCCGACCATGTGGCGCCGTTCCCCGCCATTGTCCGTGTGGCGCGACGGATCGAAGGCCACCGGCAGGTAATGAGCGTTCCGGTGACGGGCGAGCGTGGTGAAGTCGTTGAGGAACACCGCGTCGAACCGGCCTGACCACGACGCCGTGTCGTCGACCTCGTACGGCTCGTCGACCAGCCAGACCGCGGTCTTCGCCCGTTCCGGCAGGCGGATGCGGCGGCGCGAAAAGCGCCGGCCGTGAACGACGAGCACAAGGTCCGGATCGCAGGCCGCGATCCGCTGTTCGAGCCGCGGGTCATCCCAGTAGGTGTGCTCCGCGTTCACGCCAAGGGTCCGCGCCGCTTCCGTCAATCCGTGGGTGAAGACGTCTCCCGCCGAAAGAAAGCGGTAGTGAACGAAGAACAGCTTCAGCCCGCCGGCGGCAGCCGGCATCGCACGGTCGGTGGAGGCGGGAGCGGGCGTCGATATCGTACGACTCGGTCCGTCGCGACGCAGGTCGTCGAGAGATGCCCGCGGCAGCGATTGCAAGCGGCTGACCGGGCTGAGATTGACGATGCTGACGCCCCGCGCCCGCCACGTCTCGGCGAGGCGCCCATACTCCATGTCGATCTGCCGCAGTTCCCTTGTCAGGGGATGGGTCCCCAGCGCGCCGAAAAAATGCCGGTCAGTGAAGTCGACGCCAATCAGCCCGACCCGCTGCGCACCCATGAAGAGCGCAAGACAGGTTGCGATGTAAGGCGAATTGCGGGTGTAGGGTAGACTCGTCGGGTCATCGACCTCCATACCGCCGCGACGTCCCAGCGCGAAGCGGATCTGCTTCGGGTGGCCCACGTCCAGTCGCAGATGGCTGAACAGGGCCCGCGCGCGCGAGTTTTCGATGTGCTCGAAGCGATCTTTGCGAAACTGGTGGCGATGATTGACCACGACCAGATAGTCGGGTTGAAACAGCCGGCCAACATCGTTGACCCCAATTGTGATGAATCGCTCCGGATCATCGAATCCAGACACGGATTCGCCACAGCCGCAGACAATGATGGTGCTTCCCTTATGAATATTGCGAAATCCTGGCATGGTATCCGGCAAATGAACATCGACGGATACCCGATACTCCCCGGCCTGCGCCTGCAGCGGGTCGCTGTGCTTGACATCAGAAGACACTGCCAAATATCTCCCATAATAAAACATACAAAAGAATGCATTCTTTCATCAATAATTTTTGTCAGAATGATCGTTAATGTCAATATCTTCTATGGAGTTCCAAATTGCTGCCGGCTTGTTCACCAGAGTGCATATGATTCTGATTTGATGTGGTGAGCGGCCGCTCCGTCACACCGGTCCGATGGTTTGGCGATCCGATACCGAATCGGGGCTCAGGGTGGGGCCGCGGCATTAAATCGTCAGGCGGCAGGATACGAGCCGCCACGGCGATACCGCCATTGCCATGGTTGCCAAGCAGGGCATGCGCCACAGAATTTTGAGGCATATTCTGTGAATGAAATGCATTATTTATGCTTGCGCTCAAATAAATACACTGTTTATGCCAATTTTCTATGCTGATTTCAAAGATTAATATTGTGATGATCCAATTTTTACTCTATCAGGATAATCGGAATGCGGGTGCAAAGTGCATCAAGTCCAGAGCGATACTTGTTGTTTTCGAAAACTGTCGATGCGCTTTTATCAACAAAATGAGTGAAAGTAATTTTTGCCGGACAATAAAATGGGCCGGCATCATACAATCGAGTGCAAATAAAAAAGTTGACATCGCGTTATTATGAATCCAACTTGTCTTTGCATGATGAGTGTTTTGTGGAACTTTATTGTATGAAGACGTTCTTCAATCGACACTCGCGCGCTTTGAAGGTATTTTTGAGAATTGTATTGTGTTTTTCATTATGTATATTTTTACAAAGCTATGCAGAAGCGCAGTTTGCGCATGATGCAAAACGGAATGAGGATTATGAAGTCGGTCAACAGAATTTTTGTGCCGCGCCGCCGTGCGCGTTTTTCTTCAATATGACTGGTGAAAGAATATCCTCCATAAGTATAGGTGGTATAGAAATACCTGGATTAACCGTTCAGCCAATGACCATGAGTAACCCATGGACGGTGTCTTTATCGGTCGGATACTCGGTCGCTGCACTGTATGGAACGAATATCAAGGTTGTATTTGCGAATGGATGTTCATGGACCCAGACGGTCGATGCAAGACCAAGTGTAGGATCGGCTGCCGTCAGCGTAGCTGTGTGGCTGCTGGCGAATGGTCTCATCCTGTCTTCCGAGAAGGGGGCATTGAAGCAGGCCGCATGGGCTGATTGCGCGCAATGACTTGATGCGAAGGTTACGTTTCGGGAGGAAGGAATGGCCGCAAACGTTTACATGTTCAACGCCTCCCTCACGTTGCTGAACGTGTCAATCAATGGGGGAAACCCGTTGACAATCAGTGGCGCCGCAGCCAGCAGCGGTTGGCAACCCGCACCGGCACCAAAGCCGATACCGTTCACCGCCGGCCTACCTTCGGCAGGTTCATTTGGCATTGGCAGCAATTCTTGCGAGATTACGCCTACCCGTGGCTCTATTACAAACACGGCGACAATAGTCATAAACGACTCAACACCTCCAAACACGCCTCTTCAACTTTATTTTTATTATGTAGATGATTCCAACGTTTCTTGGATTTTGCTGGATAATGGTCAATGCATAAACGGTTCATTACAATTCTCCAGCGATAGCCAACCATAGATATCGTAGATTTTCTTTGCGATATCGACGGGGGCTTGTTTGTGCATCGGCATTGCTCAAAGTCAACCTGTAAATGGGGAGCGCCATGACCACTGTTAACATCAATGTCTTTAATGCAACCGCCTCTGCCATCTATGTCAATGTCAACAATGCGCCGCCAGCACAGATCGTGACTGTGCCCGCCGCCAGCACCTCGACCACCACCCTCTGGGCTCCTGGCGCGGCGACGATTCCCTTCAGCGGTTCCCAGCCGGCGGCCGGGGTGCTCGGTATCGGCCCCAACAGCTGCTCGATTACTCCGGCCAACGGCTTGGGAACCGCTTCCACGACCGTCACGATTCCTGTGAACACTCAGCTCAATCAGCCCCTCCAGCTCTATCTGTTCTATCAAACGGCAAATGCGGCGAGCTGGGTTCTGTGCAACGACGGCGTGGCCGTCGCCGGGAGCCTGAGCCTTTAGCCGTGATGCGAACAGGACGATAGCGTTCCTGTAAAGCGCGCCCTTCAACCTTTCTCTCCGCCGGGAGGGAAGAAGGAGGCCCCGCAGGAAGGTGAGGAGAGGCGGCGTCCGCCGGATCTCTCATCACCTTCCCGGGCTTCTCCCTGTTCCGGACAAGCGGGTGAGGCGGGCTTGCAACAGCGGCGCAGGAACAATCCGTCCGCCCCCGTTCCGGCCGTGCAGCCCGGCGCGGCAGGTCGGTGGAAGAAGGTGCCTCCCAATCCTCGGTGCAAGGTGGTCTCGTGGTGTCCAGCAACGGTCCATCCCCGGAAAGCACGTCGTCGCCACCGTCACCGGGCATGCGGCTGGTGGCCGCCGGGCTGTACGAATATTCCGCCGCCACCCGTTCCGCGGACACCGCCGGGCAGGTGGTGTGGGTCTATTTTCTGCTGGCCGCTGATTCCTCGCCCTCCAACGCGCCGCTCACCCTCGCACAGGCTTGGCAGACGGAACTCGGCTGGTACCTGATTTCAAATCAGCCGATCCCCGATGATGACTCCGCCGCGTTCGTCACCACGGCAAGGGGAGAGCTTTTGGGGCTCTTGCAGAATGGCGGCACCGGAGATCCCGTCTACAGCGCCATCGTCTGGCTGGCCGATCCATCGGCACTGTCGTCGCCGCCCTACATCCAGATCCAGCGCTTTTCGCCATCCGTCTCGGCTGCGATCGGTTCGAACAAACTGTCTGCGGGCGGCTTGAGCATCGTGCTCTCGCAAGAGCAGTCGTCCTCGATCAGCCTGCTCGAAGCCAGTCCGGACATCGGCGCGGCAAGCGTCCGCATCTTCGCCGACGTGACCGCTTCCGACTCCATATCGCTTTGCTACGACAACGCGCCGCAACAGGTTTGGCTGCCCAACGGCGGCGTCTGGTCGGTCGCCCTGGCACTCGCCGGTCCCGGCGCAGGATCGTTGGTGGTCGATCTGGCTCTCGATCCCGGTGGACTCTACGCCGCCTTCGATTGCGCGATCACATACTTCTATTCGGCGGGCGGTGGCGGAAGCCTGACCTATCCGGTCTTCCCGTCGGTCGCCCCCGGCGAAAGCATGAACACCTCCGTCGCGTTCGAACTGCGCCTGAATCCCGTGCGCCCGCTCGATGCGGCCGCGACGGGGCTGCTCATCGACCGGGCGGGACGTTTCGACGGACAGGATGCGCCGACGCCGAGCCAGCCGGTGCTCAACGCCCGTGCTCTTCAGTCGACCGTCTTCTTCGCCAACGACGGCAGCCCGATGGTCCTCACCCCCTGGGATCCTCTGGAGGAGGGCGGATCGCCGAGCTTTCCCGCCGCGGCACCGTTGGGTGGCGGATTCGCCTTCTCGCAGGGGATGCCGCCGGATCCATGCTACCTTTCTCCCGTCGGGGCCTTCCTCCTCCCGGCGTCGTCTCCGGCGACCGGACAGCTCATGCCCGGTCTGTTCGCGCGCGAGTTTCTCCGCCTGGCACCCGACGATCTTCTGATCTTCGTAAACAACCAGCCGGCCTGCGCCATCGGCTTTCCCTCCGGCGGCAGTCCGGGAACCATCGCGTCGAGTCCGCCGGCGGGACCGCTGACGGACGACGCCACGACCTCCTGGGCCATGGTGATGGCCGGTGACGGAGCCGGCGACCGGGGCTACTTCGGCCAGTCGAGCGGCGCCTCTTTCTTCGGTCCCCCGCCAACCCTGTCAGCCGTCGCCTCGCCGTTCGGCGAGCTCGGCGTCGCCACGACGGTCGATTTGCGGCTGTCGGTTCTCGACACCCCCGTGGCATTCCCTGTTGCGCCCTACGGTGCGCTGTTCGCGACCGACGCCGCAACAGGGCAACCGTTCAATCCGCAGGTCGATCCGGTCACGGTCACCCTGCTGGAATCGCTGGTTCTGTCGCAACTCCGCCATCAGGCACTGGCTGACTCGCCCCAAGGGCCGGTCGTTCTTCCCGTCGATGCCCGCGTGCCATCGGCGGATATCGCCGCCGTGGCGACGCCGCAGGGACTGCTGATCGACGTGAACCCCGACGGCACGTGGTCCAGGATCACGCTGGCCATGGGCAGTGGACAAACGGCGTTGCAGGACAACGCCCTGCGCTTCAACGGCATCGGCTCCCCACCGCGGGTGGCGCCCAGCCTCGCCACTCTGCTGACCCGGGACCAGCTGTTCCTGGTCGTCGACACCGCTGCCGACGATTGGGGCATTCAGAATCTGATTGCGGTCGGCGGTTTCGAGTTCAGCATAGATCTGACCGGCGGCGAATCGCCGTCGATCCTGATTTTCAAATTCAATACCCGTCAGTCGCTCCATGACCTGGCTCTCGACCCGACGAACTGGGCGGAGCCAACCCAATACGCGCCGAACACCGCGGCGACGGTCGCCCGGTTGCAGCAGGCCTTCCGGTTCGCCCAGGACTTCGACGCGTCGGGAGATGGGACGTTCGAAGCGTTCAACGCTTTGCTGCAGGACCCGCAATGGACCGGGGTGATCGCCTTTTCGGTGCCGATCAACGGCAACGGCATGCCATCCGACCTCCAGATGCTGCTCGGCGGCATTCCCGGCGCGTTGCAGGCCCATCACATCGGGGTCCAAACCAACAAGCTGGCTGCCGCTGACGGGGGACGCTCCTTCGACATTGTACAGTCATCGGTGTTCAGCGTGATCGTCTACGAGCGGCAGGACACTTCGCCGCCGGCGGCCGCCGACGCGACGAACCCCGATTACGACGTCGACGTACTGATTGCGGTCATCAGCAATTCGGCCATAGCCGAACTGACGGTCAAGGTGTCGCTGGTCCTGCCTGCGCTGTTCGGACGGGCGATCACCCTGACGCCCGAACCGGCCAGTCCCGGCGTGCCCCAGAATGCCATCACAATTCAAGGCCAGTACCAGCAGCAGGGAAGCGTCGGTCGTGTCTCCTTCACGACGTCCACGCCGTTCGATTTCGAGTTCGTCCGTCCGCAAGGGCAGACGCGGATTCTGGAACGCGTCCTGTTCACCGGCGCCAGCCTCGTTCCGGTAACCGGCACGACATCGGCCGATGCCAGCCCGGGGCAGGGCAGGGTGGTCGCGGATTTCGTCTTGAACGGCTCTCTCTACTTCCGGGAGGCGCCATTCCCCGGCGTGGAACTGGATCTCTTCTCTTATGGCACGCCCGGTTCATCCGGCACCGGGCTGCAGTTCAACGGATTGACCGTACGCATCGCCTTCACGCTGGATCAGGCGGGTGTGATGGTGCCGGACAGCAAGACGGTCACGCTGCTCATGGAGACGCTGAAGCCCCAGCCGGGCGCCAACGCGATCCGCCCGCAGAGCCTGATGGCCAGCCTGCCGCTGAAATACACGAATTTCCTGATGAGCGGACCCGGCGCCGCCGCGATCGGGACGGGGGCGCAGACGGTCAACGTCCTGCAGTTGGCGCCATCATCGACCGTGACCGGTTCGCCGCCGCTCCCGCCGGGAGGTTTGCCCGCAACGACCACGTCCCCCATCTTCGGGCTTCAGTACCAGATGTCGCTGGGATCGCTGGGATCGCTGTCCGGAGCCCATGGCGACATCACCGCTTCGCTCATCCTCGGCTGGGGACCGGCGCCGTCGCTGCCCGACAACGACGCCGCCACGGTTCTGGTGCAACTGCCCTCCTTGTCGGCCGGCTATGCCGGCTTCGACCTCCAGGGAATCCTCAGAACGACCTTCGGCGACGCCAATCTGCTGAAGGTCGATCTCGACGACGGATCGCAGGTCTATGCCCTGCTGTTCGGCAACATTCAGCTCAGCGTCTTCGGTTACCGCTTCCCGCCCGGCATTCTCGTCGACTTCCTGCTCTTTGCCGGATCGACCGCCGCCGCGTCGCCGGGGGCCGGCAACACGTCCAACATCGCGTGGCTTCTGTCCGCAACCACCGACACCGGAGAGTCCTGAGCCGATGGGAACCATCGTCAACGACCTGATGACTTTCCTGAACAGCCGGCTCGGCCTGTCGATTCCGCTGCTGCCGCTGTCCGGCTTTCCCCGCTTCATGGTGGCGATCTGGCAGCTTCTGGTCGATGGCTGGGAGCCCGGAGACGGTCTTCCGACGGACAGCCCGCCTGGCGGGTCGCCAGAGGCGTCCGGCCAAGCCGTCGTCCAGACCGACGTGTCGGGGGATAACCCGTTTCCCATTCCCATCGGCGGCACCGCCGTCGAAGCCATTGCGCTGTGGATCGAAATCGGGCCGCCGCCCGGCTCTCCGCCCTGAACCATCCCGTCAGCCTCGTTCAACCCGGAAAGGATACCCCGATGACTTCGCCTTCCACCACCGGCACCAACGTTTCAGTCGCCGCGACGGTCCTGTTCAACAACACGCCGGTCACCATAAACAGTCAGGACATCGCCAATCTCAAGAATAGCGGTCTGGTGTTCTCGCTGACCAATCCCGTGCCGATGGGGTCCTTCTCCAACCTGTTCGATTGGATGAACGATAATTTGCACACCGGCCTCAGCGGTGCTGACGTCAACGCGGACATCGAGGAGCTTCCAAGTGCGTTCAGCGATATCCTGTCCGGCTTCTTCAACGCCAACGTCACGCTGACGACGCTGAACATCAACACAAACACCAGCACCTATGCCGTCGGCGCGACCATCACGCCGCAGAGCCCCATCCATATTCTCGGTGACTTGCTGGAACTGCAACAGATCGGCCTTCTGGTCTCATCGGCGTCTTCCAGCAGCCCATGAGCGCGATCGTGGCGCGCCGGCGGAACCACGTCGATTGAGAAAAGAACGAGCCAATGAGCACTCAAGTCATATTGACCCTCGCAGGCGCGCTCGGAG
Organism: Azospirillum sp. B2RO_4; assembly: GCF_051124815.1. NCBI lineage: Bacteria > Pseudomonadati > Pseudomonadota > Alphaproteobacteria > Rhodospirillales > Azospirillaceae > Azospirillum > Azospirillum sp. B2RO_4. The sequence goes on along the minus strand of NZ_CP118492.1, from coordinate 132,479 downwards.
ACTTCGAGCCTCCCGTGAATTTCGAGTTGGACCTGCAGCTGCTCGGCGGCCCGTTTTCTTTTAAGCTTTCTACAAACACTTCCTTTTCACTGTCACAGGCTTGGGGAGTGCTCAGTGACAAATTGAACCAGTGTTTCGGCGTCTCGTTGCCGGCGATAGGCGAGGGGCCTTGGCAAGCTATCCTCGACACCGAGATCATGCCCGCCGTCTGGATCACGCCGAAGGCCAAGGACGGGGTGAGCGCGTTTCTCGACCTCGCGTTCAACCCGCCGGTGACCATCGGTGGAGAGTGGCCCATCGGCCCGGTGGAGGTGACGCTCTCACCGAATCTCGTCGTCGAGGGGTTGCTGATCGGCTACGACGCCAAGGCCGGCCTCACCGTCAGTGCACGCTATTCCTACCCGACCACCTCGAGCAAGGCGGTCGGGGCGACGACCGGCGGCAGTCCGCCGGCTCGGATCTCCAAGCTCGTCAACTATCCATTCCCGTTGCCGGCGCAAAACAGCGTCGGCACCTTCCAACTGCACTATCTTGGCATCGGGCAGCATGTCGGCCCCAATCCGATCACAGACACCTCGGTCAGCGATCCGCTGGCGGCGATTTTCGACGAAATCGAATCGCAGTTCGACACCAACGATCCGAAGGATGTGCTGACCCGGCTCGCGCGCAACTTCTACCAGCCGGATCGCGGCTGGTTCATCGCCGCCGACATCGAGTTCAAGGGCTTCCGTCTGCGCATCCTGTTCAACGACCCGGCTCTCTACGGCCTCGAAGTGACCGTTGGGGAGACCCCGCCGAACGTCTTCAGCGGGCTGTTGTTCGAAATCCTCTACCAGAAGCTGGGCCCGACGCTCGGCGTCTATTACGGCGCGTTGACCCTGCCGACGGCGATGCGGCGCATCCCGCTCGACGGCTTCATTCTCATACTGCCCGGCTTTTCCGTGTGGATTTACACCAACGGCGACTTCCGTGTGAACATCGGCTGGCCGGTGGGGCCGAACTCCATCGGCATTTCGGTCGATCTCCTCACCGGATGGGCCGGACTGTATTTCCTCAAACTTAGCAGCGCCGACAATCCGGGCGCGCAGGCGGGCACCAGCTTTTCGCCGATTCTCGGCTTCGGCATCGGCCTTCAATTGACTGCCGGGGTTTCTTTTTCCTCTGGCCCGCTGTCCGCCAGCCTTTCGGTGTCGGCAGCAGCGACCATGCAGGGACTGATCGCGTGGGAACAGGGGTCGCAATCGCTGGGCGGCCCCCCCGATGCCTATTGGTTTGCGGGAACCTTCGCCCTTCAGGTCATGATCGCCGGGGCGGTGGATTTCGGGATCATCAAGGCGTCGATCAACATCAGCTTCGGATTCCAGGCCCAGGTCGCCTTTGAAAACGGCTTTCAGACCGAGATTGCCATCGCGGCGCAGGTGTCCGTCAGCGCCAGCATCAAGGTTCTGTTCGTCACCATCCACTTCTCGTTCAGCACCCAGGTCAGCTACAGCTTCCTGATTGGGTCCGGAAACGGCACCGCATCGATCAACGGGCCGAAGCAGCAAGGCCTGTCGGGATTGATTTCCACCCAATCGGCCGATGCGCTGCTGCCGATGCATCTGGATGCCGTGGCACGGCTTCGGCAGACCATGGCGCCCATCCTTCGGGCGTCCGATGCGCCGTTGCGACCGCCGCAACATCTGGAAACCGGCGGTGGTGTAGCCCCCGAAACCTACGCTGACGGAAGCCACGGCACTGACGTGCCGGCCGATGCATCAACGTTCCAGCCGGCGCCGCTGTGGGCGTCCGAACCGGCAGCGGCATCGGCGTCGACATTCGCGGCGGTCCCGACGCCCGGCTTGGCCTCGCCGTCGCGGCCGTTGATCGAAGTGGTCTTCGCGCTCCAGCCGACCGTCGTCTACGATGGCGACCAACCGACTGTCCAGGTGGTCGGGTTGCTTCTGACCGACAGCCCGGCCCCCGGCGCCTCTCCGGTCGCGTCGCCGGAAAGCGGCACCGGTTTCGAAAGCCTTGTCGCGCATCTGGTGTGCTGGCTGCTGAACGACTACGTGGAACCGACACCCGCGAACGAGCCGCTGTCGAGCCGGCTCAGCCGTCTGCAAGCGCTGCTGGGGCAGGGCGATCAACCGCCGCCGCTCTTCGGCGATGCCATCGGCTTCGGCGACGCGGTGCGCCGGTTCTTTGCCGACCAGCTGCAGTTCCGCATCACCGGCGTGACGGCAGCGCGCACTCCCAGTTACGACAGCGGAAGCGTGCTGCCGATGTTCGACGTGCTGGCGCTTCAGACGGCGGAAACGCTCGTCGACTTCGCTAGCTACAATCCCACGCCCGACAACTATGAGCAGGCCATCGACCTCTACTTCGATGGGCTCGGCCTGTTCGGCAAACAGGCGGACGACCTGTCGATGGCGCCCGTCGAGAACTCCACCGCCGCGACCGCCGGCCCCAGCATGGCGACGTTCCTCTTCGCCGACTATTACCTGATGCTGCTGCGGCAGGTCGTCGCCGGCCTTCTGACCGATGCCATCGCTTACGAACAAGCGGCGCAAGAGACCTTGCTGGCTTCGGCGTCCGGCCAGTCGGCGCCCCCGACGGAGGCGGTCGGCGTCTACATGACCGCCATCGATCCGCAGGGCGAGTTGGCCGCACTGCTCAGCCAATACGACTATTCCGGCGCATCGGGCTTTTCGTCGCGGTTCCTGCTTGGCGGTCTTCAACTGCCGGTCCCCGGCGCCGTGCCCGCCGACCTGACCGTTGAAACCGTCCGGATGGTGCCGACGGAAGGGCTTTACCGGCTGACCGGCCAGCAGTTCCCCGTGACCGGCGTAGACTCGCCGCCGGTCGCCACGGCGACTCTCGTCTACGGGGCAGAGGGTACCGTCTCGTGGATTCTGTTCGAGGACGATGGTGGTGCCGTCGCCTCGGTGGAATTGTCAGATCGGATTCCAGCCGCCCCGGCGCCGCAGTGGAACGGCTGCGCCAGCCTGGGGGTAGCCCTGTCCGGCGGCGGGAGCTTTACCTACACGGCCCTGCCTCCCATCGCTTCCGTCGATCTGGCCTTCACCATACGCAACCGTAAGACGTGGAACGGTCCGGACGGCGATTGCATCGTGATTCCCCTGCCGCCGCCGCTGCAGGCGATGACGGCGCAGCAGCCCGCCCTGTCGGTGAACCTTCACTCCGGCGGCAAGAGCGTCGCGCGGACCATGGCCGACAGCGCCCCTGACGGGTTCGGCACGGCTGCGCTGTCCTTTGCCATCCCTGTCAGCCAGGTGCAAAACGCATCGGCGATCACCCCGGCCGGCGGATCGCCGGCTGGATCGCCGGGATCGCTGGGATCGCCGGACGGTGGCGGAAGCGCGGCCGGCGCGGTGCCCTTCCTCTACCAGATCGGCGCCACGGACGCGGCATCCCGCGACCTGCTGTATCAGGCGATTCAGAGCGTCGGCCAGAACGCCGGAGCAATTGCCGACATTTCCATTCTCTACCCCGATGCGACAGGATCGACACTGCTGTCCGACACGCTTGACCCGGACGTGTTGCTGACCCGCACCAATCTGTCGACCCTGAACCAGGCAAGCGCCGTGAACGCCTTGCTCGCAACACGCTTCGGGGCCGCGTCGGCCGACACCGGATTCGCGCTGCTGACCGATGCCGGGAGTTTCCTGCAACTGATCTGGGAGGTCAGCGTCGTCAATGCCGACGGGTTCTACCTTTTCTATCGGAATCTCGGCGGCGCCGGGCTGCCGGACCACCTCTTCCAGGACAGCGGGCAGGTCGGTGGCGCAGCCCAGCCGATTTCGGGAACCGGCGGCAACAGCGGGTCGATCACCATTCTGGTACGATTCAATCCGTCCGCGGCGAGCCCGGTTCCGCTGCCGGCGGCGGCCAACTGCGTCGTCACCGACGCCGCCACCTTCGACAACATCGCCGTGACGCTCGAGGTTCTGGGGCCGCAGAGCTCGCCGGTGCAGACCTACCATTCGGCATTCGGTCCCGGCGATGTCGGGTTCCGGCTGGACTGGACCGGCGGGCCGGGCACGGAGCCATCGCCGGCCGAACCGGTGACCATCCCGGTTAACGAGCTCTACAGCCTTGTCCAGTTCCAGGTTGCCGCCCCCTCCGCGCCGTCATCGCCGACCGAGCCGGTGTGGAGCCTGCCGCTGACCCCGCTTGCGCCCGACAGCGGGGCGGCGTCGCCGACGATCTTCGCGGGATCCAGTCCGGCAGAACAGATCTATCAGCAGGTATTTCCGGCCTATCGCTTCCTTGATGAATCCGGCGGGGAGGCTTCCAGCCCGTCCGGCTCGCCGGCGGCCGGCAACGGGTACGCCCTGGTCGGCCGTACCATCGACCTAAGCTTCCGGCTGACGGACATCTTCGGCAATGCGCTGGCAGCGGCGGCTCAGGCGACGCAGACCGGCGTCTATCATGACCCCCTGATCAATCTGACCCAATGGCCGTATGTGCATGTCGACCACCACTTCGTGCCCGGCACCGACGGCGAAGCCACGCTGGTCATCGATCTGAGCTTCGACACCGAAGCCCTGCTAATGGCGGCCGGGTCGCCGCCGTCGTCACCATCCTCCACCGCGGGGAGCCTGGCCGCGCTGGGGAGTCGCTACGCCGCGATCGCCTGGCAGGTCGACGATCCCGGCACCACCTATGCGCTGAACTGCAGCCTTGTACCGGCGGGCGTACTGCCCCAGGATCCGCGTGTCGATCTGGCCGCCTTCGTCGCCGACATCGTTCAAGCCATCCAGGACCAACAGTCGGCGCCCGGAGGATCCCCCGTCGATCCGGTGATGCGGACGCTGACGGTGCCCGTCTCCTTCGACGGCGTGCTCGGGTTGCCTGACAACATCGCGACGATATCGGTCTCGCTGACGGCGTCCCGCGATCCGTTGCTCGCGGTGCCGGACGCGGGCACGCTGATCCCGGAGGTGATCGTCAGCACGGCTGCGATCGCGCCGCGCAGCGGGCAATGGGGCGCCATGTCCCCCGGAATGGCGGCAGGCGGCGGCGCGGCATCGCCGAGCGAGAAAGTCGGCATCGGTCAGTACGCCCGGCTTTTCGAGGACGCCTTCCGGAATTTTGATGGCGCAGGCGGGTTGCTGAAGGTCGCACAGCGGGCCGGCATTTCCGCGGCGACAGGGGTGTCCGCCACCGACAGCTTGTGGTTCGTGCGCTTCGCCGGCCAACCGGAAAGCCCGGCGGTGAACGGCATCCAGGCCGCCTTCACCGGCCACCTCGTCTATTTCGCGGTGCGACCGCTGAACACGATCCCGGTGACCCAAACCGTCGGCGGCAAGACCTACAGCGACGTCGATCTCGATTCGTGGTCGCTCACCTTCCTGCAAGCGGTCGACGGCCTGTTCCAGCCGCAGCTGGCGGCGGCCATCGCCCTGTTCGACCAGCGGAACGGGACCACGAATTACCAGAGCCTGGTCAGCGCCAAGGAAACCCTTGCCGGCATTGTGCCGACCGGACTGGACTATGTGCTCGATGGGGAGACCGGCGGCGACGTTGCGGGTGCGCGGGAAAGCCTGCGGCAGGCGATGCTCGACACTCTGGCAAGTGCCTACACGGTGTCCGTGATCGCCCAGGCCGCGGCGACGGTCACCGTGGCCGGCGGCACCGGCGCGACCGGCGGAAAGGCGCCGGAACTCTACGGCAAGATCGGCGTTCCGCCGGATGTCGCCAGCCCGTCCGACCCCGTCGACGGGGATGACTCCGGGGGCAGCGGCAACAAGGTCTATACCATCAGCAACGGCCGCCTGCCGCTGGTGTCCGGGACCGCTTGGCCGAGCATGCTGATCAGCGTCGCCCATGCGGCCGATCACGCGGCCCTGACCCTGCCGCTCAGCTATCAGATCAGCTATCTCCAGCATGATTTCGAAACCGGCGAGGCGATCGATGGTTATGTGCCGTCGTCCTGGCTGAAATTCGTCCTGCCGGGCGAGGCGCCGCTGGTAATGCCCATCACGGGGGCCGCCAGTCCCGGTGGCGCGGCGGTCATTCCCATTCCGCTGCCCTTCGAGCCGCCGGTTCCGGTCCTGACCGGGCAGCGCGGCTACGGCAGCGGCATTCCCGCTAGTCCCGGCGGCAGCCCGACCGACCTTACCGAGTTGATCCGCGAGGCGCTGGAATGGACCTATGAGGTCAATCTCACCGCCACCCTTGCCGCCCAGGACACTCTGAATTTCAGCGTCATTTTCAGCGGCAGCGCACCGCAGGATGACCTTTCGGCGGATTCCGGATCGCCCGACGGGCTGTTCGGCGCGCTCGCCGCATTCCAGGACGGGTATCCGGCGTTCCAGCAGGCGATCCCGGCGATCATCGCCGCGGCCTTCGACATCGGCGGAACGTCACCGGCGTCCTCCGGCAACCCTGGTTCTCCGGACGATCCGGCACAGGCCATCGACGCGATGACGCAATTGGTCACCGCGGTCGCCGACGCCTGGCCCGACCGCAGCGTGGAACCGCTGACCGCCATGTCGCTCGATGGCGTCGAACAGGACATCATCAACTATCGGTTGCGATTGCTGCCCAATACGGAAGAGACCCAGGTCACGGTCGAGCTGTACGGCTGCAGCGCCAGCGGCGAAATGCCGACGCTTTGGCCGTGCATCCAACTTCCCGACGGCGGGTGGGACTGGACGCCGGATCCCCGATCGGCAACCGAAGACGGTGGCTGGTGGCTCGTGCAGACGACAATCGCCGGCCAGCCCGATCTCAGCAATCTGTCGTTCTCGTGGCCCGGCATCGACATGCGGTTCCGGCAGTCTGCCAATTTCTCCTGCTATGTGGTGCGCAATGCGGAGTTGGTCGAGAACGCTCCGACGAACGAGGACTTCATCTATCAGACCGCGGAGGTTATGTTCCCCAACCCGGTGGTTCCGTTGATCAGCCGCTCCGACCTGCCGACGGTGCCGGCCGACCGTCCGCTGGCGACGCTGATCGACGAGATCCTGGCTCCGTTGTCGCCGCGCGGAACTGGTCTGTCGCCCGTCCTCAACGTCCGCGTCGATTTCTCCTTCGCCTTGACTGCCGGGGCGTCTGGTGGACTGTCGCTCGCGGCGGACACGCCGATCCTGATGGCGGACGATCTGGACCTCAGCAGCGGCGCGGCCTCGCCCGGCTTCGCTGCGGCGGAACTGGCGATGGCAATCGGAAACTGGCACAGCAGTTTCCGCGGTTCGGTCAACCAGGGAATGCTGAACATCAGCGTGACGATGTTCGGCGTCATCGAAGGCCAGCAGTTGCCGCTGCTTCAGCTCGCCCCTGTCCGCATCGATGTGTCAGGTGTGGCCCCATCCTGGTGGCAGGCGGCATGATCGGGGCGATTGCGCGCGCGTCGAGACGACCGGCTGCGAGAGATCGGGCTCGGTTCACCTTCGCTTCGATGCCGCCCCGTGGGGCACGACCGGCGGTGGCCTCGGCAATGGTCGTCACCGCCATACAGGCATCGTGCATGTCCTGGATGCGGCGGCGCTCACCACCCGTAATCCACTGCCATCACAAAAAACTCGCACTTCAGAATAGAACCTGCCCCGCCTACATCAGATGTTGCAACCGGATAGGAATGCCAGCCGCACCTGGGCCTCACGGATAGAGGGCAAACAGCTGCGGTCAGTCGGCCGCACAGGCGCCTTCGGCTGGTCCGCTGTTCGGCTTGCGCCGTCCCGTCTTGCGGTAGCCGTTCTTTTCGCTGTTGGTCTTCACCCGAGGCGGCGGCCGGCTCTCCTGCATCTCCTTCACCTGGGCCAGCACCGCACGCAGCCGCTTGTTTTCCACGATGTCGGCTTGGCTGACCCGCTGGTCCATGTCGAAGGCCCGATACGACAGCGCCACCCCCTTCCACCGCACCTCCAGACGACCGTCGGCGAAGGCGCAGGTGTCGACATACTGGCCAACCAGTCCCCGCGTCAGCTCGGTCTCCTCCAGTATGATCAGTTTGCGCTCGTAGGACAGCGTCAACTGCTGCCCGACATGGCGCTGTTCACGCCAGCACAGAACCTGACGCAGCCGATCCGGCGCGAGGTTCAGCGGCCGGTGCAGATCGTCCGGCCGGGCAGGGGGCAGGGCAAAGCGGGCGTTGAAGTGCTCGACGAAGCCGGGCAGGAAGGCGTTGCCCGCCTCGATGCCGGTGACGCCGGCCAGCCGCAACTCCTTCACCAGCCGGTCCTGCAGCGTCCGGTTCACCCGCTCGACCCGCCCTTTGGCCTGGCTGGAGTTGGCGCACAGGATCTCGATATTCAATTCCGCCAACGCCCGGCCGAACTGCGTCATGCCCTGGCCGCCCGTGGCCTCGCGCTGCGAGACCCGGAACACCGAGTATTTGTCCGAGTAGAGGACCAACGGCCGGCCATGGGCGTTCAGATAGCCCTCCAGCGCCTCGAAGTAGGAAAAGGCGCTCTCCGAGACGGCAAAGCGAAGCTGCATCAGCCGGCCCGTCGCATCGTCGATGAACACCAGAAGCGTGCAAGGATCGGCGCGATCCTTGAACCAGCGGTGCTCACTGCCGTCGATCTGGATCAACTCGCCGAACCGTTCGCGGCGCAGTCGGGGAGGGTGGAACTGCCGGCGCTGCCGCCGCGACAGCCAAAGACCAGCCGCCGCCATCCACTGGCGCAACATTTCGCGCGAAACCGTCAGCCCATGCTTGTCCCGCAGCATTTCCGCCGCCAAGGTCGGGCCGAAATCGCCATAGCGGCTGCGGACAAGGTCCAGCGCCCGCTCGCACACCTGATCGCCAAGCCGCCGGTTCGACGGACGGCCGCGGCCCCGATGAACCAGAACACCGCCGCCACCGGCCTTGTAGCGCGCCAGAAGCCGCCACACCTGACGTTCGCTCAAACCCAGAACCGACGCCGCCGATCCGACCCCGCGGCGACCGCTCAGCACATCGCCGAGAACCTCGACGCGTTGCAAGTCGATCGTGCCCCCGGCCGTGGTGTAGGAGCGGAAAGGCGCTCATGGTCTCCGGCGTGTCTGGCCGGATGGTCAGGCAGCCACGGCGGGCAGGCTGACGAGGGGATCATCGCCGAGAGGGGCAATAGTTTCTAGCGTCATATATCGCGCCCGCTGAACGGCCCATTCGTCATTCTGCTCCAAGAGGATGGCGCCGATGAGCCGTGTAATCGCCGCCTCGTTCGGAAATATACCGACAACCTCGGTGCGCCGCTTGATCTCGCCATTGAGGCGTTCAATGGGGTTGGTTGAGTGGAGCTTGGCCCGATGCTCCCTGGGAAAGGTCATATAGGCCAGGACGTCTTCTTCCGCCTCGTCCATCAGAGTGGCCAACTTCGGCAGCTTGGCCCGGACTTGGTCGGCCACTTGCCGCCACTGCGTGCGTGCGGATGCCGCATCATCCTGCGCGAAGGCTGTGGCGATGAAGGCGGCGACGACACGGCGCCCGCTCTTGCCGGCATGGGCAAGGGCGGTCCTGGAGAAATGCACCCTGCACCTTTGCCACGTCGCCTGGAAGGCACGGGTGACGGCGGCCTTGATGCCGCCATGGGCGTCGGAGATCACCAGCTTGACGCCACACAGACCGCGGCGCTTGAGCTTGCGCAGGAACTCGATCCAGAAGGTCTCGGCCTCCGATGGGCCGATGTCCATGCCCAGCACCTCACCGCGGCCATCGGTATTCACCGCCACGGCGATGGTGACGGCCACCGAGACGATGCGCCCGTTCTGACGCACCTTCACATAGGTGGCGTCGAGCCACAGGTAGGGTCAGTCGCCTTCGATGGGGCGGCCGAGGAAGGTCTTCACCCGGTCATCGATCTCCTCGCACAACCGGCTGACCCCCGCCTTCGCGGGGGCAGGCTCTGGCTCTTGGAGATGCCCGACATCCCCATGGCCTGGACCAGATCCTCCACCGAGCGGGTCGAGATGCCCTAGATGTACGCCTCCTGGATCACCGCCGTCAGCGCCTTCTCGGCAATCCGCCGCGGCTCTAGAATGCCAGGGAAGTAGGAGCCCTTGCGCAGCTTGGAGATGCGCAACTCGACAGTGCCGGCGCGGGTCTCCCAGTCGCGATCCCGGTAGCCGTTGCGCTGGACCAGCCGCTCGGCAGACCGCTCGCCATGACCGGCGCCGGTCAGCCCCTGAACTTCCATCTCCATCAAGCGCTCGGCGGCAAAGCCGATCATCTCCCGCAGAACATCGGCATCCGCGCCCTTCTCAAGCATCGCGCGAAGCGCCATCATCTCGTCGGTCATCTTGGTCACCCTCGGTCGAGGTTGTGTTGTGGTGACCAGACTCTACCGAAGAACCACGATGACCGCCCGCTGTGGATAACCGGCCCGCCTACGCCAGCCATCGGAGGGCGCTGCGGCGGGGCGGTTATCCACAGCTCCTACACCACCTCGTGGGACACGACCTCACCCATTGGCGCTCCCCCCCTGTAAACCACTGTCATTACAAGAAAGTTGCACTTCAAAATCGAACCTGCCCGCCTACAAATAAAAAAGCGCATAATATTTATTATGAAAAATAAAGATCTCCAACCGCCCAGAACGGAGACGGCGCGAGCTACCCGATACTGCGTTACAGACATCCTGTAACGCAAAACCGGAGGGCAGCATGGGACGGCCACGGATCGGAACCCCGGACGAGGCGGCGGCGCGCAAGCGCGCGCAGACCGCCGCCCGCGTCCGCCGCCTGCGCGAGCGCCGCCGCGCCGAAGCCCCCGCCAGCCCGCCGTCGGCGGCCGATCCCCCCGTTCCGGCGGCGATGTCCGCCGATTACGGATGTGCGGGTGAACTTGCCGCTGGACGCCATGATGGACGGCTGGGTCCCACGTCCACGGACGGTGTTCCAGGTCAAGCAGGAGAAGAACGGTCTGCCTCCTGCGGCGATCACCGCCGAGATGTGTCCGAAAGGCACGCCACGCCCGGTGTTCGCCAAGCTCGCGGCGGACCGCGGGGCTTACATCATCGTCAGCGGCATGGAAACCTTATCCGACGAGGCCTTGGCGCGCCGCCGTCACGCGATGGAGCAGGCTGTCGCCAATGTGCCCGGCGCGGCAGGGATGCTGCTGGACGTCTACGATGGTCACCGGATCGCACGTTGGGTCAACAGGCATCCCGGTGTGGTGCAGTGGGTACGGCAGCAGATCGGGGAACCGCTCCAAGGTTGGCGGCCGTTCGACGACTGGACGGCAAGCCCGCAGCTGGTGGAAAGCACCTATCTCGTAGACGATAAGAGCCGGTTGTTCGATGGCTCGGTACAGGACAACGACGGGCTTCCCATCGTAGACGGGCTGAACCGAATCCGCGTTGCCCTTGCGCGGCCTGGTACGGCAGTGCGGCTGGTCGGCCTGTCGGGTATGGGCAAAACCAGGCTGGTACAGGCGCTGTTCGATGAGCGAATCGGTTGGGTAGGTTCTATTCTGAAGTGCAACTTTCTTGTAATCACAGGGCTTTACGGTTGGTGAACGCTGGTGGGTGAACATCATTCCTAGATCGACTTTGCCGAGTGTCGCCGCATTCAGGAAATTTACCCGCCAACATTGTCAAATCATCACCTTTGATCGGGGGTCGATGGACAGTTACTTCTGCAATCTGTACAGTTCCTGGCAAAAATGTGGCGTTGAGAACTCCAACGGACGTTTGCGGCGGTATTTTCCTCTGGGCGTTCCCGTAGCGGAGTGCGATGGCCCTGCACTTGCCGCTCTCGCGAAGCGGCTCAATGATACGCCACGCCGCTGCCTTGACTACAGGATGCCAGCCGAAGTCTTTGTGGCCGATCTGGCGGCTTCGAAGACTTGGCGGTAGATACCGGCAGTAGCCGGACCACACGAAAGACCAAGAAGCCAGCAGGTCTCCCCTGCCCTGCTGCTCGCACCGGTGGGTCCACAGGCTTGATCCACAATCGCAATGGAGGCGCGCGGATCAAGCCTGTGGACCCACCGGCGCGAGCTTTCCCCTTCTGACGAAATGGCTAGAAAGCAGGCAGATGGATCAACGAAAGCATGTTGTCGCACTTTAGCTTGATTCCGCCTCCCTAAACCCGTTCCGTCGGTCTTCGTCACCAATACAAGCCACCCCGGATCCGGAAAAGAGCTTAATGTAAACAGTCCGGACCAGGGGCTGGCATAGTTGCTGGCACCCATGGCACCATCCCGTACTGCGCACTGGTTCAGTGCGCGGGGCAAAGCTACGGGCGAAGGTCTTCGGTGCTCGCGCCAACTTGCTGCGCTGTGCCGTGCAACTGCTCCAGGGTCGTCGGATCCAGTGGCACGCCTTCAGCTAGGCGATGGCGGCGCATTCCGCTTTCCGGCTCGCCTGGTATCAGCACCTGCCCGCCGGGCTCCGCCGGCCGGGTGGAATGTACATAGCCGACGAGATCCTCGACCTCACGCGCCAGCAGGCCGGGGCTGCCGAGATGATCGGGATCGATCAGGATTGCCAGCATGTTGTTGGTGATAGTCCCCGGCCGAGGGGTACCCGGCTGCATCGTTCCGGCACCCGTAAGCGCGCCAGCCAGCAATTCGCACAAAAAGGACAGCCCATATCCCTTGTGTCCGCCGAACGGCAGCAAAGTACCGGAAGGCTGCGAGAACATCACCGCCGGGTCGTTGGTCGGATAGCCGGCGGAGTCGAGAATCAATCCATCTGTCAATGCTTCGCCACGGTTCAGGGCCACCCGGCATTTGTTCCAGGCGATGGCGCTCGTCGCGAAATCGAGCAGGATGGGATCGGCACCGGTGCGTGGCATGGCGATGCAGATGGGGTTGGTGCCGAACCGTGATTCACCGCCGCCGAACGGCGCCACCAGGGGCGCCGTGCCGATGATGTTGACGAAGCTGATCCAGACCAGCCCAACCGCCGCTGCCTGTTCGCCATAGGCACCGATCCGGCCCATGTGATGCGCGTTGCGGACCGCCAGCAGGGCCAGTCCGTCCGTGACCGCGCGCCGGGCAGCCAGTTCCGTTGCGTGGAAGACGACCGTCTGGCCATACCCCTGTTCGCCATCGACCACCAGGATCGCGCCGGTGTCCCGCACCACCCTGCCGGCTCGGTTGGGGTGGAGGAAACCAGCCTTCACGTTGGAGAGATAGAGCGGGAGGAGGCCAACGCCATGGCTGTCGTGCCCACAAAGGTTCGCATCGACCAGACTACCGGCGACGTGATCGGCCTCCGCCGCCGAACTGCCCATGGCTGCGAGCACGCCAGCGGAAAAGCGGCGCAGGGCGGCGGAGGGAATGTGGACTGCACTCACGCCGTCACCAGGGTCGTTGGAGCTACGTTCTTGCGGGCGCAAACGTTGCGGGTATCGACGATGAGGTCGATACCGCGGGCCAGAATGCCGTAATCCACATCGTCGTGATCAGTCGCGATCAGTGCGAGATCATATTGTCGCAGCTCAGCCGGGCTCAAGGCGACGGAGTTGCGCGGCCGGAGCCCAGGGTGTTCGTGAGACCATCTGATCGCCGGCACATGCGGATCATGGTAATCGACTTGCGCGCCCCTCTGCTCCAGCAGCTCGATCAGGCGCAATGCCGGGCTTTCGCGCAGATCGTCGATGTTCTTCTTGTAGGCAACCCCGATGACAAGCACGCGGCTGCCGTTCAGCCCGCGCCGCTTGACGCGGTCCAGGGCGAACGCCGCGCGCTCCACAACCCGGCGTGGCATGGCGGTGTTTATCTCACCGGCCAGTTCGATGAACCGGGTGGAAATCCCATATTCCCGGGCCTTCCATGTCAGGTAGAAAGGATCGATCGGAATGCAATGGCCGCCCAATCCCGGTCCCGGATAGAAAGGCATGTAGCCAAAGGGCTTGCTCTTGGCTGCTTCGATGACTTCCCAGACGTCCACGCCCATTTCCTCGTAAACGACCTTCAACTCGTTCACGAGCGCGATGTTTACCGCACGAAAGATATTCTCCGTCAGCTTCACCGCCTCCGCTGTGCGCAGCGAGGACACGGACACGGTTCGTACTACGATCTTCCCGTAGAAGAGATTCGCCAGCCGCAAAGCGTCGGGCGAACCGCCGCCGACCACCTTCGGGATCGAGGCCGTGTGAAAGTCGGGATTTCCGGGATCCTCCCGCTCCGGGGAAAAGGCCAGGAAGAAGTCGCGATCATGGACCAGACCGCCCTTCTCCAGGATCGGGCGCACCACCTCGTCGCAGGTTCCCGGATAGGTCGTGGATTCAAGAATGACGAGCTGGCCCCGCCGCAGACTGCGAGCGATGTCACGCGTAGCCTGCTCCACGCAGGTCAGGTCGGGTTCGCGGTGGCGGTTCAGCGGGGTCGGAACACAGACCACCACAATGTCCGCTTCGTCCAGGCGGGTGAAGTCCCCCGTCGGCTCAAAAAGGCCGCGGTCGATAAGATCGGTGATCCCTTCGGCCGGGATATGTTCGATGCAGCGGCGACCGGCGACCAGCGTCTCGATCCTGTGGGGATTGGTGTCGAAACCGATCACGCGCATGCCGGCTGCGGCGATCGCCTGCGCCAGCGGCAGGCCGACGTAGCCCAGGCCGATGATGGCGGCGGTGGCCTCGCCGCGTTCTATCTGCAGGGCAAGCTCGTCCACGAGCGGGAGGCCATCGGCTCTGGAGGCCACGATGTCGAGAAGGCTCATCGGATGTCTCCGGAATGCTTGGAATTTCCCCCATCGCAGCGAGCGAGAACGGGGAACTGGCGTCGGCGGGACAATGCGTCGGCGGGTGAGGAGCGGAACAGGATGCGTCCCTGCACGAAGATCGTGACGGACCGGTCCTTGTTCACGACGCCCGCGCAATGGACGCCGTCCGCCAGCGACGCGAAGCAGGCGGTGGCGAAACGGCTGCCGGAACCGAAGAGGGAGATTAGTTCGGCCTCGGGCGAAATCGGAGGAGCAAGATAGCAGGATACATGCTCGATCTCGAAGTCGGTCGACAGCAGATGGAAGCCGTCGTGGTACGGGCTTGCCTCGTGGCCCAGCCGCAAGAGCACGTCGGGCAGGTCGCCCTTGAGATCTGGCTTGCTCAAGACCAAAGGCAGAAAGGGCAGCCCGGTCGCGGGTTCGCACACGAGCGCTCCCGTTCCGGTGAAGGTCTGGCCGGCATCACGCGCCACCTGACACAGCGCGTCGCAAAGCCGGACCTGGAAAGGGTCGGCCAAAGGCAGGGCGGCGGTGGTGGTCATCACGTCAGTCCACCGCCATGGACCAGCCGAACGGGTCGGGCCGCGTGCCACGCTGGATGCCGTCGAGCGCGTCGTAAAGCCGGCGGGCGAGGCTCTCTCCGCCGCCGATGTCGGGCAGCATGTGGGTGCGGTCGCGGAAGGTGATCGATCCGACCGGTGCAACCACGGTCGCGGTGCCCGTCACGAAAACTTCGCGAACGCTGCCGTCGTCGATCCCCCGCAGCAGTTCATGGATCGGAATTTCACGTTCCACGACCGGCCGCCCCCAGCCGCCGATAAGCTGCATCACCGATTCCCGCGTCACGCCGGGCAGGATACGACCGTTCAGCGGCGGGGTCAGCACCGTATCCCCGGTTACAACGAAGACATTGGTGATGCCGGCCTCCTCAATCAGTTCGTGCCGGGCGCCGTCCAGCCAGAGCAGATTGTCGTAACCACGGGCACGCGCCGCCTCCAGCGCGACGATGGTCTGGCCGTAATTGCCGGAGGTCTTGGCCCCGCCGGCTCCGCCGTCCGCGGAACGGGCGAACTCCTCCGTCGCCAGAAGGCGGAAGGCCGGATTGCCGGGGCTGTAGTAGGGGGCGACCGGGGTGAGAATGATGTAGAACAGATAGCGCGACGCGCGTCGCACCCCGAGCGCAGCCTCGTTGGCCACCATGACGGGGCGGAGATACAGCGAAGCTCCGGGAGCGTCCGGAACCCAATCGGCCTCGACGCGCAGCAGGGTGCGGACAGCGTCGAGGAACATCGCCTCCGGCAATTCTGGCATCGCCATGCGTGCGGCCGAGGCGTTCAGGCGCTTGGCGTTGCGGTCGGGCCGGAACACCGCGACGCCGCCGTCGGGCTGCCGGAACGCTTTGATCCCTTCGAACAGCGCCTGTCCGTAATGAAGGACGAGCGCCGCCGGATCGAGTGTGAAACTCCCATAGGGGACCACGCGGTGATCGACCCACCCTTCCCCTTCGCGATAGTCGCATACGAACATGTGGTCGGTTACGAATGTGCCGAAGCCCAGATCCTGGCCCCATGGCTTCGGCTTGCGGACGGGGGCGGTTTCGATATGGATGGTCAAGGGAACGGCTCCTGACGGCGAGATGTCGGCGGGCTGAAACGATGGGGACCGAAAGCTTCGGCGGCATGGGCAGCCGCATGGGTCGACGCCGTGCCGGTCGGCACGAATACCGGCAGTCGTCATCGATGGCCGCCGGTATCAGACGGGCGGCGGCGGTTCGCGGTTTTCGATCCAGCGCAGGCAGTCGTGCGCCCAGTGCAAGCCCTGCTCCAGCGCCAAGCCCAGCGCGTGCGGCCCGCGCTGGTAGAGATGCAGTTCGTGCCCCACCCCGTGACGCTCCAACGCATCGGCGAACAACAGGCTGTGCCGGCTGGACACTTCGGTGTCTTCCGCGGTGTGCCAGATGAAGGCGCGCGGACAGCCGTGCCGCACGGCGAGGATCGGTGAGAACGCTTCCTGCATCGCCCGGTCTTCCGCCAGGTCGCCCAGGAAATTGCGGCGCGTCTCCTTGTGGGCAATCGGGTCGGTCAGGCTGAGCACGGCATAGCAAAGCACGGAAAAGGCCGGGCGGAGGTCGAGCGGCGCCACACTCCCCACCCCTTCGGCATCCAGGACCGCGCGTCCGGCCCCCGTCATCATCACCCCGGCCAGATGACCGCCGGCCGAGGTGCCAACAAGACCGATGCGCGACCGGTCGATGCCCAGGTCCCCCGCCAGCGCGTGGACACGCTCCAGCGCGGCAAAACCGTCGGCGCAGATGGCTCTCCGGTCATAACCGTGTGCGCCCAGGCGGAATTTCACAACGAACACCGCCACCCCCCTCTCGGCGAACCACTCGCCGTACCGGCGTCCGGACCGCTCCGACAGGAAGGTGTAGGCGCCGCCGGGAAAGGACAGGATTGCGGCGCCGGTGCGCCGCTCCGGCGACGGCAGATAGGCTTCCAGAACCGGATGGTCATGCTCAGCGTCACCCAGCGCAAAGGGCGGGCGGCCGTTCCACAGGTCAAGGCGTTGGATTTCCATGGCGTCACCGCCCACCGTCTTGCATACCGACGACCTGCCCGCGGGCATGGTCGATGACGAACTCGCGCCCGGCCCAAACCACGGCGGGGTCGATGGGAGCCCGCTTTTCGATCAGGGCGTTGCGGCTGTGCTCCACGTCTTCCAGCAGCCAAGCGTAATCCGCGCGGACCACCCCCTGCGTGTCCAGGAAATCCGCCAGCGTGCGGGCGTAGAACCGCATGATTTCAGGGTAGAAGCCGCTGATCAGCTCTTCAGCCAAGCTTTCCGCCTCGTCCCGCTTGTCCTCGAAGCTGAGGCCGGCGAGCGCCGCCATTGCCGTGTCGGCCAGGGTGCCGGCGAGCGCTTCATCCGTGCCCCGGGCACCGAGCAACTGCGCGAAAACCCGCTCCCGCACCACGGTTTGGACGGACCGGTCGCCGCCGGCGTAGAGGCAGATGGCGTTCTGCAAGAGCCAGCGCAGCGGAAACAGCACGCGCTCCGGAAACACGACATCACGGAAGAAATCCTCGGAATAGCCGCGGATTTCGCTCTCCACCTGATCCTGGATGCGGGTCATGTGAAGGTAGAGGCCGCTTGCCCGCTCCAGCCCGCGGCTGCGCGTGTCGCCATAGAACACGCCCTGGCGGTTGGCGAAGTTACGGATCATCTTGGCCAGCCGGTCGATCTCGGTCTCCGTGTAGGCGGTTGCCGGACCGAGGACGGTGCGGCAGCCGACCGCCTGCTGGACCCGCCCCGACTGGTAGTCGGTACCGGTCACGATCTTCAGCGCCGGGCTGGACAGCTGGTGCTGCCCGCCGATAGCGAAGCTCCAGCAGCGGAACACCTTCAGCGCGTCGCTGGTATCGGGCGCCACGACCGCCTCGGGGATCCCCATGCGCTGGAACATCCACAACAGGAACAGGTCATGCCCGATGACGGAGTGCCAGCGCCATTTCTCATCGGCCCGCACCCCCCCGTTCTCCAGGAACAGCAAGGCGGAGTCGAAGCCCGAGACCGGCGCGCGGTCCAGAACGATTGTCCTGTCGTCCATGACGTAAGCCCGGGCACCGGCCGGATCCTCCATCACGCCATAGCGGCGGCCGCAGCCGTCCAGCCGGTCGAGCGGCACCGAAAGATCGATGCCGTCGCCGCTCAGCCGCATGGCGTCCTCCGCCGTGCGGCGCCGTCCCGCGCGCGGCAGCCGTTCGAAGGCAGAGACGTCCGACAGGCGGAACGTCACGGGGACGACAGTGCCGGCGGTCGCCCCGGCCCGTAGGACCTTCAGGTCATGCGGGCGATGATCAGCGAAGAAACGCAGGGCGGCCGTGAATTTGTAGGTGAGAAAAGGCATCACGCCGTCCACGTCCTGGTGCTTGTCCAGGATCTCGCTGAAGCCATGCACAAGTTGGTGGTGGTAGACGGTGTCGCCATCCGATACGGCGATGCGGGCCGATTGCAGCCGCCCCCATTGCCCGTCGGACAGGCACATCGCGTGGATCGTCGCTATGGAGCGGTCCACGCCGTAGCGTGCGGCGCTGCCACCGCCGGGAGTCGTCTGGTTGATGCAGACGACACGCGCGGCCGACGGGACCGACGCGGCGGTCGCGCGGACAATGTCGCCAGAACCGTCGGTGGAATTGTTATCGACGGCAACGATGACGACGCGGTTCAGGTCGACGCCGGTCTGGGTCAACAGGGACGTCAGCGTCGCTTCGATATGCGGCGCCTCGTCCATGAATTTGATGATCAGGAAGGTGTCGCGGCCTTCGCGGGCGAAGGTCTCCGCGTCGTCGAGCGGAGCGCACTGCTCCGGACCATAATAGTCGGCGCGGCCGTTGAGATGGCGTTCGACTATGCGGCGCTGGAGCTGCGCAACCCGCTGCCAGCCGTCCGCATCCGTTTCATCCCCGGGGGCGGCTAAAAGCTCCTTGCGCAGGCGGAGCACCGACTGGGCGTCCTCGATCTGCTCGAGCGGGATCTTGTTGACGTTCGACGTCCGCATCAGGTCGAGCAGCGGGCTGGCCAGGCAGTCCTGCGCCGGGCGCACCCTGTTGGCGAGCATGGGGAGGAAATCCCAGAGACGCGTGTCGTCGTGTGGGGTTGCGGTGGTCATGGCTGACGCTTCTTGAATGAGGGTGGAATTAGGGGGAGTGGGTGCGCTCAACCGTTCTTTTCGACGAAATGGACCATCGCCATGCCGACGAGGATGCCCCAGAACGCAGCGCCGAGACCGAGGAAGGGAATGCCCGCCGCGGTGGTGACGAACACCATCAGCGGCGCCAGGCTGCCTGGTTTGGCCGATCGGAAGGCGGTTTCCAGCGAGCCGCCGATGGCGCCCAGCAGGGCCGTGCCGGCGAGCACGGCCACGGCCTCCTTCGGCAGCGCCGCGAACAGCCGGACGAAGGTGGTCGCGAAGGTTCCGAACAACAGGTAGAACGCGCCCGCGCTGATTGCGGCGATATAACGCCGGGCCGGGTCGGCGTGGGTGTCGGGGCTGCCGACGATGGCTGCGATCATCGAGGACGGGTTGACATTGTGGCAACCGAACGGCGCCACCAGGATCGATGCAAGCCCGCACAGGCGCACGACACTGTCGGGCGGCGGTTCGTAGCCCGACGCCTTCAGCACGGCGAATCCCGGCAGATACTGGCCCGTCAGGGCCAGGACGGTGAGAGGTATCGCGATGCTGACCATCGAACCGAACGAGAAGGCAGGCGTCGTCCACTCCGGCACCGCCGCGATCAGCGCCAAGCCGCCGGTGTCGACACGCCCGAGCGAGATGCACAGCGCGGTGCCACACAGCAAGGTAACGGCAACGGCCCAGCGCGATGAAAAGCGGCGGGTGATCAGGAACGCAGCCATCATGGCGCCGGCCAGGAGCGGCTCGCTCCTCAGGGCGCCGAAGATGGCGAAGCCGAACGAGATCAGGATGCCGGCGTTCAGTGCCGCCGCCAGCGCCATCGGGATGCGTTGAAGAACCCGGTTGAACAGCCCGAAGGCGCCGATGAGCGTGATGAGCAGGTTCGACACCATGAAGGCGCCGACCGCCTCTGCGAACGGGACGCCAGCGAGGCCGGTCACGAGAAAGGCGACACCGGGCGTCGACCATGCAGTGATGACCGGCATGCGGAAGCGCAGGCTGGCGACGATCGAGGTGATCCCCGATGCAATGGAATAGGCCCACAGCCAAGACGCAATCTGGGATTCCGTGAGATGTGCACTCTGCGCCACCTGAAAGACCAGGACGGTCGGGCCTGCGTAGCCAATGATCACCGCAATCAGCCCTGACAGAATGGCCGACCAGGATGCGTCGCGCAAAGGCCCGAGCGGGCGGATTGGGGAAGCTGGAACGGCCAGTTCTTTACCGAGCATGTCTTTGCACCTTGTAAGCGGGAAAATACCACAGAGCCATCGCGGGGGGATGGAGCGACGTTTGCCACCCGCAGGCAGACATGAAGCACGAGCAGCCCCTCATGGCAGTGAAGGACTCTCAATCGTTTTATTTCCAAGCTTTGAGCTTAAAAGTTATTCGATGCCGTATTTTTATGCCCCGAATTGGCGATTTCCGTATGAATGAACTACGGCAAAGTCTTATTCAACCGAAAAAGCAACCTAAGGAAGTAATATATCACGGGAGTTTATGCATTAGCGTGTTCTTCCTTACTCTTGTATGCTAAAAACGGGATTGACTTTGCAATTTAGAAGCCTTTAGGCTGCTACTGGAACGTAATCTTTCCGCAGTTTGGTGGTGCAAAGCGACACATCAAACCGGTCCTTCCGCGTTTTCGGTGCAGCAGTATGGCTGGAGCGCTGCCGTTCATGCGGCGTCCAGGACGCGATGACGCAGCAGGTCGAACTTGGCACGGCCACACATTGTTCGCTTGATGGTCTTCAAGCGGCTGATTTGCCCCTCCACTGGTCCGGTGCTCCACGACAGCGACAGCGCCGTGCGGATCGCCGCGAGATCACGCACGAGTCCATCGGTGAACCCAGTGAGGGCGGTTTCTTTCACCGCGGCCAACCATCCATCCAGCCGCGCCGCCTGCTGACGACGCACCATGGTGCTGAACGCGCGCGCAAACTCGATGACCGTAGTGGGTCCCTCGGAATTGGCGAGCAAGGCATCAACGAACCGTTGCTCGGTGGCATCTATCGTCTCTGGGTCAGCCACCACCAGCCAGGCTGCACGGCGCTTCGAGGGCATCTTCCACGTCCCAATCGTGTCGGCCGCGCCGACTGAGGTCGGGTTTGCATTCCGAAGGCGGCGCACCCAGCGCTGCACGGTGCGGAGTTGCCCGCGAAACCCACGCTCCTGGATTTCCTGCCACAGCCGGGCGGCGTTGTGGCAGCCTTCGCCCCAGCGTTGCCGCAGGTGCGCGGCGTGGCCATCGACCGCGCTGCCGCGATCCCGTTGCGACCAGACTGGAAGTTCGCCGGACCGCACCCATGCACGGACGGTCTTGCGATTGATGCCGAGCGTGCGGGCGATCCGCTTCATTGGCCAGCCTTGGCCGTGCAACGCCATCACCTCGTCAAACCGGGCCTGCCGGACGCCATGGCGATCCGTCATTGGCAACTCGGCCGTTGGTGCCGGAAGCGGTGCGGCTGTTGGGGGCGACGAGGTGGCCGTGCCGATCTCCGGAGCGGCTCCCAGGACCACTTCGAAGTGACCCGGCTGAGTGTGCGCGTCATGGCCGAAGCCTACGAACAGGTGGCTCCCGTCCGCCAACGCCGCCGCCGGTCCTGCCCCGCGACGTCCCCGGAGAGCGCGCCTCAGGAAACCAGTGCCACGTCCGACATCCTTGTCAGTCCAGGGAGGTAGCCATTATGTCGACCTTGCGTGCGGCCATCTATGCGCGCGTCTCCACGGAGCAGCAAACCGGCAGCGGAACGATTGCCAGCCAGATCGCCGCCCTCGATGCACGCGCCGTTCAGGACGGACAGGGCATCGCTGCCGAACACCGCTTCGTCGATGACGGCTACAGCGGTGCCACCCTGATCCGGCCAGCCCTGGAGCGCCTACGCGACGCTGCGGCAGCGGGCAACATCGACCGCCTGTACGTCCATTCCCCGGATCGGCTGGCGCGGCGCTATGCTTTTCTGGTGTTGCTCGTTGATGAAGTGCAGCGGGCCGGCGTCGAGGTGGTCTTTCTCAACCGGCCGCTCGGCCAGTCCCCGGAGGACGATCTGCTGCTCCAGGTGCAGGGCATGATCGCCGAGTATGAGCGCGCCAAAATCCTGGAACGTAGCCGCCGCGGCAAACGTCACGCCGCTCGGTCGGGCAGTGTCAACGTGCTGGGCGAGGCCGCCAAGGGCTACACCGCCATCACCACCCAGGCGTCGGGTGCCAATATCCGGTGCTCCAGGAAATCGCGAAGACGGTCTATGGCGCCGAGCACGGCATCCAGGTTCGCGACCCCGCCGCCGAAGAGGCGAGCAACTGACCGCAACCCGGCCAAAGAGGAGTCCCGCCGCCATGACGGTTCACGAGCTGCTGCTGTCGCTGGACGGGGTCGAGGCGACCTACAACCACGCCATCCGCGCACTGTCGGGCGTCAGCCTGACCGTGCGGACAGGGGAGATCGTCGCCCTGCTCGGCGCCAACGGAGCCGGCAAGACCACGGCCCTGAAGGCGCTGTCCGGCCTGCTGCCGGCGGAGCACGGCCAAGTCGCCGCCGGCAGCATCGTCTATGACGGCAGGGACGTCACCCGCCGCAGCCCGGCCGAACTGGTGCGCGCCGGGCTGGTGCAGGAGCTGGAGGGTCGTCACTGCTTCCGCTCCCTGACCGTCGAGGACAACCTGATTGTCGGCGGCTGGGTGCGCGGGCTGGGCCGAACCGCCCTGAGGTCGGAGTTGGAGCGCATCTACACCCTGTTCCCCCGGCTGCGCGACAGGCGCAGGATACCTGCCGGCCTGACCTCGGGCGGTGAACAGCAGATGGCGGCGGTCGGCCGGGTGCTGATGGCGCGGCCCCGGCTGCTGGTGCTGGACGAGTCGTCGATGTGCCTCGCCCCGCTGGTGGTCGAGGGCATCTTCGCCGCGCTGAAGCGCCTGAACCGCGAGGAGGGATTGTCGATCCTGGTGGCGGAACAGAACTCCACCGTCGCCCTGCGCCATGCCGACCGCACCAGCGTGCCGGAGACCGGCCGCACCGTGCTGGACGGTCCCGCCGCCGACCTGCGCGAACGCGACGACATCAAGGCATTCTATCTCGGCTTCGGCGTCGGCGGCCACGCCTCCACGGCAACCGCCCCCGCCGCCGCCTGACCGGGCCAATCCAAGACCATGAAGGATATGAGACGATGACCACTGCCGTTCTCAATACCCCTGCCGACACCGCCGTCACCGCGCCGCAGGGCGTTCCCGGCCTGCCGCGCCCCCGGCAAACCCGCACACGTCATCAGGGACGATGCCGAAGCCATCGCGGTGGCGGAGGCGCTGGCCCGCGATGTCGCCGGCACCGCGTCGAAGCGTGACCGCGACCGCATCCTGCCGGTGGCCGAACTGGACGCCTTCTCGCAGAGCGGCCTTTGGTCGATCAACGTGCCGAAGGCCTTCGGCGGGCCGAAGGTCTCCTACGCGACGCTGGCCAGGGTGGTGCAGATTATCGCGGCGGCGGACCCGTCACTGTCGCAGATCTCGCAGAACCATCTGGGCGTGGTCGCCGCCATCCGCACAGTCTCGGACGAGGCGCAGCAGCGCCTGCTGTTCGGCGAGGTGTGAATCAGCATGGAATAAGGACCCTGTATAGGGGGTGATCGGCATCCAAACGGGATCCCTGAAGCTTTGAGTCCACACTGGCCGCCATGGAGGACATGGAGGCCTGTCGAGGGATGCTGATTGTGGAAACGATCGCGAAGATCCGTCGTGCCTACTTCGTGCAGCAGAGGCCGATCAAGGTGATCTGCCGGGAGTTTGGGTTGTCCCGGAAGGTCGTGCGGAAGGTGATCCGGTCGGAGGCCACGGAGTTCCGCCACACGCGCACGAACCAGCCTTTGCCGAAGATCGGCCCCTGGCGCGAGCGCCTGACGCTGGTCCGGCTGTTCGAAACGTTACGGTCCCGCGGCTATGAAGGCGGCTACGACGCTGTCCGTCGTTATGCCCGGGTTTGGCGGCAGGAACAGGGCCCCTCCGTCGCCCAAGCCTACGTGCCGTTGAGCTTTGCGCCAGGCGAGGCCTACCAGTTCGACTGGAGCCATGAGGTCGTCCTGATCAACGGAACGACGGTCACGGTGAAGGTGGCCCTTGTCCGCCTGTGCCACAGCCGGATGCTGTTCGTGCGGGCCTATCCGCGCGAAAGCCAGGAGATGGTGTTCGATGCGCACGACCGGGCTTTCGCCTTCTTCAAGGGGGCCTGCACACGGGGCATCTACGACAACATGAAGACGGCGGTCGACACGATCTTCGCCGGCAAGGAGCGCGCCTACAACCGGCGCTTTTTGCAGATGTGCAGCCACTATCTGGTCGATCCGGTCGCCTGCACCCCGGCATCGGGCTGGGAAAAGGGACAGGTCGAGAACCAGGTCGGCCTAGTCCGCGAGCGCTTCTTCACCCCCCGGCTGCGGGTGAAGGTAAGCGGTGTTCTGGTCCCACCTTTCGGCGGGATCAAGGCGGAGCGAATCTCCCGGATCGCATGATCGGGAGAACGGTTTGTGTCTACGCTCGACCTTACGCTTGACCAGGAGCCCGTGCGGGTGCGCCGCATGGAGGTGATCACGGGCGATGTAGGGCGCCGGACCTGGTCGCCAGAGGAGAAGGCGCGGATCCTGGCTGAGGCGGCGGTACCCGGGGTCGTGGTCTCCGAAGTGGCCCGGCGTCACGGATTGCGGCCCCAGCAGGTGTTCGGCTGGCGCCGGGAAGCGCGTGCCGCCAACCGCTTCCAGGAAGAGGGGTTGGTGTTTGCGCCGGTGGTGCTGGACACCACGCCGCCCCCAGCCGCAGAGAAGGAACTCCCGACCATCGAAGTGCAGATCGGCGATGCGGTGGTGCGCGTGCCGGCCGGCATGGACAGCGCCACCGTCAAGGCGGTGCTGCGCGCGGTGAGGGCGTCGCGGTGATCGGCATCGAGGGCGCGGTGCGGGTTCTTGTCGCCGCCAAGCCGGTCGATTTCCGCAAGGGTATGGATGGTTTGGCCGCCCTGGTGCAGCAGCAACTGGGGGCGGATCCCTTCAGCGGGGTCGTCTACGTCTTCCGCTCCAAGCGAGCCGACCGGGTGAAACTCCTGCACTGGGACGGCACCGGCCTGGTTCTCATCGCGAAGAGGTTGGAGGCCGGCCAGTTCCGCTGGCCAGCGATCCGCGACGGCGTGATCCGGCTGACCCCGGCTCAGCTCTCGGCGCTCGTGGAGGTTCTGGACTGGACCCGGGTGCGCGGCGTGCGGGTGCCGCGGCCGACGTCCGCCGGCTGAGCTGCGACACAGCGACTCGCTTGCCGCTTCGGAGGCGAGGACTGCTCAAGCCGCCGCTATACTGGTGGACGTGACGACCGCGCCTGAAACCCTTCCCAGCGATCCTGACGAACTGCGTGCCCTGCTGCTGGCCGAACGGGTCCGGCATGCCGCAGAGCTGATCGCGGCCCGTTCCTCGGCCGAGGAGGAGATCGCCCGGCTGCGCCAAATCATCCGGGAATTGCAGCGCCATCGCTTCGGCCGCCGGGCCGAGCGCCTTGATCCGGACCAGCTGGCCTTGGCCTTGGAGGACCTGGAGCAGACGCTGGCCGCCAAGGAGGCCGAGCCCACCGGCTCTGCGGGGACCAAGCCGGCCCCTTCGCCGCCCCGGCGTCGGGTGAACCGCGGCAACCTGCCAGCCGATCTGCCGCGTGAGGAGATCCTCATCGATGTCGCCGACAAGACCTGCCCATGTTGCGGCGGCACGCTGCATCCCATCGGCGAGGATGTTTCGCAGCGTCTGGATCTCATCCCGGCCCGCTTCCGGGTGCTGGTGACCCGCCGGCCGAAATACGCCTGCCGCCATTGCGAGGAGGGCGTCGTGCAGGCCGCGGCGCCGGCGCGCATCGTGGACGCCGGCTTCCCCACCGAGGCGCTGATTGCCCACGTGCTGGTGTCCAAATTTGCCGATCACCCGCCGCTCTACCGTCGGGCTCAGATCACGCGCGCCAGGGTGTCGATCTCGACCGCTCCACCCTGGCCGACTGGGTCGGACGGGCGGCGTGGTATCTGCGGCCGCTCCATGAGCGATTGCTGGCCAGCCTGGGGGCGCCGGGCAAGCTGTTCGCCGACGAGACGACGGCGCCGGTGCTCGACCCCGGACGGGGCAGCACGAAGACCGCCCAGCTCTGGGCCTACGCGCGCGACGATCGCCCCTGGAACGGACCGGAGCCGCCGGCGGTGGCCTACGTCTATGCTCCCGATCGCAAGGCGGAACGGCCGGTGGCGCATCTACAGGGGTTCACCGGCGTGCTCCAGGTCGACGGCTATGCCGGCTATCGCAAGCTGGCCGAGGGCGGAGCCGTGCGCCTCGCCTTCTGCTGGGCGCACGTCCGCCGGGGCTTCTATGATCTCCAGACCGGCGGCTCAGCGCCGATCGCCAGCGAAGCCTTGCGGCGCATCGCCCAGTTGTACGCAGTGGAGGCCGAGATCCGCGGCCATGACTCCGAAGCGCGCCGCCGGGAGCGCCAGGCCCGCTCGACGCCGCTGATTGCGGAACTGAAGACGTGGCTGGAAAAGCAACTGGCGACCGTGTCGCGCAAATCGACATTGGCCGAGGCGATCCGCTACGCGCTCAGCCGCTGGGAAGGGCTGACGCTGTTCCTCGACGACGGCCGGGTGGAGATCGACAGCAACAGCGTGGAGCGTAGCATCCGCCCGCTCGCCCTCACGCGCAAGAATGCTCTGTTCGCCGGCAGCGACGGTGGCGGCGAGCACTGGGCGACCATCGCGTCGCTGGTGGAAACCTGCAAGCTCAGCGGTGTCGATCCGCAGGCCTGGTTCGCCGATGTCCTGACCAAACTCGCCAGCGGGCATCCGATCACCAGGCTCAATGAGCTGCTGCCCTGGAGCTATGCCCAGCACGCCGAAACTGCCGTGGCCTGAAAACACCGCTTACGGGTGAAGAGCTACGACGAACTCAACGGCTTGCTCCTGGACCGCTGCGTCGCCCACGCCAAGGCGCATCGCCATCCTGAAATGCGGGAGCGGACGGTCTGGGAGATGTTCGAGGCAGAGCGGCCGAGCTTGGTTCCTTATGCCGGACGGTTCGACGGTTTCCATGCCGTGCCGGCCTCGGTGTCCAAGACCTGTCTGGTGCGCTTCGACAACAACAAATTATTCAACCAGCAACGAAAGAAACGCCCTAAGATTGTATGTTTTTCGCTGTCGGTGTGCTTTTGGCGAGCATTGTTTGGCGTATTGTGAAAACAACAATTGCACAAATCAGAGCGGCTGCAGGGGTTATGCAATCAATAGCAATAGTTGAGTAATTAAAAGTTATCCATTTCTTTTCATCCGCCAGACGGCTTTGGTGACGGCCGCTTTCAGACCACCACCACATGATGCGGTTCCAGCCAACCGCAAATCTCCGCCAGGGTCAGCTCCTGAAGGTCCTGTGAATACGACCGGCCGCTCTTCCACTCCACGACAGCCCCCGGCCGTTTGTGTCGGAGATCCATGAATCACATATTCCCGGCAACATTGCCGCGGCAATTTTCTTATCGATGGATATCTCCACCGCTGACGCTGCATCGGCCAGCCAAAAAGCAGAACGGTGGCCGCGGGGGCTCCGATGGGGTCCGCCCACAAGGCATGTGGTGAAACCGAGGATGACGGGCCGATCCAACAGGCCAATGGATGCCGATCCACAGCCGACCCCATCCGGTGCTGGGATGGGGTGCGGCGCAGGTTCAGAGGAGATGGATCAGTTTTTCAGCTTGTAGCCCGTGCGGAAAATCCACCAGACGACGGCGAGGCAGACCGCCATCATCAACGCGACCATGGCAAGGCTCAGCGCGACCGGCACATCGGCGGCGCCGTAGAAGCTCCAACGGAAACCGCTGACCAGATAGACGACCGGGTTGAACAGGGTGACTTTCTGCCAGAACGGCGACAGCATGCTGATCGAATAGAAACTCCCGCCCAGGAAGGCGAGCGGTGTGACGATCAGCATCGGGACGATCTGCAGCTTTTCCCAGCCGTCGGCCCAGATGCCCAGAATGAAGCCGAGCAGGCTGAAGGTCACCGACGTCAGCATGAGGAAGGCGACCATCCAGACGGGGTGGGCGATGGAGAAATCCACGAACAGCCGCGCCGTCAGCAGAATCAGCGTTCCCAGGATGACCGACTTTGTCGCCGCCGCTCCGACATAGCCGATCACCGTTTCGAAGGCGGAGACGGGGGCCGACAGCAGCTCGTAGATCGTGCCGGAATACCGTGGCATGTAGATGCCGAAGGATGCGTTCGATACGCTCTCCGTCAGCACCGACATCATGACGAGGCCGGGGACGAGGAATGCGCCGTAGCTGACGCCCTCCACCGCGGCGAAACGGCTGCCGATCGCCGCCCCGAAGACGATGAAGTACAGCGAGGTGGAGATCACCGGGCCCGCGATGCTCTGGAACAGCGTGCGCCAGGTGCGGGCCAACTCGAATTTATAAATGGCCTTGATCGCATGCAGGTTCATGCCCGTTCCCTCACCAGGCTGACGAAGATTTCCTCCAGGGAACTCTCATTCGTGCGCAGGTTCGTGTAGGTGATGCCATGGTCGCCCAGCTTGCGGAGCAGCCCGGCGATGCCCGTGCGCTCCTGCTGGGTATCGAACCGGTAGACCAGTTCCCGCCCGCCTTCCGACAGGGTCAGGGGATAGCCCGCGAGTTCGGCCGGTATGGCCTCCAGCGGGGTTTGCAGCTGCAAGGTCAGCAGCCGCTTGCCCAGCTTTTCCATCAGCGCGGCCTTTTCCTCCACCAGGACGATCCGGCCGCCGGAGATCACGCCGATGCTGTCGGCCATCTCCTCGGCCTCCTCGATGTAGTGGGTGGTCAGGATGATGGTGACGCCGCTGTCGCGCAGACGCCCGATCATCTCCCACATGCCGCGGCGAAGCTCGACATCCACGCCGGCGGTCGGCTCGTCGAGGAACAGGATGCGCGGCTCGTGCGACAGCGCCTTGGCGATCAGCACGCGCCGCTTCATGCCGCCCGACAGCGCCATCACCTTGGTGTCCTTCTTGTCCCACAGGGACAGGTCCTTCAGGATCCTCTCGATGACCACCGGGTCGGGCGGTTTGCCGAACAGACCCCGGCTGAAGCTGACGGTCGCCCAGACGCTCTCGAACGCTTCGGTCGTCAGCTCCTGCGGGACGAGGCCGATCAGCGACCGCGCGGCGCGCCAGTCCCGCAGAATGTCGTGGCCGTCCACCGTCACGCTGCCGGATGTCGGCCGGACGATGCCGCAGACGATGCTGATCAGCGTCGTCTTGCCGGCGCCGTTGGGGCCGAGCAGTGCCAGGATCTCGCCGCGGCGGATGTCGAGATCGACTCCTTTCAGTGCCTGGAAACCGGATGCGTAGGTCTTTTCCAACCCACGGATCTCAATGATAGGCTGCATGTGTTCCCTCGGCTTGGGGGCTGTCTCCCCGGTGCGGACGCCACCGGGGAGGAGCCACCATAGCGCCCGCCGGAACTCGGCGGAATCCGAACCTGGGCCATGGCCGTGGATCGGCGCTCACCCCACCTCCGGCATCCGGTCCAGCAGCTTGTCCAGCGTGACCGGATAGTCGCGCACGCGCACGCCGGTCGCGTTGTAGACGGCGTTGGCGATGGCGGCCCCCACGCCGCAAAGGCCGAGTTCGCCGACGCCCTTGGCCTTCATCGGCGAGGAGATCGGGTCGGTCTCGTCGAGGAAGATGACCTCCTGGTGCGGGATGTCGGCATGGACCGGCACCTCGTAGCCGGCAAGGTCGTGGTTGACGAAGAAGCCGGCGCGCCGGTCCACCGCCAGCTCCTCCATCAACGCCGCGCCGACGCCCATGGTCATCGCGCCGATCACCTGGCTGCGCGCCGACAGCGGATTGAGGATGCGCCCGGCGGCACAGACCGCCAGCATGCGTCGCACGCGAACTTCCGCCGTCGCGGCATCGACGCCGACCTCGACGAAATGGGCGCCGAAGGTGGATTGCTGATAGCGCTTGTCGAGGTCGCCATACTCGATGCCGTCCTCGGCGGCGAGGCCGTCGTCGCCCGCCGCCTGGGCGAGCGGGATGCTGCGGTTGCCGGCCCGGACCTCCCCATCCGCGAACACCGCGTCGGCGGAGTTGAAGCCGAGCTTGCCGGCCACCGCCTCGCGCAGCTTGACGCAGGCGGCATACACCCCGGCGGTGGAGTTGTTGGCGCCCCACTGACCGCCCGACCCGGCGGATGCCGGGAAGGATGAATCGCCGAGACGCACCGTCACCCTGTCCAGTTCCACGCCCATCATCTCCGCCGCGGTCTGGGCGATGATGGTGTAGCTGCCGGTGCCGATGTCGGTCATGTCGGTTTCGACCGTCACCCTGCCCTGCTTGTCGAGCCGCACCCGCGCCGCCGATTTGGTCAGCAGATTGTTGCGGAAGGCGGCGGCGACGCCGAGGCCGGTCAGCCAATGTCCGTCGCGGCTCTTTCCGGGCTGCGGATTGCGCTTGGCCCAGCCGAAGCGGTCGGCGCCCTGGCGCAGGCATTCCACCAGCTGGCGCTGGGAGAATGGGCGGTCGGGCTGGGCGGGATCGACCTGGGTGTCGTTGCGGATGCGGAATTCGACGGGATCGAGGCCGAGCTTCTCCGCCATCTCGTCCATGGCGATTTCAAGCGCCATCAGCCCTGGCGCCTCGCCCGGCGCACGCATGGCATTGCCTTCCGGCAGGTCGAGCCGTGCCAGCCGCAGCGCGGTCAGGCGGTTGGCCCCGGCATAGAGCAGCTTCGTCTGGTCGACCGCCGTCTCCGGGTCGCCGCCCGACAGGTTGCCGGACCAGCTTTCATGCGCGATGGCGGTAATGGTGCCGTCGCGCTCGGCGCCGATGCGGATCCGCTGGATCGTCGCCGGCCGGTGGGTGGTGTTGTTCGCGATGAGGGGCCGCTGCAGCGTCACCTTGACCGGCCGCCCGGCGGCGCGGGCGCCCAGCGCCGCCAGCACGGTGTCGGCGCGCAGGAACAGCTTGCCGCCGAAGCCGCCGCCGACGAAGGGGGAGATCAGGCGCACCTTCTCCTTCGGCATCTTCAGCGTGCGGGCGAGGTCACCGGTGGTCCAGGCGATCATCTGGTTGGACAGCCAGACGGTGAGCCGGTCGCCGTCCCAGGCGGCGACGGTGGCGTGCGGCTCCATCATCGCGTGGGTCTGGTCGGGGGTGGTGTAGGTCGCGTCGAGCGTCACCGGGGCGGCCGCGAAGGCGCCGGCGAAATCACCGACATCGCTGTCGGACTTGCCGCCTTCCGGCTTGGTGGCGCCATCCTTCGCCTTTGCCAGATCGAAGGCACCGTCGGTGCGGTCGTAGGTGACGCGGACGAGTGCGGCGGCGGCCCGCGCCTGTTCGAAGCTTTCCGCCACGACCAGGGCGATGGCCTGATGGTAATGCTCGATCTCGGGGCCGCCCAGCAGCGTCGCCGTGTTCATCCTGCCCTTGCCGAGCGTGCCCGCGGTCTCGGCGGTGACGACGGCGAGGACACCGGGTGCGGCCTTGGCGTCGGCGAGGTCCATCGCGGATATGCGCCCCTTGGCGATGGCCGAGCCCACGATATAGCCATAGGCCGCGTCCGGAACGGCATCGTGCCGTTCATAGGCATAGGGGGCGGTGCCCGTGGTCTTCAGCGGGCCGTCGATGCGCGGCGTCGGCTTGCCGACCACCGCGAGGCGGTCGATCGGGTTGGTCGTCGCGGGGGTGTCGAACTTCATGTCTCAGCCTTTCGCTTCGGCCAGAACCGCGCCGAGCGTGCGCTCGGCCAGGGGCAGCTTGAACGCATTGTCAT
This sequence comes from Azospirillum sp. B2RO_4, assembly GCF_051124815.1. Classification (NCBI taxonomy): domain Bacteria; kingdom Pseudomonadati; phylum Pseudomonadota; class Alphaproteobacteria; order Rhodospirillales; family Azospirillaceae; genus Azospirillum; species Azospirillum sp. B2RO_4. The sequence goes on along the minus strand of NZ_CP118492.1, from coordinate 100,370 downwards.
GGGTCGGCTTGGCCTCGGCCAGCAGCCGGGCGGCCACCGCCTTGGCGCCCCGCGGCATCTCCGCCTCGGCGTCCTCGACACGCCACGGCTTGGGCGCGACGCCGCCGAGCGCCACGCGTCCGTTGCCGTCGGGCTGCACGATCGCCGCCACCGAAATCAGCGCGAAGGCGTAGGAGGCGCGGTCGCGCACCTTGCGATAGATTTGCGCGCCGCCGGCCGGCTTGGGCAGTGTGACCGCCGTGATCAGCTCGCCGTGTTCCAGCGCCGTTTCGATGTGCGGCGTGTCGCCGGGCAGCCGGTGGAAATCGGCGACCGCAATGGTCCGCGTCGCGCCGTCAGGCTTCACCGTCTCCACCGTGGCGTCGAGCACGCGCATCGCCACCGCCATGTCGCTGGGATGGGTGGCGATGCAGGCGCCGCTGCCGTCATTGTTGCCGCCGATGACGGCGAGTTGGCGGCTGAACCCGCCGATGGCGGCGCAGCCGCTGCCGGGCCGGCGTTTGTTGCAGGGTTGGTTGGTGTCGTAGAAATAGGGGCAGCGCGTGCGCTGGAGCAGGTTGCCCGCGGTCGTCGCCTTGTTGCGCAGCTGTCCCGACGCGCCGGCAAGCAGGGCGCGGGACAGCACGCCATAGTCGCGGCGCACGCGGGCATCGGCGGCGAGGTCGGTGTTGCGCACCAGCGCCCCGATGCGCAGGCCGCCCTCCGGCGTCGGTTCCACGCTGTCGAGCTTCAGGCCGTTGACGTCGACCAGATGGACCGGCGTCTCGATCTCCAGCTTCATCAGGTCGAGCAGGTTGGTGCCGCCGGCGATGAAGCGGGCGTTCGAATTGCGCTGCACGGCTTCGGCGGCGGCGGCAGGCGATGACGCGCGCTCGTAGGTGAAGGGCCTCATGCATCCCTCCCGGCGACCTCGGTGATCGCATCGACGATGTTGGAATAGGCGCCGCAGCGGCAGATGTTGCCGCTCATCCGCTCGCGCAGTTCGGCGTTGGTGAGCTGCGGCGCGGTGGTCAGGTCGGCGCTGACATGGCTGGGGATGCCGGCCTTGATCTCCTCCAGCGTCGCGACGGCGGAACAGATCTGCCCCGGCGTGCAATAGCCGCATTGATAGCCATCATGCTTGACGAAGGCCGCCTGCATCGGGTGCAGGTCGTCGGGTCGGCCCAGGCCTTCGATGGTGGTGACGCTGTCGCCCTCATGCATCACGGCCAGCGACAGGCAGGAATTCAACCGCCGGCCATCGACGATCACCGTGCAGGCGCCGCATTGGCCGTGGTCGCATCCCTTCTTGGTCCCGGTCAGATGCAGATGCTCGCGCAGCGCGTCGAGCAGCGTGGTCCGCGTGTCGAGCTGCAGCGTATGTGACGTGCCGTTCACTGTGAGGGAGACTTTTGACATGACGGGGGACAGGACGGGAGTGCCGTCTGGCATGGCTGGCCTTTCGCTGGCGGTGGTTTGGGCGATGGTGGCTTGGGCCGGCGTCGCGAACGGCACGCCGGTCATCGCCACGGTGGCGGCGCTCCCGAGCAGCAGGCCGCGCCGCGACATCTCGAGGTTTCCGAAACCCTCCATGTCCTGTTTCCTTCCTCTTGACCGGTCGCAAAGACAGGTGCAACGCGCGATGATGTCCGCAGGACGGGCCTTCCGGATGTTCACTGCGGAAACCGGTGGCTCGGCATGAACAACGGACGGAAGACTGATTCCGGTCCACCAGGCTGTTGGTCCGGCGTTTTCGATAACGCCTATCGAATTGCTTCATGAAACCGGACGGCGAGGGCAACTGTTCCCATGGCATTGTCATTTGTCTGGCCTGCCCTGGGAATCGTCGCAGCGCTGATCGCCACCCCGATGTTCGTCCCGGCGCCGGATCAACCCCGGCGGGATGGTCTTCCAGTCATGGCATGGGCATTGGAACGCACGAATGGAAAGGAATTTCACATGAAGATCACGCGCGTCGGCACTCAGCCGTCCAAACCGGGTCCTGAAGATTATTTTACCGGCCGTGTCCGCATTGACCCGCTCTTCGCGGCGGAGGATCCGGGGCGTGTCACCGGTGCGACCGTCACGTTCGAGCCGGGAGCCCGGACCGCCTGGCACACGCATCCCCTTGGTCAGACCCTGCTGATCACCCAGGGCGTTGGCCGTGTCCAGCGCGAGGGCGGCCCGGTGGAGATCGTCCGCCCCGGCGACGTCGTCTGGTTTCCGGCCGACGAGAAGCACTGGCACGGCGCCGCGCCGGATGTCGCCATGACCCACATCGCCATCCAAGAGAGCCTCAACGGCTCGGCCGTCACCTGGCTCGAAAAGGTCAGCGACGCCGATTACGGCGGCTGACCCGAAACCCGAACCCAATCACCCATGTTTTTCATGGCCGGTGGCGCAGAGTCTGCCGCACCGGACAGGAACCCTGCACCACTGGACCGCGATGGAAAACCGTGCGGTCTGTCGGTTCACCGCCGGATCTACCGGGAGGATGCGACGCCCGATCCTTTGGCGGAACGGTTGATCGGACATCGCCGCTGATGGCGTGCGGGACCTGACCTGACGAAATGCCGCAGATGCCGCGGTTGACCGTCGGCCGGAGGCGCAACTACCATACCAGTAACTGGAATGGTAGTATGCAACGCCACGAACGGTGCGTAAGCGGCACCGCTCCCGACGATGGCCGGACTGCTCCAGGAAACAGTGCTGAAACGTGCGACCGCCGCCCGGTGGTGCCGCGGGTAACCCGGACAACCGGTTCCCGCGCCCGACCATCCGTGCGCCCGAAAACATCGGGCCAAGAGTATTGATGGACCGGAACCGGCGCGCAGAGTCTGCGCGGCGACCGGCGGCGGCGTGCGTCCTGGCTGGAGATGCCAATCATGAGCGAACAGACAATTGCCGACGCCCCACCCGGCCAGTCGGCGGAACCGGCCCGCAAGGCCGGCGGCATCGGCAATGCGGCGGGCAAAGCGGCGGTCACGGTAAGCAAGGCCATCGGCCGCTACCGCTGGACCATCTGCGGCCTGCTCTTCTTCTCGACCACCATCAACTATATGGACCGTCAGGTTCTGGGCCTGTTGAAGTCCACGCTGATGGGCGACATGGGCTGGACCGAATCGGACTTCGGCGACATCGTCGCCGCCTTCTCGCTGGCCTACGCCTTCGGCTACATCGGCTGCGGCCGGCTGATGGACAAGATCGGCATCCGCATCGGCCTGCCGGCTGCGGTCGCCGGCTGGAGCTTCTTCGCCTGCGTCCATGCCCTGATGGGCAGCGTCCTCGGCTTCAAGGTGGCGCGCGCCGGCCTCGGCCTGACCGAAGGCGGCAATTTCCCGGCCTCGATCAAGGCCGTGTCGGAGTGGTTCCCGGCCAAGGAACGGGCGCTCGCCACCGGTATCTTCAACGCCGGTTCCAACGTCGGCGCGGTCGTCGCACCGATCCTGGTGCCGATTCTGCTGGTCGCCTACGGCTGGCAGGCCGCCTTCCTGGTCACCGGCGGCATCGGCTTCTTCTGGGTCATCGCCTGGCTGCTGATCTACCGCAAGCCGGAAGAGCATCCGAAGCTGACGCCCGAGGAGCTGGCCTATATCCGCAGCGACCCGGTGCTGCCGCAGGAGAACATTCCCTGGATCAAGCTGCTGAGCTACCGCGGCACCTGGGCGAACATCGTCGGCACCTGCTTCTCGGCTCCGGTGTGGTGGTTCTACCTGAACTGGGTTCCCGGCTTCCTGAACAAGCAGTATGGCGTCAACCTGTTCGGGGCGATGCTGCCGCTGATCATCATCTACACCATGGCCGATTTCGGCAGCGTCGGCGGCGGCTGGTTCTCTTCCCACCTGATCAAGCGCGGCGTGAAGCCCCTGCGCGCCCGCAAGCTGACCTTCCTGGTCTGCGGCCTGTGCGTGCTGCCGGTGTTCTTCGCCTCCACCGTTTCCAGCATGTGGGTCGCCGTGCTGCTGATCGGCATCGCCGCCTCCGCCCACCAGGGCTATTCGGCCAACGTCTACACCATCGTGTCCGACACCATGCCGCGTAACGCGGTGGGGTCGGTGGTCGGCATCGGCGGCTTCTGCGCCTACTTCGTCGGCATGTTCGTGTCGATGGGCGTCGGCCGCCTGCTGGATGCCACCAACGGCAATTATCAGGTGCTGTTCGGCATCGCGTCGGTCCTCTACCTCGTCGGTCTGGCGATCATGCATCTGATCCTGCCGAAGACCGGATCGGGCAAGACCCCGGCCGGGATCGAGGTCTGATCTCTCCGTCCACTCTGTCCCAATACTCCGGGGCGCCCTGCCCCGGAGTCCTCACCAGCGACCAACAGTCTTACCGAATGACGGTGCACCGGCCACCCGCACTGCCCAACGGGGCAGCGGACAGGGAGACCGCAGCGACCGCCGCGAACCGGAGCCCATCATGCCCGACGCGAACACCGCCCTGCTGGCGGCCCGTCCTTCACGAACCCGCCTGTCCACCGACAGCCTCGACCGCTTGGCCCCGGCCATCGAACGTCCCGCCTACGACCGCGCCGCGGTGACGCCGGGCATCGTCCATATCGGCCTCGGCGCCTTCTGCCGCGCCCATCTCGCCACCTACACCGACGACGTGCTGGCGACCGGCGACCAAAGCTGGGGCATCGTCGGCGTCGATCCGCTGTCCCCGGCGATCCGCGACGCGCTGAAGCCGCAGGATTGCCTCTACACCCTGCTGGTGCGCGAGGAGAACCGCGACCGGCTGCGCGTGGTCGGTTCCTTCCTCGACGCGCTGGCGACCGCCGACCAGTTGGGCGAGGTGCTGGCCCTGATGGCGAAGCCGGAAATCCGGATCGTCACCCTGACGGTCACGGAAAAGGGCTATTGCCAGGATGCCGCCACCGGTTCGCTGGACGAGGCGCATCCGCTGATCCGCGCCGACCTTGCCGATCCCACCCACCCGCGCAGCGTCCCCGGCCTGCTGGCCGAAGCGATCCGCCGCCGTCGCGCCGCCGGGGTGCCGCCCTTCACGGTGCTGGTCTGCGACAACCTCGCCCAGAACGGCATCAAGGTGCGCGGCATCGTCGTGCGCTATGCCGAGCTGTGCGATCCGGAGCTTGCCGCCTACATTGCCGGGCAGGTCAGTTTCCCCTGCACGATGGTCGACCGCATCACCCCCGCAACCCAGGACGCCGACCGCGCCACGGTGGAGGACGCGACCGGCTGCGCCGATGCCTGGCCGGTGGTGAGCGAGCCGTTCAAGCAGTGGGTGATCGAGGACCGCTTTCCGCTCGGCCGCCCGGCTTGGGAAAAGGCCGGTGCCATCCTGGTCGAGGATGTCCACCCGTTCGAGCTGATGAAGCTGCGCTGCCTGAACGGCGCCCATTCGCTGCTGGCCTATCTGTCGGTGATCGCCGGGATCGAGACCATTGCCGATGCCATGGCAGACCCGCAGCTGCCGGCCGTCATGCGCCGTCTGTGGGCATCCGACCTCATCCCCACGCTGCCGCCGGTGCCGGGAACGGACATTCCCGCCTACACCGCGGCGCTGGAGGCACGCTTCCGCAATCCCGGCATCCGCCACCGCACCATCCAGATCTCCTCCGACGGTTCGCAGAAGCTGCCGCCGCGCCTGCTGGAGCCGGCGCGCGAGCTGTTCGCCGCCGGCAAGGCACCGCAGGTGATCCCGTTGGCCGTCGCCACCTGGATGCGCTTCCTGCTGGAAAGGGACGAGGCCGGAAACGCCTACACGGTCGCCGACCCGATGGCGGCGGCGCTGACCGGCATCGCGCGCGCCAACAGCGGCGATGCCGGCGCCCTGGCGGCGGCCCTGTTCGCCCTTGAGGACATCTTCGCACCGGAACTGGTGGCGGAGGACGCCTTCCGGACCGCGGTCGTCCGCCATCTCGACAGCCTGATGAGCGCCGGCGTCGCCAAGACGCTGACCGCCTTCCTCGCCACCCCGTGACTTGCGGCGGCCATCACCCCCGCCACCTCACCCGAATTTGAAAGGACCCCATCATGCAGGAAACCTGGCGCTGGTTCGGCCCGGACGACCCCGTCACCCTGGAGAAGGCCCGTCAGGCCGGTGCGACCGGCATCGTCACGGCGCTTCACCACATGAATCAGGGCAGCGTCTGGACGCCCGAGGAAATCCAGAAGCGCCGCGCCATGATCGAGGCCGCCGGCCTGACCTGGTCGGTGGTGGAAAGCATCGGCGTCGGCGAGGAGATCAAGACCCGTACCGGCGACTACCGCAGCAAGATCGACAATTACAAGCAGTCGATCCGCAATGTCGCCCGTGCCGGTATCCCGGTGATCTGCTACAACTTCATGGTCATCACCGACTGGAGCCGGACCAACCTGATGCACCGGCTGCCGAACGGCGGCTATGCCCTGCGCTACGACAGCGTCGATTTCGCCGCCTACGACCTGTTCGTGCTGAAGCGCCGCAATGCGGAGGCCAGCTACGACCCCGCCCATGTCGCCGCCGCCAAGGCGCGGTTCGAGGCGATGGCGGTGGAGCAGGTCGCCGAGTTGGAGCGCAACCTGATCGACTGGCTGCCGGCCCGCGACTTCGCCTATGACCGCGACAGCTTCCGCGGCATGCTGGAGCTGTACCAGGAGATCGGCGTCGAGGACCTGCGCGCCAATCTGGTCAAGTTCCTGCGCGAGATCACGCCGATCGCCGAGGAAGAGGGGGTGCGGCTGTGCATCCACCCCGACGATCCGTCCTTCCCCATCTTCGGGTTGCCCCGTGTCATGTCCACCGCGGAGGATGTCCGGGCGCTGTTCGCCGCCGTGCCGCAGGAGGCCTGTGGCCTGACCCTGTGCACCGGCTCCTTCGGGTCCAACCCGAAGAACGATCTGGTGATGATGGCGAAGGAGTTCGCCCCGCGCATCCATTTCGTCCATCTGCGCAACACCACGCACGAGCCCGACGGCTCCTTCTACGAGGCCGACCATCTCGGCGGCGACACCGACCTGATCGGCGTGGCTGCGGCAATGATCGACGAGGAGACCCGCCGCAAGCGGACCGGACGCGCCGACGCCCAGATCCCGATGCGCCCCGACCACGGCCATCTGCTGGGCGACGACATCGGCCAGACGATGAACCCCGGCTATTCCTTCGTCGGACGCTTGAAGGGGCTGGCCGAACTGCGCGGCGTCATGCGCACCATCGAAGCCTTCCGCGAAAAGCGGGTGGCCTGACCGGTGGCGGGGTCCCTCTCCAGTGCGGGGAGAGGGGCCCCGGCCATCCGGGCACCTGGGTGCTTACACACTCTCTCCCTCTCCGGCCTTCCGCCGGGCGGCCAGCGCCAGCATCAGCCCGCGGTCGCGTTCCGCCTCCAACATGGCGACGGAGCGGCCGGCGGCTTCCTCTGCGATCCCGTCGACCAGCAGACGGCAGACCTCGGGCGTCAGGCTCGGGTTGCCGAGAGTCGCCCAGCGTCGTTCCTGGCTCGGCCCGAGATGGTCGAGGTAATGTGCGATGCCGCCGGGTCCGCCACCCAGATGATAGGCCATGTGGGCGCCGATCACCGACCAGCGCAGGCCGGGACCATGCACGAGCGCGGCATCGACGTCGGCCACATCGGCGATGCCCTCCGCGACGATGTTCACCGCCTCGCGCCACAGGGCGGAGGCCAGACGGTTGGCGATGTGGCCCACCGCATCCTTCTTCAACGCCACCGTCACGCGGCCGACGCCGCGATAGAAGCTCTCGGCCCGGGCCAACGTCTCCGGGTTGTCGGCGAACAGTTCGACCAGCGGCATCAGATGCGGCGGATTGAACGGATGAGCGGTGATGAAACGGTCACGCCGCCCCACGCCGGCCGCCAGATCGGTCCAGGTCAGCGAGGAGGTGCTGCTGGCAATCACCGCGTCGGGCGCGGCCGCTGCCTCCACCTCGGCATAGAGCGCATGCTTGACGGCGGTTTTCTCGGGCGCATTCTCCTGAATCCACGCGGCGCCCCGCACAGCCTCGGCGACCGATGACGCGACCGAAAGGCGGCCGGGCCGCTCGGCCCTGGTCCCAAGCGCCCGCAATTGCCCGAGCAGCGGCTCCACGCGTTCCGGCAAGGCGGCCAGAACGTCACCATCGGGATCCCAGGCGACCACGTCCAGCCCATGGGCAAGAAACAGCGCCGACCAACTCTGCCCGATCAACCCGCAGCCAAGGACCGCAACGGACGGGTTCGGCAGCGGGGATGACGGCATTGGCAACTCTCCTGCGCGGTGATTTCGGCCAAGATGCGGGACATGGAGACACAGAGCGGCCGGAACAGGCTTTCGCCTCTTCCGGCCGCACTATGATGCATCATACAGAAATCGACCGCATCCGGTGAAGGGAAGACGGCGAACGGGTTCGATCCCGCCCGCATGTCCGAGCTGCCTCCAGGAAGGACGTATGGCCCCGATGCCTCAGTGGCTGATCATCCACGGCCTTGCGGTGGGGAAGCCCTTGGCACCGTCCGCGGTTCGCAGCACCGACCGCCCCTTCTTGCCGCCACCACCACAACCGCAGCCCGGGCCGTGCTTGTGCGCCGGCCCGACTTCCGACAGCAGTTTCGGCCGGTCGGCGCTGCGTTCGTTGGTGGAATGCGCCGTCCGGGTTGCGGCCGACAGGGTGGAGAAGGCCGGCGCCATGCGGATCACCCGTGGCGCCGGCGTCTCGCACCAGGGGCAGGGCTGCGGCAGGCTGCTTTCCGCCATCGGCCGCATCTCGGTGAAGTCACCGCAGGTCGGGCATTCATAGTCGTACATCGGCATGGCGTGGCCTCCCTCCTCCGGCGGTTACACGCGATCCGGCGCGATGGGCATGTCGACGTCGCCGCTGATGAACTTCGTCGGTCCGTCGGCGTTCGGGCTGATGTCGAAATCGAAGATCTGCGTCGGCAGGAACAGGGTGGCGCAGGCGTTGGGCACGTCGACGACACCGCTGATATGGCCCTGCACCGGTGCGGTGCCGAGGATCGAATAGGCCTGGGCGCCGGAATAGCCGAACTTCTTCAGATATTCGATGGCGTTCAGGCAGGCTTGGCGATAGGCGACATGGACGTCGAGGTAATGCTGCTCGCCCGCCTCGTCGACGGAAATACCCTCGAAGATCAGATAGTCGTTGTAGGTCGGGACGATCGGGCTCGGCTTGAAGATCGGGTTCTTGATTCCGTATTTGGCCATGCCGTCCTTGATCAGGTTCACCTTCAGATGCGCCCAGCCAGCCATCTCGATGGCGCCGCAGAAGGTGATCTCGCCGTCGCCCTGGCTGAAATGCAGGTCGCCCATCGACAGGCCGGCGCCCTTCACATAGACCGGGAAATAGATGCGCGAGCCGCGCGACAGATCCTTGATGTCGCAATTGCCGCCATGCTCGCGCGGCGGCACGGTGCGGGCTCCCTCCGCCGCCGCCTTGTCGCGGGCGTCGCCCTTCAGCCGGCCCATGTGGGCGGTCGGCGCGTAGGGCGGGTTGGCGAGGCCGGGCACGCGGGTCGGGTTGGTGTCGATCAGCGCCTGCTCGCGCTTGTTCCACTTGGCAAGCAGGTCGTGCGACGGCAGGCAGCCAATCAGGCCGGGGTGGATCAGCCCGGCAAAGCGCACGCCGGGGATATGGCGCGACTTGGTGAACATGCCCTCGAAATCCCAAATGGATTTCTGGGCCAGCGGGAAATGCTCGGTCAGGAAGCCGCCGCCATTCTGCTTGGAGAAGAAGCCGTTGAACCCCCATTGCTGCTGCGGAAAGGCACCGATGTCGAGCAGGTCGACGACCAGCAGGTCGCCCGGCTCCGCCCCCTCGACCCCGACCGGGCCGGACAGGAAATGCACCTGGCTGAGGTCGACGTCGCGCACATCGGCGGCATCGTCGTCGTTTTTGATCTGGCCGCCGGTCCAGTCGTAGCATTCCAGGATGAAGTCGTCGCCCGGCTTCACCGTCACCGCCATCGGGATATCCGGGTGCCAGCGGTTGTGGATCATGTCGTTCTCGTAGGGAGACTGCGACAGGTCGGCCTTGATCAGGGTGTCAGCCATGGGTTGATCTTCCTTTTTGTGGACTGATTTCAAGGGATTGGGAGTGGCGGCGCGTCACACCGACAGCAGGCGCGCTACCTTGGCCTCGTCGATGGCGCCGCGGCTGTCCTCGTGGACGATCTCGCCGTTCTCGATCACCAGCACCCGGTCGGCGATGTCGAGCGCGAAGCTCAGCACCTGTTCCGACACGATGATGCTGAGGCCCTTCTCGTCGCGGATGCGGCGGAGCGTGCGGGCCATCTCGCGGATGATCGACGGCTGGATACCTTCGGTCGGCTCGTCCAGCAGCAGAACCTTGGGCTTGGTCGCCAGCGCGCGGGCGATGGCGAGCTGCTGCTGCTGGCCGCCCGACAGGTTGCCGCCGCGCCGGCCCTTCATCTCCAGCAACACGGGAAACAGTTCGTAGAGATCACCGGGCACGCTGCGCCCGCCATGGACGGTCAGGCCTGTCTCGATGTTCTCCTGCACCGTCATGGTCGGGAAGATCATGCGGCCCTGCGGCACATAGGCGACGCCCTTCGCCACCCGCTCATAGCTTTTCAGCCCGGTGATCTCGCTGTCGCCGATGCGGATGGCGCCGGAGCGCGCCGGCACGATCCCCATCAGCGACTTCATCAGCGTGGTCTTGCCCATGCCGTTGCGGCCCATGATGGCGACGATCTCATTGGGCGCCACCGTGAAGTCCAGCCCGTGCAGGACCTCGCTCTCGCCGTAGGACACGCGGAGTTGATTGACGGACAGCATCTGTTGATCCCCCGCTCAGTAGCCCGAATAAATCAATGGCCCAGATAGACTTCGACGACCTTGGGATCGGCTTTCACCCGGTCCATGCTGCCTTCCGACAGGATCTTGCCCTGGTGCAGAACGGTGACGCGGTGGGCGATGTCCTCGACGAACTTCATGTCGTGCTCGATCACCAGCACCGAGCGGTTCCGGATGATGCGGTTCAGCAGTTCGGCGGTCTTCTTGCGCTCGTTGACGCTCATGCCGGCCACCGGCTCGTCCAGCATCAGCAGCTCGGGGTCCTGGATCAGCAGCATGCCGATCTCCAGCCACTGCTTCTGGCCGTGGCTGAGATACTCGGCGCGCTGGTCGAGATGGTCGGCCAGGAAGATCATCTCGGCGATTTCCGCCACCCGCTCGCGCACCGCGGCGTCGCGCTTGAAGGCCAGGGCGCCGAACACGCTGCGGCCGCGGGGATAGGAGATCTCCAGATTCTCGAACACCGTCAGGTCGTCGTAGATCGACGGGTTCTGGAATTTGCGGCCGACGCCGGCCTTGACGATCTGGTGCTCCTTCATCGCCGTCAGTTCCCGGTTGCGGAACTTGATGGAGCCGCCGGACGCTCTTGTCCGCCCGCAGATGAGGTCGAGCACCGTGGTCTTGCCGGCACCGTTGGGGCCGATGATGACGTGGATCTCGTTGCTGTCGACGTAGAAGGACAGGTCGTTGACCGCCTTGAACCCATCGAAGGATACGGTCAGCCCTTCGACCGCCAGCAGGTAATCGGTGGGGTTTGCCATGGGTCGGTCCCTCCTCAGTCGGCGGCGGTGTGGGGCGGGATGATCGGCGCGCCGGCGGCGGCTCCATCCGACCGGCGGGCGGCCGGGCGACGCAGGCGCGGGGCGATGAATTGCTGGTAGAGACCGGCCAGCCCGTTGGGGAACACCATCACCACGCCGATGAACAGCGCGCCCATGGCGAACAGCCACAACTCCGGGAAGCTCTCCGACAGCAGCGTCTTGGCCCAGTTGACCAGCAGCGTGCCGTAGACCGCCCCCAGCAGCGACAGCCGGCCGCCGACCGCGCAGTAGATGACCATCTCGATCGACGGCACGATGCCGACGAAGGACGGCGACATGAAGCCGACCTGCAGCGTGAACATCGCCCCACCGACCGCCGACAGCGCCGCGGCGAAGCAGAAGACGAAGATCTTGAAGTTGGCGACGTCGTAGCCGGAGAAGCGGACCCGGTCCTCCTTGTCGCGCAGCGCCACCAGGATGCGGCCCAGCTTGGAACGGCGGACGTAGAGGCACAGCAGCAGGCAGCCGATCAGCAGCGCGGCGTTGACGAAATACAGCACCAGCTTCGCCTCGTCGGTGCGGATGTCCCAGCCCTTCAGCGTGCGCAGGTCGGTGATGCCGTTGATGCCGCCGGTGTAGCCCTGCTGGCCGACGATCAGGATGGTCAGGATGGCGGCGAAGGCCTGGGTGATGATGGCGAAATAGACGCCGCCGACCCGCCGTTTGAACATCGCCAGCCCGACGATGAAGGCCAGCAGCGCCGGGACCGCCACCACCGCGACGATGGAGAAGGAAAGGCTGTGAAACGGCTCCCAAAACCACGGCAGCGCCTTCAGCTGGTTCCAGTCCATGAAGTCGGGGATGCCGGGGGTGGACTGGATCTTGGTCGCTTCCGGGCTGGACGCCTCCAGCTTCAGGAACATCGCCATGCAATAGCCGCCGATGCCGAAGAAGATGCCCTGCCCCAGCGACAGGATGCCGGCGCTGCCCCAGCACAGCACCAGGCCGAGCGCGACGAAGGCGTAGGTCAGGTATTTGCCGACCATGTTCAGCCGGAAGATGTCGAGGCCCAGCGGCAGGACGATCACCAGCAGGGCGGCCAGCAGCAGGATCCCCGCGATGTCGCCGTCCATGCGCCCGAGAATGCGGTTTTGAGGGGTGCGCGTCATGGTGATTGCCTCCTCAGCGGCGGACTTTGAGGACGAACAGGCCCTGCGGGCGCAGCATCAGGATCACGACGACGGTCAGCAGGGTCAGGACCTTGGCGGTCGAGCCGCTGAGGAAGAACTCCATCGTCGACTGCGCCTGGCTGATGGTGAAGGCGGAGGCGATGGTGCCGATCAGGCTCTGGGCGCCGCCGAACACCACCACCAGGAAGGTGTCGACGATGTAGAGCTGGCCGGAGGTCGGGCCGGTGGAGCCCACCATGGTGAAGGCGCTGCCGGCCACCCCGGCGATGCCGCAGCCGAGCCCGAAGGTGTAGCGGTCGACCTTCTCGGTGTTGATGCCGACGGCGCCGGCCATCACCCGGTTCTGCATCACCGCGCGCACGCCCTGGCCCCAGCGCGAGCGGAACATCACGGCGTAGATCACGATGGTGATGGCCATGGTCAGCGCCATCACGAACAGACCGTTGATCGGCACCTCGATGGTGTCGGTGACGGCGACCGATCCCATCAGCCAGTCGGGCAGCACCACGCCGACCTCCCGCGCGCCGAAGACGGAGCGGAAGACCTGCTGCAGGATCAGGCTCAGTCCCCAGGTCGCCAGCAGCGTGTCGAGCGGGCGGCGGTAGAGGAAGCGGATCATCCCCCATTCCACCAGCATGCCCAGCGCCCCGCTGGCGACGAACGCCAGCGCCATGGCGATGAAGAAATAGACCGGGAAAAGCGCCGGCGCGTAACTGGAAATGAAATTCGAGCAGAGATAGGTCACATAGGCGCCGAGGATCATGAATTCCCCGTGCGCCATGTTGATGACGCCCATCTGCCCGAAGATGATGGCGAGGCCAAGCGCCATCAGCACGAAAACGGAAAACAGGATGAGTCCGGCAAATCCCTGCATCGCAAAGATCGACCCAAGCTCGGCCAGGCTGTAGCCCTCGAACATGATGGGTACTCCCGTCACACTTGCCCCCACCCCGACCCTCCCCCGCTCTCGCAGGGGAGGGGGACGGGAGCTTTGTCGGCGTTCGGCAGCCGTCCCTCCCCCGCCCAGCGGGGGAGGTTAGGTGGGGGTCTAACTCCCCCTTACTGGTAGCCCTTGGGGAAGGGGTTCGGTTCGATCAGGTCGGCGGTCTCATAGACAAGATCGAACTGCCCGTCGGTGCGGGCGCGGCCGACGCGGGTCTTGCTCCACAGATGATGGTTCTCGTGGATGCGGACATAACCTTCCGGCGCGCCGGTGAACTCGATGCCGGGGGAGGCGGCGGCGATCTTGTCGATGTCGAAGCTCTTGGCCTTCTCCGCCGTCAGCTTCCACAGCCAGGGGCCGAGATAGGCGGCCTGGGTCACGTCGCCGATGACGCTTTCCCCGCCCCACATCTTCTTGAAGGCGGCGACGAACTTCTCGTTGTTGGGGTTCTTCAGAGACTGGAAATACTTCATGCAGGCATAGGCGCCGGCGATGTTCTCGCCGCCGATGCCCAGCATCTCGTCCTCGGTGACGGAGATGGTCATCAGCGTCTGCTTGTTCAGGTCGATGCCGGCCGCCTTCAGCTGCTTGTAGAAGGCAACGTTCGACCCGCCGACGACCGAGGCGTAGATCACGTCCGGCTTGGTCAGCTTGATCTTGTTGATGACCGAGTTGAATTGAGTGTGACCGAGCGGGAAATACTCCTCGCCGACCACCTTCTGCCCGTGCATCTCGATGTGCTTGCGGGCGATCTTGTTGGAGGTGCGCGGCCAGATGTAATCGGAGCCGATCAGGAAGAAGGTCTTGGCCTTCTTCTCATTGGTCACCCAATCAAGCCCGGCCAGGATCTGCTGGGTGGCTTCCTGCCCGGTGTAGATGACGTTCTTCGACTGCTCCAGCCCTTCATAGAAGGTCGGGTAATATAGCATGCCGTTATACTGCTCGAACACCGGCAGCACCGCCTTGCGCGAGGCCGAGGTCCAGCAGCCGAACACCGCCGCCACCTTGTCCTCGACCAGCAACTTGCGCGCCTTTTCGGCGAAGGTCGGCCAGTCGCTGGCGCCGTCCTCCTGGATCACCTCGATCTTGCGGCCCAGCACGCCGCCCATCTCGTTGATCTGGGCGATGGCCAGCTTTTCGGCCTGCACCGAGCCGGTTTCGGAGATCGCCATGGTGCCGGTGGTGGAATGCAGGATGCCGACCTTCACCGTGCCGTCGGTGACCGCCAGTTTGGTGGTGTTCACGGCGTCGGTCGGCAGCGCCTGGGCCAGCGCGCCGCGGGGCAGCAGCGCTACGGCCGGCAGCGCCGCCATGCCAAGGAGGAGCTTGCGGCGGAGCGGCGACGGAACGCCACCGATGATCTTGTCCGCATCCATCTTGTCAGAGGACATGAAACCTCCTGATGTTGGCCATTGTCGCCTTGCAAAGGCCGTCCGCGATCCGGATGCGGCCTTTTTGAAAGGCGGTATTTTTTGGGGGGAGTTGGCGGAACGATCCGCGACTGGACGTGCCGATGGTTGGCCGAACTGTGCGGCGCAGCAATACGTGGATTTGCGTATAGGGGTGCCGGAGCGCAAATCGTTATAAACTTGCGGCAGTCTGAAATCGGCCTGCCACTCGCAACCACCCAAAAGCGAGTTGAACACGCGCGTTTTCTCGCAGAATACGCCGGCGCTTTGGCTTTGTTGTTCGACGGCTTTATTCCTGACAGACTGACGGAGGAACCGGCTTTACTATGGAAGCGCCACGGAAACGGAATTGCAAAACAGTTCGTAACACCAACTGATTTTCAGGAGGGCGAATGGGGCCGATGGCGGGGCGCCAGAGGGTGGTCGCGGTCCGGCGGACCTACAACAGGTGGGTCGCCAACCAGACGCTGGAGGATTACGCGTTGCGCTTCACCGCGCGCAAGGCACGGCGCTGGTCGCCGACGCGCGTTGCCAACACGGCGCTCGGTTCGATCTCCTTCCTGGCGCTGGAGGCCATCGGCGGGGCGATCACGCTGAATTACGGCTTCACCAACGCGCTGTTCGCCATCCTGGCCGGCGCCGTCCTGATCTTCGCCAGCGCGCTTCCCATCAGCTATTACGCCAGCCGCTATGGCGTCGACATGGATCTGCTGACGCGCGGCGCCGGCTTCGGCTATATCGGCTCCACCATCACGTCGCTGATCTACGCCTCCTTCACCTTCATCTTCTTCGCCATCGAGGCGGCGATCATGGCGACAGCGCTGGAGATGGTGTTCGGCCTGCCGCTGGCCGCCGGCTATGTCGTCAGTTCGCTTCTGGTGATCCCGCTGGTCGCCTACGGCTTCACCGTCATCAGCCGCATCCAACTGTGGACGCAACCCCTGTGGCTGGCCCTGCATGCCCTGCCCTTCCTGTTCATTGCCATCCAGGACAGTGATGCCTTCACCGCCTGGACCCACTTCACCGGACAGGCGCCGGAGGCGGAGGGAGGCGGCTTCGACCTGATGCTGTTCGGCGCTGCGGCATCGGTGGTGTTCTCGCTGCTGGCCCAGATCGGCGAGCAGGTCGATTTCATCCGTTTCCTGCCCTACGACCCCGACGCGAAGGGCCGCAAAAAGCTGGGCTGGTGGGCGGCGCTGGTGGCGGCCGGGCCGGGCTGGATCGTCATCGGCACGATCAAGCTGCTGCTGGGTTCCTTCCTGGTCGTGCTGGCGCTGCAGAACGCCGTTCCGCTGGAGCTGGCGGCGGAGCCGACGCGGATGTATCTGGTCGCCTTCCAGTATGTGACGCCGTCGCCGCAGCTGGCGCTGGGCCTGACCGGCCTGTTCGTCGTGCTGTCACAGTTGAAGATCAACGTCACCAACACCTATGCCGGCTCCATCGCCTGGTCGAACTTCTTCTCGCGCCTGACCCACAGCCATCCCGGCCGGGTGGTGTGGGTGGTGTTCAATGTCGTCATCGGCCTGCTGCTGATGGAACTCGGCATCTACAAGACGCTGGAGCCGGTGCTGGGCCTCTATTCCAGCATCGCCGCCTCGTGGATCGGCGCGCTGGTCGCCGATCTGGTGGTGAACAAGCCCCTTGGACTAAGCCCGCGCCATGTCGAGTTCAAGCGCGCCCACCTCTACGACATCAACCCGGTCGGCGTCGGCGCCATGCTGCTGGCGACGGCGCTGTCGATGCTGGCCTTCCTGGGGGCGCTGGGGCCGACGCTGAAGGTCTGCGCGCCCTTCCTCGCCTTCGCCACCGCCTTCGCCGCGGCGCCCGCCATCGCCTGGGCAACCCGCGGCCGCTATTACATCGCCCGCCGCCCCTTCGAAGACTGGAACGGGGAGGAGGCGATCCGCTGCCGAATCTGCCAGCATGCCTTCGAACCCGATGACATGGCCTTCTGCCCGGTCTATGCCGGGGCGATTTGCTCGCTCTGCTGTTCGCTGGACGCCCGCTGCGGCGACGGCTGCAAGCGCGACGCCCGGCTCGGCGTGCAGTTGCGCCACGCGCTCGACGCCGTGCTGCCGGCGAAGGCGGCGACGGCGCTGAAGGCGCGGTTCGGACATTATCTGGCGGTGCTGCTTATGCTGGGGCTGGCGGTCGGAGCCGTGCTGTCGCTGGTCTATGTCGAGGTCGCCTCGGTCAATGCCGAAGCGCAGGCGCTGATCCGCAGCACGCTGTGGAAGGTCTTTTTCATCCTGATGATCGTCGCGGGCGTCGCCACCTGGCTGTTCGTGCTGGCCCGCGAAAGCCGCAAGGTGGCGCAGGAGGAAACGCGCAGGCAGACCGATCTGCTGATGCAGGAGATCGAGGCGCACGAACGCACCGACGCCCAGCTTCAGAAGGCCAAGGAGGCGTCGGAGGCGGCGAACCTCGCCAAGAGCCGCTACTTGGTCGGCATCGGCCACGAGTTCCGCACGCCCTTGAGCGCCATCTTCGGCTATTCGCAGATGCTGGAGCGCGATCCCGCCATGCCGCCGCACCGCATCGACGCCGTCCGCGTCATCCGGCGCAGTGCGGAACATTTGTCCGGGCTGCTCGACGGGCTGCTCGACGTGTCGAAGATCGAAAGCGGCCGGCTGCAGCTCAACCGGGGCGAAGTGCGGTTCGGCGAACTGCTCGACCAGCTGGTCGGCATGTTCCGCCTTCAGGCGGCGGGCAAGGGCATCGCCTTCCGCTTCGAAGCGCCGGAGGATCTGCCGCCCGTCGTCTTCACCGACGAAGGCCGCATCCGCCAGATCCTGATCAATCTGCTGTCCAACGCCATCAAATTCACCGACAGCGGCACCGTCTGCCTGCGCGTGCGCCACCGCAGCCAGATCGCCGAGTTTGAGGTGGAGGACACCGGCCCCGGCATCGCCGCCGGCGATCTGGAGCGCATCTTCCAGCCCTTCGAACGCGGGTCGGCCGCCAACCCGATGGTGCCCGGCATGGGGCTCGGCTTGACCATCACCAAGCTGCTGACCGAGGTGATGGGCGGCGAGATCACCGTGACCAGCACACCCGGCAAGGGCAGCCTGTTCCGGGTGCGGCTGATGATGTCGGCGGCGATGCTGTCCACCGCCGCCGCCCAGCCCGACCATCCGATCCGCGGCTACCACGGGCCGCGCCTGACCGTGCTGGTCACCGACGACGACCTCGCCCACCGCAACCTGCTGGCCGATCTGCTGACCGAGTTGGGCTTCACCGTGTTCAAGGCGACCGACGGCCAGAGCTGCCTCGCGCTGGCGGAACTGCACCGGCCCGACATCCTGCTGCTCGACATCTCCATGCCCGGCATGAACGGGCTGGAGGTGGCGCGGCACCTGCGCGCCACCGGCCACGGCGACACCACCATCATCCTGGTGTCGGCCGACACGCGGGAGGACCGCTCGGCCCCCGCGCCCGGCCAGCCCTATGACGGCTTCGTCGCCAAGCCGGTGTCGATCCCGAAGCTGCTGGCCTGCATCGGCCGGCTGCGCGGCATCGAGTGGGAGTACGAGGCACCAGCCGGCACCGACGAATGCCCGCCGGTCTTCAGTGCGTCGGAACTGCCGCCGCAGCACCACATCGCCGAACTGATCCATCTGGGCCGCATCGGCTATGTCCGCGGCATGCAGGCCAAGCTGGCGGAGATCGCCGCCGCCCATCCGGAGCTGGATCGCTTCGTCGGCCGCATGCGCGCGCTCGTCAGCAATTACGACCTGAACCAGTATATGGCCGCGCTGGAGGCGGTTTACCGCGATGACAGCCATGATGAAGCCAGCTATGACGATGAAATCAGCAGCCCGACCGCGTGACGTCGTCCTCGTCGTCGACGATTCGCCCGAAGCTCTCAGCTTCCTGACCGACGCGCTGGAGGAGGCCGGGGTGACCGTGCTGGTGGCGCTTGACGGCCGCAAGGCACTGGCGCTGCTGGAGCAGGTCACGCCCGACGTCATCCTGATGGACGCCATCATGCCGGGGCTTGACGGCTTCGAGACCTGCCGCCAGCTGAAGCGCAACAGCCAGGTCGCCCACGTCCCGGTCATCTTCATGACCGGCCTGACCGAAACCGAGCACATCCTGAAGGGCTTCGCCGCCGGCGGGGTCGATTACGTTACCAAGCCCATCGTCGCCGAGACGCTGATCGCCCGCATGTATGCCCATCTCGCCAATGCCCGCGTCGCCCAGAGCACACGGGCGGCGCTGGACGTCACCGGCCGTACCCTGCTGGCTGCCAACCACAAGGGCGAGGTTCTGTGGTGCACGCCGCAGACCACCCGCATGCTGGAAGCGGCCTTTGGTGACGACACCGGAAGCGGCGTGTCCCTGCCGGAGGAGGCGCGGCGCTGGCTGGTGGAGCGTCAGGCCGGCGGCGCCACGCGCAAGGCCGACAGCGTGGTGCTCGCCACCTTTGCCGACGGCCGCCGCCTGCGCCTCAGCCCGGTCGGGCAGACCGGCCCCGACGAGATCCTGCTGCAGCTGGCGGAGGAGACGGATGCCGGCGAGGACAGGCAGCTGAAGGACAAGCTGTCCCTGACACCGCGGGAAGCGGAGGTGCTGATGTGGGTCGCCAACGGCAAGCCCAACCGCGACATCGCCGAAATTCTCGGCCTGAGCCCGCGCACGGTCGACAAGCATCTGGAGCAGATTTATTCGAAGCTCGGCGTCGAGAACCGGGCGGCGGCAGCCGCGATGGCGGTGCGCGCGCTGAACGGCCGGTAGAGATCCGGATGCGAGAGAGGAAAGCCCCCTCCCCCGCGCCCGGCGGTCAGTTCCGGGGAAGCTCGGTCGTCGGGATGCCGTCGATCGGACATTCCGGCGTGCCGACCGTCGGCCGGGTGATGGCCTCCACCATGGCCCGCGTCCCCTCCGGATCGTTGACCCATTTGCGATAGAAGTCGTAGGGACAGGCCGCTTCGCCCTTCACCCCGTCGAGGCTGGCGATCATGCCGGTGTAGCCGCGGTGGACGAGCTTGAAGAGGTGGTTCTCCGACTGGCCGTTCTTGCGGAAATCCCGGATCAGCGTCTTGGACAGCTGGGCGTACTGGATGCCGTATTCCTCCTCGCCGCATTCGCCCAGCGTGCGGCCGTCGAAGCCGACGATGGCGGAATGGCCGAAATAGGAATAGACGCCGTCGAACCCGGCGGCGTTCGCCACGGCGACATAGACATTATTGGCCCAGGCCATCGCCTTCGCCATCAGCACCTGCTGGTCCTTGGCCGGATACATGTAGCCCTGGCACCGCACGATCAGTTCGGCGCCCTTCATGGCGCAGTCGCGCCAGATCTCGGGATAATTGCCGTCGTCGCAGATGATCAGGCTGATCTTCAGCCCCTTCGGCCCTTCCGACACATAGGTGCAGTCGCCGGGATACCAGCCCTCGATCGGCACCCACGGCATGATCTTGCGGTATTTCTGCACGATCTCGCCCTGGTCGTTCATCAGGATCAAGGTGTTGTACGGCGCCTTGTGCGGATGCTCCTCGTGCCGTTCGCCGGTCAGCGAGAACACCCCCCAGACCTTCGCCTTGCGGCAGGCGGCGGCGAAGATTTCCGTTTCGTCGCCGGGGACGGTGGCGGCAGTCTCGTACATCTCCTTGGAATCATACATGATTCCATGAGTCGAATATTCGGGGAAGATCACGAGGTCGAGGCCGGGCAGACCCGTCTTCATGCCGATCAGCATGTCGGCGATCTTCTGCGCGTTCTCCAGCACCTCCGCTTTGGTATGCAGGCGCGGCATCTTGTAATTGACGACGGCGACGCCGACGGTGTCGTTGCTGCTGGTGATATCGCCGTGAATCATATCGGTCTCCCTGCGTGACGGGGCATGGGGCGGCGCGTGCGGGAAGCGGGAGGAACGGCCGGCTTCCGCATTGTTTTCACACGCGTCTTTGTCGTCACCGATCATCGGGGAGCGTCCGGTCCACAGGAATACGCGATTCCCCGTATGGCCGGTCGGCAGTGCGGAACATTTCATCCGACGCAATAATGAAATGCCAAGACCGATCATTCCCGGCGCACTGCGGATGCAGCAGTCTGGCGATGGGGAACGGAAGCGC
Organism: Azospirillum sp. B2RO_4; assembly: GCF_051124815.1. NCBI lineage: Bacteria > Pseudomonadati > Pseudomonadota > Alphaproteobacteria > Rhodospirillales > Azospirillaceae > Azospirillum > Azospirillum sp. B2RO_4. The sequence goes on along the minus strand of NZ_CP118492.1, from coordinate 79,245 downwards.
CGCCTCCCCTGCCCGGTCGTCAACCACCATCAAGGACCTCGCCATGTCCCGTCCGCCGCTTCCCCCCTTTACCGAAGCTTCAGCCATCGAAAAGGTCCGGCTCGCCGAGGATGGCTGGAACAGCCGCGATCCGGCGAAAGTCGCTCTGGCCTATACCGAGGACAGCCGGTGGCGGAACCGCGCCGAGTTCGTGACCGGCCGCGCCGAAATCCAGGCCTTCCTGACCCGGAAGTGGAACAAGGAGCTTGGCTACCGACTGATCAAGGAGCTTTGGGCCTTTGCCGGGAACTGCATCGCCGTGCGCTACTCCTACGAATATCACGACGACAGCGCCCAGTGGTTCCGCGCCTATGGCAACGAGAACTGGGAATTTGCCGAGGACGGGCTGATGCGCGCCCGCCACGCCAGCATCAACGAACACCCGATCGCGGAGGCCGAGCGCAAGTTCCATTGGCCGCTCGGCCGCCGGCCCGACGACCATCCCGGTCTCAGCCATTTCGGCTTCTGACGGCACCCGCTGCCGATAGGGGGGGCCGGGCCGTTCCAATGTCCGACGGCACGCGGAGCAGGCTTACGACGCCGCCGGCCAGAGTGAGGACGGCCGCCACGGCAAGCCCGATCCGCGGCGCCTCCATCGGGCCGGAAACCAGGGAGAATAGCAGCGTCATGGTCACCGCACCGGCGGTCTGTCCGACCAGCCTTGCGGTGCCCTGCATCCCTCCGGCGGCACCGCTGCGCGCCTTCGGCACCGTGAGCAGCATGTTGCGGTTGTTGGGCGTCTGGAACAGGCCGAAGCCGAAGCCGCTGATCACCATGAAGGCCAGCAGGGGCAGCGGATCGCGCTGGAGCGGCCAGAGTGCCGACAGGGCGAGACCGGCGGCGAGCAGCGTGCCGCCGACGGCGCACAGCCAGCCGGTCGGCAGGCGATCGGAAAGCCGGCCGGCGACCGGCGCCGCAACGGCGGTCGCAAGCGGCCACGGCACCATGAACAGCCCGGCGGTGAAGGCATCTTGCCCAAGCCCGTTCTGCAGGTAGAAGGGCAACGCCACGGTGCTGGCCATCTGGCCCGTGAAGCAGAGGATAGAGGCGACCACCGACAGGCGGAAGGAACGCACCCGCAGCAGGTCGAGGGGGATCAGCGGCGCTTCCTGCCCGTGTTCCCGCCGGATCAGGCCGGCAAGGCAGAGCGCCGCGACCAGCAGCAGGGCGCCGCCTGCCCCGGCCCGGGACGCCACGGTCTCGGCTCCCATCACCAGCGCCACGAAGAAGCCGGCGTTGAGGACGACGCTGACCGGATCGATGCGGCGCTTCACCCCCTCGACCGCCGGCAACGCGCGTGCGGTCAGCAGCACGATGATGCCGATCGGGATGTTGACGGCGAACAGCACCGGCCAGGGGGCGACGGCGAGAATGGCCGCCCCGATGGTCGGCCCCGCCGCCGCCGACAGGGCGATGACCAGGGCGTTCCAGCCGATGGCGGCGCCCAGCAGCCGCGGCGGATAGACGAAACGCAAGAGGGCGACGGCGAGCGACATCACCGCGGCGCCGCCCAGGCCCTGCAGCAGCCTTGCGGCGACCAGCCAGGGAAGCGTCGGTGCCAGCGCGCAGCCGGCCGAGGCGGCGGTGAACAGAAGAACGCCGGCGGCGAACACCTTCCGGTACCCCAGACTCTCGCCGAGCGCGCCGGCCGGCAGAAGCGCGACCACGAGCGCCAGCTGATAGCCGGTGACGACCCACACGGAGTCGGCCGGCGCGACGCCCAGCGTGTCGGCGATGGTCGGTAGGGCGATGTTGACGACGGCGCCATCGAGCACGACGAGCACGATTGCCGTCAGGATGGATGCGACGGCGGCGACGCGGCGGAAGCCCGACAGCCCCTCCGATGGTGGGGAAGCGGAGGGCCGGGCGGTGGTGGATTGGGGCATCGCATGTCTCCAGAAAGTCTCGGAGACCAGTATGGCGACGCAGCGACATGGCGGTAGACGCAGCCCCTGCACAGTATTCCTGCATGGAACGCCATGTGTTAGCCTTTCCGCCCATGGCCGATCCCGATTTCAACCTCCTCGTCGCGCTCGACGCGCTGCTTGCGGAAGGCAGCGTGGTCAAAGCCGCCCGGCGGCTCGGTCTCAGCGATTCCGCCATGAGCCGCACATTGGCACGCCTGCGCGACGCCACCGGGGATCCGTTGCTCGTCCGCGCCGGACGCGGGCTGGTCCCGACGCCGCGGGCCATCCAACTGCGGGATCGGGTGCACGATCTCGCCGACGAAGTCCGCGCCGTGCTGCGTCCGGCGGCGGCGATCGACATCGCCGGGCTGGAACGCACCTTCACCCTGCGCGCCAGCGAAAGCTTCATCGAGGTCTTCGCCGCCCGGCTGGTCGGCCGGGTTACCACGGAAGCGCCGGGTGTACTCCTGCGCTTCGCGCCGAGGACGGATCGGGATGCGCAGGCGCTGCGCGATGGACGCATCGATCTGGAGATCGGCGCCCATGCGGAAACCGCGCCCGAGCTGAAGGTGCAGAAATTGCTCGGCGACCGGCTGGTCGGCGCCGTGCGGGACGGCCATCCGCTGCTGCTGCGGGAGGCGGTGACGGCCGACCGGTATGCCGCCTGCGGCCATGTGGTCACCTCGCGCAGCGGCCGGCCGAGGGATCAGGTGGATGATGCCCTTGCCGCCCTCGGTCTCTCCCGCAAGGTGGTCGCTGTGGTGCCGAGCTTCCCGGCCGCCCTGGCGATCGTCCGCGCGTCGGACCTCGTCGCCCTGGTGTCGGAGCGGCAGGTCGCCTCCGGCATTGCGGGGATTCGCACCTTCCCGCTGCCGGTGCCGATGACGGACGTGACGGTGACCCAGATGTGGCACCCGCGCCAGGATGCCGACCCGGCCCACCGCTGGCTGCGCGGTCAGGTGCTGGCAGCCTGCCGGGGGACGGACGACGGAGCCGCATCGCCGACCGCCCCGCCCTGCCCCTAGCGCCGGGCGACGGGACGGACGGTGATCTCGTTGACCCCGACGTCCCGCGGCTGTTCGATGGCGAAAAGGACGGCCCGTCCGATCGCTTCCGGTTCGATCGCGTTGCGGCGGTACTCCACCATCGCCCGGGCGGCCGTTTCGTCGGTGATGGTGTCGGCGAGTTCGGAGCGGGTCACACCGGGGTAGATGCAGGTCGTGCGGATCGTTTCGCTTTCCTGCCGCAAGCCGTCGGTGATCGCCCGCACCGCGAATTTGGTCGCGCTGTAGACGGCGGAGGTCGGCACCACCTCGAAACTGCCGACCGAGCCGATGTTGATGACGTGCCCGCTCCCCTGCGCCTCCATGACCGGAAGGACGGCCGCGATGCCATGGAGGACGCCACGGATGTTGACGTCGATCATGCGGTCCCATTCCTCGACCTTCAGCGAGGCGAGCGGGGACAGCGGCATCACGCCGGCATTGTTGACAAGGACGTCGATCCGGCCGAAGCGTTCGCGCGCCTCGGCGACGAAGCCGTCCATGCTTGCGCGGTCGGTGACGTCGAGGGCGCGGGCGGCGGCCCTGCCGCCCTTCGCGGTGATGTCGCGGACAAGCGCGTCGAGCCGGTCGGTCCGCCGCGCCCCCAGCATCAGGGTGGCGCCGGCCTCGGCAAGGACGCGCGCCGTGGCTTCGCCGATGCCGCTGGATGCGCCGGTGATGAGAACGACTTGGTCGATGGTCATGGCTTTCTCCTGTGGTTCGTTGATTGCGGCACTCACTGCGCCGTGTAGCCGCCGTCGACGAAGAGCTGTGCGCCGGTGATGAAGCTGGAGGCCGGCGAGGCCAGGAAGGCGATGGCCTCGGCCACCTCCTCCGGACGGCCGATGCGTCCGACCGGGTGGGCGTCGCCGAAGCTCCGCAGCATCTCCCGGCCGTTCTCGACCACGCCCTCCATGATGTCGGTGTCGATGACGCCGGGCAGGACCACGTTGCAGCGGATGCCGCGGCGGCCATATTCGACGGCGACGATGCGGGCGAGCTGCGCCGATGCCGCCTTGGACGAGGCGTAGGCGGCCTGCGTCGGGAAGGCCGTCGTCGCCGACAGCGAGGAGTTGATGACGACGGCACCCCCGCCGCCCTCCTCCATCAGCGGCACAGCGGCGCGGATGGTGACGAAGGCGCCGCGGGCGTTGATCTGGAAGATGCGGTCGTATTCCTCGACCGAGGTCTCGCTCAGCGGCTTGTTCAGGGTCCGTCCGGCATTGCAGACGACGATGTCGAGCCGGCCGAAGCGATCACGGGCGAGTTCGACCGAGCGCCGGGCAAGTTCCTCGTCCGACACGTCGCCGACCAGCGTGGCGACGTCGGCGGAGCCGAGCGACCGGACCTCGTCGGACAGGTCGGTGGCGACGACCCGCGCACCACGCGCCCGCAGCAGGTCGAGCACGGCGCGCCCGATGCCGCGGCGGGCGCCGGTCACCAGCGCCACCTTGCCGGTCAGATCATAAGCGCTTGCGGCGTTTGGCAGGTTGGTCATTGCAGTCTCCTTGAATCCGGCGGAGCGGAATGTGCGCCCGCCGTCGATGCCCGGAAGGTGGCACTGGACCGCTGTCGAGATAACTTGCTATGAATTGGACGTTGTGGTTAGAGCAGCTAACCAATGCAGATCGACCTGAACCTGTTGACCCTGTTCACCGCGGTGGCGGAGACCGGCAATTTCCGTGCGGCGGCTGACCGCCTTGGCGTGACGCGATCGGCGGTCAGCCAGGGCGTACAGCGGCTGGAGGCCGCTCTCGGACAGGCGCTTTTCCTGCGCACCACCCGCAGCGTGCGGCTGACCGAAGCCGGCGAGCGGTTCCTGGCACGGGTCTCCGGCCCCCTGGCCGAGATCGTGGGCGCCATCGACGCGGCGTCCGGTTCGGCGGAGGAGCCCCGCGGCCTGCTGCGGATCGCCGTCACCTCGATCGCCGAGCGGTTCCTGTCCGGGCCGCTGATCGCCTCCTTCAGCGAAGCCCATCCCGGCGTCACGCTCGACGTGACGGTGACGGATCTGGAGTTCGACATCGTCGCCGCCGGTTTCGACGCCGGTGTGCGCCTGGGCGAGGTCATCGAGCGCGACATGATCGCGGTGCCGCTGACCGGCGACCAGCGCCAGATCGCGGTGGCGACTCCCCACTATCTCGCCCGCCACGGCACGCCGGAGCACCCACGCGATCTCGTGCGCCACCGCTGCATCGGCTGGCGTCCGCAGCCGGACACCGCCCCATACCGCTGGGAGTTCGAGAAGGACGGACATGCTTTCGACGTCTCGGTCGAGCCGCAGATCACCACAAACGACATGCTGTTGATGCTCCGCACGGCGCTGGCCGGCGCCGGCATCACGTTCGGCATGGAAGAAACGTTCCAGCCCTATCTCGAGCGCGGGGAACTCGTTTCGATCCTCGACGACTGGCTGCCGCCCTTCGCCGGCTTCTTCCTGTATTTCCCGAGCCGGCGCACGGTGACGCCCAAGCTCCGTGCCCTGATCGACCATGTCCGGCGCCACCGCGACGGGACGATGCCGGGACAGCGTCACCCCTCGACATAGGCCGCGAGTTCGTCGGCGGTCCCTTGCGGGAAGGCCACTTTCAAATAATCGAGAAAGGCGGAAACACGGGCATTGAGCAGCCGCCGCGTCGGGTAGAGCACCCACAGCGCCGTCTCAAACCCGATCACATCGCCCCAACTGACCAGCCTGCCGGCGGCCAGGTCGGGGCCGGCGAGCGACAGCGGCAGGCGGGCGGCCCCCACGCCCATGCGGACCGCATCGCGGATCATCACGAACGAAGAGAGGCTGAGGACGGGTTCGACCGCGATGCGCGACGGTCCCGACGGCGTCGCGACCTCCCATATCTCCGGCTGGCCAAGCGATCCGCGGGTGACGGCCGGAACGGCATCAGGGCCGGCGGGGGGCGGCAGGTCCGGGCTTGCCGCCACGATCAACCGGTCGCGAAGGAAGACGCGGCCGACAAGGCCGGCATCGGGGTTGGGATTGACGCGGATGACCAGATCATAGGCTTCTTCGACCATGTCGACGGCCCGGTCTTCCGTGGTGACCTCAAGCCGGACCTCCGGGTATTTGCGCATGAATCCGGCCGCCAGCTTCCCCATGGCGGTCTGGGAGAACAGCAGCGGCGCGCTGATCCGCAACCGGCCGCGGGGACTCCTGCCGCCGGACGCAATCGCCTTCGCCGTCTCGTCAAGCTCGGTCAGCAATACGCCCGTCCGCTCGAACAGGGCCCGTCCCTCCGCCGTGAGTTTCAGTGAACGGCTGCCCCGCTCGAACAGACGCAGGTCGAGGCTCGCCTCCAACTCCGCCACGCGCCGCGACAGGGTCGCCTTCGGACGCCCGGCCGCACGCGCGGCCTTGCCGAACCCGCCATGGCGGGCGACCAGATTGAAATCGGCCAGGGCAAGCAGGTCCATCCGTTCCACCAGTGAGACAGTCCGTCCAAATCCGGCGTCTATCGGGCCTGCCGTGGATCGCTATTGTCAAGGACATCTTCTGACACCGAAACCGGAGTGATCCCCATGACCATCCTCGTTACCGGAGCCACCGGCCGCGTCGGCCGCCATGTCGTCGACCAGTTGGCGACGCGCGGCGCCGATGTGCGCGTGCTGACCCGCGACCCGTCGAAAGCCGCCTTCCCCGCCGGGGTGGAGGTCGCCCAGGGCGACATGCTGGACATCGATGCGCTGCGTGCCGCCTTCCGCGGTGTCCGTACCCTGTTCCTGCTGAACGCCGTCACCGGCGATGAATTCACCCAGGCGATCATCACCCTGAACATCGCCCGCGAGGCCGGCCTCGAGCGTGTCGTCTATCTGTCGGTGTTCGAGGCCGACCGCGCGGTGAACGTACCGCATTTCGCGGTGAAGTTCGGCGCCGAACGCATGCTCGACCGGATGGGCTTCAGCGCCACCATCCTGCGCCCGACCTACTTCATCGACAACGAGGTGATGATCAAGGACGTCGTCCTCGATCAAGGCGTCTACCCGATGCCGATCGGCAGCAAGGGCGTCGCCATGGTCGATGCGCGGGACATCGCGGAAGTCGCGGCCATCGAGCTGATCCGCCGCGACCGGGCGCCGGGCAAACTGCCGGTCGAGACCATCAATCTGGTCGGTCCCGACACGCTGACCGGTCCGCAGGTGGCCGCGATCTGGTCCGATCTGCTGGGCCGCACCGTCATCTATGGCGGCGACGATCCCAGCGGGTTCGAGCAGACCATGGCGTCCTTCATGCCGAAATGGACCGCCTATGAGATGCGCCTGATGGCCGAACGCTATGTCAGCGACGGCATGATCCCTGAAGCCGGCGACGTCGAACGCCTGACTGGGCTGCTGGGCCGCCCGCTGCACAGCTATCGCAGCTTCGCCGCTGCGGCTTGCGACCGGTGAGCCTGCTGCGGATAATGCGCCACATTCGGACTCCCAACAGGAGACATGCCGCGTGTTCGCCCTGTCCGACCTACGCCGCTTCGTCGATTCAGGCTCTCTCGAACGAGGACGCAAATATTGGCGGGACGGCCGCGTCCGAACCGTTGAGGCCCAGCAGCGGCAGGGGGATGAGTGGAGCGTGACGTCGACAGTCCGGGGCTCGGGCCGCGCGCTCTATGGTCAGGATATCATCGTCCAAATCGCCGATGGCGTGCTGAAACTGGTGGATGGCGAATGCGACTGTCCGGTGGGCTACAATTGCAAGCATGTCGCCGCGGCCTTGCTGGCCTGGGCCGAACGCACCGCAACCGCCGGCCGGCCGCCTGAGCGGCCAACCTCTCCCCGGCTCGGCGCCACATTGCCGCCACCCGCCGCTGCCGCCGCTCAGGATCAGCCCGCGCCGGCGGAACATGGCCTCTCGGCACCGGTGAAGGAGTTGCTGTCGCGGTTGAGCGCGGCGGCACAGCGCGAAACCGCAAACCGGTATGCCGAATCCGTTCGCAAGCGCCTGCTCTATGTTTTGCGGCTTGACGACACGCCGTCCGGGGAACGGAGGCTGCTGCTCCGCATCCTTTCGGTCACCCTGCGCAAGGATGGGCAGTTCGCGAACGACGACAGGGCCTATGATGCCTATCAGTTCCGCACCCTGAGTTCGGCGAAGTTCGTCACCCCGGCCGATCACGCGCTGCTGAATGCCGTGTCGCGCAATGCACATAGCAGCTCAAACGGGTTCCTGTTGCCGGCCGAAATCGCCCCGTGGCTGATCGAAAGCATGCTGCGCACGGAACGGCTTTATTGGCAGGACTTCCGCAGCGGCACACCGCTGCATGCGGGCCCCGCCCTGCCGGGAACGCCACGCTGGGAGACGGATGGCGCGGGACGCCAGCGCTTCACCATCTTAGTCGGGCCAAACACCGTCGAGAAGCCGCCGGCCATCGTGTTGCCGACAGCGCCGCTGCTCTATGTCGACCCGGCAAATGCCACCTGCGGCCCGGTCGACGGGCCAGCGGTGTCGCCGCACATCGCGGTTGCGCTGCTGACGGCCCCGCCGCTGCCGCCGGGAGAAGTGGCCGCCTTTCGCGCCGAGGCGGCACGTCTTGGCGACCGGTTGCCCGTACTGCCGGAGCCCCCGGCGCGGGCGGAACGGCGCCGTGTACGGCCGCGGCCGGTGCTGCGGCTGGGTGTGGCCCGGCTGGCAGGGCTGCCCTTCCTGCACCAGCCTGTCTACGGGATGACGGGCATGATGGAACTCCCGGTCGCCGACCTGTACTTCGACTATTCAGGCATCCGCCTGCATTGGAAGGACGGAGGGCCGCCGCTGCAGTGGATGGAGAACGGCGTTCTCATCACCGCCGAGCCTCAGCCGGAGGTGGAAAAGAAGGCGGTCAAACAGCTGGAGGATGCCGGCTTCGCCACCAGGGCGCTGCCGATCAGCATCGATGGCGCCTCCGCTTCCCGCCACGAACTGTTCGCCGTCCCCGGCGACGGATTCGATGAGCAGTCGGTGTGGTTGAACTTCTGCCATTCGGTGCTTCCCGACCTGCGGGCCGCCGGCTGGACCATCGAGATCGCTCCCGGTTTCCCGTTCGAGGTTCTGGAGGCGCCGAAGGATTGGGCGTTCGAGGTCGAGGACCGCTCCGGGATCGATTGGTTCGGCCTGTCGCTCGGCGTCGACATCGGTGGCGAGCGCATCGACCTGCTGCCGGTGCTGCGCGAGGTGATCGACGCGCTGGCGCGGATCGATCCGGCCCTGCTCGACGACGGCGCGTTCGACGATGACGTCTACGATGACGTCGTCGATGAGAAGGATGGTGCCGACGGGACCGATGGCCGTGCACCGGGGCAGCCGCCGGGACTGGAGGCGGTTCTGGAGCAGCTGGCGCCATCCGGAACGATGTTCGTGCGGATCGGGGACACCCGCTATCTGCCGCTGGCGGTGGAGCGGGTGGCGCCAATGATCGGCGTGCTGATGGAGTTGTTCGGCCTGCAGCCCGGCGGCGGGGATCTGCGCATCGGCAGGTCCCATCTGGGCGACCTGTCGGCGCTGGAGGACGCCGCGTCGGCCGCCGGCATTCCACTGCTCGGCGCCGACGCCGTGCGCGGCATGGCCAAGGCCCTGCGCGAGGCAGGCGGCGTGCCGGCGGTGGCCCCGCCGCAACAACTGCACGCCACCTTGCGCCCCTATCAGCAGGCCGGGCTCGACTGGCTGCAGTTCCTCGCCGCTCACGGCTTCGGCGGCATCCTCGCTGACGACATGGGCCTGGGCAAGACGCTGCAGGCGCTGGCCCATCTGCTGGTGGAAAAGGAGGCCGGCCGGCTCGACCGCCCCAGCCTGCTGGTGGCACCGACCAGCGTGCTCGGAAACTGGCGGGCGGAAGTGCAGCGCTTCGCGCCGACCTTGCGCACGCTGGTCCTGCAAGGTCCGCAGCGCAAGGCGGCTCATAGGTCGTTGGCCGACTATGATCTGGTGGTGACCTCCTACGCCCTGCTGCCGCGCGACCGCGCGGTGCTGACGGCACAGCCCTGGCATCTGGCGATCTTCGACGAAGCGCAATATCTCAAGAACCCCAACGGCCAGGCGAGCAAGGCGGCGCAGGCGCTGCAGGCCCGACAGCGCCTGTGCCTGACCGGCACCCCGGTCGAGAACACCCTGGACGAGCTGTGGGCGCTGTTCGCGGTCAGCGTGCCTTCACTGTTCGGCGACCGCACCGGCTATCGAAGGACGTTTCGCACGCCCATCGAGAAGCATGGCGATGCAGACCGCCAGCGCGTGCTCGCCCGCCGCGTCCGCCCCTTCCTGCTGCGCCGGACCAAGGAGGAGGTGGCGGCGGAGTTGCCGCCCAAGACCGAAATCCTGGAGACGGTGGAGCCCGGAGGCGGCCAGCGCGATCTCTACGAGACCATCCGCCTGACCATGGACCAGCGCGTGCGCGACGAGGTGGCGCGCAAGGGACTGGCGCGCAGCCGCATCACGATTCTCGATGCACTGCTGAAGCTGCGGCAGGTCTGCTGCGATCCGCGGCTGGTCAAGCTGGAAAGCGCCCGCAAGCGGGTGGCGAAGGGGGCGGAGTCGGCGAAACTGAACCGGCTTCTGGACATGCTGCCGGAGCTGCTGGCCGACGGCCGGCGCATTCTGCTGTTCTCCCAGTTCACCTCGATGCTCGACCTGATCAAGCCGGAGCTCGACCGGCTATTCATTCCATTCGTCGAGCTGACCGGCGAAACCAGGGACCGCGAGACGCCGGTCGGGAGCTTCCAGGCGGGCAAGGTACCGCTGTTCCTCATCAGCCTGAAGGCCGGCGGCACCGGACTGAATCTGACCGCCGCCGACACGGTGATCCACTATGATCCGTGGTGGAATCCGGCGGTGGAGGATCAGGCGACCGATCGCGCCCACCGCATCGGCCAGGACAAGCCGGTCTTCGTCTACAAGCTGGTCACCACCGGCACGGTGGAGGAACGCATGGTGCAGCTTCAGGAGCGCAAGCGCCGCCTTGGCGAAGCGGTTTACGACCAGGGCCAGACCGCCGAGGACCTGCTGACCGCCGACGACCTCGTTTTCCTGCTGGCTCCGATCGACGCGTGACGCCGGCCGATTACAGCGTCATGCGTTTAATAAAAAACGCACGACGCTGCAGCTTTATGTTTGGCGATCGGATTCACGCTTCAAATCGATCCCGATTTTACGCGATCCGATCTACTGTCGCCACAAGACCCCGCGCCATGGTCCCGCGTACTCTTGCGATGAACCCGCCTGCCGGCGGTCATGGAATTACCGATTCGCAGGCCGGTTGCGTACTCTTGCGATGAAGAGCCGGCCAGCCACGCGCCGACGCCAGCTTGTCCCGCGTATTGTTGCGATGCCGTTGCGCACTCTTGCGATCGGCGACTCGGGCCGACTCGGCTTTTCCCCCGTACTCTTGCGATGAATCAACTAATAGAGTCTCAAATAGGATTTCTACTAGCTATGCTCTCAAGAGTACGCGTTGCAGTTCATGGCCCGACCGTTCACACTCCTGACGGCTCTGGCAGGAGGGATGATCCGTGGGTACGCTTCACGAACTGATCAGGACGCATGGCGCCGTTGATGCCCGCCGTCTCGTCCCGGAACAGGAGCGCCCCTTCGTCGATCTGGCGGCGGAAGCACTGGCAACCGAAAGCAAGGCTCTCGGCATCACCTATGCCGGATTCTGCCTGACCAGTCTGCCACACAAGGCCTTGCCGGACGAGCAGCATTGGGAACGCCCCGGACACAAGGTCAAACTGATCATCGAGCCGGGCCGCCTGCCCGACAATGACGGCACGACACGGCTGTTCGGTGTCCCCTACGGCTCCAGAGCCCGTCTCATCCTGCTTTACCTGCAGACCCGCGCCATCCAGACCGGCAGCCCGGAGGTCGAGTTGGGGGCTTCCATGCGTGACTGGATGAGCCGGATGAACGTTTCGACCGGCGGCAAATCGTACCGTGACGTCAAGGAACAGGCCAATAGAATCAGCGCCTGCAATCTGACCTTCATCTGGGAACGCCAAGGCAAGAAGGCCGAGTTCGCCAAGGATACAATCGTCAAGGGCGGCATCCAGCTCTACGACACCGACGACGATCAGCAACTGCGCCTGTGGGTAGACACGGTACGCCTTTCCGACAGCTTCTTCAAAGCCTTGCGCGAACATCCGGTTCCGGTTTGGGAGCCGGCGATCAAGCTGATCTCCAACAAATCGATGGCAATCGACATCTATATCTGGCTCGCCTACCGCCTGCATGTCCTGGGGTCCGCCACGCCGGTGACCTGGACCGCCCTGCATGGCCAGTTCGGCGCCGGCTACAAGAATGTTTTCCAGTTCAAGCCGCGATTCCAAGACGCCCTGAAAGCCGCCCTGGCGGTCTACCCCGATGCGAAGGTCAGCATCGACGAGGCCGGCCTCGTCCTCCACCCCTCGCGTCCGCCGGTGCCGGAACGGCAGTTCGCACTCTTGCGATGACCAGCCTCCTGCGTACTCTTGCGAGGCTTCATCGCAAGAGTACGCGATAAGGGTTCCTTGGGCGCAGCGCAGTCGGGCATGGCATGTGCTACACAGCAAGATGCACATCGGTTGACAGTACCGTCAACATCGCTCATCGTTCCGCGGATTCACCTTCCGGAGTGAGCGATACCCGATGGCGCATGAGATGAGCGGCGAGGAACTGCGCCGCTACCGCGAAGACCGCGGTATGAATCAACAGGAGTTGGTGGTCTGGCTGAACGAGCGGCTCGGCCGCCGCTATGACCGCGCTAAGATCTCCCGTTGGGAAACCGGAGCGGAGCGCATTCCGCAAACAGTCGGCGCCGCGCTGAAGGCGTCGACCAGCCCGGTCGGTATTCCGGCCGCGTCCAGCGCGCGCAATGCTCCGCTTGTTCTCTGCGCCGCGAACCAGAAGGGCGGGGTCGGCAAGACGACGACCTGCGTGAATGTCGCGTGGTTGCTGAGCCGGCAGGGCCAGCGGGTGCTGCTGGTCGACTGCGACCCTCAGGCCAACGCGACCGTCCATCTTGGTGTCGACCCGCATGAACGCGAGGTGGTGAAAGAGACGCTGACCCATGCGCTGCGCTCGACCCGCCCATTGCGGGAATTCGTCACCCCGGTGTGCGACGGCGCCTTCGACCTGCTGCCCTCCTCCATCTCGCTGGCGGCGGCCGACCGCGAACTGCTGCGCCAGCCCAACGGTACGCTGATCCTGCGCGCCAAGATCGCCCAGTTGTCCGGCCACTATGACTTCATCATTCTCGATTGCCCGCCGCATCTGGGCGAACTGACCGTGTCTGTGCTGAACGCCGCCGATCAGCTTCTCATCCCGACCCAGACGGAGATGCTGTCGCTGATGGGCATTCCCCAGCTGTTCGAAACCATCGCCGGCGTGCGGGAACTGGTCAACCCGCGGCTGCGGATCCTTGGCATCCTGCCGACGATGTTCAGCCCGCGCCGGCTGCAGGACGAACAGATCCTGACCGAGCTGCAAGCGATGGCGGAGTCGGAGAACCTGCGCCTGTTCGCGCCGGTGCGCCGGGCTGTGGATTACACCAAGAGCGTATTGGCCGGGCGGCCGGGATTGGCGATGAACCCGAATTCCGCCGGAGCGGACAGCTACCAGGAAATTGCCGAGGCGCTGCTGGCGCTGGCTCGGGCGGAGGTTGGTCATGGCGGCTAAGAAGGGGCTTGATGTCGCAAACACCGGACTGCTGAAGCGGACGATCAGCCGCGCCGCCGCTGGCGGTGGCGGGACCAGCAACCGGGCGCTGTTCGGACTGAGCGGCAAGATGCGCTTCCGGGAAATCCCGCTTGGCCAGATCGAGCCGGATCCCGATCAGCCGCGGCGCAACGCTCGGGAGGCCGACATCGCGACGCTGGCCGCGTCGATCGAGCAGAAGGGATTGCTGCAGCCGATCAACGTGCGCGAGATCGCCGTCGACCGCTTCATGATCATTGCCGGCGAACGGCGATACTGGGCCTTCCGTCAGCTTGACCGCGAAACCATTCCGGCGCTGGTGCTCGACACCGACGATGCCCAGGCCTTGGCTCTGATCGAGAACGTCCAGCGTGTCGACCTGCACGCAATCGACGTTGCGCGTTCGCTGGAGCGTCTGGTCGAGGACAAGGGGTTGACGCAGGATCAAGCCGCGGTGCTGATCGGCAAATCGCAAGAGTACGTGGCGCGGCTGCTCGGTATCCTGCGGCTGCCGGCGGCGATCCAGGAGGATGCGCCGCTTCAGAGCCATGTGTCGGTTTCGGTGCTGATGGAGCTTTCCGAACTCGGTGATGCCGCACTGCAGGCGCAGTTGTGGGAACGTGCGAAAGCCGGCCTCACCGTCAAGGCGGTGCGCGAGGCCAAGAAACAGCGCAAAGCTCCCTCCCCTGCCCTTGCTACGCACCGAACGACGTTGCGGGCGCTGCACAAGGGAGTCGCAAGCCTGCGTGATCTCAGCGACGGCGGCAGCCAGCTCGACGATGCCGACCGCGAGGCTCTGCGCGCGCTACGCACCGCCATCGATACGCTGCTCGGTGAGTGACATGCTATTAGACGTCTAATAAGCCGCGGCCCTACCGATCCCCGCGCTACTGGCGCTGCTACGCCAGTTCTACGCTCGCTTGTGCGGGATGAGCCAGAACCGACAGCACGGACATCGAACGGGTGCGGTGACCGGATTTGCGCGAGAATGGCCTGACGGATGGCGGAGAGCGTCGGCTGCGGAGGCGGCCCGCGGTCTGCGCCGTTCGTTTTTTCCCCTTCCGGCACGGCGGCAAGGAGCTGGTGCTGGAGAAGGGCCAAAGCGATCCAGCACGGCATGGTGGTGAAGGCCTTGCCAGCCCCGCCCTTCGAAGTGATCGAGGCCGAGCTCTTCCTTCATCTGCTGGTGCCGCTGTTCGCCGACCCAGGACCACCCCTATCAGCAGCTTCAGTCCAATCAGCGTTTTGCCGTGCAGGTCGTGCGCCCCGTCCATGAAGCGGGCCACCGGCTTACAGCCGCAACGTACGAGTTGCTGCAGTTCGCGCTCTCGCTTCTCGTCGAGGATCGCGTGCTTCAGGTCCGACGAGCTTATGTCGAACTGCCACAGTTCGTTCGACCGCCGCGCCTGGAACCGCACCGCTGCCGACGCACGGATCACCTGAGCGTAGTCCAACCCACCGGCGCGCGGATACCGGTTCACTGTGGTTTTGCGTAGCGTGCCCGACACAGGCTCACCAGCCCCTCCGGGGCTTCGACATCATGTTCCTCCATCAACCGGATCGCCTGCACCGTAAGCGTTGTATGACGACGCATCCGACGTGATCGTGGTTCATGAAATACTCCGCTGGCCGCAGCTCAGCGGGGTAAGAAGATGATGGATCAGGCTCTGGAAAGCTATTGGCGCGGTCATGTTGAGGCTTGGAAGGGCAGCGGACTGACGCTGAAAGCCTATGCTGAAGTCCATGGAACTGGACGCTGGGCTCTGGGACGGTGGTTGCCCATTTTGCACCGGTGGAAGTGGCGGACACCGCTCCTTGGGGTACAAACGCTGGCACCGGTGCGGGAGCCGGGATCGCCCCGCGTCATACTCGACACGGGCCTGATCCTGGAGCAGGGTCGCGTTTATCCGCAACCGGTACCGCTGCCGTAACGCGATCGGCCTATCTCAGTGGCACATAGGAAGACTGTAGCAATTTACCTTCCGCCTCGGCTCCCCTGGTCACGGCATCTGGCAAAACCGAAGCCGGCTTCGCTTTCTGGAGCGATGACGGCGCGTTTTTAGTATGCTTTCGCATTGACGATCCCAAATCAGCGGGGCATTTTGCGTCAACGGATCCGAGCAAACGGAGGGAAGCGTGGCCATCCTGGCAGTGGCAAGCGGTAAGGGAGGTGCGGGTAAGACCTCGCTCGTCGTGTCGCTCGCCGACTATTGGAGCAGTCGGTGCGGTCTAAAAGTTGCCGCCCTCGATCTCGACCCGAACTCCAATCTCTTGGATTGGATCGGAGATGCCGGCATGCCGAACGTGACCTGCATACGCGTTACCGAAGACACCGTCTTTGATGCTGCCATCGCCGCGAACACGGAACATGACATCGTGCTCATCGACGTCGCGGGTGTGCTGTCGCAAGGGATGCTCTTTGCCGTCGGCGCTGCGGATGCGGTACTGATTCCCGCAAACCCGAGCCGCCCCGACATCATCGAGGCGAGCCGGACCAATGGGGTCATCGACCACGTGGAGAAAACCGCACGGAAGCATAATCCGACAGCGGTCATTCCTCGTGCCGTCGTCCTGAACCGTTCCAAGCGCCGCGAGGTTATGACGGCAAAGGCTCGTGAGTTCATCACAGCGGCGGAGCTCCCGCTCCTCGACTCCGACCTTGCCGACCGGGTCTGTTTCCGCGAAGCCTGGTTGCTGCATCGCGCGCCGCTCAGCATGGGCGACAAGGATGCCGTCCGAGATGTCGAAACGCTTGCCGCCGAGATTTCCGACCGGCTCGGTATCGGCCCGAAGGCAGCAAAGAAACGATCCAAACGGGCCAAGGCGACCACGGAGGCGTGACATGAGCAAGATCAGAGGCGTCAGCGCTGCCGACTTCAAGCGTTCGCTGCAGTCAGGAGCGGGAGCCTTGCCCAGCCTGAAGAGCCAAACACCTGCGATCGAGCCGGAGGTCATTGCGCCATCGCGCGAGCCGGTGTCGCTCGACGACTATGTTGATACGATCACGACTCTCTTCCATGAAGCCGGTCAGCGTTTCATCGCCATCGGCGAATACCTTCTTCGGGCGAAGGCGGCGTTGGGCCATGGCGATTTCGAAGCCATGATCAATGGTCGGTTGCCGTTTGCTCCGCGGGCGGCTCAGATGATGATGGCTGCCTACCGTGCCGTCCGCGACAATTTGCTGCCGGCAGACGTTACACCGACCTCGTACACCGTGCTCTACGAGATCACGACCCTGACGGACGACGAGCGCCGACAGGCTCTTGATGAGGGCATCATCCGCAAAGAAGCCCGCCGCGCCGAGATCCGGGCATTCAAGGCACTGTCCCGCAGGCCGGCCCTTCCCCTCCAGGGCGACACCGACCAAGCGGCGAAGCGAGAGACCTTAAAGCGCCTGCTCGCCGAACGAGCCCGATTGGAAGAGCAGATCGCCGCACTGAAGGCGGAGGTGGGTGAAGACATCGACGAAGACGCTCTCTCCTGATGTTACGACACGACGGCAAGGCAGAAGCGAAGCCGGCTTCGCTTCTGATGAACCTTGTTGGCTCTTTGAAAACGGGCGTCGGATCTCCGACGCACTCTCCTTTTCAGTGACTTCAAAGCGATCCCTTTGCGATGTGCAGGCAATCTTCCTGCAATGGTGTAGCAAGGTTTCTTTGCGTGAAGGTCACAAAGATCGTCAGTCTCGCAAAGACGCTTGTCATCCCTCGCCTCCTCGCTCGTCACCTTCCCGCAGTCTTTTCGCACCACGGTGGTCACCGAAACATCCGGGATCCGTGATGCCCTGGCGACGAAATGATGGCAGAACGTTGCGCTAACATCCAAACGACGTCGCGACCACGCCACCGATCCAACCCATATCAAGGAGTGTGTGAATGGCTGCGATGACGGGAGGCGAGGGCGGAACGATCGTGGGCGCGGGCTCCGACAATGAACGCGCAGCGACGGGCGGAGTTGGGGTGCACCGGGGAGGGCGCAAGGTGGCAGCCGGTGAGGTGAAGGGCAGTCCTGGCGCTTTGACAGTCGCCGTGCACCTTGCCACGGAGTTCGCGAGACGCAGCCAGCGCATCCTCCTCGTCGATGGCGACGAGCACAGCAGTTCTGCAGGACGCAATCGCCCGCTACATCCGCGCCCATAACGAGGCGGCAAAGCCCTTCGTCTGAACCAAGCCCGCCAACCCCACATTCGTCAGACCAGACAGGCTCATTGCACCTTCTGAATGAGTCAGTGCACTAGATGGTGGAGGCGCAAGCTCGGGCGGCATGGTACTCGGTGGCCGAGATCAGATGGCGGCGCAGCTGGAAATGTTTGCGGATCGGGCAGTGGGTGCGGAGAAATCATTGGGCATACCTGGCGGACTTGAACCGTCGCATGTGCCGTTTGAACTGCCCGGTCAGCCGATCCGAGATTTCGCGAGCGTTGTTCAGATATCGGCCTTGTCGGTGTTCGCCGCCGGAAAGCGGAAGCCGCGGTATGGATAAGGCGTCGTGCTCATCACCGGAAACCCCCACGAACAGCGCGAACTCGCCAACCCAGCAGCACCATCAGGGGGGGAGCCGTAGGTGCAGCGAGTTCTGCACTGACGTTGCGGAGCTATTGAGCGCATTGAGGACAGCACCCTTGGTATGGCAGCAATGGTCTGCCAGTAGCCTGCCTGCCGTCGCCGCATCGCGTCGCCGGAGGGCCGCCATGAAGCCGTCATGCTCCATCAGTGAGTTGCGCCAGCGTTCGGCATCGTAGTTGGCCAATGATCGGGCGCGAAGAATCTTCGATGCGAAGCCAGAATAGGTGGCTTCCAAGGACGGATTGCGCGCCATTCCGACGATCCAGGCATGAATCTGGCGATTGGTCATGAAATATGCCAGCCGGTCGCCGGCATCGAATTGAGCGTGAAGCTGAGCGTGCAGCCGTTCGAGTTCGGCAAATTCCTCCTCTGTTCCACGCAAGCATATGAGTTCGCCCGCCAACGCTTCCAGCGCCTCCATCACTTCAAAGATTGCGGCGATTTCATTTGAATCGACGGGCGTAACCACCGCGCCGCGGTGCGGCCGGAGTTCCACCAGCCCCTCCGCCGCCAAGACCCGCAGTGCTTCCCGCAGCGGCGTGCGGGACACACCTAGCTGCTCGCACAGCTGAATTTCCGGTACCCGGCTTCCCGGCCGAAGCTCTCCGGAGAGGATCATCGTGCGCAACTCCGCGACGGCCCCGTGATGCAGCGTTTCGCGGCGGATGGGCCCGGCGGCGGGCTTGGCTGTCTTCACGCTGTCCATGGTCGATCCGGCGCTGCCCATTCTGCTGAATGATTGTGCATTGGTGCGCGAACGATGCCATGCGCACAAAATTAAGGCAAGCGTAACTCGCAAAGGCACTTCCGAGCAAAAATCACCCAAGGCATTGAGAAAAATAGCGAAATCTGGAATCACCATTTTGTATACAATCTGGCATGCGATTTGCGACCGTCGGATCATCGCAATCGCATCAGGGAATTCTGCCCATGTCGCTTCGATCCTTCACCTATGGCGCCGTCACCGGCCTCGCGATTGCCCTGTCCGCGGCCGCCACGACGGCGCAGGCCGCCGATATGGACGCGGTGAAGCTGGGTTTCGCCAAATGCGCCCATTGCCTGCCGATGGCGCTGACTCCCGATCTGGCGAAGGGCGTCAAGATCGAGGCGATCAACTTCAATTCCGGCAACGATGTGCTGACCGCGCTGGTGTCCAAGAGCATCGACGTGGCCCAGGTCACCTATCTCCATTACATCACCGCCCTCGACAAGGGCTTCGACGTGGTGGCCATCTCCGGTCAGGTGAATGGCGGCTCGGAGATCCTGACGGCCAAGGGGATCGAGCTGAAGCCCGACGACTGGGCCGGTTTCAAGGCGCTGGTCGCCGAACGCAAGGCAAAGGGCGAGCCGTTGCGCGTCGCCGCCTCGCGCGGGAACGCGCAGGACATCCACATGCGCGGCGCCTTCCTGAAGAACGGCATCGACGCCAACAAGGACGTGCAGTTCATCAACATCCCGAACCCGTCCGACCATGCCGCCGCCCTGCAGCGCGGCGAGGTCGACGTGATCTGCACGGTCGAGCCCTTCGCCTCGCAGATTCGCAGCAGCGGCGTCGGCCGGCACTTCACGCTTCCCTACGACCAGGCCGCCGGCAACCTGACCAACCTGATCGTCACCCGCTCCGACGTCATCAAGGAGCATCCCAAGGCGGTCGAGGCCACAGTCGCGTCGGTCGTGGCTCTGGTCGACACTCTGAAGGCCGACAAGGGCGCCTGGATCGAGACGATCAACAAATACACCGGCATGGACAAGGCGGTCGCCGCCGAGGCGCTGAAGAATGCCACCCCCGACTATGAGATGCACAAGGACAGCACGCTGGCCATTGCCGCGATGATGCGCGACCTGAAATACATCAGCCACGACGTGTCCGCGGTGGCCGAAAAGAACCTCGATTACAAGTTCCTCGAATCCGTCACCGGCAAGCCGAAAAGCGAACTCGGTTTCTGATCAGCGGCCGCATGCGGCCCCGCCGGCCCGATTGACGGCTTCCGGCGGGGCGCATCCGACAAGGTGTTTTCGACGGGCAGCTATTGTCCGCAGGACGGGAGTCCGCCTTATGACGGCGATCTGGAAATCCTGGGAGCGGGCAGTCGTTCCCCTCTTCATCCTCGTGGCCTGGGAGATCGTGTCGCGATCCGGCCTGCTGCCGGCGGCGCTGCTGCCGCCGCCGACGGTGGTTCTGCATGCCTGGGGCGACTGGGTGTTCGGCTTCGACGAGACATCGCAGGGCAACAGCGGGCGCTGGCTGGCCGACGCGCTGTCCAGCGCCATGCGGGTCGCCGCCGGCTACGGCATCGCCGCGGTCAGCGGCATCCTGCTCGGCATCGCCATCGGCTGGTGGCGCTGGGTCGAGCGGACGGTGGAACCGACCATCCAGATGCTGCGCCCGGTTCCGCCGGTGTCGTGGATTCCGCTGGCGATCATCTGGTTCGGCATCGCCAACAAGCCGGCGATCTTCCTGGTCTTCCTCGGCGCCTTCTTCCCCGTGCTGATGAACACCATCCATGGGGTGAAGACCGCCGACCGTAACCTGATCCGTGCCGCCTCGATGATGGGCGCCACCGAACAGCAGCTTCTGCGCCATGTGGTGTTCCCGGCGGCGCTGCCCAGCATCTTCGCCGGCCTGCGCATCGGCATCGGCGCCGCCTGGATGCTGACAGTCACGGCCGAGATGGTCGCGGTCAAGAGCGGTCTGGGATACGTGCTGTGGGACAGCTATTACTTCCTGCGCTACGACCTTGTGCTCGCCTCGATGGCCAGCATCGGCCTGCTCGGCTACGCGACCGACGGCCTCATCAAGCTCCTGATGTCGATGGCTCTGCACTGGCAGCACGGATCCACCCTGCAGAGCCGGGAGGGCTGAGACCATGGCCTCGATCGAACTCCAGAACATCACCAAGGTCTTCCGCGACGCCAAGCGCAAGCGCGACCTGCTGGCCATCGACGATGTCAGCCTGTCGGTGGAACCGAACCAGTTCCTCTGCCTGCTCGGTTCCTCGGGCTGCGGCAAGTCCACCCTGCTGAACATGATCGCCGGCTTCGAGAAACCGACCGGCGGCAGCGTGACGGTAGGCGGCAAGCCGGTGGACGGGCCGGGCGCCGACCGCGGCATGGTCTTCCAGCAGGCCAACCTGATGCCCTGGCTGCCGGTGTGGGAGAATGTCGCCTTCCATCTGCGGCTGAAGGGCTGGCGCAAGGCCGACCGCCGCGCCGCCGCGCAAGAGTATATCGACATGGTCGGCCTGCGCGGCTTCGAAAACCATTTCCCGGCGGAACTGTCGGGCGGCATGAGCCAGCGCGTCGGCATCGCCCGCGCCCTGCTGCTGAATCCGGAGGTCATCCTGATGGACGAGCCGTTCGCCGCCCTCGACGCCCAGACCAAGATGGACATGCAGGAGGAACTGGTCGCCATCTGGCAGAAGCAGCGCTGCACCATCGTCTTCGTCACCCACAGCGTCGACGAGGCGCTGGTGCTCGGCACCCAGGTCGCGGTTCTGACCAGCCGTCCGGGGCGAGTGCGCGAGCTGATCGACCTCGACCTGCCGCGTCCGCGCGACATCACCAGCCAGCAGTTCAACGACCACAAGCGCCACATCCTCAACCTGATCCGCGAGGAGGGGATGCAGCAGCGCAAGGGGGCGCAGCAGGAAGCCGCCGCCGAGGTCGCCCGCCAAGGCGCTGCCGCATGACCGCGCCGCCGCTCGACCTGCTGCTGACCGGCGTCACCGCCATTACCGGCGATCCGGCGCTGGGCATCGTGGAGGACGCCGCCATCGGCATCCGCGACGGCCGCATCGCCCATCTTGCCCCGGCGGCATCCGGCCTGCCGGCGGCGGCGCGCACGCTGCACCGGCCCGGCCGGCTGGCGACGCCGGGCTTCGTCAACGCCCACCTGCATGCGGTGCTGGTGATGGTGCGCGGCGTCGCCGCCGATCTCGGTTTCGCCCCCTCCTACACCCCCGGCGTCCCCAAGGGCACCGACGCCACGCCGGAGGAGGCGCGGGCGCTGGCCCGGCTGGGGGTGGCCGAGGCGCTGCTGTCCGGCTCCACCCTGGTCTGCGACCATTTCGTCCATGCCGAGGCGACGCTGGACGCCGTCGCCGATCTCGGCCTGCGCGTCCATGCCGGCTGGCGGGTGCATGACGTGGATTTCGCCCGCGTGCCGCAGGGGGAGTGGCGCTTCGACGCCGCCATCGGCGAGGACCTGCTGCGGCGGACGCTCGACCTGCACGACCGCTGGCACGGCGCGCGGAATGGGCGCATCGCGGTGCAGATGGCCGCCCATGCGCCGGACACCTGCTCCCCCGGCTTCCTGCGCACGCTCGCCGCAGAGGCGGCGTTGCGCGTCATGCGCGTCAACACCCATCTGGCCCAGAGCCGGGTCGAGCTGGAGCGCGTCCGCGCCTCGACCGGCCTTTCTCCGGCGGCGCTACTGGAGGAGGTCGGGCTGCTGAACGACCGGCTTCTCGCCACCCATTGCCTCTATGTCGATGGCGACGACATCACCCGGCTGGCCCGTGCCGGCGCCCATGCCGTGACCGTGCCGAAATGCAACGCCGCCTCCGGCCGGCTGGCGCCGACCCCGGCCTTGAAGGCGGCGGGGGTCAATCTGGCGCTGTGTACCGACACCCAGCATGGCGACATGGTGGAGGCGATGCGCTGGGCGCTTGCCACCGCCCGCATCGGCCAGGGCGGCGTCACCGCCGACTGGCAGCCATCGCATGTCTTCCGCATGGCGACGCTGGGCGGGGCGGAAGCCGTCGGCATGGCGGACCGCATCGGCACGCTCGCCGTCGGCAAATGCGCCGATCTGGTGCTGTTCGACAGCCGCCGGCCGCATCTGCGCCCGCAGATCAACCCGCTCGGCACGCTGGTCCACACCGGTCAGGGCCGCGATGTCGAGACGGTGATGGTCGACGGTGAAATCCTGGTGGAGGACGGCCGCCTGCTGCGCGCCGACCTGGAGCAAATCTGCACCGAGGCCGACGAGGCCGCCCACGCGCTGTGGGCGCGTGCCTGACCTCAAGAAACCGACCCCAAAGAAACAATAGAAACGCCTGAAGCGATAAGGACCGAACATGAGCACGCCCGACTTGACCAAGCGCGTCCTTCTGGGGATGCTGACCCCGTCGTCCAACACGGTGCTGGAGCCGGTGACCGCTGCGATGCTGAGCGGATTGCCGGAGGTGACGGCCCATTTCGGCCGCTTCACCGTCAAGGAGATCTCGCTGCGCGCCGCCGCGCTCGACCAGTTCACCGACGCGCCCTTCCTCGACGCCGCCCGGCTGCTGGCCGATGCACGGCTGAACGTCATCGGCTGGAACGGCACGTCGGCCGGCTGGCTCGGCTTCGATGCCGACGAGCGGCTGTGCCGCACCATCGCGGCGGAGACCGGCATCCCGGCCTGCACCTCGATGCTGGCGCTGAACGAAATTCTGGAGACCACCGGGCGCAAGCGCTTCGCCATCGTCAGCCCCTATCTCGACGAAATTCAGGAGCGGATGGTCGCCAACTACAACGCCGCCGGCTTCGAGGTGGTGGCCGAGCGCCATCTGAACGACCGCGGCAACTTCTCCTTCTCCGAGATCGCCGAGGAGCGGATCGAGCGCATGTGCGCCGAGGTGGCGGAGGCCAAGCCCGACGCCATCGCCATCATCTGCACCAACATGCGCGGCGCCCCGGTGGCCGAGCGGGTGGAGAAGGCGCTGGGCATCCCCGTCTACGACACCGCGTCCACCGTGGTGTGGAAGTCGCTGCGCATGACCGGCGTCGACACCCGCCGGGTCGAGGGCTGGGGCAGCCTGTTCCGGGAACTGCATGGCTGACGGCCGCCAGAGGAAAGGGGAGGGGAGCATGGAGTTCGATCTGGTCATCCGCAACGGCACGGTCGCCACCGCGTCGGACGTGTTCAAGGCCGATGTCGGCGTGCGCGGCGGCACCATCACGGCGCTCGGCGCCGGCCTCGCCGCCGGTGCCGAGGAGATCGACGCCGTCGGGCTGCTGGTCCTGCCCGGCGGCGTCGACGGGCATGTCCATTTCGACCAGCCGACCGGTGACGGGTCGGTGATGGCCGACGATTTCCTCACCGGCACCCGCTCCGCCGCCTTCGGCGGCACCACCACGGTGCTGCCCTTCGCCTGCCAGGAAAAGGGCCGGTCGCTGCGCGAGGCGGTGGACGATTATCACCGGCGCGCCGCCGGCAAGCCGGTGATCGACTACGCCTTCCACCTGATCGTCACCGATCCGACCGAGCAGGTGCTGGGGCAGGAGTTGCCGGCGCTGATCCGCGAGGGCTACACGTCCTTCAAGATCTACATGACCTACGACGCGCTGAAGCTGAACGACCGCCAGATCCTGGAGGTTCTCGACATCGCCCGTGCTGAGGGCGCGATGGTGATGATGCATGCGGAGAATGCCGACTGCATCGCCTGGCTGACCGAGAAGCTGGAGCGCGCCGGCCAGACCGCCCCCTTCTTCCATGGCGTCTCCCGCCCGCGCGTCGCGGAGCGCGAGGCCACTCACCGGGCGATCTCGCTGGCCGAGCTGGTGGACGTGCCGATCCTGATCGTCCATGTCTCCGGTGCCGACGCGGTGGAGCAGATCCGCTGGGCTCAGGGGCGAGGCCTGCGGATTTATGCCGAGACCTGCCCTCAGTATCTTTTCCTGACCGCAGACGATCTGGGCGGAGAGGGATTCGAGGGGGCGAAATGCATCTGCTCGCCGCCGCCGCGCGACGCCGCCAATCAGGCCGTCGTCTGGGATGGGCTGACCGGCGGCACCTTCCAGATCTTCTCGTCCGACCATGCGCCGTTCCATTTCAATGGTCCGGGTGGCAAGAAGGTCCATGGCGAGAAAGCGCCATTCCGCTGCGTGCCCAACGGCATTCCGGGGGTTGAGACACGGCTGCCGCTGCTGTTCTCCGCCGGGGTGATGACCGGGCGGATGGAGCTGACCAAATTCGTCGAGCTGACCGCCACCAATCCGGCCCGCATGTATGGGCTGCATCCGCGCAAGGGCACCATCGCGGTGGGGGCTGACGCCGACATCGCCCTGTGGGATCCCGCCCGCCGGGTGACGGTCACCAACGCCCTGCTGCACCACAATGTCGACTACACCCCCTATGAGGGGATGGAGGTGACCGGCTGGCCGGTGGCGACGATCTCGCGCGGGACGGTGGTCTGCCGTGATGGCGCGTTGCTGGTCCAGCCCGGCCGCGGCGATTTCCTGCCGTGCGGCCTGCCGGCCCCCGCCCGCCCCAAGAGCGCCCCGGCGCCGGTTCTGCCGTTCTGATTCTGCCGTTCTGAAGGTCCCGGCGCGTGGTGGCTACCCCGCCCGCCGAGCCCTGGGCGAGGCACAGGCGGCAGCCACCACCTCGCCGGTGCGGCCGACATGGTGGACGAACAGCCGCTGCGCGGTCTCGCCGTCGCGGGCCTCCATCGCAGCAAGGATCTCGCGGTGTTCCAGCACCGACTCCTTCCATCGCCCCTGGGCGCCCAGCGCGAAATAGCGCGCCCGCGCCAGCCGGCCGAGCAGCCGGTCATGCGCATCGACCAGTGCGGGGTTCTTGGCGCCCGACACGATCAGCCGGTGGATCTTCTGGTTGATGGAGAAATACTCCTCCAGCGCGCCGGCCCCTTGCAACGCTTCGATCTTGTCCTGGAAACCGCGCAGCCGGCGCAGGTCGGCGGCGGTCATGCGTTCGGCGGCCAGCCTTGCCGCGAAGCTCTCGATGCAGCCTTCGGCCTCGAACAGATGGATCAGCTCGCCGGCGTCGAGCGGAGCGACGATGGCGTTGCGGTTGGGGCGCAGCATCACCAGCCCGTCGGCAGCCAGCAGCTTCAGCGCCTCGCGCAGAGGCGTGCGGGAAATGCCGAGCCTCTCGCTCAGTTCAGGCTCGATCAGCCGGGCCGACGGCGGCAGCTCGCCATAGATGATCATGTCGCGCAGCCGCTCCACCGCCATCTCCGCCAGCGGCGGGGGCGGCACCGCGCGGCGACGCCGGGGAGCGGCTTCGGTGTCGGGAACTGCCGTGGCGGGAAGATCGTCGTCCATGCTCATCCGAGTTGTCCTTGCCCGCTTGCGGCGAGCATCGTTTCCGTGAAAGCGGCGAAGCGCAGCAGCCGGCGGTCCAGCCCGCGCGGGGCCACCAGTTGGAGGCCCACCGGCAAGCCGTCGCGGCCGGCGCCGCAGGGCAGGCTGATCGCCGGCACCTTCGCGTGGTTGAACAGCGGGGTGAAGACGGCATGCGCCCGCGGCGGCACCGTCCGCCCGCCGATGGTCTCCGGCCCCAGCCGGTCGAGTGGCCAGGCGACGCAGGGCGTCGTCGGACCGATCAGCAGATCGACATCCGTGAAGTATGCGGCGAGCGCCCGCGCCACCTCCACGCCCAGCAGCTGCGCCGCCGCGACCTCCGCCCCGGTCAGGTGCAGGCCGTTCTCGATCTGCACCGCGATGTCGGGGTCGAACAGGGACGGGTCGCGGTGGAAGGCGTCGCCGTAAAGGGCGGCCAAGCCTGCATGCTGCAAGGGCATCAGCGCGGTTTCCGTCACCCCGTCCGGCCAGGGCGGATCGCGCCGGACGATGCGGACACCCGCCCTGTCCAGCGCTTCGACCGCGCCATCCACCGCCTGCCGCACCTCGTCGTCCACCGGAGCGTCCAGGCCGAAGCGGGGGCTGTAGGCGATGGTCAGGCTTTCCGGCGGCCGGTCGTCCATGGCGGCGATGCCTACGGAGTCGGGATCGCGCGGATCGGGACCGCACAGCGCCTCGAACATCAGCGCCGCGTCGGCGACGTCGGCGGCGATGGGCGCCAGCACCGCGATGCCGGTAAATGGTTCGGCGAAGCCCGGACCATAGGGAATGGCGCCGAAGGACGGCTTGAACCCGACCGCGCCGACATGGGCGGGCGGGCGTCGGCTCGACCCGCCGGCATCGGTGCCGAGCGCCAGCGGAACCAGCCCCGCGGCCACGGCGACGGCCGGTCCTCCGCTCGACCCGCCGGGGGTCAGGTCCGGGTTCCGCGGATGGCGCGTCGGCCCGAACAGCGGGTTGGTAGTGACGCCCTTGCAGGCGAATTCGGAACTGTTGGCCATGCCTACGATGACGGCGCCGGCGCCGCGCAGGCGCTCCACCGCAATGGCATCCGCCGGCGCATGGAAATCGGCGAACAGGCGCGACCCCTGGGTGACGCGCCGTCCGCCGACCCAGATGGTGTCCTTGACCGCGACCGGCACGCCGGCCAGGGGCAGCCGTTCACCGGCGGCGATCCGCCGGTCGATCTCCTCCGCCTCGGCCAGCGCCGCTGCCTCATCGACCGTGACGAAGGCGTTAAGCGCCGGATTTCCGGCGGCGATGCGGTCCAGCGCCGCCAGGGTCTCGGCGCGGGCGCTGCTGCGGCCCGCGCGCACGGCCTCCGCCACGGCGGCTGCGCGAATGGGTGTGGTCATCGCTTGTCTCCGAAAAGGCTCAATCCGGCCAGCGCCGCCAGCAGCCCGACCAGGACATAGCCGGCGGCGAGGCTGATGACCGCGGCGGCGGCAACCAGCAGGATCGGCCCGGCGATCAGCCCGGCGAAGCCGCCGACCATCACCGCACCCGTCGCCTCGCCGATGCGGCCGGCCGGCGCCAGCCTTGCGACCTCGGCCAGGAACACGCCGTTCCAGCCGCTTGCGGTCAGTCCGAACAGGAAGGTCGCCAGCGTCAGGACCGGAAAGGGCATCGCGCCGCCGGCCAGCGCCACCAGCACCGACGCCGCCGCCATGCCCAGCCCCAGCAGCCCGACCAGCAGGCGCGGCGCCATCCAGCGCGAGGCGACGACGCCCCAGCCGAGCCGTCCGACCAGCCCGCCCGCCTGCCCGGCGGCCAGCGCCACCCCGGCGGCGACATGGCCCAGCCCCAGCTCCGTCACGGCGAAGACGACGAAAAAGCCGTTCAGCGTCAGCTGGCTCGCCGAATAGGGGAAGGCCGCCAGCGCCATGCGGCGCAGAGCTGGATCGATCCACAGCAGCCGCAGTGCCGTACCCAGCCCGAAGCCGGCGGCGGCGCTGCGGGTCAGCGGGTCGTAGGCCGGCCGCAGCCGCTCGAAGACCGGAACGCAGAGCAGCGCCAGCGCGGCAATGGCGACATAGCCGGCGCGCGGATCGACGACGGCGGCCAGCACCGGCAGGGCAAGGGATCCGACCATGGCGCCGATCTGGTTGCCGGTCTGGCGGACGGAGAACACCATCGGCCGGTCGGCCTCGCGCACCAGCCGGCCGAGGATGGCGGCGCTGGCCGGCGTTTCGGGTCCGCAGGCCAGCCCGATGGCGATTCCCGCCGCCAGCAGCGCCGCGGCACCGCCGCCGGTCGCCGCGCACAGCATGGCCACGGCCGCCGCCAGCGCGCAGAAGCTGGCGACGCGGAATGAGCCCAGCCGCCCGGCCAGCAGGCCGCCGCACAGCGACGCCGCCATGCCCACCGAGAAGCCCGTGGTGGTGAACAGGCCCAGCCCGGCCGGATCGATGCCCAGGCGCGGCGCCAGCACTCCAGGCGCGAACAGGGCCAGCGCCACCAGCGCCTGCAGGCCGGTCATTCCCGCCAGCGCCGGCAGCAGGGGCGGCACTGGCGCGGCGGCCACGGCCTCGGCTACCATGTCGGTGAACCGGGCTGGAGGGTGACGTGGCGGGCGGAATTTCGATTCACGGCGTGGATGTGGCGCGCGGCGTCGCCGCCGAGGGCATGCGGGTTGAACTTCACGCGCTGACGCCCGAACGGCGGCTTCTGGCGGCGGGGAATCTCGGTGCCAACGGCCAGCTCGAACATCCCACCGTTCGCGGAGAGGGCGTCTCCGCCGGCCCGCACGAGGTGCTGTTCCATGTCGGCGACTGGCTGCGCACGGCGGGCTACGCCGAGGAGCAGACCCGCTTCCTCGACATCGTTCCCTTCCGCTTCGTCGTCACCGATCCCGCGCGCCATCTGCATCTGCCCTTCAAATTCACACCCTACGGGGTTTCGCTCTTCCTGGGTGTATAACCATTTCTGAGAACAGGACGGGCCTCAGGTCAACCGTTTGGACAGGCCGGCGACGCGCTCCATCGCCATCATCAGGGCGATGGTGGCGACGATCAGGATGCCCGACAGCGCCGCCACGGTGACGTCCAGCCGGCCTTCCAGGTCCTGCCACATGCGGATCGGCAGCATGTCGGTGGCGGCGTCGCGCAGGAACAGCGAGACGGGAACATTGTCGAAGGATGCCATGAAGGCGATGAAGCCGCCGGCCATGATGCCGGGCCGGATCAGCGGCAGGGTGACCCGGCGGAAGCCGTACCAGCGCCCGCCGCCCAGGCTGGCCGACGCCTCCAGCAGCGACGGGTTCATCTGGGCCAGCGACGCCACCGTGTTGCGCACGACGTAGGGCACCGACACCACGGTGTGGCCGATGACGAGGGTCAGCGGCGACACCGGCACCCCGATCATCGAGAAGAACATCAGAGACGACAGGCCGAAGGCCAGCGCCGGCAGCACCAGCGGCGACAGGAACAGGCTGTCCAGCACCCGCGCCGTCAGCGTCGGCGACCGCGCGATGCCCAGCGAGGCGGAGACTCCGAGCAGGATCGACAGGCCGGTCGCCCAGGCCGCCACCTTCAGGCTGTTCATCAGCGCGAACTGGAGCTGCCAGGCGTTCCACAGCTCAGCGTACCAGCGCAGCGAATAGCCGGGTGGCGGGAATTTCAGAGAATAGCCGCTGGTGAAGGACACCCAGATCACCACCACCGTCGGCGCGACCAGCAGGACCAGCGCCACGAGCGCGATTCCGGTCATGACGATGCGGAAGCTGAGCGCGTCGAGATCGATGCGGCGTCCGGCAGTGTTGGAAATGGCGGCTTGGGACATCGCTTCCCCCCTCGTCAGGCGTTGGCATAGCCGCGCGACAGGCGGCCCAGCGCGTTGAAGATCGACACCACCACCAGCACCGCCACCAGGAAGATGATGGAGATCGCCGC
This sequence comes from Azospirillum sp. B2RO_4, assembly GCF_051124815.1. Taxonomy (NCBI): domain Bacteria; kingdom Pseudomonadati; phylum Pseudomonadota; class Alphaproteobacteria; order Rhodospirillales; family Azospirillaceae; genus Azospirillum; species Azospirillum sp. B2RO_4. Next base: position 49,071 of record NZ_CP118492.1, on the reverse strand, counting down.
GGCGAACGGCCAGTTCTGCAGGGTCGAGGCCTGCTGGTAGATGTACATCGGCATGAACAGCATCTGGCCGCCGCCGATCAGGCTCTGGGTGATGAAGGCGGTGATCGCCGCGGCATAGGTCAGCAGGCAGCCGGCGATGATGCCCGGCAGCGACAGCGGCAGGATCACCTTGCGGAAGGTCCGCCAGTGCCCGGCCCCCAGCACCGAGGACGCATCGGCGAGGTTCGGGTCGATGCGGCTCAGCGCCGTGATGATCGGCAGCACCATCAGCGGCATCTGCACCTGGGCCAGCGCCACCACCACGCCGCCTTCGGTGTAGAGCAGCTTCAGCGGCGTGTCGATCAGTCCCAGCCAGGACAGAGAGGCGTTGACGATGCCCTGCCGGCCGAGGATGACCACCCAGGCGAAGGTGCGCACCACCACGCTGGTCAGCAGCGGCAGCAGCACCAGCAGCATGATGACGCCCTTCGCCCAGCCGGGGGAGCGCTGGTGCAGCCAGGCCACCGGATAGCCCAGCAGCAGGGTCAGCGCCGTCACCTTCACCCCCAGCCACAGGGTCGATCCCAGCACCCCCAGGCTGAAGCGGTCGCCCAGAAAATTGACATACTGCGTCAGCCCGTACTGGCCGCCCTGCGGGTCGGTCTGGAAGCTCAGCGCCAGCAGGATGACCAGCGGGGTGACGAAGAACAGGACGAAGCCCGCCGCCAGCGGAGCCGCGAGCTTCAGGTCGTAGGTGGTGACGTCGCGCAACGTCGCGGCCATGGGGCGCCTCCTCCGGCTGGCGGGCTTTGGTGGTCGGATCAGATGCGGATTTCGCGGTTGAACCGCTCGATCCAGGCGGCGCGCTGCTCGTTGATCTTGTCCCAATCCTGGAAGACGAATTTCTTGGCGATCTCGGCATGGTCCTTGGCCAGCGCCTTGGCGATCTCGCCCTTCATGGCGACCTTGGTGTTGGTCGGCACGATCAGGTACGGCTCCTCCATCAGCGTCGCCTGCACCTCCGGCGACAGCGCGGCCTCGATCAGCTTGAAGGCCAGCTCCTTGTTGGGGGAGTTCTTGACGATGTGGATCGTCGTCTTGAAGGCGATGGCGCCCTCCTTCGGGGCGACGAACTCCACCGGCACGCCGCGCGCCTTCAGGATCTGGATGGCGTTGAAGTTGCCAGGGCTGATGTCGATCTGGCCCTGCTGGAACAGGGTGGCGAGCTGCCCCGGATTGGCGGCGACGGCGGCGAGGCTGGGGCGCAGCGATTCAATGGCCTTGAAGGCCGGATCGATGTTGGCCTCCGACCCGCCATGCATCTTGGCAAGCTCGACCATGAAGCCGGTGCCGAGCGTCGAGTTCATGTTGGTGATGCCGACGCGGCCCTTGTACTCCGGCTTCCACAGATCGGCCCAGGATGTCGGCGGCGTCTTGATGGTTTCCGGGTTGTAGGTCAGCCCGACCACCTGGAAGAAGGGTGCCGGCCCCATCGGCTCCTGCGCCGCCGGGATCAGATCCTTGTAATAGGCGCTCTTCTCGACCGGATAGGGTTCGACCAGATCCTGGGCGATGGCCTGCAGCGCCGGTCCCGGATCGTGCAGCATGACGTCGATCGGCGGGTTGGACTTGGCGGCGTTCACCTTGGCGATCTGGTCGACCGACAGCATCGGGTCGAGCACCATGTTGGCGTCGCCCGTCGCCTTGCGGAAGGCGGGGACGAGCACGGCGCGGTGCGCCTCCTCCCAACTGCCGGTGAAGGTGGCGAAGACCAGCGGGCGCGCCTGCGCCCAGGTCAGGCCGGGGAAGGCGTGCATTGCACCCAGCGTCAGCGCCGTCTGCATCAGATTGCGGCGGGTCAGCAGCATCGTTCACTCCTGAAGGTGATAGGAGGTGGGTGGATCGGAGGGGATTTCAGGCCGCGGCGAAGACCGAGGCGAGGCGTGGGGCGACCGGGGTGAGGCGCACCGGCGTGCCGGGGGCCAGCAGCTCGGCGCGCTGGATGCGCGGTTCGGATACCTTGACGGCGCTGCCGTCGCCGATGCGGATTTCGTGGACGACGGTGGCGCCGAGCGGCAGCCCCATCTCGACCACGCCGTTCAGCGTCTCGGCGTCGTTGGCAGCGTTGATGTGGGTGGTGGGAACCACGCTCAGATGTTCCGGGCGCAGGCAGACGGTGACGCGGGCGCCGGGGCGCAGATCGCCCTTCGGCGCGCGCGTCTCGACGATGCCGCCGGCGTCCAGTCGCACCCGCCCGGCGGAGCGGTCGCCTTCGACCAGCACGCCACCCAGCAGGTTGGCCGAGCCGACGAAGGTGTTGACGAACAGGCTGTCGGGCGCGTCGTAGATCTCGGTCGGCGGCGAGAACTGCTCCAGCCGGCCCTGGCTCAGCACCGCGACGCGGTCGGCCATCGACAGCGCCTCCTCCTGGTCGTGGGTGACGAGGATGGTGGTGATGCCCGAAAGCCGCTGGATGCGCTTGACCTCGATCTGCATGTCGAGCCGCAGGTTCTTGTCCAGCGCGGCGAATGGCTCGTCCAGCAGCAGGATCGACGGATTGACCGCCAGCGCGCGGGCCAGCGCCACGCGCTGCTGCTGGCCGCCGGACAGCTGGCGCGGCGTGCGCTCGCCCAGATGGCCCAGCTTCACCATGTCGAGCATGCGCTGCGCCTCGCTGCGCTGGGTGGCGCGGTCGACGCCGCGCGCATCCAGCCCATAGGCGACATTCTCCGCCACCGTCATGTGCGGGAACAGCGCATAGTTCTGGAAGACGATGCCGACGGAGCGGCGGTTGGGCGGCAGGCCGTCCACGCTCTGGCCGCCGACCATCACATGGCCCTTCGTCTGGGCCAGGAAGCCGGCGATGATCCTGAGCAGGGTCGTCTTGCCGCAGCCCGAGGGGCCGAGCAGGGCCACCAGTTCGCCGCCGCGGATGTCGAGCGTCACCTCGTTCACGGCGAGTGAAGCGCCGTAGCGTTGGGTAATCCCATCCAGGAGGAGCGTCTGCCCGCGCGGGGAAGCCGGGCCGTTGGGCGAAGCGCTGACCATGGCTGCACCGTCCCTTTCGCGTTGCCGTAAGATCACGCCCTACCTAAGCAAACGGCATGCCGATTTCTATTTTCATCATATAATCCAATTTGATAGCTATGTTCATGGTGTAATGTGCCTGTGTCGCATACCTGGGTGTGCCGCCTTCTTGGGCGGGAGCCGGATGCAATTGCCGCTTTTGGCGCCATCGTTGGGAGATTGATGGATGTCTGTGCAGAACGACGTCTTGTGGCGGGACAGCGCGGCTGCCTTGGCCGCCCGTCTGGCCTGTGGGGAACTTTCGGCCCGCATGGTGGTGGAGGCGCATCTAAACCGCATCGCGGAGACCGATCCCGTCCTGTCCGCCTTCATCACCGTTGCAGCGGACAAGGCGCTGGCGAAGGCCGGGGAACTGGACGCCACTCTGGCGCGGACTGGTCGGCCGGTCGGGCCGCTGCATGGCCTGCCGGTGGCGGTCAAGGACCTGACCGACACTGCCGGCATCCGCACCACCTACGGGTCCGAGCTTTACGCCGACCATGTGCCGACGGATAACGATGTCGCGGTGGCCCGGATCGAGGCGGCTGGCGGCATCGTCATCGGCAAGACCAACACGCCGGAATTCGGCTTCGGGGCGATCTGCCGGAACCGACTGGCAGGGCCGACACGTAACCCCTTCGACACACGGCTGACCTCCGGCGGGTCGAGCGGTGGATCGGCCGTCGCGGTGGCTGCCGGCATGGTGCCGCTGGCCCACGGCACCGACTTCGGCGGGTCGGTGCGTGTGCCGGCGGGCTTCTGCGGCGTCGCTTCGATCCGGCCGACGCCCGGACTGGTTCCGGCGCCGAAACGGGCGCTGGGCTGGGACACGCTGGCGACGCATGGGGTGATTGCGCGCGATACCGCGGACTGCGCCCTGATGCTCGGCGCCATGGCCGGCATCGATCCCGACGATCCGACGTCGCTGCTGTCGCTCACGGACGACCGCGACGGCGGGGCGGCCTCACGCCTGGGGGCGACGGTCGATTTCGGCGCTGCGACCGTCTCGCAAGCGGTGCGGGAGCGCTTCGCCGCGGCGGTCGCCCGCCTGGAGGATGCGGCTGGTCCGGTCGTCCGCCGTCATCCCGACTGCAGCGATGCCATGGCGACCTTCCGCACGCTGCGCGCCGCGCAGATCCGCCACGCCTACGGATCGCTGCTGGACGGGGATGGCGACCGGTTGACCGACACCGTGCGCTGGAATATCGAGGCGGGGAGCGGCATCACCGCTGAAGCCTATCTGGAGGCGCAGGCGGCGCGAACCGCGCTGTACCGCCGCTTCGTCGCGCTGTTCCGGGACATCGATGTGCTGGTGGCTCCGGCTTGCGGCGTGCTGCCCTGGCCGAACGACGATGGTGAAGTGACGTCGGTCGATGGCAGGCCGGTGGAGACGATCCTGGATTATCTCGGCGTGACGGCCATCGTCACGCTGGTTGGGTTTCCGGTCCTGACGCTTCCGGCTCCGGATGCCGAAGGGCTTCCCTTCGGCCTGCAACTGATCGCGCGTCCGGGCGAGGAGCGGCGGTTGATCCGCCTCGGCCGGAGATTGGAGCGCGACGCCGGTTTCGTCCATCACTGGCCACCGATCTCGGCGGTCCGGTGAGGCACCGCGCAACTGATCCGCAGGAGCTTTGGTGCACAACACGGCGATCTGACGGAACCTGGTCGAGCCCTCATGGTCGGGGGATGAACGGGCCGGCCAGTCCGGGATCAATCGGTCTGGTCTATGACCCCGCTCAAGTGGATGGCGAGTTCGACCGAGAAGCGCCGTTCCGGACTTTCGACGTCGATGCCGAACAACTCGGCGATGCGCGTCAAGCGGTAGCGCAGGGTGGTGACGTGTACGCCAAGCTGGTCGGAACAGGCCTTGGTGCGGCATCCGGTCTTCACATAAGCGGAAAGCGTCTCCAGGTAGGGCGTCCCATGCCGGCGGTCGTAATCGACAAGAGCGCCGATGCTGTCGGCGACATAGCCGCGCACCTCGTGGGTGTTTGCCGCGGCCAGCAGCATGGGAAGCGGGCCGAACTGCCGGGCATCCAGCACGCCGGGGCGACCGAACTCCTCGGCGATCCGGATCATCCGCCACGAGCGCTCCCACGCCTCCGCGTAGTCCGGCGGCGCCGTGCAACGGCTCGTCAGCACGACGAAAGGCTCGGCATGCAGGATGTCGGCGACGGAACGCGCAATCTGCGCCATCAGACGCTTGACCGGTCCCAGGCTGCGCTCGTCGACGGCAGGAATGAGGCAGACCAGTCCGGCCGGAACGGTGACGAACGTACCGGTCACCCCGCTCGGCGCCAATAACCGCTGGACCGGAAGGTGGAGGTCGGCCGCGGCGCTCACCGCCCGCGGACTGCGGCCGGGCAGTCCGACCACGATCATCTGGGTCGGCAGGTCAAGGTTGAGGCCGAGCCGCAGCGCGCGCTCCCCGATGTCGCGATGATCGCGCCAGCGCCGTTCCACCAGTTCCAAGAACAGATCGGTGAGCGTCCGGTTCTCGTAGCGAAAGCGGATGACGTTGCGCAGCATCTGGATGCTGAGAGCATGCTTGATGCCGTCGAGCAGGAGCTGATCGGACTGCCGGTAGGGCTGCGGACCGGGAAAGATCATCAGCGCGCCGACCACCTCGCCGTCGGCCGTCAACGGCTCGATGCGCGGGGCCGTACGGATGCGCTTACCGCCGACCTCCCAGAACAGGGTCGCTTCGCCGGCGGCGGGATGGTCAATCGCATCGCGCGCCGCCTTCATGATCGACGGGGCGAGGCTGCTCGCGACCGCCGCCTGCCAGTCGGCATCGCCGATGTCGCTGCCGCAGGGCGCCCGGTCAGCGGTGACGAGGTTTGCGGTGAAGTCGACAATGACGATCGAGTAGGGCAGCATGTCGCGGAAGAGTGGCAGGAGAGTTGCCATCGCCCCGTCCTCCAGCGCCTGCCGCAGAAGCGACGTATTCACTTCCAGCGCCCGCTGCAATCGTTCGGCGGCAAGCGACTCCGCCCGCAACCGGTGCTGGCGCTCCACAGCGATCTCGCCGAGTTGGACGATCATGCCGATGAAGGTCAGATCCTCCTCGCTCACCTCGACGATGCTTCGGGACACGACGCTCAGCACCAGCGGCCGGCCGCTGTCGTCGGTGCAGTTCATCGGCACGACCAGCACGCTGTGATAGTCGCGCTCGAACGCCTCCCGGCGGTAGCCGGGAAATTCCTCCGACACCCGGGCGTCGGGGATGAAGACAGGCTCGTTCCGCCGCAGGGCGACCAGCGATGGGCTGGTCGCCAACTCCCAGCGGTCGGGCAGGGGGCGCTGGATCAGCGTCGGATCGTGACGGACGACGACCAGGGCATAGCCATGCTCGACGTCCACCGCCATGATCGACCCCATCGACCAGTTGGCATGCCGGCAGGCGGCCAGGACCAGGCGCTGAAGCACCGTCGCCAGATCGCCGCCCGAATTGATCAGGCTTGCCACCACGCGCAGCGACTGGATGCGCGATGTCTCGACCACATTTCCTCCGCTGAAGGGACAGGCCCCGGATCAAATCCTGCTGACTCTAACCCGACTAAGGCGGTCGGAAAAAGCTGGAACCTCAGCGTTTCTCCGACGGTTCGCCGCCCGCCGTCTCAACGCTTGCCGCGTCGGTGGCCATGCGCGGCTTGGAGATCGCGGCGCCGGTCAGGCTTTCGGCCGGCAGCGGGGAGAAAGTCGTTCGACCGTCCGTATCCGCCCGCTCCCGTACGGCGCGACGGATCAGGACAAATCCGGTCAGTCCGGCACAGCCGGCGGCGGCATAGACGAACAGGCCCGACGGGCCGAACCTGTCCATCAGCAGGGCGCCGGGGACGGGGCCGATCATCGCTCCGACGGCCCAGACCACCAGCAGGCCGCTGACCGTCGGAACGATGCGGCCCGGCGGCACCACGTCGCAGGCATGGGCGACGCACAGGGCGTAGATGCACAAAACCTGACTGCCCCACAGCGCAAACCCCGTCCATACCAGCCACGCCGGGCTTCCGTCCGGCAGCAGAGCCATGCCGGCGGACAGAACGGCGCCGTTCGCCGCCACGGCCGCGATGACGATGCGCCGGTCTCGCCGATCCGACAACGCGCCGAGCGGCCATTGGGCGAGCAGACTGCCGCCCTGGAGCGCAACGAGCAGTGCGGCGGCGGCCGACGCGGACATGCCGATGCGCAGCCCGTACAGCGGAGCGAACGCGATCATCGTGCCGGTCACCACGCCGACCGCGAAGCAGCCGACCAGGGCTGACGGCGCCAGCCTGAACAGCCCGCGCAGATCGAGCGTCACGGCCGTCGGCAGGGCCGGGCGGGCCGGGCGGGCGGCGGCGACCGGCAGCACCGAGAGCAGGATCAGGAGGATCAGCAGCCGGAAGGGCTGGTCGCCGCCGGGGTCGAGCAGAAGGGGACCGGCCATCAGCGCCAGCTTGGTGGTGACCATGTAGACCGCCAGGATGCGCCCACGCTGCCCATTCTGCGTTCCGGAGCCGATCCATCCCTCGACGACGGTAAACAGCCCGGCGAAGCCGATGCCGGTCATCGCGCGCAACAGGAACCAACCGATGCCGCCACCAGCGAGCGGCAAGGCGAGGACGAGGATCGCCATGAGCGCGGCCAGTCCGGCATAGGCACGGACGAAGCCGAGACGGCGGACCACCCTGGGGGCGGCAAGGCAGCCGGCGGCGAAGCCGATGCCGTAACCGGACGCAACCATGCCGATATCGGCCGCCGACAGGCCCTGTGCCTGCATGCGCAACGGCAGCAGGGCCTGGAGCAGTCCGTTGCCGGCCTGAAGCAGAACGGCGGCGGCCATGACCGGCAGCAGCGGTGGCATCACTCTCGGCAACTCCGGTCGGCTCAGGTCCGGTAGGGGGCTTGGGCCTTTTCGGCCTCCATCTCTTGCATGTCGAGAAAGCGGTCGCCGATGCGCGGGTGGGCGCGGCTGCCGTCCGATGCTCCGATGGCGACCAGCAGTTCGTCTGGGCCGGGGGCGTCCGGAACCTGGAAGTTCGCGGTCAGGAAATGGGCCCGCTTGCCGGTCTCGGTCTTATGGATCATCGGCAGGGCGAGCAGCGCGCCCGGGGCGTTGCGGGTGTTGGTGAAGCTGAGGAAGGTGGTTCCCTGCGCCGCCTCGCGGAACATGTTGCCGAAGCGCAGGGTGTGGATCAGGGCCGAGGCATGCTCGACCTCGCCGTTGACGCCGACCGAAGCGGCCTTGCCGTAGGCCTCGATACGCTCGGCGGGCATCAGGGCGACAAGCCGCCGGGTCATCTCCGCCCCCAGCACCGGCGCCACCCGCAGGATTTCCGGCCGCAGGTTTTCGACGAAGCCCTGGCCGGCCCAGGGATTGCGCAGCACGGCGGCGATGACGACCGAGGTGATCGGCCGTTCCGCCGGTTTGCCGCCTTCGACGATGGTCTCCTCGATGAAGGTGGAGATCTTGCGCAGTCCGATGTCCATGATTGTCCGTTCGCTTTTTCCGGTGTCTCGATCCCGTCGCCGGCCAGACTGCGTGGGTGCGGCCGGCGACGTGGCTGTCTCGCGCGACGGTTCAGCTTGCCGCCCTGGCGCTGGCGATCCATTGCTCGAACGTCGGCTTGTTGGCGGAGAGCCATTCCTGCGCGAGTGCGCGGATGTGGCTCTCGCTGGCGCCCTTCTCGCTGATGCTGCGTTCCCAGCCGGCCCAGGTCTGCAGCGGGAAGCCTATGGATTCGACCAGTGCCTTCACTGCGGGGTTGGCGGCGATGAAGTCGCGGTTGGCGACGGTGTTCCAGTTCCAGGACGCCATGGCCATCCGGCAGGGATCGGCACCGCCGGCGCAGCCCGAGACACCTTTGACGAGGGCGGTTCCCTTGTTGGGCACCGACGGCGGCAGTGCGTCGAACGGGGTGGGCAGCCAGACCACGTCCTTGCCCGGGATCAGCGTGTTGGTGACCCAGGACGGGCTCCAGGCATAGAAGAAGGCCGGTTCGCCGCGGCGGACGCGGGCGACGGCCTCCACCATCAGCGGCTCGTACTTGCCGCGGACCGAGTTGACCGTGTCCTTCAGGCCGAACTTGTCGAGCTGGTAATCGACCACGTCGCCACAGCTCCAGCCGGGATCGCAATTGACTAGATCGGCCTTGCCGCCCTTGCCGAACAGCGCAGCGATCTTCGGATCCTTCATCTGCTCAAGCGAGGTGATGTGATGGGCGTCCGCCGTCTTTTTGTCGATCAGGTAGCCGTTGACGCCACCTTCCTTGATCAGGCCGTCGCCGACGATCATCGCCTGCTGCTCCACCTTGCGGAAGGCGGGCTCGCGCTGGGGAAAATTGATGTCGGTGGCGATGTCCAGGTCACCCTGCGCGGCAGCCTGGAAGAACAGGGTCGTGCTGAGGGTGCTGAGCTTGACCGAATATCCCAGTTCCTTGAAGGCGGCGGAAACGATCTGGGCGGTGACGTAGTTGGCGCCGAGGCTGTCGGATTGGGCGTAGCGGATGGTCTTGCCCTTGCCGGGCTGGTCGGCGGCCAGCGAGGGCTGGGCGCAGGCCAGGGCGAGGAACGCGGCGGCGGCGATGGATTTGGCGGCCGACTTGGCGGTGAAGAAGGGCATGGCGGTCTCCTCGAACGGGGTCGGGACGGGAAAGGATGAGGCCGGGATTGGAAGTACGGCGCAGGCCGGGATCACTGGTCCGGACTGGAGATGACGGGGTTGGAGACGGCCGTTCGGGAGACACCCTTGTCCTCCGCCGAAGGGCCGGAGCGGACCAGCGCCCGCAGGCTGCGAAGCAGCGGACGTCCGCCGGGGCCGCCCGGTTGAGCCATCTTCTGGGTAATGCGGTCGAGCACCATGGCGAGCAGCACGATGGCGATGCCCCCCACCGCGGCGCGGCCGACATCGAGCCGTCCGAGACCCTGGAGCACCACCAGCCCCAGTCCCTCCGCCCCGATCATGGCGACGACCACCGACATCACCATCGCGGTCAGCACCGTCTGGTTCAGACCGCCGAGGATCGTCGGCACGGCAAGGGGAAGCTGGACCTCCCACAGCAGCTGCCGCTTGGTGGCGCCGAAGGCGAGGCCGGCCTCCACCATCTCGGTCTCGACCATGCGGATGCCGAGATTGGTGAAGCGGATCAGCGGTGGCGCCGCCGCGGTCACCACCGCCACCTCGCCCGGCACCGTGCCGACGCCGAACAGCATCACCACCGGAACCAGATAAACGAAGGTCGGGGTGGTCTGCATGATGTCGAGGATCGGGCGGACCACGCCCCACAGCCGGTCGCTGCGGGCGCAGCCGATGCCGATCGGGATGCCGACGGCCGCGCAGATGACGATGGCGGTGGTGATCAGCGACAGGGTCGTCATCGCTTCCGACCACACCCCCAGGGCGGCGATGGCGACCAGGGCGACGCCGGTGAAGCAGGCGACGCCCAGGCTTGCCAGTCGCCAGGCCAGCAGCACCGCCACCGCCACGACGGCGAGGAAGGGGATCTCCTGAAGCAGGAAGATGTTGAGGCTCAGTACATATTCGACCGGCCATTTGATGGCGAGGAAGAGGGGGCGCAGGTTCAGCGCGATCCAGGCGACGCCGTCCTGAATCCAGGCATCGACGGGGAAGACGTTCAGATCGTTGGCGTCAAGCATGCAGGCCTCCCGCGGGGTGAGGAGGGGCCGACGCGATGCCGGCCAGGATACGGTCGCCGGCGAGCGTTCCGGTCAGCCGGCCTTCCTCGTCGACAACGGCCATCGGTCGTCCGGCCCGGTGAGCGCGGGCGGCGTCGAGGAGGCTGTCGCCTTCGCGCACGGTGACGAAATCCTTGCGAAGGCTCCCGAAATTGGCGTCGCCGAATGGCTTGCCGTCGCGCAGGCCCAGCAGCGTCTCTGTGTCCAGCACACCGACAACGTGCCCGCCGTCGTCCAGCACCAGTCCGCCGCCGTCGCCGGTCTCGGCGAGGCACAGCCCGGCAGCCAGCGGAACGGGCTGCACCGGGCTCATCGCCGAACGGGCGTCGAACAGGCGCGAACGGTCGACCTCGCGGGTGAAGGCAGCAACATAGTCGCTGCCGGGTTCCAGCACGATGGACTGTGGCGTGCCTTCGCGGACCAGTTCGCCGTCGGCCATGATGGCGATCCGGGTGCCGAGCTTCAGCGCTTCCTGAAAATCGTGGGTGATGAACAGGATGGTTTTCTTCAGCGTGCGTTGGAGGCGCAGCAGTTCGTCCTGCATTTCCGTGCGGATCAGCGGATCGAGCGCGCTGAACGCCTCGTCCATGATCAGCACGTCGGCGTCGGTGGCGAGCGCACGGGCCAGCCCGACCCGCTGGCGCATGCCGCCGCTCAATTCGTGTGGATAATGGTTGCCCCATCGGGCCAGCCCGACGATGGACAGAACCTCTTCCGCCCGACGCCGCCGGACCTGGGGGGCTACCCCCTGGAGCTTCAGGCCGAATTCCGCATTCTCGGCGACGGTGCGGTTGGGCAGCAGGGCGAAGTGTTGGAACACCATGGAGATCCGCGTGCGGCGGATGTCGCGGAGTTCCGCCTCGCCGGCGGTGACGATGTCCTGGCCGTCCAGCAGGATGCGGCCGGCGCTCGGTTCGTTCAGCCGGTTGATGCAGCGCGCCAGAGTGGACTTGCCCGAACCCGACAGCCCCATCACCATATAGATGGCGCCGCTCTGCACCGACAGTGAAACGTCGTTCAACCCTACGACCATTCCGGTTTTTGCCAGCACTTCGGATTTTTTCGCGCCGGCCGCGAGCATTTTCAGAGCCGGCTCGGGAGATTTGGAGAAAACTTTACAAAGATTCTCTACCCTCAGTCGTTCGGTCACAACCGTCTCCCATCGTTGTGGTCGGTGGGCTTTCCCTGCTCTTAAAGTTTTTTACTTATGCCCATTTAGAAAAGCTGAGCCTCTTCATGTCTTCCCGTCAAACAGAGGAAACGCAGCCCAATTATTCCGGTGATCCGGAGCATGCGGGCGACGCCCCTCCGTCATTTCAGGGGCGAAAAGGCGGTCGGCAGCAGGATGCGGTTTTCCGCCGTTTCGATCAGCGCCGTCAGCTTCGGGATGAATGCCTGCCAGCGCGGATCCTCGGAGAGGCGGCGACGGCGGGTGGTGCGGTCCTCGAAGTCCGCATAACCCCACATATGGACGACATGGTTGAGCGGGCCGATCTCGCTGACGAAGTAACCGATCAGGTTGCCGAGGATCGGTTGCTGGATCTCCAGCCCTTCGTCCTGCACCAGCGCCAGATAGTCGCGCAGCTTGCCTGAGCGGATGCGGTAGATTCGTTCCTCGACGATCATGGCGCGCCTCCTTCGCCGTCAGCGGCGATCTCCTGCCGAATCTTGCGGGCGATGCGGAAGCACTCCACGCCGGCCGGAATGCCGCAATAGACCGCGATCTGGATCAGCGCCGCCTGCAGTTCGGCATCGGAAAGGCCGTTGCGGATGGCGCCGCGCAAATGAAGCTCGAACTCGTGCATGCGGCCCAGCGCCGCGATCATGCCGAGGTTGAGCAGGCTGCGCTGGCGGCGGTCGAGCGCATCGTCCGCCCAGCATTGCCCCCAGCAATATTCGTTGACCATCTGCTGAAAGGGCCGGGAGAAATCGTCGGCCGCAGCCATCGCGCGGTCGACATAGGCGTCGCCGAGCACGTCGCGTCGGACGCGTTCGCCTGCCCGTTGCAGGGGCTTATCCATGGCTTGCGGTCTCCGTTGGGTGGTCGGCAAGATTGCCTGCGGCCGTCAGGAAGCGTCCCATCAGCCCCGCCACCGCGTCCGGCGCCTCGATCAGGATCGAATGACGCAGGCCGGGCAGGATGTGCAGCTCGGAACCGGGAATGCTGTCGTGCATGGTACGGGCCATGCGCGGGTTGGAGCCGATATCCTCTTCGCCCGTCGCGATCAGGGTCGGACAGCGGATCTGGTCGAGGAAGCCGCCGAAGTCGGTTTCCGCCAGGACGCGGTAGGCGGCGGCGTAGCAGTCTGGATCATTCTCGGCGTTGCGCCGACGCAGCACCCGGATCAGGTCCGGATTGCGTTCCTGGAACCCCTCCGTCAGCCAGCGCGACAGGGACGCGTCATAGTGCGATCCCGGCTCGCCGGCCTGCAGCGCTGCAAGGCGATCCAGCACCCGCCGCCGTTCCTCCGGATTGCGGCCGGCGACGGTGGACAGCAGCACGAGCCGCTTGACGCGCTCCGGATGGTTCAGGGTCAGGCGCTGTGCGATCAGTCCGCCGAGCGAGAAGCCCGCCAGGTTGAAGCGGTCGAACCCGACATGGTCGGCCAGAGCCAGCGTCTCGCCGACGAAATCGTCGATCTCGTAGCGGCCCTTGATGCGGGTGGAGCCGCCATGACCCCGCAGGTCGAAGGTCAGGATGGTAAAGCGGTCCGCGAGCCGCTCGACCACGCCGCTCCAGGCCTCCAGATAGGAGCCGACGCCATGGACGCAGACCAGCGGTTCCGGTCCCCGACCGTCGAGCCGGTAGTTCAGCGTCACCGGCCCGATTTTGAAGTGACGGGAGTCCGACATGGTCAGCGTCCCGCCGCAACCATCCGCGGCGGTGCCGCGGCGAGGCGGCGCTCCTCCTCGCGCTGCCGGTCCCGCTCGCGGGCGGCGAAGACCGGCAGCACCTCTCGGGTGAACAGGTCGAGCGTCTTGCGCTGCAACTCGAACGGCAGGTTGAAGGACAGGCCAAGGGAGAACTGGTCCACGCCCGCCGCCTCGTAATCCAGCAGCTTTTCGATAACCTCGTCCGGCGTGCCGAACATCAGGTTCTTCAGGACATTTTCCGGCTTGTAATTGTCGCGGCCGGCGACGCTCTCGTAAGAGACTGCAGTCGGGAAACCGTTGGTCACCGTGCCGATGTTCTGGAACAGGTTCTCGAAGCTGCGGCCATAGTCGATGCTGTGCCGTACTGCCAGTTCGGCCTCCTCCGGCCGCTCGTAGCAGCAGGTGCGGCGCTGCATCATGAAGCGCGGGCGCGGCACCTGCGGATGGTCGGCCACCGCCTTGCGGAACTTTTCGCCCAGCACGGCGATCTCGGCGGCCGGCGCTGCCAGCGGCGTGGACAGGATGCTGGCGCCGATGCCGACGGCCCAATCGAAGGTGCCGGGATCGCGGGCCGCGACCCAGATGCGCGGGTGCGGCGTCTGCAGCGGCTTGGGCACCGAGGTGGCGAGAGGGAATTTCCAGTAATGGCCGTCATGGGCGTAGTCGCCGGCCCACAGCTTCTGCACCGCCGGCACCAGCTCCTTCATGTAGGCGACGCCCTCCTGCTGGGGCATGCCGCCGGCCATGCGGTCGAACTCGTACTGGTAGGCGCCGCGGGCGATGCCGAACTCCAGCCGGCCGCCGGTCAGATGGTCGCACAGCGCCGCCTCCCCGGCCAGACGGATCGGGCTCCAGTAGGGGGCGACGATCGTGGCGGTGCCGAGCCGGATGCGCTCGGTGTGCTGGGCGAGCCAGGTCAGGATGGTGAAGGGGTTGGGGGAGATCGTGCATTCGATCGTGTGATGCTCGGCAGTCCACAGGGTCTCGAAACCGCCCTGGTCGGCCATTCTCACCAGTTCCAGCATGGTGCTGGTCACGTCGCTCATCGGCGTGTCCGGTGAAAAGCGCTCCATGGAGAGCGCGACGGCGAACTTCATGTCCTGGTCCTTTGTTCGGGGGAGAAGAAGCCCGGTCGGGGCGGATCAGCGCAGCCGGATGACGAAGGGGTCCTGCATGGCGCCGGAATAATCGATGACGACGTTCTTCGACCGCGAGAACTCGCGCATCACGTCGAAGCCGCCACGCCGGCCGTAGCCGCTCTGCTTGAAGCCGCCGTTCGACGACATGTAGGCGGCGGCGCGGTAGGTGTTGATCCAGACCGTCCCGGCATCGATCCGGGTAGCAAAGCGCATGGCGCGGTCGATGTCGCTGGTCCAGATGCCGGACGCGAGGCCGTAGCGGGTGTCGTTCGCCATGGCGATCATCTCGTCCTCGGAGCCGAAGGGCACCACGCCGACGACCGGCCCGAAGATCTCGTCGCGCATGAAGCCCATGTCGTTGCGGGCATCGGCCAGTACCGTCGGCTCGTAGTACCAGCCCTTTTCCAGCCCGGCCGCCTGGGGCCGCCGGCCGCCGACTGCCAGCCGGGCGCCGTCGCGCAGTCCGGAGGCGACATAGCCCTCGACCTTGGCGAGCTGCGCAGACAAGGCGAGCGGGCCGATGTCGGTGTTCTCCTCCATCGGGTGGTTGACGGTGATGCGTCCGGTACGGGCGACCAGGGCTTCGACGAAGCGGTCGTAGATGGAGGCCTCGACGAAGCAGCGCGACCCGGCGACACAGGTCTGCCCGGCGGCGGCGAAGACGCCGGCGACCACGCCGTTCACCGCCCGCTCGATGTCCACGTCGCCGAACACCACATGGGGCGATTTGCCGCCCAGCTCCATCTGGCAGGGCACGAGGTTGGCGGCCGCGTTGGCGGCGATGCGGCTGCCCGTCTGGGTGCTGCCGGTGAAGACGATCTTGGCGATGCCGGGATGGCGGGTCAGCGCCTCTCCGGCGGTTCCGCCGCCGCCGGTCACCACATTCACCACGCCGTCCGGGAAGCCCGCTTCCGATACCAGCTCGGCGAGCGCCAGGGTGGAGGCGGTGGCGTGTTCCGACGGCTTGATCACCACCGTGTTGCCGATGGCGAGACAAGGCGCCAGCGTGCCGGTCAGCAGCATCAGCGGCGAGTTCCACGGCGTGATCATGCCGACGACGCCCAGCGGCTCACGCATGTTGAAGTTCAGCATGTCGAGCTTGTTCACCGGGATGGTGTCGCCCTGCAGCTTGTCGGCCATCCCGGCGAAGTAGAGGTAGCTGTCGGGGATGGCGCGCATCTGGGCGCGCATCTCCTTGATCAGCTTGCCGTTGTCGCGGGTTTCCATCAGCGCCAGTTCTTCGGCGTTGGCGAGGATCAGCTCGGCCAGGCGGCGCACCAGCTTGCCGCGGTCGCTCTGGGTCATGCGCCGCCAGGCTGGATCGGCGAACGCGGCCCGCGCCGCGGCGACGGCGGTGTCGACATCTTCCGCGCCGGCGTCGGCCAGCTCGTACCAGGGTTCGGCGGTGGTGGGATCGTAGCTCGGAATATAGCGGCCGCTTTTCGGTTCCACGAACCGTCCGCCGATATAGAGGCTGCGGCGGGTGCCTTCGAGCGATCTGCAGGTGGTATGCATCGCGATCTCGTATTTTGTGGAGGAACGGCGGGAGGTCAGCCGTTTTCGGCAAAAGCGCCGATCCAGGGAGAGGTGCTGCCGTCGACCATCGCCAGCCGTCCGCCATCGCTGGAGTCGATGTAGATGCCGAAGCGGTCGGCTTGCCGTTCGCGGACATAGCGGCGCAGCATCGCCCGTGTCTCGCGCATTGGCATGGCGTCGAAGGGCAGGGAGGCGAGAGCAAAGAAGCGGAAGCCCGGCGGCAGCGTCGCGGTCGCCGCGTCGGCCGCGAGGCGGGCGCGGTAGACCAGACAGCCGGCATCCTGTCCGGCAACGTCGAAGACCGAATAGAGGAAGCTGTCATCCGGCCGCAGGGGAAGCGTGCCCCCGTCCGCCAGCGGCAGCGTCCATTCGGCCTTGCGGCTGCGGCCGCGCGGCAACTGCCATCCGCCCGCTCCGTCAGACTGCAGCAGGATGCCGTCGTCGGATTCGACGAGGTAGCCGATCCTTATGCCGTGCGGTGTCTCGCCACCGACGTCCGAAGCGTCGCGCAGCGTCGTGTAGCTGCCCCGGCAGAACCCGAGCGGGGCCGTCCGCCCTTCCGTCGCGTTCTGACCGAATGCCTGCACGCGGCCGATGAGAATGAGATGGTCGCCGGCGATAACGCGGTCATGCACCGTGCAATCGAACCAGGTGAGGCAATCGGTCAGGACCGGTGCGCCGGTGTGTTTCGGGCCGAACCCGGTCGAGCGGAATTTGTCGGGCGAACGGGAGGCGAAAAGGCTGGAGAC
This sequence comes from Azospirillum sp. B2RO_4, assembly GCF_051124815.1. Lineage (NCBI taxonomy): Bacteria > Pseudomonadati > Pseudomonadota > Alphaproteobacteria > Rhodospirillales > Azospirillaceae > Azospirillum > Azospirillum sp. B2RO_4. The sequence goes on along the minus strand of NZ_CP118492.1, from coordinate 32,051 downwards.
GTCGGCTTGTCCTTCATGCAGCAGGTTCACGGCGAAGGACGGCGCAGTGCAGAAGATTGGAAAGCTGAAAGACCGGTTGCCGATACAGATCAGGATCAGCGGAGGATCGAGCGAAACGGACGTGAAGGAATTCGCCGTGATCCCGCGGGGATTTCCCTCTTCGTCAAGCACGGTGACGACCGTTACACCGGTCAGGAACGTGCCGAAGGCGTTTCGAAGGTCCCTTTGATTTATGGGCGATGGTTCATTCGAAGAGACTGCCACGTCAACCTCCCTTCCATGTCGAAGAGAAGGCTACGCCGGGTGGATGCGGCCATCTTCCTCCGGAAGAGCGGAAGCTGCGACATTTTGTCCCATCGATTGCAAGGAACGGGGACTGTCGCGGCAGCGCCGATGCCTCTTCCGGCATGCGGCATCAGTCCTCCGGATGCGCGGCAATGCCGTGCTTGCGCAGTTTGGCATAAAGGTTCGTGCGCGACAGGCCGAGCCTCCGGGCCGCTTCGAGCTTGTTGCCCCGGCTCGCCTCCAGGGCTTCCAGAATGAGCGCCCGTTCCAACTCATCCATGGCGGCGGTCAGGGACTGCTTCCGGTCGGGTGGGGTCGGGGACTGGATAGCGGTGCTCGGAAGGATGTCCGCGAAATCCTCGGCCGTAATGCGCTCACCTTCGGTGCGCACATAGACCTGTTCGATGACGTTGGCCAATTCACGGACATTGCCGGGCCAATCATGCTGTCGCAATACTTCCAGCGCCGCAGGCGTGAATTCGCGCATCGGCTGATCGAGACTGATGGCGATTTTCTCCGAGAACAGAGGGGCAAGGATTTCAAGATCGTCCCTGCGGTCACGGAGCGCCGGCAGTTGTATCGGAAAGACGTTGAGCCGGTAGTACAGGTCCGCCCGGAATGTGCCGTTGCGCACCATGTCGGCCAGGGGACGGCTGGTTGCCGCGATGATGCGGACATCGACCTTGATGACCTGATTGGACCCCAGCGGCTCGACCTCGCTTTCCTGCAGGGCACGCAACAGTTTGGCCTGCAACGGCTGCGGCATGTCGCCGATCTCGTCGAGAAACAGCGTCCCGCCATGGGCAAGCTGGAACTTCCCGGGGCGCGGCTGGCGGGCGGCACCCGTGTATGCCCCCGGTGCGACGCCGAAGAACTCCGCTTCCAGAAGATTTTCAGGAATTGCGGCGGTGTTGACGGCGACGAAGGGACGATGGGCACGATCCGAGGAGGCATGGATCGACTGCGCTACCAGTTCCTTGCCGGTTCCGGTTTCGCCGAGCAGCAGGACCGCCGACCGGATCTGACCGGCCCTGCGCACCAGCCGTTTAACCTGAAGCATTGGCTGGCTGAAGCCGATCAGGTTCTCGACCGTGTATTGCGAGGCCCGGCTCGCCGCCAACTCCTGCTCCACACGAGTCAGGCGCGACTGCAGCTTGTTGAAGCGGTCGGCGATGGGCCGAAGATACGTCAGGCTGTTTTTCAGGGCGAAGGCAAGCGCGCCGATGACCTGCCCCTGCTCGTCACGCAGGGGCAGACGGCTCACCAGCAGCGTGTGCTCGCCATAGCGCATGATGTCGAGCGGCAAAGACCGGCCCGTTTCCACCACCTCGCGCATCCGGCTGTGCGGAATGATGCGCTCCACCGGCTGGCCGATCGCGTCCGCCGGCGACCGGAAACCAAGGGTCGCGATCTGTTTGTCGCTGAACCAGACATGCTTGTCGTTCGACCAGACGAGGCGCGCATCCCGATCGACCAAGATGGCGCCGTCGATCATCTCGTCGATCATCACCATCAGCGCACGTGCCGCAGCGAAATGACCGGCCGGATCCTTATGCATGCCACGCTCCTTGGTGTCGCTGACTGTCAATATACCGTACATTAACTGTCAGAAAAGTGAACGCGGCGGAAGTGCCGATTTGCATGGGTGTTTCGGCCTTTGCGCCAGTCGACTGTCAGCAATCGCTAAATCCGGCTCCGACCCATATTGAGCGCCGCTTGGCACATATCGTTTCCTTTCAAACAGTTATCCTATGTGGCACGCGCGTTGCTATCCATCCCTTCCAAAATGCGCGCCACCCGAACAATCCGCCTTGCGACCTGCGGGCCTTGGCAGGACAGGGTGGAGGGGCACAGGCTTCAGGTCGGGCAAAGGGGGATATGCACGCGCCATGACAAACCAGCGCATCGCGATCATCGGCGGCGGACTGATGGGGCACGGGATCGCACAGGCATTTGCCGCCGCCGGACATCGTGTCGCCATCCAGGAGCCCGATGCCGAACGCCGGGCTGCCATTCCCGCCCATGTCCGCCGTAATCTGCAGGTTTTGGGCGAAGACATCGCCACCGCCGACCTGATCGAGCTGCACGAAACGCTGGCGGGTGCCGTTGCCGGCGCCGACATCGTCATCGAGGCGGTGCCGGAGGACCTTGCCCTCAAGCAACGCATCGTCGCCGCCATCGAAGCGGCCGCACCTTCCCATGCGCTTCTGGCCAGCAACACGTCGGTCATCCCGATCACGCGGATCATGGAGCCGCTTTCCGACAAGTCCCGCGCCATGGGCACCCATTGGTGGAACCCGCCCTATCTGATCCCGCTGGTCGAGGTGATCCAAACCCAGGACAGCAGCGATGCCGCAATCGCCGCGATGATCGGTCTGCTGACGTCCATCGGAAAGACGCCGGTGCATGTCCGCAAGGATGTTCCCGGCTTCATCGGCAACCGCCTGCAGCACGCGCTTTGGCGCGAGGCGATTGCCCTGGTCCAGAACGGCGTGTGCGATGCCGAAACGGTCGATGCCGTGGTCAAGGCGAGTTTCGGCCGACGGCTCGCCGTGCTGGGACCGTTGGAGAATGCCGATCTTGTCGGCACCGACCTGACCCTCGCGGTTCATGAGCATGTCCTGCCTGATCTCGACCGCAGTCCCGGCCCGCTGCCGCTTCTGCGCGATCTGGTCGCGTCTGGGCGGCTGGGCATGAAGACCGGCGCCGGTTTCCGGACCTGGACCGACGCGCAGCGGGAGGAGATCGCAACCACCCTCGCAACGCATCTTCAACGGCTGGATGGCCTCGAACGCCGGTAGCGGCCACCGCAGCCGCTCGGCGACGTTCAAACTTCAATCGTCCGCAGCCCCGACGGGCGGACTCATACAGGAGGGCCTTGCATGGCCGCACCAGGCAAGAAAGTCATCATCAGCTGCGCACTGACGGGTTCGATCCACACGCCCACCATGTCGGACGCCCTGCCGGTCACGCCCGACGAGATCGTCGAGCAGGGTGTCGGGGCGGCCGAGGCCGGGGCGGCGATCCTGCACCTGCACGCCCGCGATCCCCGCACCGGACAGCCGACACCGGATCCGGCGGTGTTCATGCAGTTCCTGCCGCGGTTGAAGCAATCCACCAACGCGGTGCTGAACATCACCACCGGCGGCTCGCTCAACATGACGGTTCAGGAACGGCTCGCCGCTCCGCTGCTGGCCAAGCCGGAAATGTGCTCGCTCAACATGGGATCGATGAACTTCGGCATCTTCCCGCTGGCCGACCGCTACAAGAACTGGAAGCACGACTGGGAAGAGCCCTACCTGCGCAGCACCGACGACTTCATCTTCCGCAACACCTTCCGGGACATCGCCTATATTCTGGAACATCTGGGCGAGGGCTGCGGCACGCGCTTCGAGTTCGAATGCTACGACGTCGGCCACCTTTACAATCTCGCGCATTTCCTCGATCGCGGGCTGGTGAAGACGCCGCTCTTCATCCAGACGATCTTCGGAATCCTGGGCGGCATCGGGGCGGAGGAGCGCAACCTCGTCTTCATGCGCGAAACCGCCGACCGCCTGTTCGGCAAGGATTACGAATGGTCGGTGCTGGCCGCCGGCCGCCATCAGATTCCCTTCACGACCATGGCCGCGGTGATGGGCGGCAACGTCCGGGTCGGGCTGGAGGACAGCCTCTATCTCGCCAAGGGCCGGCTGGCGCGGAACAGTGCCGAGCAGGTGGCGAAGATCCGCCGTATCCTCGAGGAACTGTCGCTGGAGGTCGCCACCCCGGAAGAGGCGCGCGCCATGCTCCACCTCAAGGGCGCCGATCAGGTGGCCTTCTGAGCCGTCCCGCTTTCCTAAATTAAGGACCGATAGATGCAGAACAGAATCGCCGTGGTCACCGGTTCCACCAGCGGGATCGGGCTGGCGACCGTGCGGGAACTGGCCGGCAGGGGCTGCCATGTGATGGTCAACGGCTTTGGCGACCGTGCGGAGATTGACCGCACCTGTGCCGAGATCGCCGAGCGGAGCGGGACCCGGATCGTCTATTCCGCCGCCGATCTCAGCCGGCCGGAGGAGGCCCGCGCCATGATGGCGGAAGCTGCGAACCTGCTGGGCCCCATCGACATCCTGGTGAACAACGCCGGCATCCAGCATGTCGCCGCTCTGCACGAGTTTCCCGACGACAAATGGGACCTGCTGCTGGCGGTCAATCTCAGCGCCGCGTTCCACACCATCAAGGCGGCTGTGCCGGCGATGCGGGAGCGGGGCTGGGGACGCATCGTCAACACGGCCTCCGTGCTGGGCATGGTCGGCGCCCCGCACAAGCCGGCCTATGTCGCCGCCAAGCATGGCATCATCGGCCTGACCAAGTCGGTGTCGATCGAACTCGCCCCCCACGGCATCACCTGCAACGCGGTATGCCCCGGCACGGTGCTGACCCCGATCATCGAGCGCCAGATCGCCCAGCAGGCGCAGGTCACCGGCCTGCCGGAGGATCAGGTCCTAAAGGCGGTATTCCTGGAAAAGATGCCGACCGGCCGGCTGATCGGCCCGGAGGAGGTGGCCGCAGCCATCGCCTTCCTCTGTTCCGACGTCGCGGCGTCCATCACCGGCGCGGTCCTTCCCGTCGACGGCGGCTATACCACCCATTGAGTCCACGTGCCGTGACCCATTGGGCGGCGCCGTCGCCGGCGACTGCCCCAATCACCAAGAATTGTCAGAAATGGGAGTGAAAGATGCGCAAGTTCCTTCTCGCCGGCGTCGCCTTCGCCACGCTGGCCGCGGGTTCGGCCTCAACCCCGGCCCAGGCCCAGATGTCCGACACTGTCATCAAGATCGGCATGCTGTCCGACCGCTCCGGCATCTACGCCGACATCAACGGTGAAGGATCGGCGGTGGCCGCAAGGATGGCTGCCGAGGAGTTCGGCAACGCCATCAACGGCACGAAGATCGAGATCATCGTCGGCGACCACCAGAACAAGGCGGACATCGCCGCCAACCTCGCGCGCCAGTGGATCGATACGGAAAAGGTGGACGTGATCGCCGACGTGCCGAATTCGGCCGCCGCGCTGGCCGTGCAGGGGATCACGCGGGACAAGAAGCGCCTGTTCCTGATGTCCGGTCCCGGTTCGACCGACCTGACGGGCAAGGATTGCAGCCCCTACGGCTTCCATTGGACCTGGGACAACCATGCCGTCGCCTCCGCCACCGCCCGCGCGCTGGTCGAGCAGGGCAGGAAGAGCTGGTTCTTCATCACCGCCGACTATGCCTTCGGCCATTCGCTGGAGGCCGAGGCGGCCGACACGGTCAAGCAGCTCGGCGGGACGATCAAGGGCAGCGTGCGCCATCCGCTGGGCGCATCCGACTTCTCCTCCTACCTATTGCAAGCGCAGGCTTCGGGCGCGGATGTGGTGGCCTTCGCCAATGCCGGCGGCGACACCATCAACGGCGTCAAGCAGGCGGCCGAGTTCGGCATTCCCCAGGGCGGGCAGACCTTGGCCGGCCTGCTGCTGAACGTCAACGACATCAAGGCGCTCGGGCTGGAGACGGCGCAGGGGTTGATGCTGGCGAACTCCTTCTACTGGGACATGAACGACGAGACCCGCGCTTGGTCGAAGAAGTTCGAGGAGCGAACCGGCCGCAAGCCGTCGATGAATCAGGCCGGCGTGTATTCGGCGGTCCGGCATTACCTGAAGGCTGTGCAGGAGACCGGCACCGACGATGCCGACAAGGTGGCTGCAAAGATGCGCAGCATGCCCGTCACCGACATGATGATGAAGGAGGCGAAGATCGCCGATAACGGCCGCGTCTTCGACGACATGTATCTGGCGCAGATCAAGACGCCCGCCGAATCCAAATATGCCTGGGATTACTTCAAGATCATCAAGAAGATCCCTGGGACGCAGGCCTACATCGACCCGAAGGCTAGTGGCTGCCCACTTGTGAAGTGACGGAAAAAGGGGAGCGTTCGGGCTCCCCTTTTCTATTGCGCTGCGTCAGGCCGCCCCCGGCGGCGGGAGATGACGCCGACGGTCTTCCGAAAACATTGGGGTCGGGCTTGAACGGCGGGCTTTCGCCATCCATCTACCATCCCATCGGATGGTAGATGGATGGAATATGATGAGCGACGTGGCGCGGGATCTGCGACCGAAAGCCGGTGACAGCGAGAAGATCACAATCAATCTCGGCTATGTCGACCTGGGCCACATCGACCTGCTGGTGGAGGAGGGGTTTTATTCGAACCGCACCGACTTCATCCGCACCGCCATCCGCAATCAGGTCGACAAACACGCCGACGTGGTCCGCCAATCGGTGACGCGAAAAAGCGTCGATTTGGGCCTTCGCCATTTCAGCCGCGCCGACCTGGAAGCCGTGCAGGCCGAAGGGCGGATGCTGGACATCCGCGTCCTCGGGCTTGCCGCCATCGCCCAGGACGTGTCGCCCGAGCTTGCCCGTGCCACCATCGCCACGCTGACCGTCCTCGGCGCGCTCCACGCGGCCCCCGCCGTCAAGGCGGCGCTCGCCGACCGCATCCGCTGATGCGTCCCACAGCGCCGATGCCGGCGTCATCCCCGAACCCAGAAAGCACCCACATGTCCCAAACACGCCCCACCGGCATGCCGCCCGGCATGGACGAGGTCGCCCGCCTGACCCGGGCCGGCCGGCTCGCCGAGGCGACCGGCCTGATCCAGCGCCTGCTGCGGGGAGAGGGCGCGACCGATCCTGCGGCTGCTCCGGCCGCCGCGCCGGGCCCCACCGTTCCAGATCCGACAGTGCTGGAGGGAGAGTTCGTGCGCCTCGATTCCGCTCCCGGATCGCAGGCTCGCAGCGACACCCAGGATCCTGCGCGGTCGGCCGGCAAAATGGCGGGAAGCCGCTCCGGAATGGGCGCGAGGACCGGCCTCGGCGAGACCCTGCGCGGCCTTGCCGCGCGGCTGCGGCCGACGGGGTTGCGGGGCGGCGGAACCGGTGCTCCACGCCCGCCCGCCGAACCGCTGCCGGATGGTGCGTCCTTCACGACGGCGTCCCACAGCGGTGCGGCGGGGACGCGGGCCTACAAGCTCTATGTGCCGGCCAACCGCGGCGACGGGCTGCGTCCGCTGGTGGTGATGCTGCACGGCTGCACCCAGTCGCCCGACGATTTCGCCGCGGGGACGCGGATGAACGCCTTTGCCGAGCGGCACGGCGTTTACGTCGCCTACCCCGAACAGCCGGCCTCGGCCAATGCCCAGCGCTGCTGGAACTGGTTCAAACCCGAAGACCAGCGCCACGGACAGGGGGAGCCCGACCTGCTGGCCGGCATCACCCGCCGGATCATTCAAGACCATCCCATCGACCCGAACCGGGTCTACATCGCCGGGCTGTCCGCCGGCGGTGCCGCCGCGGCCATCATGGGAGAGGCCTATCCCGACCTCTATGCGGCGGTCGGCGTGCATTCCGGCCTGCCTGCCGGCGCCGCACACGACCTTCCCTCCGCCCTTGCCGTCATGCGCCAGGGCGACCGCGGCCCCATGGGCAAGGCAGGCACAGGAAGGGCGGGGACCGGCCAGCCAACACCCACCATCATCTTCCACGGCGATCGCGATACCACCGTCCACCCGCGAAACGGCGATCAGGTGGCCGCCCGGGCGGTCGCCGCGGCGGCCGGCGTTGGCACCGAGGTGCAACACGGCGAAGTCCCCGGCCGGCGTTCCTACAGCCGAACCCTGCACACCGACCCGTCCGGCCGGACATTGTGCGAGCTATGGGCCATCCATGGCGCCGGACATGCCTGGGCGGGCGGGAGCCCCACCGGCTCCTACACCGACCCGCAAGGTCCGGACGCCACGGCGGAAATGATGCGCTTCTTCCTGGAACACCAGTTGCGGCCCGCGTCGGCCTGAGGGTCCCTGGCGATCTGGGAGGGCAGGGCGGAGGTCCGCGTTCCTCCGCCCCGGCCGCCCCGTCAGGCCCGCTCGCCGATGGTCAGCGCGATGGTGCCGACCGAGGCGATGGAGCCTTCGATCACGTCGCCGGACACGACGGCACCGACGCCCTCCGGCGTGCCGGTGTAGATCAGGTCACCGGGTTGCAGATGATAGAGGGTGGACAGGTGTGAGATCAGTTCCGGCACCGACCAGATCAGCAGCGTCAGGTCGGTGGACTGCTTCGTCTCGCCGTTGACACGCAGTTCCAGCGTGCCGCTGGTCGGATGGCCGCACTCCGCCACCGGGACGATCTCCGACAACACGGCCGAGTCCTCGAAATCCTTGCCGATGTCCCAGGGCCGCTGCTTGGCGCGGGCGGCGAGCTGCAGGTCGCGCCGGGTCATGTCGAGACCGCAGGCGTAGCCGTAGACGACGTCCAGCGCCTCTTCCCGCGCGATGCGGAAGGCCGGCTTTCCGATGGCGACGACCAGTTCCATCTCGTAATGATAGTTCTCGGTCGCCGGCGGATAGGCGACGGTCGCCCCGGTCGGGACATAGGTGCCGGGCGACTTGGTGAAGTAGAAGGGCGCCTCGCGGTCGACCTGCACCCCCATCTCGCGGGCATGGGCCTCGTAATTGCGGCCGACGCAGAAGATGCGGTTGATCGGGTACAGCGCGTCGCTGCCGCGGACGGGGGCGGCGGGGATGGCGGCGGGGGTGAAGACGTAGTCGGTCATCTCAGGATTTCCTCCGGTGTGAAATCGGTTATTCGGCGTCGGGCTGGCGGCTGGGCTCGGCAGCCCGGAAGGCGGGCAACGCCCTTGCCGCCGCGGCAATGCGGCGGATGGTGGGGTAGGGGTCGAGCGGGCAGTTCATCCGCTCGGCATTGAAGACCTGCGGAACGAGGCAGATGTCGGCGAGCGTCGGCTCGTCGCCAAAGCAGAAGCGGCCGACACGGTCGTCATTGGCCAGCATCGCCTCCAGCCCGCGAAACCCCTCAGCCACCCAATGGGCGTACCAGCCGTTGCGGGCCGCCTCGTCCTGGCCCAGCGCGTCGCGCAGGTGGTTCAGGATGCGCAGGTTGTTGACGGGGTGGATGTCGCAGGCGACGGCCAACGCCACCGACCGGACCCAGGCGCGGTCGAGCGGATCGCGCGGCAGCAGCGCCGGGGCCGGATGGGTCTCGTCCAGATATTCGATGATTGCCAGCGACTGGGTCAGCGTCCGGCCGTCAACCTCCAATGCCGGCACCAGCCCCATCGGGTTGACCGCGAGGTAATCGGGTGCGCTCTGCTCCTTGCGGCGCAGGTGGATGAAGCTGCGGTCGGCCGCCAAGCCTTTCAAATTCAGGGCGATCCGCAACCGGTAGGCCGCCGACGACCGGAAGTAGTCGTATATTTTCACGCAGGGTTCCTCCTCATGTCCGGTTCTTTTGCTGGAATGGGTGTCACGGCGTCCGGCGCCGGGTTATGGTGCGGCCCCCTCCGGCCGACAGGTGCCGGGGGCATCGCTTGAGATGGCGGAGACGGGCGGCATGGTGACCAAGCGCAAGGGCATCCAATCGGTGGAGATCGGCATGGGCGTTCTCGACGCCCTGGTCCGGCTGGGCCGGCCGAGCACGCTGACCGAGATCGCCAAGGCCAGCGAGATGTCGGTCAGTCAGGCCCACCGCTATCTCGCCAGCTTCGTCAACACCGGCTTCCTGCGGCAGGACCCGGCGACCACGCTTTACGACCTGCACAGCGGCGCCCTGCGGCTGGGGCTGGCGGCGATGGCGCGGCTGGATGTGTTCGAACAGGCCAGCCAGATCGCGCAGGGGCTGGTGGAGGCCACCGGCCGCACCCTTCAGCTGGCAGTCTGGGCCGATCTGGGGCCGACCATCGTGCGCTGGTATCCCGGCTCGCCGCCGATCTACACCACGCTGACCATCGGTTCGCGCCTGCCGCTGACCCAATCGGCGACGGGCAAGGTCTTCCTCGCCTTCCAGAACGAAACCTTCGTGTCCGACGTCCTCCAGCGCGAGCTGGTGCGCGACCGCACCGACGGTCCCATCGACATCGACGCCATCCGGCGGCAGGTGCGGCGCGAGCTGATCGCCGGCGTCGACGGCACCACGGTGCCGGGACTGCGCGCCCTCGCCGGGCCGGTCTTCAACCTGCAAGGCCAACTGGTGCTCGTCGTCTCGGTCATCGCGTCGCAGGCTTTCAAGACCGACGAGGATGCGTCGGTGCGGGAGCAACTGCTGAACGCCTGTCGCGAGATCACGCATCGACTGGGCGGGCGCTGGCCGGAGACGGCGTGAGCAAGGTGCGGGCGGCGCGCGCATCGAACTGTGCGGCCTCCGGCATGGCGGCGGGCAACCGGACTCCGGCGGCGATGAGCCTGCGGCAGAGACTCATGTCACGGCCGGCATTGATCGCCGCCGCACCGACCAGCCGGTCGCCCTCCAGCATCAGGAAGAGCCGCCCGCCGGCCACCGCGGAGCGTTGCTCCAGCAGGAGGCAATTCCCGGTTCCGCCCATGGTGTTGCCGGTCAGCTGCACGTTCAGGTCATATTGGTCCGTCCAGAACCAGCTGGCCTCTCCCGGCGGAGCGGCCTCGCCCAGAATGGTGGCGACAGCCCGTTCGGCGGTGACGTTGGCGTTCTGCCAGGTCTCGCAGCGCATCGGCCGACCATCCTGCCCCGGTATCGCCGCCATGTCGCCGACCGCCAGGATGGCGGGATCGGAACTGCGCATATCCGCGTCCACGACGACGCCATCGTCGGTCACCAGCCCGCAATCCTGCGCCAGCCCGGTGTCGGGCGTGATGCCGATGCCGACGACCGCGAAATCGGCGGTGATGGTCGTGCCGTCGGACAAGGTGGCATGCAGTCCGCCGCCATCCTCGCTCACCGCGCGGACACGCACGCCGGTGCGCAGAACCACCCCTTCGGCCACGTGCCGTTCTGCGATCGCGGCGGCGACCGGTTCCGGGAAATTGCGGCCGAGCAGGCGTGAACCGACCTCCACCACCGTCACCGCCAGCCCGCGCTTGCGCAAGGTCGCCGCGACCTCCAGCCCGATGACGCCGCCGCCGACCACCAGGACGCTGGTTGCCTTTTCCGCCCGTGCAGCGATGGCGCGGACATCCCCGGCCGTGCGCAGGACCTGGAGACGCTCCAGCCTGAAGGGGAGCTGCCGAGGTCGCCCGCCGGTGGCTAGAACCAGCCGGCCATAGGGCAGGCTGGCGCCGTCGTCCATGGTCACCAGCTGTCGGGCGCGGTCGATGGCGGTGACGCGGCGGCCCAGATGCAGCGCGATCCCCAACCGCCCATACTCCTCCGCCGGGACCAGCACCGGCAGCGGATGCTGCGGATCGGCCAGCATCTCCTTGGACAACGGCGGGCGCTCGTAGGGCGGAAGGGATTCAGCGCCGATCAGCGTCACCGGACCGGGATAGCCGCGCTGGGCCAGCATCAGCGCCACCCGTCCGCCGGCCTGTCCGGCCCCGACGATCACCACGCCGGCGTCCATGCCTGCACTCATGCCCGCATCCTCCTTCCTTCTGCCGAGGCCCTGCCGTTCGAAGCCGGCGGAGCCCTTCGTGGACGAACTGTCACCGACACTGATCGTTCGTCCTTGACGCATCGTTCGTGTTGCGCAATATACAATTCATCGCACGATATGCAATACGCATTGCCAACGAGATGCGCGGAGGAGCGATGAGCACGGCCAGCAGTCCCGCCAGATGGGACTCCACACAGCACGACCGCCCGGCACCGCGGCGTTGGACAGCCGACGGGACCTCTCAGGTCCCCTACTGGGTCTATTCGGACGAGGAGACCTACCGGCGGGAGCTGGAGCGGATCTGGTACGGCCCGCATTGGCTCTACTGCGCGCTGGAGGCCGAGATTCCGAACATCGGCGACTTCAAGACCACCACGCTGGGCGAGAAGCCGGTGATCGTGGTGCGCAGCGCCGAGGATGAGATCAGCGTGGTGGAGAACCGCTGCGCCCATCGCGGCGTGAAGTTCTGCCAAAGCCGGTCGGGCCACACCAAAGACCTGCTTTGCCCCTATCACCAGTGGGCCTACGACCTGCGCGGCGACCTGATCGGCGTTCCCTTCCGCCGCGGCGTGCGCCGCCAGGGCGGCATGCCGGCCGATTTCGATCCGTCAAGGCACGGGCTGCGCCGCCTGCGGGTCGAGGTGGTCAATGGCGTGGTGTGGGCGACCTTCTCCGACGACACGCCGCTCTTCCGCGAGTATCTCGGCGAAAAATTCTGGAAGCACTACACGCGCGTCTATGACGGCCGGAAGCTGGAGGTGCTGGGCTACAACCGGCAGCACATTCCCGGCAATTGGAAGCTGATGATGGAGAACATCAAGGACCCGTACCATGCGGGCCTGCTGCATGTGTTCTTCGTCACCTTCGGTCTGTTCCGCGCCGATCAGAAATCCGCCGTCGACATCGACGAGACCGGGCGCCACGGCGTCCTCATCAGCCGCAAGGGCGCGCAGGAGGTGAACGACGTCACCGCCGACATGCGCAATTTCCAGGGCGACCTGAAACTGGCCGATCCGCGCATCCTCGACGTGGTGAACGAGTTCCCCGGCGACGAGACGGTGGGCATGATCACCATCTTTCCCAGCGTCATCCTGCAGCAGCAGGTCAATTCGCTGACCACGCGCCAGATCGTGCCGACCGGGGCCGGCGGCTTCGATTTCCACTGGACCCACTGGTGCTACGCCGACGACACGCCGGAGATGAAGCTGCGCCGCACCCGGCAGGCCAACCTGTTCGGCCCGGCCGGTTTCGTGTCCGCCGACGATGGCGAGGTGATCGAGATGTGCCAGCAGGGCTTCAGCGCCTCCCCCGATGCCGAGGCGCTGGTGTCGATGGGCGGGCACGACATCGCGCCGACCGATCACATGGTCACCGAAACCGCGATCCGCGGCATGTACCGCTACTGGCGCGAGGTGATGGGGCTATGAGCACACTGACGATCGACCGCACCGATGTGGCTGCGGATGCGGCGCTGCGCCCCCGTGTTCGCGACTTCTACGACGCCTATTACGATGCGCTCGACGATGTGCGGCTGGAGGAGTGGCCGGACTTCTTCACCGCGGAGTGCCTGTACCGCGTCATCCCGCGCGAGAACCACGAGCGCGGCTACATGCTCTGCACCATGCAGGCGGAAAGCCGAGGCATGCTTCAGGACCGGGTGACCGGCCTGCTGAAGACCCAGATGTACGCGCCGCGCTATTACCGCCGCTTTCCCGGTCCCCTGCGGGTGACGGTGGCCGCCGACGGCATCCGCACCCGCCACAACCTGCTGATGGTCCAGACACTGATCGACCAGCAGCCGACCGTCGTGCTGTGCGGCGTCTGCCACGACCGGCTGATCGAGGAGGACGGGCGCCTGCGTCTGGCCGAGCGCGTGGTCGTCTTCGATTCCGAGATGATCGCCAACAGCCTGATCTATCCGGCCTGAGGAGCATTCCCCCATGACCGTGACGACACCCGTGACGACAAACTGGTTCAAGACCATCCCGGCTTCCGCCGTCGAGCAGGACGGCGTCGCCCGCGCCCAGGCCGGCGGCCACCGCGTGGCGCTCTATGCCGTGGAGGGCGAGTATTTCGCCACCTCCGACATCTGCACCCACGGGCAGGCTTTCCTGTCGGACGGCTATCTCGACGGGCACCTGATCGAATGCCCGCTGCACCAGGGGCTGTTCGACGTCCGCACCGGCGCGGCGGCCGGCGCGCCCTGCACCGTGCCGGTCCGCAGCTTTCCGGTGAAAATCGAGGACGGCGTCCTCTTTGTCCAGATCGAGGAGGCGTGACCCCATGCCGCCCGACAGCCACGGACTGCTCAGCAACGACACCGACACTCAGCTCCGCCAGCTCTACGAGGCGATGCGGCCGCAGCATCTCTATCCCCTGTGGGAGGTGCTGAGCGCCCTTGTCACCCCGACGCCGCGGGCGCCGACGGTGGCGGCGAAATGGGACTATGCCACCGCCCGTGCCCACCTGATGCGGGCCGGCGATCTGATCAGCGCGGAGAAGGCCGAGCGCCGCGTGCTGATCCTGGAGAATCCGGGCACGCCCGGCACCGCCGGCATCACCACCAGCCTCTATGCCGGGCTGCAGTTGATCCTGCCCGGCGAGGTGGCGCCCTGCCACCGCCACAGCCAGTGCGCGCTGCGTTTCGTCATGGAAGGCCATGGCGCCTACACCGCGGTGGATGGCGAGAAGGCGGTGATGAACCCCTTCGACCTCGTGCTGACGCCGAACTGGCAATGGCACGATCACGGCAACACCACCGACCAGCCGATGATCTGGCTCGACGGGCTGGACATCCCGACCGTTCGCCATTTCGACGCCAGCTTCGCCGAGCATCTGGGCCAGCCCGCCCATCCCGAGACGGTGCGGCCGGGCGACAGCAGCGCCCGCTACGGCCACAACATGCGGCCGATGCGCGGCACCGCCGCCGACCGGCGTCCCGCGCACCAGCCGCTGTTCCATTACCCCTATCCGGAATGGCGGGCGATCCTTGCCGCGCTGGCGGCAGCGGAAGCTCCCGATCCCTGGATCGGTCATGCGCTGGAATTCATCAACCCGGCCGATGGCGGGGCGATCATGCCGACCATCTCGGCCCATGTCCGCCTGCTGCCGAAGGGCTTCGAGACCAAGCCGCGCCGCGCCACCGACGGCACCGTCCTGGTGGTGGTGGAAGGGCAGGGCCATGCCCGCGTCGGCACCGAGGAGTTCGCCCTGTCGGAGCGCGACGTGGTCGTCGTGCCGAGTTGGGACGAGGTGACGATCCAGGCCGGCAGCGATCTTGTGCTGTTCGGCTATTCCGACCGCACCGCCCAGGAAAAGCTGGGCCTCTACCGCGAACACCGCGCTTAAGCCCTTCACCGAAAGGGGCACTCGGCCGGCGGTCCCGAGACAACCGCCGGCCGGCCGGACAACGATCCGGCCCAGACACCAAACATCATGGGAGGGGCACATGCCCGGACAGCAGCACGTCATCGACGTGACCGCCGCGATCGAACGCGCGCGGTTCGGCCGGTTCCAGTTCCTGATCACCGCGCTTTGTGCGCTGATCGCGGCGCTGGACGGCTTCGATACCCAGGCCATTGCCTATGTGGCGCCGGTCATCGCCGAACAATGGGGGATGAACGTTGCCGGCTTCGGCCCGATCTTCGGCGCCGGCCTTGCAGGCCTGACCGTGGGCGCCTTCATCCTCAGCCCGGCGGCCGACCGTTTCGGCCGCAAGAGCATCATCCTGCTGTCCATGCTGATCTTCGGCGTCTTCTCGCTGGTGACCGCCTGGGCCGGCACGATGAACGAACTGCTGCTCTATCGCTTTCTCACCGGCGTCGGGCTGGGCGGAGCGATGCCGAACATCATCGCGCTGACGTCGGAATATGCGCCGGGGCGGCTGCGGGCGACGCTGGTCACCGTGATGTTCTGCGGCTTTCCCTTCGGCTCGACCATCGGCGGCGTCATCAGCGCGCCGCTGATCGGCGCCTTCGGCTGGCAATCCGTCTTCATCGTCGGCGGCATCGCCCCCCTGGCCGTCCTGCTGGTCCTGATCGTCTTCCTGCCGGAATCGCTGCGCTATCTGGTCGCCAGCAACGCCCCGCGCGAGCGGATTACCGCCATTCTGAGGCGGCTCGACCCGGATAATGCCGCCCGCGTCGAGGCCGGCAGCAGCTTTGTCCTGCACGAGCCGAAGGCCGCCGGCTTCACCGTCGCCAAGCTGTTCCAGGACGGGCGGGCACGCACCACGCTGCTGCTGTGGGCGGCGTTCTTCATGAACCTGCTGGTGATGTATTTCCTGGTCAACTGGCTGCCGTCGCTGCTGCGCGCCAGCGGCATGCCGATCCAAACCGCGATCCTGTCGACCGCCGTGCTGAATCTCGGCGGCGTGGTCGGCGCCATCGCGCTCGGCCGCATGATCGACCGGATGAACCCGCATCTGGTGCTGGGTACCGCCTATGCCGCCTCGGCCCTGTTCATCGCCGGTGTCGCATTCGGCGCGCATGACCTGTGGCTGCTGATGCCGGCGGTCTTCCTGGCTGGCTTCGGCGTGGTTGGCGCGCAGATCGGCATGAATGCACTGGCCGCCGGCATTTATCCGACGGCGATCCGCTCGACCGGCGTCGGTTGGGCGCTCGGCATCGGCCGGATCGGCTCGATCATCGGTCCGGTTGCCGGCGGAGCGCTGCTGGGTGCCGGCTGGAGTGCCCAGGGCGTCGTGCTGACCGCGGTTGTTCCGGCCCTTCTGGCCTCGCTGGCGGTCTTTGCGCTGCGCCGACATCGGGTGCCGGCGGGCACATTGACGGCCGCGGCCACGCTGGCGCACTGACGGACGGATTTCCTCTATCGAAAGAATGGACGGCCGCCTTTCCGGGCGGCCGTCCATTCTTGTTCTCATCCCATCGACTGGGTCTGCGCCTCGATCGGAGGTGCAGCCTTGGTCGAATTCCTCCCCTTCTCGGCCTTCATCGCCCAACCGTAAGTGACCAGCGCGCAGGGAATCAGGGACGCGATGGAGTAGCCGACGCCGGCAAGCGGATTGCCCGTCCAGTTGACGAGCGTCAGCGAGATCAGCGGCAGGAACCCGCCGAACATGACGTTGCCGACCTGTTGCGCCAGTCCAAAGCCCGTCGTGCGGCTCTGCGGCGGGAAGCATTCCGAGATGAAGGCGGGAAGGGGGGCCATGATCATCGCCGTCAGTGCGGCCAGCGCCGTGATGAGAAGGGTGACGAGGGTCCAGGAGCCCGTCTCGGCCCCCGCCGCGATGCCGGAAAAGGCCGGATAGGCGATGACCATCCAGGAGACGATGCCGATCAGCATGGTCCTCGCTCGGCCGATCCTGTCGGAGAGCCCGCCGAAGACCGGGAACAGCGGGGCAGTCACCAGCACCGCGACGGCGACGCACATGTTGGCCTGCATGCTGTCGACTTTCAGGACGCCTTGCAGGAAATACAGCATGTAGACAACAGATGTGTACAAAGCGACCGATGTCCCACCCTGCGCACCGAAGATCGCCAGCAGGATTCCCTTCCAGGCCGCCCGGCTCGTCAGGGATTCCGCGAGCGGTGACGCGGAGAGCGTTCCGGATCGCTTGAGTTCCAGGAAAACCGGCGTCTCGGTCATCTTCAAACGGATGAAGGTCGCCACGATGACGATGGGTGCCGACAGAAGAAACGGTATCCGCCAACCCCAAAGGTCGAACATCTCGGCGCTGAGGCTGCTCTTGAGGACCGCAACGATGACGAGGGCGATGAGCAGGCCAACCCCGGCGGTGCCTTGAAGCACGCTTGTGTAGAGCCCGGCTCGTCTGGCAGGCGCGTGTTCCATCACGTACACCGCCGCCGACCCATATTCGCCGCCGAGCGCAATGCCTTGCACGATGCGCAGTACGAGCAACGCGACAGGAGCGGCGAAGCCGGCGGTGGCATAGCTCGGCAAGCATCCCATCAGGAACGTCGCGGCACCCATCAACGTCAGGGTCACGACGAAGGTCTTCTTCCGTCCGACCCGATCCGCCATCGGACTGAAAATGAGCGTGCCGATCGGTCGTGCGAGGAACGCCGCGCCGAAGCCCGCGGCGCCGACCAAAGCGCCCACTGCCGGATCCTCCGTTGGGAAGAAGAGCTTGGTGAAGGTCGCGGTAAGGGCGACATAGACGAAGAAATCATAATATTCCAGCATGGTTCCAAGGCTGGATGAGAAAACGATCGACAGCATGTTTGGTGGCCGCGATTGGACCATTTCGGCTCCTCCCTTGCGCATCCGGAGTTTCAGAATGCGGATTGCTTATTGACGATGGCCGCTCATGATGCGGGAGCGAGCCGAAAGGCTTCTCCGCCGCGAACGGCAAGGCTTTCGCTCCGATCCCGGGGGTGTTCGAAACTGTATTTTTCCGGGCGATCAAAGTCTGGCTTGGACATCCGAGTCCTGGATTCCGGGCGCGCGCCGGATCGGCTGGGGATTTGTCCACGGAGCCACGGCGGCTCTGTCTCTTGCTGACGGTAATGAAAGTCGGGCAGGCGGACCAGCAAGTAAAATCGCGCAACTGTTGACCTGAAGGAAACGATCAACGACTCCGCGGCGGATGGTGGCCGGTGACGTGACCGTCGGGCATCCGGCGCGTTAAGCGGCGTTGTCCGAGGTCAACCAGCGCTGGAGTTGATCGAGGACGGTGCGTTTCTGGCTCCGGACATCCGACACCAGATAGTAGGTGACGTTCCGGCGATCGAGCGCGAACGCGATTGGTGCCACCAGATCGCCGGCCGCCAACTCGTCCTCGACGAGGACGAGTTGGGCCAGAGCCACCCCATGTCCTTCGAGCGCCGCCTGATAGGCCAGGGCCGAACTTTCCAGTTCCCTGCGGCGCTTGAACCCGGCCATGTCGATGCCGGCGGCGTCGCACCAGAGTGCCCAATCGTCGGGACGGGCGCGGACGAAGAGCAGCGTTTGTCGGGCCAGCCAGGAGGCGTCCTTCGTCTCCGCACCTTTCAGCAGAGCCGGGCTGCAGACCGGCCGCAGTATGTTCGGCACCAGCGGGACGGCGCGATGCTCGGGCCATTGCCCGTCGCCGAGCCGGATGGCCGCATCGAAGTCGCCCAAGTCGCTCCATTGCGATTCCGTCGTCAGACGGACATCGATTTCCGGATGCGCCAGTTGGAAATGCGACAGGCGGGGCAGCAACCATCGCGTCGCGAAGGTCGTGTAGGAGCGCAGCTTCAACACCGCCCGGCCGGAGGACGCATGAAGAAGCGTGCTGGCCTTGCGCAACCCATCGAAGTGGCTGGTGACCCGCTCGTAATAGGCGGCACCGACCGAGGTCATGGTCAGACCGCGGCCCTGGCGGGCGAACAGCGCGACGCCGAAATGATCCTCCAGCAGCCGGATCTGCCGGCTGATGGCGCTCGGCGTCACCAGCAGTTCATCCGCGGCCGCCCGGACGCTGCCCGTGCGCGCGACGATCTCGAACGCCAGGAGCGCGTTCAGCGGAGGCAGGTCTCTCATGATCGACCGTGCAGTTTTGCTCAACAGTTGCGCAAGATTACTCGATTGTGGCGAAAGCGCAATCGGCGGCACATGGACTCATCACGGAGCGGCACCGCTCATGTCCATGGAGTCATTGATTCTTATGCTCGCACAGTCTCTTGCCGGACTCACCGTTCTCGATTTCGGCCAGTTGATCGCCGGACCGGTCTGCGGAATGTGGCTCGCGGACATGGGAGCAACCGTCATCAAGATCGAGCCTCCGGACGGCGAACTCGCGCGGCGGCTCGGTCCACCCTGGCAGAATGGCGAAAGCCTGACCGCTTTGACGGCGAACCGGAACAAGCTGGCCCTCAGCATCGACCTCAAGCGGCCGGAGGCGGCCGGGGTGATCCGCCGACTGGTGGAGCGGACCGATATCGTGCTGGAGAATTTCCGGCCCGGCGTCACCGCCCGCCTCGGCATCGACCATGCGTCGCTGTCCGCCATCAAGCCGGACCTCATCACCTGTTCGCTTTCCGCCTACGGGCAGACCGGGCCATGGACCGGCCGCCCCGGCGTGGATGGGATCATCCAGGCGGTCACCGGGCTGATGGCAGGGATCCCGGCCCCGGACGGCGGCCCCGGAAAGGTGCCGCTGCCACTCGCCGACATGACGGGGGCGCTGTTCGCGACCGTGGCGGTCCTGGCTGCCTTGCGGCGGCGCGATGCCACGGGCGAAGGCGCACATCTCGATGTCAGCCTCTACAATTCCATGTTGATGCTCCAGCAGCTGAACCTTGCTGCTTATCTGAATACCGGCACGGTGCCGGAGCCGACCGGCAGCGCCGCTCCCTACGCAGCGGTGAACGAGGCGCTGCCTACCCGCGACGGCTGGATCATGGTCGCCGCCTACCAGGATCGCCGGTGGCAAGCGCTCTGCGACCTCATCGGGCGTCGCGATCTCGTCACCGATCCCCGCTTCGCGACAAACGCCGGGCGCGTCGGCGAACGGCCGGCGCTGCTTGCCGTACTTCAGCCGATCTTCCGCCGGCGGACCTCCGCCGAGTGGTTGCCGCTGTTGCGGGAGGCCGACATCGTCGCTGCCCCGGTCGCCGACTACGCCGAAGTCGTCGGCACCGAGCAGTATTCGGCCAGTGGCATCGAGATCGAACTGAATCACCCGCGGGCAGGCAGCTTCCGCATGCCCGGTTTCGCCCTTGGCACCGCAGGCGCGGCGCGGCCGACCGCACCACCACCTTTCACGGGTCAGGATTCGCGCGTGATCCTGCAACGCTTCGGCTTCACCGAAGCGGATGTGGACACGCTCGTCTCGGACTCAGTGATCTTCACCGGAGCAACATCGTGACACGCCCATTTCTAAGGATCAAAAAGCAAGGCGGTCTCGTCGTTCTGACGATGGACGAGCCTGCAACCCGGAACGCTCTTTCGCAGCCGGAGCAGTGTAACGACTTCATTGCGGCCATCGAGGCCGTCAATGCCGACGACGGAGTCCACGTTGCGATCCTGACCGGCGCCGGGCCGGCCTTCTGCGCGGGCGGCAACGTCAAGGATATGCAGTCGCATCAAGGATTGATGGCCGGCGGGCCGATCGACATCGGGGAACGCTATCGGCGCACGCTGCAGCGCCTCGCGCTTGCCCTTTACGGGCTGGAGGTGCCGGTCATCGCGGCGGTGAACGGTCCTGCCATGGGGGCGGGCCTCGATATCGCCTGCATGTGCGATCTGCGCATCGCGTCACCGGCCGCCACCTTTGCGGAGACCTTCGTCAGGTTGGGGCTGGTGTCGGGCATTGGCGGCGCGTGGTTCCTGCCCAGAGCGGTCGGGCACGCCCGCGCGGCGGAACTGGCATTCACCGGCCGGATCGTCGACGCCGGTACGGCGCTCGACTACGGGCTGGTGTCGGAGATCGTTCCGGCCGACGGGCTGATGGATCGCGCCCAGGCATTGGCGGCGGAGATCGCGCGCAACTCCGCGCCGGCCCTGCGCTACACCAAGCGCCTCCTTCGCTTGTCGGAGCGCAGCGATCTGGCGGGTTGCCTCGACGCGACCGCGGCGCTTCAGACGCTGGCGCATTTGTCGCCGGAGCATGCGCATTCCGTCGATCGCTACCTGGAAGAACAGGCGGCCCGGCGGGCGGCGCGCCGGCAATTGCCGGCGTGATCGCAGCTTATCGACGCTCGACGTCTACCGCAGCGAACATCGCGACCAAGTCACTTCCTCCGGCCGGCGACCCGGCGCAACCAGCACCTCCCGGCCGCCCAGCGACGGGCGATCCATTCCCAAAGGGGCGCCGCCTTGCGCGACTTGCTCGCCATCGCCCAACCGACCGTGCCGGAAACCGGCCTCGCCGCGCCCAATCGCCCGGTTTGGCGCGAAAGCTGACGGAACCCCCTCGTCAGCCTGTCCGCTATGGCTGCCTGACCATCCCGCCGGACCGGCCGAAGAACGCTGAGGGGCGTCCCGATGTCTACACCACGCTCAGGGGGGCCATCAGCTCATCCGGTTCATTACTGCACCGCCCAACGTTCCAGGGCGGCGCGGACGCTAAGGATGACAGGGCTCCAGTCACCCGGCCGATCCTGGCGGAACAGGCGCATGGTCGGATACCAGGGGCTGTCCGACCGGTCGCGCAGCCAGCGCCAACAGGAATCGTAACGAGACAGCATCCAGACCGGCCGGCCCAGCGCGCCGGCCAGATGGCACACCGAGGTGTCGACGCTGATGACGAGGTCGAGTTCCGCGACAAACGCCGCGGTGTCGGCGAAATCGCCAACCACCTCCATCCAGTCGACAAGATCCAGACCGGGCGGCCGCACCTCATTCGCCGGTGGCCCTTTCTGCAGACTGTAGAAAGTCACGTCCGGAACATCGGCTAGCGGAGCCAGTGCTGCCAGCGGCAAGCTCCGCCTCCGGTCGACCATATGGGCCAGGAACTGGTCGTCATGCGCCGAACCAGCCCAGACCAGACCGACCCGTCGGCGGCGCTCGCCACCGAGCCTCCGTTTCCAGGTGGCGCGATCCTGTTCGGAAACGTGCAGATAGGGGACTGCTGCCGGGATGGTTGCCAGCGTCGTGCCGAACACCAATGGCAGGCTGAGCAGCGGAATGCAGGCATCGCAGACCGGTGGCGATTCCGTGAGCGACCGAACCGAGGCGATTCCGGGAAGTCCCGACAGCAGCCGGACCAGCGATGGTTGCACCATCAGATGGACATGGGCGCCGAGTGCGGCCAGCATCGGGGCGTAGCGGACGAAATGCAGCGTATCCCCCTGCCCCTGTTCGGCCACCAGAAGGAATGAGCGTCCCGCCGGGTCGCCGCCCTGCCAGCGTGGGGCGTGGGCTGGATAGGTCACGCGCTCCATCCGCCAGCGGGATTCATACAGACGCCAGCCATTGGCGAAGTCGCCATCCGCCAGCAGCACCATGGACAGGTTGAAGCGTGCGACGTCGCTTTCCGGATGGAGCATGATGGCGCGCTCGTTGCCGCGGCGCGCCCGCTCCGCCTGTCCGCTGTCATGTTCGGCCAGGGACAGGTTGATGAGGGCGGTGGGGGAGGCCGGCTGGAGGACCAGAGACCGGCGGGCCAGCGACACCGCCGCAGCGAAGTCGCCACGCAAGGTTGCCAGCAGACTGTCACCGGCCTCGGCATATCCCTCCAGCGGAGCCAAGCGGCGCAGCCGGTCATGCATCGTTTGGGCCGCCTCGAGCCTTCCCTGTCTGATCAGGAGCCCGGCATGGTTCACATAGCCGGCCGGCCGGTCGGGCGACAGCGCAACCGCGCGCCGCGCGCAGGCGAGCGGCAGAGCCGGCCCCGCCGTTTCGCCGAGTCCGCCGGCCAGCGCGAGCCACGCCGGCATACTGTCCGGCGTCAACCGCACCACCCGATGCAGGATGATCGACAGGCGCTCCATCGCCCGCCGCTCCAGCAGGATCGAACCGGCGACCGACCAGCCTTCGGCAAAGCCCGGGTCCAGCGCCAGCGCCCGCGTGGACGCCCGCGCCGCCGCCTTGAAGCGCCGGGTCCTGTGCAGCAGCGAGGCCAGTCCGGTCCAGGCCTTCGGATAGGCGGGACGCAGCCGCAGGGCATGATGGTAGGCCTGCGCCGCACCGGCCGTCAGGCCCAGGGCCCGCCGCGCTTCGCCGAGATTGTGCCAGATGCTTGCCCGGTGCGGTGCCAGAAGGGCCGCCGTGGTGAAACAGGAAACGGCAAGCGCTTCCTGCCCGCCGGCCAGGGCAGCGGCACCCTGGTGGGTGAGGGCAACGGCTTGGTCGGTGAAACCGGTGGTTGGGGTGCTCATAAAAGACTGTCCCGAGGAATGCGGCGAACCGGTGTAGAGCTGCTGCGGAGAGAAATGGTGCGTGGGGGCGGGCATTCGTCTGATTCGGTTGGGCAAATGCCGCCTCTTTCCCAATTGCTGCTACTTTAAGCCGTTTTCACATGGACGTTCTTCCAGAATATTCCATCTTTGGCTGTGCAAGGATCCAAATTTAAGAAAATTATCTATTCTCTTAACAATTCAACTTCGTTTTGCGATGTATACTAACGATTCGTCCAGGACAATGGGCGGAAAGACAGGGGAGAACGGTCGGATGCCAGCCGAAGAACGATCTCAGCCCATGCTGCAAGGCACGCCGAACCTCCCTGACTGGCTGGAGACGGTCGGCTGCGCGATCGCATTTTCAACCTACGAGACGCACAGGCTGTTCTTCCTTGGGCTGGGTGAGGATGGACGTCTGAAGGCCCATGAGCGGATGGTACAGCGTTGCCAGGGCCTGTGTGCCGATGGGGCCGCGCTGTGGGTCGGCGGACAATCCCATCTCTGGCGCTTTGCCGACACGCTGCAACCGTCCGGCCGCACGCCGTCGGGCGCGGATCGTCTTTACGTGCCCCGACTGGGTTACATGACCGGCGATATCGATATCCACGACATCGCAGTCGGCCAAGACGGCGTCCCGATCTTCGTCAACACGCGCTTCAACTGTCTTGCCGTTCCCGACGCCGACCGGGGCTTCCGTCCGGTCTGGAAGCCCGCCTTCATTTCCGCCCTGCGCAACGAGGACCGCTGCCATCTGAACGGGGTGGCGCTTGGCGAGGATGGGCGGCCGAAGTTCGCGACGGCATTGGGCCGCTGCGATGTCATCGAGGGCTGGCGCGAGCGCCGGACCGACGGCGGCGTGCTGATCGACGTCCCGTCGGGCGAGGTCGTCTGCGCCGGACTGTCGATGCCCCATTCCCCCCGCTGGCACCTCGGCCGGCTGTGGATGCTCAATTCCGGCACCGGCGAGCTTGGAACGGTGGATGGGACCGGTCGCTTCGAGCCGGTCTGCTTCTGCCCCGGCTTCGCGCGCGGACTGGCCTTTCACGGGAAATGGGCGGTCGTCGGCCTGTCGCGTCCACGCGGCGGTCACGGAACGCTGAGCGCGCTGCCTCTCGAACCGGCGCTTGAGCGGGCAGGAATTTCCGCCCAATGCGGACTGGCCGTGGTGGACACCGACAGCGGAACCGTGGCGCACATGCTGTGGCTCCATCACACCGTGAACGAACTGTACGACGTCGCCATCCTTCCCGGCGTGCGCCGTGCGGAGGCGGTGGGGTTGCTCGATGCGCGGGCGCTGGCCGAAGCGGTGGCCATTCCAACAGAGATTCCGAATTGACCGGACGTCTTACGGCGACCGGTGAACGGGCGCGTTGTCGACAGGCATATCCAAGGGGCTGAAAGATCGTGGCTACTCCAACCTTTACCCTTGTCGGCACCAATTCTTTCGGCCTCAGCGGCGTCGGCAATTACGCTGCCCCGACGTTCGCCGACCTCGACGGCGACGGAGATCTGGATCTTCTGGTCGGCAACAAGCTTGGCGAGACGGTGTATTTCGCCAATGTCGGGACGACGCTGGCACCGACATATTCATTGCAGGGCACGAACCCGTTCGGACTTTTCAGTTTCGATACCTATGCGAAGCCAAGCCTCGTCGATATCGATGGCGATGGCGACCTCGACCTGTTCCTCGGCAGCAAGAACGGCGGCACGGAGTTCTACCGCAACAACGGAACGTCATCCTCCCCGACCTTCTCGCTGGAGGGAACCAACCTCTTCGGCATTGTCACCGGCAGCTACCTGGCTCCGACCTTCGCCGATCTGGACGGCGACGGCGACGCCGATCTGCTGATGGGGGACCAGTCCAACGGCCTCCTTTTCTACCGCAACAACGGAACATCGTCGTCGCCGACCTTTTCGCTGGAGGGAACGAACCTCTTCGGCATGACGGCGGCTGTCAGCCACAATGCGCCCGTCCTCGTCGATCTCGACGGTGACGGCGATCTCGACCTTGTGAACAAGGATGTCGTTTCCATCAACATCGGGACGACATCGTCCCCGACATTCTCGCTTGTCGGGACGGCTGTCTACGGCCTCAACACCGGAGCCTATCCGATGCCGGCCCTGGCCGACCTCGACGGTGACGGCGACATCGATGCGCTCTATGGCATCTCCAACGGTTCCCTGCTGTATCTCCGGGACATCGCGCCGGTTGTCAGGACTCTGGCCGATTCCGGCAACACGCTGACACTGTCGCAGATCAACACGCTGACGGGCGGCGCCGGTACGGACGTCATCACGCTGGGCAACATCGGCGCGACCTTCGGCGTCACCGGCGTCGAAACGCTGACCGGCACCGGCGGCACCAATGTGATCACGCTGGGTGACACGGTCGGCTCCACCATGATGGTGTCGTGGCTGAGAAGCCTGAACGGCGGGATTGGGAATGACGTCATCTCGCTGGGTTCGGCGGGCAATACCACGACAGTCTCGCTGGTGGAAACCTTGATCGGCGGAGTTGGAACTGATCAAATAACGCTGGGCTCCGGGGGGAACACCATCCTGGTGTCCGGACTGGAGACCCTGCTGGGTGGCACTGGTGTCGATCTCATAACCCTGGGCGATGCCGGCAACACGATAGCGTTCTACAATGTTGAAACCATCATCGGCGGTGCGGGAACCGATTCTGTTGTCCTTGGCAGCAATGGCGTGCATTACGCAGTGTCGGGTGTGGAAGTCATCACTGCGGGCGGCGCGGGTGGTACAGCGGTTCTAAACCTGGGGACGCAGGGCAACACCGCCACGGTGTCGCTGGTGACAAGCATCATCGGCAATAGCGGCACCGACCTGATCACCTTGGGATCGGCCGGCGTCACCACGAAGGTGTCGGATCTGGAGACGCTGACCGGCGGCGTCGGCACCGACGCCGTGACCATCCTGGCAGCCGGCACGACCATGCTGGTCTCCGGGCTGGAAACCCTGACCGGCGGCGCCGGTACCGATGTCATCACCATCGGCACCATCGGCAGCACCATGACGGTGAAGCTGCTGGAGACCCTGGTCGGCGGTGCCGGCACCGATCTCGTGACGTTCGCCTCCGGTGGCAATACGACACTGGTTTCCGACATTGAGACGTTGACCGGCGGGAACAATACCGATTTTGTCATCCTCGGCACCGGCGGCAACACGATTCAAATCACCCGCATTGAAACGGTGACGGGAGACAGCGGCACCGACGTCGTAACCGTGGGTTCCACCGGCGCGTCAGTGAGGGTGCAAGGCCTGGAGACCTTGATCGGTGGGGCCGGCACCGAAGTCATTACACTGGGTACCGCCGGCAACACGGTGCTGTTTACCGCCGTGGAAAGCGTCATCGGTGCCGCCGGGACGGATGTCGTGACCTTCGGATCGGCCGGCAGCACGGCTTTGATCTCGGCGCTTGAAACACTGGTTGGTGGTGCGGGCGTCGATGTCGTCACAGTCAGCGCCAGTGGCATAACCCTTTTTCTTTCCCAGATCGAAACATTGAACGGTGGCTCGGGCCGCGATGCCATTTCGCTGGTGGATTCGGGCAACACCATCCAGTTGTGGAGAATCGAGACGCTGACCGGTGGGGCCGGCACCGATGTCGTGACGATCGGTTTCAACGGAAGCACGGTGTTGGTGTCCGACATCGAAACCCTGGCGGGCAGCACCGGCACCGACCTCGTGGTGCTGAGCACCGGCGGCAACACGATGCTGGTCTCGTCTGTCGAAACACTGACCGGCGGGGCCGGCACCGATGTCCTAATGCTCGGCACTGCCGGAAACACCCTGCTGCTCTTTGCTTTGGAAACCTTGGCAGGCGGCAACGGTACCGATGTCGTGACGTTCGGCACCGGCGGCAACACTGTGCTGGCCTCCGACATCGAGACCTTGACCGGTGAGGCCGGCTCTGATCTCGTCATGCTCGGTACGGCCGGAAGCACGATTCAGATATTCCGCCTTGAAACGGTTATCGGGAGCAGCGGCACCGAAGTCATAACCGTAAGTTCCGGCGGCGCTTCGGTGATGGTGCAAGGCATCGAGACCCTGATCGGCGGGGCCGCCACCGAACTCGTGATGCTCGGTACCATCGGAAACACTCTGCTGGTCTCGGCCGTCGAAACGGTGATGGGCAATACCGGCATCGACGCCGTGACGCTCGCCACAACCGGAAACACACTTGTGGTCTCGGCGATTGAGACGCTGACCGGCGGGGCCGGCACCGACATCATCACGCTCGACCTTGGCGGGAACACTCTGCTGGCGGCCGGTATCGAGACCCTGATCGGTGGCGCCGGCACTGATGTCGTGACGCTCGGCGGCACCGGAGACACTTTGCTGGCAACCGGCATCGAAACGCTCATCGGCGGTGCCGGCACCGACGTCGTGACGCTGGACACCGCCGGCAATACGCTGCTGATGTCTGGCATCGAGACGCTGATCGGGGGCTCCGGCACCGATGTCGTCATGCTGGGCAGCAGTGGATCGACCTTTCACGCCGTCAATATTGAAACCGTCATTGCGGTTGGGCAGACTCTGCATCTGAGCGGACTGGAAACCCTGGTCAGCGTTCTGGATGCCGACATTCTCATCTTGAGCGGCGGTGGCAACACCCTGTCGGTCTCCTCCCAATACAAGACCATTCTCGGATCGTCGGGATCCGATGTGATCACGCTTGCAAGCGGCGGCGGCACGGTTCTCGTCGAAGGTCTCGAAACGCTGACCGGCTCGGATGCCGGCGATGCGGTGACCCTCGGCACCTCCGGCATCACGCTGCTGGCAACCCTGCTCGACACGATCACCGGCGGGGCCGGCACCGACGTCATCACCCTGGGCGGCACAGGCGGCACTCTGCTTGCCGACCGGCTGGAGACGCTGAGCGGCGGCAGCGGCATCGATGTGGTCACACTGGGGACCGGCGGCACGACCCTGCTCGTCAATGCCATCGAGACATTGACAGGGGCTGCGGGCACCGATGTCGTGACTCTTGGTTCGGCTGGCGGCACTCTGCGGGTCAACCTGCTGGAGACGATCACCGGCAGCATGGGTTCCGATCTGATCGCCCTCGGCACGTCCGGTTCAACCGTTTCGATGTCGGCCATCGAAATCCTCACCGGCGGCATCGGCACCGACGTGGTCACCCTCGACGCGGCCGGCGGCAACACCCTGCTGCTGCGCGACATCGAGACGCTGATAGGCAGCAGCGGGACCGACATCGTCACGTTGGGCGATACCGGCAACACCACGCTGGTTTCGGCTCTTGAGACGATCGTCGGCGGTACGGCCCTCGACGTCGTATCGCTGGGCACAGCCGGCAGCACCCTGTCCGCGACCGCTCTTGAGACGCTGACCGGCGGAGCCGGCACCGATGTCGTGACGCTCGGTGCCACCGGCAACACCCTGTCGATCTCGAATTTCGAAACGATCGCCGGCGGAGTCGGCACCGACATCGTCACCTTGGGCACGGCCGGCAACACGCTGCTGCTCTCGATTGTGGAGACGATCACCGGCGGCGCCGGCACCGACGTCATCACTCTCGGTTCGGCCGGCAGCACTCTGCTGGCCAACCTGCTGGAGACGATCACCGGCGGCGCGGGTTCCGAGTTGATCTTCCTCGGCTCGGCCGGCGGCACGGTCCTGGCGTCCGGTCTGGACCTGCTGATCGGCGGCGCCGGCACCGACATCGTCACGCTGGGTTCGGCCGGCAACACCCTGTTGCTTCGGGGGCTGGAAAGCCTGACAGGCGGCTCGGGAACCGACATCATCACCATCGGCGATACCGGCACCACCATGACGGTTTCGGGTATCGAGACGTTGGTTGGCGGTTCAGCGACCGACACCATCACGCTGGGCACGGCAGGCAGCACCTTGCTGGTTCGGGGGCTGGAAACCTTGACCGGCGGCATCGGCACCGATGTGGTCACCATCGGTTCGGCCGGCGCCACTCTGCTCGTCGAGCTGATGGAGACGATCGCCGGCAGCACGGGTTCCGAGTTGCTCCTCCTGGGCTCGGCCGGTTCGACGGTCACAATGTCGGGCATCGACACCCTGATCGGCGGGGCCGGGACCGACGTCGTCACCTTCGGGATTGCCGGCAACACGGTGCTGCTGCGCGGCATCGAGACACTGACCGGTAACAGCGGCACCGACGTTCTGACGCTGGGCGACACCGGCAACACGGTAACGGTGTCGCTGTTCGAGACGATCACCGGTGGAACTGGCATTGATGCCGTCCTGCTCGGCACCGGCGGCAACACGCTGGCGGTGTCGCAGTTGGAGACGCTGCTCGGTGGCGCCGGGCTGGACGTGGTGACGCTGGGGTCCGGCGGCAGCACCCTGGCGACGGTCGCGGTGGAAACGCTGATCGGCGGCAGCGGTCTGGACGTGGTGACGTTGGGCACCGCCGGCACGACGGTGCGGATCTCCGGGATCGAGTCGATCACCGGCAACAGCGGGAGCGACGTCATCCAGCTGTCGGACGGCGGCGGCACCTTCGTCGCCAATCTGCTGGAGACGCTGATCGGCAGTTCGGGCAGCGACGTGGTGGTGATCGGCGAGCTGGGCGGCGGCTCGACCCTGCTGATCGCCGGGCTGGAAATTCTGGTCGGCGACGCCGGCCCGGACCTCGTCACCCTCAGCGACGGCGGCAACACCACGCTGCTGCGCATGCTGGAGACACTGACCGGCGGGTCCGGGCTGGACGCGATCACCATCGGCAATCGCGGCTCGACCATGGTGGCCTCGAACCTGGAGACGCTGGTCGGCGGCACCGCGGTCGACATCATCGCGCTGGGCACCGGCGGCAACACGCTGCTGGTGTCGCAGCTGGAAACGCTGATCGGCGGATCGGGGCTGGACGTGGTGACGCTCGCCACCGCCCGGTTCGACACGGCGGCGGACATGAACCGGGTGTCGGGTTCCAGCGGCAACACGCTGCTGGTTGCGGGCCTGGAAACGTTGACCGGGTCGAGCGGGACGGATGTGGTCTATCTCGGCTCGGCCGGCAACACGGTGCAGGTGTCCGGGCTGGAGATCCTGGTCGGCGGGGCAGGCAACGACGCGGTGACGCTGGGCGACGGCGGCAACACGGTGCTGCTGCGCGGCATCGAGACGCTGACCGGTAACAGCGGCACCGACGTTCTGACGCTGGGCGACACCGGCAACACGGTAACGGTGTCGCTGTTCGAGACGATCACCGGCGGAACCGGTATCGACGCCGTCCTGCTCGGCACCGGCGGCAACACGCTGGCGGTGTCGCAGTTGGAGACTCTGCTGGGTGGCGCCGGGCTGGACGTGGTGACGCTGGGGTCCGGCGGCAGCACCCTGGCGACGGTCGCGGTGGAAACGCTGATCGGCGGCAGCGGTCTTGACATGGTGACGTTGGGCACTGCCGGCACGACCGTACGGATCTCCGGAATCGAAACCATCACCGGTGATGCGGGAATTGATGTCGTCACCGTGGGGTCGGGCGGCATCACGGTACAGGCGAATATTCTTGAATCCGTCATCGGTGGCCAAGGCTTCGATCTGGTCTTCCTGGGAAGCGCCGGCAGCACACTGCTGGCATCGGCCCTCGATATTCTGGTCGGCGGCAATGGGCGCGATGTCGTCACGCTGGGGGCTGACGGCAACACGCTGCTGCTGCGCAGCATCGAAACCCTGACCGGCGGGGCGGGCAGCGACACCCTCACCATCGGCGACACCGGCACCACCATGCTGGCGAGCGCGATAGAGACGCTGGCCGGCGGGTCTGGGCTGGACGTCATCGCGTTGGGTTCGGGCGGTAACACGATGACGGTGTCGCTCCTCGAAACCCTGACCGGCGGGGCGGGCAGTGACGTGATCGCGATCGGCACCCTGGGTGCAACGCTGGTGGCCAACCTGCTTGAAACCCTGCTGGGTGGCACGGCATCCGAACTTGTCTTTCTTGGCTCAGGCGGATCGACGATCGCGGTGTCGGGACTCGATACTCTGATCGGCGGTACCGGCACCGACGTCGTGACGCTGGGTTCGGCGGGCAACACGCTGCTGCTGCGCGGCATCGAAACGCTGACCGGCAACAGCGGTGTCGACGTCCTGACGCTGGGTAACACGGGCAATACGGCAACGGCATCACTGTTCGAGACGATCGTCGGCGGTTTGGGCACCGATCTCGTCGCTCTCGGCTCGATCGGCAGCACGCTGATGGTGTCGGGCATCGAGACGCTGATCGGCGGCACGGGCACCGACGTCGTCACCATCGGCACCGTCGGCGGCACGCTGCTGGCGCTCGGCATCGAGACGCTGGTCGGCGGCACGGGCATTGAAGTCATCTTCACCGGCTCGATGGGAGCGACCCTGACCGTCTCGGGTGCGGACTTTGTGGTCGGCAACACCGGCACCGACGTCCTGACCCTGGGTTCGGCCGGCAACACCACCACGATCCGCGGCATCGAGACCCTGATCGGTGGCGAGGGCTCCGACCTTGCGGTCCTGAGCGATACCGGCAATACGCTGACCCTGGGTGCAAACCTGGAAACCCTC
>NZ_CP118491.1:0-317271 GCF_051124815.1 Azospirillum sp. B2RO_4 | reverse complement strand
CAGCGTCTCGACCGCACGGGTCAGCAGGGTGCTGCCAACGGTGCCGAGGCTGACGACATCGGTGGCAGCGCCGCCGATCAGCAGTTCGATGCCCGAACCCAGCGCCATGGTGACGCCGGTGTCGCCCAGGAACACCCAGTCGGTGCCCGCACCGCCCGACAGCGTATCGATGCCGCGGGTGATGACGGTGTTGCCCGAGGAGCCCAGGGTGACCACGTCGGTGCCCGTGCCGCCGACCAGGAACTCGATGCCCGAAGCGGTCATCGTCACGCCGGCCGAGCCGGTGAAGACGATGTCGGTGCTCGCACCGCCGGTCAGGGTGTCGATGCCGGTGACGGTGACCGTGTTCACCGTGTCGCCGAGCGTGATCACGTCGGTGCCGGTGTTGCCGATCAGGGTCTCGATCGCACGGGTCAGCAGGGTGGCGCCCGAAGTGCTGATGCTCAGCACGTCGGTGGCCGTGCCGCCGACCAGAACCTCGATGCCGGTGCCCAGCGTCATCGTGTTGCCGGTGTCACCCAGGAACACGACGTCGGTGCCGGCGTCGCCGATCAGCGTCTCGATGCCGCGGATCGTCGTGGTGTTGCCGGCCGAACCCAGGGTCAGGACGTCGGTGCCGGTGTTGCCGATCACGTAGTCCGCGCCCGAGACGGTCAGGGTCGCACCCGCCGAACCGGTGAAGATCACCTCCAGGCCCGTGCCGCCGATCAGCGTCTCGATGCCGAGAGCCAGCAGCGTGCCGCCGGCCGTGCCGATCGTCACGATGTCGGTGCCCGTGCCGCCGATCAGCGTCTCGATGCCCGACACCACCATGGTGTTGCCCGAGGTGCCGAGGGTGACGATGTCGGAAGCCGAACCGCCGGTCAGCGTCTCCAGCCCGCTGACGAGCAGCGAGTTGGCCGTGTTGCCCAGCGTGACGACGTCGGTGCCCGCAGCGCCCGTCAGCGTCTCGATGCCGCGCAGCAGCACCGTGTTGCCGGCCGTGCCGAGGGTGACCACGTCGGTGCCGGTGCCGCCGATCAGGATGTCGATCGCCGAAACCAGGGCCGTCGTGCCGCCCGAACCCAGGAACACCAGTTCCGAACCCGAACCGCCGGTGATCGTCTCCAGCGCATTGGCCAGGAAGGTCGAGCCGACCGTGCCGATGGTGATGACGTCCGTGCCCGTACCGCCGGTCACCGTCTCGAGCGCCGAAACCAGCATGGTGGTGCCGGTGGTGCCGATGGTGATGACGTCGGTGCCGGCGCCGCCGGCCAGGGTCTCCAGCGCCGAGACCAGCATGGTGGTGCCGGTGTCGCCGATGGTGATGATGTCGGTGCCGTTCTGACCCGTCAGGGTCTCCAGGCCGCGCAGGATGACCGTGTTACCGGCCGTGCCCAGCGTGACGACATCGGTGGCGGTGCCGCCGACCAGGATCTCGAGACCCGAGGCCAGGACGGTGTTGCCGACCGAACCCAGGAACACGAGGTCGGAACCCGTGCCGCCGGCGATCGTCTCGATGGAGTTCACGAGCAGGCTGTTGCCCGCCGTGCCCAGCGTGATGACGTCGGTGCCCGTGCCGCCGGTGACCGTCTCCAGAGCCGAGACCAGCATGGTGGCGCCGGCCGTGCCCAGGGTGACGACGTCGGTCGAAGCACCACCCGTCAGGGTGTCGATCAGGGTGGCGAACAGCGTGTTGCCGGTCGAACCCAGGGTGATCACGTCGGTGCCGATACCGCCGGTCAGGGTCTCGATCGCCGACAGCACCATGGTGGTGCCGGTGGTGCCGAGGCTGACGACGTCGGAGCCCGTGCCGCCAACCAGCGTGTCGATCAGCGAGATCGCCAGCGTGTTGCCGGTGTTGCCCAGCGTGATGACTTCAGTGCCCGCAGCGCCGGTCAGCGTCTCGATGCCGCGCAGCAGCACCGTGTTGCCGGCCGTGCCCAGCGTGACGACGTCGGTGCCGGCGCCGCCGATCAGGATGTCGACAGCCGACACCGTGACCGTGTTGCCGCCCGAACCCAGGAACACCAGTTCCGAACCCGTGCCGCCGCTGATCGTCTCCAGAGCATTGGCCAGGAGGGTCGCGCCGACCGAGCCGATGGTGATGACGTCCGTGCCGCCCTGGCCGGTGATCGTCTCGAGAGCCGAGACCAGCAGGGTGTTGCCGGTGGTGCCCAGAGTGATGGCGTCGGTGCCCGCACCGCCCGTCAGCGTCTCCAGACCCGAAGCCAGCATGGTGGTGCCGGTGTCGCCGATGGTGACGACGTCGGTGCCGCCCTGGCCCGTCAGCGTCTCGATGCCGCGGACGAGGATGGTGTTGCCCGTCGTGCCCAGCGTGACGACTTCGGTGCCCGCACCGCCGACCAGCAGTTCCAGACCCGAGACCAGCAGGGTGTTGCCGGCCGCGCCGAGGAGGACCCAATCGGTGCCCGTGCCGCCGGCGATCGTCTCCAGCGCCGAAGCGGTGAGCGTGTTGCCCGCCGTGCCCAGCGTGATGACGTCGGTGCCCGTGCCGCCGGTGACCGTCTCCAGAGCCGAGACCAGCATCGTGCCGCCGGTCGTGCCCAGCGTGACGACGTCGGTGGCAGCGCCGCCGGTGATCGTCTCGAGAGCCGCGACGCGCAGGGTGTTACCCGCCGAACCCAGCGTGACGATGTCGGTGCCGCCCTGGCCCGTCAGGGTTTCCAGAGCCGAGACGAACAGGGTGCCGCCGGCGGTGCCGATCGTGATGACGTCGGTGGCAGCGCCGCCGATGACCGTCTCGAACAGCGAAACCGACGCGGTGTTGCCCGTGTCGCCCAGCGTCAGGACGTCGGTGCCGCCCTGGCCGATCAGCGTCTCGATGCCGCGGAGCAGCAGCGTGTTGCCGGCCGAACCGAAGGTGACGACGTCGGTGCCCGTGCCGCCGATCAGGATGTCGATGCCCGACACCGAGAGCGTGTTGCCGGCCGTGCCGAGGAACACCAGTTCCGAACCCGTGCCGCCCGTCAGCGTCTCCAGACCCGAAACCAGCAGCGTGCCGCCGGCCGAACCGATGGTGACGACGTCGGTGCCGCCCTGGCCCGTCAGGGTTTCCAGAGCCGAGACCAGCAGGGTGTTGCCGGCGGTGCCCAGCGAGATCACGTCGGTGGCAGCGCCGCCCGTCAGGGTCTCAAGGGCCGAAGCCAGCATGGTGGTGCCGGTGTCGCCGATGGTGACGACGTCGGTGCCGCCCTGGCCGGTCAGCGTCTCGAGGCCGCGCACGATGACGGTGTTGCCCGCCGTGCCCAGCGTGATCGCGTCGGTGCCCGCACCGCCGATCAGGAACTCAAGACCCGAAGCCAGCAGGGTGTTGCCGGCCGAACCCAGGAACACCAGTTCCGAACCCGTGCCGCCCGTCAGCGTCTCCAGACCCGAAGCCAGCAGCGTGCCGCCGACAGAGCCCAGCGTGACGACGTCGGTGCCCGTGCCGCCCGTCAGGGTTTCGAGCAGCGACACCAGGATGGTGTTGCCGACCGTGCCCAGGGAGACGACGTCGGTGCCGACCTGACCGGTCAGCGTCTCGAGACCGGTCACCAGGATGGTGTTGCCGAGGACCGAGCCGATGGTGACGACGTCGGTGCCGCCCTGGCCCGTCAGGGTCTCAAGGCCCGAAACGAACAGGGTGTTGCCCGAGGTGCCCAGCGTGACGGTGTCGGTGCCGGTGCCACCAGCCAGCGTCTCGATAGCCGAGACCAGCAGGGTGTTGCCGGTGTCGCCCAGCGTGATGGCATCGGTGCCGGCAGCGCCCGTCAGGGTCTCCAGGCCACGCAGCAGGACCGTGTTGCCCGCGGTGCCCAGCGTGACGACGTCGGTGCCGGTGCCGCCGATCAGGATGTCGATGGCCGAAACGGTCAGCGTGCTGCCGGCCGTGCCGAGGAACACCAGCTCGGAGCCCGTGCCGCCCGTGATCGTCTCGAGCAGGTTGGCGAGCAGGGTCGCGCCGGCCGAGCCGATGGTGACGACGTCGGTGCCGCCCTGGCCCGTCAGGGTCTCAAGACCCGAAACCAGCAGGGTGTTGCCCGAGGTGCCCAGAGTGATCACGTCGGTGGCAGCGCCGCCGATCAGCGTCTCGAGGGCGGCGACCTGCATGGTGGTGCCGGTGTCGCCGATGGTGACGACGTCGGTGCCGCCCTGGCCGGTCAGCGTCTCCAGGCCGCGCACGGTGACGGTGTTGCCCGCCGTGCCCAGCGTGACGACGTCGGTGCCCGTGCCGCCGATCAGGAACTCGAGGCCCGACACCAGAGCGGTGCTGCCGGCCGTGCCGAGGAAGACCAGATCGGAACCCGTGCCGCCGGCGATCGTCTCGAGCAGGTTGGCGAGCAGGGTGTTGCCAGCCGAACCCAGCGTGACGACGTCGGTGCCGGCACCGCTGCCGGTCAGCGTCTCGAGAGCCGAGACGAACAGGGTGTTGCCCGAGGTGCCGATGTTGACGACATCGGTGCCGGCGCCGCCGGCGATCGTCTCGAGGGCGGTGGCGACCAGGGTGTTGCCGGCCGAACCCAGCGAGATGACGTCGGTGCCGCCCTGGCCCGTCAGGGTCTCAAGACCCGAAACCAGCAGGGTGTTGCCCGAGGTGCCGATGGTGACGACGTCGGTGGCAGCGCCGCCAGCCAGCGTCTCGAGAGCCGAGACCAGCAGGGTGTTGCCGGTGTCGCCCAGCGTGATGGCATCGGTGCCGGCAGCGCCCGTCAGGGTCTCCAGGCCACGCAGCAGGACCGTGTTGCCGACGGTGCCCAGCGTGACGACGTCGGTGCCCGTGCCGCCGATCAGGATGTCGATGGCCGAAACGGTCAGCGTGTTGCCGGCCGTGCCGAGGTACACCAGTTCGGAGCCGGCGGCGCCGGTGATGGTCTCGACCGCACTGGCGAGGATCGTCGCGCCGGCAGCGGCCAGCGTGATGACGTCGGTGCCGCCCTGACCCGTCAGCGTCTCGACCGCCGAAACCAGCAGGGTGCTGCCGGTGGTGGCGATGGTGACGACGTCGTTGGCGGTGCCGCCGATCAGCGTCTCGATGCCGCCGACGGTCAGCGTGTTGACGGTGTCGCCCAGCGTGATGACGTCGGTGCCGCCCTGGCCCGTGATCGTCTCGACCGCACGCACCAGCATGGTGGCGCCGATGGTGCCCAGCGTGACGACGTCGGTGCCGGCGCCGCCGATCAGCGTCTCGACCGACGAAACCGTGGTCGTATTGCCGGCCGTGCCGAGGAACACCAGATCCGAACCGGCGGCGCCGGTCAGGGTCTCGAGCAGCGAAGCCGTGATGGTGTTGCCGCCGGAGGCGAGCGTGATGACGTCGGTGCCCGTGGCGCCGGTCAGCGTCTCGACCGCCGAGACCAGCAGGGTGCTGCCGGTGGTGGAGATGGTGACGACGTCGCTGGCGGTGCCGCCGGTCAGCGTCTCGATGGCGCCGACGGTCAGCGTGTTGGCGGTGTTGCCCAGCGTGATGACGTCGGTGCCGCCCTGGCCCGTGATCGTCTCGACCGCGCGAACCAGGATGGTGCTGCCGGTGGTGCCGATGGTGACGACGTCGGTGCCGTCGCCGCCGACCAGGGTCTCGATCGCCGAAACGGTGGTCGTGTTGCCGGCCGTGCCGAGGAACACCAGGTCGGAAGCGGCGCCGCCGGTGATCGCCTCGAGCAGCGAAGCGGTGACGGTGTTGCCGCTGGAGCCCAGCGTGATGACGTCGGTGCCGCCCTGGCCCGTGATCGTCTCGACGGCGTTGACCAGCAGGGTGCTGCCGGTGGTGCCGATGGTAACGATGTCGGTGCCCGCGCCGGCGGTCAGCGTCTCGATCCCGGCCACCAGGACGGTATTGCCGGCCGAGCCGATGGTGAGGACGTCGGTGCCGGTGCCGCCGGTCAGCGTCTCGACCGCGGTGATCAGCAGGGTGGTGCCGGTCGTGCCGAACGAAACCACGTCGGACAGCGTGCTGCCGGTCAGCGTCTCGATCAGCGAGACCTGCAGGGTGGCGCCCGTGGTGGCCAGCGTGATGACGTCGGTGCCGGCGGCGCCGGTCAGCGTCTCGAGCGCCGTGACCAGCAGGGTGTTGCCCGCGGTGCCGAGGCTGATGACGTCGGTGCCGCCCTGACCCGTCAGCGTCTCGACCGCCGAAACCAGCATGGTGGTGCCGGTGGTGCCGATGGTGATGACGTCGGTGCCAGTGCCGCCGGTCAGCGCCTCAAGCGCCGAAACCAGCATGGTGTTGCCGTTGTTGCCGAGCGTGACGACGTCGGTGCCGCCCTGGCCCGTCAGCGTCTCGAGCGCCGTGACGGCAATGGTGTTGCCCGCGGTGCCCAGCGTGACGACATCGGTGCCGCCCTGGCCAAAAATCGTCTCGAGCCCGGAAACCAGGATGGTGCTGCCGCCGGAGGCCAGCGTGACGATGTCGGTGCCCGCGTCGCCGGTCAGCGTCTCGATGGCCGAGGCCAGCAGCGTGTTGCCGGCAGTGCCCAGCGTGACGACGTCGGTGCCGCCCTGGCCCGTCAGCGTCTCGACCGCCGAAACCAGCAGGGTGTTGCCGGAGGTGCCCAGCGTGACGATGTCGGACCCCAGGCCGCCGGCCAGCGTCTCGACAGTCGAAACCAGCACCGTGTTGCCGCTGGAGGACAGCGTGACGACATCCGTGCCCGCGCCGCCGGTGATCGTCTCAAGCAAAGACACCAGCATCGTGGAGCCGGACGTGCCGACCGAGATCACATCCGTCGAGCTGCTGCCCACCAGGGTTTCCAGCAGCGAAACCTGCAGGGTGGAACCGGCAGTCAGCGTAATGAATTCGGTGCCAGCAGTACCGACCAGAGTTTCCAGCGCCGAGATGGACACCGTGTTACCGGAGGTCCCGAGCGTGATGACGTCCGTACCAGAGCTGCCGATGATTGTAGAGAACTGTCCTAGTGTTAGGGTTGAACCCGTCGTTACGTTAAAGGTTCCAGCCATACTAATCCCCTTCAGGTTTGGTTCGCCGGCGGATGAACCATCTTTAAGGCGCGCGTCACGCTCGGCTGATGGCAGGCAGAGTCAGTCCTAGCGCGAGCTAACACACCGTGCCCTTGTTATCCGAAGGAATGGACCCAAGGCAACGCGTTTCTACCGAAGTGGGTAGGGCGAAACGCCTGACCGGACGGGCAGTCACATAAGGGCCATATCCCACTCCTACATCTTTCCAGACAAGTGCCTGGAAAATCTGTCGAAATACCCGGTATGGCCAATTCGCAACAGGCTTGGTTGAAGTTGGTGGTACCCACGGTTCGGCAAACCGCCGCCGCCGCCGCCGCGGAGCAGGGCTCGCCTCCACTCGACTCGCATCTGCGATGACGAGCATTTGCACAGCTTTCCCGGCCGCCGTCACTTCATCCGCAACGGTCTGGCTTAAGCCTGTGCAGTCATCATCGTTACAATTTCATAATACGGACAGTATTGCCGACGCCGCCCCGGCGCGGATGCCTAACGCGGATGCCTGTGCGACCAGGATCACGCTTGGAGAATTCGGGAACACCCGCTATTCCGTTCCGGCGGCCGGAACGGCAGGCTGCAGGACCGACAGGGGCGATCGATCAAGCATGGCGACCATTCAGGAGGCACTCGCCGCGGCGGTGCGGCACCACCAGAGCGGCCAGATCGCCGTTGCCGCCCGGATCTACCGCCGCATCATCGAGATCGCGCCCGACCAGACCGACGCCCTGCACCTGATGGGGCTGACAGTCCGGCGCGCCGGCCAGGGCGGTGCCGCGCTGCGCCTGCTGGCCCGCGCGTTGCGCCTCGATCCCGCCATGGCGGAGGTGCGCCTCAATCTCGGCAACATGCTGCGCGATTTCGGAGCCGGGCAAGGGGCGGCGGCGGCCTACCGCAGCGCCATCGCCCTGCGGCCGGGCCTGACCGCCGCCTATGAGAGCCTGGGCGCGCAGCACCGGGGACAGGGCCGCTCCGCCGAAGCGGAGCGCGCCTACCGCCGCGCGATCCGCGTCGACCCGATGGCGGCGGAAGGCCACAACGGATTGGCCAACGTCCTGCAGGAACGTGATGCGCCGGGCGATGCCGTCGCGGCCTATCGCCGCGGACTGGCCATCGACCCTGCCCATGCCGCCGCCTGCAACAACATGGGCATCGCGCTCCGCGGGCTGGACCGGCCGGACGAGGCGATGGCCTGCCACCGCCGCGCCGTGGCCCTGGATCCGTATTTCGCCGCCGGCCACACCAGCCTCGGCCTCGCCCTGCAGGAGCAGGGGCGTCTGGAGGAGGCGGCGCGCGCCCATGCCCGTGCCGTCGCCGTCGATCCGGGCTTTGCCGGCGGCTATGCCAACCATGGCAACGCCCGGCTGAACCAGAACCGGGTGGACGAGGCGGTCGCCGGCTTCCGCCGCGCCGTGACGATCGACCCGGCCGGACCGGATGCCCGCCGCAACCTCGGCATGGCCCTGCTGGTCGCCGGCCGCTTCGAGGAGGGCTGGCGCGAGTATGAGTGGCGTCTGCGCTGCAAGGACGCCCCTACCCACGCCGCCATGCCCAAGCCGCGCTGGAACGGCGAGCCGCTGGAGGGCCGCCGCATCCTGCTGCACGGCGAACAGGGGCTGGGCGACGCCCTGCAGTTCTGCCGCTACGTCCCGCTGGTGGCGGCGCGCGGCGGCCGGGTGATCCTGGGCCTGCCGGCACCGCTGGAGCGGGTGATGGCCGGCCTGCCGGGCGTCGAGCGCTTCGTCAGCGGCCAGCTTCCCACCGACGCCTTCGACCTGCATCTGCCGATGCTGAGCCTGGGCGAGGTGTTCGGAACCCAGATGGACACCATCCCGCACCGCGTTCCCTACCTGACGGCGGAGCCCGAACTGGCGGCGCGCTGGGGCGAGCGGCTGAAGGAAGTGGCAAAGGACGGGGACAGGCTGAAGGTCGGCATCGTCTGGGCGGGATCGCCGACCCACGGCAACGACAAGAACCGCTCCATCGGGCTGGCCCCCTTCGCAAGGCTGGCCGCCATCCCCGGCGTCTGCCTCGTCTCCATCCAGAAGGGACCGACCGAGGGACAGGCCGCCGACCCGCCCGGCGGCTTCCCCCTGCTGAACCTGTCGCCCGACATCAAGGACTTCGCCGACACCGCCGCCATCATGGCCGGCCTCGATCTGGTGGTCTGCGTCGACACCTCCGTCGCCCATCTCGCCGGTGCGCTGGGCGTCCCGGTCTGGGTGCTGGTGCCCTTCGCCCCCGACTGGCGCTGGATGCTCGACCGCGACGACAGCCCCTGGTATCCGACCATGCGCCTGTTCCGCCAGGACCGACCCGGCTCCTGGGACGACGCCATCGACCGGCTGGAGCAGGCGCTCCGCAGCCGCGCCGCCCTTTCCACCCACACCCGAACAGGACCTTCCGACATGCCGATCCTGGCGCCCGTTTCCTGGGGCGAACTGCTGGACAAGATCACCATCCTCGACATCAAGGCCGAGCGCATCGCCGACGCCGACAAGCTGGCCAACGTCCGGCGCGAGCGCGAGGCGCTGGTCGCCGTGGCGGCGCAGGCCGACACCGCGCGGCCGGAGGTGGCGGCGCTGATCGACGATCTGCGCGCGGTCAACACCACCCTGTGGGAGGTCGAGGACGAGATCCGCGACTGCGAACGCGCGAAGGATTTCGGCCCGCGCTTCGTCGAGCTGGCCCGGCAGGTCTATCACACCAACGACCGCCGCGCGGCGCTGAAGCGCGACCTGAACCAGCTGCTCGGCTCCGAGCTGGTCGAGGAAAAATCCTACCAGGCCTATTGAGGCCAGACAGCCCTCACCCCCTCCAGCCAAAGGGTTCCGCTCCATGACCACCGCCGAACCAGCCACCGGGACCGCCAGCCCTCCAGCCGACCAGAGCGCATCGGACCGTCTCGCCGTGGAGCGCCGCCTGTCGCAGGTCCTGGAGCTGTGCCGGGCCGGCCGGCCGGAGGAGGCGGAGGGTCCCTACCGCGCGCTGTGCGGCGCCCCGCCGCGGGATGCCGCCGGGCTGCTGTCGCTGGCGGAGGCCGCCCGCATCCTGGGACGGCCGGCCGACACCGTGGCCTGGGCGGAGGCAGGGGTGCGGGCGCAGATGGACAGGCCGGACGGCTGGAGCGTGCTGGCCCTCGCACTGATCGCCGCCGGCCGCACCGACGACGGCTATGCGGCGGCGGCCGAAGCGCTGCGGCGGACGGAGAGCGGGGCGGCAGCCATCCAGGCCCACCGCGCGCAGGCGCTCGCCCGCCTGCGGCTGGGCCAGCTGGCCGAGGCGGCGGCGGCCTGCGACGCGGCCCTGCGCCTTGCCGACGGCGCCACACAGCCGGCCCCGACCCAGCCCACACAGGCGCTGCGGCAGGCGCAGGCCGAGACGCTGGGCACCCTGGCGCTGGTCCGCATGCTGGAGGGACGGGCCGAGGAGGCCGAGGCGCTGTTCCGCCGGGCGCTGTCCCACCGTCCGGTCCTGCCGGAGATCCTGGGCAACCATGCCTCGCTGCTGGCCCGGCTGGGCCGCGACGAGGAGGCGCTGGAGCAGGCCGAGCAGGCGGTGGCGCTGCGTCCGCGTCTGGCCGGGACCCTGCACCTGATCGGCACCCTGCACCATCGCGCCGGCCAGCCGGAATCGGCCATCGCCGCCTTCCACCGGGTGCTGGCGGTCGATCCGGGCCATCTCGACGCCCGGCTGCGGCTGGCCGACAGCCTGCGCGTCGCCGGCCATTGGGAGGAGGCGGCCACCGTCTGCCGCGACGGGTTGGCCCGCATCGCCAACCCGGACGACGCCAACCGGACGCCGCTGCTGGCCAATCTGGGCGCCGCCCTGCAGAGCAGCGGCGACACCGCCGGGGCGCTGGACGCCTACCGCGAGGCGCTGCGCCTGTCCCCCGACCTGCCGGAAATCCACAACAACCTCGCCCGCCTGCACCAGGAAACCGGCAACCCCGACGCCGCCATCGAGGAGCTGCGCCGCGCCACCGCCGGCCGGCCGGCCAACCAGCCGCTTCCCCTGCCGCTGCGCCGCGCCCTGCTGTCGCTGCTGGTCGCCGCCGGCCGCACCGCCGAGGCGGAAGCCGAGGCCTTCGGCATCGCCCGCACCGCACCGGAGGACGCGGAGCTGTGCTTCGGCATCGCAGCCCTGTTCCTGCAAGGCGGCTGGCGCGACCAGGCCCTGCCCTATGTGCGCAAGGCGATCCATCTCGCCCCCGACGTGCCGCGCAACTGGATCGCCTTTGCCGAGGCGCTGCGCGACGCCGCTCCGCCGGAACCAGATGAGGGGCTGCGCGCGGACCTGCTGGCGGCGCTCGGCCGGCCGGAGGTGGAGGGCGCCGGGCTGTCGCGCGCCATCGCCGGCATGCTGATGGCCTCGCCCATCCTGCGCCATCTCGCCGCCCTGCCGGAGGACGCCGGCCCCGCCCTGGACGACGCCAGCCGGACCCTGCTGGCTGACGGTTCGCTGGCCGGGCTGGCGGAGGATGCGCTGCTGCTGGCCCATCTGCGCGCAGCACCGGTCTGCGACCCCACCCTGGAACGGGCGCTGACCCGGCTGCGCCGGGTTCTGCTGCTGGCGCTGACCGGTCCCGGTCTGCCCGACCGGCCGTCCTGGCGCGCGCTGTGCGCCGCCATCGCCGAACAGTGCTTCCTCAACGAATACGTCTTCGCCGAGACCGACGGCGAGTTCCAGGTCCTGGCGGTGCTGCTGCGCGCGGCGGAAGCGGCGCTGGGCCGCAACGAGCAGCCGCCGGCGGTTCTGGTCGCGCTGCTCGGCGCCTACCGTCCGCTCTACCGCTGGGAACGGGCGGCCGCCCTGCAGGCCCTGTCCTGGCCCGAGGAGATCGCCCGGCTGCTGAACCGGCAGGTCGCCGAACCGCTGGCCGAGGCGGCGATCCAGGCGGAGCTGCCGGCGCTGACCCCGATCAGCCATCCGGTGTCGGTCGGCGTGCGCGCCCAGTACGAGGAGAACCCCTATCCGCGCTGGATGACCACCGGCCTGCTGCCGGAGCCGATGCCGCTGCCCCGCTTCCTGCACGCCCTGTTCCCGCATGCAGCCCTCCCCGCTTCCCCCGCCTGGGACACGCCGGGCTGGGAGGCGCCGGAGGTTCTGGTCGCCGGC
Source organism: Azospirillum sp. B2RO_4 (assembly GCF_051124815.1). NCBI lineage: Bacteria > Pseudomonadati > Pseudomonadota > Alphaproteobacteria > Rhodospirillales > Azospirillaceae > Azospirillum > Azospirillum sp. B2RO_4. The sequence goes on along the minus strand of NZ_CP118491.1, from coordinate 305,202 downwards.
TGCGGCACCGGGCGCGAGGCGGTGTGGGCCGCCTCCACGTTGAAGAACGCAAAGGTGCTGGCGGTCGACCTCAGCCGCCGCAGCCTGGCCTACGCCACCCGGCAGAGCCGTCGGCTGGGCCTGAAGAGCATCGAGTTCGCCCAGGCCGACCTGCTGGAGTTGGGGACGCTGGGCCGCCGCTTCGACGTGATCCACAGCGTCGGCGTGCTGCACCACATGGAGGATCCGGTGGCGGGCCTGCGCGTGCTGCGCGGGCTGATGCGCCCGCATGGCGTGATGGAGGTGGGCTTCTACAGCGCCGCCGCCCGCCGGCCGATCCTGGCCGCCCGCCACTTCATCGCCGAGCGCGGCCACCCGCCGACCCTGGACGGCATCCGCCGCGTCCGCCGCGACATCCAGGATCTGCCGGACGGCCATCCGGCGCGCGCCGTCGTCCATTCCCCTGACTTCTACGGCACCAGCGCCTGCCGCGACCTGCTGATGCATGTGCACGAACTGCACGTCACGCTGCCCTGGCTGGCCGGCGCGCTGGAAACGCTGGGCCTGGAGTTCCTGGGCTTCCGGCTGGCCGATCCCGCCGTGGCGGCGCTCTACCGCAAGCGCTTCCCCGAGGATCCGGCGATGACCTCGCTCGCCCGCTGGGACCGGCTGGAGGCCGAGCATCCGATGATCTTCGGCGGGCTGTACCAGGCCTGGGTGCGGGCCCGGGAATAAGGGCGGGACGGGAGCGGGCGGGGTCCGGTTGACCCTGCCGGTTTCGGGGTGATATCGCTTCGCCGCCCGGAAAAGACGCGGCGAAGATGGACGCGGCAGAGAAAGTCGTCATGGAACAGCGCGTAACAGACAGGGTCTCGATCTGCATCCCGACCCGCAACCGCCCGGCCCTGCTGCGCGAGCTGCTGGACACGGTCTTCGCCCAGACCTACGGCAACTACGAAGTCATCATCACCGACAATTCGGACAATGACGAGACGCGCGACCTCGTCGCCGGCCGCTATGCCGATCCGCGCGTCCGCTATCACAAGAACGAGACCAATCTGGGGATGGACGGCAACGCGCGCCGCGCCTTCAGCTTCATCACCGGCGAGTTCTTCACCTTCACCGCCGACGACGATTTCTGGGACGCCGACAACCTGCGCCGCAAGGTCGATCTGCTGCGCCGGGTGCCGGAGGTCAACGCCTGCTTCTCCAACGCCCACCACATCCTGATGGACGGGCGCCCCCACCCGCAGCCCTTCCACAGCACGCTGCGGCCGGGGGTGGAGGCGGTGATCGACGGCTATTACCTGAACCCGGTGTCGCTGCACGTCCCGCCGTCCCCGCCGCTGTTCGTCAACACCCTGACCGGCCTCTACCGCACCGCCCAGTTCCTGGCGCCGATGGTGGAATCCTGGGAATGCGGGTCGGAGGAATACGCCCACTGGTATCTCGGCCTGTCGGGCCAGCGGCTGGGCTACCTGTTCGATCCGCTCATCACCATCCGCGACGGCGAGCACAACTGGGAAATCCAGACCGGCAACGGTGCGGTGACCAATTACCGCAAGTCGCCGGAAACCCGCGCCGCCCAGCTGAACCGCATCTACACCACCCTGCGCGCCAAGCGCGGGGATGAGCTGACGAAGATCGACCGGCAGGTCGAGCTGGCGGTCTTCACCTTCCTGGTCGAGCAGGTCGGGCAGGCGGCGGTCCAGTATATCGGCAGCTTCCCGCTGATCACGGTGGCCGACTTCAACGCCTACATCCAGGAGCGCAACCAGCGCCAGGCGGCCCAGGCCCAGGCGGCCCGGGCATGAGCGCCGCCGTTCCCGCCCCGCTCGTCAGCATCCTGATCCCGGCCTACAACCGGGAGCGCGAGATCGAGGAGACGATCCGCTCCGCACTGGCCCAGACGGTGCGAGACATCGAGGTGGTGGTGGTGGACAACGCCAGCACCGACTGCACCTGGGCGATCTGCCAGCGGCTGGCGGCGGAGGACGGGCGGCTGCGCCTGTTCCGCAACGATGCCAACATCGGCCCGGTCAACAACTGGCGCCGCTGCGTCGCCGAGGCGCGGGCTCCGGTTTCCAAGATCCTGTTCTCCGACGACCGGCTGGAGCCGGCCTATCTGGAGCGCACCCTGCCCCGCCTGCAGGGGCGGGTCGCCTTCGTCTTCACCCCCGCGAAGCTGGTGGACGAGGCGGGGGCGTCGCACGGCGTCATCCATCAGTATTTCGTCGACACCTTCCCGTCCGACACCTTCGTCTTCGAGTACCTGTCGAACTTCGGCGGCCTGCCGGTGTCGCCCTGCGCCGCCCTGTTCCGCACCGCCGACCTGCGCGACGGCATCGTCAGCGATCTCGGCCCCGGCCCGGGGGGAAGCTCGGCCGCCGATTTCGAGGCGCATGGCGCCGGCCCCGACTGCCTGATCTATCTGATCGCCGCCAGCCGCTATCCCTATGTCGTCTATGTCGGCGAGCCGCTGGTCACCTTCCGGCGCGGCGGCATCACCTCCGACCTCGTCGCCAGCGGGCGCTTCTTCACCTGCTACCACCATGCGCTGATGTGGTTCATGAAGTCGCCGATGGCCCCGCCGCCCGCCCGGCTGGCCGCCGCCGCCCTGTGGCGGCAGGAGGTGCGCAACGCCCGCCGGGTCATTCCCTATGAGGACCATCTGCGGGCCTATGGGATCGATCCGGCGCCCTGACAGCGCTGAGGGCCGGGACAGCGAGGATCGCAGCATGGCGCATGAACAGGACTCCGCCGCACCGAATGCCCGGAGCGGCGACGCGATGCCACCGCCGCCCGCTTGTCCGCCCGCCTCGCTGACGGACCGGATCGCCGGCCTTCTCCTCGAGCTGGAAGCGTGGCGGCAGGCCGGCACCCCGGCGGGCAGGCGGTTCGAGAGCGCCATCCCGCAGCTTGCCGCCCATCGCCTGCCGCTGCCCGCCGATGGCGAGGCCCCTTTCCAGGATCGGCTGGCCGCGCGGCTGGCCGACCCGCAGGATCTGCCGGGCCTTCTGCCCCTCCTGGCAAAGCTGGCGTTCGACACCGGCTTCACGGAATGCGCCCGCAGCTGCCTGGAGGCCGCGGCGAGGCTGTCGCCCTCCGGAGACATCCTTCTGGAGCTTGGCCGGATCGTCGAACGGCAGGATGGCCCCGGTCCGGCGCTCGCCATCCACAAGCAGGCCCTGAAGGCAGATCCGTCCAGCATGGCGGCGCTGCTCGGCATTTGCCGCGCCTTCGGTGCGGCGAAGGACACGGATGCGCTGATCGGGCTGGGTTCGGCCATGATCGGCGCCGGCATCGACGATCCGGAACTCCATGCCCTGATGGCGCGGTCGCTGGCGGCGGCGGGACGCGGCGGCGAGGCCATCGACCATCTCGACCGCGCCCGCAGCCGTTTCCCCGGCAACGACGGGCTGGAGGCGGTGCGGCTGGACTGCCTCCCACCCGGATCGCAGGCGTGGACCGATGCCATCTTCGCCACGCTCCAGCACAAGAGCGGGCTGGACTCCCAGCATGCCGTCGCCCTGCTGACCCGCCATCTGGTGGACCAGGGCGCGGCCTTCCCGGCTTCGGATCTCATGCTGCCGGAAGCGCTTGCCGAAGGCACTCCGGCTCGGCTGGTCATCCGCTTCAACCATGAAGCCCCGGCCGACGGATCACGGGTGGACATCGACGGGATCGCCGCCGCCGGAGCCGGCCCGGATGCCCCCGTCTGGTACAGGAGCTGGCTCGGCCCTCCGTCCCTCCACCGGCTCGAACCGCCCGCCAATCTGGACCGGACCGCAGGCGGGACCTTTACCGCCCATGCCCGCACGCATTCGCCCAACTATGCGGCCGACACCGCGGAAGCCCGCGAGCGGCTCGCCGCCAGGGGCGTGCCGGTGGCGGAGGAGACCGGCTTTCCCCACTGGTACGGCAGCGGCGGCCGCCGGCTCTACGACATTCCCGGCGCGCATCTGTTCGACCTCAGCCTGCTCGACCGCAATGGGGCCTTCCTCCACGGCTTCAGCTATCCCGACCAGCTGTTCGGCGGCGGGTCGGTCCTGATGAGGCGGACGGAGGCGGGCACCTGCCAGGCCTTCCTGCCACTGTCCGGGCCGCCTCTTCGTCACAAAGGGAAGGCGCAGCTGCTGAGCGCGAGCTTTCACAACAACGTCTATCACTGGCTGATCGACGATCTGCCCCGCCTCCAGGCCTATGGCGCCGGGCCGTTCGGACGGAACGGAGACCCTCTGCTGCTCAACGCCCGGCTCGCCCAGGTGCCGTTCGTCCGCGAAACCATCGCGGCGCTGGGCATCGGCGGGCAGATCGCGACCTATCCGGCCGACCGGCTGGTGGCGGTCGACCATCTCCAGGCCGCCCCCGGCTTCGAGAGAGGCTATGCGCCCGAGGATGCGGCGGCCTTCCGCGACTGCCTGCTGCGGGCCTTCGGCGCGCCGACCCGGCATCCGGGCGACCGCATCATCTATGTGTCCCGCTTCGACGCCGCCTCCCGCCGCGAGACGAACGAGGCGGAGGTCCGCCATTTCATGGAGTCGATCGGCGCGCTGTGCGTGTCGGCGTCCGAACTGGCGATGGAACAGCGCGCCCAGCTGTTCTCCCGCGCGCGGCTGCTGATCGGCGCCAACGGCGCCGGCATGACCAACATGCTGTTCTGCCCGCCGGGAACCCCCGTCATCGAAGTGGCGCCGACCTTCCCGCATCCGTGCTACTGGCTGCTGGCGTCGGCGCTGGGGCTGCCCTACCACGTGCTGATCTCCGGCTTTCCGCAGGAGAACCTGAATTTCCAGGTGGATCTCGGGGCGTTGCGCCGGCTGGTGACGGATCTGCTGTAGAGGCCTGCAGCCCTCCGCTCAGGACGCGCGCGCCGCGATGTCCTGCTGGATGCGCTCCCAGATGCCGGTAAAGATGCGGTCCCAGGAATGCTGGTCCAGCACCTGCCGGACGACGCCGGCGCTGCGCCGCTCATACTCCTCCTGCGGCATCGTCAGGGCGCGGGCGATGATGGCGCGGTTGGCCTCGGCGTCCTGGGTCAGCTCGATGGCGTAGGGGGAGCGGAAGCCGCTTTCCGGCGTGACCATCGGCACCAGGCCGCGGGCGCAGTTCTCCAGGATGGCGGTGGCCTGGGCGTCGCGCGAACTGGCGTGGATGTAGAAGGCGCAGTTGTCCTTGATGAAGCGGTCCTGCTGGGCCGACGTGTTGTCGACCCAGCCGAGCGAGACGAACTCGTGCCCGTTCAGGCGGACACGCTGGTAGGGGTGGGGGCGCAGCGCGCTGCTGCCGGCATGCAGCACGGCACCGGTGCCGGCGACGCTGTTCAGCAGCAGGTCGAAGCCCTTGTGCGGGGCGAGGTCGCTCATGTGCAGCAGGCCGCGCATGCTGGCTTGCGAATAGCCGCGCGGCGGAGCGAAGCGGTGGCCTTCGCAGCCCATGTCGATGCGGACGATGCGGTCCTTGACCCGGCCCAGCATGTCGTCGGCCGGCAGGGCCTGGATGCGTTCGTACCAGTAATCGCCGCAGATGCCGAAGATCAGCCGCGCCCCCTGGAGCTGGCTGTCCATGAAGGGGCTCCAGTTCCTGTGCTCCTCCACCGGTTCGGGCAGCAGCGGCAGCATCAGGTAGGTGTTGGGATGGGCCGGCTGGCCGGGTTCCAGCGCGTTGTCGCGCACCCAGTCGTCGGCGAGCCCGCCGGCGGAATCGAAGCTGGTGTGGCCAAGCAGGATGTCCGCCGGGTTCCGCGTGACGCGCGAGGCGTTGAAGCTGTCGAGATGCACGTCGGTGAAGCGGCCGAGCACGCGGCGCGCATGCTTGCAGATCTCCGCGTTGTTCGCCTCGTACTTGTCGTAGCTATCGCGGCGGAAGGTGTAGGGCGTCCAGAAGAAATGCAGCATGCTCGGTCTCTGTCGATCTATTGCCGGGCGATCTATTGCTGGGCGATCCAGGCCAGCATGTCGGAAACGCCGCGGCGCGCGTCGACCTTCGGCTCCCAGCCCAGCAGGCGGCGGGCCTTGGCGATGTCGGCGACGAAGATGCGCTGGTCGCTGATGCGCGGCGGCAGGCGCTCGAACCGCATCTCCACCCCGTGCAGCTCCTCCAGCAGGCGGAACAGCTCCAGCAGGGACAGGCTGTTGGCCATGCCGCCGCCGATGTTGAACACCTGACCCGCCACCGCGTCGGCCCGTTCCACCGCGCTGAAATAGAGGGTCTTCATGTCCTCGGCATGCAGCACGTCGCGGACCTGCTTGCCGGTGCCGCTGATGGTGAAGGGGGCCTTCAATTGCCCAAGCCCGGCCCGACGGCCAGCCTCGACCGCCAGACCGCAGAACCAGCCGACCCAGCCCTGGTCGGCGGTGGCGTATTGCCGGCCGCCATACATCGAGGAATGGCGGAACACCACGGTGCGCAGCCCGAACACCCGGTGATGATCGAGCATCATCTGGTCGGCCGCGCCCTTCGAGGTGCCGTAGGGCGAATGGAAGTCGAGCGGGGCGGTCTCGTCGAAGCCGTCGGGGAAGGCCGGGGCGACGTAGCGGGTCTCCGTCTCCTCGTACGGCGTCCATTCCAGGTCGCCGTAGACCTTGTTGGTCGAGCTGTAGAGCACCAGGGCGTCCGGCGCCGAACGGCGCACCGCGTCCAGCAGGTTGAAGCTGCCCAGCGCATTGACCTCGAAATCCAGCCGCGGGTCGGCCAGCGAGGTGGTCATCGCCACCTGCCCCGCCAGATGGAAGACCACGTCCGGCCGCAGTTCCGCCACCGCGCGCTGCACGTCGTTGGGATTGCGGATGTCGCCATGGCGGAACTCGAACTCGCCCCGGCCGCGCAGCCAGTCGAGGTTCAGCGTACTGCCGCGGCGGGACAGATTGTCGAAGACGCAGAGCTCCTCGCCACGCTCCAGAACGGCGGCGGCGAGGTTGCTGCCGAGGAAGCCGCAGCCTCCGGTGATCAGGTAGCGCACGGGAGAGCTCCGGTATTTTCGGGCAGTTTTTCGGGTGGGTCGAGGAAGGCCAGGGTCTGCCGCATGCCCTCGTCCAGCGGGGTCGTGGCCCGCCAGCCGAGCCTTGCCGCGGCCTTGCCGGCGTCGGCGACGATGCTCATCACCTCGTCCGGGCGGTAGGGCAAGGCGCCCCACACCAGGGCGTCGCCGCCATGGCCGGCGGCGCGGGCCGCGGCCTCGCCCAGGGCGCGGATGGTAATCGGCGCGCCGGAACCGAGATTGACGATCTCGCCGACCGGGAAGTCCGCCAGCTCCGCCAGCCGCAGGCAGGCCTCGGCCACGTCGCCGACATAGACATAGTCGCGCAGCTGGCCGCCGGCGGTCAGTTCGGTGCGCCGGCCGTCGCGGCAGGCGCGCAGGATCATCGGCACGAATTTCGTGTCGTTCTCCAGCGGGCCGTACATGCCGAAGGGCCGGACGACGGCGAGCGCCAGACCGTGCGACGCGGCGGTGCCGAGCGCGGCGAGCGTCGCCGCCGCCTTGGTGATGCCGTAGAGGCTGCGCGGGGCCGGCGGCGCGTCCTCGGCGATCGGGCGGTCGGAGGGGCCGTATTCGTAGCAGGTGCCGACATGGACGAAGCGACCGACTTTCGCCTGGGCCGCCGCGCGCACAAGGTGCAGCGTGCCCTCCAGGTTGGTGCGGGCCGAGGCCGCCACGTCCTGGAACCGGTAATCGACGCCGTAGGCGGCGCAATGGACGATCAGGTCGGGACGCGCCCCCGCCACCGCCGCCGCGATCTCCTCCCCCGATGCGGTCAGGTCGAGCCGCACCGGCTCCGCCGCGACACCGAGGCGGGTGAGGCGCCAGTTCCCGCCGCCCTCCCGGCCGGCGGCCAGCACCGTCCAGCCGGCGCGGCCGAAGCGGTCGGCGACATGGGCGCCGAGGAAGCCGCCGGAGCCGGTGACGAGAACACGCATTGGGACGCGCATCGCCCGGCGGCCCTCAGCCGGCCGTCCGCGCCCGGACGAAGCCGCGGATGACGTCCAGCATATAGTCGATGTGGGCGGCGGTCAGACCGGGATAGACGCCGATCCACAGGGTGCGGGCGGTGACGACGTCGCTGTTGGTCAGCTCGCCGACGACGCGGTGCGGGCGGCCCTTCATGTAGGGCTGGCGCAGCAGGTTGCCGCCGAACAGCTGGCGCGTGCCGATGCGGGCGCGGGTCAGCTCGCGGGTCAGCTCGTCGCGGCTGAAGGGGGCGTCGGCCGCCACGGTCAGCGGGAAGCCGAACCAGGACGGGTCGCTGTTCGGCGTCGCTTCCGGCAGGATCAGGACATCGGCCAGTTCGGCCATCCCGGCCTTCAGGCGGGCGAAGTTGACCTTGCGCGCCTCGATGAAGCCGTCCAGCCGGTCCATCTGGCCCAGCCCGACCGCCGCCTGCATGTCGGTGATCTTCAGGTTGTAGCCGAGATGGGAGTAAATGTACTTGTGGTCGTAGCCGTGCGGCAGGTCGCCGAGCTGCCAGTTGAAGCGCTGCTTGCAGGTGTTGTCCTGGCCCGGCTGGCACCAGCAGTCGCGGCCCCAGTCGCGGAAGGATTCCAGCGAGCGCTTCAGCTTGGCGTTGCTGGTGAAGACCGCCCCGCCCTCGCCCATCGTGATGTGGTGGGCCGGGTAGAAGCTGAGGGTGCCGATGTCGCCGAAGCTGCCGACCAGCTTGCCGTCATAGCGGGCACCCAGCGCGTCGCAGCAATCCTCGACCACCCACAGACCGTGCTTCTCGGCGACGCGGGTGACGGCGGCGAGGTCGAAGGGGTTGCCCAGCGTGTGGGCCAGCATGATGCCGCGGGTGCGCGGCCCCACCGCCTCTTCCAGCAGCCGCATGTCCATGTTGTAGGTCGGGATGTCGACGTCGAGGAAGACCGGCACCATCCCGTTCTGCAGGATCGGGTTCACCGTGGTCGGGAAGCCGGTGGCGCAGGTGATGATCTCGTCGCCCGGCTTCAGCGCACGGTCGCCCAGCAGCGGCGAGGTCAGGGCGGTCAGCGCCAGCAGGTTGGCCGACGAGCCCGAATTGACCGTCAGCACGTTGCGGGCGCCCAGGAACTCGCCCAGCCGCTTTTCGAAGGCATCGTTGAAGCGGCCGGTGGTCAGCCAGAAATCGAGGGCGGAGTCCACCAGCAGCGCCATCTCCTCGCCGCCATAGACCTTGCCGCTGACGGGGACCGGCGAGTGCGCCGGGTCGAAGGGCCGGTCGGCATGGGCGACCTCCGCATATTCGGCCACCAGATCGAGGATCCGGCGGCGCAGGTCTTCCCGGCGATCCGTGGAACCGGCTGACGACGAGGGGGCCGGCGAGGAGGAAGAGGAGGTCATGACGGTCTCACGGAAGAAACGGTGATGCGAAAAGGACGCCGGCCGCCTCAGGCGGCCGGACGGGCCTCGTTATACGCAAGAAGCTGGGCCGACATAAGGGCGGGGATGTCCTGGCCGCGGCCATAGGCGCGATACCACTCGACGGTGCGGGCCAGCGTCTCCGCCAGATCCCAGCGCGGCGCCCAGCCCAGCCGCTGCCGCGCCTTGGAGCAGTCGAGCGCCAGGAAACGGTTCTCGTGCGGGCCGGCGGGGCCGCTGTTGTCGACCCAGGCGGCGCCGTCACCCCACAGCGAGGCCAGCCGGTCGGCCACCCAGTGGACCGGGCGGGCGCTGCCCTCGGCCGGGCCGAAATTCCAGCCTTCGGCATGGGTCGCCGGTTCGTTCCAGGCGGCTTCCGCCAGCATCAGGTAGCCGTGCAGCGGGTCCAGCACATGCTGCCAGGGCCGGGTGGAATGGCGGTTGCGCACCACCGCCGGACGGCCGTCCAGGAAGGCGCGGATCAGGTCGGGGACCAGCCGGTCCTCCGCCCAGTCGCCACCGCCCACCACGTTGCCGGCGCGGCCCGACACCAGGGCGACCGGGCTTTCCCCCGGCGGGAAGAAGGACTGGCGGAAGGCGGCGGTCACCAGCTCCGCGCAGCCCTTGCTGTTGCTGTAGGGGTCGCGGCCGCCCATCGGCTCGTTCTCGCGATAGCCCCAGACCCACTCGCGGTTCTCGTAGCATTTGTCGCTGGTGACGTTGACCACCGCGCGCACGCTGTCGACGCGGCGTACGGCGTCGAGCAGATGCACCGTGCCCATGACGTTGGTGGCGTAGGTCTCCACCGGGTCGCGGTAGGAGCGCAGCACCAGCGGCTGGGCCGCCATGTGGATGACGATGTCGGGACGGGCGGCGGACAGCGCCGCCTCCAGCCGGTCGCGGTCGCGGATGTCGGCGATCTCGCTGCGGTGCAGCCGGTCGCGCAGGCCCGCCGCCTCGAACAGGCTGGGGCTGGTCGGCGGCTCCAGCGCGTAGCCGGTGACGCGCGCCCCCATGGCAGAGAGCCAGAAGCCGAGCCAGCTTCCCTTGAAGCCGGTGTGGCCGGTCAGGAAGACCGACTTGCCGGACCAGAACGACGCATTCGCGGACATCGGGGCGGACATCGGGGCGGTTACCAGGTCTTCCAGGGCGGGTTGCCGGCGGTCCACAGATCCTCCAGCAGGCGCTTGTCGCGGATGGTGTCCATGCACTGCCAGAAGCCGTCATGCTTCCAGGCGTGCAGCTGGCCATCCTCGACGAGGCCGCGCAGCGGTTCCTGCTCCCACATGGTGTCGTCGCCGTCGATGTAGCGGCCGACCGTCGGCGACAGCACGAAGAAGCCGCCGTTGATGCGGGCGCCGTCGCCCGGCAGCTTTTCCTGGAAGGCGGAGATGCGGTCGCCCTCCAGCTCGACCACGCCGTAGCGGCCGGGTGGATGCACCACCGTCATGGTGGCGGCGCGGCCATGCGCCTTGTGGAAGGCGACCGAGGCGGAGATGTCCACATCGCCGACACCGTCGCCGTAGGTGAGGCAGAAGGCCTCCTCCCCCTCCAGATAGGGCAGAACGCGCTTGAGGCGCCCACCGGTCAGGGTGGACTCGCCGGTTTCGACCAGCGTGATCCGCCAGGGTTCGGCAAGGCGGCGGTGGACCTCGACCGTGTTGGTCCGCAAGTCGATGGTCACGTCCGAATTGTGCAGGGAGTAGCTGGAGAAATACTCCTTGATCGCATAGCCCTTGTAGCCCAGGCAGATGACGAAGTCATTGATGCCATGCGAGGAATAAATCTTCATGATGTGCCAGAGGATCGGCTTGCCACCGATCTCCACCATCGGCTTGGGCCGCAGGTCCGTTTCCTCGGAGAGCCGCGTTCCAAGGCCGCCGGCAAGTATTACAGCTTTCATTTCCCGCAGCTCTTCCAATTCAGGAGTGGACCAGGGCAGAGTATTAAGCAATTTGTGAAAAAACGGTCAAGCACAGGTGCTCGGCAGCCTGCATGGACTCCAAAGGTCACGGCGGAGAGTTGCCTCAGCGCCACCAGGCATGATCGTCGGTGATCTCGGGATCGGGGATGTGGATGTCGCTGCCCGGCGGCAGGGCGACGAGGTTGACGGCGCCCACCCCGTCGAAGACGTCGTCGGGGTTGCCGGCGAAATTGCCGGGGTCGAACAGGCGGGCGGTGTGCCACCACACCCGGTAACCCATCGACCGGATCAGCCCGATCAGGGCGGGCGAGCGGTCGCGCCGGTCGTTCTCCACATACAGCACCGGCCGATGGCGCGCGATCAGCCCGGACGCCCCGCGCAGCACCGCCTCCTCCATGCCCTCCACATCGGCCTTCAGCAGGCGGCAGGACGGCAGGTCGAGGCTGTCCAGCGTCACCAGCGGGACCAGTTCGCCATGCTCCCAGCCGCCGAGGGCGAGGGCGCCGAAATTGTTGGAGCGGCCGGGGTCGAGCGTCGGCACCCGGATGGATCCGGCCTCGCTTCCCACCGCCATGCGCCGGGTCCGCACATTGGCGACGCCGTTCAGGGCCAGATTGGCGGAGAGCAGGTTGAACAGCATCTCCTGCGGTTCGAAGGCGATGACGGAGCCGGACGGCCCGACCATGCGGGCCAGCGGCAGGGTCTGGGCACCGATGTTGGCCCCCACCTCCACCGCCACGTCGCCCGGACGCAGGATCGAGCGGAACACCACCACCTCATGCTCGGCATATTCGCCGTAGAGGTCGAGCGAGCGGCCGACATACCGGTCGTTGCGGTTGTAGACCATCAGCCCGTGACGGCAGGGCCGCATGCGGTTGAAGCCGCCTTCCAGATCCACCGGCCCGCCGATCATCCGTCTCGTCTCCGCCCTGCCCGACCCGTCCTGCCCAACCCGTCCTGCCCAACCCGGGCCACACGGCCCGGACCACACGGCCCATGGCCCTTGCTGTAATCCAAAGCAGGAACCGGAAGCCACGACTTTCCGTCCGCGCGACCTTCCGCCCACGCGGCCCGTCACCGCATCTCCGGCATTTCGCCATGGCACAGGACCGGGGGAGGCGCTACACCTAGCCCCCGTCGCCACCTTCGGCAGTCCCCTCGGGAGAGCAGCCCCATGTGCGGTTTCGCCGGCTTCGCCGGACCCGGCGGCGAGCGCGACCTCGCCGTCATGACCAGCATCATCCGCCACCGCGGTCCCGACGACGACGGCGTCTATGCCGACCGCGGCCAAGCCGACCACAGCGGCGCCCTGCCGGTCCATCTGGGCTTCCGCCGCCTCGCCATCATCGACATCGAAGGCGGCCACCAGCCGATGGCGACGGCGGAGGGCGATCTGGTCATCGTCTACAACGGCGAGATCTACAACGCGCCGGAGCTGCGCCGCGCGCTGGAGCAGGCCGGCCACCGCTTCGTCACCGACCATTCCGACACCGAGGTGCTGCTGCACGGCTACCGGGAATGGGGCCTGGACATGCTGGAGCGGCTGAACGGCATGTTCGCCTTCTGCCTGCATGACCGCCGCCGGGGCCGGCTGGTGTTCGGCCGCGACCGCTTCGGCAAGAAGCCGCTGTTCTATGCCGAGACCGCCGACGGGCTGGTCTTCGCGTCGGAGGCCACGGCGGTGCTGTCCCACCCGTCGGTGCCGAACGGGCTGGACCGCACCGCGCTGGTCAAGTATTTCGCCTACGGCTTCATCCCGGCGCCGCTGACCGCCCATGCCGCGGTGCGCAAGCTGCCGGGCGGCTGCAGCATGGTCTACGACCTGACCAGCCGGCGGCTGTCGGTCAGCCGCTACTGGGAATACCGGATGGTGGTGGACGACCAGCCGCCGGGCGGTCCCGATGAGTGGGCGGAGGAGCTGCGCGAGCTGCTGGACCGCGCGGTGGAACGCCGCATGCTGAGCGACGTGCCGGTCGGCTTCTTCCTGTCCGGCGGCATCGACAGCGCCGCCATCGTGGCGCTCGCGGCCCGCCACCGCGACCCGGCGTCGATGAAGACCTTCACCATCGGTTTCGACGAGCCGAGCTTCGACGAGAGCGGCTATGCGGCCGACGCCGCGCGCCATTACGGCACCGACCATGCCTGCCGCACGCTGAACCTCGACACCGCGGCGGGGATGCTGCCGGAGCTGCTGGGCCGGCTGGACGACCCGATCGCCGATCCGTCGATCCTGCCGACGCACCTGCTGTCGCGCTTCGCCCGCGAACGGGTGACGGTGGCGCTGACCGGCGACGGCGGCGACGAGCTGTTCGCGGGATACGACACCTTCGACGCGCTGCGCACGGCGCGGCTCTACCACCATGCCGTCCCCCGCCCGCTGCACCGGCTGGCGGAGGCGGTGGCCCACCGGCTGCCGCGCTCGGACCGCAACATGAGCTTCGACTTCAAGCTGCGCCGGGCGCTGCGCGGGCTGGGGCACCGGCCGGCGCACTGGATGCCGGCCTGGCTGGGTCCGGCCTCGGTGGAGGAGGTGTCGCGGCTGTTCGGCACCGACCTCTCCGCCGACGAGCTCTATGACGAGGCCGACGCCCTGTGGCGGTCGGGCGCCAGCCGGCACGACGTCGACCGCTCCATCGAGTTCTACGGCCGCTTCTATCTGGGCGAGAACCTGCTGATCAAGGCCGATCGCGCCAGCATGTTCTGTTCGCTGGAGACGCGCTCGCCCTTCCTCGACCGCGACCTCGTTGCCTTCGTCAGCCGCCTGCCGGCCGGCGTGAAGCTGCAGCCGAACGGCATCCGGGGCGGGACGCGGAAATGGATCCTGAGGAAGGCGATGGCGCCGCTGCTGCCGCCGGCGATCCTGTCGCGGCCCAAGAAGGGCTTCGGCATCCCGCTTAGCCGCTGGCTGCGCCACCTGCCCCAGCCGCCGCTGGAGACCGCGGCGCGCATCGGGGTGGACGGCGCCTGGCTGGCCGCCCGCTGGGACGAGCACCGCAGCGGACAGGCCGACCACCGCGGCCTGCTGTGGGCCTGGACCGCGCTCGCCACCGCGCTGGACCGCCCGGCCCAGACCCCGGCACCGCCCCTGGCACCGATGGAAAACGCCGCATGAGTTTAGACAGCCTGGATCGTCCGCTCCCCCAAACGCATGAGAGTGGGACGCGTGGGGGAGCGGACATGCACGACGCTGCCCGCACCGGTTCCCGCGCCTCGTCGTTCGCCCGCATCCTGGTCCGGCTTCTGCTGGTGCTGGGGGCGCTGATCGTCGTCTATCAGTTCGGCCGGAACATGCAGGCGAGCAGCGGCCTGCCCTATTGGGACGACTGGGGCTATTTCTTCGGCACCGCCCAGGGCGTGCAGCAGCCGCTGACCTTCCATTCGATCTTCGCCAAGGACAGCGACCATGTCGCGCCCTTCTTCAAGCTGCTGACCCACGGGCTGTGGCATGCCATCGGCGTCGATTTCATCGCCTTCCGGCTGGTCGGCTGGCTGGCCTTCGCCGCGATGCTGGCCACTTACGCGCTGGTCCTGCTGCGGGACTGCGTGCGGTCGAGTTGGGATGCGGTGCCGGTGGTGGCGGCCGGGCTGTTCCTGACCGGCACGCTGAACAACGAGTATTTCTATTACCAGCACATGGGGCTGGCCCAGCCGATCTTCTTCACCTGCCTGTTCCTGTTCCTCCACACGCTGGCCCGCGGACGGCTGGTGCTGGCGACGCTGTTCCTGCTGGCCTTCGGCTCCACCGGGGTGTTCGGCGCCAGCTATGCCCTGGGAGCGGCGGGGGTCGGGGCGGTGCTGGCCCTGCGCCGGGAGGGGCGCCGGTGGGAGACGCTGGCGGAGGGGCGCACGCTGGTGGCGGTCGGCGGCGGGCTGCTGCTGACCGTGGCGATGCTGTGGATGACCTTTCACGGCTCCTACGCCAACCACACCGGCCAGCCGCTGGTGCTGCCCTGGCATCGGGAGTTCTGGGCCTTCCTGTTCGGCGCCTTCGCCACCGCCGCCGGCCTGCCGGTGGAGACGGTGGGGGCGCCGCCGTCCCTGGCGGCGGGGGCCGTGGCGTTCGTGCTCTGCCTGATCCCGGCGGTGCTGCTGCCCTTCGGCCGGGCGGGCGTCGAGCGGCGGCATGCCGTCTTCTGCATCGCCTCGCTGATCGCGGGGGCGGTGATCGTCACCATGACCACCGCCCTGGGCCGGGCCGGGCTGTGCGGCGACGGCATCGCCGCCGCGATGCGCTGCGGCACCATCCCGCGCTATGCCTATCCGGTCCTGCTGGCCTTCCCGGCGGCGGTCGCCGGCTGGACGGTGCTGACGGGCGGGCGGGGGAATGGGACAGCGCGGGTGGAGCGGGGAACTGCCGCCGGGCTGATTCTAGCCGCCCTGCTCGTCCTTGGACACAGCGTCGGCGGCTCCCTGCTGCGGCATTGGGAGGTCGCCGGCCTCAACCGGATGGTGGCGGAGCGCGACAGCGAGGCGCAGCGCTGCATCGCCAGCCATCTGCAGGCCATCCGGACGCCGGGCCAGACGGCAGGCGGGTTGGATTGGCAGCAGCCGCTGGTCTGCCCGTCCAGCTCGCCGCGCAACATCGCCCCCTTCCTGCACGCGGCCTACGACCTGAAGGCCGACTTCCTGGCCCCGATCCTGAACGATGCGGCCAACCGGCCGGAGCGCCCGATCCTGCAGACCCTTCTGCGCAACGGGATGCTCGATGACGGGGCCGGCGCCCTGCGGCTGAGCATGGCGGTGCGGCCGGCCGGGACGAATGACGGGGTGAACGGCTCCCTCGACCGGATCGAGCGCATTCCCAACGGCCCGCTCGCCCTGGCGGGATGGGCCGCCGACATGACCGTGCCGGCGCCGGCGGCCTTCGTCCTGGCGGCGGTCGGCGACCGCATCGTTGCCACCGGCTCCACCGGCAGCGCGCGGTCCGACGTCGTCAACGCCTTCCACGAGGAACGGCTTCTCAACAGCGGCTTCACCCTGCCGCTGCCGGCCGAGGTCGCCGGCCAGCGGATCCGGCTGTTCGTCATGGCCCATTCCGGCGCCTTGAAGGAACTGACGCCCCCCGGCGGGGTGGTGGCGGCGCCGCCCTGACGCAAAAAGGCCCCGCACCGGGAAGGATGCGGGGCCTTTTTCTTTGGGGACAATCAATCGCGGATGCTGCGGTCCACCGGCGGCGGTTCGTCGAAGTTCAGCATGGTCTTGATGGAATAGTGGCTCTTGCCCTGGCTCTCGAAATAGATGCGGACCAGCAGCTCGGCCAGCAGCCCCATCAGGATGCACATCACCCCGGTGACCAGCCCCATCGTCACCAGGAGCGGCAGCGGCGTCAGGATGAAGGAGATGCCGTCGACCAGCTTCAGGTAGATCGCATAGATGCCGGCCAGCACCGACAGCCCCATGAACATCAGGCCGGCGAAGCCGAAGATGTAGATCGGCTTGGTCTCGTACTGGGTCAGGAACTTCACGACGACGAGGTCGAGCACGACCTTCAGCACCCGCTCCAGCCCGTATTTCGACTGGCCGTGGCGGCGCGGGTGGTGACGCACCGGCATCTCGGTCAGCTTGGCGCCCTGCCAGCGGGCGTAGATCGGCACGAAGCGGTGCATCTCGCCATAGAGCCGGTAGCCCTGCAGCATCTGCCGCCGGTAGGCCTTCAGTGTGCAGCCATAGTCGTTCAGCTTCACGCCGGAGATGGTGGAGATCAGCTTGTTGGCCATCCGGCTCGGCAGCGTGCGCAGCAGGAAGCCGTCCTGCCGGTCGGCGCGCCAGCCCGACACCACGTCGTACCCCTCGTCCAGCTTGGCGAGCAGTCCGGCGATGTCCTGCGGGTCGTTCTGCAGATCGCCGTCCATCGGCACGATGACGTCGCCGCGGGCATGGTCGATGCCGGCCATCATCGCCGCGGTCTGGCCGACGTTGCGGCGGAAGTTGATGACGCGGATGCGGCTGTCCGACGCCACGCGCTGCAGCTCCGCCTCCGTCCCGTCGGTGGAGCCGTCATTGACGAAGATGACCTCGAAGCTCCGCCCCAGCCCGTCGAGCGCCGGGATCAGCCGGCCGCACAGGGGGGCGATGTTGTCCTCCTCGTTATAGACCGGAATCAGGACGGAGACGGAAACCGTGCCCATGTCCGTGGTGGCGGATCCGGGGGTAAGCAGGAGGGTCATCGAACGGGTCCGGAGGCTGCTGGTCATCTGTGGGTGCGATGCCGGGCCATGGTATGGCCGCTGGATCCGGCAAGCGCAACGGCTAATTGGGTTGCGAATTCAGGCGTTGAGGATTCAGGCGTTGAGGATTCAGGCGGGGCGGCGTTCGCGCAGGACGGTCAGGTCGATGACGGCGCCCAGCAGGGCCACCATCACCTGAAAGGCGAGGATGCCGAAGCCCAGCGCCAGCGACTGGGCGTGGGGCACGCCGACCAGATCGAGCAGGCCGACCAGTGACGCCTCGCGCAGGCCGATGCCGGCGACGGTGACCGGCATCAGCACGATCACCGACATCAGCCCGATCACCGCGCTCCACACCGAAAAGGGCTGGTCGATGCCGACCGCCAGCCCCAGCGCCTGACTGCCGGCGACCGCCGCCACCTGCACCGCGATGCCGCCGGCGACCGACAGCAGGGCCCGCCCCGGCCGGCGCGTCTGGTCGCCCCAAGCCTCCAGGAAGCGGCGCAGCGGGCCGAGCAGCAGGGCTTCGCGCCTCGGCCCGGCACGCCAGCCGAGCAGGGCCAGCAGAAGGGCGCGGGCCGGCGCCCAGGCCAGCAGAACGGTCGCCGCGACCAGCCCGGCCAGCACCAGGACCACGCCCACCAGCAGGCCGTCGCCGAAGCGGGCCGACTGCACCGCCAGCCCGCCGCCGGTCAGCAGCAGCAGCCCGACGATCCCCGTCACCTTGTCGAAGGCGACCGCCGAGACGATGCGGCCGCCGCCGATTTCTCCCTGGCCCTGCCCGCGCCCTTGCCCCCGCCCTTCGTCGCGGCTGAGCCGGTAGGCCTTCACCGCCTCCCCCGCCAGCTGGCCCGGCAGCACCAGCGCATAGAGCTGCGCCACCAGCGTGTAGGCGAGCAGCCGCCCCGCCCGCAGCTCCGGCAGCAGCACCCGCAGCTTCAGCGCGTTCAGCACATGCATCAGGAAGAACAGCAGGCCGGCGAGCGCCATCAGCCCAGGCGACGCCACCGCCAGCACCCGCCCGACCTCCGCCACGTCGACCCGCCACAGCAGCAGGGCGACCAGCAGCGCGCTGACCAGGGCTTTCAGGCCGGGACGCATTTAAAGATGCCTTTTCATGAAGTCATGAAGTGATGTGAGGGGTTTATGCCCTCTCCCGTCCCGGGAGAGGGAGGGGACCCACGAAGTGGGGAGGGTGAGGGGTGACCCAAGAATCCCGAACCGCATGGCTTCGTGCCTCACCCCTCACCCTTCCCACCGCTTCGCGGCGGGCCCCTTCCCTCTCCCGAGGCGGGAGAGGGAGAGCACTCACGACCCCGGCCGGCGGGCCAGCACGTAGATGTAGTCGCCGTGCGACCAGGAATTCAGGCGGAAGATGTGATAGAGCGCCTCGGCAAGGAAGCGGCGGCCGGGGCCGTAGTCGCCCTCGGTGCCCTGGCCGCTGGCGGCGCCCAGGACGTTGCGGTAGAGCGGCGAGAAGAAGGGGAAGCCCCATTCCACCACCCGCTCGATCTCCAGCCCGACCGACTGGATCTTGGCCTGCAGCTCGCCGCGGGCATAGTTGCGGTGATGGCCGACCGTGCGCTCGAAGTCGCGCATCCGTCCCTGCAGGGTGGAGACCAGCAGGTAGCGGCCGGTCATGGCGGCGAGGTTGCGCAGGGCCGTGACGTCGTCCTCGATATGCTCGACCACGTCGGTGCAGACCACCAGATCGAAGCGGCGGTCGAGATGGCCGGCGGCGACGTCGAGCAGGCCGAACTCGGCGTTCGGCGCCCGGCGGCGGGCGACGTCGATGGCCTTGGCGGCGAAGTCGAGGCCGGTGTAGCTGGCCTGCGGCTTCAGCGGCATCAGCGTGGCGAGCAGCGAACCCTGGCCGCAACCGACGTCAGCCAAGCTGTCGTAGTTCAGCGGGCGCACCATCTCGGTGACGATGCGGCGCAGATGCCGCCCGGTCGGGCCGTATTTGCGCATGTCGTTCCAGCGCCGTTCCCAGCTGTCGTCGTAATCGACGCCGCCGGGATGGTCGGCCGCCGCCGCGGGCAGGGGAGTGTTGGCGGACTTGAATGCGTCGTCGCTCATGCGGGCCTCCGGCGCAGGATGAATTCGTTGCAGCCCGTCGGCACGCGCGGCGGACGGACCTCCAGCATGTCGAAGCCGAGCGCGTCCATCCGCACCCGCACCTCGTCGGCACTGGCATATTCATAGGGGTAGCCGCCGAGCCAGTCGGTCACGTCCACCCAGAACTCCATGCCGCGCTCCTTGCGCAGCGGGTTGGAGCCAGTGATCGCCCAGGTCGCCAGGAACATCAGCGACCCCAGCGTCCAGTCCCAAACTTTCCGAATGAGGCCCGGCGACAGATTGTAGACGATCTTGATCAGGGTCCAGATCGGCGAGGTCCAGTGGCGGTTGTAGAGCGCCAGCACGAAGGTGCCGCCCGGCGCCACCAGCGGCGCCACCGTCTCGATCGCCGGCCACATCGACCCGGTGTGGTGCAGCGAGCCCCAGGCGTAGACCACGTCGAAGCGGCCGAGCGAGCCGACGAAGCCGGTGTCGAGCGCCGAACCGCGGCGGAACTCGATGCGGTCGGCCAGCTCGGGCGCGAAGCGGCCCAGGTTGCGGCGGGCCACCTCGACCCCGGTGGGGTTGACGTCGAAGCCCAGCGCGCGGCCGACGCCCAGCTTGCCGGCGGCGATGGTGAACAGGCCGGAGCCGGACCCGACATCGCAGAAGCTGGCATCCTTCAGCCGGTCGGTCCCGACCAGCCCCTTCAGGCTGTCGATGGCCGCCACCAGCCGCGGCTCGTCCAGCACGGTGCGCGAGTAATGGTCCCAGTTCTCGCCGAAATCGAAGGCCAGGGCGGGAGTGCCGGCCGGGGTTCCGCCCCCGCCGTCCGCCGTCTTCACCGGTTCCGCCACGCTGTCCGATCCCTTGCTGTCCAAGCCCACTCTGCCGCGCCGCCATACGCTCCCGAAAGCCGCCGGATGTCAACAGCACGTCAAGCGGCGTCCCTCACTCCGCCCCCTCACTCCGCCCCCTCACTCCGCCCCCTCACTCCGCTTGGACCGACCGGACCTGTCCTGTAGCCTTGCGACCAGCGAGCGACAGGTCGCGGTAGGCGGCGGCGACGGCGCGCCAGGAGAAATGCTCGACCACCCGGCGGCGGCCGCCCTCGCCCAGCCGGCGGCGCAAGGGCGCGTCCTCGGCCAGACGGGCGAGCGCGGCGGCAAGCGCCGGGGTGTCGTCGGCGTCCAGCATCAGGCCGGTCTCCTCCTCCACCACCAGATCGCGGTTGCCGGCGATGCGCGTCGCCACCACCGGCAGGCCGGCGGCCATCGCCTCCAGAACCACGTTGGGCATGCCCTCGTCGCGCGAGGGGAAGACGAAGGCATCGGCGGTGCGGTAGGCGGCCGGCAGTTCGTCGCGCCCCAGCCAGCCGCGGAAGGCGATGCGCTCGGTCAGGCCGAGCCGGGCGGCCTGGGCCTCCAGTTCCGGCCGGGCGGGACCGTCGCCGACAATGGTCAGGCTGATGCGCCCACGCAGAGCCGGCGACAGGCTGGCGAGCGCCTCGAACAGCACGTCCAGCCCCTTCTGCCGCACCACCCGGCCGACGAACAGCAAGGACAGGCGGTCGCCGGCATCCGTCGCATCGGCGGGTGAGAAGCGGGCGGCGTCGACGCCGTTGGGGATGATGGCGATCGGCTGGTCGGGAGCGAAGCGGCGGGCGAGATCGGCCAGCCCCTCGCTGTTGGCGACGACGGCGGAGGACCGGCGCCACAGCCAGCCGATCACCGGCCCGGCCAGCCGGTGGTAGAGCGAGATGCCGTCATACTGGAAGCCCGGCACGTCGCCGCCGCGCAGGCTGACCGCATAGGGCACGCCGGACAGCGCCTTCACCATCCAGGCCGCAGGGCCGCAGGGCAGGCCGAAATAGGCGATGGTGGCGTCCGGACGCCAGCGGGCGGCGATCCAGGGCGCCATCACCAGCGAACTGGCGAGGAAGGCCAGCATCTCCACCACCGAACTGCGGTCGCGGCGGCGGCGCAGGGTGGGGATGCGGCGGATCTCCACCCCATCGGCCCGGCGCTCCGACCGCGGCAGATCGCCGAAGGCGGAGGTCAGCACCAGCACCTGTTCGCCCAAGGCGGCCAATTCGCGCGCGGTGTTGTCGGTGGCGTTGGCCGCCCCGCCGCCCAGCGGCGGAAATTCGTAATTGATCAGCAGAAGCCGTGCCATGCCGCGCGCCACATTCCCCGTTCGACGAGCGCCATTGATGGGCGGTGAGCGGCGGCGATGCAAGCGGTGAACCCGACCTATCCGCCCCTCCGGCCGGCAGAGTAATCGCCTATGGCAATTATGATCCTACACAAGGAAGCACGTCATTCCCGCGAAGGCGGGAATCCAGCCGTTTCAGTCGCTTTGCACGATGGTTTCCTGGATCCCCGCCTTCGCGGGGATGACCGAAGTCCTTTTATGGGATTCTGGATTCCATATGCGATTGCCCTGTTCCGGCCGGCGCCGGTCCTTTGCAGCACCGGCCATCTCTGCTACTGATCGCGCCGGTTTCCGATGCTGTCCGAAACCAGTTCCTCAACCGGGGCGATGCGGTCCTTCATGAACATCCAGCAAGCCTTCGCCACGGCTCTCGGGTTCCAGCAGAGCGGCCAGGCCGGGGAGGCCGCCCGTCTGTATGGCGAGATCGTCGCCGCCGACCCGCAGTTCGCCCCCGCCGTCAACAATCTGGGGCTGCTGCGCGCCAACGACGGCCGCGATGCGGAAGCGGTGGCGCTGTTCCGCCGCGCCCTGAGCCTGTCGCCGGACTCGCTGAACGGCTGGAACAACATGGGGGCGCTGCTGACCCGGCTCGGCCGGACGGAGGAGGCGGTGCGGGCCTACCGCGCCTCGGTCCGGCTGAAGCCCGACCAGCCGGCCGCCCTCAACGAGATGGGAATCCAGCTGGAACGGCTGAAGCGTGCAGACGAGGCCTGCGACGCCTTCGCCCGCGCGGCGACCCTGGCGCCCGGCGATGCGGAGATCGCCAACAACCACGGCGCCATGCTGCGCATGGCCCACCGGCTGGACGAGGCGGCGGCGCGCTTCCGCCGCGCCATCGCGCTGAACCCTCACTATGCCGGGGCCTACAGCAACCTGGGCTCCACGGTGAAGGACAAGGGCGCCTTCTGGGAAGCGCTGCAGGCCTTCCGCCGGGCGACCCGGCTGGACCCGGACTTCGCCGGCGCCCACTGGAACGAAAGCCTGGTCCGGCTGCTGCTGGGCGATTTTGTCCAGGGCTGGCGCGGCTATGAATGGCGCTGGAAGCATGGCCGGCTGCCGTCGCCGCAGCGCAGCTTCGTCCAACCGCGTTGGGACGGATCGCCGCTGCAGGGGCGCCGGCTGCTGGTCTATTGGGAGCAGGGCTTCGGCGACGTGCTGCAGTTCGTGCGCTACCTGCCGCTGCTGGCACGCACAGCCGGGGGAACGGCCGAAGGGCAGCCGGTCTATCTGGAATGCCAGCGGGCCTTGCTGCCGGTGCTGCGCCGCCTGCCCGGCACCATCGCGGTGGAGACCGGCGGGCCGCTGCCCGACTTCGACGTCCAGATCCCGGTGCTGAGCCTGCCGGCGCTGTTCGGCACCCGGCTGGAAACCGTGCCGGCCCGCGTTCCCTACCTGACGGCGGAGCCGGAACTGGCGGCGCGCTGGGGCGAGCGGCTGAAGGGGTTGGACGGCCTGAAGGTCGGCATCGTCTGGGCCGGATCGCCGACCCACGGCAACGACAAGAACCGCTCCATCGGGCTGGCCCCCTTCGCAAGGCTGGCCGCCATCCCCGGCGTCAGCCTCGTCTCCATCCAGAAGGGGCCGACCGAGGGACAGGCCGCCGACCCGCCCGGCGGCTTCCCCCTGCTGAACCTGTCGCCCGACATCAAGGACTTCGCCGACACCGCCGCCATCATGGCCGGCCTCGATCTGGTCGTCTGCGTCGACACCTCCGTCGCCCATCTCGCCGGCGCCCTCGGCGTCCCGGTCTGGGTGCTGGTGCCCTTCGCCCCCGACTGGCGCTGGATGCTCGACCGCGACGACAGCCCCTGGTATCCGACCATGCGCCTGTTCCGACAGGACCGACCCGGCTCCTGGGACGACGCCATCGACCGGCTGGAGCAGGCGCTCCGCAGCCGCGCGTCCGGATAAGGATCAGAGGGCGGCGTAGGGGCCGTCGCGGTGGACCATCACCAGATCGACCTGCCACATCCGCTCGTCATTGGGACGGTAAAGCGGATCGACGATGTCCCAGACCTGGAACCCATAAGGCGCCATGGCGGCGATGATGCGGGGCAGGCGGGCATCCGGGCCGGCCACCGTCGCCTCGATCACGAAGGCGGCGTCCGGCTGCATCAGGGTGGCGGCACCGGCCAGCACCTCCAGTTCCAGCCCGTCGACATCGATCTTCACCAGCATCGGCCCGGCATAGCCGCGCTCGGCCCTCAGGCCGTCCAGCGAGATGGCGGGCACCGTGCGCAGGCCGGGCAGGGTGCTGTCCGGGCTCTCCCCCTCCAGAATGACGGAGGAATAGAGCCCGTCGTCGGACACCGCCAGCGGGACCGTGCCGTCCCGGCGGGCAACGGCGGCGATGTGGTATTCGGCGCTGCGCAGTTGCCCGCACAGGGACTGCAGGGCCGGCTCATTCTCGGCCACCGGCTCGATCAGCACATGGTGGGCGTCGGGAAAGACCTCGTAGAGCGGCGGAGTGCCGGTCTGGGCGCCGACGTCGATCACCGTGGCGGGGGTGAAGCCACGCCCGCGCAGCAGCGTCAGCGTCTTGTGCTTGCTCTGGCGGATCGCCGTCCGTTGCGACCGGATCAGCGCCAGCAGGGTCACCGCCATCGGGTCCGTCGGACTGACGCGCAGTATGGCGCGGTAGAATTCCTCCGCCCGTTCCAGGTCGCCGGAGAGATGAACGTCGAACGCGATCTTGAGGCCGTCGGCGATGCTCACGGCGTAACTGTCTCCCAGACCGGCGACCGCCCGGGCTTCGCGCGGCGGCGACTGGATGGCTGATTATAAAAGTGCCGCGCCGGACGGACCGGCGCGGCACAGTTTCGGCTGGAACCCTTTCCCGGGTCCATAGCAACAGTTGATGATATTTGCCCGTTTGTTCAAGCGCGTTCTTCGGAAACGGTCAGGTTTCCGCTTCGCCGGCCATGCATTTTCCGCAGACCGGTGCCTGCGCGCTTTTTCCGGGCACCGCCCCGGCCCGAAAGCGGGGATGCGCGGGACTGTCGATTGCGACTCGGGTCGGTCGCAACTCGGGCCGATTGCAACTCGGGATGGCGGGCGGGAGAGACGGGAGGCTCCGCTTGCCAGCGGCAGGGATGCCATGGGATGAAGCCCCGCCCCCTTTCGCCGACCGGTCCGCGCCATGCCACGCCCAACCCCAAACGCTACCCCTCAGGCCGCACTCCAGGCCGCGCTCGACGCCGAACGGGCGGGGAACCGCGAAACCGCAAGGACGCTCTGCCTCCGGCTGCTGGAGCAGGCTCCCACCGGCCCGCAGGCGCCGGCGGCCCACGACGCGCTCGCCCGGATCCTGGTGGGCCAGGACATGGCGGCGGCGGCCGACCATGCGCTTGCCGCCTGGCGGCTGACGCCGGCCGATCCGACCCGCCGGTCAAACCTGTGGCAATTGCTGACCCATCTGGGAGAGGCCGGCGAGGTCGCCCGCTTCCAGGGGCGGGAGGACTGCGTCGGGCTGGTGGCTTTGGGCAACGCGCTGCGCCGCGACGGGCAGGCGCTGCGGGCGGAGCGGGCCTATCGCCGGGCGCTGGAGCTTTATCCGGAGGTGTCCTTCACGTTGAGCCGGCTGGCCTGCCTGTGCGCCGAACAGCACCGGCTGGAGGAGGCCGACGCCCTGTTCGCCCAGGCGGCGGAGCGTCATGGCGGGCGCGATACCGTCACCCGCACCGATCCCGCCTTCCTTGCCGCCCTGCGCGCGGCGCCACCGCCCGCCGGCATCCGCGCCACCATCCAGGAGGGCAAGTGCCAGGAAGGCACGGGGGCAGCATCCCGGCCGCTGGTGGTCTATGCCTGCTGCGACGCGGTCTATGCGCGCAAGTTCCTGCCGACCATGGTGCGCTCCATCGCCGAGGACAGCGGGCTCGACTGCGCCATCGCCCTGCATCTGGTCAATCCCGACGCGGAGGCCGAGGCGACGGTGGCCGCCCTGGCCGCCGCCCACGGCGCCGACCGCTTCATCATCCTGCGCGAGGTCATCGACCTGTCGCCGCTGGGCGACAATGCCAAGACCTATTACGCCTGCAGCCGTTTCCTGGTGCTGCCCGACCTGCTGATCCGCTGGCAGCGGCCGGTGCTGATGCTGGATGTCGACCTGCTGGCCATCCGTGACCTGAACCCGCTGCTGGCGACCTCCGCCCGGTCGGACCTCGGCATGATGAGCCATGCGCTGAAGCGGCTGGACATCTGGAGCCTGCTCTACGCCGACGTGCTGCACATCCGGCCGACCACGGGGGCGCTGCGCTTCCTCGACCTGACCCGGCGCTACATCCGCCATTTCCTCGACCGCGGCCTGCCGCTCTGGTTCCTCGACCAGGCGGCGCTCGCCGCCGTGCATCTGGCCGGCTTCACGGCGGAGGCGGCACCCCGCCTGACCATCTATCCGGCCGACATCCACAGCAGCACGGTGATGGTCGACGGCGAGGGCCGGTACTGGACCGACGACAGCGCCTATTTCTATTCGGTCCGCGCCACCGGCGGCGGCCAGCATGCGGTGCACCGGCTGAAACGCCGCGCCGGGACCACAGCGGACATGAAGCAGGGCTGAGGCCTTCCGTGGCAGTCAGGCATGATAACAGATCATGAAATCATGAATCATGAATCATGATTTCATGCTTCTTCTTCATGACGTGAAACCACTTCCCTCTTTCCTGTTCTTGCGTGTAAATCCGCGAAGCTCCCGCTCGGGTCCGCCCGCTTTCCATCCTCTGCTACCGGGAACCACCGCATGGCTCGGATCATCAGTTTCGCCTCCACCAAGGGCGGCGTCGGCAAGACCAGTCTGGTCATGGCGCTCACCTCCGAACTGCGCCGGCGCGAGGCGAGCGTGCTTCTGCTCGACTGCGACCCCAACCGGCATCTGGCCGAATGGGCGCGGCGGCGCAACGATGCCGGCGTGCGGGTGCTGGACGAGATCACGGAATCGAATGTCCGCCAAACGGTGCAGGAAAATGCGCCGAGCTTCGACTACACGCTGATCGACCTTGCCGGCTTCGGCAACCTGACCATGCTCTACGCCTTCTCGGTCAGCGACGGGGTGCTGATCCCGACCCAGCAATCCTTCATGGACGTGAAGGAGACGGTGCGCACCTTCAAGGTGGTGGCGGATTCCGTCGGGGTGCTGAAACACACGCCGGCCTCCAGCGTGGTGATCGTCCGCACCCAGGCCGCCATCGAATCCCGCGTCGACCGCCATGCCCGCGGCCTGCTGGACGAACATGGCGTCCCGGCCTTCCGCACCGAACTGATCGAGCGCTCGCTGCTGAAGGAGATGACCTACACCGGCCACGGACCGGGCGAAGTCAACCCGAACAGCAACGCCGACCTGAACGTCCGCTCCCTGACCGACGAGTTCGTCGCCTTCCTGGAAGCCTCCCCGGCCAACCCGCTGATCCCGCGCGGGTGAGGCGGGTGGGGCCTCATGGCATGGGATCATGATTTCTGAACAAGATTTTTTATCATGATTTCATGAAACTAAGCTCGGCCAACCTGCCGCAGGTTCCCGACTGGCGAAGGGCTTGCACGCATGAAAACGCCTGGGCATCCTCTTTTCCAACCAGGAGGATGCTTCCGGCATGGATCCCATCATCGCGTCAGTCATTACCGCCGCCAGCGGTATCGCGGGCATAGCAGGCAGCGGCTTCGTCACCGCGGCCGGCGAGGACGCCTATAAGCGGCTGAAGGCGGTGGTCCGCCGCCGCTTCACCGCCGCCGAACCGGCTTTGCTGGAGTTGGAGGCCGCACCGGAGAGCGAGGCTCCCCGCCTGGCTCTGGCCGACCGTCTGACGGAGGCGGGGGCCGCGGGCGACGAGGAGTTGCGCCAGACCGCCCAGGATCTGCTGACCGCCCTGCTGGCCCTGCGCGACCGGCCGCAACCGCCGCCCCTGCTCGACTTCGACAGGCTGGTCGCCGCCCAGCGTTTCGAGATCTCCGACGTGAAGGCCGCCGGCACCGTGCTGCGGGCGAAGGACGCCCGCTTCGAGGGCGAGTTCGTTTTCCGCGGTGTCCAGCAGAGCGGGAGCCCGCAGTCCAGTGGAGAGCAGGAAAAACACTGACGGCGGCGCCGGGCATTCCGTGCCGCCCGGCGCCGCCGCCAGCACGCAGCACACCGGAGTCTCGGCCAGGACCTTCGCCGCCGGAACCGTGAACGTCTATCAGGGCGCTCCGCCGGCGGAGAGCGGGGCGACGGCCGGTCCCCGCTGCGACATCCCGGTGCTCTACGACCGGGACTTCATCGGGCGCGTCGACCTGCTGAGCGCCATCGCCGAAACGCTCGACGATCCGCAGCGGCCGTCGGTGGTGGCGCTGCACGGCACGCCGGGGGTCGGCAAGACGGAGCTGGCGCATGAATACGCTCGCCGCCATGCCAAACGCTATCCCGCCGGCTGCTTCACCCTGGATGCCGGCGGCGACACGCCGGTGAAGCTGGCGGAGATCGGCCGCCTGATCTTCGGGCCGGAGCCGTTCCGCGACCTGCCGATGGTCGATCAATGCAAGGTCGCCTTTCACCGGCTGACCCGATCCGCCGTCCTGCTGGTCTATGACAATGTCCGCTCGGCGGACGCGATCCGACCTTGGCTGCCACCGCACGGCACCCCCTGCCATGTGATCATGACCAGCGTGCTCGATCCGTGGGACGGCCTGTGTCCGGCCTTTCCGGTGGAACTGCTGGACCGGGACGACAGCGTCGCGCTGGTCGCCTCCATCGCCGGCGAGGATGCCTGCCGCGACGCCGACCTGCCGCTGGTCGATTGGGCCGGCGGCCTGCCGGTCCAGCTTGTCCCGGCCGCCGCGGCCCTGAAACGTGCCCGCCGCCGCGGCCGGGCCGGGGCCACCAAATTGCGCCTGGAGCCCGAAACCCAGAACAGCTTCCGCCCGGTCTACGAGTTGCTGCCACCGGACTCCCGCCTGATCCTGCAGACCGCCGCCCTGCGCAACGGCATGGCCCTGATGGCCGAAGACCTCCGGCAGGACATGGAGGACGCGACCGGCTGGGCCGAGGACAGCTTCGACCGGCATCTGGACGCCTGTCTGGACCTGCATCTGTTGGAAAGCGGCGGCGAGACGCTGCGGATGCATCAGCTGATTGCCGCCTTCCTGCGCGACCAACCTGCCCCGGACGGTCATGGCGAAACGCTGACGAGGATCCGGCAGACGCAGTGGAGCCGGCTGGTGGACAGCGCCGAAGCCTTTGCCGATGCCCCCAACCGGATGGAGTTGGCGGCGGGCATGCTAGGCTTCCTGACCGATCCGGCGTTGTGGGACGGCTGTGGCGTCACCGGTTCGGCATTGGAATACCGGGTTGTCTGCCACGCCTTTTCGGAAACCGCCCAGTTCGGGATCGCACAGCTTTGGGCCGAACGATCAGTCTACGCCGTCGAACAGGAGGGGGCGGAAGAGGGTGTAGATAACGAGAGCCTCAGCGTCAGCCTGCACGAGATCGGCAACTGCCTATTCAATCAAGGCCGCTTTGCCGAAGCGCAGCCCTGGTTCGAGAAGGCGGTCGATGCCACGCAGAAGGGCGACATCCATCAACGCATCGATCACCAAAGCCTCGGCGCCAGCCTGCATCAGATTGGCAGCTGCCTGTTCAATCAAGGCCGCTTCGCCGAAGCGCAGCCCTGGTTCGAGAAGGCGGTCGATGCCACGCGGAAGGGCGACATCCATCAACGCGTCGATCACCAAAGCCTCGGCGCCAGCCAGCATCAGATTGGCAGCTGCCTGTTCAATCAAGGCCGCTTCGCCGAAGCGCAGCCTTGGTTCGAGAAGGCGGTCGATGCCACGCAGAAGGGCGATACTCACCAACGCATCGATCACGAAAGCCTCAGCGCCAGCCTGCATGAGATCGGCAACTGCCTGTTCCAACAAGGCTGCTTCGCCGAAGCGCAGCCCTGGTTCGAGAAGGCGGTCGATGCCGCGCAGAAGGGCGACATCCACCAGCGCATCGATCACCGGAGCCTCGGTGTCAGCCTGCATCAGATTGGCAGCTGCCTGTTCAATCAAGGCCGCTTCGCCGAAGCGCAGCCTTGGTTCGAGAAGGCGGTCGATGCCACGCAGAAGGGCGACATCCACCAACGCATCAATCACCAAAGCCTCGGCGCCAGCCTGCATGAGATCGGCAACTGCCTGTTCCAACAAGGCTGCTTCGCCGAAGCGCAGCCCTGGTTCGAGAAGGCGGTCGATGCCGCGCAGAAGGGCGATATCCACCAGCGCATCGATCACCGGAGCCTCGGTGTCAGCCTGCATGAGATCGGCAACTGCCTGTACCGACAAGGCTACTTCGCGGAAGCACAGCCCTGGTACAAGAAGGCGGTCGATGCCATGCAAAAAGGCGACATCCACCAACGCATCGATCACAGATGTTTTGGCATCAGCCTGAAAGCTGTTGGTCATTGCCTGTCCCGATTGGGCCGGGAGGATGAGGCGCAGCAGTGGTACGAGCGGGCGAAGGGGCTGAAGCCGGGTTAAGTAGGCCGGTTGTCTGGACTTTCTTACCGGGAAGGCGCACCGACCGGGCCGTTCCTTCGCATGCCGGTGCCGGCCAGGGGTTACCCATTGGACATGTCCTGTTTTCATGTTCATTTATCATGAAAACAGGACATGAGAGTTTTGGGTGCCCCCCTGCTGGAGCCCCGGCGGGATGGAGCGATGCTTTTCCCCGCACCTCCGTCCCCACGCCATGCCCCCTTAGGCCGGAAGGCCAAGATGGACGGGCAAGCAAGCACCGGCGCAAAGCGCCCGCGACCCAAGGGCGAGGCAGCCACACAGGAGTGGCCGATCACCTCACAATCTCATTTCATGATTTCTTTTCTCCATACCGTGCCATGGCTTTATCTCATCGGACATCCAGCCACACGGGACCGGCCACCCCCGGATCGCCCCACCGACCGCTCGCATTATCTCATGCTCTTATTTCATGACATTTCTCCATCACATCCCCCCTCCATCCCCCCTGTGTTTCCCGCGCCACGCCGGCCGGCTTTCCGTCATGGCGCGCTTCGCCCCCGCCACATGGCGCGAAGACAGGGCAGCAAGTCATGATATTGCTTCATGGCTTATCCAGCCGGCCCATGCCGGTGCCGTCCTGTCCGGAGTGCCCATGTCGACCGAAAGCCCAGCCAAGCCTCCCCTGAAGCCTGCGGCCAAGCCGGCCCGTCCTCCGCTGGGCGGGATCGGGATCGGCGGGCTGGGGGCGGACGACGTCGACCCGATCCGCCAGTACGGATTGAGCAAGGGCTTCCTGCCGACCGAGACGGAGCCGGCCGCGGCCCCTTCCCATCCGCAGGCCCCCACTCCGCAGCCGCAGCCCCAACCGGTGCCGGCCCCCACCATCGTCCGTCCGGCGCCGACCCGGCCGTGGCAGGCGATGCTGCCGGACTATCTGGTGGAGGAGCTGCGGCAGGCTGCCGCACGCGAAGGCACCGCCCAGAAGGTGATCGTGCTGAAGGCCCTGCGGCAGGCCGGCTTCCGGATCGACGACATCGACCTGCAGGACCTGCGGCGGCGCTGAGTCCGTCCCAGGAAACGCACAAGTGCGGCCGAAGGGACGGTTTGACTCTCCTTAAGGAGCCGTCTATGCCCTACCCGCGCTCTGCTCCTGCTCCAAACCGATTGCAGACCACCAGCGACGACGAGAGATGAAGGCAAACATCACCCAGGCCGCCCCGGCGCCATCCTCCCCGGCAGCCTCGCCCCTTCAGGCCTCGCCCCGTCCGGTGTCTGCCGTCCCGACACCTGCCCCGGCACCTGCCCAGCCTCAGGGGTCCCATGGCCTCAGCATCGACATGCTGGAACGGATGCTGGAGCAGCAGCCCAACGACCCCAACGTGTGGAGCGCGCTGGGCGCCCTGCTGAGGCAGGCCGGCAAGCCGGAAGCGGCGATCGCCTGCCAGCGGCGCGCGCTGGAGTTCGACCAGCGCCATGTCGGCGCCTGGACCAATCTGGGCAACGTGCTGGGCGACGTGGAGCGCTATGACGAGGCCATCGCCGCGCAGGAGCATGCGGTGGTGCTGTCGGGCGGCAACGCCAGCCTGCTGTCCAATCTGGTGGTGGCGCTGCGCCACGGCTGCCGGTTCAACCGCGCGCTGGAGATCCTGGACGTCGCCCTGCGCGCCAAGCCCAACGATCCGTCGCTGCTGTGGGACCGTGCCCTGACGCTGCTGCAGGTCGGCCGCTATGCCGAGGGCTTCCGCGACTACGACTCCCGCCTGTCGCTGCCCGGCTATCAGAACCGTATCGCCGAAGGGCCGATGTGGGACGGCGGGCCGCTGAACGGCAAGACCATCCTGCTGACCACCGAACAGGGCTTCGGCGACGTGCTGCTGACCGCGCGCTATGTGCCGATGGTCAAGGCGCGCGGCGGCCGGGTCCTGCTGGAATGCCATCCGGAACTGCAACGCCTGCTGTCCGGGCTGGAGGGCATCGACGGCTTCGTGCGCGCCGGCACCGCTTATCCCGCCTACGACGTCCATTGCCCGCTGATGAGCCTGCCGCACCGGCTGGGCACGACCATCGAGACGGTGCCGCCGCCCACCCGCCTGACCGTTCCGGCCGAAGCGCGCGAGAAGGCCGCCCGGCTGGTCCCCGGCAATGATGGCACGATCAAGGTCGGCATCATCTGGTCCGGCCGCGTCACCTTCAAGGACAACGCACGCCGCGCCACCACGCTCAGCCGCTTCCTGCGCTTTCTCGACGTGCCGAAGGTCCGATTCTACAGCATCCAGAAGGGTCCGCCGGAGGCCGAGCTGGCAACGCTGGGCACCTCGACCCTGATCACGCCGCTGGGACCCCATTTCAACGACTTCGCCGACACCGCGGCGGTGCTGGAACGGCTCGATCTGGTGATCATGACCGACAGCTCGGTGGCGCATCTGGCCGGCTCGCTCGGCCGTCCGGTATGGAACCTGCTGCAGTTCATGCCCTACTGGGTCTATGGCGATAAGGGCGACACCACCCCCTGGTACCCGTCGATGCGCCTGTTCCGCCAGACCACACCCGGCGACTGGGACAGCGTGTTCGCCGCCGCCGAACAGGCATTGCGTCAGGTGGTGGCGCTCAAAACCTGACCAGCGCCCTTTGGCAGCCCCACACATTCGTCGCCACAACCACGCTCTGCTGCCGAGGCCCAGCCGGCCATCCTCCGGCACAGCGCGGCCATGGAACTCCTCCAGGCCGGCGTCGAGTGCTCCGTTATCGCCTTGTGGCTCGGCCACGAGTCCGTGGAAACCACCCAGGTTTATCTGCACGCCCATCTCGCCCTGAAGGAGGCGGCGCTCGCGAAACCCAGCCCATACGAAGGCGAAAAAGCCGATCGGTCCCGACCCGATGAGAAGCTCCTCGCGTTCCTGAACGCCCTTCGATCGCCGTCGACTATGCCGAGCAATGGGGCGCGACCATTCCGGCAAACCTGTCCAGGGCGTCCCCGCTCGGCATAGTTCGGCGTTCGGCATAAACCTGCAAGCTCAACGCTGTCGAGCCGTTCGCCTACCTGCGCGACGTCCTGGAGCGCATGGTGAACGGCCACCCCGCTGCACGCCTTGCCGATCTGCTCCCCTGGAACTGGAAGCCCGCCGTCAACGCCGCCGTCAACGCCTGATCCGGTGCGATCACGCTCCGCTTACATGCGAGGGGGCAATCGGCAGAGTGATGGCTTGGCGGAGCCGGCCGATCGTTGGGTTTGACAATGTCCATATTTGGACCATATGGTCCAAATATGGACCAATGGAGTCCCACCCATGCCCGCTCGCGCCAACCGCATCGCTGCCCCGGTCACCGCAGGTCCATCTCTCCTCCGCCCTGACCGGTTCGCCCCATCCAAGCGTCGGCACCTCAGCGCGCCGGGTCTGCGGACTTTCCTGGCCATCGCCGACCACTGGGGCTGGACAGAGGCCGAGCGCCTGCTGGTTCTGGGCTCACCCGGCCGCTCGACTTACTTCGGCTGGGCCGCGAAGGCGCGTGACGGCCAGGAATTGACCTTGCCGGTCGACGTGCTGTTGCGCATCTCCGCCGTCCTCGGCATCCACAAGGCACTGATGATTTTGTTCGGTTCGGAAGCGGCGGCGTTGGACTGGCTGACCAGACCGCACGATGGGCCGTCGTTCGGAGGCCAGCCGCCGATGGCCCTGGTCACCAACGGCACCATGGACGGGCCCATGCTGGTGCGACGCTACCTCGATGCCGCGCGCGGGGGCGTTTTCGGACCGCCCGGTACGATGGACGAGGCGAGCACGCCCTACGGCGACGACGACATCGTGATCGTGTGAGAGCGTGGTGACCACCATTGCCATACCGCAATCGACGCACCGCCTGATCCCATCGCAGTTCCCACCGATCCCCGCCTTCGACAGCGTGACGCGGCCAGACGATCTGGAGGCTGTCATGGAACTGGAGGGCTGGACCAACGACCGTCTGGTCCAGGAACGTGTCGCCCGGCTTCCCCGCAACCAGTGGGTCTTTGGCGTCCCCAACGCCTCCGTGGTGATGGCCGCCTTCCTGCACGCCGCTCCCGCCGGTGGGCGCTTCAACAGCGGCGATCTCGGCGCCTGGTACGGGGCGTGGACGCTCAAGACTGCCATCGCCGAGGTCGCCCATCACCTCCGGCGCGAGGCGGTTCACCGCCGGCTTGCGGAAATGCGGTTGACCTACCGCCTCTACACCGCCCGCCTCGACGGCGACTTCCTCGACATCCGCGGCCAGAGCAGCGTGCGACCCGACTTGTATGCGGCGGGAGACTACCGTGCCTCCCAGGCCTTCGGCGAGGCGGTGCGCCGGGCCGGGCAGGCCGCCGGCATCGCCTACGACAGCCTGCGCCACCGCGGGGGCATCAATGCCGTCGCCTATCGGCCGCGCCTGATCCAAGAGGTGACCCAGGCGGATCATTACGAGATCACTGCGCCCGTCGAGGGGGCCGTGGTCGCGTGCCGGAAGAC
The DNA here is from genome assembly GCF_051124815.1 of Azospirillum sp. B2RO_4. Lineage (NCBI taxonomy): Bacteria > Pseudomonadati > Pseudomonadota > Alphaproteobacteria > Rhodospirillales > Azospirillaceae > Azospirillum > Azospirillum sp. B2RO_4. The sequence continues at coordinate 270,591 of NZ_CP118491.1, read as the reverse complement.
GCGCCGCTGACAGAGACGGAACGGCAACAGCACGCACTGCTGTTGGTCGATGAGACGTCGCAGATCAGGCCCGGGAGCGCACCCACCTGCCCCTGTCTCTTCTGGTGGCTTCATCTGGTCCGACGGCTGCGTCTGCCGGTTTCATCAGGGGAAACATCGTCGTCGGGCGTCACGGCGTTAAGCCGTGCCGTCACCCGGCCCGCCGCAGCGGCCACCTCGGCCAGAGGGCCAGTGAGGTCGACAGTCGGTGCGCTTGGTTGGGCTGGCCGCCGAGCCGATGGGAGCGATGCTCGCCCCACCGGCTCCGGAGAAGCCGGCGCGCCGGCAGGGGTGTCGTCGAGCACACCGGTATCGGCCAGCCCCATCGCCCGCACGTCGTCCAGGTCGGGCAGATCGGCCAAGCTCTCCAAACCGAACTGGTCGAGGAAGGCGTCGGTGGTCACGAAGGTCAGCAGGGCGCCCGGACGAGGACTGCGCGAGCCCGCACTGACCAACCCAGCCGCGCGCAGGCGACCAACGGCGTCGGCATCGACGGTGTCTTCTGGCGGGCGCCCAAGCCATGGATGCCGGGATCCCGCCGGCTGGCGGCGTCATGGACAGGCGCCACGGCCTTTTGGATGAAGCCCAATCGTTCAGCGGCCGGGCGGCAGGAAGCTGAGGTCGCAGGCCCAGACCCGTTCGCCGCCGCGGTCGGCGATGTCGCGCACCACGCCGGCATTGGCGAGCTGCTCCACCAGCAGATGCACCCCGCGCAGCGACAGGCCGCAGCGCCCCTTCAGCTCGCCCGCCACCCGGCTGATGGTGAAGGCCGGCCGGTCGTGCAGCCAGTCGAGCACGTCGGGCAGGCGCGAGCTGCTGCGCCGCGGCGTGGCGGCCAGCCGCGCCTCCCAGTGTTCCTGGACCAGATCGAGATGGCGCAACCGTTCCAGCTCATGCGCCACCAGCTCGGGAACGCTGTCGAGGACCCAGCGGGTCCAGGCGCCCTCGGTCCCGGCCAGGGCGAGGCGGTAGCCGGTGACGTCGCGGGCGAGCGCCGCCGTCAGCGGTGGCCAAGCGTGATGCAGCCGGCAGGCCTCGCCGATCAGCGCGGGGGCGGCGAGCCACACCACCACGCTCCACCAGGAGGTCGGCGGCCGCTCCGACGCCACCGCGGCCCGCAAGGCGGCGCTCCCGGCATCGTCGTCCGGACCGGGGCGGAGCGGCGCTCCCGGATCGGGCCGCAGCGCCAGGGCGCGGATCGCCGCCGCCGCCCCGAGCAGGCCGGGCGCGGCGGCCAGGGCCTGCGCCACCGCCTCCAGCGCCGGACCGGCATCGGCGGCGCGGGCCGCGCCGAGGCCGACCGGACGGCCGCCCTGGGCAACACTCCAGCGCCGGTGCAGCTCGTCCAGCCAGGGCCGGGTCCAGGGCGTCAACGGTGGCGGGACGGCCGCGGCCTCGTCGCCGTCAGCGTCTTCAGGCTCCTCACCGCTCCCGAGATCGACCGCATCGAGAGCGGCGATCGAGGCGCGCACCGCGGCCACGACGTCCCCCGGGGCCGCCACCCTGGCCGGGGGTGCCGCGGACCGGACGGTCGCGCGTTCCGGCGGCAGGGCGGCGGTCAGGCCGGCCGGCAGCTGGGCGAACAGCGGCACCAGCAGGGCGGCGCGGGCGGCCTCGCCCCGGGCATGCTCCGGCGCGGCGAGGGCGCGCTGGAAGTCGTGGGCGTCGAGGCGGTGGCCGTCGAGCCGGATCACCGCGGCAGCCGAGCGGCGGGCGGCATCGGCGGCGAGGCGCCGGCGCCGCGCCGGATCGGCGAGGGCCTGGTCGAGGCGGCCGAGCGCGCGTTCGGCGGCGAGCAGGGCGGGGAGAAGGGAGAGGACGGTCATCGCGGCTCCGGGAAAGCCGCGCCAGGATAGCTGAATGCAGTGATCTTTGTTAACTGCACCAACATCGGGAAGCAGGGATAACTGGTTACCGATAACGCTTCGATAATGACACTTATCAGCACGTTATCAGCATCCGATGGACCCGGAGGTTCGGCAACGCTAGGATGGCGCCATGCCCACAGACCGCACGCTGACGGCTACAGAGGCCGCCATTCCCTTCGCTCTGGTCCCGACCCTGACGCCGGCCGAGGCCGAGCGCCTGCGCACAGCCTTCGCCGCCCGGCCCATGGCGGCGTCCACCCGGCGCGCCCTGCTCGGCGACGGGCGTCTGTTCGTGACGTGGTGCGGGCAGACCGGGCGTCCGGCGATGCCGGCCAGCCGGGAAACCGTGGCGGCCTTTCTGGCCGCGGCTGCCGCAGACGGCCGCTCCCCCGCCACCTTGCGGCGCTACCGCAGCTCGCTCGCCTGGTGGCACGCCGCCGCCGGCTTCGCCAACCCGTGCGCCGGGTCGGCCGTGGCCGTGCCGGTGCCCGGACCAGACCTTGCGGATGCCGCCATGGCGGCGCTGCGCACATTTATGGACGTTGCCCAGCACGGCTATGCCAAGGCGACCCTGCGAGCCGCCGAGGCCGACGCCCGCCGGTTCGCAGTCTGGTGCGGGCAGCAGGGGCTGTCCTGGTTGCCAGCCGAGCCTGCCACGGTCGGGCACTACATCCGGGATCTCGGCGGCTCCCGCAAACCGACGACCGTGGCGCGCTATCTGGCGTCGATCGGCCTGATCCACCGAGCCGCTGGGCACCCCGACCCCTGCCGGCACTGGAGCGTGACGCTGGAACGGCGCGGGCACGCGCGCGCGGTGGGCTCCGAACGGCGCCAAGCGGCACCGCTGACCGACGCGGTGCTGGCCCCGATCCTCGATCGGCTCGATCCGGCCCAGCCCGACCGATCAGAACCGCTGAAGCCAATCGATCTCCGCGACCGCGCGCTGTTGCTGGTCGGCCGCGACACCCTGGCCCGCGCCGACGAGTTGGTGGCGCTGCGCTGGACCGACCTGCGACCGGTCGATCTTGCGCTGAACCCGGATGCGCAGCCGGGCGAGGCGACCATCCGCATCCGCCGGTCCAAGACCGACCAGGAGGGGCAGGGCGCCGAGGCTTGGCTGTCGGCTGAAACGATGGCGGCGCTCACCGCCTGGCGGGCGGTGGCGCCGCGGTGGCCGGCCGAACAGGACGGGGAGGGGCCACGCATCCGGGAAGGCGCTTTCCTGTTCTGCCACCTGTCGCGCAGCGGCGCCGGCGAGCGGATGAGCCCGGCGGCGGTGCGCCGCGTGGTGGAACGGCGCACCGGCGAAGCGGACCCGCTTGCCGTCGGCTTCAGCGGCCACAGCTTGCGCGTCGGCGCCGCCCAGGATCTGCTGGCCGCCGGCGTCGACCTGCCCGGGCTGATGCAGGCGGGACGCTGGTCCTCGCCGGTGATGCCGGCGCGCTACACCGAGCGCCTGCGGGCGACACGGGGCGCGGTGGCTCGGGTGCGGCGGGGAAAGGATGGGGGGAAACCGCCGTAACGGTCCGGGATCATTGACGATCGGGCTTGGACAATCGGGCTTGAAATTCGATTGAACAGCGCGTCACTCCTTGGCGTGCTCCTGCGGCTGCGCACCACCGTCGTCATCCCAGCCACGAAGCCGGGCGCCACGCTCCAGCCGGCGTTGCCGCTCATCGGCAATGGTCACGGCAACCGGGAGCGCCGAAGCGGTCTGAATGAACATTTTCCCGCGCAGAAAATGGACCGACGACGAATGCTTGCTCGGGTGGGTGGCTTGCATGACGCCTCTCCTCTCCGGTGCGGTCCAATAAGACCTGGACTGACTGCACCGCTCTCGTGTGTTCCTCGCCGTGACAGTCATCCCGGCATGAAGGCACCCGACTGCGAACCGTACCCCTACGAACCGTACCCCTACGAACCGTACTGGGGTTCCGCTTCCGCCGATGCCAGGATCTTGTCCAGTTCATCCGGATCGATGAGCGCTGTCTGCGCCATACCCATCCCTCCATTGGAGCGTCCATCGGCATGCGGCAGATGGATCCAGGTCGCAGTGCGCCGGTACACAGGGAAAGAGAGCGAGTCGATCAGTTCCTCGTCGGTTTCCACGACGTAGCTCCCCGCCGGCTGCATTCCGTCCATGCCGTTCAATTCGAAGGGACGGGTGACCGTCACGGTCCTGGTGGTTGTGCGGGTGAATGCGGTGCTCATCGAAAGATGCTCCCGTGCGTGTCCGGCGGTTTCTGAAGGTGCTCTCCGGGTCGGGTCGCCGGTTCGACGAATGACCTGGTCATCGCATTTTGATGGCGAGAGAGGTGCCCGTTCGACGTGACGGGCTTGCGGCGGATGGCGTCCTGCGGATGCTCTTCGGGTGGTCGGACGCAGCCGTCGTCTTTGCAGGACGTTCATCTTGCAGCAGACACGCTATCCGCTGAAGCCCGAGAACGCCAACCCTGCGAGAAAGCCGACTGACATGCCAAGTGTCAGATAGGCCATGCTTTTCCATTTCGGTGCGGACAAAGCCCAGGCTGCACGCTCTGAAGCGGTCCACTCTGATAGCGTCGTATTCCTGAGCGTCATCGCAACCTCCCGTTACGGGCTTCATAATCAATATGGTGGCAATAATTTACATAGCAACAATCGTCTCCAAATATTTATACCGAAGCTCATTTGATATGAAATCACATACACTTTGATTGCCTTAATCAATATACGATTTTTCTGCCTCAATTTTGAATGCGATCCTTTCCTCCGCTCCATCGGGGCAGGTCGCGGCAACGCTGTTGCGATGCCCGGCTCAAGACGTCATGAACCGGACCGCCTCGACCGATTGCCAGATGGTGAAAGTCGCAACGAAGAGAACGGCGGCCGCCGCGGTCAGGGACAGCGCCAGCAACACCCCGTCCTCCTCAAGGTAAGCCAGGGCGATCAGCATGATCGTCACGGCCGGCACGATGTTGCTCAGGGGAATCGGGACGAAGAAGACGCTTGTCAGCGCGAGAACGACCAGCCCGACAACGCGCGTCGTCGCGTCGAACGGCGTCTTCCAGCGTGGGTGTATGACCGTCTCCATGCGCCTCAACACCGGCACGGCACGATCGACCAGCCGGACCAGGCGCCGTGTCGAAAAGCGCCGGGACGTGATCATCCGGGGAAACACCGGACTCTCGCGCGCCAGGATCATCTGGATCGCGGGAATGGTCAGCAGCAGCCCGACGACCGGCGAGGTTCCCGGCGCCAGCCCGATCAGCGCCAGCAGCAGCAGAACGATGCCGAAGGAGCGCTTGTGGAGTTTTTCCAGCAGCCAGCCGAGCGTGACGCAGTCGGCCGGAGCCTCGTCCAGCAAGCCACGCAGAACCTCGGATGTCGGGATATGCAGCGTCATGGCCGCCTCGCTCCGGCCGTTTGGGATCGTCGCCATCGGGCGGTCACGCCGGGATCTCGGGCGGTCACGCCGGGATCGACACCGTGACGGTGGTGCCGGGGCCGGAGCTGACGGTCACGCCGCCCTCGATCTGCTTGGCCAGCAACTCCATCAGGGTGAGGCCGAGCGAGCCGGTCCGCCGTTCATCGGGCATGCCGACGCCGTTGTCACCGATGGTCATGCACAGAAGGCTGCGCGAGCTGTGGCGGAACGAGACGACGATGCGGCCGGGGCGTCCATCGGGGAAGGCGTATTTCAGCGCATTGATCATCGCTTCGTTGGCGATGAGGGCCAGCGGGATGGCCTGATCCGGCTTCAGAAAGGCCTCGTCGGCGTCGACGTCCAGCACGATGTTCGGGCTGGGTGCGGCCCCGAAGGACGCCAGCAGGTCACGGCACAGCATCCCCAGATACCCGCCGAACTCGATCTCCTGCAGCCCCTGCGCCCGGTAGAGCTTCTCGTGGATCTCGGCCATGCGGTCCAGCCGCTCTACCGCACTGCGCAGCGCCTCCTGCACGGCCGCTTCCTGGCTCTGAGCGATGCTCAGCTGGATGCGCAGAAAGGACGAGGCCATCTGCAAGGTGTTCTTGACGCGGTGGTTCACCTCCCGCATCAGGTCGTCCTTGTCGCGCAGAAGCAAATCCTTGTCGTACAGTGTGTTGCGCAGCACCCGTTCCACTTCGATGCGGCGCTCGACTTCACTGGCGAGCTGGCGGTTGAGTTGGTCCAGCCGCTCGGTCCGCGACGAGACACGGCGGTCGAGTTCCTCGTTGAGCTGCCGCAATTGGTCTTCCGCCGCCTTGCGCTCGGTGATGTCGACAAAGGAGGCGAAGTGGTAGCGGATGCGCCCCTCCTCGAAGACGGGGGCGACATGCTGGAGCACCCACAGCAGCTTTCCGTCCTTCCGGTAAAGCTGCACCCCGCGCACGATGGCCTCCCCGGCACGCACGGTCAGATCGATGGCGCGCGCCACCTCCGGGTCGGTGTCGGCGCCGGACAGAAGGTGATAGCTCCTGCCCAGCACCTCCTCCCGCGCGTAGCCGCTCAGCTTGATGAACGCGGCGTTGACGAAAACGACCGGCACATCCGGCAGGGTCGGATCGGCGATCAGCATCGGCATCAAAGTCGATTCCGCGGCCACCACGAAGGGACCGCCACGCGCCTCCTCCGCATTGACCGTCTTCTCTGCGTCCTTCTGGTCGCGGGGATTACCGGGCATGCAACGCTCCCTGCGTTTGGTCATTTCTTTTAAAAAGATACAGGTGCGGATCACAGGCTCATTATGCGCAAAAGTGGCGCCGTCACATCGCCCGACGCCCGATCGGACAGGACAAACATATTAATTGTCCAGAAAAGATAACTTCCTCGAAATCACGAATTTGAAAACACCGGCCACATGTCTTCAAATGCCTTCTCCTTTTATCTTACGATTTATAGTGGATTCCTCATAATTATATTTCTGCACCGATTGAATTTTTGCAGCGCAGCATAATATTTGCCTAAGTCATTCAGGTCGAGCCCGGCGCTCCCTGACACACCCGACCACCATCCCGAACAGTCATGGAGACGACATGGACGACGGCACGCACCCGACTCCCACCACCCGCCCCACCATTCACAGCGCCAGCGACGAGGCCGCGGCAAGTGCCGAGGCATCCAAGAGGCCCAACATCCGCCCCAGCATCCGCAGCGCCAGTGAAGAGCAGGCGCCGAAAGCCGGCGCAGCGGCAGCGCAGGCCTCCCGCGGTCTGGGCCAGCAGCCGAGGCCCTGGCCGCCGAAGCTGTCCGGCAGCGGCAGCATGGGTGGTCTTCCGGATGCCGGACAGACGACGGAATCCGGCAATGCTCCGGCAGCGGGGTATGGGATGGTCTTCTCGGAGGCCGTCACCTTCATGAACCAGGCGGTCGACCGCCAGAACGAGATGATGAGCGGCATGCTCCGGGCCCGTGGCCCGCAGGACGTCATGATGGCGGGCAGCCGCTACCTGCTCGGCGGCTGGCTGGCCTTCTTCGAGGCCAATGCCCGCATCTCCCAGGCTGCATCCCGCTTTGCGGAAGACGCCAAGTACAACCCGACACGGCCCGGCCTCTGACACCGCTGGAATCCAACCGCCTCTTTCCAGCTTCCTGGTCCCGCGGAACCGCGGCACCAGAACCGCAGGAGGACCTCCGTTGACCAGTTCGGAAAACGGGCCGCAGACGCTTCTCGCCGTCGAAGAGCGGGTGAGCGTGCGCAAACATACCGAGGTGACCGGGACCGTCCGCGCCCACACCCTCAGCCACGAACACGAGCTGCCTGTCGAAACCGACCTGTCGGTGGAGACGCTGGAGGTCGAGCGGGTCCCCATCGGTCGCTTCGTCGACGGCCCGATCGCCGACCGCCAGGACGGCGATACCACCGTCATCTCGGTGATCGAGGAGGTGGCGGTCGTGGAGGTCCGCCTGAAGCTGGTGGAAGAGGTCCGGATCACCCGCCGCACCACGAGCCGCAAGATGACCGACCACGTCACGGTGCGCCGTCAGGAGGTGATCATCGACCAGGACCCGTCTTTGGACGCCCCCGTGACCTGAGCGGCCCGACTTACCTCAAGAAACTGAAATATTTTAAATCCTACTGGAGACTATCATGAGCACGATCATCGTTGGACTTTACAAGGAAAGCGGTTCCGCCCAGAAGGCCTTCCAGGCCCTGATCGCGGCGGGCTGCCAGGAAGCGGACATCGAGACCTTCGGCGGCGCCGACAGCGCCGACAAGGCCGCCCAGGGCCTGCTGGGGCACGGCTTCGAGAAGGAACTGGCCGAGCAGTACGGTGCAGCCATCCGGGAGGGCCACACCCTGGTGGCGGCCGACATCGCCGACCAGGACGCCGACGCGGCGGAAGCCATCCTCGATGAAAACGGGTCCGTCGACCTGCCCACCCCCTCGGCGGCGGGTAAGCCGGCCCAGAAGGCGGCCAACGGCGGCAGCGTCGAGCAGGAGACCCTCCAGTCGGTGAAGGAGGAGGTCGAGATCGGCAAGCGCCGGGTCGCCAAGGGCGGGGTGAAGGCCACGTCGGAGGTCACCGAGACGCCGGTCCGGGAAACCGTGACGCTGCGCGACGAGGCGGTGGACGTGGAACACCGCAAGGTCGACCGGCCCCTGAGCGCCGGTGAGGAGAAGGCCGCCTTCGGCGAGAAGACCATCGAGCTGACGGCGACCTCCGAAAAGCCGGAGATCACCAAGGAGGCCCGCGTCGTCGAAGAGGTCGTGCTGTCCAAGACGGCGTCCGAACAGGAAAAGACCGTGGAGGCCGTCGCCCGCCGCACCGACGTCAAGGTGGAGCCGGTCGGCGGCAAGGCGGGCAACAAGCGCTGATTTGAAAAGCGCATGAAAACTGCGGACCTGAACCGCACATGAGGACGACAAGACAGCCTTCGCCTCGGTCACAACCATCTCGGTTGTGACCGAGGCGAAGGCCGATCTGCCGAATGCCTCCAGAAGAACGCCGGCTCTTGCAAGTTCTGGAAAGATGCTGGACGACGGGGACAGCGCGGTCCGCTCTTGCAGGTTGTCAGGCCTCCAAGAACTATCTTTAATATTAATTGAAAAGTCCTTGTTCAATCACCAGATAAATTCTTCTGAGGCCACTCCAGGCTCTCTTCTTCATGCTGATGATTCCAGGTCTGAAGCTCTTCCTGGCGTGACTCGATCCAGACGGCATGATCGCCGCCGTCTTTGCCGACAAGACCGGCCCAGATCGGAGAGCATCCATGGATGCCAGGACAAGGCTCGCCTTCTTCATCTTGAAAACGCATTCCGGCTGGATCGTCCGGGTGGACGGCTTCGTCTATCCGCCCTGCACAACCCAAGCCGATGCGTTCGCCAAAGCCATTCGCGAAGCCAGAGCAGCGGAACGCCTCGGCTTCGCCAGCCTTGTGCTGGCACAATCGGCGGCGGGGGAACCCTGTTCTGTCCGCTGGTCCTGTGCCGGCGCCGCCGGAGTTCCAAGGGCAGACACCGAAACTCCGCAATCGGCAATTCCGCCCATGCCGGGCATCCCGCTGTTCGCACACCGACCGGAGGAACGCCGATGACCACCCTGTTCCACTCCATCGACGGGCGATACCCCCAAGGCGCCGACGTGCTGCGTGAACAGCTGCGCTGGGGGGATGCCGAACGCCGTTGGCATCCGGCTCCCCACAACAGTCTGCCCGACCAACTCCCCCCTGGCTACCCACCGCCGGGCCACGCCTGCCTGCTGCGGGGCGCCCTGCTGACCCGTCTCACCACGGCTTGCGCCGCGGTCGGCACGACCGCCATGAAGAAAGGGTGATCCCATGAGCCTTTCGGCCCATTACATCGTGTCATGCCAAGCGGATGGCTGGTTCATCATGCTTGAAGGGGAGCGCTACGGCCCCTTTCTCGACGGTCAGGTCGGCGCCCTCATCGCCGCGGTGCAGGCCGCCAACCATGCCGGAAAGGATGGGCACGACGCCCGTGTGCTGCTGCACACGAAGGACGGAGGCGTCTCCACCGCCTGGATCTTCGGCACCGACAGCTACCCGTCACCCTGGGTGGAGGAACTGCATCGGATCGCCTTGCTGCCGCGCCGGGAGCGTGTCCGCGCGTCTGTCCCTCCGGGTCCCTCGATGACGCTGGATGTTGCGGTCGCCGGTCAGGCGTGACCGGACGGCGATGCCCACGGGCGGGGGGGGAATCAGGTGGCCACCTCATCCGTCCAGACCTGGAACGCCGTCAGCGTGTTGGGGCCGAAGGTGTGGGTGAGCGGCACGTCGGCCGCGTCGCGCCCCTGCGCGATCAGGATGCGCCCGATCCGGGGGGCATTGTTCCGCGGGTCGAAGACATGCCAGCGGCCGCCCAGATACACCTCCATCCAGGCTGCGAAATCCATCGGCGCATAAGGCGGCGGCAGACCGATATCGCTGATGTAGCCGGTGCAGTAGCGCGCGGGAATGTTCATCGCGCGGCAGAAGGCGATGGCGAGATGGGCGTAGTCGCGGCAGACCCCGCGCTTCTCTGCATAGGTCTGGGCGGCAGTCCGCGTCGGACGCGAATGCTCGTAGCCGAAGGTCACATGGCTGTGGACGAAGTCGCAGATCGCCTGAACCCGTGCCCAGCCCGGCGCGGTGCCCGAGAACAGCCGCCAAGCCTCATCCGACAGGACATCGGTCTCGCAATAGCGGCTGCCCAGCAGGAACAGCAGGGTGTCGGCCGGCAATTCATCGACACGGTGCTGGACGGCGCCGGGCTCGGCCGGATCCGGCACTCCACTGTCGCGGATGATGCTGTCGGCCCCGATGGTGACCGGGCCGGCGGGCGCCACCAGCCGGCTGCACCAGTTGCCGAAACTGTCGCGGTAGCCCTGGATCGGCACCGGAACGCTGGTGACGATATGGTCGGGACGCTCCAGGTCGCCGACGCGCGTGTAATGCACGTTCAGCATCACGATCATCGGCGTTGGGGCGGGAAAGCTGAAATTCAACTGATAACCCAAGCGTATGCGCATGATGGCCTTCCGATGAAAAGACGTGCCGGCGACATACCGGTGCGTGTCGGCGCCAACCGGTGGCGGCAGGGCGCCGGTGCAAAAACCCAGCTTTATAAGGGCGGATGTCCGGCCGCAGTCCCGGGATCGAAGGTTGACGCTGGGAGGTGACGGTTCCGCAACCTGAGCAACCGACAGTCATGGTATCGGGTACAAGAGCGCGTTGAACCGCTGTTCGCCTTCCGGCTGTCAAGACAGAACTGGTCTGCATCGTCGCGCCCGCCACATTCAAGGTCCTTTGACCGCGCTTGGTGATGGCTTCCGAAAGGTACGCCTGGGTCATCGCACGGTTCCTGATTTTTCATCGATCAGTTGTCGTCTCCCGGCGGGGCAGGAGAGATCTGACGTGATGAACCAATGTGGAAAGACTGTAGGGTTTGCGCAGGACGATCAACCGTCCCGGCACCTCCTGCGGAATATATTCGCTGTAGCCGGTCATGATGATGACCGGCAACTCGGCATTCCGACGCCGGATCATTCGGATCAGAGCCTCGCCGCCCATGACAGGCATCCGCATGTCGGTCAACAAAATGGCAGCAGGATCCTTTTCGTCAACCTCCAGCGCCTGCACCCCATTTTGAGTGAGGGTGACCCGGTAGCCTTCAGCCTCGAGGAATTCTGCCAACGCTGTCGCCGTAAGATTTTTATCCTCGGCGATGAGAAGGTGAGGATGATTGAGCATGCTTCGATACCAACACACCCGGAGTGATTTGGACAGCCATCAATGCTCATGTGCCGCTCTCAGAGAGGAATCTCTGCATGGTTCTTTTGCTCCAGGGGCGCTTTATTGCAGCGGCAATGACGACGGCGTTGTCTTAACGCGACCGGCGTGAAGCGATTGTTTCAAACGACCTGCTGTAATATCATCCAACGGCAGGCCGTCACCGCGTTGCAAGACACTCCCTGGCCGCTGGACTGACCACCGCCACGAAGACCGAGGAGTGCGCCGTTCCCAATCCAGGAAATGGCGATGCACCGCAGGGCAGGTTCCCTCCATGCAGCGGCACTTCCATACGCTTCGAAAGACGTATCGCACATGATTTCCATCACCAGGACGGAAATCATTCCATCATCACTTCGGAACGCCTGAAATATTGACCGTTCCAGATCGGCGTGAACACAATGCCGGAGAAGCCACTCATCTGCCGATTTTCGGTGAAACTCGGCGGAGAGTTCCATACGGTCACGGCCTCTATTCATCTCGACGTCCCTACATTCGTGAGATTTGAGATGAATGCTCCATCAGGCAATTCCCCATCCATGGTTGTGGCCATGTGGAGTGACGGGCAATGGAATGTCTTCGAGGGTGATCGAAGTGCCGACCCACGGCACCTGCTGGCCATCACCCTGGCCTTCGGCACAATGACCTTTGGTCCTCCTGGCAGTGATTGGCTGCTTGTTCGGGATCTCCTGATCAACCTCACCCAGTCGGCTGTGGTTCATTACCGCTGACGGGCGCCGGTGGCGATGCCAGGACTGCGCACCCCGAGCATCAGGCTCATAAGCTCGTGGGTCGTCGGTCTGCAATTGAAAAGTTCCCCCAAGAAAAATCCTTTTTATTACAGTGATCTACGACTGAAATCCGATCGACTCAGCCTGACCGGGGCAGTTATTTCGACGCCCAAATCTTTCAAAGAAAATTTTCAAAAGAAAGCGACACAGGGAATAAACCGCGGACAGCGGCGGAGACCGGGAGTTTGTCGTTGCGTCCGGCACCGGCGCCGCTTAGATGCCGGGAACGTCCGCCCGTCCCGGGAGGCCCCAACAGCCGCGTTCCGCCATGTCCCTGCCCCCCATTCCCCTCCTTCCCAAACGGAAGGACACGGACGACCGGCAGTCCGAACATCCCGGCTCCGCGCATCCCGGGTCCCCGCACCCAGCTCCGGAGGGCCGTCACGGCGGCTGGTTCCGCAGCCGCCTGTTCCTGCTCCGCGCCCTGGCCAGCCGGAATGTCCGCGACAATGATTTCGCCATCGTCGCCCTCGGGGTGCTTGCCGCGGCGCTGATCGCCGGCGGGGTCGCCCTGCTCCAGAAAGCCGTCGGGCTGCTGCATTCGGTGCTCTTCGATCTGCCGCGCGGCGCCCATCTCAGCGCAGGCGTGGCCATCGGCCCCTGGCAGCCGCTGGTCATCCCGATGGTCGGCGGGCTGGCGCTCGGCATTTTCGGCAGCTTCGCCCGGCGCCTGCGGGCGAAGGACATCGTCGACCCCATCGAGGCGAACGCGCTCTACGGCGGCACGATGTCCCTGCTCGACAGCCTCCGCCTCGCCGCCTCCACCCTGATGTCCAACGCCTTCGGCGCCTCGGTCGGCATGGAGGCGGCATACACCCAGGTGGGGGCGGGCGTCACCTCCACGGCCGGGCAGGCCTTCAAGCTTCGCCGCGCCGACCTGCGGATCCTGGTCGGCTGCGGTGCCGCCGCCGCCATCGCCGCCGCGTTCAACGCCCCGCTCGCCGGGGCCTTCTATGCCTTCGAACTGGTGATCGGCAGCTATACGCTCGCCGCCCTGGCGCCGGTCAGCCTGTCCGCCATCACCGCCGGCATCATCACCCGCTGGACCACCGGCCACGACACCATCTTCGCCGTCTACGACGCCGTCAGCGTGGGGCCGAGCGACTATCCCTTCTTCGTCCTGGTCGGCGTCGGGGCCGCCATCCTCGGCATCGCCACGATGAAGGCGGTGACGCTGGCGGAGCGGCTGTTCCGGGCGGCGCATGTCCCCGGCTGGCTCAGACCGGCCGTCGGGGGCCTGCTGGTCGGGGCGATCGCCATGCTCTACCCGCAGGTGCTGGGCAGCGGCCACGGCGCGATCCAGCACAACATCATCCTCGGCTATGACGGGATCGTCCTGGCGGGCCTGCTGGCCGCCAAGGTCGTCGCCTCGTCCATCTCCCTCGGCGCGGGCTTCCGCGGCGGGCTGTTCAGCTCCTCGCTGTTCCTGGGCAGCCTGTACGGCAGCCTCTTCGTGAAGATCGCCGGCTGGCTGCTGCCCGACGTCGGCATCCACTATACCGCCTTCATCCTGGTCGGGATGGGGTCGGTCGCCGCCGCCATCGTCGGCGCCCCGCTCACCATGGTCATGCTGGTCCAGGAAGCCACCGCCGACTTTCCCGTCACCCTCGGCGTGCTCACCAGCGTGGCGGTCGCGACGATGATCGTGCGCCGGATGTTCGGCCACTCCTTCGCCACCTGGCGCTTCCACCTGCGCGGCCTGCCCATCCACGGCGCCCACGACATCGGCTGGATCGAGACCCTGACGGTAGGACGGATGATGCGCCGCGACGCCAAGAGCGTCCCCGCCTCCATGAAGCTGGCCGAGCTGCGCCGCAGCTTCCCGCTCGGCAGCGCCAAGCAGGTCTTCGTGTTCGACGAGCGCGGAGCCTATGCCGGCATCGTCACGCTTTCCACCGTGCATGACCCGACCCTGCAGGAGGACATGGAGCAGCGCACCGCCGGCGATCTCGCCCGGTCGGCGGATGCCGTCCTGCTGCCGGGACAGAATGTGCGCAGCGCCCTCAAGCTCTTCACCGACACGGAGGAGGAAAGCCTTCCGGTCGTGGAGAGCGCGACGACGAAGCGGCTGGTCGGCTATCTGACGGAAGCCTACGCGCTGCGCCGCTACAACCAGGAACTGGAACGCAAGCGCGCCGAGGAACTGGGAGAACGGCACCTCTTCGGCTGAGCGTTCGGCCGATCGGCCGGCTGATCGTTCGCTTGATCGGCGGGCATCCTCCACCCTCCTGTTCTTCTGCCACGTCCCCCTCTCCGAACGCGCGAAGCCGTGCCTGCCGGCGGCGGATTTATGCTCGTGCCCATACCGGCGTCCACCGGCCTTCGGCAACCCTGACAGCAGTGGGAGGTTGGCATGAGTATGATAAGGCGCAGCTCCGCCGAGTTTCTCGGAACATTCTGGCTGGTCTTCGGCGGCTGCGGCAGCGCCGTGCTCGCCGCCGCCTTTCCGCAGGTCGGGATCGGGCTGCTCGGCGTCTCCCTCGCCTTCGGCCTTACCGTCCTGACCATGGCCTATTCCATCGGCCACATCTCCGGCTGCCACCTGAACCCGGCGGTCACCGTCGGGCTGTGGGCGGGCGGGCGGTTCCCGGCCAAGGACATCCTGCCCTACGTGCTGGCCCAGCTGGTCGGAGCCTTCGCGGCGGCCCTGGTCCTGTATGTCATCGCCACCGGAAAAGCCGACTACAGCCTGGCCGTCAACGGCCTCGCCGCCAACGGGTACGAGGCGCATTCGCCCGGCCAGTACGGCATCACCTCGGCCCTGATGATCGAGCTGGTGCTGACCTTCTTCTTCGTGCTGGTGATCCTGGGCTCCACCGACCGGCGGGCGCCGGCCGGCTTCGCGCCGCTGGCCATCGGCATGGCGCTCGTCCTCATCCACCTGATCAGCATCCCGGTGACCAACACGTCGGTGAACCCGGCGCGCAGCACCGGTCCGGCGCTGGTGGTCGGCGGATGGGCGCTGCAGCAGCTCTGGCTGTTCTGGATCGCCCCGCTGGCCGGCGGACTGGCGGGCGGACTGGCCTACCGCGCGCTTGCCGAGGAGGCACCGGCGAAGCCCGCCATCACCGGGCAGGCGGAAAGCTCCTCCACCTGATCCGGACGTGATCGAAGGGACCGGTTCGCAGGGACCGGTCCCGGATCGCCCGCCCCCGGATTGCACGCCCCCGGATTGCACGCCGATGTCGCAACGTCCTGCTTCCGTCCACTGTTATTCAGGCAGGACAGACGGCGCAGAAGGCGTATCCATGCGGCAGTTCGACCCCGATTCCAATCCGATGACCGAGGCCGATTACGGCATCGTGCTGGGCCTGTTCATCGGCATCTATCTCGGCCTCCTGGTGGTGTCGGCGCTGCCCTGAGCCTCATTGGCCTGACCACCTTCCTCACGGCCCCTCCGGCAGCATCAGGCAGCGGTTGACCAGATTCATCAGCTCGCTCTGGCGGGTGGTTCCGGTCTTGGCGAAGATGCTGCGCAGCTGGCTGCGCACGGTGCTGATCGCCACGCCGCGGCGGTCGCCGATCTCGGCCGGGGTCAGGTCGGCCAGCAGGTCGGCGACCAGGGCGGCCTCCACCGGCGTCAGGCCGAACAGTCCGCCCAGCCGCGCCCCCAGCCCCGGCGCCACGGCGGCCGGATCGACGATGTAGACCACCGCCCGGATGCGGGCGCCGTCTCCTCCCCCGCCGCCGGCATCGCCGAACGGCCCCGCCGCCTCGGGCGACAGCGGCAGAACGGTCAGCAGATAGGGCGCCCGGCCGGACGGGCGCGACACCCGGAGGTCGACCGCCTCGCCCCGGCGCGCCGCCACGGTCCTGGCGCCCGCCGACACCGCCGCCTCCAGCGCATGGGCAAGCCGGCGCGCCTCGGCCCCCTGCTCGGCCTGCAGGCGTCCCTGCTGAAGCCGCAGCCCGTCCCGCGCGTCGACCATCACCTGCCCGGCCCGGTTCAGGCAGAGGAGCCGTCCGGCGGCGTCGAGCAGGGCGACCCCCATCGGCAGGCGGTCGATCATCCGGCCGCTCCACAGGACCTCCTCTTCCCGGCCGTCCTGGCGCGACAGCAGCCGGACGCGCAGCCGGATCGCCCGCTGGAGATGCGGGGCGCAGTCCTGCAGGAGCCGTATCGTCTCGTCGGGAAAGGGGGAGGCGTCGGCCGGGCGGTAGAGGCTCAGCACCGGCTGCAGCGGCGCCAGTTCGCCGCCGTCGGACAGGGCGAGCGCGCACAGCCGGCCCATGCCGTGATCCCGCAGCAGCTCATTGAAGAAGGCGGAGCGCCGCAGCACCGCATCGGACACCAGTTCCTCGCCGCGGCGGACCTCGCAGCGGCTCAGCAGGCCGCGCGCCGCCGCCGCGTTCGCCCAGACGTCGCGGTGACGGAAATGGGTGGTGTAGTCGGCCAGCTGCCTGTCCGTGATGTTGTGGCGGGCCCATAGCGCCGCAGTCCGGCTGTCGTGATGGGGGGCGGTCGTGAACAGGAAGCCGTGCGTCGCATCGCTCAAGCCGCAGAGCCGCTCCAGGATGCCGGCCCAGCGCTCCGGAAAGGTCACCGCGTCGTAGATGTCCTCGATCAGCGAGTCCGCAGCTTGCGCCATGGGGAAATCCTCCGCTCGACAACAATTCCCCGTAGGCAATCGCCGGCGCTCAAGACCAATCGGTTGCGTATGACCATCGGCAGAGCGTTTCGTCCGTCATGTGAAGGATGCGGTCGCTGGGATTTTCCTCAAAAGTCGCTTGATCGCCCCCTGCCGGAAACAGGAGCCATCGAAGCGGAGCAAGGCCCCCATGACGGACGACTGCGGAATGGACGGCGCCATCCTGCCGGCGGCCTGCCGGCCGGTCCTGCGCAGGATCGGGGACCGGGTGCGCTGGGCACTGGTCGCCGACCGCAGTCCGCTGCTGCGCGAGGGGCTGCGGCTTTATCTGGAAACGCTGGGATGGCGGGTCGTGGCGGGCGGCACGATGGACGAAGGGCTGGCGCTGCTGGCGCGGGGACCCCTGGTTCCCGACCTGATCGTGGTGGGGGATACGGGTCCGGAGCGCCGGGGAGCTTGCGGACGGTGGCCCTTGGTCTTCGACCGGCTGGCGGCGATGCGCGGTGCCGTTCGCCCCGTCCTGCTGTCGATCGCCGCGGCGAACCACGACCTGACGGTCCGGGCCCGCGACCGCGGCTTGGAGGCGATCCACATCGACATGCCGCCGCTGAACCTGGAGGAGCTGCTGCTGAACTGCGTCCGGCGGATCGAACGGGGCGAGAGGGCGAGGGTGAGATGACGGCGTGGGATGAAGATATATTTTCATGAAACCATATCATCTTATCGGTGCGTGATCTGCTTTGCTGACGGAGCATGAATTGGTTCTGTGACGAGATGCCGGGCCGGCAAGCCGCATCCGAGTTGACAACGGCGGCGCCTGGGCGGCTTTTCAACCGGACCGAACCGCAAGTTCGCCACCGCAAGAGCCGCACCGCCTCCATCATGCCCGACGAGTCACACCCGGCCCCGAACGCCAATCGCCGCAGAGCCGCCTTCTTCGACCGTGACGGCGTGCTGAACGAGGACATCGGCTTCGCCCACCGCCCCGACCAGATCACCTGGATGCCGGGGGCGAGGGAGGCGGTGAAGCGGCTGAACGATGCCGGCTTCCTCGTCTTCGTCGTCACCAACCAGGCCGGCGTCGCCCGCGGTCTCTACGGCGAAGAGCATGTGCGGACCCTGCATCGCTGGATGCAGCAGGAACTGCGTGCCGTCGGCGCCCATGTCGACGCCTTCTATCACTGCCCGCACCATCCCGAGCATGGCGAGCCGCCCTACCGGACCGCCTGCGCCTGCCGCAAGCCGGAGCCGGGGATGCTGCTGCAGGCGATGGCCGAGTGGCCGGTGGAGCCGAAGGGCAGCTTCCTGATCGGCGACCGCGACACCGACCTGCAGGCGGCGCAGCGGGCGGGCATCGAAGGCACGCTCTACCGCGGCGGCGACCTCGACGCCGTCGTCGCCGGGATCATGGCAAGGACGGCGTGACGGCTAGGACAGCCAGCCTTCGACCGACGGCGCCAGCCACCGCCACAGCAGGGCGCCCGCCGCCAGCCAGAGGGCGATCATGACCGCGGCGGCGGCGATGCTGACCGGGCGGGCCGGGCGGCGCGCCGCGGTGGCCCGGTGTTCGGCCAGAAGCTCCGGCGGGATCAGGCGGACGACCAGCAGGATGCCGAGCGGCACGATCAGCAGATCGTCCAGATAGCCCAGCACCGGGATGAAATCGGGGATCAGGTCAATCGGGCTCAGCGCATAGGCGGCGACCGCCATCGCCAGAAGGCGGACAGGCCAGGGGGTGCGCGGGTCGCGCGCCGCCAGATAGACCGCCAGCACATCGCGCTTGATCGCGCGCGCCCTTGCCGTCGCCCTTGCCGTCGCGGATGTCTTCGCGGATGCCATTGCCGCCGATCCTATCCTCCGGAGCGGATATTTCAACGCGCGGGACTGCGATGCCTGGGACTGCGACGCCTGGGATCACCCGAACGGGAGGGACGCGGTGCCGGTGGTCCTGGGACAGGGCCGCCATGGGTAGGATCGGCGATCCTTCGGAATAAACCTCCCGCGTCCTTTTTCACCCCCCGCAATCAGTCGTAGGTTTTGTTGCCCATTCGAACAGCTTTTCCAAGAAACGCCTTTGAACATCACCCGGAGGCTCCCATGCGGTTCCCGGTGCTCGACGGCTGGCGTGGCCTGTGCGCGTTATGCGTGGCCCTGTACCATTTGCACAGCATCGATCATTTCCACATGCTCGACTTCGTGCGCGGCAGCTATCTTTTTGTCGATTTCTTCTTTGTTTTGAGCGGCTTTGTCATCGTCCACGCCTATTCCGGCCGCATCGGCGGCGGAAAGTCGGCCGGGACCTTCCTGGTCCGGCGGTTCGGCCGGGTCTGGCCGCTGCATGCGGCGGTGCTGCTGGCCTTCGTGGCGCTGGAATGCGTGAAGGCGGTCTCCGGACCACCCGGCGGCCCTGCTGGAACCGCCGCCTTCACCGGGACCTATGCGCCCTCGGCCCTGGTCAGCAACCTCGCCCTGGTCCATGCGCTGGGGGTGGAGGATCAATGGACCTGGAACATCCCGAGCTGGTCGATCAGCGCGGAATTCTTCGTCTACATCACCTTCGCCATCCTCTGCCTGACGGTGCGCCGGCCCGGCGTGCTGGTCGTGGCGATGGGCATGCTCGCCGTCGCCGGCGCCCTGGTGGTGATGCGCTTTTCCGCCAACCACATCGACACCAGCATCGACTACGGCTATTTCCGCTGCCTCTACGGCTTCTTCACCGGCTGCCTCGTCTACCGGCTGTATCGGGCGGCGGCCGGCTGGCAACCGCCCCGCCTTGCCGGCGGGCTGGCCGAGGCTGGGGCGCTGCTGGCGGTGGTGGCCTTCGTCTCGGCCGCGGGGGGCAACGCCCTGTCGCTGGCGGCGCCGCTCCTGTTCGGGCTGGTGGTGTGGGTGTTCGCCTTCGAAGCCGGGCCGGTCTCCCGCCTGCTGGCGACCTCTCCCTTCCAGCGGCTGGGCGCCTGGTCCTACTCGATCTACATGGTGCATGCCCTGCTGGTCGCCGTGCTGCAGAAAGGCACGACGGTGATGCAGGGGGTCCTCGGCCGGCCGCTGTTCGTCGAGCGCGAGGTGGAGGGCGGCAGCGACCGGCTGCTCTCCTTCGGCGACGCCTGGGTGATGGATCTGGTGAGCGGCGGCTATCTGCTGGCGGTGGTCGCCCTGTCGGCCCTGACCTACCGCTTCATCGAACTGCCCGGGCAGGCGATGGTCAACGGCCTGCCGGTCGGGTCGCGCAAAGCCGCGCCGGCCAACCCGCCGGCCAAGCCGCCGCCCAGCCCACCGATGGCCGAGGCGGCCTGAACGCCGGCCACAGCCATCACCCCTGGCCATCATCGGAGAAGCGTCAGGCCCGTCAATGCCGGGCGAAGACCTGCGGTCCGCCGGCGGCGCCGAACAGCATGACCTGATAGGGCTGGCCGACGCCCATGTCCATGCCGGGGGCGTCCTGCGGCATGCCGGGGACCGCCAGCCCGCGGGCCTGCGGCCGTTCGGCCAGCAGCCGCCGCACGTCGTCGGCCGGCACATGGCCCTCCAGCACATAGCCGCCGACCCGCGCCGTGTGGCAGGAGGCGAGGTCGTCCGGCACGCCGGCAATGCGCTTCATCGGCGTCACGTCGTCGACGGTGTGGACGGTGACCTCGA
This sequence comes from Azospirillum sp. B2RO_4, assembly GCF_051124815.1. Taxonomy (NCBI): domain Bacteria; kingdom Pseudomonadati; phylum Pseudomonadota; class Alphaproteobacteria; order Rhodospirillales; family Azospirillaceae; genus Azospirillum; species Azospirillum sp. B2RO_4. Next base: position 249,974 of record NZ_CP118491.1, on the reverse strand, counting down.
AACCGGCGGCGCGCATATGCCGCACCCAGCCCTCGCAGCATTCGCAGCTCGCGGCCTTCCAGACCTCCACCGCGGCCCCTCCGGCGGGAACGGCGGCGCGGACCATGCCCGGCAGCCCCATCGACCCGAGGCCGAGCGCCAGAACCGTCATCGCCGCCCCCTGCAACATCGTCCGCCGCGTCATGCTCATGGAATTTCTCCTAACGAAATCAGGTCTCTGGTCCGAACACTCAAGCACGGACGGACAGAAGGCGCAGGGCGTTGGCGGTGACCAGCACGGTGGCGCCGGTGTCCGCCAGGATCGCGGGCCACAGCCCGGTGACGCCCAACACGGTGGTGAGCAGGAAGACAGCCTTCAAGCCCAAAGCCAATGCGATGTTTTGCCGTATGTTGGCCATGGTGCGGCGTGACAACGCCACCATCGCCGCCACGTCGCCGACCCGGCCGTGCAGGATGGCGGCGTCGGCCGTCTCCAGCGCCACGTCGGTGCCGCCGCCCATCGCGATGCCGACATCGGCGGCGGCGAGCGCCGGGGCGTCGTTGATGCCGTCGCCGACCTTCGCCACCCGCTGCCCGCCGGCCTGGAGGCCGCGGACGATGCGCAGCTTGTCGTCCGGCAGCAGTTCGGCATGGGCCGTCATGCCCAACGCTCCGGCGACCGCCCCGGCCGTCCGGGCATTGTCGCCGGTCACCATCAGCGAGCGGATGCCGGCACGGTCCAGCGCCGCGATTCCGCTGCGGGCGTCGGGGCGCGGCTCGTCGCGCATGGCGATCAGACCAGCGGCGATGCCGTCCACCAGCAGGACGGAGACCGTCTTGCCCGCCTCGGCGAAGGCCGCGGCCTGCTCCGCCTGCGCAGGCCTCAGGGCGGAGGCGGAGGCGGCGGCCTGGGGCGACAGCAGCGCCACCGTACGGCCGTCCACCCGGCCGGTCAGGCCGGCGCCGGGCAGGGCGGTGACCCCGTCGGCCGCGGGCGGGGCGATGCCGCGGTCGGCCGCCGCGGCCAGGATGGCGCGGGCCAGCGGGTGGCTCGCCCCGGCTTCCAGCGCCGCGGCGTCGGCCAGCAGCTCCGCCTCGCTTCCCCGCAAGGGAACCAGATCGGTGACGCGGGGCCGACCCTCCGTCAGGGTGCCGGTCTTGTCGAAGGCGACGGTGGTGATGCGGCCCAGCGCCTCCAGCACCGCGCCGCCCTTCAACAGCAGCCCGCGCCGGGCGCCGTTCGACAGGCCGGCGGCGATGGCCGCCGGGGTGGAGATCACCAGCGCACAGGGGCAGCCGATCAGCAGGACCGCCAGGGCGCGGTAGATCCACTCCGTCCAGACGCCGCCGAAAGCCAGCGGCGGCACCAGGGCGACCAGGGCCGCTACGGCGACGATGCCTGGCGTGTAGAAACGGGCGAAGCGGTCGATCAGCCGCTCGGTCGGGGCCTTGCCCGCCTGTGCCTCCTCCACCAGCCGGACGATGCGGGCGATGGTGTTGTCGCGCGCCGCGGCGGTGACGCGGACGCGCAGCGCGCCGTCGGCGTTGATGGTGCCGGCGAAGACCGCATCGCCCTCACCCTTCGGCTTCGGCACGCTTTCGCCCGTGACGGGGGACTCGTCGACGGCGCTGCGGCCGGACAGCACGATGCCGTCGGCCGCCACCCGGTCGCCCGGCCGCACCAGGATGACGGAGCCGACGGCCAGCCCGGTAGCGGGAACGGCCTGCGGAGCACCGCCGTCGCGTTCCAGCAGCGCGGTGTCGGGGACCAGCGCGGTCAGGCCGCGGATGCCGGCCCGCGCCCGGCCGGCCGCCACCCCCTCCAGCAGCTCGCCGATCAGGAAGAGGACAAGGACGGTCGCCGCCTCCTCCACCGCGCCGATCAGCAGCGCGCCGATGGCGGCGACCGTCATCAGCATTTCGATGGAGAAGGGGGTTCCCGCCCGTGCCGCCGCCAGGGCGCGGCGCGCCACCGGGACCAGCCCGACCAGCAGCGCCAGCGGGAAGGCCCAGGGCTCAGCCGCCGGCACCAGCAGGCCGAGCACCGTCGCGGCGGCCAGGGCCGCACCGGCCGCCATCGTCAGCCGGGCCTTGGGCCCGCGCCACCAGGGCGCCTCATCCGCATCGCCGTGCGAGTGGGAATGGAAGTGTGAATGGGTTTCGGACCCGCAGCAGCAGCCGCCGCAAGCAGCATCCGGGCCTTCGGCAATCGGATCGGCGGGGACGGCGCCATAGCCGAGCGCGGCCAGCGGACGGACCACCGCGTCGGCGCCGAGCGCTTCCTCGTGGGAGACGGCCACCGTGCCGGCGGGCACCGACACCCGGACCTCATGGATCCCCGGCACCCGGCGCAGCGCCGTCTCGATCTTGGCGGCGCAGGATCCGCAATCCATGCCGGAAACCCGGTAGCGGCTGGTGCGCGGGGCGGCGCCGGCCTGCATCCCGGACTGGGAGTCGGAGAGGGATCCGTGCATGGAAGAGGCTCCTCGATCATGGCCGGTTGTCGGCAGGTCCCCCGAAGCCTAAATTCTCCAGCGACTAGAGGATCAAGAGGGAAATGCCGACCATGTCCAGCCTGCCCACTGCCCTGGCCATCGGCGCGCTCGCCAAGCGGACCGGCGTGAAGATCCCGACCATCCGCTATTACGAGAGCATCGGCCTGCTGCCGGAGGCGCCGCGCACCGGCAGCAACCGGCGCAGCTACGACGACACGGCGGTCAACCGCCTGCGCTTCATCCGCCATGCCCGCGAACTGGGCTTCGAGGTGGAGGCGATCCGCCAGCTGCTGGCCATGGCCGACGATCCGGGCCGGCCCTGCCGCGAGGCCGACCTGCTGGCCCGCACCCATCTGGCCGAGATCGAATCCCGGATCGCCCGGCTGGAGGCCCTGCGCGACGAGGTGCGGCGGATGGTGGAGGGCTGCGCCCAGGACCAGGTGCGCAGCTGCCACGTGATCGAGGTACTGGCCGACCATGCCCACTGCCTGCACGACCGGCATTGACGGAACAGCCCCCTCCGGGACGAAGCGCCGCAGCGGACAAGCGGGCCCTATGACCTGCGGCCGGTTGCCCGGCGGGCGGCGGCGTCTATAGTCACGCCCATGTAGTGTCGAAACCTTCCGTGCGTCTGGACGGCGAACGCCACTCGGCCCGTTGTGCTTGGGCCATCACGGGAGGAAGCGGATCGTCATGGCGACAGGACCGGGGATGGATGCGGGCGCGGCGGTGAGGGCGGATCGGATACGGACTTCATGCTGCGGCTTCTGAGAACCAACCGTCCGCTCCAGCGCATCGGGGCGCTCGGCGTGGCCGTGCTGGCGGTGCTGTGCGGCGGCACCGCGATCGTCCTGAACCGGCTGCATGACGAGACGCTGGCCGAGGCCACGCTGGGCCTGCGCACGCTCAACGCCTCGCTGGCCGAGCAGACGGCCCGCGCCATCGAAGGGATCGACCTGACCGTCGGCGGGGTCGCCGAGCAGATCCCGCTTGAGAACCGGCGCAGCCTCGACGCCTTCAAGCGGCTGCGCTTCGAGCGGCAGGTCTACGAGATCCTGAAGGCCAAGGCGTCCAGCCTGCCGCAGATGGAGGCGCTGAGCCTGATCGCCGCCGACGGCGCGCTGGTGAACTTCACCCGCCAGTTCCCGGCGCCGACGCTCGACCTGTCCCGGCGCGACTATGTGCTGGCGCTCAAGGACGGCGACCCCGGACAGGCCTATCTCAGCCGGCCGACGAAGAGCATGGTCACCGGGGAATGGACGCTCTACATCGCGCGGCGCGTGAACGCCCCCGACGGCGCGATGGTCGGGCTGGTCGTCGGGGCCATCCGCCTGTCCTATTTCGAAGAGTTCTACCGCAGCCTCCATGTGGTGCCGGGCAGCGGCTTCAGCCTGTGGTGGCGCGACGGCATGCTGCTGGCGCGCTTCCCACCGGTGCCGGACAAGATCGGCACCCTCGCCGCCGACCCCGCCATCGACAGCCAGATCGCCCTGTCGGGCACCGCCACCACCACCCTGCAGCGCTCGATCGACGGCAAGGACCGCATCCTGTCCGTCCAGCTCCTGCGCAGCTATCCCCTGACCGTCTCGGTCAGCCGGACGCGGGAGGAGGTCATGGCCCGCTGGCGGAGTCAGGCGGTCGTCATCGCCGGCGCCGGGCTGGTCAGCGCGGTGGCGCTCGCCCTGATGCTGTGGGCGATGGCGCGCCAGTTCCTGGCCTACGAGACCGCCAACCGCGCGCTCGGCGAGCGCCGGCAGGCGGTCGAGGCCCGCGACGAGGCGGAGGAGCATGTCCGCCAGTTGCAGAAGATGGAGGCGCTGGGCCAGCTGACCGGCGGCGTCGCCCACGACTTCAACAACCTGCTGCAGGCGGTGCGCTCCAGCCTGCACATGCTGGAGGCCGGCGGCGAACTGCGCGGGAAGGAAAGCCGCCGGGCGCTGGAGGTGGCAAGCCAGGCGGTCGAGCGCGGCGCCACCCTGACCCAGCACCTGCTGGCCTTCGCCCGCCGCCAGCAGCTGGCCCCGGCGCCGGTCGACCTCGGCGCCCAGGTGGCGGGGATGGCGACGCTGCTGGACCGCACGCTGGGCGGCGCCATCCGCATCCGCATCGACCGCGACGACGCCGTGCCGCCGGCCCTGGTCGATCCCCACCAGTTCGACATCGCCCTGCTGAACCTCGCCATCAACGCCCGCGACGCCATGCCGGACGGCGGCACCCTGACCATCGCCGTGACCAGCCTGTCGGTGGGAGCGGGAAAGAACGCGGAGAAGGGGACGGTCGACGGGATTTCTCCCGCCCTGACGCCGGGCGGCTATGTCGCCGTGACCGTGCGCGACAGCGGCACCGGCATGCCGCCGGAGGTGCTGGCGCGGGCCTGCGACCCCTTCTTCACCACCAAGCCGGTCGGGCAGGGCAGCGGGCTGGGGCTGAGCATGGTGCATGGCCTGACGGCGCAGTCCGGCGGCGGCATGCGCCTGGAAAGCCATCCCGGCCTCGGCACCGCGGTGACGCTGTACCTGCCCCACGCCCCGGTTCCGGCGGACGGCGGGTCCGACGCGCCCGATGGGGCCGCCGCCGGAAAGCAGCCGCTGTCCGTGCCAGCCGCCGCCACCCAGTCCGCCGCCGCCGTCCGCGTACTGCTGGTCGAGGACGACGCCCTGGTCCGCATGGCGAACGCCGCGGTGCTCGACGAGGCCGGCATCCTGGTGTCGGAAGCCTCCAGCGGCGAGGAGGCCCTGGCTCTGCTGGAGGCGGACGAGGGGATCGGCGTCCTGGTGACCGACTTCGCCATGCCCGGCATGACCGGCGCCGACCTGACCCGCCTCGTCCGCCGTCACCGCCCCGGCCTGCCGGTCCTGATCGTCACCGGCTATGCCGAAAAGGCGGTGCTGCAGGATCTGGGGCGCGAGCCCGGCATCCGCATCCTGTCCAAGCCGGTCCCGCCGGCGGCGCTGATCGGGCACATCATGGCGACGATTTAGAAAGCGCCGTGCCTCACCCGCCCCGCACCGGGAAGCAGCCGCGGCCGGCCGTCTTCAGGGCGCTGCAGGCGGCGTCGGCAGTCGCGGCGGGGAATCCGGTCAGGCGGGCCTTGTAGAGGCCGCCGGAACGGACCACCGCGGGACTGGCGCCGGCGGCGAGGCTTCCCAGGCGCTTGGCCGTGTCGCGGGCGCTACGCGCCGCGGCGGCATGGCTGGCGAAGGCGCCGACCTGGATGGACCAGGAACCGCCGGCCGATTTTTTGGCAGCGGCTTCCGTGGCGGCCGGCTTCACCGAAGGAACGGCGACGCTCACCGCCGTGCTGCGTTCGGCGGTCGAGGCGCTGTTCCTGGTGATCACCAGATCCGGCTGCACCGGCGCCGGCCGGGACGGGCTGGTCCGGCGCTTGAAGCCTGCGTCCAGCAGGTCGGCGACGCGATCGTCGCGGGCGTCGGCGCTGTGCCCGCCCAGCACCACCGCGATCAGGCGGCGGCCGTCCCGCACCGCCGAGGCGGCAAGGTTGAAGCCGGACGCGGCGATATAGCCGGTCTTGATGCCGTCCATGCCGGGATAGCGCGCCATCAGGCGGTTGTGGCCATAGACGGTATCGCCCTGCCAGTCGAAGCTGCGGCGCTTGAAATAGGCATAATATTTGGCATGGCTGCGGATCAGCGCCCGGGACAGGATCGCCATGTCGCGCGCCGTCGTCCGCTGCAGCCGGTCGGGCAGGCCCGAGGCGTTGCGGAACACCGTGTGGCGCATGCCGAGCCGGCGGGCGCGCGCCGTCATCTTCCTGGCGAAGGCAGGCTCGTTGCCGCCCAGCGCCTCGCCCAGCACCACCGCGACGTCGTTGGCCGAGCGGGTGACCAGCGCCAGGATCGCCTGCTCCACCGTGATGGTGCTGCCGGGCGCCAGCCACAGCCGCGACGGCGGCATCGACGCCGCATGCCGCGACACCACGAGCCTCTGGTTCAGCCGCAGCGTGCCGCGGTCCAGCGCCTCGAAGGTCAGCATCAGCGTCATCATCTTGGTCAGCGAGGCCGGGTAGGTCAGCCGGTCGGCATTGTGCGCCCGCAGGACCTTGCCGCTGTGCGCGTCCATCAGGATCTCCGCGGCGACCGGCGTCCAGGCCTTCTTGGCCGATCTCCTGGCCGAGGCCGGCAGGGGCGCCAGCAGGACCGCGACAATGGTCAGGGAGAGCAGCAGCAGCGTCGAAACGCGGGCGAGCAGGGGCATCGTCTCTGGTCCGGCGGTTGGTGCAGCCCCGCTGCGGCGCGGGCGCTGTCGGCGTTGCGGGTTCCCCCTTGTTCAGGACGGGAGAGGGCGGGGCGGCTGCCGGGCGGCGTCATCCGTCGGACAGCATCGAACGGACCATGGCGCGGAAGGCATCGACCGCCACCGGCTTGGCCAGCATGCGCATGTTGCGGCCAAGCCCATCCTCGCCATCGCCGGGCCTGTCGTCCAGGGCTTGGAAGGCATAGCCGGTCAGGAACAGGACCTTCAGATCGGGATAATGCGCCTGCGCCGCCTCCGCCAGCTGGCGGCCGTTCAGGCCGGGCAGCCCGACGTCGGTCACCAGCAGATCGACCGGCGGCTTCGCTTCCGGACCTGCCGCGGCCAGACGGGCGAGCGCCGCGGGGCCGTCGGCGGCCTCCAACACGGTGTAGCCGTCGCCCTCCAGCACCTCCACCAGCAGCATGCGGACCAGTTCCTCGTCCTCCACCACCAGCACCGTGCCCCGTCCGGCCCGGCCGATGGGCGGGGCGGGGATGGCGGCGGGGGCAGCGGAGGGGGAGGGGGCGGGCGCCGACTGCGCGGCGGCGTCCCGGTCGCGCGGCAGGTGGAGATGCACCGCGGTGCCGCGGCCGACCGCGCTGTCGATGCGGACGAAGCCGCCGGACTGGCGGGCGAAGCCGTAGAGCTGGCTCAGCCCCAGCCCGGTGCCCTGGCCGATCGGCTTGGTGGTGAAGAAGGGTTCGAAGACGCGGGCGAGCACGTCCGGCGGCATGCCGGTGCCGCTGTCGCGCACGGTCAGCACGGCATAGTCGCCGGGCTCCACCCCAGGATCGTTGACGAGGTCGGCCGGCCGCAGGCTGGCGTTGGCGGTCTCCACCGTCACGCATCCGCCCTCGGGCATGGCGTCGCGGGCGTTGATGACCAGGTTGAGCAGGGCGCTTTCGATCTGGTTCACATCGGCATGGACCGGCCACAGCGGCTCCGCCAGCCGGCGCTCCAGCCGGATCTCCTCGCCCACCGAACGGCCCAGCAGGTCCCACAGCCCGACCACCAGCAGGTTGAGGTCGGCGCGTTCCGGCTTCAGCGGCTGGCGCCGGGCGAAGGCCAGCAGGCGCCGGGTCAGGCTGGCGGCCCGGTCCACGGCGGCGCGGGCGGTGGCGGCGAAGGGGGCGATGTCGGTACGGCCGGCCGAGAGGCGCTGCTCGATCAGCTCCAGGCTGCTGCTGATGGCCTGCAGCAAGTTGTTGAAGTCGTGGGCGACGCCGCCGGTCAGCTGGCCGACCGCCTCCATCTTCTGCGCCTGGGCCAGGGCCTCGCGCGCCTCGTCCAGCGCCTGCTGGGCCTTGCGGCGTTCGGTGATGTCGCGGGTGACCTTGGCGAAGCCGCGCAAAGTCCCGGTCTCGTCGCGGATGGGGTCGATGACGACGCTGGCCCAGAAGCGGGTGCCGTCCTTGCGCAGGCGCCAGCCCTCCGCCTCGAACTTGCCCTCCGACAGGGCGGTGGCGAGTGCGCGCTGCGGCATGCCGGCGGCGCGGTCCTCTTCCGTATAGAAGCTGGAGAAGTGGCGGCCGATGATCTCGTCGGCGGCATAGCCCTTCATCCGGGCCGCCCCCGCATTCCAGCTGCGGACGACGCCGGTGGGGTCGAGCATGAAGATGGCGTAGTCAACCACGCTCTGGACCAGCAGGCGGAACTGCCGTTCGCCGGAGATGGGCTCCCAGGCGGGCGCGACACGTTCGTCCTTCATAACAACGACTTTCCGGAACACGGGAGGAAACAAACGTCCCGATGATCCGCGCTCGATACCGACAGGGTCAATAACCCAATACGAATATCCAGGTATTATTCCGTCGCATTACGCGGAATTTGCCGGGAATTGTCCGGCGCAATTTGGGGCGGGATTTGCAGTCATCAGGGGAAAGGGGCGGGGCGGCGAACCGCCCCGCAGGTTCCCTTTTGGCCAGGGCTCAGCGCGGAGCCAGCACCATGACCATCATACGACCTTCGACCCGGGGCATCTGCTCGACCTTGGCGATGTCCTGGAGCTGGTCGCGCACGCGGACGAGCACGTTCAGACCGAGATCCTGGTGCGCCATCTCGCGACCGCGGAAGCGCATGGTCATCTTGACCTTGTCGCCTTCCTCGATGAAGCGGATGGCAGAGCGCATCTTCACGTCATAGTCGTGATCGTCGATGTTCGGCCGAAGCTTGATTTCCTTCAGCTCGATGATCTTCTGCTTCTTCCGCGCCTCGTTGGCCTTCTTCTGCTCCTCGAAACGGAACTTGCCGTAATCGAGGATCTTGCAGACGGGCGGATCGGCCTGGGGCGCCACTTCGACGAGGTCGAGGTCGGCATCCGCGGCGGCATCCAGCGCTTGGCGGAGCGGCACCACGCCGACCATCTCGCCGTCGGCGCCGACGAGGCGGACCATACGGGCGGTGATTTCACGGTTGAGGCGCGGGCCTTCGCGGACGGGGTCCGCGTCGTAGAGCTTGGCTATGGTGATCTCCTGTGGTCGTGGATGGGTAGAAAGGGACGAGCCCGGGCCGAGAAGCTCAGCCCAGGATGTCGAGCACAATCTGCCGCACTTCGCTCCGGGTCAAGCCGGACGGCTCCGGATCGGAGCGGAAATCGGCCTTTTTGCCCTCGACTGCGGCGAATTGGCCTGCCGAAAGGCGGGTGGCGGCCAACTGGGCCGGCGCAAGCGCGGACTGGGCGGCGAAATGGGCGGCGGACTGCGAAAGGTCGGAAACGATCTGGGTCGTCATGAAAATCCTCCAGGCCGGATGGGCGGACCGATGGACTCGGTGCCGGCCGGCTCTTCGTTGTGCGTGTCGTCGTAAAACGGGAACCGTCGCTGCGCGCTGCGCCGCAAGAGGCTCCGATAAAGCGGAACAGCCCCCGGTACGGGCATGTTCCAAAAGGCAGGCGTTCCCGGAAAAGGCTCCCTCCCGCCGGGACGGGAAAGGTGGGGAACGCACCGCGCGGGCGGTTTTCGGCCTCTCCCCAGATGGGTGCCGGAGTCCGGTTTTTCAAGCGTTCCGCCCCGCCCCTCCGTCCGGCCACCGGACCAGCAGGGAACGCGGAAGCCCCGCCGTGGTTTCGTCTCCACCGGTACAGCGGGTCTGATGGTCGGGCCGGCCCGTGACGAAGGAGGGGTGGCGATGCGGTGGCAGGGCGGACGGGAAAGCGAGAATGTCGAGGACCGCCGCGGGCAAGGGGGTGTCGGCGGCGGCTTCGGAGGGGGATTCGGCGGCAGGGGCGGCGGCATCCGCATCGGCAAGGGCGGGCTGGGCATCGGCGGGGTCGTCGTCGTGCTGCTGGTGTCGATGGTGCTGGGGGTCGACCCGTCGGTGCTGCTTGGCGGCGGCGATCAGGCGGACCGCAGCACGGCCGGGCGGACGCAGATCGGCGAGGCCGCCCCGCGCAGCCAGGCCGACGACGAGCTGAAGCGCTTCGTCTCCGTCGTGCTGGCCGACACCGAGGACACCTGGCAGGGCCTGTTCCAGCAGATGGGGCGCCAGTACCAGGACCCGACGCTGGTGCTGTTCACCGGCACGGTGTCGTCGGGCTGCGGCCGGGCGCAGGCGGCGATGGGGCCCTTCTACTGCCCGATGGACCGGAAGCTCTACATCGACCTCAGCTTCTACCGCGAGCTGCGCGACCGCTTCCAGGCGCCCGGCGACTTCGCCCAGGCCTATGTCATCGCCCATGAGGTCGGCCACCATGTGCAGAACCTGCTGGGCATCTCCGACAAGGTGCAGGCGGCCCAGCAGCGGGCGCGCGGGCAGGCCGAGGCCAACGCCCTGTCGGTGCGGCTGGAACTGCAGGCCGACTGCTTCGCCGGCATCTGGGGCAACCACGCCAACCGCGACCGCCGCCTGCTGGAGCCCGGCGACGTCGAGGAGGCGCTGACCGCCGCCAGTGCCATCGGCGACGACCGCCTGCAACGTCAGGCGCGCGGCACCGTCAGCCCCGACAGCTTCACCCACGGCAGCTCCGCCCAGCGCGTCCGCTGGTTCCGCACCGGCCTGGAAAGCGGCCGGCTGGAAGCCTGCGACACCTTTGGAACGGACCGGCTGTAGCAGGCGCCGACGGATCGGCCGGAACCGGCTCCCGGCACGCATGCGGAACGGGGGGTTGCGCAAAGCCGTGCCGACAGTCACACATTCGGCGATGGCTGGCAGGTTGCCCAGCCCTTCGAAGTGTCGATACGGAACAGCATGATGAGCACAGCGGACACCTCGTCCGATATCCGGGTGCCCGACATCCGGTCTCTGGAAAGCGCCTATCGTGGCCGCAGCGCGCGGGTGGCGGTGGTCGGGCTCGGCTATGTCGGGCTGCCGCTGGCCCTGGCGCTGACCGGGGCCGGCTTCGCGGTCACCGGATTCGACATCGACCCGGCCAAGGCGGCGGCGCTGAATAGCGGGCGCTCCTACATCCGGCAGATCGCCGACGGGCGCGTCGCCGAGGCAGTGGCGACCGGGCGCTTCCGGGCGACGACCGACGCCGGCGAATTCGCCGCCTGCGACGCCGTGATCGTCTGCGTGCCCACCCCGCTGTCGCCGCAGCGCGAGCCGGATCTGAGCTTCGTCGAGGCCTCCACCCGGCTGATCCGCGACCGGCTGCGGCCGGGCCAGCTGGTGGTGCTGGAATCGACCACCTGGCCCGGCACCACCGACGAGGTGATGCGGCCGATCCTGGAGGAGACCGGCCTGGTCAGCGGGCGCGACTTCTTCCTGGCCTATTCGCCCGAGCGCGAGGACCCCGGCAACATCAGCTTCACCACCAGCACCATCCCCAAGGTGGTGGGCGGCGACGACGAGGGCGCGCGGCGGCTGGCGGTGGCGCTCTACGAGCAGGTGGTGCCGCAGGTGGTGCCGGTGTCCGGCACGCGGGCGGCGGAGGCGACCAAGCTGACCGAGAACATCTTCCGCTCCGTCAACATCGCCCTGGTGAACGAGCTGAAGATCGTCTTCGAGCCGATGGGCATCGACATCTGGGAGGTGATCGAGGCGGCGAAGACCAAGCCCTTCGGCTTCATGCCCTTCTATCCCGGTCCCGGGCTGGGCGGCCACTGCATCCCAATCGACCCCTTCTATCTGACCTGGAAGGCGCGCGAGTACCAGATCTCCACCCGCTTCATCGAGCTGGCGGGAGAGGTCAACACGATGATGCCGCGCCATGTGGTCGACCGCCTTGCCCTGGCGCTCGACCGCCGCGCCGGCATCGGGCTGAGCCGGGCGCGCATCCTGCTGGTCGGCATGGCCTACAAGAAGAACGTCGACGACAGCCGGGAATCGCCGGGGCTGCGGCTGATGGAGATGCTGCTGGAGCGCGGGGCGGCGGTCGAGTACCACGACCCCTTCATTCCCGTGCTGCCGGTCACCCGCGAGCATGCGGCGCTTGCCGGCCGCCGCTCCGTCGAGTGGACGGCGGAGCGGCTGGCCGGCTTCGACGCGGCGGTGATCGTCACCGACCATGACGGCATCGACTATCACAGCCTCGCCGCCCATTGCCCGCTGGTGGTCGACACCCGCAACGCCATGCGCGCCGTCGAGGGCATCGAGGGCTTCGCCGACCGCATCGTGAAAGCCTGACGACGGGGCTGGGCGGCCGGCAGATGGAACAGCGTGGAACAGGTTGGGCGCTGCTGTTCCAACGTCTGGCCTGATGCCAGCGGATGGAACAGCGTGAAACACGCCACGCGGTGTTGTTCCATCCGCCGGGCCAGCGGTTGATGGAACGGTGTGAAACACACCGGGCGTTGTTGTTCCATCGGCCAGTTCCCCCTCTCTCCAGGGCGAGAGAGGGATCCGGAAAGAGCGTGGACAGGGAACGGCATGGCGGCGGCTCCGCGACAGTGAGTCCGGCGCCATTTTATAGGAATCAATGCCCGACCGGTGGCGTTAAGTTCAACGCCACCGATCAAGAAGCAAGGGTCAGATCTCGTCGTCGCCGCCGAAATCGCCGCCGAAATCGCCCCAGCCGCTGTCCTCGACCGCCTGTTCCGCGTGGTCGGTGGCGGCGGTCGCCGCGTCGGTGGCCGCACCGGCGGCCTCGGCGGCCACGGCTTCGCCGCCGGAGAACATGCTGGAGAGCGCGCTGCCGATCAGCATGCCGCCGGCCACGCCGGCCGCCGTCTGCATGGCGCCGGCCATGAAGCCGCCGCCGGCCCGCGGCTGCTGGGCATAGCCGGCGACGCGCGGGTCGCCATAGGGAGCGGCACCAGGAGCGGCGGCCGGACGGCCCCAGGGCGAACCCGGCGGCATGGCCGCCTGGGCGGCGGCGGGATGCTGATACTGGGGCTGGGGCTGGGGTTGAGGCTGGGGAGCGGGCCGGCTGCCGCCGCCGAACAGGCTGCCGAACAGGCCGCCGCCACCGGACTGGGCCGGAGCGGCGGGGCGCTCGCGAAGCTGGCGCTCCAGCTCCTCGTTGCGGCCCTGCGAGGCGGCGAGCGCCTGCTCCATCATCACGATGGCCTGGGCCATCAGATAGGGGGCGGCCGGCTGGCGGGCGATGCGCTCGCGGATCAGCGCCTCGGCCTCGGGATCGCGCGGGCCGGATTGCGCCTCGGCCTGATGCAGCTTGGCGAACAGGTCGTCGATGATCTGGCGTTCGGTCTGGTCCATGGCGATGCTCGTTCTCATGAGGAGGTTGCGGGAAAGGCCCGGCCGCCGACGCCGCTCCAAAGGGCCGCAGGGCTGCGGCCGCGCGCCGGAGGGGCGGCGCGCGTCGGGCAGGTGTCGGAAGCGGGAAGGGCCGGGATCGGGGGCCGGCTTTCCGGCGAAGGGGTCGGGGAAAAGGACATCGGTCCCTCCAAGTGCGGTCACGCCCGTCGGCGCAAAAGCAGGTGAAGAGATCCGACATCGCGACCACGTCTAAGTCGCCAGAGGGGCCCGGATCCAGGTGATGAGCACGTGGCCCCGTCCCGCTTTCCTGTCAAGACGGCCCCCGAACAATTTGCGACGCGATGAGGACCGGGACCGGAGCGGGACTTGTCCCGGCAATTCCCCCCACCCTATAAAGGGCGATGGCAACAGTGCAGGAAGCCCTGGTCGCGGCGCTGGATCATCAGGAGGCCGGGCGCTTCGCCAAGGCCGACCTTCTGTATCGCCGCATCCTCGCGGCATCCCCCGGCCATCCCCATGCGCTTCACCTGTGGGGCATCCTGGCGGCGCTGACCGGACGGCCGGAGGAGGCGATCGACCGCATCCGCCGCGCCATCGCCGCCGCACCCGACATCGCCGATTTCCACGTCAATCTGGCGCGGGTCGAGGCCGCGCTGAACCGGCCGGACCGCGCCGCACGCCTCTATGCCAACGCCGTCGCCCTGCAGCCGGAGGCGGTGGAGACGCGCTTCCAGCTGGCCGGGCTGCTGCAGGACCTGGGGCGGCCGGACGAGGCGGAGGAGCAGTATGGCGCCCTGCTGAGGGTGGCGCCGCTCCACGCCAGCATCCACCTGAACCGGGCGCTGCTGCGCGAGGCGCAGGGGCGCTTCGCCGGGGCGCGCGACGGCTTCCGCGCGGCGCTGGTGCTGGAGCCGGCGCATGCCAAGGCGCTGCTGCGGCTCGCCGCCACCGAGCGGGAGCTGGGGCGGAACGATGCCGCCCTGGCCGCCCAGCGCCGGGCGATGACCGTCTCGGATGATCCGGCGGACGCCGGGCTGTTCGCGACCCTCGCAGGCCTGCTGGCGGGAGAGGGGCTGCCCGAACGGGCCGCGCAGGCCGCGCGCATCGCCGTGGCGCTCACCCCCGGCGATCCGGCCTTGTGGAACGAGCTTGCCAACCGGCTGAAGGGCCTGGGGCGGCTTTCGGAGTCGGTGGCCGGCCATGGCCGCGGGCTGGACCTGCTGCCGGGGAACCCGGTGCTGCTGAACAACCGCGCCGACGGCTGGCTGAAGCTGGGCCGTCTGGAGCCGGCGGAAACGGACGCACGGGCCGCCACGACTGCAAATTCCGGCTTTGCGGCAGGCTGGAACACGCTGGGCTCCGTCCTGATGGCGCGGGGAAAGGCCGGGGAGGCGCTGGACGCCTTCGAACAGGCGATCGACGCCGGTGGAGATGCCCCCCAGGCGCGCTTCAACCGCTCCGTGGCCCTGCTGACGCTCGGCCGGCTGGCGGAGGGGTGGGACGGCTATGAGCTGGGCTGGGCCGTACCGTCGGGCCGCTTCCCGCGGGCGGAGTTCCCCCAGCCGCTCTGGGACGGCAGGCCGCTGGGCGACGGCGGCCTGCTGGTGTGGGGCGAGCAGGGGCTGGGCGACGAGGTGATGTTCGCCAGCCTGATCCCGCAGCTGGCCGCGGAGGGGGTGCGGGTGGTGCTGGACTGCGACGCGCGGCTGGCCCCGCTGCTGTCCCGTGGCCTGCCCCCGCATTCGCCAGGTGTCACCGTGGTGGCCCGCCGCGAACCGCCGGACGAACGGCTGACCGCGCCGGACGTGGTCGCGCAGATCCCGGCCGGCAGCCTGCCGCGCCTGATGCGCCGCCGGATCGAGGACTTCGCCGGCCGCCAGCCCGCCTTCCTGAAGGCCGATCCCGGCCGGGTGGCGGAACTGCGGCAACGTCTTGGAGATGGGCGGCGCCTGATCGGGGTGTCCTGGAGCAGCAGGAACGCCGCCGTCGGGCATCTGCGCTCCATCCCGCTCGCCCGGCTGGCGAAAGCGCTGGAGCGGCCCGGCGTGACGCTGGTCAGCCTGCAATATGGCGACGTCGCCGCGGAGGCCGCCGCTGCCGGCGTCACCGATCCGGGGCTGGATGCCTGGGGCGACATCGACGGGCTGGCGGCGCTGATCGCCGCCATGGATCTGGTGGTGTCGGTCGACAACTCGACCGTCCATCTGGCCGGCGGGCTGGGGCGCCCGGCCTGGGCGCTGCTTCCCCATGCCGCCGAATGGCGCTGGATGCAGGGGCGCAGCGACACGGTCTGGTATCCGTCGGTCCGGCTGTTCCGGCAGAGGGCGCCGGGCGACTGGGACGGCGTGCTGCGGGAGGTGGGCGAAGCGCTCGCGGCAGTCTAAGAAAAGCGGGCTGAAGGGGCGGGGCGGAGGCGCAATTTTGCCCCCGCCATTCGGCTTGCCTTTTGCTTTCAAAAGAACATATTGCGAACATCTTCAAGGGAGAGGGAAGCCTCCACGGTGGATGACGCGCTGCTCGACAAGCTCGAAATTCTCGCCGACGCGGCGAAGTACGACGCCTCCTGCGCGTCGTCGGGGGCGAAGCGGCGGACGGGCGGGCCGGACGGCATCGGCTCGACCACCGGGGCCGGCATCTGCCACGCCTATACGCCGGACGGGCGCTGCGTCTCGCTGCTCAAGATCCTGCTGACCAACCACTGCCTGTTCGACTGCGCCTACTGCATCAACCGCCGCTCCTCCAACGTGCGCCGCGCGCGGTTCAGCGTGGACGAGGTGGTGCGGCTGACGCTGGGCTTCTACAAGCGCAACTGCATCGAGGGGCTGTTCCTGTCCTCCGGCATCATCCGCTCGCCCGATTACACGATGGAGCAGCTGATGCTGGTGGCGCGCACGCTGCGGCGCGACCATGGCTTCGCCGGCTATATCCACCTGAAGACGATCCCGGAGGCCAGCCCCTGGCTGATCGAGCAGGCCGGGCTGTGGGCCGACCGGCTGTCGATCAATCTGGAACTGGCGTCCGACCACAGCCTGAAGGAGTTCGCGCCGGAGAAGGACGGCGGCGCGATCAAGGCGGTGATGGGGCAGGTCGGCGAACGCATTCTGGAGGCCAAGGAGGAAAAGCGCCGCTTCTCCCCCGCCGGGCAGAGCACCCAGATGATCGTCGGCGCCGACGCCTCCACCGACCTGTCGGTGCTGGAGACCAGCGACACGCTCTATCGCCGCTATGGGCTGCGGCGGGTTTATTATTCGGCCTTCAGCCCGATCCCGGAGGCGAGTTCCGCCCTGCCGGCCAAGCCGCCGCCGCTCCAGCGCGAGAACCGGCTGTACCAGGCCGACTGGCTGCTGCGCTATTACGGCTTCACGGTGGAGGAGATCGCCGCCGGGGGCGAGGGCGGGATGCTGGACCTCGGCATCGACCCCAAGCTGGCCTGGGCCCTGAAGAACCGCGAGCGCTTCCCGGTCGACGTCAACAGCGCCGACCGCGAGATGCTGCTGCGCGTGCCGGGGCTGGGGGCACGGGCGGTCGACAAGATCGTCGAGGCGCGGCGCCACACCACCCTGCGGCTGGAGGACGTGGCGCGGCTGTCGTCGGGGCTGAAGCGGGCGCGCGCCTTCCTGATCGCCGCCGACCACCATCCGGGCGGGCTGACCGACCGCGCCGACCTGCGGCAGCGGCTGGTGGCGCCGCCCAAGCAGCTCAGCCTGTTCTAGGGGCTTGGTCATGCATCGTGTGGACCTGAAGGACGGCGCCGACCTCGACGGCTTCCGCCGCGCGCTGCGCGGGCTAGTGGCACTTGGCGTCGATCCGGGGGAGGTGGTGTGGAGCGTCGGGGCGGCGCCGTCGCTGTTCGGGGATGACGCGCCCTTGCCGGCGGAGGCGCCGCCGGTGTCGCTGCCGCGGCCGGTGGGGGCGCTGATCGAAAACGTGGTCTGCCACCGCGATCCGGAACGCTACGCCCTGCTGCACCGGCTGGTCTGGCGGGTGCTGCGGGGGGAGCGCGACATGCTCGACCACCATGCCGATCCGCTGGTCCACCGGCTGGCGCTGCTCGACAAGGCGGTGCGGCGCGACCTGCACAAGATGCACGCCTTCCTGCGCTTCCATGAGGTGCGCGACCCCGACGGAACGGAACGCTATGTCGCGTGGTTCGAGCCGGACCATTTCATCGTCGAGGCCACCGCCCCCTTCTTCGTCGAGCGCTTCGAGAGTCTGATCTGGACAATCCTGACGCCGGTGGGCTCGCTGCACTGGGACCGGCGCTCGCTGACCATCGGGCCGGCGGCTTTGAGGCCGGAGGGGCTTGATCGCGACGACCGCTTCGCCGAGGGCTGGCAGCGCTATTACGAGAGCACCTTCAACCCGGCGCGGATGAACCCGACGGCCATGCGGGCGGAGATGCCGCGGAAATACTGGGCCAACCTGCCGGAAACGGCGGCGATTCCCGGCATGATCCGCTCCGCGCCCGCCCGCGTGCAGGCGATGATCGAGGCAGAGGCCGCCGCCCCCCGCCGCCGCAACCCCGCCAAGGCCGTCGCCGCCATGGCCCGGCAGGAGCCGGCGACGCTGGCCGAGCTGAACCGCATCATCCGGGCGGCCGATCCCCTGGTGCCGGGGGCGACGCAGGCCGTGCCGGGCGAGGGACCGGTGGGGGCCGCCATCGCCATCGTCGGCGAACAGCCCGGCGACCAGGAGGATGTGGAAGGCCGCCCCTTCGTCGGCCCGGCCGGCCAACTGCTGACCCGTGCGCTGGAGGAGGCCGGGATCGAGCGCAACGCCGCCTACCTGACCAACGCGGTGAAGCATTTCAAGTTCGTCGCCCGCGGCAAGCGCCGCCTGCACCAGTCGCCGACCGCCGGCGAGGTGAAGCATTACCGCTGGTGGCTGATGAAGGAGCTGGACTTCGTCCGCCCGCGCCTGGTGGTGACGCTGGGCGCCACCGCGGCCCTGGCGCTGACCGGGCGCAGCGTGTCGGTCCTGCGGGAACGCGGGCCGATGGGGTTCGGCGACTGGGAAGGCTTCGTCACCGTCCACCCGTCCTACCTGCTGCGCCTGCCGGCCGGGGAGGCGGCGGAGCAGGCTTATCGCGACTTCGTCGCCGACCTGCGGCGGGCGCGGGGGATGGTGGGGAGACGGGTTGACGGCCTCGGTGGGTATGATCAAGTATGATCAAGTATTCCATGAGGAACCGTCATGGCCGAGATCGAACGTCTGACCATCACCTTGCCGGCCGCCATGGCCGCGGCCGTGAAGGGCGCCGTTGCCGGCGGCGACTATGCGTCGAGCAGTGAGGTCATCCGCGAGGCTCTGCGCGATTGGGCCGTGAAGCGCGCCCTGCAGCGCCAAGAGTTCGCGTCGCTAAAGGCGGACATCGACCGGGGCATGGCCGATCTGGCCGAAGGCCGCCTGACGGACTTCGATGCCGACCGGATCGCCGAACGGGGGAAAGCATTATCCGCCCGCTCCCGCTCCGCCTGACCGAGGCGGCGGAAGCCGACCTTGCGGAACTCTGGGCTCATGTGGCGGCGGAGTCCTCGGAAGCGGTGGCGACCGGCTTCATCCGGGCCATCGAAGCCACGCTTCAGCCCTTGCGCCGCTTCCCTTTATCGGGGGCCGCCCGCGACGAGCTGGCTGCCGGTCTGCGGGTGACCTTCCACCGCACCTACGCGATCTATTATCGGCCGCTGCCGGATGCGGTGGTGATCGTCCGCGTCCTCCATGGCGCCCGCGACGCCGCAGCACTCGCCGTCCGTGGCGAGTTCGAGGACTAGCGTGGGGGTTCTTGCCGGCAATCCCCTCACCCCCGCTCGGGAAACAGTCCCAGCAGCCCGTCGCGCGTGGCGGGGCAGACGCCGCGTTCGGTGATCAGGCCGGTCACCAGCCGGGCTGGGGTGACGTCGAAGGCGTAATTGGCGACCGGGCTGCCGTCGGGGGTGACGCGCACCGTCTCGATCCGGCCGTCGGCGGTGCGGCCGGTCAGTTCGCTCACCTCGCGGCCGTCGCGCTCCTCGATGGGGATGTCGCGCACGCCGTCGGCGATGGTCCAGTCGATGGTCGGCGAGGGCAGTCCGACATAGAAGGGCACGCCGTTGTCGTGCGCGGCCAACGCCTTCAGATAGGTGCCGATCTTGTTGCAGACGTCGCCGGTCGCGGTGGTGCGGTCGGTGCCGACGATGCACAGGTCGACCTTGCCGTGCTGCATCAGATGGCCGCCGACATTGTCGGCGATGACGGTGTGGGGAACGCCGTGATGCTTCAGCTCCCAGGCGGTCAGGCTGGCGCCCTGGTTGCGCGGCCGCGTCTCGTCCACCCAGACATGCAGCGGGATGCCCTGCTCGAAGGCGGCATAGACGGGGGCGAGCGCCGTGCCCCAATCGACGGTGGCGAGCCAGCCGGCGTTGCAGTGGGTCAGCACGTTCACCGGCTCGCCCGGCTTCTTGCGCGCCGCCGCGGCGCGGATCAATGACGCGCCGTGCAGGCCGATGGAACGGTTGATCTCGACATCCTCGTCGGCGATGGCCGCGGCCTCCGCCTCGGCTGCCCCGACGCGCCGGGCTTCGGGGAGCGAGGCCAGCAGGCCGCGCATGCGCTCCAGCGCCCAGCGCAGGTTGACCGCGGTCGGACGGGTCGCCAGCAGGGTGGCGCAGGCCCGCTCCAGCCCGCGGTCGCTGGCGTCGGCGCGCAGGGCGAGCGCCACGCCATGGGCCGCCGCCGCACCGATCAGCGGGGCGCCGCGCACCAGCATGGCGCGGATGGCGTGGGCGGCCTCCTCCAGGCTGGTCAGGCGGACGATGGCGAAGTCGTGCGGCAGCCGGGTCTGGTCGATGATGGCGACGGCCCCCTCGCCGTCCGGCCAGATGGTGCGATAGGCCGTCCCGTCGATCCGCATGACATGACACTCCATCCAAAAACGGACTGGCGAGGGTAGGGGGTGGATGGCCCGGCATCAATCCGCTTGTGGCCGCTTGTGGAGGAAGTCCGCTGTTGCCTTCTCCCGGTCTGCCCGGAATAGTCGCACCGGCTTCAGCGGGGAGAGCAGGGCATGAGCGGTGATGCGGTTGGCGGGGCGGTTGGCGAAACGGTTCTGGGCGTGATCGGCGGCAGCGGCCTGTACGACATCGACGGGCTGGAGAACACCCGCTGGGTCAAGGTGACCACGCCCTTCGGCGACCCATCGGACGAGCTGCTGACCGGCGAGCTGGCGGGGCGGAAGCTGGTCTTCCTGCCGCGCCACGGCCGCGGCCACCGCATCCCGCCGTCGGAGCTGAATTTCCGCGCCAACATCCACGCGCTGAAGCAGCTGGGCGTGACCGAGATCCTGTCGGTGTCGGCGGTCGGCTCGCTGAAGGAGCATCTGCCGCCGGGCACCTTCGTGGTGATCGACCAGTTCATCGACCGTACCTTCGCCCGCGACAAGACCTTCTTCGGCAGCGGGCTGGTCGCCCATGTGGCGCTGGGCCATCCGGTCTGCGGCCGGCTGGGCGACCTGATCGAGCAGGCGCTGGTCGAGCTGGACATCCCGCACCAGCGGCGCGGCACCTACATGGTGATGGAGGGGCCGCAATTCTCCACCGTCGCCGAATCCAACCTCTACCGCAGCTGGGGCTGCGACGTCATCGGCATGACCAACATGCCGGAGGCCAAGCTCGCCCGCGAGGCGGAGATGTGCTACGCGACCGTCGCCATGGTCACCGATTACGACTGCTGGCACGAGGGGCACGACCATGTGTCGGTCGATGCGGTGATCAAGGTGGTGGTCGCCAATGCCGGCAGGGCGCGCGCCCTGGTCTCGGCCCTGGCGCCGAAGGTGGCGGAGCGCGAGGGCGCGTGCGCCCAGGGCTGCCACACCGCGCTGGACAACGCCATCATGACCGCCCCCTCCCACCGCGACCCGGCGATGCTGGAAAAGCTGTCGCTGATCGTGAAGCGCACGCTGGGGTGAGCCGCCACAGGAGAGGGGGCGCCGCAGGCTGCGGATGGATAACCCGCCGGTGAAGTCCTTTCAGCGCCAGGAATGGGCGCGCGGTGCGGCTTGAGATCATGAGTGCGTCAGAGCAGCGCGCGGCCGGCAATGACACGTTTGACCTTCGCAATGGCGCCGTTCAGGGGCGTATTTGGGTGACGCCCGTTTCATCGTGATGACCCCAGTCGCCCAGAAGATGGGCCTCCAACAAAGCCGGGGCGGTTCAGTCAGCGTCGACTTGCCGCTCTTCCCACGGTTCGAACCGCGGCATGATGGCGCCCGCCGCCGTTATACCCGGCCCAAGCCGACGGGCCAGGTCCCGGGAGAAGATCAACGCCCCGGCGGTATTGAGATGCACCGGGTCGGCAAACAGACGGTAGGCGTGTTGGTAGGCCGTATTGGCATCGAAGCGCAGTACCCGCGCGCCCATCGCCGTGCACTGCCGTATGGCGTTGTTCCAATAGGGCATGGCTCGCTGAACGTAGTCGCTCGTTTCCCGGAGATAGAGATCGGTTACCGGTGTCGCGTAGAGCACCAGGCCCAGGTCGTGTGCGGTCACGGTCCGGCAGAAGCGGATCAGGGCCGCCTCGTTCCGCTCCGGCGTCCGGTATTCGAAATAGCGCATGTGGTCGATCCCCGACAACATGGACTGGATAAAGCCGCCGCCGGCCCGCAAGCGGTCCACGCTGTCCGCCAAGTCGGCCGGCGGTTCCGGCTCCAGACCGGACGGCTCGACCGGTTGCTCTGCGGACGCGGGTCCCGTCCTGGAGGCGACGACCGCCGCCAAGGGCCTACTCCACCGATCATGCCGCGCCAAAGGCAGCAGACGCCCCTGGATCAGATTGGACCAATCCCCGCCGATCGGCCGCCAGCCTCGGTAGGGCGCCAACATCCGGTAATACTGCCGGCGCCGCTGTGGCTCGGACCAGGCGTTGTCCAACAGCATGTTCATCGGATCGACGGCGAGGAAGACCAGTCGCAAGCCGCGGGCCCGCGTCAGCATCACCTCCATCAACGCCTCGTTCTCAAGCAAGTCGCGCGAGTTGGCGGCGAAATCGACGCCGGCAATCCCCAGTTCGGAAAAAAGCAGAGCCTTGCCGACCGAGCCACCGAAGTTCACCGCCAGGATATCGCCCTGTTCAAGCCGCCTGAGGCCGGGTGCCAGAAAACGCGCCTCATCGGCGACTTCCGGCAGGACGCGGAGACTGAGCGTGTTCAAGCCCACGATCAGGCCGATGGACAGCAGGGCGGCCAGACCATAGCGCCACGCCGGATAGCGTCGAGAGGATTCGGTCATCGATCAGAACTTGAAATAGAGGAAGCCGCTCTGGCTCAGATCGGCCAGGATCAGGACGCCGATGGCGAACGCCGTGGCGGACAGCCAGCGGACCTCCAGCCACAGCGCATCGATGATGCGTCCGGCCCAGCCGTGCGCGTCCAGCCACTGCCAGATTTCCAGGGCGATGATCGCCAGGATAACGATGGGTACGGTGTACGACTGCGCAGCCGGAACGGCCAGGAGCATGAGAATGTCGTCCAGCCTCAGCGTCGCGATATGTTCGAGGACACGCGTCAACATGCCGAGGTCGCCCCAGGTGAGCGGCATGCCGATCAGAAAGAAGACGACGGTCCAGACGTAAAGCCGTCCCGCCCACTCCCACAGGAACCGCTGCAGGGCGGTGCGCGGACCGATGGCGTTGCGGATGCGCCAGCGTGCCCACCTGCTTTCCGGTATGGCGAGCAGGCCGACCGAACAGCCGGCGATCGCCCATCCCAGCGTCGGGCCGTGCCACAGGCCGATCACCAAACCGGTGATCATCAGGGCGAGCGGACGGCTGGCGGCGACCGACCCGCCCTTGACCAGCGAGCGAAGCAGATAGTCGCGGAACCAGGCGGTGACGGTGATGTGCCAGCGGTACCAGAACCGCATGGTCGAACTGGCCGCGAACGGCCGGTCGAAATTGCGGCTGAGCCGGACGCCGAGCAGCATCGCCGACCCCAGGGCGATGTCCGCATAGCCCGACAGGTCGCAATAATACTGGTAGACGGTGGCCGCCGGGGTCAACAGCACCGCCAACGGGCTGAAATGCAGAGGATCCTGCACGATCGGTGCGAGAATCCGGGCCAGCCGGTCGGCGATGACCAGCTTTTTCGCCAGCCCCAGCACAATGAGGAAGTATGAGGGGCCGACCCACCGCCAATCGAACCGCCGCGATGTCCGGAGCTCGTTCAGCAGATGTCCGGCGCGTTCGATGGGACCGGCGAGCAGTTGGGGGAAGAAGGCGACATAAAGAGCGAAATAGCCGAGATGACGTTCCGCGCGGATGCGGCCACGATAGATGTCGATGGTGTAGCTCAGAGTCTGGAACGTATAGAAGGAGATCCCGAGCGGCAGAATGATGTCGAAGTGAGTGAAATCCGCCGGATCGGCGGCGAACAGCCCGGTGGCGATTTGCCCCGCGACGTCCCATAGGGCCGACGTGTATTTGAAGACGAACAGCAGACCGAGATTGACCAGCAGGCTGACGCCGAGGATCGCCCTGCGGGCGCTTTGGGTCCGCGCAGCCTCCATCCGAAGGCCCACGGCATAGTCGGTGACCGTCGAGAGGATGAGCAGGAAAAGGAAATCAGCACGCCACGCCGCATAGAACAGATAGCTTGAGGCCAGGAGGAGCATCCAGCGAAACCGGTGCGGCAGGGCGAAATGGAGCGCCACCACGACCGGCAGGAAGACCAGATATTGGAAACTGTGGAACGTCATCGTTGCACGCTTTGGTCGGCAGGGGTGGTCGGCGGCAGGGCGTAACGGCTTTCCGGCATCGCGAATCAATCCACGACCAGACCGCCGCCGTTCGTTCCCGCCTCCGCCAGCATGACGTCGCCCGCGGCGCCGCGGCGCCGCGCGGCGAAGGCAAGCAGACGGCGGAGGGTCCGGACATCCTTCGCCCTGGTCAGGTCATAGGCGGCGAGCCGCGGATCGGAGAGGCAAGCGGCCAGCTCCCGTCGGGTCAGGCCTTGCGGGTTGTGCCGCACCAGCCAGTCGGCGGTGAGCGCCGGCGGCGTGAAATGGCGAAGGCCGGGACGTTCGCGGCCGGTGGCGGCACGATCGCCCGCCGACGCGGGAGCGAGCCGGATCCGGCGGCCGTTGAGGTAGGCGATCTCGATGCCTTTCTCCAGTGCGAAGGACAGGGCGCGCTCCAGTCCGTCGATGATCGGCTCGCCCTTGTCGTTCAGCGAGGTGTTGCACAGCATGGGGATTCCGGTGCGTTCATGGAACGCGCGCAGCACGGCGGCCAGGGCCGGGTCGTCCTCGTCCCGCAGCGTCTGAACCCGCGCCGTTCCGTCGAGGTGGCAGACGGCCGGGATCCGGTCCCGGCGATCGGGATGAACCGGCACGGCCTGCAGCATGAAGGGCGACGGTCCGGCGAGGGCGAACCAATCCCGCGCGCATCCGGCGCGCACGATCGGGGCGACCGGCCGCCACCATTCGCGCCCTTTGATGCGGTTCAGCCGGTCCTTGTGGTCCGGGCGTCGCGGGTCGGCCAGCAGGCTGCGATGGCCCAGCGCCCGCGGTCCGATCTCGGCGGTGCCGTCGAACCAGACGACGGGGCCGTTCAGGATGTCGTCGACCACCCGCTCCGGCCCGACCGTCTCGACGCTGGCGACCCGGGGTGCCAGTGGCGAATCGCGCAGAACCCGGTCCAAATCGTTGTGCCGGCGGCCATGGAACGCCGTCCCCAGACGGAATGCCACGCCCTCCCCGGTCCGGTGCGCATGGTGCAGCCCCATGCCGAGCGCAATGCCGGAATCATTGACCACCGGCGGGGCGATGAAGCCGCGGAAGCCGAAGCGGCGCATCAATTGGCCATTGATCGGGCAATTGAGCGCGAAACCGCCGACCATCGACAGATGCACCCGGCTTGCCGCCACGGAGAAGCGTTCCAGCGCCTGCTCGACCGTCCTGGCCACGATGGTGAAGGACGCAGCCTGGACGACCTTCACCAGGGCGGCCGTCCGGATCTCGTCCTGGCTGAACCGCCCATCCGGGCAGCGGAACCGGCCAGGTTCCTCTGCCGCCAGCCGGTCGATCCCCGTCGCGACCTCGTCCAGCCAGTCCAACGCGGCGAAGCGGTCCGCGACCGACCGGATCTCCGGCGGCGGCGGCGGATCAAGCGCGAGCCGGACCGTGCTGGCGCTGCCCAGGGCCATCAACGTCCCTTCCGCCAGACCGCAACGCTCGCGCATCAAGGCCCACAGGATGGCGGGCGACGGCACCGGGAAAAGGGTGATCGCACCCTGGTCGGAGAAGGCGCCGAGATGATGGGGCTTGTCCCACGCATCCTGGTCGATGACGTGATCCGGACCGGCATCCAGCGCCAGACACAGGATCGTCCCCTTGTCGAAGATCTCCGAATCGGCGAGCAATCCGCTGTAGAGGTGGCAGAGGCTGTGATAGGCGACGTCCCGCGGAGGCTCCGGAGTGGCGGCGGCGGGTTCGCCCGGGGCCGACAGGCCCGGCGTGCCGATGATCGCGCGGATGTCGGCCAGTGTCAGCCCTTCCGGAGCCAACGCCTCGGCGATGAAGGCATAGGCCGCCCGCGCGTCCGGAAAGGACAGGGCGTGACCTTTGATGCCGGTCAGCCGTTCGAACTCCCAATAGCGAACCAGCGCCAGCTGGTTTCCGGTCCGTCGCCAAAGCGCCATCGCCTGATCGTGCCGACGCGGGATGGCATAGGCGGCGGCGATGGGAGAAATATCGGCATATATGGAAAGGAAATATTCATCCCGCATTGTGCTGCCGCTTCCCGAGCAAAAGCCGGCCGAGGCCAACCGCAGATATGCGACTGTTTTCCGCTCCGATTCCCAGCCGCTGGATATGGGAGGCGATTTCACTTCTCCCGCAGTCGCACATTCGTGTAGCTTTAGCCGAAATATGCGTTTAGGCAAACTCATATTACTAAATGATTAATAGTTTCTTGGGCGCAGAGAGTTAAGGAGACGTGCACAGATGCACAATCAAACTGTCGGGCGCCTGGGACATCTTCGTGAAACTGCCCGCCTTATCCGCAAACATCTTGGCGAAAGCAAGGTTCTGCAGGAACAGTATGCGGCGGTAACCCGTATCAGCCATCTCTTTGCACGACCCGCTTTTTATGAGATCAGCGACCGTTGCAATCTGAAATGTGAGGGGTGCTACTATTTCGATCCCGCCACCTTCCGCGATGGAGAGGCGGATCGCTTGCGCTTTGACGCGGACTGGGAGTCCTTCCTGGCGCAGGAGCGTGCACGCGGCGTGACCATGCTCTATTTCCTCGGCGCGGAGCCGGCGCTGGAGGAAAAGCGGTTGATCGCCGCCGGCCGCTATTTCCAGCGCGGCAATCTGGGCACCAACGGCACGATCCGCCTGGATCCGGAAATCCCCTTTCGAATCAGCATCTCGGCCTGGGCCGCCGACGAGGCGGACGACGCCCGGCTGCGCGGGGGAAGCACCCTGCGCAAGGCGCTGCGGCTCTACCAGGGGGATTCGCGCGCCATCGTCCTCTATACCGTGAATCCAACCAACATCGACCAGGTGCCGGCGATGGCACGGGCCTGCCGCGACCATGGCTTGCCCCTGACCTTCAACCTGTGGTCACCAACGGCGAGCATGCTGGCCCGGTTGCGGTCCTTCACCGGCAACGACAACGCGTTCTTCCGGATCAGCACGCCGCAACGGTCGCTCGTGCTCGGTGACGGCGACCTGATCCGTGTCCGCGAAACGCTGGCGCAAGCGATCGAAGACTTTCCGGACACCGTGATCTATTCCCACGCCTACAACCGATGGTCAACCAGACCCGAGCCTTTGTACGCGCTTGATCCGGATACCGGCATCGCCGAGGATTGCGGATCACGAATCACCGGAAGCTTCCGCTACTATGGGATGACTCTGGAAGCCCAACCGGTGAAGTGCTGCACACCGGCGATGGATTGCCGAAGCTGCCGGATGTATTCCGGCGGCTGGTCCAGCCAGTTCTCACCGCGCCCCGAACAGGTGGCGACGCGGTCCACCTTCGCCGAGTGGCTGGAGATGGTGCTCACCATCGGCCGCATCTTCCTGCGGCCAGAGCTGGACCCGGAGGCCTTCGTCGGTACCCCGGTCCACCGGACATCGATGGAGTCCGTCTGATGTCGGTCCTGCCGGCGCTTCAACTTCGACCGCGAGCGGAGATCCGCCCGACCACGGCGCTGCGCGCCATGCTCGATGCCGAATCCTACTGGCCACGCGAAATCCTCGAGGAGCCTTACGTGTTCCTCGACACCACCACGGGGCCGCTGCTGTTCCTGACCGGACCGGATTTGGTCCAGGCCGCGGTCATGGAAGACGCATCCCGTCTGCCGCGCTCGCGCCTGCAACAGCGCTTCGCCGGCCATGGAACAGGGCGCGGGAACGTCATCACCGATACCGGGCGGCGCAGTTCGGTTCATCGGCGGGCCTTGGCCCCGCTGTTCCGCGCGCAAAAGCTGCCGGACTATTTCCCGTTCATCCAGATGACCATGCGGCAGGCGATCGATCCCTGGTTCAGGGCCGCGGACGAAGGCGTCGCCGTCGACGTGGCGCGGGCCGCGGTCCACGCGACCTTCGGGGTGGTCTGGCAGATCATGTTCGGCGAGGCCGGCCACCCGGTACCGCCCGCACAGGTCTTCGACATGGCCGAGGCGCTGTTCGCCGCCGGCGCCTCCGGTCACCTGCCCGCCACCTCGGCGGCGATCGACCGGGCGACGCGGGCAAGCTTGGCGCTTCGCCCGGAGCGGCCGCTGGCCGACGACACGCCCTTCCGCCGCACGCCGCCGCCCGATCTGGAACTGACGCCGCAAGAAACCGAGGACAACATCCGGTTTCTGGTGACCTCCGGTCACGAAAGCACGGCGCTGACCATCACCTGGGCATTGCTGATGCTTGCGCTGCACCCGGAGATCCAGGCGACCGTCGCCCGGGAGATCCGTGCCGAAGCCGGGGAAGGACCGCTCGATCCGGCAGCGCTCCGTCGCATGTCGCGCCTGGGACGGGTTCTGGACGAGACCATGCGGCTATACCCGTCCGCCATCCTGGTCAACCGCGAGGCTGTCCGCGATCTGGTGCTGGCGGACCTGCCGGTTCGTTGCGGCACCCAGGTCGCAATCTGCTTCTATGGCCTGCACCGGCACCGCGCCTGGTGGGACCGCCCCGATCACTTCGACCCTGACCGCTTCGACCCGATCCGGGGGCGGCTGCGCCATCCGGCGAGCTTCATGCCGTTCTCCGCCGGCCACCACAGTTGCCTGGGCGGCCATCTCGCCTGGCTGGAAGCCATGCTGGTGCTGGCAACCACCGTGCGTGAGTTGGACATCGTCGTGGAGGACGGCGGAGTGAAGCCCCATGCCCGCTATACCCTGCGGCCGGATCGTCCGGTCATGCTGCGCTTCAGCCGCCGCTCCTGAAGGGCACAAGGACTCGGGGTCGGTTGCAATCCTCCGATGCGGGCGCGAGCTGACCCTCCGGATCGGTGGATATCTCCGCCCGGCTCCAGTCGGGGCGGAGAGGGCGGCTTAACGCCGCCCTTCGAACATCTCCATGACAGCCGTCATGGAGAGGATTTCAAATCACCCCGCGCCGCCGCAGCTCCTCGATCATCTGGGCGACCATCTCGTCGGCGGTCCGTTCGCCACCCTTCAGGGTGATCTCCGGGGCTTCCGGCGGCTCGTAGGCGCTGTCGATGCCGGTGAAGTGGGGAAGCTGGCCGGCGCGGGCCTTCTTATAGAGCCCCTTGGGGTCGCGGGCCTCGCAGACCTCCAGCGGCGTGTCCATGAAGATCTCCAGGAACTCGCCGTCCTCCACCAGGCTGCGCGCCATCCGGCGTTCCTCGCGGAAGGGGGAGATGAAGCTGACCAGCACGATCAGCCCGGCCTCCACCATCAGCTTCGACACCTCGGCGACGCGGCGGATGTTCTCCACCCGGTCCTCGTCGGTGAAGCCCAGATCCTTGTTCAGGCCGTGGCGGACATTGTCGCCGTCCAGGATCATGGTGCGCCGTCCCAGACGGTGAAGCTCCTGCTCCAGCCGGTCGGCGACGCTGGACTTGCCGGAGCCGGACAGGCCGGTGAACCACAGCACGCAGGGCTTCTGCAGGCCGCCCGCCCGCGCCGCCTTGTCCACCTTCGAGGCATGGCGGTGGATGTTCGAGGCCCGGCGCAGGGGGAAGCGGATCATGCCGCAGCCGGCGGTGGCGTTGGTCAGCCGGTCGATCAGGATGAAGCTGCCGGTCTCGCGGCTGTCGGCATAGGCGTCGAACGGGATCGGCCGGTCGAGCGCCAGATTGCAGAAGCCGACGTCGTTGAGGTCCAGATGCTTGGCGGCGGCGTGCTCCTGGGTGTTGACGTTGATGGTGTGCTTCAGCTCCGTCACCTGGGCGCCGACCGTCGCCGTGCCGGCGCGCAGCAGGTAGGAGCGGCCGGGCAGCAGCGGCTGCTCGTCCATCCACACCACATGGGCGGCGAACTGGTCGGCCACCTCCGGCCGGCCGGCGGCGGCGACGATCATGTCGCCGCGGCTGGCGTCGACCTCGTCGGCCAGCACCAGGGTGATCGCCTGTCCGGGCTCCGCCGTTTCAAGGTCGCCGTCCATGGTGACGAGGCGGGCCACCCGGCTGGTCCGGCCGCCGGGCAGGATGGCGACGTCGTCGCCGACGCGCACCGCGCCGCCGACCACCGTGCCGCTGAAGCCGCGGAAGTCCTGGTTCGGCCGGTTCACCCACTGCACCGCCATGCGGAAGGATCCCAGCTTCTGCTCGGCGCGGGCGTCCACGCTCTCCAGATGGCCGAGCAGGGTGGGGCCGCCGTACCAGGCCATGGCGTCCGACGGCTTGGTGACGTTGTCGCCGGTCAGCGCCGAGACCGGGATGCAGGTGACGTCGGTGATGCCGATGCGCGCCGCGAAGACGCGGTAGTCGGCGGCGATGCGCTCGAAGGTCTCGCGGTCCCAGCCGACGGCGTCCATCTTGTTGATCGCCAGCACGACATGGCGCACGCCGAGCAGCGAGACGATGGTGCTGTGGCGCCGGGTCTGGGTCAGCACGCCCTTGCGCGCGTCGACCAGCAGAACCGCGGCGTCGGCGGTGGACGCGCCGGTGACCATGTTGCGGGTGTACTGCTCGTGGCCCGGCGTGTCGGCGACGATGAACTTGCGGCGCTCGGTGGTGAAGAAGCGGTAGGCGACGTCGATGGTGATGCCCTGCTCGCGCTCCGCCGCCAGCCCGTCGACCAGCAGCGCGAGGTCGAGCTGGCCGGCGCCGGTGGTGCCGAAGCGGCCGGAGTCCGTCTCCAGGCTGGCCAGCTGGTCCTCGAACAGGCATTTGCAGTCGTAGAGCAGCCGGCCGATCAGCGTCGACTTGCCGTCGTCCACCGACCCGCAGGTGATGAAGCGCAGCAGATCCTTGCTGTTCTGGCGGGCCAGATACTCCTGCACTTCCGTGGCGGCATCCGGGGGAGCGACGTCGGGGGCCGCGACATCCGGAGCGATGACGGGATCGAGTTCCTTCAGCATCAGAAGTAGCCTTCCTGCTTCTTCGCTTCCATGGAAGCGGCGGCGTCCTGGTCGATCACGCGGCCCTGCCGTTCCGAACTGGTGGACAGCAGCATCTCGCGGATGATCTCGGGCAGGGTGGCGGCGGTGCTGCGCACGGCCCCGGTCAGCGGATAGCAGCCGAGCGTGCGGAAGCGCACCCATTCCATCTCCGGCGTCTCGCCGGGCTTCAGCGGCATGCGGTCGTCATCGACCATGATCAGCGTGCCGTCGCGCTCCACCACCGGACGCGGCTTGGCGAAATAGAGGGGGACGACCGGGATGTTCTCCTGGTGGATGTATTGCCAGATGTCCAGCTCGGTCCAGTTCGACAGCGGGAAGACGCGGATGCTCTCGCCCTTGTTGATCCGGCCGTTGTAAAGGCTCCACAGCTCCGGCCGCTGGTTCTTCGGTTCCCAGCGGTGGGAGGCCGTGCGGAAGGAGAAGATGCGCTCCTTGGCGCGGCTCTTCTCCTCGTCGCGGCGCGCCCCGCCGAAGGCGGCGTCGAAGCCGTGGGCGTTGAGCGCCTGCTTCAGCGACTGGGTCTTCATCACGTCGGTGTGGACGGCCGAACCGTGGGTGAAGGGGCCGATGCCCTGGCGCACGCCGTCCTGGTTGATGTGGACCATCAGGTCGATGCCCAATTCCTGCGCCGTGCGGTCGCGGAATTCGATCATCTCCCGGAACTTCCAGGTCGTGTCGACATGCAGCAGCGGGAAGGGCGGCTTCGACGGATGGAAGGCCTTCATCGCCAGATGCAGCAGCACCGAGCTGTCCTTGCCCACCGAATAGAGCATGACCGGCTTGTAGAACTGGGCCGCCACCTCGCGCATGATGTGGATGCTTTCCGCCTCCAGCCGCTGGAGGTGGGAGAGACGGGCCGGCGTGGTCAGGATGGCGGGCAAGCTGTCCCCAGAATCGGGAGCGGAACCGGGAGCAGCTTCGGGGCGATCCTTGGCCGCGGGACGGGGGTCGAGCAATGGATCAAGCAGCATAGCCGGCCTTCTTCTGCATGTCTCCGGCCACCGCGTCGAACACGGTCCGACGCTTGGGCGACCAGTCGATCTGGCGCTTCGACGGATCGAAGCCTTCGGGTTTCTTGACGGGGGTCCAGCTGACCTCGCCATCGCGGCGCGAGGCGCGGGACGATCCCAGGATGGGCAGGTCACCGATCCGCTCGAACTGATAGCGTTCCTCGTTCAGGTCCAGGAAACGCAGCAGGTCGCGGGCGGTGTCCTCGGGGGAGGCCACCGCATCCTCGAAGCGGACCAGACGGCAGGCGTCGGCGCTCATCCGGCTCTGCGCCTCCAGCGCCGCCTCGGTGCCGAAGCTCCATTCGCGGCAGACGTCGGCGAAGGTGCGGCCGAGGAAGCGCAGCGGCCAGGTGTCGATGGTGGACTGCACCGCGCGTTTGCCGTCGCGCAGCACGATCAGGCAGCGTTCGGTCGGGAACAGGTAGGGGAAATAGCGCATCATCCGGGTGTGGGGCGACTTGATCACCACCGTCTTGTCCGCCGGGAATTCGGCTTCGATGCGACGGAGGAACCCGCTGACCATATAGCAGAAGGTTTCCAGGTCGCTGAACGACTCCCGGTTGCGCTCGTAAAGGCGCAGGAAGCGCCCCTCATAGATGCGCGCGTCCTCCACCGTGTTCAGGAAGGGAAGCTCGCGGACGCCGTAGGGGTTGACCACCACGTCGGGATGCAGTTCCAGCAGGCTCTGGAGATAGTTGGTGCCGCTGCGCGGCATCACCCCGTGCAGGAAGACGATGCGGGGGGTGGTGCGGGGAGTGGCGCGGGGAGCGGCACCGGCCGTATTGGCGGCATCCGGCGCGATCCCGCGAACCGACCGGGCGACCGACCGCAGGTGGCGGGCGTTCTCCTCCGTGAACCAGGGATCGAAGAAGCTAGATCGCTCCGTACTTGGAAGTCTAAGAAGCCGCTTTCCGACAAAACCAATCTCTTTTTGAAGACGATGAACCGCACCATCACCGAAGTGATTTCTTAACGATGCGGCATATTGATCGGCTGTCAGGGTCTTTGCATTCCAAAACACAACGGCCTCCTTTTGCGTCACCGTCCCACCAGTCATCCCGGTTCCCCCCGGACCTCGGCAATCGGTGCGCCTTTCCTGCAAATCGGGCAATCGCCGCTTCTCAAGGTCTTTTATGGCCCTATCGATTGGGCTTTTTTAGGTCTAATCCGGATCTAACCCCATGGGCTTACAAAGTTACCGATGCTTCCCTCAATGGTGGATCGCGCATTGGATAGCAACCTCATGAAAATTGATGTCTCTATCCGACCACTAGGAAAGTCACGTTTGATTTCGACTTTGAATTTACTGATACGCATAGGACGCAAAACTCCGTCGCTGCCCGTCGCATTAGCCCGGATAGTGTGAATTCCTCGAATGTTTATTCATCGATTTTCTTTCGTGATAACGGAAATCCCCGCGCAGCGACACCACCTCTCCGATCTTTCGGGTTAACGGGGGAAACCGAAGGTCTGTTCCCCCTCCCGTCCTTTTTCAGGAGGAACCACCCGGCCGGACGCTCCCGCCGAGCCGTTCCCGCCGCCGCCCCTCCGGTGCCCCCCGACGCCAGGGATGCTTTCGCTTGAACGCCGCCGGGGCGGGGGTTATGGTCGGCCGGCCGCAGACGGGGAATACTTTAAATTGTTTAACTCTCAGTCGGGAAACCCTAAGGTGGCGGGTTTCGGCGCCGGTCCCTTTGCCCTTTTCCAGACCGCCTGGCACCACAGGTCGCTGATCCTGCGGCTGGCCCGGCGCGAGATCGACGCCCGCTATCGCGGCTCCGTGCTGGGCATCGTCTGGGCGGTGCTGAATCCGATCCTGATGCTGGCGGTCTACACCTTCGTCTTCTCGGTGGTGTTCCGCGCGCGCTGGGGCACGCCCAGCGGAGCGGCGGGCGAGAGCAACACCGAATTCGCCCTGCTGCTGTTCTCCGGCCTGATCCTGTTCAACGTGCTGGGCGAATGCCTGAACCGGGCGCCCGGCCTCCTGCTGGAGAACATCAGCTACATCAAGAAGGTGGTCTTCCCGCTGGAGATCCTGCCGCTGGTGTCGCTGGCGGTCGCGCTGTTCAACGCCGGCATCGGCTTCGTCATCCTGGTCGTCTTCCACCTCGCCGTGGCGGGGCTGCCGCCGCTGACGGCGCTGCTGCTGCCGCTGGTGCTGGCGCCCTTGTGCCTGACCACGCTGGGGCTGAGCTGGTTCTTCGCCGCCGCCGGCGTGTTCCTGCGCGACCTGCGGCAGGTGGTGGGGGTGGCCGTCACCGTGCTGAT
Organism: Azospirillum sp. B2RO_4; assembly: GCF_051124815.1. Classification (NCBI taxonomy): domain Bacteria; kingdom Pseudomonadati; phylum Pseudomonadota; class Alphaproteobacteria; order Rhodospirillales; family Azospirillaceae; genus Azospirillum; species Azospirillum sp. B2RO_4. The sequence continues at coordinate 215,810 of NZ_CP118491.1, read as the reverse complement.
GTTCCTGAGCCCGATCTTCTATCCGATGACCGCGATCCCCGAGCGCTTCCGCGCCATCCTGCACCTGAACCCGATGACCGCGATCCTGGAGCAGTCGAAGGACCTGCTGTTCTGGGGCCGCGTCCCGTCGCCGGTGGAATGGGGTCTGGCGACGCTGGGCGCCTGGGTGGTGGCCTGGCTCGGCTATCTGTGGTTCATGAAGACCCGCCGGGGGTTCGCCGATGTCGTCTGAGACTCCCGCCGCCGACACCCCCCCGGCCGATACCCCTGTGGTCATCCGTGCCGAGGGGCTGGGCAAGGCCTACGCCATCTTCAAGCGCCCGCAGGACCGGCTGAAGCAGATGCTGGTGCGCGGCCGGCGCAAATATTACGACGAATACTGGGCGCTGCGCGGCGTCGACCTGGAGGTCCGCCGCGGCGAGACGGTCGGGCTGATCGGCCGCAACGGCTCGGGCAAATCGACCTTCCTGCAGTTGCTCTGCGGCACGCTGACGCCGACCTCCGGCCGCATCGCGGTGGATGGACGCATCGCCGCGCTGCTGGAGCTGGGCGCCGGCTTCAACCCCGAATTCACCGGGCGCGAGAACGTCTATCTCGCCGCCTCGGTTCTGGGGCTGTCGAACGAGCAGATCGCCCAGCGCTACGACTCCATCGCCGAGTTCGCCGGCATCGGCGACTTCATCGAACAGCCGGTGAAGCTCTATTCCAGCGGCATGTACGCCCGCCTCGCCTTCGCGGTGGCGGCGCATGTCGACGCCGACATCATGATCGTCGACGAGATCCTGGCGGTCGGCGACGCCTCCTTCACCCAGAAATGCATGCGCTTCATCCACCGCTTCAAGGAGCGCGGCACCCTGTTCTTCGTGTCGCACGACACCGGGCAGGTGGTGAATCTGTGCGACCGGGTGGTGTGGCTGGACAACGGGTCGGTGCGGGCGATCGGCCCGGCGCGGGAGGTCTGCCACGACTATCTGGCGGCGCTCTACAGCGACCAGGACACCTCGCGCGGGTTCCGCATCGGCGGGGCGCGGCAGGCGCTGCCCCAGGCCAGGCGCGAGGAGCCGGTGGAGGACGCCCGCGCCGAACTGCTGAAGGCCTCCCGGCACCGCAACGCCATCGAGCTGTTCGACTTCAACGACAGCGGCCCCTGGTTCGGCAACCGCGGCGCCACCATCACCAACGTCTCGATCCTCGATGCCGAGGAGAATCCGCTCAACGTGCTGGAGGGCGGCGAGGTCATCGTGCTGAAGGTGGACTGCCGGGCCGACCAGCAGGTCCACCGCCCCATCGTCGGCTTCTACGTCAAGGACAAGCTGGGCCAGAACCTGTTCGGCGACAACACCTTCCTCAGCTACCAGCTCGACCCCGTCACCATCCCGGCCGGGCAGGACTTCGCCGCCCGCTTCCGCTTCCAAATGCCCTATCTGCCCAGCGGCGACTTCTCCATCACCGTGGCGCTCGCCGAGGGCACGCAGGAGGACCACGTCCAGCATCATTGGGTCGAGGACGCGCTGTTCTTCAAGGTCCACGCCAGCCACGTCGTGCGCGGGCTGGTCGGCATGCCGATGCTGGCGATCACGCTGGAGGCGGAGGGGGCATCCGCCCCCCAGCCTGCCCCCGCGACAAAATAAGGTCACGCCGCCGACAGGCCCCGACTGAGGCAGGAAAACCGCAGTTCCGCGCATTGTTGGACGCCGCAAAGCGGGTTCCGGACAGCGGCTTGCATTCCGGCGGGGTGTCAGCGTATGTGTGTCGGCGGCTGTGACGGGGCCGTCCGACGGGCCTGAAAAATGGTGCCCGACGGGTCGCACCCCGCCGCGAAGCCAGGCAGAAGAAGAGGCGCAGGTGGATTCGTTTTTGAAGGACCAGGGATCGGACACTCTCCGTCGCATCTGCCGACCGATCACGCTCCTGACCCCGGATCTCGTCACGGCGCCGGCCTCCTGGCTCGGCCATGTGCCCTTCGCCTTCTGGATCATCGACGCGCTGCGCCCGGACAGCCTGGTGGAGCTGGGGACGCACACCGGCAACTCCTATGCCGCCTTCTGCCAGGCGGTGCGCCATGTCGGGCTGCCGACCTCCTGCTATGCCGTCGACACCTGGGCCGGCGACCCGCAGGCGGGCTTCTACGGCGACGACATCTACAACAGGCTCGCCGCCTACCACGACCCGCGCTATGCCGGCTTCTCGCGCCTGCTGCGGATGACCTTCGACGACGCGCTGGTCCATTTCGCCGACGGCAGCGTCGACCTGCTGCACATCGACGGGCTGCACACCTACGAGGCGGTGCGCCACGATTTCGAGACCTGGCTGCCGAAGATGAGCCGGCGCGGCGTGGTGCTGTTCCACGACATCAACGTGCGCAAGGGCGATTTCGGCGTCTGGCGCCTGTGGGACGAGATCACCCGCGATTACCCGTCCTTCAGCTTCCAGCATTCCAACGGGCTGGGCGTGCTGGGCGTCGGCGAGGATCTGCCCGATGCGGTGCGCGAGCTGTTCGCCGTGCAGAAGGCCGGCGGCGAAGGGCTGCGGGCCGTCCGCAACTGGTTCGACCGGCTGGGCGACGCCGCCATCGAAGCCGAGACCATCCAGCGCCTGGAAGAGCAGGAAAAGCACCTGCGCACCGAGGTGGCGATGGTCCGCAAGGTGCTGGACGACCAGATCGCCCACACCGATGAGCTGAAGGAGATGATCGCGACGCGCGACCGCGACATCGCGCTGATCCAGGGCTGGCTCACCGACCATCAGGCCGAGATCCGCCGCCAGGGCGAAGAGCTGGACGACCGCGAGCGCAACCTCGCCGCCCATGCCCGCGAGCTGGCGGCGCGCGAGCAGGCCATCGCCGAGCTGCACGGGGTGGTGGCCAGCCGCGACCAGCACATCCACAGCCTGGTCAACTCCACCTCCTGGAAGCTGTCGGCGCCGGTGCGCAAGCTGGGACGCCTGACCCAGAAGGCCGGCCGCTTCTACCGCCGCCGCCTGCACAGCATCACGCTGGAGCCGCTGCACGACGTGAAGCCGAGCCCGCAGGGCGGGTACGAGGCGACCGGCAGCGACCCCGCCTTCCTGCTGCGCTCCGACCGCGGGCGGCTGCCCGGCCACTGGTGCGTGATCTCCTACCGGGTGGTGCGCGCCTCGGCCCCGCTGGTGCCGGTGATCTATGTCGATGCCGGCAACGGCTTCGACGAGCGGACGATGATCCGCCTGCCGGTCGACACGGTCGGCGAGTTCCGCCAGCTGGTCCTGCTGCCGCAGACGGTCAAGGCGCTGCGCTTCGACCCCGCCACCCGGCCGGTGTCCTTCGAGATCGCCGACTTCACCATCCGCGAGATCGGCAAGACCAACATCCTGCTCGACTATGTCCGGCAGAACCAGCCGGCGCGCGTGCTGGACTATCTGCGCCGCCACGGCTGGCAGGCGACCAAGCAGCGCGTCCTGCAGGAGCTGCAGCCGAACCGCTGGTCGGCCGACTACAAGTCGTGGGTGCGGATGTACGACAGCCTGACGCCGGAGGACGGGGCGGCGATCAAGGCCGACATCGCCCGGCTGCCGGCGCGCCCGCGCTTCTCCGTCGTCATGCCGGTCTACAACACGCCGGAGACCTACCTGCGCGAGGCGCTGGATTCGGTGCTGGCCCAGCTCTATCCGGACTGGGAGCTGTGCATCGCCGACGACGCCTCGACCGCCGCGCATGTGCAGACGGTGCTGGCCGAGTACAAGGCGCGCGACAACCGGATCAAGGTGGTCCGGCGCGAGACCAACGGCCACATCTCCGCCGCCAGCAACAGCGCGCTGGATCTGGCGACCGGCGATTTCGTCGCCTTGATGGACCATGACGACCGGCTGCCGCCGCATGCGCTCTACATGGTCGCGGCCGAGCTGGCGCAGCATCCCGACACCGACATCCTCTATTCCGACGAGGATAAGATCGATGCCGACGGCGAGCGCTACGACCCGCATTTCAAGTCGGACTTCAATCTGGACCTGCTGCACGGCCAGAACATGGTCAACCACCTGGGCGTCTTCCGCCGCTCGCTGATCGAGCAGGCCGGACGCTTCCGCCTGGGCTTCGAGGGCAGCCAGGACTACGACCTGACCCTGCGCGCGGTCGAGGCGACGGAACCGGCGCGCATCCGCCACATCCCGGCGATCCTCTATCACTGGCGCGTCTTCCCGGAATCCGCGGCCTTCTCCACGGTCGATCTGCCGCGCGCCACCGCCGCCGCCCACAAGGCGCTGAGCGAGCATTTCCAGCGTCGCGGCGTCGACGCCACGGTGGAGACCTCGCCGGCGACCGCACGCTTCACCCGCATCCGCTACGCCCTGCCGGCCAGGCTGCCGCGGGTGTCGCTGATCGTGCCGACGCGCGACAAGGTCGATCTGCTGAAGGGCTGCGTCGACGGGCTGCTGCACCGCACCGACTATCCGGATCTGGAAATCCTGATCGTCGACAACAACAGCGAGGAAGCGGCGACCTTCGCCTATTTCGACACGCTGAAGGACGAGCCGCGGGTGCGGGTGCTGACCTACAAGGCGCCCTTCAACTACTCCTCGATCAACAACTTCGCCGCCGCCGAGGCGACCGGCGAGGTGCTGGGCCTGATCAACAACGACATCGAGGTGATGGAGCCGGGCTGGCTGGCCGAGATGGTCTCCCATGCCCTGCGGCCGGAGGTCGGCGCGGTCGGCGCCAAGCTCTATTACGCCGACGGCACCATCCAGCATGCCGGCGTCGTCACCGGCATCTGCGGCGTGGCCGGCCATGTCCACAAGGGGCTGACCCGCGACGCCTACGGCTATTTCAGCCGGGCCCAGTTGACCCAGGACCTGTCCTGCGTCACCGCCGCCTGCCTGATCCTGCGCAAGGAGATCTTCGACGAGGTCGGCGGGCTGAATTCGGAGAAGCTGGCCGTCGCCTTCAACGACGTCGATTTCTGCCTGCGCATCCGCGAGAAGGGCTATCTGGTCGTCTGGACGCCGTTCGCCGAGCTGTACCATCTGGAATCGGCCTCGCGCGGGCCGGACACCGCGCCCGACAAGGTCAAGCGCTTCATGGGCGAGGTGGCCTACATGCAGGAGCGCTGGGGCGACAGCCTGCTGGCCGACCCCTACTACAACCCGAACCTGACGCTGGACGCCGAGAATTTCGGGCTGGCCTTCCCGCCGCGCACGGTCAAGCCGTGGCTGCGCAAGTCCTGCCCCGAGCTGCGCAAAGAGCGCCTGAAGGAAAGCATCTGAGCCATGGACGTCGTCTCCCTCGACATTCCCGACGTTAAGATCATCCGCCCGAAGAAGTTCGGCGACAACCGCGGCTTCTTCTCGGAGACCTACACCAAGAAGACGTTCGAGGCGGCCGGGCTGCATTACGATTTCGTCCAGGACAACCAGTCGCTGTCGGCCGAGGTCGGCACCGTGCGCGGCCTGCATTTCCAGCTGCCGCCCTTTGCCCAGGACAAGCTGGTGCGGGTGGTGCGCGGGGCCATCCTGGACGTGGCGGTCGACATCCGCAAAGGCTCCCCCACCTTCGGCCGGCATGTCAGCGCGGTGATCAGCGCGGCGGAGTGGAACCAGATCCTGGTGCCGATCGGCTTCGCCCACGGCTTCTGCACGCTGGAGCCGGACACCGAGGTCATCTACAAGGTGACCAATTATTATTCGCCCGAGCATGACCGCGGCCTGCTGTGGAACGATCCGGAACTGGGCATCGACTGGCCGGTGTCGGCGGACAAGGCGCAGCTGTCGGCCAAGGATCACAAGCATCCGACCTTCGCCCAGCTTGGCGACTGGTTCTGACGGCGCTATTGGATTTCGGCTCTTTTTTGCCCGGTGGGGCGAGCGTCCCTGTTTTTGGCGGTAAGGTGGTTTGATGACGCGCATTCTCGTCACCGGCGGCGCCGGTTTCATCGGCTCAGCGGTGGTCCGCCAGCTTCTCGCCGAAACCGACGCCTTCGTCGTCAATGTCGACAAGCTGACCTACGCGGCCAACCTGTCCTCCCTGCCGGGCGCCGAGGGCAACCCCCGCTACGCCTTCGAGAAGGTCGACATCTGCGATGCCGCAGAGCTGCGCCGGGTCTTCGACACCCACCAGCCCGACGCGGTGATGCATCTGGCCGCCGAATCCCATGTCGACCGCTCCATCGACGGGCCGGGCGAGTTCATCCAGACCAACGTGGTCGGCACCTTCCGCCTCCTGGAAGCGGCGCGCGGCTACTGGTCGGCGCTGCCGGCGGAGCGCAAGGAGCGCTTCCGCTTCCACCACATCTCCACCGACGAGGTGTTCGGCACGCTGGGCGACGACGGCTTCTTCACCGAGACGACGGCCTACAGCCCCAACTCGCCCTATTCGGCCAGCAAGGCGTCGAGCGACCATCTGGTGCGCGCCTGGCACGAGACCTACGGGCTGCCGGTGGTGCTGACCAACTGCTCCAACAATTACGGCCCCTACCATTTCCCGGAGAAGCTGATCCCGCTGATGATCCTCAAGGGTCTGGCGGGCGAGAAGCTGCCGGTCTACGGCAAGGGCGACAACATCCGCGACTGGCTCTATGTCGAGGACCACGCCCGCGCCCTGCGGCTGGTTCTGGAGAAGGGCAAGGTCGGCGAGAGCTACAACATCGGCGGCCACAACGAGCGCACCAACCTGGAGGTCGTCCGCGCCATCTGCGCGCATCTGGACGAGATGGACCCGGCCGGCGCCCCGCATGACCGCCTGATCAGCTTCGTCACCGACCGCCCCGGCCATGACAAGCGCTATGCCATCGACGCCGGCAAGATCGAGCGCGAGCTGGGCTGGACCCCGCAGGAGACCTTCGAGAGCGGCCTGCGCAAGACGGTCGCCTGGTATCTGGAGAACCGCGACTGGTGGCAGGCCATCCTGAACGGCTCCTACCGCGGCGAGCGCCTCGGGCTTAAGGAAGAAGGAGCCGCGTCGTGAAGATTCTCGTTCTCGGCAGCAACGGCCAGCTCGGCTTCGAGCTGATGCGGGCCGACTGGGCGCCCGGCACCGATGTGGTGGGCCTGCCCTATCCCGAGTTCGACGTGACCCGGCCGGGCGACGTGGAAAAGGCGGTCGCCGCCCACGCGCCGGACCTGCTGGTCAACGCCACCGCCCACACCGCCGTCGACAAGGCCGAGAGCGAGGTCGACCTGTCCTTCGCCATCAACCGCGACGGGCCGGGCGCCATGGCGGCGGCCTGTGCCGCGCGCGGCATCCCCTTCATCCATGTGTCGACCGACTATGTGTTCGACGGGACGAAGGACGGCATCTACAGCGAGGACGACCCGATCAACCCGCTGGGCGTCTATGGCGCCAGCAAGGCGGCGGGCGAGGAGGCGGTGCGCGCGGCGACGCCGAGCCATGTCATCCTGCGCACCTCCTGGGTCTACAGCGCCTACGGCAACAACTTCGTCAAGACGATGCTGCGCTTCGGCAAGGAGCGCGAGGAGATGCGGGTGGTCGCCGACCAGCACGGCTCCCCCACCGCCGCCGCCGACCTCGCCGCCGCCATCGTGCAGATCGCCCAGACCATTGAAAAGACCGGCAGCGCCGCCTGGGGCACCTACCACCTGACCGGCAGCGGCTACACCACCTGGCATGATTTCGCCGAGCACATCTTCCGGCGGCTGGAAGAGCGCACCGGCAAGCGCCCGCGCCTGACCGCCATCGGCACGTCCGACTACCCGACCCCGGCGCGCCGCCCGGCCAACTCGCGGCTGGACTGCGGCCGCGCCAAGGAGCGTCTCGGCGTCGCCTGCCCGCCGTGGCAGGAGAGCGTCGACCGCGTGATCGACGAGCTGTTCACCAACCCGCCGCAGGCGTGAGGACGAGGACCATGAAGGGCATCATCCTGGCCGGCGGATCCGGCACCCGGCTCTACCCGGTGACGCGGGCGATCAGCAAGCAGTTGCTGCCGATCTACGACAAGCCGATGATCTATTTCCCGCTCAGCACCCTGATGCTGGCGGGCATCCGCGACATCCTGGTCATCACCACCCCGCACGACCAGCCGCTGTTCCAGACGGTGCTGGGCGACGGGTCGCAGTGGGGCCTGAACCTGACCTACGCGATCCAGCCCTCGCCCGACGGGCTGGCGCAGGCCTTCATCATCGGCCGCGAGTTCGTCGGCAACGACGCTTGCGCGCTGGTCCTCGGCGACAACATCTTCTACGGCCACGGCCTGACCAACATCCTGCGCGCCGCCGGCGAGAAGACCGAGGGCGCCAGCGTCTTCGCCTATGCCGTGCGCGACCCCGAGCGCTACGGCGTGGTGGAGTTCGACGGCGAGGGCCGGGCGCTGAGCATCGAGGAGAAGCCGGTGGCGCCGCGCTCCAAATGGGCGGTGACGGGGCTCTATTTCTACGACAACGACGTGCTGGACATCGCCGCCGCGGTGAAGCCGTCGGCGCGCGGCGAGCTGGAGATCACGTCGGTCAACGCCGCCTATCTGGATCAGGGCCGGCTGTCGGTCGAGCAGATGGGCCGCGGTTACGGCTGGTTCGACACCGGCACCCATGACAGCCTGCTGGAAGCGGCGGAGTTCGTCCGCACCATCCAGCACCGCCAGGGCCTGCAGATCGCCTGCCCGGAGGAGATCGCCTACACCTCCGGCTGGATCGACGCCGAGCAGGTGAGCCGTCTGGCCGAGCCGCTGAAGAAGAACGATTACGGGCGCTACCTGCTTGGGCTGCTCGGCTGACGCCGTTCCAACCGGGCAGAAAGGAAGCCATGCAGGCCCTGACCAACCGAAAGCGTGTCCTCGTCACTGGCGGCGCCGGCTTCCTGGGATCCCACCTGTGCGACCGGCTGCTGGCGGCCGGGAACGACGTGCTGTGCGTCGACAACTTCTTCACCGGCAGCCGCGACAACGTCCTGCACCTGCTGGACAACCCGCATTTCGAGCTGATGCGCCACGACGTGACGTTTCCGCTCTATGTCGAGGTCGACGAGATCTACAACCTCGCCTGCCCGGCCTCGCCGATCCATTACCAGCACGATCCGGTGCAGACGACCAAGACCTCGGTCATCGGCGCCATCAACATGCTGGGGCTGGCCAAGCGGGTGCACGCGCGGATCATGCAGGCCTCGACCTCGGAGGTCTACGGCGACCCGGCGGTGCATCCGCAGCCCGAGGAATATTGGGGCAACGTGAACACCATCGGCCCGCGCGCCTGCTATGACGAGGGCAAGCGCTGCGCCGAGACGCTGTTCTTCGACTATCACCGCCAGCACAGGCTGGACATCAAGGTCATCCGCATCTTCAACACCTACGGCCCGCGCATGCACCCCAGCGACGGGCGCGTGGTATCGAACTTCATCATCCAGGCGCTGAAGGGCGAGCCGATCACCATCTACGGCGACGGCCAGCAGACGCGCTCCTTCTGCTATGTCGACGACCTGATCGAAGGCTTCCTGCGCTTCATGGACACGCCGGCCGGCGTCACCGGCCCGATCAACCTGGGCAATCCCGGCGAGTTCACCATGCTGGAACTGGCGGAGAAGATCGTCCGCCTGACCCGCTCGGATTCGAAGATCGTGCACAAGCCGCTGCCGCAGGACGACCCCAAGCAGCGCCGCCCCGACATCGCCAAGGCCCGCGCCCTGCTGGAGTGGGAACCGGCCGTGCCGCTGGACGAGGGGCTGGCCCGCACCATCGCCTATTTCCGCGGGCGCTTCTTCGCCTGAGAAAGGTGCCTGAGGGGGCGCCTGAAAGGTCTCTGCGGCCCTTATCCTCCGCCATCCATCTTACCGCCAATGATCGGCTAGCCCGCGCCGCCGTGCCTGACGCATTGTCCGGCTCCACGTCGCGGATGCCGGGCCGCCGATTCAGCCCGCACCTCCACATGACGGATACGTGTGGCCGGCCCGCTCTCCTGCGCCGGCCGCCTCATCGTTCGGGAGGTGCCGCATGGTGCCGATCAGCACCGGCGGCTACAGGGAGTGAGGATGGGCGTTCTGCCGATGCCGGCCGGCCTGCAGGAAAGACAGCCGGCGGAAGCGGCCGCATCGGACGCCGCACCGGAGCGGAACCATCAGGGTTCCTATTGGCCGGGCGGCGACGCCATCAAGGTGGTGGCGATGCTGATGGTGGTCGGCATCCACGTCATCAGCCCGCATTTCTTCGGCCAGATCCCGGCCACGCCGCCGGACCAGCCCTTCCGCTTCGACATCCACTGGTGGGTCGCCGCGGCGATCGACAGCCTGTGCCGAAGCAGCGTGCCGCTGTTCTTCATGGCCAGCGGCGCCCTGCTGCTGCCGCGCGCCGAGCCGATCGGCGCCTTCCTGCGCAAGCGCTTCGTCGCCGTGGCGGTGCCGATGGCGGCCTGGAGCGGCTTCTATCTGGTCTGGGGACACCAGATCATCCATTTCGCCGGAACACCGCCGCTGAGCGCGCTGCCGCGCCAGCCGGCCTTCTTCCATCTGTGGTTCCTCTATCCGCTGCTGCTCTCCTATCTGGCGATGCCGCTGATGCGGGCGGTCTTCGCCCAGGGCGGCCGTCTGGTCGGCTATGCGCTCGTCCTGTGGGGGGTGGCGGCGGCCTGGATGTTCGCGGGCAATCTCGCGACCGGGAATGCCGAGCCGGGCGTCCTGTGGCCGGACTATCCCTACTATCTCGGCTATGTGCTGCTGGGCGGCGCGCTTGCGCGCTTGCGCGGCAGCATTCCGCTTTGGGCCGCCGGCGGGCTGTTCGGGCTGTCGGCGGCGGTGACGCTGTTTCTGACCTATGCCTGGTCGGCGCGGCTCGGCACCGCCAGCGAACAGTTCCTGGGATATTTCGCTCCCAACGTGGCGGCCGGGGCGATGGCGGCCTTCCTGGCCCTGGACGGGCTGTCCCGCCGCCTGGGCCGGGCGGCGCAGGCGGTCATCCGCTTCCTGGGCAGCCTGTCCTTCGGCGTCTACGCCGTCCATCCCGTCGTCATCCTGTATCTCATCGGCGACACGCGGAACTGGTTCGCCAATCCCAGCCTCATCGCGCTCGCCGGGATCGCCACGGTGGTCCTTGGGTCCGGCGTCATCGCCTTCGTGCTGTCGCGGATTCCGCTGCTGCGGCGATTGGTTTGAAGGGGGGCTGGTGTGAAACCACCCTGCACGTTGGGATAGCGGCTATGACGATTAGCACCATTCCAAATCGCTGAATCCGCTCCTATCCTCCGCTCGCGGAACGCAATCTGGGGGTGAGTGATGCCGGTCTGGCGCTTCTGGAACACCATCACGGGGTCGCATTTCTATACGGGGAGCGACATCGAGCGCGACGTCGTCGCAACCAACCTGACCTCGATGAATTACGAGGGGGTCGCCTTCACCAACCCCACGGCGACCGACACCACCGTCTGGCGGTTCCGCCGGGCGGACACCGGCACCTTCTTCTACACCGCCAGCACCGCCGAACGGGACGCGGTGCGCAGCACGATGCCGAACTACGTCTACGAGGGGGCGGCCTACAGCGCCAGCACGGTGCAGACGGCGAGCGCGTCGCAGGCGGTCTACCGGTTCTGGAACTCCGACAACGGCGCGCATTTCTACACCGGCTCGGCGGAGGAGCGGGATGCGGTGATCGCCACCCTGCCCAACATGCGCTACGAGGGCATCGCCTACTACATGGCGCCGGCGCCGCAGACCGACCGCAGCGGCGCGCCGGATGCGGCCTGGTACCTGTCGGCCTATCCCGACGTCGCCGAGGCGGCGGCGGCCGGCTTCACCTCCGCCGCGCAGCACTGGCAGGAGTTCGGCCTGCGCGAGGGGCGGCTGCCGCGCGATCTGGCCGCCTTGAGCGGCAACGACAGCATCGCCAGCATCTACAGCACCACCGGCCACGGCGACCGCATGAACGGCGGGTCGGGCAACGACACGCTGCAGGGCGGGCTGGGCAACGACACCATCTTCGGCGAGACCGGCAACGATGTTCTCTACGGCTACCAGAGCGACCATCTGAACGGCGGCGCCGGCGACGACACCTACTATGTCTACACCAACAGCGTCACGGTCCAGGAAGGGGCGAACGGCGGCACCGACACGATGTCGCTGGGCGACAGGATCACCAGCTACACCATCCCGTCCAACGTCGAGGTGACCAACCTCTCCTACTATCTCACCAACGGGGATTTCCCCAACTCGACCGTCCTCCTGACCGGCAGCAGCGGGGACGACACCATCCTGATGCCCGACAGCGTCAACCTGCCGATGGGCGGCTATTACTCCAAGGCGGTGACGGTCAACGCCGGCGCCGGCAACGATTTCATCCGGATGACGGGAACCATCAACGGCGGCGACGGCAACGACACCATCTCCTCATCCTTCTGGGTCAGCCAGCATGGATACCCCACCTCCTACAAATCGTTCGACGACCTCATCGACGGCGGGAACGGCAACGACACCATCTATCTGTCGTCGGGCACCGACACGCTGACCGGCGGAGCCGGGGCCGATACCTTCGTCGTCGCGCGGCCGACGACCGGGCCGACGCCGGGCTTCATGGTCTATGCCGGGCCGTCCGGGACGACGACGATCACCGACTTCCAGCCCGGCGCCGACACGCTGCGCTTCGAGCAGACCACCCTGTCCGCGCAGCAGATCGCCGACCGCTTCAGCATGGCGTCCTTCCTGTCGTCCGACGGGACCCCGATGCTGGTCGGCCGCTTCACCGACGCCGATTTCAGCAGCGCTTACACCAGCAACTCCACGCTGGAAATCCGGCTGGCCGGCCTCACCCCCGGCCAGCTGACGGCGGGGATGATCGCCGCGGTCTGACGGGCGAGGCTGACGGGGCCGGCGAGGGGGGCGCTCTCAGAGGCCCTTCACCAGCCGCTCCTCCCAGGCGAGGGCCGAGGCGACGATGGTCTCAAGGTCGGCGTGGCGCGGGGTCCAGTCGAGCGTCCGGCCGATGCGCTCCACCCCCGCCACCAGGGCCGGGGGATCGCCGGCGCGGCGCGGGCCGATGCGCATCGGCAGCGGACGGCCGGTCACCCGCTCCACCATCGACAGCACCTCGCGCACCGAATAGCCGCGGCCGTAGCCGCAGTTCAGCACCTCCGACGCGCCGCCCGTCTCCAGATGGCGGAGCGCCGCGACATGGGCGTCGGCGAGGTCGCTGACATGGATGTAGTCGCGCACGCAGGTGCCGTCCGCCGTGTCGTAGTCGTCGCCGAAGATCTGCAACTCCGCCCGCTGGCCGGTGACGGTCTGGGCGGCGATCTTGATCAGGTGGGTGGCGACCTTCGACACCTGGCCGGAGCGGCCCTGCGGGTCGGCGCCGGCGACGTTGAAATAGCGCAGAGCGACGTAGCGCAGCGGATGGGCCGCGGCGGTGTCGCGCAGCATCCATTCCGTCATCAGCTTGGAGGAGCCGTAGGGGTTGATCGGGCTCAACGGCGTCTGCTCGTCGATCGGCAGCCGGTCGGGCATGCCGTAGACGGCGGCGGTGGAGGAGAAGATGAAGCGGCCGATCCCGGCCTCCACGCAGGCCTCGATCAGGGCGTGGCTCTTCACCGTGTTGTTGCGGTAGTAGGCGAGCGGCCGCTCCACCGATTCCGGCACGACGATGCTGCCGGCGAAATGCATCACGGTGCCGATGCCGTGGCGGGCGAAGGTCTCGGCCAGCAGGGCCTTGTCGCCGACGTCACCCTCGACCAGCGGCACGCCGTCGGGGATCGCCTGACGCCGGCCGGTGGACAGGTCGTCCAGCACCACGACGGCGCGTCCCTGGTCGCGCAGCGCCAGCACCACATGGGAGCCGATATAGCCGGCGCCGCCGGTCACCAGCACGGTCGCGTTGTCGCTCCTGGTCATGGTCCGCTCTTCGTCGTTGGGCGTCATCCGCCTGAAAGTAGCGCGTCCACGACCTCCCGCATGGGTTTTTCCGGCTTAACGCAAGGGCTTCCGGAGAGGGAACAGGAGGCGCGCGTTACCCCGTTGTGAGCGATGCGGGGTCACCACAACCATCTTCCCAGGGCATCTTCCCAGGGCATCCGCCGCATCACCGCGCCAGCATCACTTCGCCAGCCCCAGCCGGCGGCAGCCCGGCTCCTCGCCGTCATTCGCCGGACGGGGGGCGGCCAGGGCGATGGTGCCGGCATCGGTGTCGCGGGCCAGCACGCACAGCACCGGCGGCCGGTCCGATGCCGCCGCCGGCCGCAGCAGCAGGGTGAAGCCGGCCTGTCCGCGGTCGGCGGCGGGGAAGGCGGCCTGCAGGTCGGGCCGGCGCTCCAGCCCCTGGGACACAACGGTCAGGGGCAGGTCGCTCACCACCGTGACGCCCTGCGTGGCACGGACGCCGGTCCAGGGCGCCCAGCCGCGCAGGCGCAGGATCCCGTTCTCCAGCCGGACCTCGTCCAGGCTGCCGCCGGTCGGGAACGGCCCGCCGGCCGGGGCCGCATCGGCCGGAAGGACGCTCGCCTCCCGCGCCGGAGTGCCGGAATTCGCGGCCCTGGGATCCAGGGCCGACCAGGGCACCCGCACCTGATCGGGATAGGGGGAGACCGGCTCCGTCACCGTGTCCGGGATGATGTGGGCATAGCGGTTGAAGACCTGGGTGAAGCGGTCCTCCGCCATGTCGGGGAAGAGCGGGCGGAAGAAGTCCGCATGCGGGGCGATCAGCGTGTGGGCGATGGAGTTGTAGCCCCAGCCGGCCAGCACCGCCCCGGTGAAGATCGGCAGCGTCTCCACCAGCCAGCCCTTGGGGTGCGCCGCCTGCTGGGCCGACAGCCGGGCGGTCAGGGCTGTGTGCGGCCGGTCGAAGATCGGCCTGGCCGACTGGATCGGGTTGAACTGCCCGAAGGTCAGCAGGTTGGCCGCCACCGCCACACCGGCCACCAGCGTGCCCGTGCGCAACGGCGGCAGCCCCATCGCCTGGATCAGGTACCGCAGCGCCAGCCCGCCGGCCAGCACCAGAAGGATCGTTCCGTCGAACAGGGTGGACCAGGGCGCCACGCCGCCGGCGCGCTTGGACACCATCCAGGCCGCCAGCACGGCGGCGGTGAACAGCGCGACGCGCAGGGGTGTGATCCGCCAGCGGACCGAACCGGCCAGCAGCGCGGTGGCGACCAGCGCCAGCAGGCCGACCGCCACGATCATGCGCGGCGGGAAGACGCGGTCCCACAGCAGGATTTTCCCCACCGCCGCCGGGATGGGCAGCAGCATCCAGGCCGACACCAGCGCCAGCCCGCCGCCCAGCACCGCCAGGGCGGTCAGCAACCGGCCGCGGTCGACGGCTCCGCCGGCGAGTCCCTGCCGCCAGTCGGCGAAGACCAGCAGCAGCAGCGGCCAATAGCTGCCGATCGCCCCGGTCTCCACGATGTTGTGGACGATCAGGCTGTCGAAGCCGCGGGTGGTGATGAAGGGCAGGACCGTCGACAGCCAGATGCGCCAGTCGCCGCTGCCGCCGTCGCTGTGCCGCTGGCCGGGATAGACGGTCGCGGTCATCGCCTGCAGCGGTTCGGCCAGATAGCCGTAGACGGTGCCGGCGGCCAGGGCGGCGGCCAGCCCCGCCGTCGCCAGCAGCGGCCACCGCAGCAGGTCGCGGCGCAGCGCCAGCACCAGCACGGCGCCGACGAAGCCCAGCGACAGGATCACCGGCGGATAGAAATGCGACAGCAGCCAGACCGCCGCCAGCCAGTAGAGCAGCAGCCCCTTCACCGGCAGCCGCAGCGGCGCCGCCAGCGTCACCAGCAGCCAGGGGAACAGGGCGAGCAGCGGCCCGGTGGTGGTCCAGGCATATTGGGTGTAGCCGGCGAAGAAGGCGAGCAGCGAGAAGCAGACCGAGACGCCCGGCGCCATCCCCAGCATCCGCCCCATCCGCTGATAGCCGATCAGGAACAGGGCGATGAAGGCGGCATGGTAGATGGCGAAGGCATGGGCCGGATCGACCAGGAAGAAGGCCCAGTATTGCGGCTTGAAGGGCAGCGCCCAATCCCGCAGGGGCAGGGCGTTGAAGTTGCGCAGATCCTCGTGATAGGGCGAATGGGCGTTGTGGCGGGCGAAATCGTTGTCGACCGCGATCTGGAGATAGGGCGTCCACACCGCCCATTCGTCGCTGCGGATGTCGCGCGGCTTGCCGAGCACGAGGCCGCTGTCCTCCGTCACCCCCATCTGGCGCAGCGCCACCCCGTAGGAGGAGGGCGTCCAGGCCATCGCCGCGTAGAGCACCGACAGGACCAGCACGACGGCGGCGAACAGCCCCCCGGCGGAAACGGACACGGATTTGGACATCGGGGGACTCACCAGATTGCAGGCCGACGAATGCGCCGGAAGGCAGGCCGCCTCGCGAGCGCCGGGCCGCCCAAGGCAAAGCTTGGTGGCCGGCAGGCCTTGTAGCATCGGACGGGCGACGATCCAACATGGTGCGCCATCATGATGCGGAGGCACCCTGTTGGCGCACGCGCCCGTTATCAGGGCTCGCGGATGCTCTCGTCCAGCGCGCGGATGACGGGATAGAGGAAGTAGGACAGCACCGAGCGGGTGCCGACGCGGATCTCGGCCGAGGCGACCATGCCGGGGCTGAGCCTCGTGCCGTCGGGCACCGCCTCCAGCCGGGTGTCGGTCAGGCGGATGCGGGTGCGGAAGACGGCGCCGGCGGCCGGGCGGGGGGCGTCGGCGTTGATGGAGTTTGCCCCGCTCCCCTGGGCGCCCTGGGCCGGGTCGTGGGTGAAGGCGTCGGCGCTGATGGTACGGATCTCGCCGGGCAGGGTGCCGTGGCGCTGGAAGGGGAAGGCGTCCAGCTTCACCCGCACGAAATCGCCGACCCGCACCAGACCGATGTCGCGCGACGGGATCTCGGCCTCCACCTCCAGCGGCACGTCGGCGGGGACCAGGGTGACCAGCGGTTCGGCCTCGCGGATGACGGAGCCGACGGAGCGCTTGGCCACCTCCAGCACCACCGCGTCGACCGGGGCGGTCAGGGTGACCAGCGAGCGGCGGCGCTCGGCCTTGGCGATCTGCTCCACCAGGGTGGCCCGCTGGCGGGTCTGCTCCACCAGCTCCTCCGCCGTCTTGCGGCGCCATTCGTCGATGAAGGCGGCGCGGTCGGCCTGGACGCCGCGCAGCTCGTGCTCGCTTGTCAGCTCGCGGTCCTGCAGGGCGGTCAGCTCGTCGCGCATGCGCAGCCGCTCGATCCGCGCCTCCAGGTAGGTCAGGCGCGAGCCGGTCTGGCGTTCCTGAAGCTGGCGGCGGATGTCCTCCACTTCGCCGACCACGGCGAGCCGCTCGGCAAGCCCGGCCTGGGCGCGGCGGCTGGCGGCGATGGCGCTGTCCAGCTGCCCGGCCTTCTCGTCCAGCGAGGCGAGGCGGGCGCGGTATTCGGCGCGGCGGCGCTCCAGGATGGCGGCCTGCACGGCGGCATCAGGGTTGCCGGCGGCGGGGGTGAAGTCGCTGCCGTCCAGCTCGGCGCGCAGCCGGCCGATCTGCGCCTCGACGCCGGCGAGCTTGCCGGTCAGGTCGGCCAGATCCGCCGCGGCGAAGGTGGGGTCGAGCGTCGCCAGACGGTCGCCGGCCCGCACACGGTCGCCGACCTGCACGTCGACGCCGCGCACCACCGCGGTTTCCAGCGGCTGGGCAACCACCAGCGGCGCCGTGGTCACCAGCCGGCCGCCGGCGGTGACGATGCGGTCGACCTGGGCGAAGCCGGCCCACAGGACCAGCGCCACCAAGAGCCCGGCCAGCACGTAGAGGGTAGAGCGCGCCAGCCAGGGCAGCGGCGCATGTTCGATCGCCGCCCCGTCCGGCAGATACTCCAGCGCGAAGCCCGGCGGTGGTGCCGACGGGGCGGGCAGGGCGGCGCGGCGGCGGCCGGAAGGAGAAGGGGCGGGGGGGGGTGGTTCGGCCTTGGCCGGGACGACCTCGCGGCCGGTTTCGGCCTGCGTGGCGTCCTCGCTGTCCATCTCGGGCATCTGTGTGTCGGGCATGGCTCAGCGCCCCCGGTTCTGCTGCTGCCACAGATGCCGGTATTCGGCGCAGCGGTCGAGCAGGATGGGATGGGGGGCGAGGTCGAGCAGGCGGCCCTGCTCCAGCACGGCGATGGTGTCGCAGCCGGTCAGGGTGGACAGCCGGTGGGTGACGATCAGCACGGTGCGGCCGCGGGCGATGCGCCGCAGGTTGGCCATGACGATGGCCTCGCTGTCGGGATCGAGCGCGCTGGTCGCCTCGTCCAGGATCAGCAGGCGCGGCTGGGGCAGCAGGGCGCGGGCGATGGCGATGCGCTGCTTCTGGCCGCCGGACAGGTTGGACGCCCCCTCCTCCACCAGCGTGTCGTAGCCGTCGGGCAGGCGGTGGATGAACTCGTCGGCGCCGGCCAGCCGGGCGGCCTCGACGATCTCCTCGCGGCTGGCCTCGGGCATGGTCATGGCGATGTTGTCGCGGATGGTGCCGCGGAACAGGAAATTCTCCTGCAGCACCACGCCGATGGAGCGGCGCAGATGGGCCAGATCCAGCTCGCGGATGTCCAGCCCGTCATAGCGGATGCTGCCCTCCTGCACCGGGTAGAAGCCCTGGAGGAGGCGCATCAGCGTGCTCTTGCCCGAGCCGCTGCGCCCGACCAGCCCGACGACGGACCCCGCCGGCACGCTCAGCGTCACGCCGTCCAAGGCCGGCGGCCGGTTGCGGTCGTAGCGGAAGCCGAGCCCCTCGATCTCGATGCGGCCGATCAGGGCAGGGCAGGCGCCGCTGCCCTCGCGCCTGGGTTCGGCCGGGTGGTTCATCACCTCGCCCAGCATGCGGACGGAGAGGGCGGTCTCCTGATACTGGTGGATCAGCGAGACGATCTGGACCAGCGGCGTCACCACCCGGCCCGACAGCATCTGGAAGGCGATCAGGGCGCCGACCGAGAGCTGGCGGTCGAAGACGTCGAAGGCGCCGACGGCGACCACCGCCACCATCATCGCCTTCTCCAGGAACTCGGTCACCGTGCGGGCGGCGATGGAGATGCGGCCGACCCGGTAATGGCTGGTCACCGCGCGGGCGGCCTTGCGGTCCCAGCCGCGCCGCTGCAGCGGTTCGAGCGCGGAGGATTTGACGGTGCGCATGCCATGGATGGTCTCCACCAGCATGGCCTGCCGCTCGGCGTCGGCGTTGTAGAGGTCGCGCAGGCGGCTGCGGTAGACCGGCACCAGCGCGACCACCACCCCGGCGATGAGGCCTGCGAACAGCAGCGCCACCAGGGTCAGCTTGACCGAATAGAAGAACAGCACCGGCAGGAAGACCAGCAGCACCAGGCTGTCGAGCACGGTGGACAGCAGGTTGCCGGTCAGGAACTCGCGGATGCGCTCCACCTGCTGCATGTGGCGCACGGTGACGCCGGCCGAATGCCCGTCGAAGAAGGTGATCGGCAGGTCGAGCAGATGGCCGAAGGTGCGGTTCAAGAGGCGGATGTCGATGCGGTTGGCGGCGGACAGCAGGATGAACTGGCGCAGGAAGCGGAAGGCCGCCTCGAACAGCAGGGCGGCCAGCACGCCGATGGTCAGCACCTGCAGCGTGGCGACGGTCTCGTTCACCAGCACCTTGTCGATCACGATCTGGAAATAGACCGGGACGGCAAGGGCGAGGGCGTGCAGGACCAGGGCCGCCACCACCACGTCGCGGAAGGCCGATTTCTGGCGCAGGATCTCCGGCACGAACCAGCGCAGGCCGAAGGGCTGGCGCGGGTCGGCCAAGCCGTGGCGCGGCTTGAGGAAGACCAGTTCGCCGTCCCAGCGCTCCAGAAAGCGGTCGCGCGGCACGTCGATCACGTCCAGCCGGTCGGCCAGCGGATCGACGACGCCGACCATGGGTTCCTCGTCAGGGCGGGCCGGACGCGACAGCCCGACCAGGATGACGGTGTTGCCGTTGGACAGCCGCGCCAGCAGCGGGAAGACGGGGGGCAGGGACTGCAGGCCCTTCCAGTCCAGCCGGCGGGCGGTCGCCTTGAAGCCGGTGGCGGCGGCGATGCGCAGCAGGTCGGCGGTCGAGGGTTCGCCGCGGCCTGGGGCGACGCGGGCGCGCAGGGCGGCCGGCGAGGCCGACAGGCCGTGATGGCGCGCCACCAGCGTCAGGCAGCGCAGCGCGGTGCTTTCCTCGCGGTCTGGAGCGGCATCGGGGCCGGGAGGCGGGGCCGCGACGGTCGTGCTGGCGTCCGGCATCGGTCAGCCGAAGTTCGGCGAGCGGGGCCGTCCGGGCGGGGAGACCGGGGTCGCGGGGCCAGTGGATGGACCGGTAGGGGAGGCAGGCTGGATTGGAGCCTGAACCGGGCTCTGGAACGCCGGAGCGGCGGACGGAGTTGCAGAGGGGGTGGACGCGGCGCCGGGCGGCAGCACGCCGGCGGCCTCCAGCCGCTGGCGCATGCCCTCAAGGGCCGACAGGCTGGCGAGGAATCCCGGCAGGCTCATCACCACCCGCTGGCGGATGGCAGGCAGCGGCTGGCCGTTGTCGTCCTTGCGCAACGCCGACAGGCTGAACAGGTCGATGCGGACCATGCCGTTGCCGAAGCCGATGTCGAAGACCCCGTCGGCATAGAGTTCGGGGATGCGGTCGTCGGGCGGCGGCTCGATGGTCATGATGGTCCCGGCAGCAGAAGGCGGGGCGCCGCTGTGGCACCCTCGCATCCTCTTTCTACCGGAAGGTGGCGGCCCGGACCAAGCCGCCATTGTCCAAGACCGCAGGAAGACACAAGCGACGCTCGCGCTTCCTGTCTCCCCGCGAACCTGCTTAGCCGCTCAGTTGCGGCCGTAGACGTCTTCCAGCCGGACGATGTCGTCCTCGCCGAGATAGGAGCCGGACTGCACCTCGATGATGGTCAGCGGCACCTTGCCGGGGTTCTCCAGCCGGTGGACCGTGCCGATCGGGATGTAGATCGACTGGTTCTCGTAGACCATCACCTGCTCCTCGCCGCGGGTGACCAGCGCGGTGCCGTTGACCACCACCCAATGCTCGGCGCGGTGATGGTGCTTCTGCAGCGACAGGCGCGAGCCGGGGGCGATGGTCAGGCTCTTCACCTGGAAACGGTCGCCGGTGTGCAGCGACTGGTAGGAGCCCCAGGGACGGTGGACCCGGCGGTGGCTGACGGACTCGCTGCGCCCCTCCGCCTTCAGCCGGTCGACGATGCGCTTGACGTCCTGGGCCTGGGAGCGGTCGGCGACCAGCACGGCGTCGTCCACCACCACCACCACGGCGTTCTCCACCCCGACAACGGCGGTCAGGTGGTTGTCGCTGCGGACGTAGCAGTCGCGGGCGCCCTCCAGCAGCACGTCGCCGACGACGACGTTGCCCTCGCCGTCCTTGTTGCCGACGTCCCACAGCGCCGACCAGGCACCGACGTCGGTCCAGCCGATCTCGCAGGGGACGACGGCGGCGCGGTCGGTGCGCTCCATCACCGCATAGTCGATGGAGATGCCGGGCGCCTTGGCGAAGGCGGCGGCATCCAGGCGGAAGAAGTCGAGGTCCTTGGAGCCCTGCTCCAGCGCCTCGCGGCAGGCGGTCAGCACGGCCGGGGCGTGGCGCTCCAGCTCGGCCAGCAGGCGGGCGGCCGGGAACAGGAACATGCCGCTGTTCCAGGCATAGGTGCCTTCGGCGAGATAGCGCTCGGCCACCTCCAGCGACGGCTTCTCGACGAAGGCGGCGACGTTGTAGGCGCCGTCGGCCTCGTCCATCGAATGGCCGCGGCGGATATAGCCGTAGCCGGTCTCCGGACGGGTCGGGGTGATGCCGAAGGTGACCAGCCGGCCAGCCTGGGCGGCGCGGGCGGCGATGGCGACGGCGCGGCGGAAGGCCTCGGCGTCGCGGATCTCGTGGTCGGCCGGCAGGATCAGCAGCAGCGCGTCCGGGTCGTCGGCGGTCACCGCGAGGGCGGCAAGCGCGCAGGCGGCGGCGGTGTTGCGGCCGGCCGGCTCCAGGATGATGCCGCGCGGCGTGCAGCGCGACTGGCGCAGCTGCTCGGCGGCGAGGAAGCGGTGTTCCTGGTTGCAGATCACCAGCGGGGCCGAGAAGACGACTTCCGTGGCCGTACCAGGCTGCGCGCTGACCCGCAGGGCGGTGTCCTGGAGCATCGTCCGGTCGGAGCAGAGCGGCAGGAACTGCTTGGGATACAGTTCGCGCGACAAGGGCCACAAACGGGACCCCGTACCGCCGGACAGCAGCACCGGGACGATCTTCTGCGCGGAATTGCCGTTCATCCTGCCGCCATTCATTGTGTTGAACATCTGGGTGTCGAGCATCTGGCCGGACGCCGGAAAACCAAAGGCAGGACCAATGGCCGGCGCCACGGCGGTTCGTTATAGACCGCGCTTTCGATGCTCCACAAGCACCCCTCCGAGACCCACCCGACCGGGGCGCCTCTTCCGGGAGGGGGCGGGACGGGAGCGAGACAAGACTCCAAACATCCACCCTGCCGGCCCCCCTGTCGGCGGCACCAAGGCCAGGGTCGAGGTTGGAGTCTTGTCGCGCCCCCCCTGCCGGCGGATCCCCGGATCTGGCCCCGGATCCGGGGCCGGCGGCTCCAGCAGGGACGAATGGGCACGGCGATGCGGCAAAGGCTGGACGAACCGGGGCGCGACAGAACTCCAAACCCGGGGTGCGGATCGGATCGGCCGGCGGCATGAATCATGGGCAAGCCGCGGTCGATTCGCCTCCGCGACTCGGAAATAAGCGAATCGGAAGCGATTCGGGGCCGAATCGAAATGTCCCGCCTGGAGTCTTGTCGCGTTGGCCGAAAAATCCACAGGCAATCGGGACTATCCGCTGGAGTCTTGTCGCGGGAGTTCTGGAGTTTTGTCGCGCGACTCGCGATTCTCTACTGGAGTCTTGTCGCGCAAACTATTAACTGAATCAAATAACCGTACAAATAGTTTGAGCGACAAGACTCCAAATTGCTGGCACTAACCGGCCGTGATATAGGGTTCCTCGCAAAGTCGTGCCAAGGTCAGCTCGCTATGGGACAGATACACACCCTGATCACCCAGCTAGGACGTGACCAGGCGAAGGCGCTCCAGACCGATCCGGATCAGCGTTCGCTAGTCGATGTCGCCGCTGCCGTCCTCGAAGAGGAGCGGCAGGAGCTTGGCATCACCTATTCGGGCTTCGCGCTGACGGCTCTTCCGCATCGTCGTCTTCCCGATGACCAGCCGTGGGAGCGTCGCGGACATAAGATCCGCTTGCTGATCGAGCCTGGACGACTGCCGATCCGCAACGGTGGCTTTAAGCTTTACGGTGTTCCGTACGGCAGCCGCGCGCGGATGATCCTGCTCTATCTGCAGACCCGGGCGATCCAGACCGACAGCCGCGAGGTCGAACTGGGCCGCAGCATGCACGAGTGGCTGGACCGCATGGGCCTGTCGGTCGGCGGCCAGACCTATCGCGACATCCGCGAGCAGGCCTCGCGCATCGCCGCCTGCAACCTGACCTTCGCCTGGGAGGACGCCCACAGCATCGGCTTCGAAAAGGGGTCGATCGTCAAGGGCGGCATCCATTTCTCGGCCAATGCCGGGGCGGAGCCGGGCCAGGGCTCGCTGTGGGAGGACCGCGTCCTGCTGTCCGAGGCCTTCTTCCGCGAGCTGAAGGCCCACCCGGTGCCGATCTGGGAGCCGGCGCTGCGCCACATCCAGAACAACAGCACCAGCATCGACATCTATATCTGGCTGGCCTACCGGCTGCACAGCCTGAACCGCTCCACCCCGATCACCTGGCCGGCGGTGTTCGAGCAGTTCGGCGCCGGATACAGCCGCCTGCGCGATTTCAGGAAGCGGTTCATCGAGGCTCTGCAGCTTGCGCTTGCAGTTTATCCCGACGCGCGGGTCGATGTGGAGGAACAGGGGCTGATGCTGCACCCCTCGCCGCCACCGATCCCGGAGCGCAAGTTCGCGCAGCTTTGCCGGTGACGGCGGAGCACGCACTCTGCCTCGCATGACGGTCATCCCCGCGAAGGCGGGGATCCAGGCTTCCGGTCCAAGTGCTTGACATGATTGGATTCCCGCCTTCGCGGGAATGACGGCTCGTGAATGTTCGAGCCTGCGGTGTCATCCAGATCCCCCTGCGACAAGACTCCAAACTCCGGCCCCTCAGGGATTGGCGCGCAGGGCCTTCGCCAGCGGGGTCAGCAGGCGGCGGAGCATTGACTCCAAAAGACTTTCCTCCAGCGGGCCGGACAGCGCCAGGGCCTGGGGCGGCATCATGAAAAAGGGCGCGCCGCCGGTCGATCCGCTGCGCTGGAGGGTCGCGGCGAGCGACAGAAGCCGCTTTCCGTCACCCTGCCCGTCGTCCGGCCGCAGCGTAGCGTGGACCAGCAGCAGCAGGGTGCCAGGATCGGCGATGCGGGCGTCGTTGGGGACGAGCGCCGTGACCGCCGGGCCGGAGGCCAGCAGTCCCGACAGCACCGCCGCGGCGCGGCCACACAGCGCGTCATCCCCGAGATCGGCGGCCGGGCCGCCCTCGGCATCCACGGCGCAGAGCAGGCCGACGCGCTCGACCCGCTGGAAGAAGGGCAGGGGCGACATGGCAGCAGCCTCCGGGACGTGAAGCAACAGGCTGGCGGCGAGCAGCAGCGCAGGGCGGATCCGCATCATCGCACCTTTTCCATGTCGGTGGTCTCGGCCCCGGCAGGGGAGCCGGCATCGTCCGGCAGGAAGCCGCCGACCTGCCGGCGCCACAGCCGGGCATAGGGGCCGTCGCGGCGCAGCAGGGTGGCATGGTCGCCGTCCTCCAGGATACGGCCGGCTTCCATATAGAGGATGCGGTCCATGCCGGTGACGGTCGACAGCCGGTGGGCGATGGCGATCACCGTGCGGCCCTCGAACAGGCCGAGCAGGGCGTCCTGGATCAGGTGCTCCGTCTCGGAGTCGAGCGACGAGGTCGCCTCGTCCAGCACCAGGATCGGCGCGTCCTTCAGGAAGGCGCGGGCGATGGCCACCCGCTGGCGCTCGCCGCCCGACAGCTGGATGCCGCGCTCCCCCACCACGGTGTCGTAGCCGCCGGCGCGCCCCTCGATGAAGCGGTCGCAATGGGCGCGGACGGAGGCGGCCCGGATCGCCTCGTCAGTCGCGTCCTCGCTGCCATAGGCGATGTTGTCGCGGATGGAGCGGTGGAACAGGCTGGGCAACTGCGGCACCTCGGCCACCGCGCGATTGAGCGAGGCGAGGCTGACCTGGGCGATGTCCTGGCCGTCGATCAGGATGCGGCCGCCCTGCACGGGGAACTGGCGGCGCAGCAGCCGGACCAGCGTGCTCTTGCCGGCGCCGGACGGGCCGACCAGCGCCACCCGCTCCCCCGGCCGGATGGTCAGCGACAGGCCGTCGAACACCGCCCCGCCTCCCGGATGGGCGAAGCGGACATCCTCGAAACGGATGGCGCCTGCGGTGACGGCCAGATCGGGGCGGCCGGGCGGATCCGGGATCTCGTGCGGGCGGACGATCAGCTCCAGCGCGCCGGACAGGATGCCCAGCTGTTCGAAGAAGCCGAGCATGCGCGTCGACAGGCCCCAGACATTGGCGCCGACGATGCTGGCCAGCGAGAAGACCATGGCGAAGTCGCCGACGCTCATGCGGCCGGCCGTCGCCTCCGACACGGCGAGGCCGATCAGGGTGATCTGGAAGACCAGCAGGGCATTGAACAGCCAGAACCACATCCTGGTCAGGAACCAGCGCAGCTCCTTGGAACGGTCGATCTCGCCGGTCAGCGCGTCGGACAGGCCGGCCAGCTCCTGGCGGCGGCGGGCGAAGGCGCGCACTAGCTCGGCGTTGGCGATGACGTCGACCATGCGGCCGGTGGTCGAGGACACCTCTTTGGAGAAGGCATGCGACAGCCGCAGGCAGCGCCGGGCCAGCAGCGCCGACAGGGTCAGGTGCGCCGCGGTCCAGCCGACCAGCAGCCCGGCGAACAGGGTCTGGGCCGAGGCCAGTAGGGTCAGGCCGATGGCGAGGATGACGACGATGCGGATGATGTCGTTGGTCAGGATTTCCAGGATCTGGATGGCGCTCTGCCCGGCCTGCTTGACCTTCTGGCCCAGGTTGCCGGCGAAATTGTCCTGGAAGTAGCGCGGCGAATGGTCGATCAGATGGTCGAACAGCCGGACCTGGATGGCATGGCGCAACGCCGGCGAGGTGTGGAGGTCCACCAGCTCGCGCAGGCGGTTGAACAGGGCGGACGCGATCCACAGCCCGCCCAGCAGCAGGAACCAGCGCATCACCTCCGCCGTCCAGGCGGGAGAGCCGGAGGGCTGCTGTCCCGACAGCCCGCCCCCCGACATCCCGGCGAGCGCGTCGACCAGTCCGCGCATCGCCACCGGCTCCATCCCCATCAGCCCGATCCCGCCGGCGGCGGCGAGGTTCAGCAGGATGGCGCGGCCGAGAAAACGCTCGCGCACGAACATCCACAGGAAGCGCCAGGGGGAGGAGGGCAGGGAGGACGGGGTTGGGCTGGACGTGGTTAGGCTGGACAAGGGGAGTCGGCGCTCCGTCGCGCAATGGGCCGGCAGCGCCGGCGGGCGGACACCTTATAGGCGCAAGGCGGCGGGGGGCGGAACGGATCCTTATAGGACTTGGGAAAGCCGCGCTCCGGATCCCGGGACCGGCTATGGTCATATGCATCGACAGCGCCGCCGGATGGCTGCAGGCTGTCGCTCCGTTTCTCCGTCGTCCGGACATTGTTTTTCCATGCGGATCCTGTTCGTCCACCAGAACACCCCCGGCCAGTACAAGCATCTCGTCCGCCATTTCGCGGCCGACCCGGCCCATCAGGTCGCCTTCATCGGCAAGGTCCGGCGCGAGTTGCCGAAGGGCGTGCAGATGGCGCTCTACCGGCCGACGCGCGAGCCGGGGGAGGGCACCCACCCCTATATCCGCATGTTCGAGGGGCAGGTCCTGCACGGGCAGGGCGCGGTGCGGGCCGGGCTGGCCCTGCAGAAGGCGGGCTTCACCCCCGACGTGATCTGCGCCCATCCCGGCTGGGGCGAGGCGCTGTTCCTGAAGGACCTGTTCCCGGATGCCCGCCTGCTGCTCTATTGCGAGTTCTTCTATCGGGCCGACGGGTCGGACGTCGGCTTCGACCCGGAGCGGCCGGTGACGCTGGAGACGCGCTGCCGCATCCGCACCAAGAACGCCTCGCTGCTGGCCGGGCTGGAGGCGATGGACTGGGGCGTCAGCCCGACGGAGTGGCAGCGGCGCCAGCATCCCGACGCCTTCCGCCCGCGCATCTCGGTGATCCATGACGGGGTCGACACCGAGGTCTGCCGGCCGGATCCGGCCGCCACCGTCACCCTGCCCGACGGCCGGACCCTGTCGCGCGAGGACGAGGTGGTGACCTATGTCGCCCGCAACCTGGAGCCCTACCGCGGCTTTCCCACCTTCATGCGGGCGGCGGCGGAGCTGCTGCTGCGCCGGCCGAAGCTGCAGATCCTGGTGGTGGGCGGCGACGAGGTCAGCTACGGCGCGCCACCGGAGGGGGGCGGCACCTGGCGCGAGACGATGTGGCGGGAG
This sequence comes from Azospirillum sp. B2RO_4, assembly GCF_051124815.1. Lineage (NCBI taxonomy): Bacteria > Pseudomonadati > Pseudomonadota > Alphaproteobacteria > Rhodospirillales > Azospirillaceae > Azospirillum > Azospirillum sp. B2RO_4. The sequence continues at coordinate 188,390 of NZ_CP118491.1, read as the reverse complement.
ACGATGCTGGACGCCGCCGGCAACCCGCGGCCTGAATCGTCGCGGCTGCATGTGCTGGGCAAGCTGCCCTATGAGGATTACCTGTCGGTGCTGCGCATCTCGCGCGCCCACATCTACCTGACCTTCCCCTTCGTTCTGTCCTGGTCGATGCTGGAGGCGATGGCCTGCGGCGCCGTCATCGTCGGGTCCGACACGCCGCCGGTCGCCGAGGTGATCGAGGACGGGGTGAACGGGCTGCTGACGGACTTCTTCGATCCGATGGCGCTCGCCGGCCGGGTGGAGACGGCGCTGGACGACCCCGACCTGCGTGCCGCCCTGTCGGCCGCCGCAAGGCGCACGGCGGTGGAGCGTTTCGACCTCGCCACCGTCTGCCTGCCGGCGCAGATCCGCCTGCTGGAGGACGTGCAGGCGGGGAGGACCCCGCCCACCCCGTCCGCCGGGGGCCTTGCGCCGGGAGACGGAGTGAATTAACCCGATCGTCAGAAAGCACCGGCTACGGTCGGGATTCATATCGATCCCGGCCGTAGCCGGCGGTTTCGAGCGATGCGGACCTTCAACGGATGGAACCGGCGGTGACCACACATTCCAGCAGGGCCAGCGGACCCGAGGCATGGACCCCGGACGGGGGGGACGGAGGTCTGGAGGCGGGGTTGCGCATGCTGGACGGCCGCTCGGTTTTGGTGACCGGGGGCACCGGATCCTTCGGCCGCCGCTTCGTCGAGACGGTGATGCGGCACGCCAAACCGCGCCGTGTCATCATCTTCTCCCGCGACGAGTTCAAGCAGTACGAGATGCAGCAGCACATGCCGGCGGAGTGGGCGCCGACGCTGCGCTACTTCATCGGCGACGTGCGCGATTGCGAACGGCTGAAGCTGGCGATGCGCGGCGTCGATTTCTGCGTCCACGCTGCGGCGCTGAAGCATGTGCCCGCCGCCGAATACAACCCGATGGAGTGCATCAACACCAACGTCTACGGGGCGGAGAATGTGGTGCGGGCGGCGCTGTCGGCGGGGGTGCGGCGTGTCGTCGCGCTGTCGACCGACAAGGCGGCCAACCCGATCAACCTCTATGGCGCCAGCAAGCTGGCGTCGGACAAGATCTTCATCGCCGCCAACAACCTGTCGGGGGCGCTCGACACCCGCTTCGCGGTGGTGCGCTACGGCAATGTGGTGGGGTCGCGCGGCAGCGTCGTGCCGCTGTTCCGCAAGTTGATCGCCGAGGGGGCCGACCATCTGCCGGTCACCGACGAGCGGATGACCCGCTTCTGGATCACCCTGCAGCATGGCGTCGATTTCGTGCTGTCCTGCTTCGCCATGATGCAGGGCGGCGAGATCTTCGTGCCGAAGATCCCCAGCATGCGCATCGCCGACCTCGCCCGCGCCATGGCGCCGGACCTGCCGCAGAAGATCGTCGGCATCCGGCCGGGCGAGAAGCTGCACGAGGTGATGATCACCGAGGACGATTCCCGCCAGACCTACGAGCTGGCCGACCGCTACGTCATCGAGCCGACCTTCACCTTCTGGCAGCATGCGCCGTACGAGCGGATGAACGCCTGCCCGGTGGCCGACGGCTTCCGCTATGCCAGCGACGGAAACGACGACTGGCTGGACGGCGAGCGGCTGCGCTCGCTGCTGGCGGAAACCCCCTGATGGCGAACCTGCCCTTCCTCCCCTATGGCCGCCAGTCGGTGGAGGAGGACGACATCGCCGCGGTGGCGGCGGTGCTGCGCGGCGACTGGCTGACCCAGGGGCCGGCGGTCGCCGGCTTCGAGCGGGCGTTGGCCGCGCGGGTCGGGGCGGCCCAGGCGGTCGCCTGCGCCAACGGCACCGCGGCGCTGCGGCTGGCCTATGCCGCGCTCGGCATCGGGCCGGGCGACGCGGTGGTGGTGCCGGCCAACACCTTTCTCGCCACCGCATCGGCCGCCCGCCATGCCGGGGCAGAGGTCGCCTTCGCCGACGTCGATCCCGACAGCGGCCTGATGGGCGTCGCCGAGGCAGAGGCCGCCATCGCCCGCGCCCGCGAAGCCGGCTGGCGCGTCCGTGCGCTCGCCCCCGTGCATTATGCCGGGCAGACGGCCCCGATGGACGGGCTGGCCGGGCTCGCCCGGGCCGAAGGGCTGGCGCTGGTCGAGGATGCCTGCCACGCCGTCGGCACGGTCGATCTGTCGGAAGACGGCGGGACGCCGGTCGGCGCCGGCCGGCCGGAGGTGGCGGCCGGGTCGCTGACCGTCTTCTCCTTCCACCCGGTCAAGACCATCGCGGCGGGGGAGGGCGGGGCGGTCACCGGCAGCGACCCGGCGCTGATGGCGCGGGTGCGGCGCCTGTGCAACCACGGCATGATGCGCGAGCCGCAGGCGGGGGAGGGCTTCGCCGATCCCGAGGCCGCGCTGGATGCGGAGGGGAAGGCCAACCCCTGGTACTACGAGATGGCGGAGCCGGGCTTCAACCATCGTCTGTCCGACATCCACGCGGCCCTGGTGCTGAGTCAGCTCGGCCGGCTCGACCGCTTCATCGAGCGGCGGGCGCGGCTGATGGCGCTCTATGCGGAGCGGCTGTCGCCGCTGGCCCCGCTGGTGCGGCCGCCAGCCCTGGTGCCCTGGTGCCGGCCGGCCTGGCACCTGTGCGCCGCCCGTATCGACTTCGACGCCGCGGGACGGAGCCGTTCTGCCGTGATGGCGGCCCTGCGCGCCCTGGGCGTCGGCACCCAGGTGCACTATATCCCGGTCCATCGCCAACCCTACTGGCGCCGCCGCTACGGCGACCTCGTCCTGCCCGGCGCCATGGCCCATTATGCCCACACGCTGTCGCTGCCGCTGTTCCCGGCCATGGCCGACGGCGACGTCGATCGGGTCGCCGCGGCGCTGGAGCGGGCTCTGTCCTGACGGAAGATCAGGGTCCAGACCGTTTCGCCCAAGCGATTCCGTTAGCGTTTTGGACAGGATGGACGGATAACAATGGCGTCGTCAGGACGGCATAGGCCTAGGTCCAACGGCTGAAGAGCCGCATGGCCGGGGTCGGGTCATCCCGAACGCCGCCCCACAGTGTTTCGCGTACGGACCTTCGATTTTGCTTCGCAACACGCTCTGGAATCTGCTCGGCGAGGGGCTGCCCATGGCGGCGGCCCTGCTGTCGATTCCGTGGCTTATCTCCGCCGTCGGGATGGAGCGCTTCGGCGCGCTGACCCTGATCTGGGCGCTGCTCGGCTATCTGGGCGTGCTGGACCTCGGGCTGGGACGGTCGCTGGTCCAGGTCGTCGCCGACCGGATCGGGCATGGGGCGGAGCATGCCAACGGCCCTGCGAACGCCGCCGCCGACAACTCTGCGAACAGCTCTGCGAACACTGCGGGCATCGCCGGGCCGGCCATCGCGCTGATGGGCGCCATCGGCCTTTTGACCGGCGGGGTGGTGGCGCTGGGCGCCGGGCTGCTGGCCGACCGCTTCCAGCTGGAGACCGGCACCTCGCCGGAGGAGATCCGCAACAGCCTGCTGGTGGCCGCGGCCATCGTGCCGATTGCGCTGGTCTCCGCCGGCCTGCGCGGCGTGCTGGAGGCGCACCAGCGCTTCCGCCCGATCAGCCTGGTGCGGATGACGGTGGGGGTGCTGAATTACCTGAGTCCGCTCTGCGTGCTGCCCTTCAGCCAGAGCCTGGTGCCGGTGATCGCCGCCATCGCGGTGGGGCGCTTCATCGGGCTGGTCGGCTACGGCATCCTGGCGGTGCGGCAACTGCCGGACCTGCTGCGGCCCGGCCGCTGGGGCCGGCCGAGCTTGCGCGGGCTGTTCACCATGAGCGCCTGGATGATGCTGAACAATCTGGTCGGCCCGGCGATGCTCTATGCCGACCGCTTCATCCTGCTCAGCCTCGTTCCGGCGGCGATGGTCGCCTTCTACACCACCCCGTTCGAGCTGCTGTCGCGGCTGATGGTGATCCCCGGCGCGCTGTCGCTGGCGCTGTTCCCACTGGCCTCCAGCCTGTTCCGGCGGGATCCGCCGGCGCTGGGCCGCATCCTGGACGCCGGCGGCCATCTGACGCTGGCGGTGTTCCTGGCGATGCAGGCCGCCACCATCGTCGGCGGCGAGACGGCGCTGGAGCTGTGGCTGGGGCCGGCCTTCGCCGCCAACAGCGCGTCGGTGCTGTCGATCCTGATGCTGGGCGTCTTCTTCAACGCCACCGCCTATGTGCCCAACACCCTGATCCAGAGCGTCGGCCGCGTCGACGTGACCGCAAGGCTGCAGATGGCCGAGCTGCCGGTCTATCTGGGCGTGCTGTGGCTGCTGGCCGAGCGCTATGGCGCGGTCGGCGCCGCCGTGGCCTGGAGCCTGCGCACCGCGGTCGATTGCGGGCTTCTGCTGGTGCTGCTGCCGCGGCTGGCGCCGGGGACCGGAGCGGTGGCGCTGACCATCGGCCTGCGCGCGCTGCTGGCCGGGGCGGCCGGGCTGGCCGGGCTGCTGGTCGGAGGGCCGGTGGGAGCGGCGATCAGCCTGACCGGGCTGCTGGCGGTCGGGCTGGGGGTGGCCGGCCGGCTGCTGCGCACCCGGTCGTGGGAGAAGCTGGCCGCCCCGCTGCGCAAGACGCGGCCGGCCGCCGCGCTGCCGGCGCCCATAATGGACGGGCGGGCCATCGACGGAGCGGCCACGGACCGTCCGTAACATCGTCTCATGAGCGTAGCCGGCAGGGGCCGGCCGCGCTCGACCGCTGCGGCGCGCAGGTGGTTCCTTTGCCGCCGGAAATGCGCTATGTGAGCGGAAACTCTGTGCAACGCTGGTTGGAGTTCGAAGGCCATGGCCGAGGGTACTGTGGACTATTACGCGATGGTCGAAGAGGCTTGGCAGCTCAGCGACACCGCGCGCGACTATGTGAAGAACGCCGGCCGCGAGGTGGACAACACCGAGCTGTGGGAGAAGGTGTTCGCCTCCTCGCCGCTGATCGACCTGGAGCGCACCCGCGCCGAAGGCGGCCAGCCGCTGCAGAAGATCTTCTTCAAGAACCCCTACGGCCTGCAGTACCGCGCCGACCACAAGGACTGGATCCCGTTCCGCCACGGCGCGCTCGACCCGGCCTATCTCCAGGTCATCTGACCTGGTTCATCCGGCCTGATCGGCCGTGCGGCGCCGCCTTGCGGCGCCAAGGGGGACGGCTAGGGGGGCGTGCATGGCGCGGCTGGTGGCGGGGCAGGGCTTCGCCCTCGATATGGACGAGTCCCGGCTGGCGAACGGGTTCGTCGCCGACGCCTTCACCACCCTGCCGGATGCCGCCTCCATCGCCGCCGGGACGGGCAGCCAGACCGTCACCCGCACCGTCGCCGGGCGGGCGCATGCCGTCACGCTCGACTATGCCGCCGCCGGCAGCGGGGCGGCGGCGAGCGTCCGCTTCACCGGCCTGACCGACCGCGATCCGGCCGGCACCCTGCGCTACCGGATCGAAGGGCTGAACGTTCCGCTGACCGGCGGGACGCTCGACCGGCTCGGCGCCCGCGCCTTCCAGCAGATCGACGGCTTCGTCGGGGCGGACGGCAACGACAGCGTCTATCTGGGCGTCCCCGGCGGGCGCAGCTTCGACGGCGGCGGCGGCACCGACAGGGCCATCTACACCGCCGACCCGCGCCGCTATGCCCTGCAGGGCGGCAGCTACCGGGCGGAGACGCCGGTGGTGGTGGCGCTCGACGGCAGCGGCCGGCGCTATGCCGTGGTGTCGAGCCGCAGCGTGGATATGCTGACCGATGTCGAGCTGCTGACCATCGACGGCCGCACCGCCGCGCCCTCTGCCTTCGCCTTCGACGCGCGCAGCTACCTTGCGGCCAACCGCGACCTCGCCATCGCCTTCGGCGACAACACCATCGCGGCAGCGGCCCATTACGCCTGGAACGGCCGGAACGAGGGGCGCAGCCTCGGCGGCTTCGACGGGTTGAGCTATCTGGCCGTCAATCCGGATGTGCGGGCTGCGGTCGGCATCGATGCCGAGGCCGCCCGGCAGCATTATCTGGTCCATGGCGCCCGCGAAGGGCGGACGACCGGCTTCGACGCGCTGGGCTACCTTGCCTCCTATCCCGACCTGATCGCCGCCTTCGGCACCGACAGCCGGGCCGCGACCCTCCATTACCTGAACTTCGGCCGGAGCGAGGGGCGCGGCATCACCTTCGACGCGGCGGCCTATCTGGCGGCCAACGCCGACGTGGCGGCGGCGACCGGCGGCGACACCACGGCGGCCGAACTCCATTACCTCGTCTTCGGGCGGAACGAGGGCCGGCCGCTGCGGGCGACTCCCCGCTCGACCGGGGCGGCGGATGCGCTGTCCAGGCAGGGGGCGCCATTGGGCGCGCCGGTGGTGGTGACCGGCACGACCGGCAACGACACGCTGAGCGGCAGCGCCGCCTTCGATGCATTGGGCAACCCGATCACCGACGCGGTGGATGGGCTGGGCGGCATCGATACCTTCGTGCTGACCGGGGCGCTCGCCTCCTATTCGCTGTCCATCGACGGCAACGGCAACCTGCTGGTCAGCGGGCCCGACGGCACCGACACGCTGACCGGGATCGAGATGCTGCAGGCCACCGACGGGGTCTATCCGGTGGGGTCGCTGCTCAGCTTCTCGCAGCCCTCGCTGACCGGGCTGACCGTCTCGTCCTCGGCCTCCACCGGCGACGATTATCTGGTCGGCGGGATCATGGGCGACGCCATCGGCGGCGGCGCCGGCAACGACACCATCGCCGGGCTGACCGGCAACGACACGCTGTTCGGCAATGCCGGCAACGACGTCCTGCTGGGCGGCGACGGCGCCGACCAACTGGAGGGCGGGGCGGGCAACGACCTGATGTTCGGCGGGATGGGCAACGACCTGATGCGCGGCGACGTCATCGACGTCGTCGGCAACGACACCCTGCTGGGCGAGGACGGCAACGACTGGCTCGACGCCGGGGCGGGCAACGACTGGCTGGACGGCGGCGGCGACAACGACACGCTCTATGGCGGACTGGGCAGCGACGTGCTGCGCGGCGGCAACGGCGACGACTGGCTGTTCGGCGACGTCTATTCCGACCGCAACCACGAGATCTCCGTCAACGCCGCCGACACGACGACCACCTACGAGGATGTGCTGCTGGGCGGCAACGGCAGCGACACGCTGGTCGGCGGCTATGGCGCCGACCTGATGGACGGCGGCGCCGGGGCGGATTCCTTCTCCATCCGCAACCTGACCGAATCCACCCTGGCCGCCCCCGACGTCATCCTCAACTTCAACGGCGCCGTCGTGGCGGCGGAGGCGCTGCAGGGGCTGGCGAGCTATGCCACCGTCGGCGCCGAGGGCGACCGCATCGACGTGTCGGAGATCGACGCCATCGCCGGCACCACCGACAACGACGCCTTCACCTTCATCGGCACCGCCGGCTTCAGCGCCGCCGGCCAGCTGCGCTATCAGGCCTCCGGCACGGTGACGCTGATTGAGGGCGACGTGAACGGCGACGGGGCGGCCGATTTCCGCGTCCAGGTCAACATCGCCAACTACAGCTTCTCCGCCTTCGACTTCGTGCTGTAGGCGGCCGATGTTCACCCTCGTCGGGACCGAACGGTTCGAGCAGGAGATCAAGAAGAGCCGCTTCCTGGCCCAGGCCGCCCCGGCCGGCAGCGAGGAGGAGGCGCGCCGCTTCATCGCCGAGTGCAGCATGCCCGACGCCGGCCACAATTGCTGGGCCTTGCGGGTCGGCGACGTCTATCGCTTCAGCGACGACGGCGAACCGGGCGGGACGGCCGGGCGGCCGATCCTGCAGGCCATCGAGGGACAGGAGCTGGACCGGGTGGCGGTGGTGGTCAGCCGCTGGTTCGGCGGCATCCTGCTGGGGGCGGGCGGGCTGGTGCGCGCCTATGGCGGCACGGCGGCCAGCTGCCTGAAGGCGGCGGCGCGCGAGCCCATCGTCGATTACGCCACCCTGGCGGTCGCCTGCGCCTTTGCCGACGAGGCGCGCATCCGCTCCAGCCTCGGCGGCTTTCCCGGCACGCGGGTGGAGACGACGGGCTTCACCCCCGACGGGGTCCGGCTTCACGTCACGCTTCCCCGCGACCGGGCCGACGCGTTCATCCGGCTGGTCGCCGACATCTCCCGCGGGCAGGCGGTGGTGGACCCCGCCGCGGAGTGAGCGGCCGGAGCGGGAGCGCGGCTGTTTTTCCATAAGCAAACTTATGCGTATATTTTAATGTCATAAAGTCATGATCTGAAATACTGATTTCATCGCTTGGACTCTTGCCGCAGCCCGGCTTCTTTCTACCGCTTTTTCGTGTGCGCAAAATGGCGGTTTCCCGCAAAGCGGCAATTTCGGTCAAATACGGCGGAGCGCGGAGATCTGCTGAAGTCACCGCCTGAAATCGCACTCTCCTTCTTGCGATTTTCTGCAGGTGGTCACCCGTTCTTGCCGGCGATACCCCGACTTATCGAATTGTTGATGTGCGTTCATTCCTCACATTCGGGGGAGAAGGCCGTTCGGTCTGGGGGAGTATTGCCGCTGCTGCCGGCGGCCATGAAGGAGGACCATCCTTGCGCGACGTACTGATTGCGGACGCCAGCCTCGACGATCTCGACCTGCTGCTCGACCGTTGCCGGTCCGACATCCGGATCGTCCGGGTCACGGCCGGCGGGGAGGCCCAGGCCGATGCAATCGCCGACGCCCTGAGCGACGCCCTCGCCGACCGGCCCGCCGCCATCCATCTGCTGGCCCATGGCGAACCGGGTGCGGTCCGGATGGGTGCCGGCCGGCTCGACGTCGCGGCGCTGTCCGGCCGCAAGGCAGAGGGGCGCGATTGGCCGCAGGCGCCGGGGACCGAGATCCTGATCCATGCCTGCGACGTCGGCGCCGACGGCGGCCGCTTCGCCGCGGCGCTCGCGCAGGCGACCGGCGCCCGCGTCGCCGCCGCCAGCCATCCGGTCGGCCATCCGTCGCTGGGCGCCTCCTGGGACCTCGACGTGACCACCGGGCCGATCGCAGCGTCCCTGCCCGTCTCCGACACCGGCGCCTGGGTCCACCGTCTGGCCTACAGCGGCACGGCGACCGACGGCGACGACACGCTGATCGGCGACGATGGCGGCAACACCATCAACGGCTTGGCCGGCAACGACAGCATCGTCGGCGGCACCGGCAACGACAGCCTGCTCGGCGGGGACGGCGACGACACGCTGGTCGGCGGCGGCAACAGCGGCCAGTCGGCGGGCGACACGCTGAACGGCGGGCTGGGCGGCGACCATTATGTCGGCGGCAACGGCTTCACCATCGTCACCTACGAGAACGCCACCACCGGCATCACGCTGGACCTGACCAACGGCGCCAACAACACCGGCGAGGCGGCCGGCGACAGCTTCGTCGACATCCAGCGCTGGGTCGGGTCGGAGCATGACGACAGCCTGACCGCCGGCGACAGCGCGGTGTGGTTCTGGGGCCATGGCGGCAACGACGTCGAGTATGGCGGGGCCGGCAACGACACGCTGGAGGCCGGCGACGGCAACGACACCATCTTCGGCGGCGGCGGCACCGACCTGATGTACGGCCGCGCCGACAATGACGAGCTTCACGGCGGCATCGGCAACGACACGATGGCCGGCGGTGGCGGCGCCGACCTGCTTTATGGCGATGCCGGCAACGACCTGATGAAGGGCGACTGGGAACGCGACACCATCCATGGCGGCGACGGCGACGACACCATCCTGGCCGGCATCGTCAGCTCGGGCAGCTATGCCCAGACCCAGGCCGACCAGATCTTCGGCGACGCCGGCAACGACCGCTACATCGTGGTCAGCCAGTATGACGCCGGCACAGTCAGCTTCGACGGCGGCGAGGGCACCGACACGCTGGAGATCCGGTCGGACAACCTGACCAGCTACAACGGCTACGACCTGGAATACTACACCGACGTCGCCTCTCCCACGATCGACCTGACGGGGATGACGCTGACCGGGGTGGAGCGGCTGGAGCTGACCGGCAGCAAGGGGCATGACGTCACGCTGACGGGCACCCAGGCCGCCGGCTTCGACAGCATCGTCGGCGGCGCGGCGTCCGACACGCTTCGCATCGCCGGCAGCGCCGACCTGTCGGCGACGGCGCTGTCGGGCATCGAGGCGATCGATGTCACCGGCAGCGGCAGCACCCTGACGCTCGCCGCCTCGCAGCTGGCCGGGCTGGCGCTGACCGGCAACGGCAACGCGCTCGCGGTGATGGCGTCGGGGACCGGCGCTTCCGTCGACCTGTCCGGCGCCACCGGCTTCGCCCGGGTCGCCCTGACCGGCACCGCCGGGGCCGACGACCTGACCGTCGGGGCCGGGGCGACCGTCACCGGCAACGGCGGCGACGACATCATCCGCATCGCCGCCGGCACCGCCGGGACCATCACCATCGCCGATGCCGGCATCGGCGACCGGCTGGTGATGGAGGGCGCCGACCTGACGGCCATGCAGGTCGAGACGGCCGCCGGCTCCACCACCCTGCGGGTCGGCAGCGATCTGGCGGTGACCCTGAACGGCAGCTTCGAGGCCAGCCAGTTCCAGGCCGGCAGCGGCGGCGTCACCATCGTTCAGGCCGCCGTTTCGCCTCCCCCTCCCCCTCCGCCCGTCACGCAGCCGGATCCCACTCCGGATCCGACGCCGGTCCCCACCCCGGATCCCCTCCCCGATCCGACACCGGTCCCCACTCCGGATCCGACTCCCGTTCCGCCCGCGGATCCCGCCTCGACACCGGCCGCCGGCGGGCAGCCGGGCGGCTTCAACGCGCTCGCCTACATCGCCTCCTATCCCGATCTGATCGCCGCCTTCGGCACCAACACCGAGGCCGCGACCCAGCATTACCAGCAATACGGACAGGCGGAGGGGCGGACGATCACCTTCGACCCGCTGGCCTATACCGCGTCCTACCCCGACCTGATCGCCGCCTTCGGCACCGACACCGACGCCGCTGCCCGGCATTACATCGAGTTCGGCTATAGCGAGGGTCGGCATCCCAACTTCGACGGGCTGGACTACATCGCCTCCTACCCGGACCTGATCGCCGCCTTCGGCACCGACGCCAACGCCGGCACCCGCCACTTCATCGAGCATGGCTCCGCCGAGGGGCGCAGCGTCACCTTCGACGGCTATAACTATCTGGCCGCCAACCGGGACGTCGCCCTCGCCTATGGCCTCAGTCCCGACGCCGCGGCCACCCATTACATCCAGTTCGGCCGGTCGGAAGGCAGGCCGGTCCAGGGCTTCGACGCGCTGCGCTACATCGCCAGCAACCCGGACCTGATCCAGGCCTTCGGTCCCGACGTCCAGGCGGCGGAAATCCACTATGTCCAGTTCGGCTACAACGAGGGCCGGTCGCTGACCGCCTTCGACCCGGCAGCCTATCTGGCGAGCCATCCGGAAATCGCCACGGAGTTCGGCACCAGCGACGCCGCGGTCGAGCTGGCCTACATCAAGCGCAGCACCTCTACGGCAGCGGAGCCGATGCCCGCCTTCGCCGCCATGACGCCCATCGCCGTCACCATGCTGGCGGCGGGGATGACCGGGTCGGAGACGCTGGGGATCGACGGCGGCTTCCATGACGCTTCGTCGTCCGCCATGGCGTCCGGCCTGCTGGCGGCGGGCGACGGCGGGCTGTCCACCCGGCAGCGGACGGAGTTGCCGGCCTGAGGTTGGATTTGAGAATGGGAAAGGGGGCGGCCTTGGGGCCGCCCTTTTCTCATTGGACCGGCCGGTCTCCGGACGCGATCCGGGGCCGACGCATGGACAGGGCGGTCAGGAAGCCGGCAGCGGCGGCCGTGCCGCCCAGCAGGAAGACGCTGCCGTAGCCGGCCCGGTCGGCGAGCAGCCCGGCCACCGGGCCGGTCAGGCCATAGGCCAGATCCTGGAAGGCCGCGAAGGCGCCGAGCGCCGTCGCCCGCAGATGCGGCTCCACCAGATGCACCACCTCCCGGCCCATGGCGGGAAAGACCAGGGAGCAGCCGAGCCCGGTCAGGAAGGCGCCGGCCAGGGCCAGGGCGGGATCGCCGGCGCTCCAGACCAGCAGCTGGCCGACCGCCTCGACCGCCAGCGATCCCATCGCCACCGGCAGGCCGCCGATGCGGTCGGGAAGATGGCCGAAGGCGAAGCGCACCAGGACGAAGCCGACCCCGAAGGCGGTCAGGCCGAGCCCGGCGAAGGGCCAGGATTCATGGACGAAGTGCAGCGAGAAGAAGGCGCCGATGGCGGCGAAGCCGATGCCCTGCAGGCTGACGACGGCGCCGTGCAGCCAAATCCGGCCGAGCACGGCACGGAAGGGCGGGCGCTTCGCACCCGGATGCGCCGCGACCCCCGCCATCGGCCGGATCGCCAGCAATCCCAGCGCCGGCAGCAGGGCGCCGACCGCCATGGTGCCGGCGAAGCCGATGCCGTCGAGCAGCAGAAGCCCCAGCGGGCCGCCCGCCGCGAAGGCGCCGTACAGCGCCGCGCCGACCAGGGCCAGCACCTTGCCCGACCGCTGCGGGCCGACGATGCCGATCCCCCAGGCGATCACGCCGACCCCGACGAGGCTTTCGCCCAGCCCGATCAGCAGGCGCCCCAGCACAAGGATGCCGAAGGCCGTCCAGGGCAGCTGCGGCAGCAGCCCGGCGGCAAGCGAGACCAGCCCGCCGGCGATGTAGAGCGCCAGTCCGCGCGCCACCGCCGGCTTGGCCCCGCCGCCGTCCACGAAATTGCCGGCGAAGCTGCGGGTGAGGATGGTGGCGAGAAAGGCGCTGCCGACGCCCAGCCCCGCCCAGACATTGCCCAGCCCCAGGGTTCCTGCCACGAACAGCGGCGTGACGGGAAGGGAGATGGCGACGCAGAGGTAGGAGACGAAAAGGATGGCGGCCAGGATGAACAGGCGGCCCTGCGATGGATCGCGTGCCGGGGCGCGTGTCGGCTGGGGACTCATGGGTCTGCTCCACACTGGTCCGCGGTCGACAGGCGTCCGAACATCAGAACGCACTCCGACCGCGAGGATCGTTGAGTGCGTTGATTGACGTTGAACGCTTACGGCCAGTGCGACTGACAACGGCCAGACAGCTAACCGATCCGGGAACCCGAGACAACCATGAAGACAGTCGGGGAAATCGGTGCGGCTTCCATGGGGCCTTGCCTCAGCGGCCCTTGCGCTCGGCCTTCGCCATGGAGGACAGCGCCACGTCGATCAGCAGCCGGTGACCGCGGTCCTTGTCCGGGGCCAGGGTGGAGACGGCGAGCAGCCGGACGGCATCCCCCTTGGCGTCGCCATCCTCGTCGCTGAACAGCAGGCGGGTGCCGGCGTCGCTCCGCTCCGCCCGGTAGCCGAGCGTCGTCGCCGGCAGGCGTCCGGAGGGGGCGGCCTGCCACAGCGTGCCGGGAAGCATCACCTCCAGCCGGCCGTCGGGGCGGCGCACCGGCGTCTCGAAGCGCGGGTCCTGGTCGAGGTCGAGCACGACGCGCAGCCCGTCGCCGCCGTTGGCGGTGCGGATGCGCTCCACATGGCGGGGCGTCGCGGAGGCCGCCGCGGTCTGGATGCCGGATGAGCGGGCGGGTGTATCGGGGGCCGGCTTGACGCCGGGGCGCAGGAATTCCACCGCCGGCTCCGTCCGCAGGGCGGGGGCACCGTCCTGCGGCTCGGGCTTTGCCGCCGGGATCGGGGGGGCTGGGATTTGGGGCACCGGGATTGGGGGCGCGGCTGGCTGTGCTGCCGGCTGGATCTCGACGGGCTGGACTTGTGACGGCTTTTCGGGGGCGGGAGCCGGCTTGGCCGTTTCCCCGACCTGTTCCGCGAAGCCGCCGCGGCGGCCCTCGGCGCGGCCCTGCCGGACATAGTGGGCATAGCCGCTGGAGAGCTGTCCGTTGCGGACGGCGGCGGCGACGTCGGGGTTGGCGGCCAGATAGGCCCGTTCCCGCCAGCCCTTCGGCGGCGCCAGGGTGCTGTCGACTTCCACGGAACGGCGCCAGTTGGACAGCAGCGACGGCATCGATCCCTGCAGCCCCAGCCCCTCCACCGCCAGCGACAGCCACAGGGGCGTCAGCAGCAGGAGCAGAAGGCGCAGGAGCTGGGGGATCGGCGACAAGGCGGGTCGTGTCCGGCGAAGGGGAAACGGCAGCGGTCCCGGTGGTCCGGCTGTGCTGCATGCCTACTCCCAAGCGCCGCATCGGGTCCAGGAAAAGCGGTTGGGGAGAAAGCGCGCCAAGCCGTTCGGCCACCCCCGTTTTGAACACCAACGATGCGGGGTACCCCATCGTTCGGGTGGCCGCGGGTGGTCGCGATGCTCACCTTCGGTTGGCCGCAGCCGTTCGGCGCCACCCCTTAGAGTTTCGGAACCGGGAAGCCTTCATGGAACAGATGCGAGACGGGTCGCCGGCCGATCCGGCGCGGGACCCCTCCCCCCTTCCCCCTGGCACCCAAGCCGGTCCCAACCCTGGCCCCAATCCCGGCCCCCGTCTCGATCCCGGCATCGCCGGGCTGGTGTCGGCGCTGCGCATGCTGGGGATTCCGGCCGATTACGACAGCGTGCGCCATGCCTGCGGCGGCGAATCCCCCGACCTGACCGGGCTGGTCCGCCAAGCCCACCGGCTGGGCGCCAAGGCCCGCGTGGTGAAGACCAAGTGGGAGCGGCTGGAGCGCACGCCGCTGCCGGCGCTGGTTCCCGGTCCCGACGGCGGCTTCCTGGTGCTGGCCAAGGCCGGCAACGACCGCGTGCTGGTGCATGACGCCGCGACCAACCAGACCCGCATCCTCGACCGCGAAGGGTTCGAGCCGCTCTGGACGGGCCGGCTGCTCTGCCTGGGTCGCAAGGGCACGATGGGCATGGGCCAGCCGCGCTTCGACGCCCGCTGGTTCGGCGCGGTCGCCTGGAAATACCGCGGCATCCTGGGCGAGGTGCTGCTCGCCTCCTTCTTCATCCAGCTGTTCGCGCTGGTGACGCCGCTGTTCTTCCAGGTGGTGGTCGACAAGGTGGTGGTGCACCGCAGTCTGGGCACGCTGGACGTGCTGATGGCCGGCATGCTGGCGGTCATCCTGTTCGAGGCGGTGCTGGGGGGCCTGCGCACCTACACCTTCGCCCACACCGCCAACCGGCTGGACGTGGAGCTGGGGGCCAAGCTGTACCAGCGGCTGCTGTCGCTCCCCATGGGCTATTTCGCGGCGCGCCGGGTCGGCGACAGCGTCGCCCGCGTGCGCGAGCTGGAGACGATCCGCAACTTCATGACCAGCTCCACCATCACGCTGGTGCTGGACCTGCTGTTCACCGTGGTCTTCCTGGGCGTGATGCTGCTGTACAGCCCGATGCTGACGGCGATCGTCGCGGCCTCCTTCCCCGTCTACATCGTCATCAGCCTGCTGGCGACGCCGATCCTGCGCCGCCGGCTGGACGAGAAGTTCGCCCGCGGCGCCGAGAACCACAGCTTCCTGGTCGAGACGGTGTCGAGCATCGAGACGGTCAAGGCGATGGCGGTCGAGCCGCGCATGCAGCGCCGCTGGGAGGACCAGCTGTCCGGCTATGTCCGCGCCGGCTTCCGCGCCGGCAACCTGAACAACATCGCCAGCCAGTCGGTGCAGTTCGTCTCCAAGATCTCGACCATGCTGGTGCTGTGGCTGGGGGCCAAGCTGGTGATCGAGGGCAGCCTGACGGTGGGCGAACTGGTCGCCTTCAACATGTTCGCAGGCCGCGTCGTCCAGCCGGTGCTGCGCATCGCCCAGCTCTGGCAGGATTTCCAGCAGGTGCGGCTGTCGATGCACCGCATCGGCGACATCCTGAACACCGCGCCCGAACCGCTGCAGAGCCCCGGCCGCGCCGCCATGCCGGCGATCAAGGGCGACCTGACCTTCGACCACGTCACCTTCCGTTACCGCCATGACGGGCCGGAGACGCTGAGCGACGTGTCGCTGCATGTCCCGGCGGGACAGGTGGTCGGCATCGTCGGCACGTCGGGCTCCGGCAAGAGCACGCTGGCCAAGCTGCTCCAGCGCTTCCATGTGCCGGAGCGCGGGCGGGTGATGGTCGACGGCACCGATCTGTCCACCGCCGACGCGGTGTGGCTGCGCCGGCAGATCGGCGTGGTGCTGCAGGACAACGTCCTGTTCTCGGGATCCATCCGCGAGAACATCGCGCTGACCGACCCGACCATGGACATGGCACGCGTCGTCGCCGCGGCGAAGCTGGCCGGCGCCCACGACTTCGTCGTCGAGCTGCCCGACGGCTACGACACCGTGGTGGGCGAGCGCGGCGCCAGCCTGTCGGGCGGGCAGCGGCAGCGCATCGCCATCGCCCGCGCGCTGGTCACCAACCCGCGCATCCTGATCTTCGACGAGGCGACCTCGGCCCTCGACCATGAGTCCGAGCGGATCATCCAGGCCAACATGCGCCGCATCTGCGCCGGCCGCACCGTGCTGATCATCGCCCACCGGCTGTCCACCGTCGCCATCGCCGACCGCATCGTCACGGTGGAGCGCGGCCGCATCGTCGAGGACGGCGCGCCGGACGAGCTTCTGCGCCGTGGCGGCCGTTACGCCACGCTGTTCCGTGGCCAGATGGGGCAGTTGCCGGGCAGCGGCGCCCCGCCTGCGGACGGGCTGATCGAACAGCGGGCCGCGGGCTAACGGGGAATGAACGCCATGAGCAAGACGACCGCCGCGGTGAAGGCCACCCCCGCCGATCACACTCCCGTCCCCGCCGCCTCCACTCCCGGCGTCAGGCCGCCGGCCAACGCGCCGGGCGCGCCCGGCGGTCCGCGCCCACCGACCAAACTTCAGGGCCGGCCCCAGAAGCGCCGCCGCGACGAGATGGACTTCCTGCCCGACGCGCTGGAGATCCTGGAACGGCCGCCCTCCCCCACCGCGCGCATCTTCACCGGCGTCATCATGCTGGCCTTCACCGCCGCCTGCGCCTGGGCATGGTTCGGCCATGTCGACGTGGTGGCGGTGGCGCAGGGCCGGGTGGTGCCGAGCGGCCGGACCAAGACCATCCAGCCGATGCAGACCGGCGTCGTTCGCGCCATCGACGTGGAGGACGGCCAGCTGGTCAAGGCCGGCCAGACCCTGATCGAGCTGGACCCGACCGAGGCCGCCGCCGACCGCGACCGCATCCGTTCCGACCTGTCCGCCGCGCGGGCCGAGGCGGCGCGGCTGCGGGCGGCGCTGGAGGTGGTGAACGGCAACCCCGATGCCGTCTTCGCCGCCCCCGCCGGCCTGTCGCCGGCCCTTGCCCGGATGCAGAGCCAGCTCCTCGCCAGCCAGATCGCCGAGCAGCGCGCCAAGCTGGCGGCGCTGGACCGCGAGCAGGCCCGGCGCGAGGCCGACCGCGCCACCGTGGCGCAGACCATCGCCAAGCTGAACGCCACCCTGCCGCTGATCCGCGAGCGGGCCGATGCCCTGTACGACCTGTCGAAGCGCGGCACCTCGTCCCGCTTCCAGTATCTGCAGCTTCAGCAGGATCTGGTCGGGCAGGAGCAGGAGCTTCTGGTCCAGAAGATCAAGCTGACGGAGGCCGACGCCTCCATCGCCGCCACCGCCGAGCAGCGCCGCCAGACCGAGGCCGAGTTCCGCCGCCAGCTCTACACCAACCTCGCCGAGGCCGAGCGCAAGGCCGCCTCGCTGGAGCAGGAACTGGCCAAGGCCGAACAGCAGGTCGATTTCCTGCGGCTGACCGCGCCGGTGGACGGCTATGTCCAGCAGCTGGCGGTGCACACGGTGGGCGGCGTGGTGACCACCGCCCAGCCGCTGATGGTCATCGTGCCGGAGGACAGCCATCTGGAGGTCGAGGCCTTCATCCCCAACAAGGACATCGGCTTCGTCCAGACCGGACAGGTGGCGGAGGTGAAGGTGGAGGCCTTCTCCTTCACCAAATACGGCCTGATCCCCGGCCGCGTCGCCTCGCTGTCCAGCGACGCCGTGCAACAGCAGCAGGCCGACAAGGGGACGGACAAGAATGGGGCCAAGGCGCCGGAGGCCGGATCGGTCTATGCCGCCCGCATCGCGCTGGACCGCGACACGCTGGAGGTCGACGGCAAACGGGCGCGGCTGCAGCCGGGCATGACGGTGACCGCCGAGATCAGGACCGGCCGCCGCCGCATCGCCGACTACCTGCTCTCGCCGCTGTCGCGCAGCGCCCAGGAAGCGATGCACGAGCGGTGAGATGTGCCCTCTCCAGGGATTCTCCCTCTCCCCCCCGGGGAGAGGGTCGGGGTGAGGGGGAGGCGTGGGGTGGATTTATGGAATGATGATAGGCGTTGCGTGTCGAGCAAAGCCACGCAGCGCGCCCCCCTCACCCTAACCCTCTCCCCGGGGGGGAGAGGGGATCCTCAGGATCCTCAGATTACGCCGCCACTCCATGCGCCATGTCATGCGCATCGTACCAGGCGTGCAGGCCGTGGGCGGCGTCCTCGAAGGTGGGCAGGGCTTCCGGCATCCAGGCCGCCGCGCTGTCGACCGTCCCGTGCGACGCCGCGTTGGCCGACACCGCGTGGCCCAGCAGGTCGCCGGCCTGAAGCTCGGCCACCTGCGCTTGGGCACCGAACAGGCTCTTGTCGGCGGCGACCACCAGCGTGCCGTTCCACCACATGCCGCTCTGGCCCTTGACCACGTCGCGCCCGTCGAGCGCGCCCTTGTCGTAGGTCACCGCGGCGTCGGTGGCGGCATAGCGGTGGCCGTTGACGCTGATGCTGTCGACCAACAGGTTGCGGTCCTGGCCGCCGGCGAAGCCGTCATTGTCGTACTGGACCTGCACCTTGTGGGCGCTGTCGGCCGACACGGTGGTGGTGAAGGCGTAGTTCTTGGCTGCGGTGCCCACCGTGGCGCCGCCGACCGCATGACCGTCGACCAGCAGGGTGAAATGGGCATTCACCCCGGCCGCCGCCGTGCCCTTGGCGTTGACCAGGATGGCGGCGCTGGTGGTGGCGGGGGCGCCGGTTCCGGGCGTCGTCGTCGTGCCGTAGAGCTGGCCGATCTTGGTCAGCAGCGCCTGGGTGTTGAGGTCGGTGTAGCCGGTGCCGGCGATCGGCGTCCCGGTCTGGTGGGCCAGCGACAGGAACTCGTCCTGGGTCAGGGCGCTGCCGCGCAGCGCGACCGCCTCCTGCTGGGCGAGCGCCACGGCGGCGGTCACCGCCGGCGCGGCGAAGGACGAGCCGTTGCCCATCAGCGTCCGCCCGGCCAGATCGGTCAGCCGGATGTCGGTGCCGTCGGCGCAGAGATCGGTGATGCCCGGATTGCGCTGGGCCCAGCCCGGCATGGTGCCGTCGCCGCCCGACGCGCTGACGCAGATGGTGTTGTGGTCGGCGGCGAAATAGGACACGTCGGTCGCCGTCCCGTTCTGTCCGGCATTGCCGGCGGCGGCCGACACCAGCACCCGCCTGGCGGCGAGGCCGGCCAGCTCGTCCGACAGGATGGTGGTGATCTCCGACGTGGCGGAGCCGCCGGCCAGCGACAGGTTGACGCCGACGATGTTGTAGTCCGACGCATGGGCCACGACCCATTGCAGCGCCTGCTCGATCGCCGACCCCGACGCGGTGGTGGAGGCGTCCGGCATCACCTTCAGCGCGATGATGCCGAGGTCCGGTGCCTGCGACAGGATGGTGGAGGTCACCAGGGCGCCGTGGGTGTCGGCGTTGGGGTTGCGCGCGTCGGCGTCGTTGTCGGCGTAGTCGTGCTGATAGACCACGCGCGAGGCGGTCTCCCAGGTCGGCGACCAGCCGCTGTCGATGACGACGACCGTCTCGCCCCTGCCGGTATAGGTGCTGTTCGCCATGCTGTCGGTCCCCGTCCTGCTGCCGTCGATAAGATGCGGGGCGGAGTATGAGGGCTGGCGGTGTGGCCTTCGGATGATAAGGACGGGGCGGAATTGGGGTGAGGTCCCGGCCTTCCGTCGAGCGTTATGGTGTCAGGCGGCGCGAACGACGACGGGATCGTCGGCTTCACGCTCGACCTGCTGGCTGATCGCCTTGATCAACCACTGATTGAGGGTCAGGTTCTTGGCCTCGGCGGCCTGGACGGCGGCACGGTGCAGGCCTGAATCGCAGCGGAAGAGAATCTTGCCGTTGAACGGCCGGTTGGGCTCCCTGCCCTCTTCCTCGCAAAAGGCGAGATACTCGTCGACCGCGCCGTGAAAAGCCTGGATGAAGCTCTCCACATTGTCGGCCTCGAAGAACACGCTGTCCGCTATGCCGATGACCTCGCCGGCCAACAGCTTCGTATCTTCCTCGAAGCGGATGCTGGCGGTGTATCCCTTGTATTGCATGTCGTCCGGTATCCGGGGGTGGGTGTTCTGCCCGCCCCCCGGCCCTCCTGTTGTCGATGTGTGGCTCTTTTATAGTGCTATCAAATTATGATAGCAATAACTTTAAGCAACCCTGGCCTTGCGGAGAAATTCGGCCACAGCCTTGACGGTATGACGGGCGACGGTGGGTTGCGGATGGGGCCGGGCGGCGATACCGATCTCGCCGTTCAGGGAGAGGCGGTGGTGGGAACCGCTCTTGCAGGTGACCGTGCCGCCGAGCGCGGTGATCAGGGTCACGATGTCGGCCCAGCGGATGTCCACCCGGGTGGGCTTTTCAAACAGGGAGGCGAGGATGGCGCGGTTGCGGGAATTCAGGGTCTGGGGCATCGGCTCGTTCATGTGCTCTCCGTAGGTTGTTGCAGCGGCGGCAGGATGGAGAATTTTCTTGACTCCCCTTTTCAGAGCTTCTATCGCTAGTAAAAAATGATGTTCTGATACCCTTCCTGCGCGAAGGGATGCGCACTGTATAGCCATTTTGGAGAATCGTCAATACGCCATTCTCGCGGCGCGCGTTTTTTCTGTGCCCCCTTTTGCTCATACCCAAAAGCTTTGTCCCAAGTCCCGCCCTTCCCGGCTTCCAAGCAGTGGGAATTGGTGCGGGAGCACCCCTTATGCGCCGTCGCATAAGCCTGGATCTGGTCCTCCCCCTCCGGCACCCCACCTGTAGAGGGACGGTCAGGCAGGACGGAGCAATGCTGTGCGAGGGGTGTGGATGAGGGTGCCGGTCGATTATCGCTGGGGGTTCGCCGCCCTGGTGTTCCTGCCGGCCGCCGGAGCAGCCCAATCTCCCGCCGCCCCTCCCGCCGCCCTTCTCCCTGGGGCGCCGGTGCTGGAATTGCCGGTGCGCTGCCGGATCGGGGCGGAGTGCTTCGTCCAGAACTATGTCGATGCCGATCCGGGGCCGGGGATGCAGGACTTCGCCTGCGGGCGGCTGACCTATGACGGGCACAAGGGGACCGATTTCCGGCTGCCCGACCTGGAGGCGATGCGGCGCGGGGTGGCGGTGGTGGCCGCGGCCCCCGGCACGGTCACCCGCGTGCGCGACGGCATGGAGGATGTCAGCATCCGGCAGAGCGGCGGCGCGCCGGCCGGGCGGGAGGCCGGCAACGCGGTGGTGGTCGATCACGGCAATGGCTGGGAGACCCAGTACAGCCACCTGAAGCGCGGCAGCATCGCGGTCAGGCCGGGCGACCGGGTGGAGGCGGGCACGCCGCTGGCCGAGGTCGGGCTGTCAGGCAATACCGAATTCCCTCATGTCGATTTCGGCATCCGCCACGACGGCCATACCCTCGACCCCTATACCGGCAAGGAGGCGGGAACCGGGGAGGCGCCCGCCTGCGCTGTCGACCAGGGGAAAGCACCCATGCCGTCCGGCACGCTGTGGAGCGACGCGGCGCGCCGGAAACTCGCCTACCGGCCGAGCGCCCTGCTCGGCGCCGGGCTGGCGCCCGAGGCGCCGAAGGCGGAGGTGGCGCGGGACGGCGGCTATGGCGGCAAGCCCCTGCCCGCGGATGCGCCGACGCTGGGGGTGTGGGCGGAACTGATGGGCGGGCGGAAGGGCGACCGGGTGACGCTGGAGGTGACCGGCCCCGACGGCCGCCGCCTGTCGCGCAACGAGGGCGCGGTGCCGCGTCCGCTGGCCGTGCTGTTCTTCGGCACCGAGGTGAAGAAGCCCGTTCCCGGCTCCTGGCCGCCCGGTCCCTACCGGGTGACGGTGACGCTGCGCCATGGCGACGAGACGGTGCTGCGGGAGGAACGGCGGGTCGATCTGCGCTGACCGGGTTGAGTGTAGGGTATCCAAGACAACGCGGAGGATTGGGCAAGTGACAACTGCCACGGCCTTGGCACTTGTCACGAAATGAACACGGACGCTCATCCCGAAAGTAGGCATCCGAAAGGATGAGACTACCTCCTTATTAAGTATTTCTGCCGTGTGATTGCCCGGTATCGGCAAGGCAATCCGGCAATGACAGACACGCAGCAGGCTTTCTACGTCGCGACCAACGGCAACGATTCCTGGTCGGGGCGTTTGGCGGCACCCAATGCCGACGGCACCGACGGTCCCTTCGCCACGCTGGAACGCGCGCAGAGCGCGATGCGGGCGACCGGCATCCGCGACACCTATGTGCGCGGCGGCAGCTATGCCATGGCGCGCACGGTCACGCTGACCGGGGCCGACAACGGCGTGCGCATCATGGCCTATCCGGGCGAGACGCCGGTCTTCAGCGGCGGCGAGCGGGTCGGCGGCTTCACCGCCATCGGCGGCGGGCTCTATGCCGCGCCGACGTCTGCCACCGGCCTCGACCTCTTCATCGGCGGGGTGCGGCAGAAGGTGGCGCAGACCGGCGACTGGAACGCCGGCGACGCCAAGTCCGGCTGGTCGGTGCTGGAGGCGGCGGCCGGCGGCGCCAGCAAGACCAGCCTGCGCATCGGGGCCGGCGACGGGGCGATGGCGGCGGTGCTGGCCGCCGGGGTCCAGCCCGGCATGATGGTCCAGACCTTCGACACCGAACGGCTGTCCGACAACATCGTCGGCGTCGCCTCCGCCGATGCCGGCAGCCGGACCGTCAACTTCACGCAAGGGGTGAAATACGCCCTGCGCAGCGGCGGCACCTACCGCCTGCTGAACGACGACGCCTTCATCCGCGACGCCGGCGAGTTCGCCTGGCAGGCCGAGACCGGCCGGCTGGTGGTGAAGCCGCAGGACCCCGGCACCCTGCTGGCCCAGGGCGCGGTGGTGCCGAGGCTGGGTACGCTCCTGTCGCTGAACGGGGCGAGCGGCGTCACCCTGCAGGGGCTGACCTTCGCCGACACGACCTGGGACGGCTCGGCCCTGACGCTGACCAATTCGTCGGGCAACAGCATCGCCGGCAACCGCTTTGCCGGCGTCGGCACGGCGATGACGCTGACCGGATCGTCCGGCAACGTGATCGAGGCCAACCGGCTGGAGCATCTGGGGGCGAGCGGCATCAAGGTCGCCTACGGCAGCAACGGCAACCGCATCAGCGCCAACAGCATCGACGGCATCGGCGAGGTGCTGAAGGACGTCGCCGGCATCCAGCTCTACGGCACCAGCGGCACGCTGATCTCCGGCAACGACATCCGCAACAGCCCGCGCTACGGCATCTCGATCAAGAACTGGGACGGCGCCACCGTCAATACCGACACGGTGGTGGAATACAACCGCATCTACGACACGATGACCGAGACCGCCGACGGCGGCGCCATCGAGATGCTGGGCCGCTCCAACGTCGATACCCGCACGACCATCCGCGGCAACGACATCCGCAATGTCGGCGGTCTGGCGACCGACGGATCGGGCTGGCTCGACCGCCACAAGAGCTTCGGCATCTATCTGGACGACATGGCCAACGGCGTCGCCGTCCGGGACAACTTCATCCAGAACACCGGCTGGGCCAGCGTCTTCATCCATGGCGGCGATTCCAACAGCGTCACCAACAACTTCGCCACCCTGTCCAACCCGCGCGAACGCTTCATCCGGCTGGAATGGGTGCCGAGCGCCGGCAGCATCGGCCTGCTCAGCAACAACAGCGTCACCGGCAACGTCATCTCCTCCTCGACGGGCGTGGATTACTGGGAGTTCTGGACCCCCGGTTCCTACAGCGTCACCAACAACCTGCTGCAGGGCGTGCGCGGGCTGACCGGCGGCGACACGGTGTCGTCGGGGCTGTTCGCCAACCCGGCGGCCGGTGACTTCCGGCTCGGCAGCGGGGCTGCGGCAGGATTGGGAATCCATGACCTGGACTGGGCGCGGATGGGGTCCGCTCCGCTGACGGTGCCGGGCATCCCCAGCCCCGGCGCAGGCGGCGGCAGTGGAGGCGGTTCGGGAAGCGGGACCAGCCCGGCGACCGGCACGTCTGCGGTCTCGTCCGGGCAGGCCTTTTCGCCGCTGGCCTACATCGCCTCCTACACCGACCTGTCGGCGGCTTTCGGCACCGACGCCGGCGCCGGCGCCGCGCACTACGCCGCCATGGGCCGGGCCGAGGGGCGGACGGTGAGCTTCGACCCGCTGGCCTACATCGCCTCCTACGGCGATCTCGCCAACGCCTTCGGCGCCAACGGCGATGCCGGTGCGGCACATTACATCACCGTGGGCCGGGCGGAGGGGCGGACGGTGAGCTTCGATCCGCTGGCCTATGCCGCCTCCTACGGCGATCTCGCCGCCGCCTTCGGCACCGACCGGACGAGCGCCGAGATCCATTACATCACCATGGGCCGGGCGGAGGGCCGGACGGTGAGCTTCGACCCGCTGGCCTATCTCGCCTCCTACGGCGATCTCGCCGCCGCCTTCGGCACCGACCGGACGAGCGCCGAGATCCACTACATCACCAACGGCCGGGCGGAGGGCCGGACGGTCACCTTCGATCCCACGGCCTATCTGGCCGCCAACAGCGACCTTGCCGCCGCCTTCGGCACCGACACCACCCGGGCCGAACTGCATTACCTGACCAACGGCCGGACCGAAGGACGGACGACCGGCTTCAACGCGTCGGCCTATCTGGCGGCGAACGCCGACGTGGCGGCGGCGACCGGCGGCGACCTGACGGCGGCGATGCGGCACTATATCGTCTTCGGCAGGCTGGAAGGCCGGGCGCTGAGCCCCGCCGGTTCCACCGCTCGCGCGGCCGGGATGATTCCCGACAGCGGCATGCTGGCCGCCGCCGGGATGGGGTGAGCAGGGCCGATCCCGGCAGGGAATGCTCCGGCCGGAGTATCACGTACCTGAGATTGCAGTAATTAATGGTCTGTTAGCCGGAAACGGAATTATTCTCCTCTCGATACGTTCTGGCGGGGGAGGAACCATGGTCACGAAGGCCGCTCAGGAGGGCGCCATGTCGGCGCTCTCATTGCTGGCGAAGCTGAAAGCCGCACCGGCTTCCCCGCTTCCCTCCGCAACTCCCTCGGCCGCGTCTTCCGCGGCGGTCTCCTCGCCAGCTTCCTCGCCAGCTCCCTCGGCCGCGAAGAAGCCGGTGACCGATACGGTATCGCTGTCGGCACAGGCGGTGTCGGCGATGAACGGGTCCGCCGACACGCCGGCCAAGCCGCCGGTACAGCTGAAAATCGCAGGCGATGTCAGCTTCGCGGATTTCCGGGCGACGAGCGCGCGCATCCAAAAGGTCATGGAGTATCAGTCGGCGCGCATGGACTTCGTGCGTGACGCCATGAAATCCCTGCGCACTCAGTTCGGCTTCGAGGAGGAGGGCGAAAACGCCGGCAATCTCATGCTGTCCGGCGAGATCGGCAAGGTCGTCGAACGTCAGGCGGTGTCGAGAGGCGGCGTCATGCCGGAGAAATCCCAGGAGGTGAAGGAGTGGGAGGCCGAGCGCCAGTCGGAGGCGACGCCACCACCGAAGGGCTGGGACACGACATCCATGATCACGCTGTTCCTGCCGGGATCCCAGGGAACCGACGACAAGCAGGTGGAAATCTGGCTGGACAACCGGGCCTTCGACAAGCTGGGCAAGATGTCGGCCGACGAGGTCAAGGCCGGTCTGGTCGACATGCTGAACGGTCCCGATGCCGCGGCGTCGCAGGCGGCGGTGGACAATGGCGCGTTCGGCGCCGCGATGCGGACGGACAGCGAGCACCATCCGGAATACCAGCAATCCAAGGCGCGGCTCGGCTTCTTCGATCCCCAGCAGGGCACGGACGCCCAGCCCTGGCTGATGATCCAGTCGAGAAGCGAGCCGGGCTATGTCCAGGAGAATGCCGGCAAGCTGGTCGATACGGTCATGTCCATTCTCAAGGAAGGAGCAGCCGGCTCTCCGCCCCCGGCCTCGCCCCCTGGCCCCTCTCCCGCCTGACCGGGTGACAAGCCGGGCGTGAGCCGTTACAACGGCCCGTTCGGCGCCGCTGTCCCGCGGCACCCGGATTTCCATGCGGGGATGATGGCCCAGGCTCTTCTCGACACCCCCTTCGTCCAATCGGCGAAGCCCGGTTCCGACTCCGGCCCCGGTCCGGATAGGGCCGGTCCGGGGAAGCCGTCCGGACGGCGGTGGCCGCTGCTGGTCAAGCTGGCGGTGACGGTCGTGGTGCTGGGCGCGCTCGCCGCCGGGGCCGACTGGCCGGGTATCGCCGCGCGCCTGTCGGCCGCCGATCCGTGGCTGTTCGCCGCCGGCTTCGCCGTGAAGGCGCTGACCCTGCCCTTCGCCTCGCAGCGGTGGCGGGCGGTGGGGCGGGCCGCCGGCTTCTCCCTGACCCGCTGGACCGCCTTCCGCCTGCAGATGGCCAGCGGTTTCGTCGGCCAGATCCTGCCGGGATCGGTCGGGGCCGACCTGCTGCGCGGCTGGTTCACCTGGCGGCTCGGCCACCCGGCCGGGCCGGTGATGCTGGCCCTGCTGGTCGACCGGCTGATGGCGCTCTTGGGCGTGGTGCTGATCGGGCTGGTCGGGCTGCCGCATCTGGCAGCGGTGGCGCCGCCCGCCGTCGCCGGCACCGTGCTGGCCGGGGCGCTGGTCCTGGCCGTCGCCATGGGGCTGCTGCTGCTCGCCGGGCGCATCCCGCGCGACCGGCTGCCGATCCCGAAGCGGCTGCGCGACGGGGCGTTGGGGCGGACCCTGTGGGGGGCGGTGGCGCAGCTGCGCGCCATGGCCGGCAACCCGGCCGCCTGGGCGGCGCTGGGCCACAGCATCGGCGTCCATCTCGCCACCATCACCGCCACCATCCTGTTCGCCCGCTCGGTCGGCCTGCCGCTCGGCTGGCTGGACGGGCTGGCCATCGTGCCGGCTGCCATCGTCGCTGCCGCCTTGCCCGTCTCGCTCGGCGGCTGGGGCGTGCGCGAGGGGGCGATGGTCGCCGGTTTCGCGCTGCTCGGCTTCGATGCCGACGCGGCCCTTCTGGTCTCGCTGCTGATCGGGCTGTCGATCGCCGTCCTCTCGCTGCCCGGCGGCCTGTTCTGGCTGCTGCTGCGCAACGAGACCGCCGCCCGGACGGCTGTCCCGACGTCTGATGGCGGACCCGACGCCTTTCCCACGGACTTCTCCCGATGACCGACCAGCCGACTTCGACGCTTTCCCAGCCCGCTCCCGTGGTGGCCACCCCCGCCGCGATGGAACCCGCAGCCGAGACGCGCGGCCTCTCTCCGCGCCAGCAGCGCATCCGGTCGCTGTTCGACGCCATGGCCCCCCTGCGCGACCGCTGGGCCGAGCGCAACCGCGCCTTCCACGACGCCGACCGCGCCTATCTGCGCTTCCTGATTCCGGAAGGGGCGACGGTGCTGGAGATCGGCTGCGGTGTCGGCGACACGCTGGCGGCCCTGAAGCCGGCGCGCGGCGTCGGCATCGACCTCAGCCCGGCGACCATCGCCGTGGCGAAGACGCGCCATCCGCAGTTGGAGCTGATCGCCGCCGACGCCGAGGACCCGGCGACCATCGACGCCGTGGAGGGGCCGTTCAGCCATATCCTGCTGTCGGGCACCATCGGCTTCCTCGACGACATCGAGGAGACGCTGCGCCTGCTGCGCCGGGTCGCCAATCCCAAGACCCGCATCATCGTCAGCTATCACTCCCGCGTCTGGGAGCCGATCCTGTGGGCGGCGGAGAAGCTGGGCATGCGCATGCCGCAGGGCCAGCAGAACTGGCTGTCGACCAGCGACATCGTCAACCTGCTGGATCTGGCCGGCTGGGAGCCGGTGCGCCGCGAATGGCGCCAGCTGATCCCGAAGCGGCTGTTCGGGCTGGGCACGCTGGTCAACCGCTACATCGCCCCGCTGCCGGGCATCCGCCGGCTGTGCGTGCGCAACTATGTCGTCGCCCGGCCGCAGCCCACCGTGGATGAGGTGACGGTCGACGGCAAGCCGGCCTCGGCCACCATCCTGATCCCCTGCCGCAACGAGCGCGGCAACATCGAGAACGCCATCCGCCGCCTGCCCCGCTTCGCCCCCGACATCGAGGTGATCTATGTCGAGGGCAACAGCCGGGACAACACGTACGAGGAGTGCCTGCGGGTCCGCGACGCCTATCCCGACTGGGACATCAAGGTGATGAAGCAGCCCGGCAAGGGCAAGGGCGACGCGGTGCGCGCCGGATTCGCCGTGGCGCGCGGCGACATCCTGATCATCCTCGACGCCGACCTGACGGTGCCGCCGGAGACGATGGGGAAATTCTATCAGGCGATGGTGTCGGGACGCGGCGAGTTCGTGAACGGCACCCGGCTGGTCTACCCGATGGCGCCGGAGGCGATGCGCTTCCTGAACTTCCTGGCCAACCGGGCCTTCGCGCGCATCTTCTCCTTCCTGCTGAACCAGCGCTTCACCGATACGCTGTGCGGCACCAAGGTGCTGTGGCGCCAGGATTACGAGACCATCGTCGACAACCGCCATTACTTCGGCGATTTCGACCCCTTCGGCGATTTCGACCTGATCTTCGGCGCCGCCAAGCAGAACCTGAAGATCGTCGAGGTGCCGGTGCGCTACGCCGACCGCAGCTATGGCGAAACCCAGATCTCCCGCTTCACCCACGGCTGGCTCCTGGCCCGCATGGTGGTGTTCGCCTGGAAGAAGCTGAAGGCGTTTTAAGACCTCAGACCGGCTCGGCGGCGGCCAGCGGCAGGAAGGCCTGATAGCTGTCGCGCTGTTCGGTGAGGCTCAGCAGCAGATCGTTCAGGCTGTCGCGGGCGAAGGTGTCGGTGGTCGACGCCATCCGGCGGCGAACGACGGCGATGAACTCCTCCAGCACGTCCAGATGCAGGGTGGCGGAGGCGAGGACGTCCTTGGCAATCGGGGCGGCGATCGGGGCGGTCATGATGGCGATCTTTCGCGGAAGAGGGGACGGCGGAGGGAGCGGACTGGAGTGGCCGGATCAGGCGGCGAGCGCGTTGGCGGTCGGGGCGGCGGCGAGTACGGCGCGGTAGGTCTCGCGCTGCTCGGTCAGGCCGGCCAGCAGGTCGGTCAGGCTGTCGCGGGCGAATTCGCTGGTGGTACCGTTCAGCTTCGACTGGGCGATCGCGATGAATTCATCGACCACATCCAGGTGCAGGGAAGCAGAGGCGAAGACGTTTACGGCGCAATCGGTCTTGGACATGGCGGCGATCCTTAGTATTCGGGGTGGAGGCTTCTGCCCGTTCTGATGAGCTTATTGAGCCATCCGGCCAGTTAACGAGGTGTTAAGATCACCGATTGGTTCTAGGTCGATTGATGATTACCACTTCCAAGAATAAATCATTCGGGTAGTTTTGCGTCGGTATTACTTCTTTCGATAAGGCATGAAAAAAGCGCGGCCGGGTCACCGGCCGCGCTTCTTGTCGTTTCAACTCAGGTCCGGCCAGACCGGCCCTATCAGACCGCCCCCATCAGACCGCTTGCGGCAGCCCGTGGATGTAGCCGACGCCGCCGCTGCGGCGGTTGCGGTAGGCGTCGTCGATCAGCGAGGCGAGGCTGTCCTTCACCTTGTCGTGCAGCCCCTTCTCCCAGTCGCCGGGGTGCTGGAAGTTGCTCATGACGTAGGAGAAGCCGTTGACGTCGTCGACCGCCTGCAGGCCGGTCGATTCCGCGCCCGCCGGGCAGGACAGGATGCGGGCCAGCTTCTTGCTGTCGACGTTGTAGGCCCACAGGAAGTTGTTGACGTGGTTGCCGCTGTCCTCGCCGATGAACAGCGTGCGCAGCTTCTCGGAGAATTTCAGGTTGTCGGGGTTGGCGATCAGGTCGGCGTCGGCGGTGTTGCCCAGCGCGTCCGGCGTGGCGAGGTCGCGGCCGACCAGGGCCGGGACGGCGCTGAAATGCACCGGCACCCAGTCGCTGGCGATGGCCGCCCCGGCCATGTCGGTCTGGCCGCCCTTCATCGGCAGCTGATAGACGGCGCCGGCGTTGATCTTGTCGACCTTGATGCCGCTCTTGCCGTCGCTCATCGTCTTGTAGATGTAGGACACCGCCATGTAGGCGGTCTTGTCCTTGGCGTTGACGGTGACGCCCTCCAGCTTGGTCAGGGCCAGCGTGGCGCCGACGGTGGGGGCGTAGCGGTGGGTCTCCAGGAAGGCGGCGGCCTTCTCCATGCCCGGCTTGAACTTGACCCACTGGGTCTTGCCGCTGAAGGGGATGGCGGTAAAGGACGGGTCCTTCGGATCCTCCTTCTTCACCTCGACGATGTCGGCGGCCTTCAGGCTGTCGGCCAGCTTCTCGATCTCGGCGCTGGTGGCGTGGCCCAGCTTGACCCACTTGAGCGCGAAGGCGCCGCCCTTGTCGATGTCCTTGCCGGCCTCCTGCTCCATCTTCGCGGCATAGAGGGTGCCGGCGGACAGGTCCTTGGCCTTGTCGGCGATGAACATGAACAGGCCGCCGTTGGTGGCGTCGTCACCCATCAGCACGGTGCGCTCGTCCGGCATCACCTGCACCAGCTCGTGCGAGATGCGGCCCAGGCAATAGTGCTTCTTGATGGTGCCGGTGCCGTCGGGGTGGACCGTCACCTCCGGCAGGTGGCCGTAGTGATAGGGGTTGGCCTTGGTCTCGTCGCCGAACAGGTTCTTGCTGTAGGCGCGGAACTGGTCGTCCAGCGCGGCGGCGTCCGGCTCGTACTCCTCGCTCGACAGGTGGGTGTTCCAGGGCGACAGGCTGGCGCCGCAGGTGATCCACAGGCCGTGCGCCGGGCTGGTGTCGACATTGTGGTACTGCACCAGCTTCAGTGCGCCGGTTTCCTTGTTCTGGTCCAGCGTCAGGACGGCGATCGGCGACGGCAGCTTGCCGTACATCGAGGCGTCCTTGGAATCGCGGGTGGCGTATTCGAACTGGACGACGGCGAACAGGGTGTTGCCGGTGACGCCCGCCACCTTGGCGCCGGGAATCGGGGCCAGCAGGTTGCAGCCGTCCGGGCAGTCGGAGAAGAAGGGCGCCGGGGTCGCCATCGAGGTATCGAGGATCGGCTTGCCGTTGATGTCGGTATAGCCGCCGGCCAGGATCGTGCCGCCCTTGCCGTCCGGCACCATGTCGCCGGTGATGAACAGCGGCTGGTAGCCGAGCGCGAAGCTCTGCTTGGAGCCATCGGCCCAGGTCACGACCATGCTGGATTCGACCGTGGTCTTGGCCTGCGCGGCGGCGGCGGTGGGGGCGGCCATGCCGACGAACTCGACGGCGACCGGCGCGCCCTTGGCGGCGGCCGCTTCGGCGCCCGAGGCGAACAGCAGCTCGCCGGCGCCGATGCCGGCGACCGGCAGCAGCGGCAGCCCGGCAAGGGCGCGGAGCACCGAACGGCGCGACGTTTCAGGCAATTGAACGGGCAAGTTGGTCATGGCTGGTGTCTCCCGAACCCTCATCAGGGCAAGCGGCTGGCATGAGCGGCGCCGTCGGGCTATTGGAGCCCGTTCGGCGCCGGCTTGATCTTGGCGAGCGTCGGGAAGCTACAGCGGGGATGTTACAGTTTGACGGTCGGTTCCCTGTTCGATGGCGGGGGGAACCGCCGCCGGTCAGCGCGCGCTGAGCATGCAGGTGCGGTCGGACGGCATGGGCAGGACCACCGGCTTGCCGTCGGCCCCGGTGCCGCGCACCTCACGTCCGCCGGCTTTCCCACCGGATGCCGGCAGATCGACGATCTCCGGGTCGGTCACTTGGCCCGCGACGCTCCATTGCCGGGTCTGCGGGTCCTGGCAGCGCAGTTCGTACCGGCCCTTCATCGGCTCGGCGGCGGCCGGGAGGGCGGCCAGTGTCAGGAAGGCCATCAGGGCCATTGGGGCGAAGCGGGTCATCGGGCTTTTCCTCAATTGGCTGTGTCTGGGCCGGCTGTGTCCGGGGAATGGGGGCGGGACAGCACCCGCGCGATGTCGGCCTGCCAGACCATGCTGACCAGCGCGATCTGCGTCAGCAGATGCATCTCGCCGCGGCCGATGGCCTCCAGCAGTTCCGCCCTTGTCAGGTGCAGGATCTCGGTGTCCTCCAGGTCGTCGACGATCGGGTCGGCGACCCGGCGGCAGCCGGTGGCGTGGAACATGTGCGACCAGGCCCCGCCCTGGTTGGCGTTGACGATGTAGGCGCCGAGGTCGGTCCAGCTCTCCGCTTCCATTCCCGTCTCCTCCATCAGCTCACGCCTGGCCGCGGCCAGCGGCTCCTCGCCGGGCGACAGGTGGCCGCCGGGGAAGACCAGACCGACCTTGCGCGGGCCGTGGCGGTACTGGCGGTAGGTGACGATCCGCCCGTCCGCCGTCTCGGCGAAGATGCAGGCGAAGGAGGGCTGGTCGAACTGGTAGTAATCGTCGATCCGCCGTCCGTCCGGCAGCTCCACCGTCTCCACCCGGACCTTCAGGAAGGGATCGGCGTCGAGCAGCTCACGGCTGCCCAGCACGGTCCAGGGGCGATGCAGGCGGTAGGGGCGGTGTCCGGGCATGGAATGGCCTGTTCTGGGACGGGGGCGATCACCACAGCCGCGTGACGATGCCGTCGAAGACCGCGTCGGCGGAGACCAGCGGCAGCTTGTAATGCATCGACGTGGCCGCCAACAGACGGTCAAAAGGATCACGGTGGGGCCAGTCCATCATGCCGGCGATCAGGCAGACCGCGGGATCGAAGCCGGCCACCAGCCCGCCCTGCTCGGTCAGCAGGGCATCCAGCCGTTCCACGAAGGGGGTCATCTCCGGCCATTTGCCGAGCCGGACCTTCTGGGCGATCTCAAAGAAGGTGATCGGGCTGACGAGCACCATGTCGGCGGCTGCGATGGCGGCGACGGCCGGTTTCGACAGGCGGGCATCGCCGGACAGGCTCCAGGCCCAGGCATGGGTGTCGAGGAGGACCGCCGTCATGGAACCCTGACGCCCTCCCCTTCCCAGGCGTCGAGATCGGCCTCGTCCATCGGTTCGAAGAAGTCCGGCCCGGTGCCGAGCCTGTCCTTCAGCAGGCCGATGGTGAAAGACCCGCGGGAAACCGGGACCAGCCGCACGACCGGCCTGCTTCCCTTGGCGATGACGACCTCTTCGCCGCGCAGAGCCGCCTCGATCAGCTTGGACAGGTTGGTCTTGGCCGCATGAATGGTGAACTGCCGCATCCGGCCCCTCCATCTTTCTCAAGGATCATAGGCGTCGCCCCCCATCTTGGTCAACTTGGCTAACTTCATGGCGTGACGGTGAATTTCCTGGGTGCGGTTGATAATCTTCAGTTGCAGGGCGATGTCCGGGCAAATGAGAGAAGGTTTTGTAGAAAAACATGAGAAATATTCTCTAATGGCGTGTGTCGAATGAATCAAAGTGTGACAGATTCTTCCCAAGCATCCATTTCTATTGAGCAGGCTCGGCAATAGTGCTTATCGGTCCATGCACAATTGCGGTCAAAGTCCATGCGCACCGACTCCTGCTCCCCGATCCCGCGCCTGATCCACCAGACCTGGAAGACACGCGACGTTCCGTCGGAATTCCAGGCGCTGCAGCGCAGTTGGATCGACCGCAATCCCGGCTTCGAGTACCGGTTCTGGACCGACGAGGACATCGGGCGCTTCATCGCCGGGGAGCATCCGGCGCTGCTGCCGGTCTTCCACGGCTATGCCGATCCCATCGCGCGGATCGATCTGGCGCGCTACCTGATCCTGCGCCGCTTCGGCGGGGTCTATGCCGACCTCGATTTCGAATGCCTGCGTCCGATCGACGGGCTGCTGGAGGGGCGGAGCTTCGTCGTCGGGCTGGAACCGGAGGAGCATGGCGGGCTGGCGAAGGCGGTGGAGCGCGGGCTGCCCCGCATCCTGTGCCCGTCCTTCCTGGCGTCGGTGCCCGGCCATCCCTTCTGGGACCATCTGCTGGACCGGCTGGTCGAGGCGCGGTCCTGCGCCGACGTGCTGGACGCCACCGGCCCCTTCCTGCTGACACGCGCCCACGCTTCATATCAAGGGGAAGGCGCTGCCGCGGTGACGGTGCTGCCGCCGGAACTGCTCTATCCCGTGACCAAGGATGACTGCTGGGGCGGCCGCCTGTTCGATCCCGTCTTCTGGGAACAGGCGACCCGCCGGGCCTATGCCGTTCATTACTGGGAGGGCACCTGGTTCCGCGGCGATGCTGCATCCAAGACCGCTCCCGAGGCCGCATTGCCGCGGCAGATCGCTGCGGTGGTGACCGACGGCCGGCCGGAGGACGCCCGCTCTCCGATAAAGGCGGAGGGGCTGCCCCTGATCTCCTGCCTGATGGTCACCAGAGGGCGGAGAGCATTGCTGGAGTTCGCCATCGACGGCTTCGCGCGCCAGACCTATCCCAACCGGGAACTGGTCATCGTCTGCGACAGCCCGGCCTTGCCGCAGGACGACCCGCTGGAGCGCGCCATCCGCGCCGCCGGGTGCCCGAACATCCGTCTGATCCGGGTGACTGCGGCCGGGCGGGAGGGAGGCGCAACGCTGGGCGAGCTGCGCAACCTTGCCGTCGACCATGCGGCCGGCCGTTATGTCTGCCAATGGGACGACGACGACCTGTACGACCCCTGCCGGCTGCAGATGCAGCAGCGGGTGCTGGCCGCGGCCGGCGCCCAGGCCTGCCTGCTCGGCCGCTGGATGATCTGGTGGCCGGCCGAGGGCCGGCTGGCGGTGTCCTGCGAACGGGACTGGGAAGGCTCGCTTCTGTGCGAGAAGGCGGTGATGCCCCGCTATCCGGCGCTTCGCCGCGGCGAGGACACGCCGGTGGTCGAACAGCTGCGCCGCACGGCCCGCGTCGTCCGGATGGACCTGCCGCGGCTCTACACCTACGTCGTCCATGGCGGCAACACCTTCGGCGGTCGGCATTTCGAGGAGCACTGGAAGGCGACCGCCGCCCGCTTCAGCGGCGACCGCTGCCGGGCCATGCTGGAGGAGATGGGCAAGCGCCTGCCGGTGGAGGCCTATCGGCGTGCCGTCACGCCTGCCCCGGCGATCGTGGCGGCACGGCAGAAGACGACGATGCATGAAAAGCTGCTGGTGCTGACCCCGGTGAAGGACGCCGTCGCCCATCTGCCGCGCTATCTGGAACTGCTCGGCCGGCTCGACCACGACCCGTCCCGCCTGTCGCTGGGCTTCCTGGAGGGGGACAGCCGCGACGGCACCCATGACTGGCTGGCGGCAAGGCTGCCGGAACTGCGGGACCGCTACCGCCGGGTGACGCTGCTGCGCCACGATTACGGATTCCGGCCCGAGGGGCCGCGCTGGGCGCCGGACATTCAGCGGCGGCGGCGGGAGCTGCTGGCGCGCTCGCGCAACCGGCTGCTGTCCGGCGCGCTGGGTGACGAGGACTGGGTGCTGTGGCTCGACGCCGATCTGGTCGACTATCCGCCGGACCTGCCGGCCCGCCTGCTCGCCGCCGGGCGCGACATCGTCGTCCCCCACTGCGTCCTGCCCGACGGACGGACCTTCGACCTCAACAGCTTCCGACTGACGGCCCCGGAGATCGGCGGGGAAGACCCGCGCCATCTGGCCGACGGCATCTTCCAGCCGCCGCGCGGTGCCGGCCGGCTCTATCTGGATGCCTTCGCCGGCGAGGACATCGTGCCGCTGGACGGGGTCGGCGGCACGGCGCTGCTGGTGCGCGCGGACCTTCACCGCGAGGGGGTGTGTTTCCCGTCCTACAGCCACCGCGGCTACATCGAGACCGAGGGGCTGGCGATGATGGCCAAGGATATGGGCGTGACCGCCTGGGGCCTGCCGGACCTGCGCATCGTCCATGCCGATCACTGACAGACGGAGCAGCATGCCGACCACCGGAACCCCCAACACCGACAGCCCGGAAATCGCCGCCAGCATCGTCATCTGCACCCATAGGCGCCCTGAACTGCTCGGCGCCTGCCTGGACAGTCTGATCGGGCAGCGGGTGGGCGGCTCTCCGGGTGCTGCGCATGAAATCCTCGTTATCGACAATTCCGCCCTGGCGGAAGGACGCCCGGTCGTCGAGGGCCGACAGGCCGTCTTCGCTCTGCGGGGGGTGCCGCTGCGCCATATCGTGGAGGAGCGTCCGGGCGTCAGCTTCGCCCGCAACCGCGGCGTGGCCGAGGCGGCGGGAGCGCTGATTGCCTTCATCGACGACGACGAGCGGGCCTGCGAAGGCTGGCTGGAGCGCTTGCTGGAGCCTTTCCACCGGCTGGGCGACGCCGTCGACATCGTCGCGGGCGAGGTCGAACCGGATTTCGGAGACGTGCCCCGGCCGGGCTGGCTGGCCGACGACATGCTGCATTTCTTCTCGTGCCGCTGGGGATGGGACAGCCAATCCCGCTTCCTGCGTGAGACGGAATGGTTCGGCGAAGGGAACTGCGCCTTCCGCAAGCGGCTGATGGCGGGCCGTACCTTCCCGACCGACCTCGGCCGCAAGGGGGACGGGCTGCTGGCGAACGAGGGCGTCATCTTCATCGAGATGCGCCGTGCGGGAGCCGCCACCTACTATGTGCCGGCCGCCACGGTGTCCCATTTCATCCACCCCGACCGGCTGAACCGACGCTGGCTGATGCGGCGGATGTTCTACCAGGGGGTCTCCAACCGCCTGATGCAGCGGCGGAACGGGCAGGCGGAACAGGGCTGCAACTTCAACGTCAATC
Organism: Azospirillum sp. B2RO_4; assembly: GCF_051124815.1. Classification (NCBI taxonomy): domain Bacteria; kingdom Pseudomonadati; phylum Pseudomonadota; class Alphaproteobacteria; order Rhodospirillales; family Azospirillaceae; genus Azospirillum; species Azospirillum sp. B2RO_4. The sequence goes on along the minus strand of NZ_CP118491.1, from coordinate 151,676 downwards.
TGGCCGATCTGGCCGCCATCGACATCGACAGCCTCGAGGGCGAGAGCCTGTGGGCGATGATCCGGCTCTATTACGAGATCGGCTATGCCTCGGCTCTCGCCATGGGGTGAAGCCGCCGGACGGCCGGAGCCATCCCTTCGTCACGGCGCCACGTAGATCTGGTTCACGAAGGGATCCAGCCCGTCCGGCACCCCAGCGCAGCGGCGGTCGAGCGGCGGGACGGTCGGTCCGTGCGGGCTGCGGTTGACGTTGTACTGGGCCGTCAGCAGCAGGCGCCGGCCGCGCCGCGGCAGGGCGCCCTTGTGGACGCCGTAGGTGTCGCCCATGAAGCGGCTGCCGGCCGAGCCGGTCATCGTCACCGTGCCGGCGCTGCCGAAGGCGGCCTCCACCTGCGCGTCGGTCAGGGCGCGGCCGGTGGAGAGCAGGCGGCTGCGGTGGCTGCCCTTGACGTAGATGTGCGGGCCGCCGTCCTCGTCCACGTCGGTCAGGTAGAAGAAGAGCTTGAAGCCGCGCAGGCTGTCGAGGTCGCGGTGGTGGCGCTGGGTGCCCTTGGCCGCCTCCCGCCCGCCGAAACTCTCGCCGCCCCAGGACCACCAGCAGCCGATGTTGTCGAGGATCGGCTTGCAGCCGAGATACAGCTCCGCCGTCTCCAGCACCTGCGGATCGTTGAAGAGAGCCAGCACATGGGGAGCCCGCAGGATCTGCTCGATGCCGTGATAGCCCATGTTGGAGTCCGGGCTGGGCGGGCTGTCGGGCCGGAACCAGCCCAGATGCGGGCGGAAGGGATCGTGGCAGGGGGTGTTTTCGAAATAGGCGCGCAAGTCGGCGACGACGGCCGGGTCGATCGGCGGCAGCGGCGGGGTGATGCCGTCCCTCTCCAGCGTCCGGCACCAGTCGCGCGCCTCCAGCGACGGCTGGAAGCCCGGCGTGCGCGGCCGCCGCGCCGCGATCAGCGCCGACAGCCGGTCGCGCAGGACCGGATCGGTGACGATGGGCAGGATGTCGTAGATGGCGTAGCGCGGATCGGCCTTCACCTTGCGCCAATAGGCCCGCGGCGACGTGATGCGCGTGCGCACATTGTCCAGAAAGCTGCCGACGGGGGCGGCAGTGGGGACGAAGGAGGACGCCATGGGATGCGGCACCGCGTAAAAGGAGAATCGTCTGCGGTGAAAACTCTCCATAAGAGCAGCGATCTTTCAAGGCGCATCCGGTCCTTCGTCGCGCCATGCTGCTGAGGCACGAGGTCGCGGGTCCACAGAGGGGCGGGTTTATTGGGGTTGGGCTTGCACAGGATCGGCGGACGATCAATGTTACATGTAACATAAGGGAGTGCCTGCCCATGCCCACGCCGCTTTCCTTCCGTGTCCAGCGCCATCGCAACGGCCTGCGCGCCGCCGGGCTGCGGCCGTTGCAGATCTGGGTGCCGGACACCCGCCGGCCCGGCTTCGCCGCCGAATGCCGGCGCCAGTCTCTGCTGGTCCGGGACACGCCGCAGGAGCAGGAGACGATGGACTGGCTGGACACGGTCCGCGATACCGAGGGCTGGGAGTGAGGCGCGGCGATCTGGTGACGGCCGCCTTGCAGGGTGACTGCGGCAAGCCGCGTCCGGCACTGGTCATCCAGTCCGACCTGTTCGACGGGCATCCCAGCGTCACCATTCTGCCGATCACGAGCGCCCTGGTGGACGCGCCGCTGTTCCGCCTGTCGGTCGATCCGACTCCGGGTAACGGTCTGCGCAAACGCTCGCAGGTGATGGTCGACAAGGTCCAGACGATCGCCCGCGACAAGATCGGCGAAGCGTTCGGACGGTTGGAGGATGAAAGCATGCTCGCGGTCAACCGGGCGTTCCTCCTCTGGATCGGGCTGGCCTGAGCAGACTCGTCGTTTGCGGGCTCGTTGCTGCTTTTCAAAGAGGGAGTAGGGAACCCGATGGCCATGACCGGTGCCGAACATCGCGTGCTGTACCGCGACCCGCGGTTCTATGCGTCCTTCCCGTCGCTCACCCCGGTGGGAGACGGATCGGTGCTGCTGGCCTTCCGGCGGGCGCGCGACCATCGCTGGCTGCGCGGGGCGGAATATCGGACGGGGGAGACCGGGTTCAACCATGTCGACCATCTCGATTCCCGCTCGCAGACCGTGCTGCTGCGGCTCGGCCCCGATGCCGAACCGCTGGGCGAGGAGATGTCCCTGCCGCCCGATCCGCAGGCGGCCGACCAGGACGCCAGCCTGCTCAGCTTGCGTGACGGCCGCATCCTGCTGACCGGATTCTGCTGGTATCCGGTGCCGTCGTCGCAAGGGGAGGCGCTGCGCGCGCTGGGGATCGGGCTGACCGGCAATCCGCAGAAGACCGGCGACCTCTACATCTTCTGGGGCGGCTACAGCCGGCACAGCGACGATGGCGGCCGGAGCTGGACCCCGCACCGCGACCTGCCCCCCCTGCCCGGCCATCCCGACATCGTGCCGGGCCAGCGGCCCTTTTACGGCGGTGCGGTGCGCGGCCGGGCGGTGGAGGCGCCGGACGGCACCATCCTGCAGACCGGCTACACCCACCACCCCTCCACCGGCACCTATGCCAGCCATCTCTTCGCCTCGACCGACCGGGGGGAGAGCTGGGTTCATCGGGCGATCATCGCCATCGACCCCGAGGCCAAGGCCGGCTTCTGCGAGACGGCGCTGCATCTGGACGCCGACGGCGTGCTGCACGCCTTCCACCGCACCACCGGGCTGGACGACCATCTGGCGACCTCGCGCTCCACCGATCTCGGCCACAGTTGGGAGCCGTGGCGGCGCCAGGCGGTGGTCGGCCATCCCTATGACGCCTGCCCGCTGCCGGACGGCCGGCTTCTGCTGGTCGGCGGCTATCGCCATGCGCCCTACGGCGTGCGTGCCCGCCTCTACGACCCGCGCCGCCAGCAGCCCAGCGAGGTGCCGGAGTTGGTGCTGCGCGACGACGGGCCGGCGCCGGACCTGGGCTATCCCTGGGCGGCGGTGCTGCCGGACGGCCGCGCCATGGTCGCCTATTACATCTGCGACGCCACGGGGCTGCGCGGCATCGAGGCGACGCTGTTCCGGCCGTGACGGGAGGAAGCGCCTGCGACCTGCTGTGCCCTGGACCGGCCGGTGGGGCGCGGGCTACCCTTTGCGCATCATGGAAAGCCCCCTCCCCTTCGCCGCCGCCAAGGCCGTCCCCGGCATCGACCCCGCCGCCTACTACGACCCGGAGATCTTCCGGGCGGAGGAGGAGCGGGTCTTCCGCCATGCCTGGATCTTCGCCGGCTTCACCGACGAGCTTGCCCGGCCCAACGACTATCTGACCCGGCGGATCGGCGGGCTGGATGTACTGGTGCAGAATTTCGACGGGGAGCTGCGCGGCTTCCGCAACGTCTGCACCCACCGCTTCGCCATGATCCACCGGGCGCCGCGCGGCAACGGCATGCTGCGCTGCGGCTATCACGGCTGGACCTTCGACCGCGACGGCGTGCCCTACGGCATCCCCGGCAACGAGGCGAACTTCGGTCTCGACCGCGACGGCCGCTGCGGCCGTGCCCTGACGCCGGTGGCGGTCGGGGTGTGCGGGCGCTTCGTCTTCCTGCGGCTGGCGGCGGAGGGGCCGGACCTCGGCGACTGGCTGGGCGTCTATGCCGACGTGCTGCGCCATGCCTCGGAGGTTTTCGTCCGCCCCTTCGACGAGCGATCGATGGAGTGGGCCGCCAACTGGAAGATGGGGGTGGAGAGCGTGCTGGAGGTCTATCACGCCGACCTCACCCACCCCACCACCTTCCGCAAGCTGGTGAAGGGCGACTGGCGCTGCGATTACGACGGCGCCCATTCCCGTGGCGTCACGTCGGTGTCGGACAAGAGCGCCCGCTGGTGGGACGGCGTGTCGGAGCGGCTGGGCTTCCGCCCCAGCCCGCTTCTGCGCGACTACGACCACCTGCACATCTTCCCCAACCTGGAGATCGGCTTCACCCGCGGCGCGGTGATGAGCGTCCAGACCTACGACCCGCTCGGCCCCGACCGCTGCGCGCTGAACCTCCGCCTGTTCCTGGCCGATCCGGACGGCGCCCCTGGGGGAGATGCCGGCAAAGGCGGCCCCGCCGCCCGTCGCCTGATCGAGGAGGGCGCGCGCGACCTCAACGTCGCCCTGCTGCGCGAGGACCAGGAGGCGTCGGAACTGGCCTTCCGCGGTTGCCGCCAGACGGAGCGTCCCGCCCTGCTCGGCCTGAACGAGGAGCGCATTCAGCAGTTCCACGCGGTTTGGCGGGGGATGATGGGGGTGTAGGGGCGGTTACGGCTGTCTTGCCGTCGGCGGGACGGTCTTGAACAGCCGCGGGTCGAAGGGGACGTCCTGGACGTCGGCGATCCGCAGCTTTCCGGCATCCGGGTGCAGCGTGTTGAGCAGCACATTGTGGACGTCGGGCATGATGGCGCTCGGCACCCGCAGCAGGGCCGAGCGGCCGGTCGCCAGCCACGCATCGCCGACGGCGCGCGTCACCTCCGTCCGCTCCCGCCAGTCGGGGGGAAGCGGCGGCGCATCCAGGGAAACCAGCCCGACCTCCACCGCGATGGTCAGCAGGCGGTAGCGGTCCGGCAGGGCGGCGGGAGAGGCGATCTCCTGATGGACCAGGATCTCGATCAGGGCGCCCGGCGGCGATTCGGCGAGATAGACGATGGGCCGCCCGCGATTGTGCCAGCGGGCACCGGCGCGCAAGCCGCCGACTCCCTGCAGATCGGCATGGTTGCTGATCCGCCAGAGCGTCACGCGAAATAGCCCTCGTCGATCTGGATCAGGGCCTCTTCCACCAAACGGGCACCGATGTCGGTGTCGATCAGGGCGATGGCCGCCTCGCCGTCGAAACGGCTGCGGGGAGCATGGAGCCAGGACAGCGCCTTGTCCCGGTTGCCGAACACCGCCTGCGCCAGGGCGACGATGCTGGCGGCGCGGTAGGCGCGCTCGCTCTCCTCCAGCGACAGCGCCTCCCCCTTCTGCCGGCGGTGTTCCAGCGTGCGCCGGGGAATGATCCGGCCCAGGGTGCGGGCGTCGAGCCCGGCCGCCTGCAAGGCGCCGACTGACTGGGGAGACAGCCTGCCCCGCACCATCCGCAGGACGTCGAGATCGTCGGCAGGCGGGTGGTCCAATCCCAGAAGGTCAGCGGCAAGCACCCGCTGGCGATCGGCCAGGGCCGCTGGCGAAGCGGGATTCTGCATCTCAACCTCCATTGCGCAAATTGCCACTGTCGATCTGGCATCTTGCGCCGAAGGCATCAAGCCTGCCAGTCGGTTCCTTTCAGGACGGCAGCCTCAACTTTCCCATGGATTGATGATGGGAATCCCGCAATCCAGGAAATCCGCCACGTTTCTGGTTGCCAAGGCAGCGCCACGGGACGCCGCGACGGCGGCGATCTGCGCATCGAAGGCTCCGGTTGGCCGACCTTGTTGCCGTCGTCCCGCCGCGACGGGCGCGAAGGCTTTTGCCGCCATGCTGTCGAAGGGCAGCACCCGGCCGGCGAAGTCTTCGGCAAACATCTGCTCCGCCGCCGTCAGCAGATCGCTCCGACGCCGCCCCTCCGGCAGCAGGGCGAGGCCGTACAGGATTTCCGCCTGGGTGATCGTCGTCGTGAACAGGGTGGCGGCGGAGTGTCCGGTGAACCAGCGGAGTACGGCTTCGGACGGGGTTGGACGCATCAGTTCCGAGAGCACGTTCGTGTCGAGGACGATCATCAGTCGAAGCTCGGCGGCGTCCGCAGGGCTTCGCGCTTCACCTCCGCCACCTCGACACCGCCGAGCCGCGCGAACCGCTGGTGGATGGCTTCCCCGAGATTCGTCGCCGCCTGGCCCTCTTCCGTGAGCGCTGCGCGCAGGATGTGGCGGGCCTCATCCTCCATGGAGCGGCCGTGATGGGCGGCCCGGATCCGCAGCCGGGCCTTCAAGGGATCCTCGAGGTTCCGGATCGTGATGCGGGCCATCGGTCGCTCCTGAACATGTCGGGAGAAGAAGGTTAGACAGTGACTTCATTGATTTCAATGATGGCGCTCTGCCCTTTCTACCGCCACTCCCGCCCGTCCATGTCCTGGTAGATGCGGAAGCGGTCGCGCACCGCCAGCCAGTCTTCGGCCAGCATTTCGAAAATGTGCAGGTCGATCTCCTGCCCGTCCTTCACCACCTGGCGCTTCAGCACGCCGACCGGGCGGTAGCCGATCATCGGCTGGCCTTTCAGCAGGCGGGGGCTGTTGGTGCCCAGGATGTGGTTCACCACCTTGCGCAGCCCCATGGTGAAGAAGACGTGGTTCAGCATGTAGGCGAAGTTCAGCGGCGCCGCCCCCATCCGCCCCGCCCGCTCGCCCATCAGCACGCCGATGGTGGCGATCCGCCACTCCGGCTCGGTCACGGTGATGGAGACATGGCCGGCCGGCACGCCGTCGACGCAGAGGATGCGGTGGACATAGTCGTCGCGCTCTTTACTGCGCCGCAGCCACGCCTTCTGCCGCTCCACGTCGTAGGGGACGACGCTCAGCATCTGGCCGGCGATGTCGGGCCGGGTGCGCCAGTCGAGCAGCAGTCGGGCGTGGTCCTCCGTCGGCTCGATGAAGGTCAGGGCGCCACTCACACTGTTTCTCCCAGCTGCCGCAGCATCGCCTGATGGAAGTCGAGGATGCGGCGCTCGCGCCGGCCGTAGATGCCGGTGATGCGGGGAAGGTCGGCGATGCCGGGACGGCCCTGCTGCACCGCCTCGCAGACCGGGCGGTCCTCGGCGATCACCGTGCTTGCGGATGTGATCAGATAGGCGGCGGTGGAGCGGTGGAAGGCCTGCTCCAGCGCCGTCTCCAGCCGGGTGGTGGGGAGGAACAGCTGCCACCGTAGGACCGAAGCGTCGGGGGCAACGGGATCGACCCGGTGCGGGATCACCGTCGCGCCATAGAAGGTCGCCAGATAGAAGTTCGGGAAGATGAAGGTGTGGCGGTAGACGGACTCTTCGGCGAAGCGTCGCATCCGCAGCTTGGCGTCCAGCTTCGCCCACCAGCCGGCGGTGCCGTCGGCCAGCAGCCAGCGGGAATCGCTGTTGGCGCCATGGCGTTCGGTGACGAGGTGGCTCTGCCAGTCGGGATGGACGGCGGGGTGGATGGTGTCGGGATGGACGGTGGAGCCGTGGAAATCGTCCATCGTGTTCTCGACCAGCGCCTTCCAGTTGGCCCGGAACGCGATGCCGACCGGGGCCTGCGGGTTCAGGCAGTTGGCCGACATCGTCGCCAGCCGCTCGCCATAGGGCGCCAGATGGTCGGCCAGGGTGGGACCGCCTTCTTGCGCCACGCGGGCGAAGACCAGGGCGCCGCAGCGGTCGATCTGCAACGGCCGCACCCGTTCCCCGTCGCGGCAGATGCCCTCCATCGCCTCGCCGCGGCGGTGCAACTCGAAGCGCAGGCCGGTCATCTCGGCGGTCAGGAGGTTGGTGTCGTCGAACACGCCCATATAGAGCCAGCAGCGGCCGAACACCCGCTCGCGTTCACGGGCGAAGGCCTCCCCGGTCCAGAAATGGCTGTGGGGCAGGAAGGCGCCGGCCTCGGGGATGACGCTCTGGACGGGATGCGCGTTCATGCCGGCAGTTCCGCATCGGTCGTAATGGGGGCGGTGGCGGGATGGAGGGTGATGGTGCGGGAGAAGCGCCCGTCGACATTGATCGGGGCGGCACCGGGCGGGGCGGCGCTGTGCAGCACCAGCGCGCCGTCCGGCGCCAGATGCAGGCGCAGGTTGGCGGCCTCGATCGTCTCCCAGCCGTCGGCCGGCTCCACCGCGTCGCCGCGCCGGGGGAAGGCGTCGGACAGGGCGGACAGACGGGCGAACAGGCCGCTTCCCAGCTCCTCCTCCAGCGACGGGCCGTCGCTGGCCACCCGGACGAATACCAGCCGGCCGCAGCGGGCCAGCGAGGCCGGATGCAGGGCCAGCCGGCGGCGGCCCTCCGCCTCCAGCTGGAAGTCGGTCGGGTTGAAGGGCAGCCCCACCGGCACGCCGTCGGCGTCGAAGCTCCAGCCGTGATAGGGGCAGCGCAAGGGGCCGCAGCCCGCCGGCTCGCCGTGGATCACGGCGAAGCGGTGGGTGCAGACATTGCGGAAGGCGACCACCCGCCCCTTGATGTTCTGCGCCACCAGCGGCACCGCCCCCACCCGCGTGGTGACGAAGGCGTTGGGGGTGGCGAGGTCGTCCGCCATGCAGAGGTGGAACCAGCGGTTTTCGGGAACAGTGTCGGGCATCGCGGGCCTCAGGCGGTGCGGCCGCCGTCCACCGTGACGATGGACCCGGTCATCCAGCGGCTGGTGTCGGCGAGCAGATAGGCGATCATGTGGGCGATGTCGTCGGGATGGCCGAAGCCCAGCGGCTGCAGCGTGCGCAGATGCTCGTACTGCTCGGCGGTCAGCTTCTGCTTGCCGCGTTCGATCAGCTCGGTCTCGACGATGGAGGGAACCACGCAGTTGACGCGGATGCCGTCGCTCAGCAGCTCCACCGCCAGCCCCTTGGTGGCGGCGATGATGCCGCCCTTGCTGGCGGCATAGACGACGTTGCCCGGCGAGGCCGCCGTCGCGGCGGTGGAGGAGATCAGCGCCATCGCCGCCCGCTCGGCATGGCAGCCCTTCTGCCGCAGCCCGCGGGCGAGCGCCAAGGCGCTGCCCAGGTTGGCCCGCATCACCTCGTCGAAGAAGGCGGCGGAGAAGATGCGGATCGGCCGCAGGGTCTGGATGCCGGCGCAGTGCGCGATGCCGTCGAAGGGCGCGTCGTCGGCGCACAGCCCCTTCACCCAGCCCGGCACGGCTTCGAGATCCGACAGGTCAAAGGGGGCGATGGCGTGGCCGTCGCCCTCTCCATCGCCCGCCAGCCGGTCGGCGGTCTCGGCCAGCCGGTTCACGTCCCGGCCGTTCAGCACCAGCCTTGCGCCGAGCTTGGCCAGCACCACCGCCGTCGCCCGGCCGATCCCGGCCGAGGCCCCGGTCACCAGGATGCGGCGGCCGGTCAGGTCCATGGGGTTGTAGGTGGCTGTCATGGCGGGGAAATCCAGCTTGGTGGCGTATCGGGATGCGGACCATAGCACGACCGCCGACCGACATCAGCGCGTCCGGGGCTGCGGCCTTTTGGTGCGGGACGCCTGCGTCCGTCCTTGTCTGGGAACGACGGCACCGCTGATGCCGGTCCATAGAGAAACGTACCATTGTAATGGTGTTCTATTGGGGATACCCTTCAGAAACACTCCACTTGGATGGAATATTTTGTGAGAGAAGCGGCCATGGGCGACGGTGCAAGCCTGACTCTCCAGATCCATCAGCACGGTGCCTGGCACGATGCCGCCGACTTGGCGGTCGCCGATATCCGGTCCGGGATCCACTCGTCCACCCGGCTCGAGTACGACCCTTTCTATTTCATCACCTTCGGCAATGCGGACCTTGCCGCCGGCCGGCCGGTGACCGACTGGCGGGCGGTGTCGGTGCGCGACCGGGTCGATATGGCGGCGCATCGCCGGGACCATTGGCCGCCCTTCCTGCTCGACCTGCTGCCCCAGGGCCATGCCCGCCGCCGTCTGGCGGACGAGATGGGGTTCGATCCCGATGACGAGAGCTTCGCCTTCCCGCTTCTGCTGCGCGGGGCGGGGAGCCCCATCGGCAACATCCGCGTCAAACAGGCTTATGAGGCCGAGCGGGAGCGCTTGAGCGGTGAAACGGTGGCCGGCGTGACGCTGGACGAGGTCTTCGACCGCTCCCCCGCTTTCCAGGACATGGCCGGCCGCTTCGCCCTGATCGCTTCGGGGTCGAGCGGTGTCCAGGGAGAATGGCCGAAGCTGCTGCTGACGCGCAAGGATAACGGGCTGTGGTATCCCGACTCCCTGGTCGGGGATGACGAGGCCCGCGACCATGTCATCGTCAAGATGTCGCGGGCGAAGGGACCGGAGGACCGCCTGATCCTGGCTTGCGAGGCGCCCTATCTGGAGATCGCCCGCGGCTTCGGCCTGCGGGTCGGCCGTCCGCTGATCCATCGCGGCGACACGCTGGTGATCCCCCGCTTCGACCGCGCCGTGGTGGCGAACGGTGTGTTGGGTGGCGGCGTGACGCGGCTGGGCCAGGAAAGCCTGGTGTCCGCCGCCGGTGTCGCCGCCTTCGGCCACCAGACGACGCATGAGGCCTATATCGCCGTCCTCCATGCCGTCTGCACCGAACCGGCCGGGGAGATCGTCGAGTATGTGCTGCGCGACCTGCTGAACCGGGCGATGGGCGACACCGACAACCATGGCCGCAACACCGCCCTGCAGAAGCGCCCCGACGGCTGGATCGGCCTGACCCCGCGCTTCGACTTCGCGCCGATGGTGCTGGATCCGGGGGTGATCGCGCCATCGACCCGCTGGGAGTGCCTGCGCGGTGGCGGCTTCCCCATCCGGTTCGAGCGGATTTGCGAGGCCGTCGCCGCCGTCACCGGGGACGATGGGCTGGGCAGGCGGCTGGCCGGGGCGCTGTCGGCGAAGGCCGATGCGGTCGCCGCCTTGCCGGAGACGGCGCGTGCCCATGGGGTACCGGAGCCGGTGATCGCCCGCGCCTTCGCCGCCTGCGGCGAGCTTGCCGCCGCACTCGCGGCGCTGCCGGCAGGAGATTTTGGGAAAGGCCGGGCCGATGCCGCGCCGTAAGCCGCCCAGCCGAGTGGAGCTGTTCGAGGCACGCCATAGCCTGCTCCGGGCGGCGGAAGGGGGAGAACTGACCTGGGCCGAGGGGGTGCGCGGCATGCGTCGCTCCTTCGGCATGACCCAGGCGGAGTTTGGGCAGACCTTCGGCCTCACCACCCGGCAGGTCTCGCAGTTGGAGACCGGGGCCGCCAACCCGACGGTGGCGACGCTGGAACGGCTGGCCCGGCCCTTCGGGCTGACCGTCGGCCTGATCCCAAAGCCTGCCATCCCGGAGCCTTCCCGGAAGGAACCGGAGCGGTGACCATAGGACCGTGTGCCGCAATCAATCTTCCGGAAACCAATCCGGCGTCACTGTGCGCTATGGTGCGGGCTATGGTGCCGGCCACCGATCACCGAAGAGGCCCTTGCCGGGCCCTGGAACACGCGAAGGACAGGACTGCCATGAAAGCCATCATCGACGGCATCCGGATCGCCGGCCTGCGCGCGGTGGTGCCGCCCCAGCGCCATTCCTTCGTCGAGGATCCGGGCATGTTCACGGTGGAGGAGGCGAAGAAGCTGGCCGCCACCATCGGCGTGCAGGAACGCCGCGTGCTGCCGCCGCCCTATTGCGCATCCGACCTCTGCGTCGCCGCGGCGGAAGGGCTGATGCAGCAGCTGGACTGGGACCCGGCGACGGTGGAGGTGCTGGTCTTCGTCTCGCAGGACGCCGATTACGTGCTGCCGGCGACCGCCTGCATCATGCAGCACCGGCTGGGGCTGCCGACCAGTGCGGCGGCCTTCGACGTGCCGCTGGGCTGCTCGGGCTATGTCTACGGCCTGTGGATCGCGGCGAAGCTGCTGGGCGGGTCGACCGCCAAGCGGGCGCTGGTCCTGTGCGGCGACAACGCCACCCGCCACCTGCACCCGGAGGACCGCGCCACCCTGCCCTTGTTCGGCGATGCCGGATCGGCCACCGCGCTGGAGGTGGACGCGGCGGCCCCGCCGATTCCGGTGGTGATCGGCACCGACGGCGCCGGCGCCCCGCACATCTTCGTCAAGGCCGGCGGCAAGCGCCATTGCCTGATCCCGCCGGTCGGCACCGCCGGCCGGATCGCCGGCGGCGACGAGGCCGCCCAGCTGGAGCGCGATTCGCGCCTGACCCTGAACGGGGCGGAGGTGTTCTCCTTCACCCTGCGGGCCGTGCCGCCGCTGCTGCGCGAGGCGATGGAGCATGCCGGCACCGACGTCGACGGCGTCGACCGCTTCGTCCTGCACCAGGCCAACGCCTTCATGCTGGAGCATCTGCGCAAGCGCGTGAAGGCGCCGGCCGAGAAGTTCATCATCGACATGCAGGGCTTCGGCAACACCAGCTCCGCCTCCATCCCGCTGGCGGTCTGCCACAGCATGGGCGCCCAGCTGGCGGCCGGTCCGGTGAAGACGCTGATGGCCGGCTTCGGCGTCGGCTGGTCCTGGGGGGCGATGGTGGCGGAGCTGGGGCCGATGCCGGAGCCGCAGGTGGTGGATTTGCCGGAGGGCTATCCAGTGCTGGCGGTGGGGTGATCCTTGCCTTCATCAGGTGGGGATCGATGCCTCGGCCCTTTCACGCACCATCAAACCCGTCGCGCAACCCAGGCTCGCGTCAGATAGGTCGTCCTGACCAAGCGTTCGCCTTTCAGCACATCAGCGGCAAAGGCAAGGAAGTCTGCAAAACGTTCCGGACCAAGTTGGGCCTGCACATCGTTCACCGATCGCCATGCCCCTAGATAATGCTCAACCGACAAATCGGCCGTATGCCGCCCTTCCAAGTAGACGATGTCATCGAAATACGGGCAGGCCCACAGACGCTCGGTCAAGGTCGCGGTGATCCCTGACCTGCCGGATGAAACGCGCTTCATGTCCGGCGACATGTCGCGCAGACGTTCCTCAATCCGCACAAGCAGCGGATTGGCTTCGATCAAGCGGGGGTTCCAAAGAGCGACAAAGTGGCCGTCGGGGCGGAGCACGCGGTGGAATTCCCGTGTTGCCGTATCAAAATCGGCCCAGTGAAACGATGAAGCCATCGAGAGAAGATCAGCGGAGCTGTCGGCCAGGGTCGTCCGCTCGGCACTGCCATCGATCCAAAGGACTGGACCGTTGTCGGCGGCGGCGGCACCGTGGCTTCGCATTTCGGCATTGGGCTCTACTGCTATGACAGAGCGAAAACTGCGCCGTGCGAGCATGCGGGTCCAGATGCCCGTTCCGGCCCCCACATCGACCGCGTCGGCCTGCGATGGTGGCTTCCCAATCAGCCCGACGATCGCGGAAAGTACCGTCTCGCTATAGGCAGGCCGATACTGTGCGTAGTCTTTTGCCAATCCGGTGAAATCACCATGCTTTACGGTTTCAGTGCTCACTGAGTGCTCCACAGTATGATGTAGGCGTCCACAGCCTGTCTGCAACACATGGCACACATTCGACAGTCGGTGTTAATGACTGGTTTATGCCATACGATCATTGCCGGAGAGACCGAAATCGCCCATGGTACAAACCGCAGACAGACTGCCAATTCAAGGGTTGCCCGTGTGACCACCGAACAGCGTCGGGAGAAACTTCCACTTCGACAGGACACAGGACTCTCTCCGTTGCATTCCATCAGCCCAAAACAGTTCGACTCCCTCGTGGAAAAGCTGAGTGAGAACCAGTTTGTGCAGGATCGCACAGGAGTTGTAGTTTGGATCACCGGATTATCCGGTGCCGGGAAGACGACGGTCGCACACCGCCTTGTTCCCATGTTCGCTCGGGCGCAAAGGCCATGCGTCATATTGGATGGCGATGTCATACGAGACCTGTTGAGCAAAGAATTGCAGATTGCATTCGGGCATGACCGGGAGCAGCGGCTATGGCTGGCCCTGCTTTATGGAAGGCTGTGCCAAGCCGTTGCTGCGCGTGGGCTTGACGTGCTCTGCGCCACGGTTTCGATGTTCCATGAGGTGAGAAAGTGGAACCGGGTACAGATTCCCGGCTATCTGGAGGTCTACCTGCGCGTTCCCGTGGACGAGCTGCGCCGCCGTGATCCGAAAGGGCTTTATACCCGTTCAGCGGCCGGTCATGGTGCCGGCATGGTCGGGGTGGATGTCGTTGCCGAAGAGCCGCGCCACGCCGATCTGGTCGTCGATCATGCCCCTGACCGGACGCCGGACGATACAGCAGAGGAAATCTGGCGGCTAATCCACAACACCACTATGCCCCGGTCACTTTCCTCTCGCTGATTGCCCAGCCAATCACCCGACGCGTTGGCATTGGTTCCATTCGAAGTAAATGATCCTTAATGTTTAGGCTGGACCATTTCGTGGTGAAGAGTCGCTTCTCCGAGCAACTCCACCCCGCTACACGACATGGCCATGACAGAAATCGTATCCCGGACAATCATGGCCCATGCACGGGACCATACCTTGGCGGACCTGGAACGGGTGGTTGAGAACACGGCCGCATGTGAGCCAAACCGAATCGAGCAGGTGGCGGCACCATGGCGCGGCAAATCCAAGGCACAAACTTTGTTGGCCCTTGAAAGCCGTCTGTGCACCGCCGCGGTCCCGCCGCTTGAAGTCGTTTCCCTGGTGGACTGGTTGAACCAGCCAGGACGCGTTCTCTCCCGGCTGAAAGCCAGAAACTGGTCCTGCATGGCGGTTCGCTCCTCGGCGGCGCAAGAGGATGGAACCGAAAGCTCCATGGCCGGCGCTTTTCTCACCCGGCTGAACATCCGACCGGAGGAGCTTGCCGAAGCCTGCGGCCAAGTCGCTTGGGCAATGGCTGAGCATCCCGGCGACCATCAGTTCTTTGTCCAACCGATGGTCGAGGACGTGGTCATAGCCGGTGTAGCCTTCACTCATGACCCCAATGGTGGTGGCCCCTATTACGTCATCAACTACAGCGAGGGTGAGCGGACCGACGCCGTTACATCAGGTGACGCAGCCGGGCTGCAAGCCTGCTACATCCATCACGCGGCTCCTGCCGGTCCAGTCCCTCTGGCTGGGGTCGTCGCTCTTCTGCGGGAACTTGGCAGTCTGTTTTCCGAGATGGCGCTTGATGTTGAGTTTGCGGTCCGCCGCGATGGAGCGGTGGTGCTGCTTCAGGTCCGCCCTTTGGTCCTGCGGGTTTCGCAACCGGATCCGAAAGCTCATACCGCCTGGATGGAGCGGATTGCCGGTAGGGTTGCCGCAGGACAGGCCAGTCATCCCTTTCTGTTCGGCAAACGCACCGTCTATGGCGTGATGCCCGACTGGAACCCGGCCGAAATTATCGGCGTGCGGCCGCGCCCGCTCGCCTTGTCCCTTTACAAGGACCTCGTCACCGACGCCATCTGGGCCTACCAACGCGACAATTATGGCTACCGGAACTTGCGAAGTTTCCCGCTGCTCCAGAGCTTCGAGGGAATTCCGTTCATCGATGTCCGGGTGAGCTTCAATTCCTTTCTCCCGAAGGATCTACCGGATGATTTGGCCGAGCGCCTGACCGATCACTATTTGGACACGTTGGTCGCCCATCCGACATGGCATGACAAGGTCGAGTTCGACGTCGTTTTCAGCTGCTACAGCTTCGACCTGCCGGACAGGCTGGAACGTTTGATGGCGGCGGGCTTCACCCGGGCGGACACCGAAACGCTGGCCGACAGCCTGCGCCGTCTGACCCACCGGATCATCCATCATGGACAGGGGCTTTGGCGGCAGGACCGCGCCAAACTCGACATCCTGGCCGCCAAGCGCAAGACAATCCTGGAGAGTGGGCTTGGAGCGCCGGAAAAGATTTACTGGCTGTTGGAAGACTGCAAGCGTTACGGCACCCTGCCCTTTGCCGGGTTGGCACGAGCCGGCTTCATCGCGGTCCAACTCCTCCGCTCGCTGGTGGAGGCCGGCGTCTTTTCGGAAGACGAGCGCGACCAGTTCATGGGCTCCCTCGAAACCGTATCGAGCGAGATGAGCCGCGACTTCCGGCAGATGTCGAAAAGCGCCTTTCTGGCCCGCTATGGGCATTTGCGTCCAGGCACTTACGACATCACCTCTCCGCGTTATGATGCGGCGCCGGAACTTTACTTCGACTGGTCATCTCGGCAGGACCATCCGTCATCCTCGACCAAGTCATTTTCACTTACCTTGGACCAGTTCCGCCGGATTGAGGATTTGCTCGCCCGTCACGGATTGGAGGACAATCTGCTCGGTCTGTTCGACTTTCTCAAGGCGGCAATCGAGGGCCGGGAGTATGCAAAGTTTGTCTTCACCGCCAACTTGAGCGATGCGCTTGAGCTGTTTGCCGGCTGGGGTGAAGAAATGGGGTTCAGCCGTGAAGACTTGTCGTTCGCCGACATCGGCGTCGTTACCCGCATCGTTGGAGGCACCGACGATCCGTGCGACTTGCTCCTCCGCTCGATCACCGACGGCAAGGAGCGGCATTCCAGAACATCCTGCATCGTCTTGCCGCCGCTCATCACCTGTCCGGACCAGGTCTGGAGTTTCCATCTTCCACCCAGCGCCCCGAATTTCGTCACCCAGAAGCGGATCACGGCTCCGGTGACGCTTGCCGATGGTGGGCGGGAAGGGTTGCAGGGCCGGATCGTCCTAATTCCGGCAGCCGATCCCGGCTATGACTGGCTGTTCACCTGCAACATCGCCGGCTTCATCACGCAGTATGGCGGCCTCAACTCGCACATGGCAATCCGGGCGCAGGAGCTGGGGTTGCCGGCGGTCATCGGCTGCGGCGAGGCCCTCTACCGGAACTGGTCCAAAGCGCGCCGGCTGCAGATTGATGGCGTCGGCAAGCAGGTGACGGTTCTGATGTGAAGAAATGGGGACGGAAGGCAAAAAGATGATAAAGCCGTTTATTGGTCTCACCCAGAGAGTGGAGGAGGTGACAGGCTGGAACGAACGGCGGGATCAGCTGGACCAGAGTTGGGTCCACTTCGTTGCCGCTTTGGGCGGAGTGCCACTTCCTTTGCCGAACCACCTTGAAACGGTTAGGCTCCTGATTCCAAAACTGTCGGGCGTCATCCTGACTGGTGGTGGTGATCTGGCGGCTCTTGGAGGAACGGCACCGGAGCGGGACGCCGTCGAAGAGGAGTTGATCGGGCAGGCTGCCAGGAGCGCCTTGCCTCTGGTGGGGGTTTGCCGCGGTTTGCAGGCTCTGGTGCAGAGCGCCGGGGGGCAGATGGCGGATGTTCCCGGTCACATCGGCAGTGCGCATTGGATCGAGGGTTCATGGGGGGGGCGGCGGGTGAACAGCTTTCACCGCTATGGGATCGTCCAGATGCCGGAGCCTTGGGTCATCGAAGCATACAGTGCGGAGGACAACCTGATCGAGGCGATCCGCCATCCCACACTTCCAATGGCCGCAGTGATGTGGCATCCGGAACGGGTGGCTCCTTTCGATCCCCGGGACATCGCCCTGTTCCGCAACCTGCTGGCCCTGTCATGAAAGCCATTCTTCTTGCTGCCGGTCGCGGTTCTCGTCTGGGGACCATGACCGCCACCCATCCAAAATGTTTTGTCCAGCTCCACGGAAAACCTCTCGTGCAGTGGCAGGTCGAGGCGCTGAACGCAGCCGGGATCGGCGAGATCGGCATCGTGCGCGGCTATCTTGCCGACTTCTGGGACCGGCAAGGGCTGCCGGTATCCCGCTTCTTCACCAATGGCCGCTGGCAACGGACCAACATGGTCGCCTCGCTTGCCTGCGCGGGGGAGTGGTTGGCCGAAGCGCCTTGCCTAGTCAGCTATACGGACATCGTCTACGGTTCCGGGACGGTCCGCCGGCTGATGGCAGCACCTGGTGAAATTGCCATCACCTATGATCCGGACTGGCTCCGGCTATGGAGCCGACGCTTTGCCGATCCGTTGGATGACGCGGAAACATTCGGTGTCGACGCAGGCGGCCGGCTGATCACCATTGGCGCTCGCCCCAAGTCACTGGACGAGGTGCAGGGCCAATATATGGGGCTGCTGCGCATCACCCCGGCCGGTTGGAAGATGGTGGTGGGGTATGTCGCAGGTCTGTCGCCGGAGGACGCCGACCGGCTCGACATGACCGGATTGCTCTCCCGCCTGCTGAAGCTCGGCGTCGAGATCTATGCGGTGCCCGCCGCAGGTCCCTGGTGCGAGGTTGACCAGCAGAGCGACCTTGCCGTTGCCGAAAGCATTTTCGCCGTGGGTGAGGGCTGACGCTGGAGGGGATCGGACCTCACCCGCTGTGGAACTCAGCAAATTGCTTTGCTGAATTCCATGGCTCCTGACAATATTAACTTCATCTGCCCCGCCCAGGGGCACCATACTGCATCGAGTTCAGGAAATGACCGTACAAGATACTTCTGATCGTTACGAGTTCGGGAAAAACTGGAAGCGGTATGTGGATTTGCACTTTAGTGAAGAGAAAATCGAGATTTCCCGTCAGCATATGTTGAGCTTCCTTGGGCGTTCCAATCTCTCCGGCATGCGGATGCTCGATATCGGCTCCGGCAGTGGCCTGCATTCTCTCGCGGCGTGGCGATCGGGCGTCCGCGAAATTGTGAGTTTTGACTACGACCCCAACTCGGTGGAGACGACCCGATTGCTCCACGAGAAGGTTGGCAAACCTTCGAACTGGACAATCCAGCAGGGTAGCGTTCTAAACAAGGAATTTATGAACTCCCTAGGAAAGTTCGACTTTGTGTATTCATGGGGCGTCCTTCACCATACCGGAAGCCAATGGAATGCCATTAATAACGCTATAGATGCTGTTTCTGACGATGGGGTATTCTATATTGCCCTATATGATAGTGACGTTTATGTGAACCCGGGCCCAAAGTACTGGCTCGATATAAAAAAGCAATACAACAGCGCTGGTAAGGTGAGGCGTTATGTTATGGAAATTGAATATATTAAGGATATAGTTTGTGGGAAAAGTATAAAGAACATGGCAAAAATATTCAGCATAATGGCTGAATACAAAAAAAGCCGTGGCATGAACCTTTACACAGATGTTCGGGATTGGCTTGGCGGCTGGCCTATGGAGTTCACGCGTATTTCTGAAGTCGTTGATGTTTTTTGCAAAGAAAACAATTTTCATCTACAAAATATATCGACAGGAGAGGCAAACACCGAATACGTTTTCAGCCGTGGAACCTGTGCGCCGGATCATGACTTGGCAAAACTATTCAAGGTTCCAGCCAGCATTGCGGACATCGATCTCTCCCGCCCGGTCGCCCTTTGGGGCTTGGGTATGCTTGGAGAATCCCTGCTGGATCTTCTGCTGCAGCAGGGAGCGCGCATTCCTGCACTCGTCGACAAGAGGCGCACGGGCAGTCTGAAGGGAATTGAGATTGTATCGCCGGACGTATTCTTGGAAACTGCGGATCGTAGCATGCCGGTGATTACCGCCAGTGTCTATTTCTCTCAAATCCTTCACCCGCTGGTCTCCAGAGGATTCCAGGACATATACCACGCTCATCCAATGATGGTGGACAAATACAGAAAAAATAACGGTGTTTACTAGAACAATCCTTTGGCGAAGAGTGACGGCAGAACAGGATGCTCTCCGTACGGCTGATGGTTGTGTTTTTCTTCGGCGCCTACCTGCCGCCGCAAGAGCAATTCCATTGAGCAGCATCTCGATTCCTGATTTAGTCGTTCTCTTGGTTTTTATCGCCGCGACGTTGAACAACAACTGCTTGGGCCGAGTTCATGAGAGATGTCACTGCAGTGCCGATGACGTCTGAGGCCATTGAGCAATGGCGCACCCGCATCCGGCTCGACACGGAGGTCAATTACCTTTACTGCATGGGGCTAGCCCTGGAGCGGACGGGGGAACTGAAGAACGCCGAAGACCTGTTCCGGCGAGCTGTGGAGCGAGATAGGAGTTTTGCCGGGGCACGAGCGGAGTGGATCCGCCTGCTCCGGCAGCGTGGCGATCTGGTTCAGGCGGAACAACTGGAGAAGGAAGGACTGAGCCTTGATAGGGACTTCCCGTTGGCGGCCTGTCTCGACCGGTTGCGCGATTGGGCAGCGACCTCCACAGAACTTCAGTCTCTGCTGCCCAGTATCCACCAAGTTATAAATGCCGCTGTCACGCCGGACGTGCGACGACGCGGGCGGGAAGCGCTGCGTGATGTCCTAACGGCCATGGCTTACCAAGCCGAGCAGCAGAAGGATGACGAAACCGCCGCCATGCGGCTGGAGGAGGCTATAGCTCTCGCCATTGAGCCATTGTCTCCATTGCTGACGCAATTGGCTCAGGTGCGTCGTCGGCAGGGACATCATGCCGCAGCGGCTGAGGCAATCCACCAAGCATGGACAAGGCTCCATACGGATGGCAACAGCCAGGATCCACAAGCCGTTGGGATGCTGGCGCTTATCATGCTGCGCAACACCCTGAGGCTGGACGAAGCGCTGGTGATTTGCGATGCGCTTTTGCGCGAATCGCCGGACAATTCGAACCTGATCGTGCACAAAGGGTTGCTGCTGGTGGCGAACCACAGGATCCCCGAAGCTGTTTCGATGCTGCACGCGGCCTGTTCGGGTGCGCCGACCAATCCGCTCCTTCAGACCTACCTCTCCATCAGCTTGGCGGCCGGAGGCGATGCGAATGCCGCTTTGGCCGCCGCGACCCGGGCGGTAGAGCTCGACCGTAGCAAAGCGGCGGGGCTGCAGGCGCTGGGGACGGCGCTGGCCTTGACCGGACGACCGTCTCAGGGGTTGGAAATGATCATCCATGGCAACAACTTGGAACCCGCGACAGACTGGGGGAAGACCACGGAGGCGGTGGCGCGCTGGTTGGGCAACGATCCTGATGGCGCCCGGCGTGCTGTGGCGGAATCCCTCACCATTCCCTTCCCGATGGGGCATGGCCACAATGTTGGCTTCTTGTTGCGGTTGCGACCCTATGCCGAGGAGTATCTGACGGCTGTCTACCGCGATCTGGGCGTCATGCTTCCCGCGTGAGCCCTGGATCATCTGTGAACAGGGAAAACTGCTTCCGAGGGTCAGGAGGGGCGTTTGATGATGAACGCTCCTCCGGTGGACAGGTTGACGATCGGCTCCGGCTTGTCCGCTAGGACCTCATCGAAGGCGGCGGTCGCTCCAGGACAGCTGCGGAAGCCGTAATCATCACAGATCATCAAGCCGCCGGGGACGAGCCTTTCATAGAAGAAAGCAGTGCTGTCCTTGGTGGGCTGGTACAGATCGACATCGATATGGACCAGTACGAAGCGGCGGTCATCCACATCGGGGAAGCGGTCGGGCACCCAGCCGGCATGCAGATGAACGAAGGGGAATTCCGCTAGATTGCGCCGCACCAAGTCTTCCCCAGCGCTCAATACCCCTTCCTGCCAATAATCGCCATCCTTCTCGCCGGGTTGGGACAGACCTGCGAACGAATCGAAGAGATGCAGCGATCGCGGCATGCCGCTTCGGACGATCCTGTCGGCCATGAACCAGGATGTGGCACCTGTATAACAGCCAACTTCCGCCATGTCCCC
This sequence comes from Azospirillum sp. B2RO_4, assembly GCF_051124815.1. Lineage (NCBI taxonomy): Bacteria > Pseudomonadati > Pseudomonadota > Alphaproteobacteria > Rhodospirillales > Azospirillaceae > Azospirillum > Azospirillum sp. B2RO_4. Next base: position 130,569 of record NZ_CP118491.1, on the reverse strand, counting down.
GTGCAGTCTGTCCACAAGCTGGGCCATTTGCCAGACCGCATATTTGCGGTCCATCGTGTTGCTGTGGTCGGGGAAGAAGCGCCGGAACGCGGCATGGAACTCCGCGTCTTTTTCCAGTTGTCGTCCATGATCGGGCAGAATGAAGCCGGGGGCGATCAGGGATGCGGCCGATGACAGGATCGTGTGCTGCTGCACATCCGTGAGTTCCGCCATCGTGGACGTCGACAGTATCATCGACTGAAGCGCTGCAGAGGGACTCGGAGGAGTGGTCAGCACCTGATAGAAGCGGCCATTGCTTGCAGGAGGAGTGCCGTCGCTTGAGGAGAAGAACAGCATCCCTTCCCAGTGTGAATAGCGCCCGCCGCCGGAGCCCCGGATATCGCTGTGCAAGGAATGTGCAGGACCAATTTCGCGTCCATTCTCGAACAGCCGCAAGACGGAAGCCTGTGGTTCCGCCATATGATCGCCCCGACCTGCCCATGACGGCAGGATCGCCGTGGCGCACCTGCCCTCTTCCGTCCGGATATCCGCAAGGGCGATGAGACGGGCTGCCGTATCGATGAGAGCGGTCATTGGGGAACGTAAATCCGATCCTGTGTGCGCGGGCTTGGGGCTGGACCGCAAGGTACGCAGAGTCAGCAACACCCCCAACAGGCTAACATCATGCATCCAGCCGACCAACAGGCCAGCCGATATGCCAGCTTGTGATCGTTCGTGTGCGGATTGCATGTCGTGCGTCCTTCCTGCGGCTCCAAAATGATTGGAATGCCGCTCACCGGACCCCGTCGTCGCCGATCCGCCCCAAAGCGATCAGGCACGGCAGGGGACGCCCATCGGCTGCCGCATGATGACGCATCAGTGCGGCAAGGCGTTCGGCATAGCCCAGGGTCGCCAACACCAGAGGCAAGGACAGGGCGGGCATCTCAGACAGACGCCGCACCGGAACGCCATGGAACAGGGGAATCGGTACGAGGTGGTCCATCAGATCGGCATAGGCCACCGGCTCCAGCCCTGCCTCGCGGACGCACCGGATAAAGTCGGGCCCCATGCCGCCGTCCCCCCCCACCGCCAGAATGGCGAAATCGCGGATCCCCATTCCCTGCAACCGCTCTACCAAGGCGCGGCAAACCGGACCATGCCCTCCTTCCAGCCCAAGGAAATCGGCTCGGCGCTGAAGAATTCCAGGTTCCACAAGGGTCAAGGCTCCTGATGGCCATGGGGCCAAGGCCGGACGCAGCCCCATCGCCAGAGACATGACCGGCCCCTCTGCCATCTGTATCAGCGGCCGAACCGCAGCCAGTGCGGTCGCATCGCAGATAACACGCTCTCCCTCGGTGCCATCATTCTGGTCATAGGCGAAGTTGCCCAGGAAACTGGCTTCAAAAGTGGTTGGCCGCAGCAGCGCAGCAGTCAGGGGCAGCAGAGCCGCCTCACCTTCGACCGTCACTGCCGGTCCCTGGGCGGAATAGACAGCGGCCATCAGTTCGGCATACCGGCGGATCCCTTGTCGCAGGAGGGACAGGCGACGCGCTTCCTCGCCTTTAGCCGGGGGATCGGCCAGAATCGGCATCGCTCTGCCGTCCTTGTTCCATTGGTGGCCAAGGGTGGTGCCCTCCAGCCCGGTCAGGACCCGTTCCAGGATTTGCGGGCTGCGGTATAGAACCCGGCCGAGAGCCATCCCTGTGCGACCCGATCCGCTGAAAACCTGCAGACGGATGCCGTCCGCGAGGACCGCAGCGACATCGGCAACGGCATAAGCCAGAAAAACCCGGCACCGACGTCGCCCTTCCGGCAGCAGATGGACCAGGGCTCTAGGGGTGCTGGCCCGAGCTCCCAAATCCACCAGTGCGACCGGTTCCTCTTTTCCCAGCACATCGGTCATGTGGTCCAGCAACAGCGTCCGGGTCTCGGTAGCCAAACGGGCGGCACGGTTTCGCAACTCCGGATCATCGAACAGGGAGAGCGCCATATCTGCCGAGCTGCCGGTTTCGGTCGTCTGGGCCAGGAGCTGTTCCAGCGTTAGCCCGGCCAGGGGCTGCAATTCCGCCGGAACTTTTCCGCCCGCGCTGGTCAACAGCCGGTCCCAGGACAAGTGGGGGCGCTCTCCTAAAACGCGGCGGGCGACAGCGGCATCCAGCTGCGCCAGTTCCAACGGCATCAATGCCTGACGGGATACATACAAAGGCTCCACCGTAATGGCGTAGCCGCGATGGGCGATCCAGCTGCGCATTAGCGGAACGAACAGGGTGGCTTCGCGCATCAGCGGAGCGATGCGCTGAATTCCCTGAATCCTGCATTGTTCGACGACCCAGCGGCAATATTCCGCCACCGCCGGCCCGAGAACCAGGCTGCCGAACTCCAGGGCGAATGCCTCTTCCGGACTGTCCTCCCTTCCGGCAAGCGCCGCCAGCCGACGAACGGGCAGGCCCGCTTCTGCCGTAGCCAAGCCGGTCATGCTGCGTTCGCGTTCGCGCAGCCGTGCCAAGCCAGGGCTTGGAACATAATGTATCGCCTGCAGTCCGGCTGCCCGTGCCATCGCCACATCCCCAACCGGATCGTCTCCCACGTGCAGGATGCGGGCGGGAGGGATAACCGGATGATCGGCCAGCAGCCGCCGGAACAGGCCCCCCTCCGTCTTGGAACAGCCCACGGTCCCGGAGACGTAGAGACGCTGGAACAGGGTGTCGGGAATCCCGGCTCCGGCCAGCAGCCGTACCAAGTCGTCCGCCGGCAAGTACATATCGGACAAGAGGACCACCGGTACGCCGGCCGTCTTAAGGCCAGCCAGCACCGGTTTCAGCAGTGGATTGGCGAAGATCTGCTCGGCCTCCACCATCAATTCCAATGCGGCCAGGGATGCCGGATCATCCGAATTGAGTTCGGCATGAATGGCGTTCAATTCCACCTCTCCGCCGCGAACCTTGCTCCGCGCGCGGCGCTCGGCTTCTTGTCGGGCTAGGCGGAAGAGATGGGGAGGCAGATGGGAGTCGACCAGTCCGCTCGCAGCAGCCCGTTCACCCACCCGTTCGAACAAGTCCGCCGGCTGCTCTATCCGGCGCAGCAACAGCGTATCGAAAACATCGAACGAGACCAGCAGGGGATCGCGCTCAAGAAGGCTGGACAGATTCATTCGGAATGGCCGGACTTGTTTGCTGGAGGTTTGGTTGCCGACCGCCATCCAAGCATGAGAGATCGGGTGATGACACCTGTTTCGTCCGCATGCGTCGGCGCTGCTGGCTACGCAGATTGTTGAGGCGGCGCCCCTAACCGGTCGAGGCAGACGCTTGAGAAGCCTTTCAGGGGCGGCTAATCTTTTGAGAGTCGGAGTTGGAAGAAACAGTGTCGTCGGACATAGGACCTTGGTCGAGGATTCGAAGATTTGAGGCCGGCCGTAAGTCCGTTGTCCGGGCAGGCGGCATCTTGTGTATCGGGCATGGAGCAGGACAGGCACGGCGACCGATTGGACAGCCGCGCCCGGCTTCTCGGCGCCATCCCGATATATCGCCTGTTTCGCGTTGTATAAGGGGAGCGTTGTCGAATGTGTGGGATTGCTGGGCTTCTGGACCTCTCAGGTCGCCACGCTCCTGAACGCAGCCAGAACATCGTCCAGAAGATGCTTGGTGCGATCCAGCACCGGGGACCCGATGATTCGGGCTTATGGACCAGTCCGGACGGACGCTGTGTTCTGGGACACCGGCGGCTCAGCATCATCGATCTGTCTGCGGCGGGTCATCAACCGATGATCGCCGGCGATTCTTCGTATGCGCTCACATTCAACGGTGAGATCTATAATTATCAAGAGCTTCGTGACGAACTGTCCGAACGGGGAGACGTGTTTTCCGGGCAGTCTGACACCGAGGTTCTCCTTACAGGTCTGGTTCGACATGGCCTGGATTTCGTAAAAAAAATTGATGGAATGTTTGCATTCGCTCTCTACAGCTCAATAAAAAAAGAGATAATTCTTTCTCGTGATTTCTTTGGCGAGAAGCCTCTATATTACACATTTTTAAATGGTTATTTTGCTTTTTGCTCCGAGCTGCATGCTTTTGAACATTTGCCGGACTTCAAGCCCCTTATATCTCGCCAGGCCATCGCTCAATTCCTACAGTTCCAGTATGTTCCGGCTCCAGGCACCTTTTACAAGGGGTGCCGCAAATTGCCCCCGGCTCATAGCATGACGGTATCGGCTGATGGGCAATCCGTGCTGAGCCGGTATTATGCGTTCGTTGCCGGAGACCGGGTACAGGACGACCGGTCGCTTGATGACCGCGCTGACGAGTTGGAAGAGCTGCTGCTCCGCAGCTTGAAGCGCCGCCTTATCAGTGATGTGCCGCTTGGCGCTTTCCTGTCGGGGGGCGTTGACTCCTCCACAGTCGCGGCTCTGATCACGCGCCGGCTCGGGCGTTCAATCAAGACCTTTTCCATGGGTTTCGTCGATGCGGCCGACAGCGAGCATCAGGAGGCCCGTGCCATCGCCGAGTATCTTGGCAGCGAGCATCATGAGAGGTTGTTGCCTTTGCCCGCTCCGGAAGAGGTTGCCCGAATCGCCGCCAATCTCGATGAACCAAATGCCGACAGTTCCTGTCTGCCGACATTCCTTCTTTCACAATTCGCCCGCACCCATGTCACCGTCGCGCTGTCGGGGGATGGCGGCGACGAGATGTTCGGCGGATATCAGCGTTACTTCGACTGTATCGATGCGTCCGAGCAGAACAGGGAGCGGATCGCGGCAGGAAGCTGGCATATCGGGCAAGACTATTATGCTGGACGGCTGCTGATTTTCCCCGATCGCGACCTGCGTGCCCTGTTGGGAGAGGATCCCGATCCTGTGTCGCCCTATGTGTGGGAGCTGAGGCACCAGATCGACGTTGACAAGCGGCCGCTCCTGTCCGTGCTTCGCGAACAGGACGCAAACAATTACATGCCTGGCGCCGTGCTGGCCAAGGTCGACCGTATGAGCATGCGCCACGGGTTGGAGGTTCGCACCCCTTTCCTGTCGCCAGAGGTTGGGCGGTTCGCCCAATCCCTGCCGATGCAAAGCTTGGCAGAAGGACGGGTCGGGAAGCTTGTCCTTCGTCATCTTGGAGCCCGGTATTTGCCGCGGGAATGGTTGATGCGCCCCAAGAAGGGCTTCGGTTTGCCGGTTGCGGGTTGGGGAGAGCGGGGACTGCGGCCTCATATCGAATCACTGCTGCTAAAAGATGATTGTCGCCTGTCCGCCTGGATTCCACCCGAAAGGCTGCGGAGTTACTGGGAAAAGAACAGCGAAAGGGTATCTTTCTATCAGCTCTGGTCTCTGGCCATTCTGGAGCACTGGCTGCGCCTTCATGATGGGAAACCAGTATGAACGGCCTTCTCAGTGGCAAGGACCTCGAGGCCGTTTACGCCGAGCTTCTGTTGGGGCGGGCAAAGCTGGTGGGATGGGGGTGTATCGCGCCATTTCCCTACTATTTCCTGACCAGTCCTCTGGTTCCTGAAATCATGATCGACGCCGATCCCGGAAAATGGGGACGGAGATTCTGCGGACTGCCCACCTTATGCCCTGATGCTTTGGCGGAAATGGACACGCAGGATACGATCATTATGGTCTATCCCATCTATTCACCGGAAGCCGTTGAGCAGATTCTAAGCCGGATCGCCCAATATGGTCCTTTCCGGGCCATAGCTCCGTTTCATGCTCCCGACCATCTTCCTCTTCTTTCCTCGGTTTTGGAGCATTCCAGACACGCTTTGGTGCGGGACGACGACCGGCTGCGCAAAGCGGTCGAAAGGACCGACCGGCTGGCACTTGTGTCGGCACAGGGGTTGGCGGATGCGATCCGGTCTGCCCGCAAGGTCAGCCGGTTCAAGGGGGCGGCCACACCGAAGCGGGCTCGGCTGTTCATCGGCCGGCTTCAGCCCGGCGGGGCTGAACGGCAACTAACCTATCTTGCCCGTGGCTTGGCGGCATCCGGTTGGGACAGCGCCGTCCAGACCTTCTCCCCGCCCCTGCCGGGCGCGGAAAGCTACCTGATGGGAGCGACTGGTTTCCTGCATCAGATTCTACCGTCGGCCCGGGAGTTCCTGTCACCGGAAGAAACGCTCGATGGTCTTCCCCTCGAACTTGCCCCGATCGGTTCTGTCCTGCGCCTTCTGCCGCTGGAACTGATACATTATGTAGCAATTGCATATTGGAGCTTGATGAGAGAGCGTCCTCTCTTGGTTGTAAGCTATCTTGATGTCATCAACGTCGCAGTCGGGATTGCTGCCCTTCTTGCCGGCGTTCCGCATATCTTGATTTCCGGGCGCAATCTCAACCCAACCCATTTTCCAAACCATTATGCGTCTACACAGGCATGGCTGAAGCCTTGCTATGAAGCCTTGCTGTGCTTTCCGGAGTTGCATCTCAGCGCCAACAGCGCCGCTGGTGCCAACAGTTATTGCCAATGGTTGGATTTGCCGGAAAATAGAGTATCCACGGTCCCCAATGGCCTGCTTGACGGAATGCTGCCTCCCATGGATCGGGCCGCGCGGAGTCGGCTGCGCGAGCAGTTGCGAATCCCGATAGAGGCTCCGTTGATCGTTGGTGTTTTTCGTCTTTCCGACGAAAAAAGACCGTTGCTGTTCGTAGAAACGGCTAGTCTCCTGCTGGAGGAATTTCCACAAGCCCATGTGATTCTCGTCGGAGATGGTCCACGGCGTGCCGATGTGGCTGCCGCCATTCGGGAATTGAAGGGAGCCGCTCGTTTTCACATGGTCGGCTCCCGGTCTGATGCCACCGACTTTCTCGGAGCCGCCGACTTGGTCTTGCACACCGCCTGGGCCGAAGGGCATCCAAATGTGCTGATGGAAGCACAGTTGCTGGAGCGGCCGATTGTGTGTACCGCTTCGCATGGAACCGCGGAGTGTCTCTATACCTCCTCTGTCATTCGTGTAGAGGACACGGCCGATCCTGCCCTGTTGGCACGATCGGCCGCCGCCATTCTGCTTGATGCCGCTGAAGCGGCAAGAGCCGCATCCCCTGCTCGGGCTTGGCTTCTCAACCGCTTTTCCATTGCGCGATTGGTGACGAACAGCTTGAAGGCCGCCGGCGTCCCGCAGACCAATGTCATGGAGGTTTGAACCGGTTCACCTGCCCTGGGAGTGGAAGGCAATCCACGAGCAGGAAAAAGCTGCCTGACCGCGGCACTCAGCGGATGCTTACGTCACAAGACGGCACACGGCGGAGGGGGGACTTGCCAAGGCGTTCTGCTGCTGGTTGGGTGTTTGCTCGATTGGCTCCGCCCAGGCAGGCGTTGCCTGACCAACCACTGCTTCGTCGGCTTCGAGCTTTGGCAGGTGGGTCACAATACTGTGGTGACTTGTTAAGAAGACCAACAACGCATTATTATTGAAATAATAATGCAGAGGCATCTATAAAACATTTGATAATGATGCCTCTGCAAATAATTTCATTCCGTTATGAAGCTTTGTTTTTAAATCATATGTTCAAATTTCGTTCCTTTGAATCTTTGGCATATATCGAGATAGTTCACAATAGCCTCCTTTGGGGAAGGTGATGCTTTTTTTGTTGGAACATTTCTGTCGAAATGGCCGTTAATTCCAAAAAAATCCCCCAAATCTTTTACCATCTTTTCTGAGAACAGTCCCTGCTCATCAATTATATCCTCGTAAGCAATCTCAAGATTTTCTGAATTTCTGCAAATAATTTCTGACATCTTTTCAGTTTGTCGATGAGCGATCTCAACTGCTTCATAGAACTTATTGGATTCAAGGGTTATTTGCCGTACTGAATATGGTTCTTTGTAATTCGTATAAGGGTTAAGTTCGGCCAAGCGGCTCGCCATTTCGAGAGCAACTGCATTGCGTCGCTTTAGATGAAGTATTTTGCAGTTGGATGAAATGATTGAATCAATCACATACTCTGCGCCGCTCCAATCGAAGGACCCGTGTGGAATTATCTGCCCATATTTAATATCAACAACAGAAACTTTCGACCCATCCTTGTAGTTGGCCGAAATTTCTTCCATGTTTTCTTTATAAACTTTGTACTTTTCAGAAAGATTTTTGATATCTCTCATGTATTCTATAGTGGTGTCTTCTTCAATGTGTTCGAAAATAGTGAAATTAAGCCCTGAGTTTGACCTAAGAAATATCTCCGGCCATCCACATACATCTTTGTGAGAATTCATGATCATTCTCAACATGGTTGTTCCGGAGCGCACGCTTGCTATCATAGCTATATGATTCATGATAATCCTCAACTCTTTTCCAGTCCTTATCGTCGTCAACATAACAAAAAATGCTTAATAATTAACTGAAGAGGCCTGCTTTCCCTCATCTGGACTTTGGCCAATTTCGTGATTTTTGGATCAGTCATGGAGCCAGAAGCCCGGCCCATTGGCGATATAGTCGAGCGCGCGGTCGAGCGGCATGGTGGCGACGCCGAGGAGGCCTGATGCTCCCCGACCTTCGCGATTCCACCGGAGCACCTTCACCTTGTTACCGTCACCCGTGGGCCGGAACCTGGCGATGGGAGCGCGAGCGCCGGTGCGCTTGCGAAGCGATGCAGAGTTGAGCGGGGCTATTCGACGGGTCCGGGATGCAAGCTTTCAGTTCCATGGAATGCGTGGAAGGTCTGGTGGCACTTGCAGTGGGAAGGCATCAACATGGCGTGCTGTAAGTGGGCTGATGCACCAGATGGACCTGACGGGAGCGGCGCAGCGCAAGGCGGTGCGGACCACGACCAGCACCAACACTTGGTTTGCACCTTAGTCGGCACCCATCGTAAACTTGCTGCAGGCGACGCCCCCGTCGCTATGAGACGATCTCTATGGAAGCCCAAAAATGGCCACACCTCGGAACCCGCATTTCGACGACAATCGGGTCGTCTGGTCAGATGAATATAGTGGGCATTATGTTCCGATCGCCTACGATGTCCAATTCGACGAACAGTGGCGTTTGTTTCTTGAACGTGCGATTGGGTTCCGCGATCATACGGGCGTAGAGATTTCCGATAACTTTATTAACGATCGGATCTTTGAACTAACCGGGGTAAGAGATTATATCGTTGCTTCGCAGAATATCGACGAAGCCGAACAAAACCGCGATATCGGCGGAAAATTGTATCTGGATCCAAAATTCCCGATCGACTTCTTTCAAGGAAAGCGTTGCCTGGATATCGGCTGCGGGGCTGGACGCTGGACAAAGACCCTGAAGACTTTGGGTGCGCACGTCAAATCAACGGACGTGTCGCGCCACGGCTTGGCCTCCACTCGCCGAATCAATGATGATGTCGAAGAGTTGAATCTGTTCGACATTCTGGAGAAGCGCGCCGATCTTCACGGCTATGCCGATTTCACCCTCTGCTGGGGGGTGCTGATGTGTACGCACGACCCATATCTGGCATTCCGCAACGTGGCAGCGACAGTGAAGCCGGGTGGAGATCTTTACATCATGGTGTATGCGCCCACCTATCATGCCTCCGATTTTGTGCTAAACAGTCGACGCCGCTTCCATCAGCAAGCAAGAACCAATGAACAGAAGCTTGCCTTTGCTTATGAGATTTCAAATAGGCCAGAAAATGCGATCAATCTTCTGGACATGCTGAATACGTTTTACAATTGGGTCATTCCCAAAGATGTAGCTGTTGGTTGGTTCGAGCAGCAAGGATTCGAGGATATAACCGTTCTCAATCTGCATGAGCCTCATAACTGTGGCTGGCATATCAAAGGGCATAAGAAATCCTGAAAAATGCTCCAGCATCCATCAAGGATGCGCAGAGATCTTACCCGTGTTCCAGTGCTTTTGGAACACGGGCACCTGATTGACAAAGTGACCGATCCGATATCCAAACGCATGATTTACCATTCCCTCCAATTGAGGGTTGTCCTGCTTCAGCTCATATTCTGAAAAGACTTTCTTGTATCTTCCAAAGCATGCATATGCGGGTTCAGAAATTTCCCGCTTCTTTTTCATGAAGTTGTCCCAAGAGAACTCTTTCTTCCATTCACTGTCAGGGCGGTCCATCTCCGCATAAACTGACAATACTCGACCAGGCTTATAATATTCCGGGAAGACTTCGCTCCCATCGATGGATCCAACATGCATATCTTTACGAAGCCATGTGATCCCCTTGGCCGGCATGATCATATAGCTGATGCCGTTCAAAACAAATCTATAGCTGAAAAGAAAAGTTTCAAAATCACCACTCTGTATGCCATACGGCACCTCCATCTGGCTCATGGAGATGCCATGATGCCTTGCAATTTTTTCATACCCGAGCGGTGTGGTCGCGGAAAGCTCGCTGACGTCAATGATCAATAGGTCATGGTCATGCAAGGTTTCGACGATATTTGGATAGAATCCGCACAGATCGTCCTCGTTGACCATCTCCGTCCAATGCTTGGACGGCTGGCCATCGTGAAGGATAATGTCCTGAAAAATCCGCCAGTTCACTGAACTCCGCGCTGATGCAAAGGGACAGCGGGTGTTCCAGGTCACCTTCACCTGGGAAGAGGCGGAATTCAGTATCGAGACCTCTGACGAATGATGCACCATGATCAAGAAGCGGCGCGATGCATGGTCCAACGCAGCCCAGTGCCGGCGAACGGTAGGAAGATCGAACCAGGACGTTGGAGTGATTTCCGGAGAGGATTGTAAAAAGCGGAGAACAGCCAGAGTGCCAACACGACCAATTGAAACAATAACGTCTCGAATCATCAACACACTCCCGGAAAACCTTGACCCAACCAGCTGAAGATCCGCATAGACACAATATGCGCAACCACATCAAAGTAGAGGAAGATCACATCTGGGAATAGAGATTTCCATCATCCTTTCATTTTCTTTCGGATTCCAGTTGCAACGTTGCGGCTCACCCCACGATCTTCCACGCCCCGTCGGGCTGGCGGCAGGCGGTGCCGAAGGCCTGTTCGGTGCGGCCGCCGACGACGATGGTCTGCTGGAACTCGCGGCAATAGGCGCCGGAGCCGTCATAGCCGTCCTTGACCGGCACGATGACGCCCTGGTTGCCGGACTGCGGGTTGTTCCAGGTGATCCGCTGGCCGATGGGGGCGCTGTAGGCCTGATGGGCGGCGCGGTCGGCATAGGCCTGGTCGGCACGGTCGAGCGAGGCGCCGAGTTCCCGCCCGGCGAAGGCGCCCAAGAGCGTGCCGATGCCCACCGCCACCAGCTTGCCCGAGCCGCCGCCGAAGCGCGAGCCGATCAGGCCGCCGGCGATGGCGCCGCCGACGGTGCCGAACCCTTCCTTGTTGCCCATCGACCCGGTCTGGCAGCCGGCCAGCATGGTGGACAGCGCGAGCACCGCGACGGCGGCGATACGGGTGGGGCGGGACTGGGCACGCATCGGAGGGCTCATCTCTGTTCCGAGGATTGTTGCTCCCGTTTATAGCGCAAGCGGTGCCGTTTGTGCAGCAGCCCTCGCATCCTTCGCGGTCATCGCCCGTCAGGCCGCCGTCCCGCAAGCGGCCGCGGCGCACGGCCGCTTGTGGCCCCGGGTATTGCCGCTACCGATGCGTGCCGACATGGTGTAAGCCTTTCGGCCGGCCTGTGACGCCTCTTCGCGTCGAACGGGACCGCCGCATATGGAAGAAGCCCGGAGTCTTGCCGACGCATGCGACTGCTGTTTCTCGTCAGTGATGCGTTCGGCGGACATGGCGGCATATCACGCTTCAACCGTGATCTGGCGGCCGCCCTGTCCGCTTCGCCCGAGGTCCGGGAACTGGTCATCCTGCCGCGCCGCGCGCCGCACCCGCCGGGACCGCTTCCCCCCCGCACGGTGCAGCGCGCGGCACCGGCGGGAAAGCTCGGGTTCGCGGGCGCCGCTCTGCGCGAGGCGGCGGGTGGCTTCGACGTCGTGATCTGCGGCCACATCAACCTGATGCCGGTCGCCATGCTGGCCCGCCGGATGGCCGGCAAGCTGGCCCGGGCCGGCCGGCCGGCCCGGCTGGCGCTGGTCATCCACGGGGTCGACGCCTGGACGCCGGTGAAGGTTCCCGGCCTCTCCGCCGTCGACATGACCATCGCGGTCAGCCGCTACACGCTGGACCGCTTCCGGGACTGGTCGGGCATCGCGGCCGGACGCGGCACGGTGCTGCCCAACACGGTCGACCTGTCCGTCTTCACGCCGGGGCCGCGCCCGGCGGCGCTGGAGGAGCGCTACGGCGTGGCCGGCGCCCGCGTGCTGATGGGGCTGGCCCGGCTCGACGCGATGGACCGCGACAAGGGCTTCTACGAGCTTCTGGCGGTGCTGCCGCGGCTGGCCGAACGGGAACCGGGACTGCGCTACCTCCTGTGCGGCGACGGCACCGACCGCCCGCATCTGGAGGCGGAGGTCCGCCGGCTCGGCCTGGCGGAGCGCGTGGTCTTCACCGGCTTCGTGCCCGAGGAGGAGAAGGCCGACCATTACCGCCTCGCCGACGCCTTCGCCCTGTGCGGGCGGCAGGAGGGGTTCGGCATCGTGCTGCTCGAAGCGATGGGCTGCGGGGTTCCGGTGGTCGCCTCGCGGGTGGACGGATCGCGCGAGGCGGTGCTGGACGGCGCCATCGGCGGGCTGGCCGACCCCGGCGATCCCGACGATCTGGCCGGCGCGCTGCAGCGCGCCCTGGCCACGCCGCGCCCCTGCGTTCCCGGCCTGCTGGCGCCGAGCTTCGGTCGGGACGCCTTCGTCCGGCGGGTGCGGGACATCCTGTCGCATCTCGCCTGACGTGCCGGAACCGGCAGGAGGAGACATGAAGGCGATGCCTTCGCGATTCGGATGTGATGGGGAATTGTATCGGCGCCTGCGGTTGGGCATGGTGTCGCCCGCCCCCACCGCAGGTACAAGCCACCATGAGGCGATATGACTGATCCGGTCCGGCTTGCCTTCCTCACCACCCACCCCGTCCAGTACGCGGCGCCGCTGTTCCGCCGGATCTCCACCGATCCGGACATCGACCTGACGGTGTTCTATGCCAGCGACCTGACGGTGCGCGAGTTCGCCGATCCCGGGTTCGGGCGCCGGATCGCCTGGGACGTTCCCCTGCTGGACGGCTACCGGTCGGACTTCCTGGAAGCCTGGGGCGGCACCGGGCAACTCGACCTTCTGCGGCCCTTCAGCCGCGGACTGGCGCGGCGGCTGAAGGAGGGGCGGTTCGACTGCCTGGCGATCCACGGCTACAGCCGGCCGGTCCATTGGCTGGCCGCCCTGACCGCCCGCCGGCTCGGCATTCGCGTCCTGTTCCGGGACGAGGCAACGCCGATCAGCCGCCGCCGCGGGCCGGTGCGCCGGGCGCTGAAGCGCGTCTTCTTCGCCGCCATCGACCGGCTGGCCGACGGCTGGCTGACGATCGGCAGCCTGAACGCCGCCTATTACCGGCAGCAGGGCGTCGCCGAGGAAAAGCTGTTCGCCTGCCCCTATGCCGTGGACAACGCCTTCTTCCGCAACGCCGCGCCGGACGAGGGCCTGCGGCTGCGGCGCGCGACCGGCATCCCGGACGGCGCCGCGGTCGTCCTCTATGCCTCGAAGCTGCAGCGCCGCAAGCATGCCGACCATCTCCTGGCCGCCTTCCGGCAGCTGGCCCCCGCCCCTGCCGGCCGGCCGCCGCCCCACCTCGTCTTCGCCGGCGACGGGGAACTGATGCCGGAACTGCGCGCCATGGCGGAGGGGATGGACAGCGTCCATTTCCTGGGCTTCCAGGGACAGAAGGAGCTGATCGCCTGCTATGCCATGTGCGACGTGTTCGTGCTGCCGTCCTCCTGCGAACCCTGGGGGCTGGTGGTCAACGAAGCCATGAATCTCGGCAAGGCCGTCATCGTCAGCGATCAGGTCGGAAGCGGCCCCGATCTCGTCCGCCACGGCGAGAACGGGTTCGTCGTGCCGGTCGGCGACATCGGGGCGATGGCCAAGGCCCTGGGCGCGCTCTGCGCCGATCCGGACCTCGCCGCGTCGATGGGGCGGCGAAGCCTGGAGATCGTGTCCGGCTGGGATTTCGAGGCGGACCTGCGCGGCATCCGCCAGGCCCTCGGCCTTCCCCCGCGGTCCTGAGGAAAACGGCATGTCCGGCAGCACTTCCCGCCCCCCCTCATCCCGGCCCTCCTCCTTCCGACAGTCTCCCACGGTCGCGATCGTCGTCACCCACATCGCCCCGGCGCGCGGCTATGGCGGCATCGCCGAATGCACGGCGCGGGTGGCCCAGGCCTGGGGCGAGGCGGGGCACGAGGTGATCCTGTGCGCCAGCGACGCATCGGAGGGCGCGCCGCTGCGCCCGGATGAGCTGGGGCTGCCCGACCGGGTGTCGCCGGTCCTGTACCGGGCGCGCAGATGGCCGCGCTGGGGGTTCGGGCTGGGGGCGCTGCCGGCGATCTGGACGGCCTGCCGCCGGGCGGATCTGGTCTATGTCAGCGGCGTCGCCACCTGGCCGACCAGTATTGCCGGGATCGTCTGCCGGCTGCTGCGGCGGCCCTTCACCGTCGGGGTCCATGGCAGCCTGATGGCGGGTCACGTCGCCTACATCCGCGCCCGCAAGCCGCTGAAATGGCTGTTCTACCGGCTGATCACCCTGCCGACCCTGCGCCGCGCCCGCGCCGTCCACGCCACCAGCGCGATCGAGGCCGAGGGCGTGCGCGCCCTGCTTCCGGCGGTTCCCGTCGCCATCGTCCCCAATGCGGTCGACAGCAGGGTCTGGCTGCCCCGGCCGCCGCGCCGGCCGGACGGCGGGCTGGTCATCGGCTATGTCGGACGCCTGTCGCCGGAAAAGGGCATCCTGCCCTTCCTGGAGGTCTGGCTGGCGAGCCGCGGGCCGGACGACCGGCTGCTGATAGCCGGAACGGGCGACGGCGACTATGCCACCCGGGTCGCCGCCCTGGCCGCCGGGGTCGGGGGAGCGGTGGAATGCCTGGGCTATCTGCCGGCCGACGGGGTGGCGGCGATGCTTGCCCGCTGCGACTTCGCCGTCCTGCCGTCCGGGCTGGGGTCCGGCGGGCTGCGGGAGAATTTCGGCAATGTGGTGGTGGAGGCGATGGCCCTGGCCCGCCCCGTCCTGGTCACCCGCGGCATGGCCTGGGACGGGGTGGAGGCGGACGGCACCGGTCTGGTCTTCGACCCCGACCCGGCCGCCGCCGCCGCCGTCCTGGACCGTGCCCGGTCGCTGCCGGCCGAAGCGCGCGCCGCCATGGGCCGCACCGCCCGCGATTTCGTGGAGCACCGCTTTTCCATCCCGTCGGTCGGAACGGCGCTGTGGTCCGCCGTCACGGGCGATCCCCCGCCCGGCCCGCAAGGCGGTGAATGACGATGGGGGCATGATGCTGGGGGCATGAGGACGATCGGACACGCGACCGCCTTGGCCCCCCTCCCGGTCTTCCTTCCCGGTCTTCCCCGTGCCGGCCCTTCACATCGCATGGACAAAAGGGACGCACCTCGATTAGGTATGGTTGAACAACTTGCCAGAGATTACTCCCCATGCCGACCTTATCCTCCCGTATCCACGCCCGTTCCGATCTGCTGTCGACGGAGGTCGACGGGGAAGCGGTGATCATGGATGTGGAGAGCGGGCAATATTTCGTCCTCGATCCCATCGGGGCCCGGATATGGCAGTCTCTGGCCGAACCGGTGCAGGTAGCGGCCCTCTGCGGCATCCTGGAAGGCGAGTATGACGCTCCCTTGCCGGTGATCGAGCGGGATGTCCTGGCGCTGATGACGGATCTGGCTGCCAAGAACCTGATCACGGTGGAATAAGTGAAGGGCGCCACGCTGCGGGTCGAGGCGGCACTGGCCCTGGCGCTGGCCTGGACGCTGGTCTTCCTTGTCCCGCTGCGCCACATGCGCCGCCTGTTCGGGGTCGTCACCGGCCCGACGGGCAACGGCGCTCCCCTTCCCGGCCCGGTCCTGGCCCGGGCACAGGCGGTCGCCCGCCGCGTCGACCGCGTCGCCGGGCGCCTGCCCTGGCAAAGCACCTGCCTCGTCCGCGCCGTGGCTGCCCGGCTGCTGCTGGCCCGGCGGCGGATCGACGGCGGGATCATCCGGTTCGGCATCCGCAAGACCGACGGGGCGCTTGAGGCGCATGCCTGGCTGATCCTGGGCGGCACCATCCTGATGGGAGGGGAGGAGGTGGAGACCTACGCCCCCCTGGCCGATCTGGCCGCGGCCGGCCGGCGGACGGTGCGATGAGGGCACCGTTGGACCAGGAGCCGGACACGGGTTTCCACCATTACCGCCTGAACGGCTGGGCGGTGGCGTCCGATCTCCCCCTGCCCTTTCTGGCGCCCGGCCCAGTGACCGGCCCTCTGGCGGACGGAGCCGCCGACATCCGGATCAGGGTCGCTCCGGTGCCGCCGCCGCCCGGGGACGCCGTCCCGATGGCGCGGGCGATCAGGCTCGGCCCGGACGGAACGGGATGGGTCGAGACCGGCGGCAAGGGATGGATCATGGTCCCCGGCGGGCGGGAGATCGTCGTCGACGTCCGTCCCGACATGTCGGCGGCGGAGCTTCACACCTGGCTGTGCGGTCCGGCCCTGTCCGTCCTGTCCCATCACCGCGGATGCGCGCCCCTTCATGCCTGTGTGGTGGAGATCGGGGGCGCCGCGGTGGCGCTCGCCGGGCACAGCCTCGCCGGCAAGTCGACGACGGCGGCGGTTCTGCTGCGCCGTGGGCACGGCCTGGTGACCGACGATCAGGCCGTGATCGATCCGGACGGCATGACCGTCGCCGCCGGCTATCCGACGATCAAGCTCTGGGGGGCGTCGGCGGCGATGCTGGGCGTCCCCATCGCGGCGGAGCATCGGGTCAGCGCCGGGCTCGACAAGTACCACCTGCCCCTGCCGGGACAGTTCCGCGGCCGTGCGATGCCCCTTGCCGCCATCGTCGTGCTTCGGCCGGACACCGACTGCCGGGCCCCCTGGATCGAGCCGGTCGGCTGGCCGGAGAGCCTGCCCCTGCTGCATCACATGGTCATCTGGCCCGGCGTGGCGAAGCGGCTGGATTCGGGGAAGGCGGGTCTGGCCCGGATGGCGATGGTGGCCCGGCGGGTGCCGGTGGTGGTCCTGCACCGCCCCGACGACGCCCGGCAGCTCGGCACGATCGCCGACATGGTGGAAGGCATCGCCGATCCGAAGAATGGAGGTGCGGGCGGATGAGCGCGATCGCAGGTCTTTGGCATCTGGACGGGAAGCCCGATGCGGGACGGCGGATCGCCCCGATGGTGGAGGCGCTGACCCCCTTCGGACGGGACCGGGCCGACACCTGGGACGGCGGATTCATCGCTCTCGGGGCCCGGCTGACCGATCTGCTGCCGGAGGATGCCTTCGATCGCCAGCCGCTGGTCGGCGGCGGCGGGCGCTTCGTGCTGGTCGCCGACCTGCGTCTGGACAACCGGCCGGAACTGGCCGCCGCCCTGTCCATCGATGCCGGCCGGGCGGCGGCGATGGCCGATGCGGACATGCTGCTGTCCGCGTGGGAGCGCTGGGGGACGCGGACGCCCGGCCACCTGATCGGAAACTTCGCCTTCGCCCTGTGGGACAGGGAGGAGCGGCGGCTGCATCTGGTGCGGGACGCCATGGGCGAGCGCCCGCTGTTCTATGTGGCGAAGGACGGGATCATCGCCTTCGCCACCATGTACCAGGGCCTGCATGCCCTGCCGGAGTGTCCCTTCGCCCCCGATCTGGCGGCCGTGCGCGCCTTTGCCGGTTTCTTCTCCGACTATCGGGACAGAAGCATGCACGCCGGCGTCCGGCGGGTCCTGGCAGGGACCAGACTGGAGATCGGCAGCGCCGGGACTGTCACGACGCATCGATACTGGGACATCTTCGCCGTCCGTCCCCGGTCGTTCTCATCGGACGCGGAGTGCGTCGAGCAGTACAGGGCGGCGTGGGACAGGGCCGTGCGTGACCGGCTGCGCAGCACCGGCCCCATCGGCTGCCATCTCAGCTCCGGGTACGACAGTTCGGCGGTGGCGACGACCGCGGCGGCGATGCTGGCGGAGCGGGGGCAGCGGCTGACGGCCTATACCGCCGTACCGATGGCGGGCGTTCCGCTGCGGGCGCTGCCCGGACAGATCATCGACGAGGGGCCGATCGCGGCCATCACCGCATCCCGTCACCCGAACATCGACCATATCCTGGTCGGGCAGGACGGACGCGCGATCGGGGAGGACCAGGAGGAAATCTTCCAATACTGGCAGCAGCCGGTGCGGAACCTCTGCAACCGGGTCTGGCGGACGGACATCGCCCGGCAAATGCGGCAGCGTGGCGAGCGGGTGCTGCTGAACGGCGCCTTCGGCAACCTGACGGTCAGCTATCACGGGCGGGAGGTTCTGCCCGAACTGTTCCGGCGGGGCCGCTGGCTGCAGCTGGTGCGGGAGCTGAATGCCATGAGCGGGCGGGAGGGCCGGCTGCGGCGCTTCCTGATGAACACGCTGTTCCCCTTCGTCCCGATGGAGGTGCAGTACGCCATCCGCCGCGCCTTCGGGAAGCAGTCGACCAGCCGCGCCGTGTTCTCCCCCCTCCGGCCCGAGGCGCTGGACGCCATCCGGCGGGAGGAATCGGAGGGGCGGACGGAGCATATGGTGGATTTCAGCGGATTCGGCTATTCGACCCGGGCGGCCAGAATCCAGGTCGGGCTGAACCAGGCGGACATCGGGGCCCATTCGAAATTCATGCTGGGCGCCTACGGCACCGACGAACGCGACGCCAGCCGCGACCAGCGATTCGTGGAACTGATCCTGTCCCTGCCCGGCAGCGTGTTCCTGAAAAACGGCGAGGCGCGGTGGATCTACCGCCGGGCCTTCGCCGGTCAGGTTCCGGCGGAGGCCATGACGACGATGGCGTTGAAGGGCTATCAGTCGGCGGATTGGATGTACCGGCTTCACAAGGGCCGCGCCGCCATCAATGAAATCGTGAGGAACGGCCTCGCGATTCCCGAAATCGCCGACCAGCTCGACGTTCCCTTCATGGAAAGCTGTCTGGTGGCCGATCTGAATTTCGAACGCGCACACCTGAGGGAGGTCGAGACACCCTTGCGGACGCGCTTTCTGATGGGTGTCTCGGTCCTTGATTTCGTTTCGAGGGCAAAGGGCGCGCGCGAAGAGGGCGTGACGACCTGACGGTCAACCGCCGCTGCCGAACCCCTCGTCCCCGGGGCCGCCGTTGTTCCCCGTGCTGTCGACGACGCTCAGCGCCTTCACGCTCGGCGCATGCCATTCCTTGCGGGGCGGGGGGCAAGGAGAATCATTGTCTTCCGTGGTAACGACCGCTTCATTCATTGCTTCTCTCCCGAATCTGATCAGCCAGCTTGACGTTCAAGTCCAAAACGTATGCCGCATGCGCGGCTTCACCACTATTCTCCGCCCCCACTGATCGGCTCTCAACCATGTAGAGGATCAAGGGAGCGATACCAAGTCAAAAGCGATGCACACACGCTCTCCCGCACCGGCGGCGGCAACCGTGTCGTGGCGCATGTAGGACGGGAACAGGACCAGTTTGCCGACGGCGGCGGGAATGCTGCGGACCGGCCAGTCAGCCAGCCGTCCCCGCGGCAGAAGCGGCATTCGCAGGGCGCCGGCTTCTCCGTCCCCATCCGAAGGCGGCCCGCTCACCGACAGATAGAAGACGCCGGAAACCCAGCTTGACCCGTGCAGGTGCGCCGCCTGCCTGCCGCCGGCGGACAGGCGGACGGCCCAGCTTCGGAAGCCGACCGCCCCGCCGGGAACGGGAAAGGGCGGGCCGGCCTGCCGCAGGCGGGCAAGATGATCCTCGACCAGCGGCTGGAGACGCCGGAACAGGGCCTTCCAGGCCGGCCGGTCCCGGTTGGGCAGGAAGGGGGCCTGCATGCCGCCGCGGGTGGATTTGTCATAGGGATCGGGGATGTAGTCCGGCGCCGCCCTGACCTCGGCCAGGACCGCCTGCAGCAGCGGGTCGCCGGACTCGGCCAGGGTTCCGCGCCAGACCAGGGCCGGATCTTGCAGATAGCGGTCCAGGGTCGGGCGGTCGCCCTCCGCTTCCGCAAGATACACCCGTGCGTCGTCGACGCATGCCACATAGCGCGCGGGGGGCGGGAATGCCGACAGGGCGTCGCGCAGCGCGGACACGCGCTCCCCGGCGATGGCGATGTCGGTGAATGCCATCCACAGGTCGGGATCGCCCGGTCCGCGGGCCATGCCTTCGCGCAGGATGTCCAGGGCGGCCGAACGGCTCGCCGCGGATCGCGCGCTGCCTATCCGCGCCGCGACATGATCCGGCTGCCGCTTCAGCACGGCCTGGAAGTGCGTTGCCGCCTCGTCCCGTCTTCCGGTCTGGCGGGCGATCATTCCGGCGAGCAGATGCGCCTGCACCGTGTCGGTGGCCGCCAGGGCCGGGATCAGCGCCAGCCGCGCCTCCTCCCCCCGTCCGAGGTCGTAGAGGGTGCGCGCGTGGGCGATGTGGTCGCCGGGTGTCGCCTCGTCACGCGCCGCCCGCGCCGCGAAGACCGGCAGACGCGCCGCCGCCGGGAACAGGCCGGCCACGTCGTTCACCCGCCATTCCAGCTGCGCCGCCGCGGGCAATGCCGGGCTCATCGTTTCAGCGGGCGTCATGGGCGCGGTCTCCATCGCCGCTGCGGGCGTCCACCACGTCGAAGGCCAGCACCAGCCGGTGGGACGGTCGGCCCAGCGGCTTCGTGTAATGGGTGACGTGGGACGGGAACAGGACCAGCATGCCGGCGGTCACCGGCATCACCCGGTCTGGCCAGCCGGGGCATGCCGGATCCCCGTCCAGACCGGGGCAGAAATGCAGCGCACCGTCGGTTGGCGTGCTGTCGGCGCCGAAGTCGCAGGCGATGTAATAGACGCCGGTGATCCACCCGCGGGAATGGGTATGGGGCTGGTGATGGCCGGTCCCGTCGGAATGGTGGGCATACATCTCCAGCCCGAAGCGTCCCGGAACCCACCGGTGCAGCGGGTGCCCGGGTGCCAGGGCCGCGCATGTGCCGGCATAGGCCTGCACCGCCTGCCGGATCACCGATTCCAGAAGCCGCAACTCCGGCGTCGTCGCCCCGTCGGCCAGCGGCAGCCTGCGGGTTCCGACGGCGGCCAGCCGCGTGCTCAGCGGCTCGACGGCGGCGAGCCTGTCCATGAACCAGTCGTTCAAGGCCCGGTGCAGCGGTCTTCCGTCCGCCGTCCGCAAGTCCGGACGGGTGACCGCCAGCAGCCGGTCCAGGTCGGTCAGCGCCTGCAGTTCCTGCGACCGGCCGGCCACGCTCAGCAGGCCGGCATAATGGGTCAGCATCCGCGCATTCGCGATGCCGGCGTCGAACAGGGCCCTGTATTCCGCCAGTGCCTGCTCCGGCGGCGTGCCAGGCAGGGCATAGGCCCGGCTGACATCCGCCCCGAACCGCAGCGCGGTGTCCCGGAAGGCGCGCACCACATCCGGCCCCGCAGGTTCCAGCATCGTCAGATGGAGGAAGGCGGGCACCCCCTCCCCCCGCAGATCGGACAGGGCGCGGCCATAGGCCTCTACGGCGTCATGACGGTTCCCGTGACGCGCTTCGGCAACGGCACGGTTCGCCGCGGCGGCCCGTTCGGCGGCCCATTCGGCGGAGGAAGCGGCCGTCGCCGCCGTCCCTGCCTGCAATCGTTCGATCACCGGTTGATCGCCCATGCTTTTCCACTTTCTTCCGTTCGTTATCGGAAATTCCGGGGCCGCCGGTCCTGACGCAGTCCTTGCCCCCTATGGACCGGACAGGGCCTCGGCATCGACGAACAAAGTATACAGGCGGCCATCGACCCCCCATCTCGCGGAGCCCCGATCCACATTCAGGACGGGATCCCCGCTTCCGTTCAGGGTGCTGCGTGTGATCCGGCCGAAGCCGGCATGCGCCAGATGGTGGGACAGGGTTTGGAAGTCATAGCCATACTTGTGACCGGTCAGGTCGGATATCCTGAGCGACCCGCCGGCATATGTAAGAAAATGTTCAAGCGGAGTGGCGCATTCCGAAGCCCAGGGCCAGTATTGGGCCCGGCCGGCGAAGAACGCCTCATCCCCCGTGCTGTAGGCCTCGATGCAGGCCCCGATATCCGGAACCAGAAGGCGGAGCTTGCCGCCGGGCATCAGCACGCGCCGTATTTCCCGCAGCAAAGATTGCGCCTCTTCCAAATACAGATGCTCAAGAACATAGGCCGCATATACATGAGAGGCGCCGCGATCCGGAAACGGCAACTCCCAACGGAGATTGAGACGGAAATCGGACGGCCGGAGATCAATGTTGATCCATCCGGGCAGGTGCTGGATACCGCATCCAAGATGAAGCCGCAGTTCCTGGTCCTGCCCTCTAATTCCAAGAGCTTTGGCCTGACGGTCGATCATCCGGCTTTTGCAGGATTTTGCCACCGGTTCCAGTCTGGCGATCTGCTGCAGCAATCCGTCCAGACTGTCCAGCACCGAGTCCCAACTGTCGTCACCGGTGGCGCCGGCCAAATCGGACCCGACACCGATCAGGTCGTTTGCAACACTCTCCGAACGACGCAGGAAAACCCGGAATGCCCAATCAAAAAAATAGGCACCTTCATCCTGATCGGCCGGAATGATCAGGCCGGCCCGCGACAATCCCGGGATGATCTTGTCGACGGCCAAGCCTGGGAACGCAGCCTGGAGTTCCTCTGCTCTCTGCGGTTTTTCAAGGCGCTGAATCAACCCCCAAACCGGGGACGTGCTTTTTATGGTGGTTACCGGCGCGATCGACTTCGGCAGCCGTCGCGGCGACACGCGCAGAAGATCGGCGGAACCGTCGATGGCAAGGTCGGCTTTGCGCCACATCCGCTTCATTCACATGCACCTCTGCCAATGACCGCAAGGCTTCGGAAAACAGGCCGCCGCTGGGGCAAAATGCCGCTCGCCCCCCTCTCATAGCAACCATTCCGTCGCCCGGCGATGCCGCACAAGGCCACACCCGCCGCCGGGGTCCGGCCGCCATACAGGCCGCCATACAGGCCGGCAGACAGGAAAGATGCGGAATGCTGCAATTGGTTGAAATTATGTAACGTTCTTTTCCTTTGCCGGGCATAAAACATGTGTAATACTCCGAGGCTCCAACATCTGGCGTAGCGGGATGTGCGCTTCGTACATCCGATGATGGCCAGACCGGATGAGGAGGAATCCCTTTGGGTGAGCAATATATTGGCGAAATCCGCATTTTTCCTTATAATAACATCCCCGGCGACTGGGTCGCCTGCAACGGCCAGTTGCTGAACATTCAACAGTACGTGGCCCTCTATTCCCTGCTGGGGACCACCTTCGGCGGTGACGGCAAGACGACGTTCGGCGTGCCGGACCTGCGGGGCCGCTGCGTCGTCGGTTCGGAAGGATCGGCCCAGGGCGTCCCGTCCCAGGTCGGCGGCAAGGCGGGGTCGGAAACCGTAACGCTGACCCTGGCACAGATGCCGGCGCACACGCACCAGTTGGTTGGCACGTCCTCGAACGCAACCAGCGCCAACCCGACGAATGGCTTCTTCGCTGTTCCGGCGGCGCCGTCCACCCTGCCGCCGCCGGTTCCGGCAGCGCCGCCGATCTATGGCCAGCCTCAGGCCAACGCCCTCGTTGCCCTGAACCCGACGGCAGTCACGTCGAAGGGCGGCGGCGAAGCGCACGAGAACAGGCAGCCCTTCATGGCATTGACCTACTGCATGGCCGTTCTGGGCTATTACCCGCAGCGCAATTAGTCGGGACCCGACAGGCAAGGAGAAAGAATAATGGCTTCCCCCTATCTCGGTGAAATCCGCCTGTTTGCGGGCCTCTATGCACCTACAGACTGGGCGCTGTGCCAGGGACAGCTGCTCCAGATCAACACGTATCAGGCACTTTATTCTCTGCTGGGCACGACCTATGGCGGGGACGGGAGAACCACGTTCGGGATCCCGGATCTGCGTGGCCGCCTGGTCATCGGCACCGGCACCGTCACCCCCACGACCAGCGCCTATGTCCTGGGCCAGACCGGCGGCGTTACCGACGTGACGCTGACGGAGGCGCAGCTGCCGGCCCATACCCATGGGCTGATCGCATCCACCGCGGCGGCGACCGCGACCTCGCCGGCCGGAGCCATTCTGGCCGACCCGTCGGACCAGTACAATGCATTCATCAACTACGCCTCCGGCACCACGATGCGCGTGATGGCGGATGCCGCCCTTCAGCCGACGGGCGGCAACCAGTCTCACACGAACATGATGCCCAGCCAGCCGCTGAATTACATGATATGCCTCGTCGGCATTTATCCGTCGCAGAATTAAGGGGAGGGCGGTCAAATGGATGCTTTTTTCGGTGAAATCCGCGCCTTCCCCTATAACTTCATCCCTCTGGGATGGCTGGCCTGCGATGGAAACCAATACACTGTAGCCCAGTATCAAATCCTGCATTCCATTATCGGGTATACCTATGGCGGCTCGGGAGCGGTCTTCAAGGTTCCGGACCTGCGCGGGTACGTTCCCATCGGCGAGGGCACGCCGCCGGGAGGTCTCACCTACGCTCCGGGCCACCCCGTCGGCACACCGACGGTTACGCTGACCCAGGGCCAGATGGCGAGCCATGATCACGGCTTGCAGACCCAGGCCGGCTCGACCCGGGTGACGGCCCCCTCGTCTGCCGCCCTGCCTGCCGCGCCCTTGCAGGTCATCAGTGGCCAGAACTTCACCTGGCTGGCTTACACCCCGACGACGGCCACCCCGGCACCGACACAGGCGACCATGTCGCCGCTTGCCATCCAGCCCAACGGTTCGTCGGCGTCCCACGACAACCATTCACCCCTCCTGATCCTGCGCTACTGCATCAATGCCGAGGCGCCGGACTCGCTCTACCCTGTCCGCGCTTGATGGTGTCGGACCGACGAACGGCGGTTCTGCCGCCGTTTCCAAGCCAGGGACAGGCCCCTTCCGGGGGGCCTGTCTTTTCCGTTCCGGGGCTTCGTCTGCGCCACTGCCGGATGGCGGATGTTCCGTTCCTGCGCCGCCTCTACCGCCACACGCGCAAGGATGAACTGGCGCCGACCGGGTGGCCGGAGGAGATGAAGCGCGCCTTCTGCGACCAGCAGTTCGACGCACAGCACACCGACTATGTCCGCCGATTCGCCGCCGGAAGCTTTCTTCTGATCCTGGACCGCATCGATCCGGTGGGCCGCCTGTACCTGGACCTCTCCACGCCCGCCCTCCATCTGGTGGACATCGCCCTGCTGCCCGATCAGCGGGGAAAGGGAACGGGCAGCGCCGTGCTGCGCCGCCTGCAGGAGATGGCCGCCGCCATCCCGGAGGGGAGCGTCCATCTCGCGGTGGATCCGATGAACCCGCGGGCCCGCGCGCTCTATGAACGCCACGGCTTCGCCGTGACGGACACGGGCCCGTCACGGCTGTTCATGCGCTGGTCGCCCCGGGCCTGAGCCCGGCACCGGAAGAGTCGAGGAGCCCGTGGGCCGGTTCCCGCAGGAACGACGGCATATGTCTTTGCCGGGGGAAGCCCTATCATGCGCCCCGATGCGATCCCTGCGACACGAGGCCCGGGAAGGATCATGCACGTGGCATGGCATGAAGTGCGGCAAGCCCGGCGGCGGGACCGGATGGTTTCGCCCGCCGTCGCGGCGGCGCGGCGGTTCCTTCTCCTGCTGGCCGGTTCCTATGGCCGGAAGCGGATGGCCCTGATGCTGGGCCTGGGTCTGGCCGCCTCGCTGGCGGAAGGGGCCGGCCTGCTGCTGCTGGTGCCCGTGCTGGAACTGGTGGGCGTCGGCAGCGGCGGACAGGCGCCGGCCGGCCGGCTGCTGGAGGGGCTTGGGCTCTACCTGCTGCTGATCACAGGGGCCGCGGCCATCACCGCCGCCCGCAACATCCTGGGGAACGACCAGCGCAACCGATTCGTCGACCGGCTGCGCGGCGACCTGCACGCCGCCCTGCTGCACGTCTCCTGGCCCGCCTTCCAGCAACTGCGCGGCACCGACGTCAAGCAGATCATCGCGGGCGAGGTGGCCCGGCTGGGCATGTGCCATGACGCGCTGCTCAATCTGGGCATCGCCGCCCTGACCCTGCCGATCCTGTTCCTGTCGGCCCTGCTGCTGTCCCCGCTGCTGACCCTGTCGGCCCTGCTGCTGTCCGGCCTGGGCCTGCTGCTGATCCGGCGCATCGGGCATGGCGGCTTCGACATCGGCCTGCGCATCGGGCAGGCGCAGCGCGACATGATGGCCGACGTCACCGACGATCTGGCCGGGCTGCGCATCATCAAGGGGTTCGGAGCGGAGGCGGTGCGCGGCGCCAACCTGTCGCGGCGTTTCGCCGAGCTGCGCCGGCTCCAGTCCCGGCACGCCCGCATCCAGGCCGGGGAGCAGGCGGCGCTGGTGGTTGCCGCCGCCGCCATGGCGGCCGTGGCCGTGGCCGTGGCGGTCCTGTGGCTGGACCAGGTCCTGAGCGCGGCGCTGGTCGTCATCCTGACCTTCGTTCGCCTGGTCCAGCGGGGGCTGGGCGGGATGCGGGTCTGGCGGCAGCTGGAAAGCGGCCTGCCCGCCCTCGTCATCTACGAGGAGATGCTGGACAGGCTGCGGGTCGGAGCGGAACCGGCGGTGCAGGACGCGGTGCATGACGGCGGCCTGCCCCCCTTCACCCGCAGCCTGTCCTTCCGCGGCGTGGGGCTGCGCACGGCCGACGGCCGACGGGCTCTGGACGGGGTGGAGCTGGAGCTGCCCTTCGGCGCGCTGCTGGCCGTCACCGGCCCTTCGGGGGCCGGCAAATCCACCCTGGCCGATGTGGCGGCGGGTCTGGCCCGGCCAACCGAAGGCGGGGTTTGGCTGGACGGGGTGGAGGTGACGCCCGGCCTGCTCCCGGCATGGCGGCGGCAGGTGGCGGTCGTGCCGCAGGACTCGTTCCTGTTCCATGACACGATCCGCGCCAACCTGCTGCTGGCCGCCCCCGACGCCGGCGAAGACGCGCTGTGGGCGGCGCTGGAGGATGCGGCGGCGGCCGATTTCGTCCGCACGCTGCCGCTGGGCCTGGACACGGTCGTCGGGGATCGCGGCAGCTCCGTCTCCGGCGGAGAACGCCAGCGGCTGGCCATCGCCCGTGCCTTGCTGCGCCGTCCGCGCCTGCTGATCCTGGACGAGGCGACATCGGCGCTCGACGGCGGGTCGGAGGCGCTGGTGCTGCGGACCCTGGACCGGCTGCGCGGCCGGATGGCAATCCTGGCCGTCACCCACCGCGACCAGACCCGGCGGGCCGCCGATCTGGTCCTGGATCTGGACGAAGGACGGGTCCGGCGGCTGGAGTCCGTGGCGGAGACCCGGGCCGTGGCAGGAACCGCGCTACGCGACCGGGCGGATCGGGAATGACGATGGCGGAAACGATGGCGGACGTGACGGGCGGCCTTGGGGCCGCGCTGCCGGATTTGATGCCGGAGCTGATACCGGTTCTGCCGCCCCCGCAGCGCCATCTGCTCGCCGCCCTGTCGGCGCATTTCGGCGGCCGGACGCTGCCGGTTCCTGCGGCGGATCCCGACTGGACGGCGGTCTTCGAACTCGCCCGGCATCATCGTCTCGCCCCTCTTCTCGCCGGGGCGATTCCGCCGGAAACGCCTTTGGGGACGGGCGGCGGCCCGACGGTCCTCGACTGGCAGCGCGAGGTCGCCCGGCAATCCCTGCTGGCGACCGCCAGGATGCTGGCGATCACCCGGCATTTCGAGAAGTCCGGGATCGACCTTCTGGTTCTCAAGGGGCCGGCGCAGGCGATGCTGCTGTTCGGCAACGCCCAGGCCCGGTCCTGCCGCGACATCGACCTGCTGGTGCGACCGGCCCAGAAGGAGGCGGCCATCGCGCTGCTCCGCGGCCTGGGCTACGGAACCCGTCCCGACCTGCTGGCGCGGCACGTCAATGCGATTTTCCTGGCCTCCGAAACCGGGGGGCCGCCGGTGGAACTGCACACGCAGCTGAGCGAAGGCGACATTGCCTTTCCCGGCCGGGTCCTGGATCCCTTCCGCCACTCCGGCGAAGTGACCATCAACGGGCGGACGGTCCGGACACTGTCGCCGGGGGCCACCATCGCCTATGCCGCCCATCATGCCGCCCGACACCACTGGTCCCGACTCTATTGGCTGGCCGACCTGATGGCCGCCACCCGGCGCCCCGCCGCCGACTGGGAAGAGGCCGTCGTCTTCGCGAAACAGGGCGGGGCGGAGCGCCATCTTGCCATGGCCGTCCGGCTGGTCGCCGGACTGACCGGACTGGCGCCGCCCGTGGCCGTCCCCTGTCCGCGCCGGGATGTTCCCATCCTGCGGCGTGCGGAACGGATCACCGGCGCGATCTGGGCCCTGCCGCCGATGTCGGAGAACGAGGCGCTGCGCCGGGTCGGAAAGCTTCGGGTCATGCGGTCCGACATGGCCCTCTACAGCCATCCCCGGGCGGCGCTGCGCCATCTGCTCGCCCTGCTGCGCCCGACGGAAAGCGACAGCATGGGCGTCAGGCTTCCGGCCCCCCTGATGCCCGTCCTGATGCCGATGCTGCTGCCGTTCCGGATCATCCGCGTCCTGACGGCAAGGCTGGTGCGGCGGATCAGGACGCCCGGACGGGTGCTCTGACCCTTTGATGCACACTCCGGATCGCAATCGACGCAGGAGAGAAGGAATGGAGATCGTCTATGTCGGCGACCTCTGCGAAACCGGATCGTGCTTCCACCGGCTGCAGGCGTTCCGGCGGCTGGGTGTCCGGGTGCGGGCGTTCGACGTCGGGCCCTACATGCGGGCGGGCGGGCCGCTGCTGCGCCGGCTGCGCGACCGGCTGATGGCCGGCCCCGCCATCGCGCGGCTGAACCGCGACGTGGTGCGCGCCTGCCTGGAAACGCCGGCCGCCGGCCGGGTCTGGTTCGACAAGCCGCTGTGGATGCGGCCCTGGGCGCTGGACCGCCTGAAGCAGGCCGGGCGGCGTCTCTACAGCTTCACCCTGGACAACCCGTTCCACGTCATGAACGAGCCGGGCTGGCATGTCTTTCGCCGCACCATCCGCCAGTTCGACGTCAATGTGGTGCCGCGGGACAGCAGCGTCGACGATTACCGCGCCGCCGGGGCCGGGACGGTGGCGCTGTTCCCGGTGCCCTTCGATCCCTTCGTCAACCACCCCGCCGCCCCATGGCCGCCGGCGCGCTCCGTCGACGTGTCCTATGTCGGCTCCCCCTATGAAGAGCGTCCCGCCTTCCTGGCCGCTCTGGCCGACCGCGGGATCGCGCTGCGCATCGGGGGGGCGCGGTGGGGACGGCATCCGCGCATCCGCCGTCCGGGGGTAGCACTGGTTCCCGCCATGTATGGCGAGGCCTATCGCCGGGCCATCTGGGACGCCCGCGTCAATCTGGCCTTCCTGACCCGGAGCCATCACGATCCCTGCGCCCACAAATCCATGGAGATCACGGCCAGCGGCTCCTTCCTGCTCGCCGTGCGCAGCGACGGCCACCGCGCCGCCTTCGAGGAGGGGCGCGAGGCCGAGTTCTTCGGCTCCGTGGAGGAGGCGGCCGACAAGATCCGCTTCTACCTGAAGGACGACGCGGCGCGCGAGCGCGTGGCCCTGGCCGGCTGCCGCCGGGCCTGGACGTCGGGCTATGCCAACGACGAGCGGATCGCCGCCGTCTTCCGCGCCACCGATCCCGAGATGGGCGCCGAGCTGACCCGCCGGGCGGCGGCCGTCATGGCGGCGCGCCGGCGGGAGCTGGGGCTGGAGTGAGCGGAGGGGACGCCGTCGGGCGGACCAGCTCCTCCAGCGCCGCATGGAGCCGGCGTCCGTAATCGTCCCAGCCGCCGAAAGACCGGATCCGCTCCCTGGCCGCCCGCCCCATCGCCGCCGTCAGCGCCGGATCGCCGGCCAGACGCACCAGCCGGTCGGCGAGGGCGTCCGGATCGCGGATCGGCACGATGAAGCCCTCCACCCCATCGGTGAACAGGTCGGCGGCACCGGTGTTGGTGGTGGCGATCACCGGCGTGCCGCAGGCCATGGCCTCGGCCATCACCATGGCCAGCCCCTCCTCCACCGAGGGCAGCACCAGCACCGAGGCGCGCGACATCTCCCGCACCAGGTCGTCCCCGTGCAGCACCCCGGTCATGGTCACCGACAATCCGCCGCCCTCTCGCCCCAGCAGCGTCGCCGTTTCCGGCTGCTCCAGTCCAGTCAGGACCAGTTCGGCTCCAGTGATGCCGGCACGGCGCACGGCGCGCAGCAGATAGGGCAGCCCCTTGCGGATGCCGGGCTGACCGACGAACAGGATGCGGAAATGACCGTCCTTGGGACCGAGCGGCCGGAAACGCGACAGGTCGCCGCCATAGGGAAGCAGGCGCAGCCGGTCCGGCGCCACGCCGCGGGCGATGAAGCTGTCGCGCACGAAGCCGGACGGCACGGCGATGGCGTCCGCACGCTCGTACTCGGCAAGCTCCCTGGCCTTCACCCGCGGGTCGATGCCTTTCCAGGCGAAGCCGTGCAGCCCGTACTCCTCGCGCAGCAGGTCGTCCTGAAACCCGATGTGGCTGGACCCGCGGTCGCAGACATGGCGCCCTCCCCGTTCCTGGATGGCGCGGCCGGTGCGCAACCCCATGCCGGACAGGACGATCGCCACGTCGCACTCCGGCAGGTTGGCCGCGACGTGCCGGTCGTGCATCGACTGCGCCCGCCAGGCCCATTCGCCGGCCAGACGGCTCTGGAACCAGGGATAGCGGATCAGTGCCATGTAGGGGGCCTGAAGCCAGGGCCAGCTCCGCAGCCGGTCGGGGTCGATGCCGCTGTCCCGCAGCTTGAAGCGGGGATAGCCGGTGAACAGCGCCGCCAGGGCGCCCCGCGCCTGGAGCTGCAGAGCCTGGTTGACGCTGTGGAAGCGTCCGATGGTGGAGACGACGGCTTTCATGGGGTGGGCGCTCCGGTGCAGGCCGCGACCCGCGCCGCCCTTGCGGCGGCTGCAGGAGGAAAAGTCAGCAGCAGGTCGTCGGCTGCCGCCAGCACGTCGGCCGGCGCGACCCGTTTCATGCAGCTGCGGTCCGGGCAATGCCCCCCGGAGCAGCCGCCGCACCAGTCCCCGGCCGCCGAGACGATCCGGCAGGTCGGCACCCCGAGCGGCAGCCAGTGGTGGGGCTCCTGCCAGCCCGAGGCGACGACCACCAGCGGCACCCGCGTGGCACGGGCGACATGCATGGCGCCGCTGTCCAGGCAGACCGCCAGATCGGCCCCCGCGAACAGCGCACCCAGCGCGGCGATGCCGGTCCGGCCCGCGAGCGAGGCGGCCGGGCCGCGCATCCTGCCGCGGATGCCGTCGATCAGCTCCGCCCCCGCCGCCGTTCCCACGAAGACGGGCTGCAGCCCCCTGCGTTCGGCCAGCAGGTCGGCCA
The DNA here is from genome assembly GCF_051124815.1 of Azospirillum sp. B2RO_4. Lineage (NCBI taxonomy): Bacteria > Pseudomonadati > Pseudomonadota > Alphaproteobacteria > Rhodospirillales > Azospirillaceae > Azospirillum > Azospirillum sp. B2RO_4. The sequence continues at coordinate 99,255 of NZ_CP118491.1, read as the reverse complement.
GCTCCGCGAAGCGGTCGGGAAACCAGTCCGTCGGCTGCCCGCCGCTGGTCTGCGGAGCGAGGACGGCAATGGGGCGGGACGGGTCGATGCCCTCCGCCCGCAGCAGGCCATCCACCGTTCCGGGCAGGTCCGGGGCGAAATGGAGTTCCGGCTCCGGCCCCCGTCCGGGCTCTTCCGGCAGGGCGACGCCGAGCGGCCGCAGGGCACGCAGGTTGTTCGCCTGCATGCTGACGGACCAGTCATAGGCGAGCGGTGCATCATAGAGAGCCAGAGCCTCCGCCGTTCCCAATCCCGAGCGCCGTCGCGCCGGGATCGCCGCCGCCACCAGCCCCAGAGCATAGCGCCGCGCCGCCGCCGTCGTGATCAGCCAGTCATAGCCGTCAGCATCCGCCGGGACGGCACGGCGCGCCGCAAGGGCGGCGCGGAACGGGGTCCGGTACGGGGGCGGCAGGATATGGATGCGGTCGATATGCGGGTTTCCAGCCGCGATCTCCGCCATGAGTGCCGAGCCGGCAAGGGTGACGGTCATGTCGGGCCGGGCGCGCCGCAGGACGGAGAAGAGGGGCGTCACGGCCATGCCCGATCCCAGTTCCTTCTCGAAGGCGACGACGACGGCATGCGGTCGCCGGGCGCCAGAAGAATTGGAGGCGGGGCCGACGGCGGAATTGCCAGAAGAATTGGAAGCGGAATCGGCACGGCATCGTCCGAACAGATGGCTGATGAGAGCTATGCCCATCCGTCGCACGGCAGGTCGTCTCCATGATCGCGGCGCGGCGGGATCATCGGAAGCATGGGGCGCCCTGTCAAACGAAACTCCACGGCGAAAATCCCCGCCGAAACTCCCGCCCAAGGGCGCGGGACCACAAAGCGCTTTGGCCGCTGTCACCCGTTCCCATAAGATCGCCGCCCCACAAGATCGCTTCCGCGCGGGTGGCGCACCCGCCGGCGTTCCTGTCCAAGGTCATCGGGCGCGCATGAGCCAGCCACCTCCGTCCCCCCAGCCCGCAGGCGCCCCGGCCGGCCTGCGCGGCCGGCTGATCTCCGGGACCGGAGCGCTGGGCATCACCATGGTGGCCTGGAGCGTGCTGCAGATCCTGGCGGTTCCCGTCTTCCTGGCCCATTGGGGAAGCGAACGCTATGCCGACTGGCTCGCAATCAACGCCCTGGCCGGGCTGCTGGTGCTGCTGGAGCTGGGGATCAACGCCCATCTGGGCGCTCGCATGATGGTCGAAGCCGGCCGCGACGACACCAGCGGGGTCGGCCGGATGCTGTCGGTCGGGCTGGGCCTCTATGCCGGCGTGCTGGTTCCGGGGGCCGGGCTCGTCGTCCTGGGCTGGCTGGCCGGGCTGGACGCCATGCTCGGCCTGACCGCGCCGGATGCCGGGACGGCGACGCTGGTTCTTTCGATGGCGACCCTGCTGCTGGTGCCACGGCCGATCCTGGGCAGCGTCCTGTCGGCGTTCGGCCGCTTTCCGCTCGCCGTCTGGCTGGGCGGCGCCCAGCAGCTTCTGGGGCTGGCCGCACAGATCGCGGTCGTGACGGCTGGCGGCGGGCTGCTGGCCGCCGCCATCGCGTTCCTGGCCGTGGCGATCCTGGTGGGATGGGTGCTTCCCCTGGCGGTGATCCGGCGGAGCCACCCAGCCGTCGGCTTCCGCCCCCGCTGGCCGGAGCGCGGGGAGGTGGGGCGGATCCTGTTCCGCTCCGGCCTGCATTCCGTCACCATCGCCACCACCCCCCTGCTGCAGCATCTGCCGGTCCTGTTCCTGCAGCGGCTGATGCCGGACGGGCTGGCCGTGGTCCTGTTCACGACGATGCGGACCTATGCCGGCGCCTTGCGGCAGATCGTCTCGCAGGTCGTGCTGTCCTCGGCCATGGAGATGACGCGCCAGCACCATCGCGGCGAGGAGTCTGTGCTGAAGCGTCTGTTCAGCCTGACCGGGCGGGTCGCCGGGGGAGCGGCGGGGATGCTGGCCGGGCTGCTGCTGGTCGCCGGGGAGCCGGTCTTCCGCGTCTGGACCCACGGCGCCATCGCCTTCGATCCGCTGCTGGCCTCGGTCTTCCTGGCGACCTGCCTGCTCGTCGTGCCGGGCCTGCTGAGCAGCGCGCTGCTGCGGCTGACGGATCATGCGGACGCCCTTGTCCTGGCATCCCTCCTCCAGGCCGTCCTCAGCGTCGTCCTCTGCCTGATCCTGATCCCCTGGACCGGCGCCCTGGGGGCCGGCATCGCGGTTGCCATCGCAGAGCTGGCCGCGGTCGGCGGTCTGGCTCTGCGGCGGACATGCCGGATCTTCCATCTGCACCGCGCGCATCTGCTTCCGGCCATCCTGGCGGGGATCGGAGGGGCCGCCCTGGCGGGCGGGGCGGCGGCCGGGCTGTTCGCCCTGACGGCGCCGCAAACCCTGGTCCAGCTGGTCGTCACCGGAGGGATCTGGACCCTGCTGGTCGGGCCGCCGGCCGTCCCGCTCCTGCTGCCGCGCCGATTGCTGGCCGGCTTGTGGCCCCGATTGCGGAGTGGGGTGCTGTCGCCGCTGGCGCTGCTACGCCGCCGGGGTGCCTGATGCGGCCGTCTTGCGGACGACCGCCTGGATCTGCGCCAGGGCGCCGCCGTCCGTCTGGGCCACCGGCCGGCCGAGCCGCTGCTCCAGCCGGGTCAGCAGGCGGTCCGCCCATCCGACCGCCGCCCCCCCGCCGAACAGCCGCCGCATGATGGCGGAGCGCCAGGAGCCCAGGGAGTAGAGCCCGCGCCCCCAGGCGCCGATCGGGCGGCGCAGGCCATGGTCATAGCCGTGATCCTGCACGGCGATCTCCTCGATCGCCGCATCCGGCAGGGCGGACAGCAGTGCCCGCAGCTCATGGGAGACGGGGGACCAGCTGGCCGGGCTGTCCAGGCGGAAGCTGGCCTTGTGGTCGCTGTTGAACAGGGACGGCCAGACGCCCTGTTCGTACAGATCCTCATGGGGCACGACCAGGACCAGCACGCCGCCCGGCCTCACCAGCGCCCACCATTGGGCGAGAGCCGCGGGCACGTCGGACATGTGTTCCAGGCAATGCGAGCTGTGGACGCAGTCGAACTGCGCCGGCGCGAGATGGTCCAGGATACGGTTCGCGTCGCCATCCTGCCGGTCGAACCCCCGGGCATGGGGAACCACCGGGTCATCGCCGCAACCGATGTCCAGCACGAGGCCCGAGAAATACCGTTCTATGAAGGCATCGCCGCGGATGGCGTTCGTCTTGCGCGCTTCGGTGACCAAGCCGTCGTCCAGGCAAAGCGGGGAAAAAGGCGGGAATGCTGCAACCGGCCGCCCGTTGCGTCAATCACAATCACCGCTGGCCACAATCGCAAGCGGATTCGTCTCCCCGGCCAGGGGAATGTCCGCTTTTTCAACCATAGCATGATCCTTGCGTCCGGCTTCGATTCACGCTGAACTGCCGCGGCTTTCAGGGGATGCTTTTTCGGGGGCGACGGTGGCGGGGCGGGCGGACAACCACGGACAATTGCTTGACGGCTGGAGGGTGGTCTCGGTCCTGACCTTCCTGCTCCAGCTCGTGTTGGGCACCTCGCCGCTTTTCGCCGTCATATCGCTGGCGATCTTTCTGCTGACCCCGACGGTGATCCGGATGAATGGCGGGATCTCCAGCATGGGATCGCTGCTGTTCGTTGCCTCGTACAGCAAGCTGTTCTTCATCGCCCAGTGGGTGAAGATCCTGGTGGGCCAGCCGGCGGACAGCCACCTCCAGGCCCCGGTCGGGACGGTTTTCGTCCTGTTCATGGGCGTTCTGGTCTTCATGGCCGCCGGCATGGCGATCCGGGTCCTGTTCGGACGGTCGTCCGGGCTTGTTTCCCCACCCCAGGACCCGCGATTCCTGGCCGGGCTGGCCATCGTGGCCACCCTGCTGACCCTGTTCTCCATCATCGCCCGGCATCTGGCCGGCCTCAGCCGGGCGGCGGACGCCATGGCCTACGAGGAAGGACAGGGGCTTGTCCTGCTGCTTTACATGGCGAACCTCCTTCCGCTTGCCGTGGCGGCCACGACGGCACGGCGGGCAGTGCTGTCGGAGGGGAAGAGCTTCATCGATCCCTGGGTCCTGGCGACCCTGCTGCTCACGGTCCTGCAGGGCTTCTGGGAGAATGTCCGGCTGATCATGCTGGGAGGCGGCATCGCCTTCATCGCGACCTATCTCTCGTACGGCGGAAAAATCCGGCTCAGGCATATGGCGCCGGTGATGGCCATGGTCGTCCTGATGCAGCTGATCATCTTTCCGCTGATCGACCTGCAGCGCGGGATCGAGCGCGGCCTGGGCGTCACCAGCTTTCTTCGGGAAACACTCAACATCGCGTCCGACCTGCTGGATCCGTTCGGACGCACCCTGCGCGAAGAAGGGCTGGACAGCCTCTACTACAGCTGGGACACCCGCCTTTACTACGGCGAACCCCTGGGCTTTCTCGACCGTTTCAGCCCCAACCCCCTGGATGAGGTCGTCGCTTTCGTCCAGGACAGCGGGACCTTCGGCGGCGAAACCTTCCTGAGACAGTTTCTCTACGCCATTCCCAACGTGATCCTGCAGCCGCTTGGCATCGAACGCCCACCGCGGGGAGGAGAAATCTTAGAATACACCATCTTGCACACATTCACGAATATGAATTATGGAGTATTTGCAGAGACATATGCATATTTTGGAGACTACCTGTTTATCCCTGTCAATATCGTTATCTTGTTTTTCTATCTATCCGGGCTAGGAATTATTTACGGAAATGGCGAAAAGAACTATTTCCTGCCGTTCGGCTTCTCAACCCTCTACTTTACCTACTGCAACTCCGACATCGCCGACATCGGGCCCCAGGTAACGATCCAGTCGGTCATGAACCTCATGATCCTCGTCGCCATCATCATGGCGATGGGTCCGATGGGTCGCAGCCGGCTTCGGCCAGAGGTTCGGCCAGAGGTTCGGGCAGAGGAAAGACCGTGATCGGGACGCTCAAACGGCGGCTCGCCCGCCATCTGGAGCATCGCTTTCCGCTGTGGTGGCTCAAATTCCGCATCTGGCGGCGGGACCGGCATTTCGAACGGGAATTCTTCACCCTGGGGCCGCTGTGCCCCCCCGGCCGGATCGCCGTCGACGTCGGCGGCAATGCCGGGGAATATTCCTACTGGCTGTCCCTGCATGCGGCACGGGTCATCGTCTACGAGCCGAATCCCGGCTGCCATCCGGCCATCTCCCGCCTGAACCGCCCCAACATCCGGCTGCGCTCCGTCGCCCTGTCGGACCGCAGCGGCACCGCCCGCCTCGTCTTTCAGAACGGGAATTCGGGAATTGGCAGCATTGCGGGTGAAAATCCGATCTTCTCCCTGGAGAACGAGCCCGGCTACATCCAGCTGACGGTGCAGACCGTCCGCCTGGACGAGGAGGCGCTGGACCCGGTCGGCCTGATGAAGATCGATGTGGAAGGGCACGAGGCCGCGGTGATCGCCGGCGCCATGGGGGTGATCCTGCGCGACCGCCCGCGGCTGATGATCGAAGTGGAGGAGAGGCACCGCGCCGGCGCCCATGACAGGGTGCGTGCCCTGCTGGAACCGGCCGGCTACCGCCGTTTCCGGCTGGAGGAGGGCCGGCTTCGCCCGCTGCCCTGGGATGTGGACGCGCGGTCCCTCCAGACGGCGGCGCCGGGCACGCCCGGCTATGTGAACAACTTCTTCTTCTTCCACGAAACGGATCCGCTGGCGGACCCGCTGGCCGCAAGCCGCCGGCCATAGCGACAGCTGCGGCCATAACCGCCGCCATGGCCGCCGCCATGGCCGCAGCCGTCAGCGCTTGCCGTGCAGCCTGACATAATGGGCCATCTCTTCCTCGCTCAGCAGGGAGAGGGACTCGTCCACCAGATCATAGGCATCCGGGCGCTTGCTCAGCGTCGCGACCTCGTCGGGCATGATGACCCAGGCCAGCCGGATCTGCCGGCGCAGGAGCGACAGGCTGTCCGCATCCATGGCGGTGCGCAGGCGGAAGCCCATCTCCAGCCGCCACATCATCAAGGCCGGCTCCACCGCGCCGGTCAGCATCGACAGGCGCAGCGCCTCGACCGCGTGCTTGCGGTCGCCGCCCCGCTCGAACAGGGCGGCCAGATGCGCCCAGGCATGGGGCTGTCCGGGAGCGAGCCGCACGGCCGTCCTGGCGGAGGCCAGGGCTTCGGCGAGCAGGCGGTCGCGATCCGGGCCGGGCGCCGCCGCTTCGGCCTGGGCCGTCAGGAGCACGGCGCGCGCCGCCTCGCGCTCGCCGCTGGCATCCCAGCGGTTCGCCGTGGCCAGAGCCTCGCTCGCCCCGGCGAGACGCTCCGGCGACGGCGGGTTGCCGCTGCGGACCTCCCGCAGTTCGGCATCGGCGCCGAGGGCGGACAGGGCGGCGGCCAGTTGCGGCACCCCCAGGCCCAGCAGAAGGACGCCCACCAGCGCCCCGACCAGGGCGGAGACCGGCGACGACGGCTTCCTGGCTCCGGAAGGGCGGGCGGAGGCACGCCCCTCCCGCTCACTCGGCGTAATAGTCGCGGTAGCGTCCATAATATTGTCCGTAATCGCCATAGCCGTAGCGGGCGTGCTTGCGCTGATCGACCTGCGACAGGACCACGCCATGGACCGGCGCCCCGACACCGGTCAGCAGCTTCATTCCGTTGCGCACGGCATCCCGCGGCGTGGAGTTCCAGCGCACCAGATAGATGACTCGGTTCGCCAGGCGGGCCAGAACGCGGGTATCGGCGACCGCCAGGACGGGGGGCGAGTCGATGATGATGCGGTCGTACCGGGTGAGCAGATCCTTGAGCATCTCCTCGATGGCCGCCCCCTTGAGCAGTTCGGGCAGGTCGGGCGCGCGGCCGGCCGGCAGGAAATCGAGGGTGCCGGCGACGTTGTGCTGGATCAGGTCCCCGATCTGCGCCTCGCCCAGCAAGGCCTGCGCCAGGCCCCGCTCGCCGTCGGTGCCGGTCAGCGTGTGCAGGCGCGGCCGATAAACGTCGGCGTCGATCAGCAGCACCCGGCCTCCCATCTTCGAATAGATCAGCCCCAGGCAGAAGGACAGGAAGGTCTTTCCCTCCTTCGGCACCGAGGACGTGATCATGATGACGGGGGCCTGCTCGCCGCCGGCGATCTCCAGGCTGGTGCGGAGGCTGCGGACGGCATCCGCCAGGACGGAACGCGGGCGCTCCAGGATCTCCTTGACCGGCGAGACGTCGCGGCCCCGCCGGTAGGGAACCATGGCCAGGGTGGGAAGGCCGGTCAGTTCCTCCGTCTCGTCGGCCGAACGCAGGGCGTTGTCGAGCCGGTCGAGCAGGAACACCAGGATCGCGCCGCCGATCAGGGCCACCATGCCGACGGCCATGAGCAGGGACAGTTTGCGCGGATAGCTGGGCGAGGTCGGAATGTCGGCCTGCGACACGACGCGCGCGTTGGCCCTCTGCATCCGCTCCTGCTGGTCTTCGCGCTTGAAGCGGGTGAGGAAGGATTCGTACAGGCCGCGGTTCGCCTCCGCCTGGCGTTCGAGTTCGCGCAGGCGGACCTCCGCCTCGCCCGCCACGTCGGACTGGCGCTGCAGCCCGTTCAGGTCGCTTTCCAGGGCGCGCACGCCGGCGGCGGCGGCTTCGGCATCCGCCGACAGCGAGGTGCCGATCTTGTCGACCTCGTGGGCGATCTTGCCGCGGATCTCGTTCAGTTCGGCCCGCAGCCCGAGAATGCGCGGATGCCGGTCCGCATAGACCTTGAGGGCATCGGACATTTCGCGCTGCGTCGTCGCTTCCTGTTCGCGCAGGCGCTGGATCAGCGGCGACTGCAGGACGTCGGAAAAGGCATCCACGCTGCCGCGGGAGCGCATGAGCTGGCGCGCCTGATCCAGCCGCGCCCGCTTCTGGGCCAGATCGGCCCGCGCGATCATGAGGCGCGAATTGAGTTCGGAAAGCCGCTGCTCGTTGATCGTGGCCTGCTGGTCGCCCTTGCGGCGCAGGCCGTGCTGGGCCCGGTACTCCTCCACCGCGGACTCGGCGCTGACGACGTCGCGCCGCAGGGATTCGAGCCGTTCGCCGAGCCATGTGGCCACGCGCCGGGTATCCTCGAAGCCCGCCTCCAGGCGGTCCAGGACATAGAGCTGGGCGATGGTGTTGGCGATCAGGGCCGCCTTCTCGCGATTTTCCGACGTGTAGCGGACGGCGATGATCAGGGTGCGGCGCTGCGGCGCGACCTGGAGCCCGCCCAGGAATCTCTGGACCAGAGCGGCCTGCTCGATCTCGGCGCGGGAGGATTCGCTGAGGGTCGACGGGTCCGCCTCGTTCGACGGCAGGCTGCCGGCGAGCCAGGACAGCGGGTTGAGCGAGCTGAGGAAACTGTCGAGAGGCCTGGGGGGACGGAGTTTGGGGTTGAATTCCGGATCGTTCGCCAGCCCCAGCTTCTCGACCACGCGGTGCGCCAGCATCCGCGACGAGATGAGGTCGGCCTCGGTCTGAACGGTGACGTCGTTGATCCACTCCGGCCGGATCATGGTGTCGGCCAGGGCGTTGCGGACCTGCGACGCCTCGATCATGATCCGGGTTTCGGCCGTATAGCGGGGCGTGATCTGCTGAAGATACAGCACGGTCGGGACCAGCGCCGCCAGCAGGATGGCAAGAACCAGGAACTTGCCACGCCACAGGACCCGCCAGGCCCACCGGACGCGCTTGCGGAACTCCTCCTGGAAATCGGGGGTCCGGGAAGTCCCGGCTTCGCGTTCGGATGGGCTGACGAGATTCAAAAGACTCACCACGAAACTCCAGACCAGATACCCGTCAAAGCTGCGCCCCGAGCCGGATGAAGAACACCGTCTGCCGATAGGAGGACGTGTCCAGCTCGGAATCCTTGCGCTTGTATGCTGCCTCACCCGCCACGAACAATTCTGGGGTAAAAGCGTAGGTGGCGCGCATGCGCCCCTCATAGAGCCAGGCATCCTGGTTGTTGACGCCCTGCAGCTCGTCCCGGGAAACCGATGCGATGCCGGTGAGGATCAGGTTGCGCCGCATCTCGTGGCGGACGAGCACCGACCCGGTGGTGCGCACCAGCGCCGACGCACCCTGCGTGATGGACTCGGAAACCGACCGTTCGAGCGACGGCACGACGATGGTGAGCTTGTCGGGCGTCCAGTTGAAGGTGGCCCGGACCGACAGGCCCGACGGATCGCTCAGACGCGAGTCCTTGTAGTCCTGGCGGAAGTAGCCGACCAGGAAGTCGCCGCGCAGCAGCTGGCTCAGGTCGACGCCGACACCGGCTTCCGCGCGGTAGCCGTGGCTGTCGCGCTCCAACCCGTTCCGGTCGGACTTGGAATCGTACTTGCGGGTGTTGGCCGACAGCTCCGTGACCGCGGCATAGCCCGGAAACATCTCGTAGCTGCCGCGCACGCGGCCGGTCACTTCCCAGCGGTTGCGATCCTCGTTGGGAATGACCGAGGCGGCGGTGCCCGGCACATTCTCGTAAAGGCGGCGGTCGGCGTCGATGCCGGCCAGCAGCGTGTATCGGCCTTCCTTGTGCTTGACGTTCGACCGCAGGGTCAGCCCCCGGGTCGGCGTCGGCTTGCTGCCGCCGGCGTCGTCGGGGCTGCCGCGCTCCTCGTGCCGGGCATAGGCCTGCAGGAAGGCGTTGGCTTCCGTCGCGGCACCGATGTCGTAACGGGCGTCGACGTCGGCCTGGGCGTTCAGCTGGTCGTCGTTGCCGTACCGGTAATATTTGATCTTCTCGACCATGCCCGAGAAATTCAGCATGTGCTCGGCGAAGCGCGAACGCAGCTTGACCTCGGGCCGCACGGTGTTCAGGAAGTCCGACTTGGGATCGGAATTCTGCGCGAAGACGTTGCTGTTGTAAGCGGTGTCCAGCTCGAGCTTCGGCAGCAGCAGGAAGCTTCCGAGTTCGATGCCCTTGGGGTCGTAGGATTCGTGCATCCGCTCGGAGTCGTCCTTGCGGCGCTCGTCATCGGTGCCGAGGTTGGTTTCCGTGGTCACCCTGGCGCCGGAATGCGCCTTCCGCGGGTCCTGCCCCGGAGCGGTCTGGCCGGCAACCTGTGCCCAGACCGGCCCGGAGGCGGCCATTCCCGCGGCAAGGGCGGCGCATCCAAGCAGCCCGATGCCCGACCGCCGCCCCGCACGACGCCCCAGGGGGCGCTTCGACGCGATGGATGAGGACGAAACAGTTACCCCCGTAGCAAACACCTCACCCATAGCGCTAATGCCCCCTACACTTTTGGCCAGCTTCATCCGTGGTATATATCAGAGCATTTGCACTATCCACTAGCGTGTATCGGGGCAGTCGGGCACATCCTTGCCTTCGGCAGCCCCAAGGCTTTGCGTCCGGCTTTGCGTCCGGCTTCGCCGGAGCCCACCTCCCGGACGGCCGTCCGTCAGGCGGTTACCTGGATGAAGCTGCGCGCGGTGCCGCGAAGCGCCAGGGCCGTCAGGGTTCCGGTCGCGTAGGCCCCGGTGTCGATGCCGATCCGGGCCGCCGTCACCTCCGGCGACCGGGTGATGGTGTGCCCGTGCACGATGGTCTTCTCATGCGGGTGCGGCCAGGACAGGAACGGTTCGCGGATGGTCAGCAGGTCGTCCGTCCGCTGGCGGGCGAGCGGACGGCCCGGCCGGATGCCGGCATGGACGAAGGCGTAATCCCCCAGCACCACCATGGGCTCGAGCGCTTTCAGGAAGGCCAGGTGCTCGTCGGGCAGGCGCTCCATCAATGCGTCGCGCAGCGCCCGGCATCGGGCGGGATCGCTGGTGCCGACCGAGGCGCGGATGCCGTAGCTGCCCAGCGCCTCGGCGCCGCCGTAGTTCAGCCATTCCGAGGCGCGGACGGGATCCCCGATGAAGTCCAGCATCGCCGCCTCGTGGTTGCCCAGGAGGAAACGGCACGACACGCCGGCGAGCGGGGCGCGGCACAGCCGGTCGAGCACGCCGCAGCTGTCGGTGCCGCGGTCGATGTAGTCGCCCAGGAAGACGACGACCGACTCCAACCCGTTCGCGCGCTGCCGTTCCGCATCGGCGGCGATGGCGGCGAGCATGCGGTCGAGGGCCTTGCGCTCACCATGGACGTCGCCGACCGCATACACGCAGGTCCCCTCCGGAGCGCTCGGCTCCCGCAGACCGTCATTACCGCGATTCGGCGAGCGGCCTCCCAGCCGGGACATCATCTTCGCGAACAAATTCATTCCATCCACTCGCCTCGAGCGGCAACCACTCGTTTCACTGACGATATTGGGGTATAAGGGCGCCATGCCGACCCCCGACGCGCCGCCCCGATGGCGCGCCTGCCGTCCGTGGCTTTTCTCATAGTGGAGAGTTCGTCGTCCATGCTGGCGTTCCTTGATGCGAAACCTTTGCGCGGCCTCGTCATGGCTGGGGTCCTCGCCGGTGTTCTTCTCGGCGGATGCGCGATGACCCCGGGCCTGCCGGCGGAACAGGCGCCGATGAAGCCGGGCAATCCGACGGAGGGGTATCTTCTCGAGCCGGGCAACCGCGTCCGGCTGATCGTCTTCAACGAGGCGGGGCTGTCCGGCGACTTCACGATCGACCAGGCCGGCAACGTGTCCCTGCCGCTGATCGGGAACGTGCCGGCGAGCGGGATCACGGCCAAGCAGCTGTCCAAGCGCATCGAGGACCACCTGAGGAAGGACGCCTACCTGCAGGACCCCAAGGCCGCGGTCGAGGTGCAGACCTTCCGCCCCTTCTATGTGCTGGGGGAGGTCCGCCAGCCCGGCGAGTTCCCCTACACCAACGGCCTGACGGTGCTGAGCGCCGTGGCGCGTGCGGGCGGATACGACTACCGCGCCTGGGAGGGCGATGTGGTCCTGGTCCGCACGATCGACGGCGACCAGCACGAATACCGTGCCAGCGAGCGGACCCCCATCCTGCCCGGCGACATCGTGCGGGTGCTGCAGCGGCGGCTCTGACCCACAGCCGGAAGACGTACAGGCGGCGGATCGGTTCAATCCTGATTCGCAGTCAATCCGTATTCGCTCCGCCGCAGGATTGTGTTAATAAGGAAAATCAGGCATTGCAGGCAGCCCCGTCGGGACTGCCTGGCCAGAGGGATCGGGTCTCAGGGATCGGGCCTCAGGGACTGGTCGATGGTCGTCGGGCCAGGGTAATTCCGTGTGGCCAAGGTAATTCCGTGCGGTGAGCCCGCACGGTGGTTCCGGATGTGGAGGGGACGGATGTTGAACAGGGGCAGTGTTCTGACGCTCGCGGTGGCCGCTCTGGTCGGCATCCTGCCGGCCATGCCGGCCATGGCGCAGAATGGCGCACAGGGCAACGGGGCCGCCGCCGCAAGTGCGGCTCCCCTGCCCCCGGCGCTGCAGGCGGCCATCCAGTCCGGCAATCCGGGGGCGGTGTCCCAGGCCATCGCCACCCTCAGCGGCGGCAACCCGCAGCGGACGGCGGCATTGGCCACCAGCGTCGTCGCCGCGGCCGAACGCCTCCTGCGGACCAACCCCCAGGCCGCGGTGCAGATCGCGACCGTCGCGGTGGAAAGCGTCCGCACCAACGCCGTTGCCCAGGGCGCGCCGCAGCAGGTGACGACGGTGGTGACCACCGCCGCCCGCATTTTCGTGCAGCCGGACGCACAGCGGCTGGCGCCGGACGCCACGGCGAACCTGGCGACCATCTCCATTCAGGCCGCGGCCACGACGAGCAACCCGACGCTGGTCGCCACCATCGCCAACCAGGCGGTCTCCTCGGCGGAAAAGATCCTGACCGTCTCGCCGGCCGCCGCGGTGCAGGTCGCCGCGACGGCGGTCCAGGCGGTGAATGAACAGCCGGTGACCCAGGGCGCGCCGCAGCAGACGATGCAGGTGGCCACCACGGCGGCCCGCATCATCGTCAACCCGGAAGCGCAGCGCATCGCGCCGCAGGGTGTGGCGTCGATCGCCGTAGCGACGGTTCAGATCGTCTCAAACCCGGTCGTCTATCAGGCAAATCCCCAGGCGGCCATCACCGTCATGGACAACTCCTACAAGGCGGCGAGCAGCCAGACCGTCGTCGCCGCGGTGCCGACGGCGGCCCAGACGGTGACGCGCGGACTGGTGCAGGCGTCGCAGAGCGGCAACCTCGCCCAGAGCAATCCGACGAACGCCACGCAGGTTTCGGAAATCCTGACCCGGTCGAACAACAACAACCAGCCGGCCGTCGAACAGAACAACAACCAGAACAATAACCAGAACAATAACCAGAACGCCCAGAACAACAATCAGAACAATCAAAACAACAACCAGCCGATCATTCCGCCCTTCACCCCGACGACGACCAGCCCGACCTGAGCGCGCATGCGCGTCACGGTGGAGGTCGGGATATCATAGAGCCGAATCTCCGGCTGCCATAATTCCGTGTGCAATATCGACATGGCGAAAATACTGGTTCTGGGCGCCGGCGGCTTCATCGGCGGGCATCTGGTCAAAAGGCTGAAGCGCGACGGCCATTGGGTTCGCGGGGTCGATCTCAAGCTGCCGCAGTATGGCGGGACGCCGGCCGACGATTTCATCGTCGGCGACCTGCGCGACCCCGACCTGTGCCGCGCGGCGGTGGATACGCGCTTCGACGAGGTCTACCAGCTCGCCGCCGACATGGGGGGCGCCGGCTACATCTTCACCGGCGCCAACGATGCGGAGATCATGCACAACTCCGCGACGATCAACCTGAACGTCCTGGATGCGTGCCGGCGCCGCATGGTCAGCCGCGTCTTCTACGCCTCTTCGGCCTGCATCTACCCGCAGGAGAACCAGACCAGCGTCGAGACCCCTGTCTGCCGCGAGGACACCGCCTATCCCGCCAATCCCGACAGCGACTATGGCTGGGAAAAGCTGTTCAGCGAGCGGCTCTACCTCGCCTATGGCCGCAACCACGGCATGGCCGTGCGCATCGCACGTTATCACAACGTCTTCGGTCCCGAGGGCGCCTGGGACAACGGCCGCGAGAAGGCCCCGGCGGCGGTCTGCCGCAAGGTCGCCCGCGCCGAGGATGGCGGCGAGGTCGAGGTTTGGGGCGACGGACGGCAAAGCCGCAGCTTCCTCTACATCGACGAATGCCTGGAAGGGACGCTGCGTCTGATGCGCTCGGACTTCGGCCAGCCCGTCAACATCGGGTCCGAGGAGATGGTCAGCATCGACCAGCTGGTGGCGGAGGTGGCGGCCGTCGCCGGCAAGCGCGTCCGGATCCGCCATGTTCCCGGCCCGCAGGGTGTGCGCGGCCGCCGGTCCGACAATGGGCTGATCCGCTCGGTGCTCGGCTGGGCGCCGGAACAGCCGCTGCGGACCGGCCTGGAACACACCTATCGCTGGATCGCCGGACTCGTGGACCAGAACGCGCGCGACCGGTGAGCAGGCCCGCAACCGAAACGCCGGGAGGGGCCTTCACCGCCGGGCCCGTCCGGCGGATCCTGGTGCATGACTATGCCGGCCATACCTTCCAGGTGCAGCTCAGCCGCTGGCTGGCGGCGCAGGGACATCAGGTCCTGCATCTCTATGCCGCCGAAGCCGAAACACCCCACGGGCGCCTGGTCCGGGATGCGGACGATCCGGCGGGCTTCGCGGTGGAGGGGGTGGGCGTCGGCCGGCGCCCGGACAAATACGTGCTGCACCGGCGGTGGCTGCATGACCGCGCCTATGGCGGCCGGCTGGCCGAGCGCGCCGCCGCCTTCGGGCCGGATGTCGTCCTGTCGGCCAACGCCCCGCCGGCGGCCCAGTCGCGCCTGCTGAAGCGCCTGAAGCGGGACGGCGTGCCGCTGGTGTGCTGGGTGCAGGACATCTTCACCGTCGGGGCCGAGGAAATCCTGAAGCGCAAGCCGAGGCTGCTGCGCTGGGCGGCGCTGCGCCTGCTGGCGCACATGGAGTTCGGCACGATGCGGGAGTCGGCGGGACTGGTCGTCATCTCGCCGGATTTCCTGTCGACCCTGGCGGAGCGCGGCCTCAGCCACCCGCACAGCACCGTGATCGAGAACTGGGCTCCCTACGGCGAGATCACGCCCCGCCCGAAGGACAATGGCTGGAGCCGGGCCCACGGCCTGCACGACCGCTTCGTCTTCCTGTGCAGCGGCACCCTGGGGATGAAGCACAACCCCGGACACCTCGCCAATCTGGCGCGCGCCTGGCGGGACGACCCGCGCGTGCGGGTGGTGGTGGTCAGCGAAGGGCTGGGACGCCGCTGGCTGGAGGAGGTCAAGGCCGCAGAGGCGCTCGACAACCTCGTGCTCCTGGATTTCCAGCCGATCGACCGGCTGTCGGACGTGCTGGCATCGGCGGACGCCCTGGTGGTCCTTCTGGAGGCCTACGCCGGCGCCCTGTCGGTCCCGTCCAAGGTCTACAGCTATTTCTGCGCCGGCCGGCCGATCCTGGGCGCGCTGCCGGCCGCCAACCTCGCGCGCCGGCTGGTGGAGGGCGAAGGGGCCGGCCTCTGCGTCGACCCCGGCGACGAGGCGGCGTTCCTGGCGGCCGCGCACCGGCTGTACGAGGACGCGGCATTGCGCAGGTCCTGCGCGGAGACGCAGACCGGCTACGCGGCCCGGACATTCGACATCGACCGGATCGGGCCGCGGTTCCTCCGCGTGCTGGACGACGCCTGCGCCCGGTATCAATAGGCGCCGACGCGCCGCAGCACGACCGGCATGGTCTTGGCCAGGATGGCGATGTCGTGCCACAGCGACCAGTTCCTGACATACCAGGCATCGCTGCGGACCCGCTGCTCGTAACTGCTGTCGTTCCGGCCGCTCACCTGCCAGAGCCCGGTCATGCCCGGACGCACCTGCAGATAGAAGGCGAGGTCGCGCCCGTATTTGTGAAGCTCATCCGCCGTCACCGGCCGCGGCCCGACGAGGCTCATCTCCCCGCGCAGGACGTTCAGGAGCTGCGGCAGCTCATCCAGGCTGCTGGCCCGCAGGAAACGTCCGATCCTGGTCACGCGGGGATCGTTCTTCAGCTTGAAGGTGCTCCGCCATTCGGCCAGGGCCGCCGGATCGCGTTCCAGCAGCTCGCGCAGGATGCGGTCGCTGTCGCCGACCATGGTGCGGAACTTCAGGCAGGTGAAGGGGCGGCCGTTGCAGCCGATCCGCCGGTGCCCGTACAGCACCGGGCCGCCATCCTTCACGATCAGGGCGGCGAAAACGGCGAACAGCGGCAGAAGCAGCACCATCAGCACGACCGCCACGACGAAGTCGAAGCAGAACTTCAGCGCGCGGCTCATCGGCTGGGCCAGATTGTTCCGCGCCATCATCATCATGATGTCGTGGCTGAAGAAGTAGAACCGGTCGAACCCCAGCACCGGCAGCCCGCGCAGCGGCGGCACGATGGCGAAGGGCAGTCCTTCGCACACCAGATCGGTGATCAGGTCGCTGTCCTCCACGCATTCGGCGCTGGACAGCGCCAGCACCACCAGCTGCGCCCTGTGCATCTCATACAGGGCGGCCCAGGAGCGGCCGGTGACGGTTTCGAGCAGGGACGACAGCGGGACGGTGCCGAGGATGTCGTAGCCGAGGGAGGGTTCCGACCGCAGCGCGTAGCTCGCATCGTCGGCTTCCTCGCCGCTGCCGACGATCAGAACCGGGATACGCCAGCAGCCGCAGGCGTCGAGAAGCCCGGCCACCATCCGGCGGCCCAGCGGAAGGAGCGCCGCCGAGACCATCCAGGTCAGGACCAGCCAGAGGCGGGAGAAATCCGCCTTGAGCGCGAACATCAGGAAGCCGTCGCACAGAAGCATCAGGATGCAGCCGAGGACGATGTGCTTCACCTCGGTCCAGAAGGGCAGGCGCTGACGGTAATGGCCCTGGGTGAGCAGCCAGAGGACCAGGCCGATGCCGAACCCGCCGAACTGGATCAGGCGCAGCGCCGTGTCCTCGCCGAACATATCGAGGAACGGCCGCTTCAGGATCCATTCGTTCACGGCCAGCGACGGCAGGGCCGCCAGACCGAACGCGACCAGCAGCATGGCCAGGTCGGAGGCCAGGAGCGCGACATGCCGCATTCGGCGCAGGCGGGCCAATTGGACCGGGTAGCCCAACGTCTTCAGCATCGGATGAACGGTAGCCTCACGACTGGTCACGCGGGCGCGCCTCGCTGGAATTGGCGGAAGATGACAAGACTTACTACCTGCAAGGGCATTCTGCGGCAATACTCCTGCTTTTGTGTAAATCAAATTTGACTCAATCTCTTTCAGTTTTGAAATATGCGGCGGCGTGATTCCTGCCGCTTCCGTTTGGGACGGCCCGGCAGCCTCCCCGGGAAACTGCGCTCTTTCGAGCGGCGAAGCACGTCCTTCCGGCCGGCCGGCTCCGCCGATCGAGGTAGGCACGGCACCGCCATTGCGGGTATGATGCGGCGGGCTTGGGAACGATCCCGCAGGATTGTTGGAGACTTTGCAAACTTGACGGGAAACACGCTGATTTTTCGCCTGCTGATGGTCGTCGTCCTGCTCGCGCCCCTCCCGCTGGGCGCCAACCGCCCCTGGGCGTGGAGCATGATGGCCGTGGCGGTCGGGCTTCTGTGCGGGGTTTGGGGAGTGCTGGCGGCGGTCGGGAAGGCACAGGCCCCCCTGCCCTTCCGCCGGCTGTGGCCGGTGGCCGTGCCTTTCGCGATGGTGCTGGCCTGGGCCTGCGCGCAGACATCCTCCCTGCTTCCCACGGACCTGTGGCACCCCCTCTGGATGGCGGCGCAGCCGGCCCTGGAGATCGTTGGGGAAACTGTCGGAGGGAGCAAAATGGCCGGGGCGGTGTCCGCCGATCCGGCGATGACACGCGCGGCGATCCTGCGGCTCGCGACCTATGGCGGCATCTTCTGGCTTGCCGTGCAGCTCGCCTCCGACCGGAAGCGTGCAAGGGAGGCGCTGATCCTGATGGCCGCCGCCAGCACGCTGTACGCCGTCTATGGGCTGGCCGCCTATTTCTCCGGCGCCAAGACCATCCTGTGGATGAGCAAGTGGGCCTACGTCGACGACCTGACCTCGACCTTCGTCAACCGCAACGCCTACGGCGCCTATGCCGGCCTGGGCATGGTGTTCTGCTTCGCGCTGTTCCTGCACGCGCTGCGGCCGTCCTCCCGCCCGAGCGCTCCGCGCGCCTACGAAATGGCGGAGACCTTCCTGGTCCATGCCCTGCCCTATCTGATGGCCCTGGTGGTCCTTGGGTCGGCGCTGCTGCTGTCGCATTCGCGCGGCGCCTTCATCAGCACCGGCGCCGCACTGGCCGTTCTCATGATCGCGCTCGTGACCGGCAGGATCGTGCGGCCGCGGACGGGGCTGCTGTCGGCCCTTCTGGTGCTGGGGATCGGCTTCGCCATTCTGGGCGTGAGCGGCGACAGGATGGTGCAGCGTTTCGCCAACGAGAGCGCCCAGGACTATGACGAGGAAAGGCTGAGCGCATACCATCTGACGATGCGCGCCATCGAAGACGCGCCGCTGACCGGCACCGGGCTCGGCGCCTTCACCCCGACCTTCCGCCTGTACCGCGACGCATCGCTGTCCCGTGCGGTCGATTGGGATTACGCGCACAACATCCCGCTGGAAATGGGGCTGGATCTGGGACTGCCGG
This sequence comes from Azospirillum sp. B2RO_4, assembly GCF_051124815.1. Classification (NCBI taxonomy): domain Bacteria; kingdom Pseudomonadati; phylum Pseudomonadota; class Alphaproteobacteria; order Rhodospirillales; family Azospirillaceae; genus Azospirillum; species Azospirillum sp. B2RO_4. Next base: position 80,701 of record NZ_CP118491.1, on the reverse strand, counting down.
CGGCAGCCCTCTTCTACCTGTGCCTGGCCGTCATCTTCGGGGTGTGCATGCGCGGGCTGATCGTGCGCCGGCGCGACGGGATCTATCCCGCGGCGGCGCTCGGCGCCGCGACGCTGCTGGGCGCCCATGGACTGGTCGATTTCAGTGCCCAGATGCCGGCCATCGCCGCCATGCTGGCGATGATCCTCGGGATCGGCTACGCGCAGTCCTGGAACACCGCGGATCGCCACCGGAACAGCGGCGAACCGGCATGAGCCGGGTGGGCGGAGCGTTGATGGGCGGTGCATTCTGGCGCAAGGCGCGCAAGCTGGCCCGCCTGCTGGGCAATCCGGCATTCCGCCGCGGCCTGCGCTTCGGCGTGGCGGCGGCCATCGAACACCGCACCATCCTCGGCGCCCTGCCCGTCGCCACCGTCATCGACGTCGGCGCCAACACCGGCCAGTTCTCCCTGCTTGCCGCCTCGCTGTACCGGAACGCCGCCATCCATGCCGTGGAGCCGTTGCCGGCCGCCGCCGCCGTCTTCACCCGCCTGTTCGCGGACAGCGCGCGCGTGCGGCTGTACCGGGTGGCCGCCGGCGCCGGGGCGGCGAACGCGCCGCTGCATGTCTCGCGGCGCCATGACTGCTCGTCGCTGCTGCCCATCGCCGGGGGCCAGACGGATTTCGCTCCCGGGACGGAGGCGGTCGGAACGATCACGGTGCCGGTCCGCCCGCTGGACGAGTTGATCGCTCCCGACGACCTCGTTCGGCCCGTCCTGCTGAAGCTGGACGTGCAGGGCGGTGAACTGCAGGCCCTGCAGGGGGCCGGGCGCCTGCTCGCGGCCGTCGACCATGTGTATGTCGAGGTCTCCTTCCTGCCGCTGTACGACGGCCAGCCGCTGGCGCACGCCGTCGTCGAGCATCTTGCCGGGCAAGGATTCGGCCTTGCCGGGACCAACCATCCGACCTTCGACCGGGCAGGCCGCTGCGTCCAGGTGGACCTTCTGTTCAGCCGGCTGCCTGCCGCGGCGACGCATCTCCACGGCCGGCCCGCAACGGAGCCCGGCCTGAGGGAAAACGGCCTGAGGGAAACCGCCCTGACGGAAGCCGGTCAGGAGGCGGAAACCGCGCCCTATCCCCCCATCGCGGCGGCCAGCAGCCCGTCGCTCGCCATGGCGAGCCCGGCCGACTGCGGGCGGACATAGCCGATCGGGTTGGGACGGGACTCGTTGCGGCCATAGGTGATGAAGTGGATCAGTGCCTTCTGCTGGTCGCTGCCGAAGGCGGCGCCGAGGTCGGGGTTGGCCATCAGATAGGCGAGCGCGTTGAACCGGGTCGGCCGCCCCTCAGTCTGGCCGGTGGACTGGTAATAGGCGGTGGCCGCCGCGGTGTCGGTGCCGAACCGCGCTGCCAGATCCGGGTTGGCGGCCAGATAGCTCAGGGCATCGAAACCGGCGGCGTCGCGACGCGGCGTGTTGCCGTAGAGCACGACATAGAGCTTCACCTGCTGCTCATTGCCCGAGAAGACGCTCAGCAGGTCCGGGTTGGCCAGCAGATAGTCGTGGGTGTTGAAGACCGTGCTGCGGTTCTCCAGACGGCCGAAGCGGATGTAATGCTCCTCCGCCCGTGTGGAATCGTTGCCGAAGGCGGCGGCCAGATCGCGGTTCGCCGCCAGGTAGGAGAGCGCGTCGAAGCTGCTGCTGCGCCCTTCCGACCGGCCGTAGGACAGGTAATGCCGGGCCGCCTGGGCGGTGTCGGTGCCGAAGTTTGCGGCCAGATCGGGGTTGGCGGCCAGATAGCCCAGGCTGTCGAAGGTGATGCTGCGCCCCTCCAACCGGCCCATGGTCAGGTAATGGCGGGTCGCCGCCACCGGATCCAGGCCGAAGGCGGCGGACAGATCCTGGTTCGACACCAGATAGCCGAAGGCGTCGAAGCGGGTGCTGCGCCCCTCCCGCTGCCCGAGCGTCAGGTAATGGCGGGTGGCGGCGACGGTGTCGGTGCCGAAGGCGGCGCTGAGGTCGGGATTGGCCGCCAGATAGGCCAGCGGGTCGAAGCTGCCGGCCGCACGCCCCTCCCGCCGGCCGAAGGCCAGATAATGCTGGGTCGCGGCCTTGCGGTCATAGCCATAGGCGGCGACCACGTCCGGGTTGGCGGCCAGATAGGCCAGCGGATCGAAGGCTGCGACCGCCCGGCCCTCCGCCCGGCCCAAGCGCAGGTAATGCTCGCGCGCGGCCGTCTCGTCGCTGCCGAAGGCGGCGGCGAGATCGGGATTGGAGGCGAGATAGGCCAGCGGGTCGAAGCCGGCCATCGTCTCGGCCAGCGGGGTCACCCGCAAGGTCACGGTCTGGCCGCTGACCGCGCCCTGGCTGTCGGTGACGGTGTAGGCGAAGGAGCCCGGCGACGACGGGGTGCCGGATGGCGCCTGATAGGTCAGGCCGGCCAGATCGGCGGTGCCGAGCGTCATCCCGGCGGTGACGGCGGTGCCGTTGGCCAGCCGCAACGTGCCGGCGGTCGGCAGCCGGGTCAGCGTCACCGTCATGCTGTCGCCTTCGTCCGGGTCGCTCGGCCGGTCGATGCCGAGGCCGACGGCCGGCCCGGCTTCCAGGGCGGTCAGGGTCTTGTCGCCCTGGACGGTCGGCGGCCGGTTGGCCGGGCGGGAGGAGACGATGAAGCCGATCCAGCGGCTCCAGGCCACGCCGTTGTAGGCGCGCACCGACAGCTCGTCCAGGCTGGTCAGGGAGGAGGCGGCGAAGGTGACGCCGGCGAAGGCGGCGGCGCTCAGCGAGACCACGGCGCCGGTCCCTTGAGCCACCCCGCCGACCATGATGGAGCCGGCGCCGTCGGTGTTGTCGACCAGCTCATACTGGGTGACGAGGCCCCCGGCGGGATCGGTCGCCGTCACCAGGCTGGCGATGCTGATCGAGGAGCCGATGGAAACCCGGCCGGCCTTGGCGGTGACCGCCGGGGGCGTCAGGCTGATCCGGGTGTCGGCGAACAGGGCGAATTCGACGTCGGTCAGCGTGTCGGTGCCCTCGCCGCCGCCGGAGATGGTGGCGCCGTCGGACGTGACGGTGACGGTGTAGGAGGAGCGGCTGCCGTTGTAGACCGCGGTGTCGCTGCCGCCGCCGCCCTGCAGCGTGTCGTCACCGGCCCCGCCGGTCAGCGTGTCGGCGCCCTCGCCGCCGGTCAGCAGGTTGTTGGCGGAATTGCCGATCAGGATGTCGTTGCCGGCGCCGCCGACGGCGTTCTCGATGGTGACGCCGGCGGCGATCGCCAGATTCCCCACCGCCAGCCCGCCCGATCCGTTGGGGCCGATGGAGCTGAAGGCGCCGGGGGTCAGGTCGATGCTGACGGCGGACGCCTGCCCGCCGGCGTCGATGGTGTCGGTGCCGCCGGCATCCCAGATCGCCTGGGAAAAGGGCGTGGTGTTGCTGCCGAAGGCATAGCGGTCGTCGCCGATGCGGGTGTCGGTGTTGGCGCCGTACAGGTACTGGGCCGCCGCGATGTCGTACAGCGCCGGCCCCGTCGCCAGCCCGCTCAACCCCAGGCTGGGGTGCCGGTTGTAGGACATCAGCGTGTAGCGGTAATTGTCCTCGGTCGAGGACAGGTAGGGCGGCTCGCCCCCGCCGCCGGTGGCGTTGTAGTTGCCGGGATGCTTCAGCCCGATGGCGTGCCCGATCTCGTGCAGGATGGTCAGGTAGCCGTAGGTTCCCGGCGTCGGGCTGGTGTTGGTCGAGGCGCTGTTGGAGAGATAGATGTCGCCGCCGCCGTCATAGAGCGACCCGGTCGGATAATAGGCGTAGGCGGCGCTGGAGCTTTGCCGGTTGGTGCCGATGCGGATCGAGCCGCCCTGCCCGCTGTTGGCGCTGTCGGAGGTTTCGACGAAGTAGATGTTGGCGACCGAACTCCAGGCGGCGAAGGCCTGCCGCACCGCGTCGCGCTGCGTGGCGGACAGCGGCGCGAACCCGGTCCCATCCGAGGTGGTGGCGTAGGACGGCGCCTGCTCCATGAAGCTGTAGGTGACCGTCGCCCCGCTGCCGACCGCGCCGCTGCCCCAGCGCGGCGTCCCCGTCGCCAGCAGGGCCTGGACGGTGGACGAGGCCGCGCCCTGCGGCAGCGCACCTTGCGGGTCGATCCCGGCGGAAAGGGGGGCGGCACTCCAGTCGGCGCCCCAGCTTGTTGCATTGCACAGCAGGCAGGAACAGGCGGGCATCGGGGCGGCGGAGAGGTCGGAAAGGGTGTTCGTCATGACCGGGAGGATGTCTTTCGCCACGGGCTGCGGCTCCCGCCACTTTACAACCTTTCATTCCCCGATCGAAAGGGGAGGGGAACCCGGACCTTTTTTCTCCACCGGCCAATGGATGGCGGGCGACGGGCTGCGGTTCCTTCCGCTCACCCCTTCTGCGCGATCAGCTCCTCGAACACCGCCTCGATCCGGTCGACGGAGCGGGCGACGGTGAAGTCGCGGGCACGGTCGCGGCCGGACAGGGCCATGCGCTGCCAGGCGGCGCGGTCCCTGACCAGGCGGCGCAGGCGGTCGGCGAGCGCCTCGTGGTCTTCCGCCTTGAACAGCAGGCCGTCGACGCCGTCGCGCAGCACCTCGCCGCTGCCGCCGGTGCCGCTGCCGACCACGGTCAGGCCGGCGGCCATCGCCTCCACCTGCGAGATGCCGAACGGCTCCTGGAAGACACTGGGGAAGACCAGGACGTTGCAGCGGGCGAACAGGTCGGACAGGCCGCGGCGGTCGAGGAAGCCGGTGAAGCGCACCTTGCCGGCCATGCCGTTGCGCTCCACGAAGTCGCGGCAGCGGGCCGAAAGCTCGGCGTCCGGCGCCTCCCCGGCGAAGGTGCAGTCGAAGTCGACGCCCTCGCGGTGCAGGATCCCCAGCGCGTTGACCAGCGTCTGCGGCCCCTTGTAGTTGACGAACAGGCTGGCGAAGGCGATGCGCAGCCGGTCGGGCGCCGGCATCACCGCGCGGTGGAAGTAATCGACGCGGGCGCCGGGATGGATCACCGTGGCGGGCAGGCCGTAGCCGCCGGCCGCCAGCCGCTCCGCCACCCAGCCGCTGGCCGGCCCGGCGCGGTAGAGCGGGGAGCGGGGAGCCGCCTCCGGCGCGTAGCCGGGATGCTGGTTGCCCAGGCAATGCAGAACCGGGACGCCCATCTGCCGGGTCAGCGGGTCGAGGAACTCGGTCGCCAGCATGTCGAGGTTGCCGACCAGACAGGCGTCGGCACTGAAGTCGCGGGCGGTCTCCAGCACGCGGTGGATGTTGGCGCGGATCAGGGCGGCGCAGTGGGCCGGGTCGTCGTGGGTGAAGGCGCGCCCGTCCCGCCAAGTGCCGTAGAGGGTCAGCGACCGGTCGACATGCGCCTCGATGTCCTCGGTCCCGGCCATGCCCGGCCGGGTCAGGTCGGGCATGTCGGCGGTCAGAACCTTCACCATGTGGCCGCGGCGGATCAGCTCGGCCGAGAACTCCCACAGCTTGCGGCCGTAGCCGCCGAACTCCTGCGGCGGGAACAGGTTGGTGACCACCAGGATGCGGCGGGGCCGCCCGGTCGAGGGAACCGCCGCCTGCCGGAACAGCGCGCGGTAGCGCTCCAGCCCCGGATGATCGCCGGCCGAAGCGGCAAGCGCGGCCTCGTCGAGGTCCGGGGCCGGATCGGGCAGGCCGGCAAGCCGGGCGGCACGGCAGGCGGCCCGGCGGGCCTCGCCGAGATAGATGGCGGCCTCCACCGGGCGTCCGCCCGCCGCGCACAGACGGGCCAGCCCGGCGAGCGCATCCGGTTGCTGGCGGTCCAGCCCGACGGCTCGCAACAGGAACCGCTCCGTCAGGGTATTCTCGCCGAAGCGGGCGGCCAGCCGGGCGACGCCGATGAGCTGTTCGGCGGTCCGCAGCATCGGCTCCAGCGCCGCAAGGCGGGCATGACGCAGTTCCGGCGCCAGTTCCGCCGCCAGGGCCGGGTCGGACAGCGAACGACCGGCATAGCGCAGGGCGTCGGCGCACTGGAACAGGATGCCGCCGGGTTCGGTCGGCACGAACCCCCAGCCGGCCAGATGGGCGGCGGCGTCGGCATGGTCGCGCGACGACAGGGTGGGACAGAGGACGGAGGCCCCGGGCAGCCGGGCCATCCGGCGGTCGGTCTCCGCCCGGTCGGGCCAGGGCAGCAGCGTCACCGCCTCGTCCCGCACCCGGTCGGCGGATGGCGGCAGCGGCAAGGGAACCGGTTCGGGCCCCGCCCCCGGATCCGCGAAGACCACGCGGGGCAGGTCGCGGGCCATCGCCCGCAGGTCGGTGGCGAAGCCGTCCCCAATCCCGCCTTTGGCCCTGTCCTGGCCGGTTGCGTGGACGGTCAATCGCGACGCCGTCAGCTGCAGCCGCTGCAGCGCCTCGTAGGCGGCGAGGCGGCGGCGAAAAGCGGTGCTCCGGGCCGGCAGCGGCACCAGCCTGCGCCGCTCCTCGCGGACCTCCAGCGCCGGATCAACGCGGTCGTCGAACACGGCGGCGAAGAACTGGGCGCGCTTGACCTGCGGGCTGTGGAATTCCAGCAGATGCGCCTGTCCGGCCCGGCGGATCGCCATCGCCTCGTCCGGGTGGTCGAGGTAATGGCGTACCAGCTCCACCAGCTCGTCGGGCGAGCGGTAGGTCGCGAGATGGCGGCCGGGGGTGAAGCAGCGCTCCAGCCCGGCGTCCGCCGACAGTGCGTCGGTGACGAGGAAACCGCCGGCGCCCAGCGCCTCGAAGACGCGCAGGTTGAGGTCGCCGTTCAGCGAGACGTTCAGCGTGACCTGCGAGGCGGCATAGACGTCGGCCGCCCTCTCGGGTTCGGCCCGCATGCCCAGCAGCGGCAGCCCGGCCGCGCTCAGCCGCTCCAGCACATGGCGGCGCCAGGGATGGAAGGCGCCGATCTGCCCGACGAAAGTGAGGGGGCGGGTGGGAGCCGCCGGGATGTCGCGCCGGCGCAGCGCGTAATCCACCGCCGGGATCCAATAGACCCGCTCGAACCCCGCCTCCAGGAAGGCGTGGGCGTGCTGGCGGGTGTGGTCGAGCATCACCGCGTCGAACTCCTCCATCGCGCCATAGGCCAGCAGCGTGCGCAGGGGAGCCGCGAAGTGATGGGTGTCGCCGACCAGCAGCAGCTTGGTGCCCGGCAGCCGGTCCAGCCCACGGGGAAGGTTGCGCCGGGTGGCGTCGGCCTTCACCACGATCAGCTCCGGACGCTGGTGCGCCGGCAACCGGGCGACGACGGCCGTCAGATCATATTCGCCGGGCGGGGTGTTCAGCGAGGCGAAGCCGTCGCCCGTTTCCACCGTCGGACAGTCGGGACCGCAGAACACCTCCCGGTCCGAGAACAGCGGCCGGCGGTAGTATTCAGGCGGGGCCAGACAGCAGAAGAGCGTGACCGGGTCCGGCAGGCGGAGGCTCGGGTCGGAGGTGGCGGCAGGGGCGGAGGCGGGGGCGGAAACGGTCACAGCGCGTCCAGCTCCCGCAGCAGGGTGATCAGCCGGCGGGTCGCGGCCTGCCAGCTGAAATGCTCCAGCAGATGGGCCTGGGCCGAGCGGCGGGTGCCGGCGGGGTCGTCGATGACCGCGCGCAGCAGCCGGGTGGCCTCGCCCTCGTCGGGGCTCCACCAGCTCTGGCCGGCATAGGCGCCGATGCCGGGGGTGACGGCGCTGGGGATCATGTGCGCCACCCGCCCGTCCAGATAGGCATGGTAGGCGCTGTGGTCGGGCGCCAGCAGGGTCAGCCCCATCGCCCCGGCCTGGGCCATCGGCAAGTCCCAACCCTCGCCGTGCGACATGCTCCAGTAATGGGTCGAGGCGGCGTGGAGCGACATCATCTCCGCGTCCGACAGCTTGCCTTCGACCAGGAAGACCGGCGCCGCCTGTTCCAGCGTCCGGCCGGTCTGCGCCGACACCCGGGCCAGCAGATCGCGCATGCCGCCGGACACCCCGCCGGCCTTGCCGATCTTCAGCAGCAGGGCCGCCCGGTCCTCCGCCCGCGTCGTGCGCAGCCAGACCCGCAGCAGCCCGTCCAGGTTCTTGCGGTCGTTGAAGTCGGAGACGTTCAGGACGCGCACCGGGTAATCGGCCAGCCGGCGGCCCAGGCTGTCGACGATGAAGGCGGGGGTGACGCCAGCGGCGTCCACCGTCTCCACCCCGGCGGGGCAGATGTGGACGCGCTCCTCCGGGTGGCCGGCGCGCAGCCAGGCGGTGCGGGAGGAGTCGGTGGCGACCACCACATGGTCGTGGCGCCGGCTGAGGCCCGCCCACAGATCCGGGATGTCGACCGCCTCGAACATGCTGAAATTGATGGTCTTCAGCCCCGGGATGCTCTCCACCGCCGGCGGGGTGGTGACGGTCAGCACCGCCTTGGCCCGCACCGGCCGGTCGAGCGAGAGCAGAAGCGGATCGATCTGGTCGTCCGGCAGGTTGTCGGCGTCGCCATAGTTCAGGTCGACCAGCCGGACGCGGATCCCGGCCGCCACCAGTTCCTGGACGAAGCGGCGGACGGCGTAGGCATAGCCGCTGCTGTCGCGGAACACCCCGCGCACCACCAGCCCCGGCGGCAGGGAGGGATCCGCGGCATCGTCGCGGATCGCGCGGGCGGTGGCGCAGCGTTCCAGGGCGCAGCGCAGCCGGGGAACGGGCACGCCGCCGCCGGTTTCCAGCGCGGCGGAGCGGCGCAGCAGCCGCTCGGCCTCGTCGATCCGTCCGCAGGAGAGCGCCTCCGTCCCCAGGCGCGACAGCGTCATGGCGCAGGCCGGATCGACCTCCAGCTTGCGGCGGAAGTGCGCCATGGCGGCATCCAGCCGGCCCATCTGCATCAGGCTGCCGGCCTGGTTGAACAGCGCGCCGGAATGGGCCGGGACCAGCCGCAGGGCGCGGGCCACCAGCGCCACCCCGCGCGAGGGGTCGGGGCGGCGGCTCAGCAGTCCAAGCAGATGGAGCGCATCCGCCTGGGCCGGGTCGACCGCCAGGATGCTGCGGTAGAGCGTCACCGCCCGGTCGGTCTCGCCGGCCTGGTGCAGGCCGACGGCCCGGGTCAGGGTGTCGTGGATCGAGATCATGGCGCGGGTGCTGTTCCGGAACCGGAGAATAGACGGGCGGGCGGCGGGTCGGGCATCCGGATCGGAGGAGCCGGAAGGCGGTGGAAGATCGGTGAAATCGCTGAGGCTTGCAACAAGGCAGCTTGACCCTCCGGCCGATGCGGGTGCAAGTCAGGGCAACCGCACCCCTCCTTTCCGGGTACCCATTTATGGCTGCCTCCGCTGAAATCGCCGCTCCCATCCAGATCGAAACCCTGCCTGGACAGCGGATGGCGGTACATGATGCCGTCCAGCAGGCGCTGACCTATTGCAATTCGGGTTGGCTCGACATCAGCAGCATGATCTGCGAGCGCATCCTGGCCGCCGACCCCGGCAACGCCCACGCCCTGCTGATCCAGGGCATCGCGGCCTGCAAGAACCGCGAGCCGGCGAGGGCCGTGCCGATCCTGGCGGAGGCGCTGCGCCGCGATCCGGGCTCGGTCGACACGCTCTATCATCTGGGGCAGGCATTGCTGCTGTGCGGGCATTTCGACCGGGCGGAAGTGGCCTTCGACTGCGTCATCCAGGCGCGCTCCGACCATGCCGAGGCGATGGCCGGTCTGGCCGATGTTCGCCGGGCCAGGGGCGACGCCGACGGCGCCTATGAGCTGCTGCAGCGCTCGGTCGCGCTGAAGGGCAACTATTCGCCCTCCTACATCGCCTATTCGCTGATGCGCTTCGACCGCTCGTTGCCGCCGGGGGACGGGTTCGGCTGGAACCGGCGGCGGGAGGCCCGGCGCGACCGCCCCTGCCTGACCATGGCCTCGCTCGGTTCCTATGGGCGCTTCGCCCAGACGGTGAACGAGTATGTCGCCATGCGACTCTATGCCGAGAAATACGGGATGGAGTTCCTGACCCCCGACTGGGTCGGGCATGCCTTCTTCTCGCTAGACGACCCGCGGCTGGACCCGTCGGTGCTGCCGGAATTCCAGGGCTGGCTGCAGCAGCGCAAGGATTTCGCCCGCGGCTTCGACGAGCCGGTGGCCGATCCCTTCCGCGACCGCGACCTGTTCCTGGGCGGCTCCCCGGTCAACCCGATGCTGAAGGATCGGCAAGCCGACATCCTGTCCTGGCTGACCCCGCGCCCCTGCTGGGACCGCTTCCTGGAGCCGCCGGTGGAGGCGCTGCGCCACCGCGGCCGCACGCTGGTCGCCGTGCACATCCGCCAGACCGACTGGTGGAACCAGGACTACACGCCGCTGTCGCTCTATCTGGACTGGCTGGACGGGCTGTGGCCGACGCTGGAGGACCCGGTGCTGTTCGTCGCCACCGACGAGCCGAGCGTGGTCCCCGAATTCGCCCGCTTCAACCCGACCACCCCGGCCGACTTCCCGGTCCGCTGGGAGGGTCTGGAGTATCTGCAGGATTTCCACGTGATGACCCGGGCCGACATCCTGGCGATCAGCACGGGGTCCTTCGCCGCCACCGCCGCCGCCCTGAACCCCTCCCCCCGCCTGCTGCTCCACCCCGCCGAGGGCAACCGCGGGCTGGTGCCGTTCGAGGCCTGGCGTTAGGGGGTGGGGCGGTAGGGAGATAAGGTGCGGCGCCTCAGTCCGCCGTTTCCGGCGGCTTGGCCGCTTCGGGGACCGCCCCGCGCGCCGGGTTGCGCATCGGGTTCCTGGGGTCGAACAGGCCGAGACGCTGCAGGGTCTGGGCGAAGCCTTCGGTCAGCATGGTGATGCGGTCGCTGATCTCGGCGATCTCGCGGGCGGAGATGACCGGGGCGTCGGCCGAAATGCGGCCGTGGGCGCGGTAGTTCAGGCGGATCGCGACGTCGTCGGTCTCGCCCTGGATCCAGGAGCCGTGCAGGATCTTGTTGCGCTCGCGCCCCAGTTCCAGCGCCTCGTCGCAGCGGGCGACCAGGGCCTTGGCCTCGTCCGGGGGAAGGCGCAGGCCGGCGATGGCCTTCAGCGCGTCGAAACGGGCCTTGACCTGCATGTTGGAGGCGATGGGCAGGAATTCGGTGTGATCGGCGCCGAGCAGCCGGGAGATGCACAGCGATACCATGTCCTCGAGCTGGGCCCAGGACACGGCGATCATGCCGATCGCACAGTACATCTTCACGCTGAGGGGGCCCAGCCGGACCGTCCGCGTCGTCATTGGCCACCCTTGGCATCCGCCCCGCTTCCGGGACACGGAGCCGAAAATAAGCTTTCCGCGCGGTATGGGAAAGCCGTCATTGCGCGGCTGGCAGTTGACAGGCCCCCGCGATCCATAGGATGCACTGCCCGCTGCATACAACACGTGCCTTGTCTCTCCGTCCCCACCGCCTCCTCCGCCGCCTCCTCCGCCGTCGCCGCGCACCATCGGTCACGCAAAGGTATTCCGCCCATGGCTACCCAGGACACCTCCGCCCCCTCGCTGCACGGCTGCCTCACCGCCGCCATCGACGTCCTGCGGCGCACCATGGACAGCCTGGACCCCGCCCGGGTCGAGGCGGCGGTCGCGGCGGTCACGGCCGCGCTCGGCGCCAACAAGGCGCTGCTGGTCTGCGGCAACGGCGGCTCGGCGTCGGACGCCCAGCACATCACCGGCGAGCTGGTCGGCCGCTTCCTGAAGGAGCGCCGCGGGCTGAAGGCGATCTGCCTCAGCTCCAACGCGGCCGTCCTGACCGCCTGGAGCAACGACTACTCCTATGACAGCGTCTTCGCCCGCCAGACCGAGGCCTATGGCGAGCCGGGCGGCGTCCTGCTGGGCATCTCCACCAGCGGCAACTCGCGCAACGTCATCGCCGCCTTCGAGGTGGCCAGGCGGCTGGGCATGACCACCATCGCCATGACCGGCGAGGGCGGCGGCAAGATGGCGGACTTGAGCGACATCCTGCTCGACGTGCCGTCGCGCTCCACCCCGCTGATCCAGCAGGTCCACATCTGCCTCTACCATTACCTGTGCGAGCAGGTCGAAGCCCGGCTGGCCTGAACGCGTCCATGGACCCGTCTACCCTGGCCACCCTGGATACGCTGAAGCGCCGCGCGCTGGAGGCCTTCGGCGCCGGGCGGCTGGAGGAGGCCGTGGGCCTCTACCGCGACCTGCTGGCCCAGGACGGCACGGCCGCCGACCTGTGGAACAACCTGGGCGTCATCCTGTCCGAACTGAAGCGCCCGGCGGCTGCCGCGGCGGCACTGCGCACCGCCCTGGTGCTGCGGCCGGATTACGACAAGCCCTGGGTCGGACTGGGCAGCGAGGCCTTCGGCGGCGACCGGCTGGAGGAGGCCGTGCGCTGCTGGACCCGGGCGATCCGGCTGGAGCCGCGGCAGGGCGCCGGGCTGTGGTTCAATCTGGGCGTGGTCCGCCAGATGCGCGGCGAGGCGGTCGAGGCCGCCGCCGTCTTCGACCGGGCCGAGGCGCTGATGTCCGACGACCCGCGCGTCGCCAGCCAGCGGCTGCTGTGCCTGAACTACCTCGACCTGCCCGGCGAGCGCCTGCTGGCCGAACACCGGCGCTTCGACGAGCGGTTCGGTGACGGCATCGGCGGCGCCCGCAAGCCCGCCGTTCCGCACGCCAACCGTCCCGATCCGGAAAAGCGGCTGCGCATCGGTTACCTGTCGGTCGAATTCCGCGAGCATCTGGGCGCCTATTTCCTGACGCCCCTGTTCGAGGCGGCCGACCGCGGCCGGTTCGACATCGTCTGCTATTCGATCCTGCCGGACAGCCACGCCGACGCCTACACCGCCCGCTTCAGGGCGCAGGCCGACGGCTGGCGCAATGTCGGCCATCTGGACGACGAGGGGCTGGCGGCGCAGATCCGCGCCGACGGCATCGACATCCTCGTCGATCTCGCCGGCCATTCCGGGCTGAACCGGCTGCCGATGCTGGCGCTGCGCCCGGCGCCGGTGCAGGTGACGTGGCTGGGCTATCCCAACGGCACCGGCATGGCCTCGGTCGATTACCGCATCGTCGATCCGGTCAGCGACCCGATCGGCCCCACCGACGGCCATGCGGTGGAAACGCTGGTCCGGCTGCCCGCCCCCTTCCTGTGCTTCCGCCCGCCAGCTGCCGCCCCGCCGGTGGTGCCGCTGCCGGCCGGTGCGACCGGGGCCGTCACCTTCGGGTCCTTCAACAAGCTGTCGAAGATCACCGACGGCACCGTGGCGCTGTGGGCCGAGGTACTGCGCCGCGTGCCGGACTCCCGCCTGCTGCTGAAGGACCGGCCGCTGTCCGATTCCGGCACCGCCGCCGGGCTGCGGGCGCGCTTCGCCGCCGCCGGCATCGACCCGGCCCGGCTCGACCTCGTCGGCTTCATCAAGGACGCCGCCGGGCATCTGGCCGCCTACAACCGCATCGACATCGCGCTGGACCCGCACCCCTACAACGGCACCATCACCACCTGCGACACGCTGTGGATGGGGGCGCCGCTGGTGACGCTGGCGGGCGGGCGCCATGCCGCCCGCGTCGGCGCCAGCCTGATGACCGCCATCGGCCTGCCCGAGCTGGTCGCCGCCACGCCCGACCGCTACGCCGCCATCGCGGCGGAACTGGCCGGCGACCTCACCCGCCTGATGCGGCTGCGCATGGGCATGCGCGAGCGGGTACGGGCATCGGCGCTGTGCGACGAGGCGCGCTTCATGCGCAACCTGGAAACCGCCTACCGGCTGATGTGGCGGCGCTGGTGCGATCAGCGGCGGTCGGACGGCTGAACGGAAAGCGGCTGATCCGCCTCTGCGGCGAAACCTGCGGCGGGATCAGGGGGGTCGGCCAAATGGCGGGCCAGCTCCATGCTTTCATGCAGCAACCGCAGGATGACGACCCTGGTCGATCCATCCGATGGACGTTCGACGGCATAATACAGGAAATGGGAGGCGGCACCCCGCCGGCCCGCTGCCGTTTCGAGATGGAAGGCCCGAAGCCCCGGAACGACGGTTCCCCGGTCCCGGGAGCCACCACGGCCGGGATCCTCGGCGACCATTGTCACCGCCTTCGCGATCAGGCGCTTGTAGGCTTCGCGCTGGTGCGTTCCGAACCGCTCCAGCGTTTCCCTCAACACCGTCCTGAAATCCTGCTTTGCCGCGTCGGTTACACGATAGGCCACAAGCGCCCTCACAGGTCGATCACGTCGAGGATGTCGTCTATGGGCCGGTCGTCCAGGCGGCCCTCCCTCCAATCGTCGAAACCGACCATGACCGCCCGCCGAAGCATCTCCAGCTTTTCCTGTTCCGCGGCCTTTTCCCGATGAAGCAGACGCAACGCATCCCTGACGACTTCGCTTTGCGACGCATATCCGCCGCCGGCGACCTGACGCTCGACGAAACTGGCAAGGGTTTCGGGAAGGCTGACGTTCATGGTGGGCATGGACATTCTCCAGCGTGTCACTGATATGTTGGGAAAGTTGGCAATTTTTGTCAACATAACGTGTTTTTTGCCAAAGCCCGCCTCCGCCCTTTCAACCTTCGTAGGCAGCCATCCCCGCAACCGGCCAGGCAAACTCGCCCATCCGCTCCTTCGCCGGTCCCTGGAAATGCAGGAAGGTGAAGGGGACCTGCGGGCCGCCGTCGGTGCGGGCGCAGACCGGGATGCCGTCAAGGCCGAAGCGGACGTCCTTCAGCCCGTCGCGCATCGCGAAGCGGCGGTTGCCATCGCGGATGTTGTGGTCGAAGCCCTGGTCGATCAGGCCGCCCTGCTCCAGGAAGCGGGAGTCTCCGGCGGCGATCTCCATCAGCAGATGCATGTCGCTGACATGCGGCTTGCCATCGATGCGGAAGCGGTCGGCCAGGGCGTGCAACCGCGGCTTGTCGGCAAAGATCCCGACGAAGCGGTCGCACAGGTATCCCAGCGCCTCCGGCCCCTCGAAGCAGTTGGCCCAGCTCCAGTTGCCGGCGATACGGCCGGCGAAGGGTGCGGCGAAATGTTCCGCCGGGCGGTAGAGCATGATGTCGCTGTCGAACACGCAGAAGCGGCCGAGGCCGTGGCGGACGGCGAATTCATGCACGAAGAACCAGCGCCCGTAGCACATCGCCTCGTACCCCTCGCCATTCACCGAGAGATGCTCGTACACCGCGCCGAAACGGCCGTAGGAACCGGTGTAGAGGCGGATGTCGGCCTGATGCACCGGAAAAGGCAGGTCGCGGATCTCGTCGGTCAGCAGGATCACCGGACTGTCGGGCGAGGCAAGCGCCGCCTGCCGCAGCGCGATGTCGAGCACGCCCTTGTGGCCGATATGGACGAACAGGATGGGCAGGCCGGGCTTGTCGAGGAACCTGTCGGGGGGCATGTCGGGCATGGGGACGGGGAACGCTTCGTCTCGAGGCAAGGGACCGCATGGTAGCCGCCCGCGGCGGCGGGAGGAACCGGCCTGTCCGGCACCCGTCCGCCGGCCTGCTCCCATTGCCCTTCCTTGACAAGCCCGCCCTCCGGCTTCTACCGATAGCGCCTTCCTTCCCCATCACCACACCGGACCGCCGCGATGAGCGAAGCGCCGCCCTCTTCCCCCGCCCCCGACACCGCGTCCGCGGTGCACAGCGGGTCGGCCGACCGCTTCGGCTATGAATGGGGCCGCTATGCCGAGCTGAAGGACATCTATCAGGAGCAGTTCCGCCGCTGGACGCCCTTCATGGCGCCGGAGGACTGGCGCGGTCTGACCTTCGTCGACGTCGGCTGCGGCATGGGGCGCAACAGCCACTGGCCGATGAGCTACGGTGCGGCCGGCGGGCTGGCCATCGACATCGACGAGCGCAGCCTGGCCTCCGCCCGCGCGACGCTGGCGCCGCATCCGGCGATGGAGGTGCGCCGCCAGAGCGCCTATGAGCTGAACGAGGTCGAACGCTTCGATCTCGCCTTCTCCATCGGCGTCATCCACCATCTGGCCCATCCGGAAACGGCGCTCGCCAACATGGTGCGCGCGGTGAAGCCGGGTGGCCGGGTGATGATCTGGGTCTATGGCCGCGAGAACAACGGCTGGATCGTCCGCTTCGCCGACCCGCTGCGCAAGGCGCTGTTCAGCCGCCTGCCGATCGGGCTGGTGCATGCGCTGTCCCTGCCGCCGACCGCGATCCTGTGGCTGGCCCTGCGGCTGGGGTTGGACCGGCTGGAATATTTCCGCCTGATCCGCCGCTTCGATTTCGCGCATCTGCGCTCCATCGTCTTCGACCAGATGCTGCCGAAGATCGCCAACTACTGGCGCCGCGACGAGGTGGAGGCGTTGATGAAGCAGGCCGGGCTGGAAGACGTGCGGCTTGCCTGGGTCAACGAGATCTCCTGGGCGGCGATCGGCCGCAAGCCGCGGGAATAGTCCTGCGGAGACTGAACAGGGCAGCCCTTTATTGCCGCCAACCGGGCTCTTGGGGTAAGAAGCCGCGGTTCCATGCGGCGGATCCATCCGTGCTGCAGGCAGTCGGGCGAAGCGTTGGGGGTTGCCATTTCCGAGTTCTCACCGGCCTTCATCGAGGCCTTCAACGGCGGCGCCGTCCTGTTCCAGGCCGGCCGCTTCGACGAGGCGGCCCAGACCTTCCGCCGGCTGGCCGATGAGCGTCCCGACATCGCCAACCTGCACGGCAACCTCGGCCTGTCGCTGCGCGCCGCCGGCCGACCGGTCGAGGCGATGGAGCCGCTGCGCCAGGCGCTGCGCCTGCGCCCCGCCTATCCGGACGCGTTGAACGCGCTGGGCGGCATCCTGCTCGACCAGCGCAACCTCGACCATGCCCTGGTCGCCTTCCGCGAACTGGCGCGGTTGAAGCCGGACTATCCGGGCGCGCTGCTGACGCTCGGCAACCTGTTCATGTTCACCGGCGACGGGGAAAAGGCACGCGCCGTCTATCGGCTGGCGCTGAGCGTCGAGCCGGACGTGGCGGTCAACTACAACAACCTGGGTGCGGTCAGCCTCAGCCTCGGCCATCCGCCTGATGCGGCGCTGAACTACCGGCGCGCGCTCGCCATCGATGTCGGCAAGCCGGAATACCGCAAGAATCTCGGCACCTGCCTGCTGATGGCAGGCGACTATCCCAACGGCACCGTCGCCTACGAGGGCCGGCTGGAACAGCCGGTCTGGCGCAAGCGCAACATGCCGGGCGTCCTGTGGCAGGGCCAGCCGCTGGAGGGCAAGACCCTGCTGGTCCATTTCGAACAGGGGCTGGGCGATTCCTTCCAGTACATCCGCTATGCCGGCGTGCTGAAGCGGATGGGCGCGCGGGTGCTCTACGAATGCCAGCCGGCGCTGAAGCGGGTGCTGTCGACCGCCCCCGACCTGGACGGCCTGTTCGCCTTCGGCGAGCCGCTGCCGGCCTACGACTATTACATCTCGCTGATGAGCCTGATGCACCGGCTGGGCACCACGCCGGACAACGTCCCCGGCGGCGTGCCCTATATCCGGGCCGAACCGGAGCTGGCGGCCCGCTGGGCGGACCGGCTGGACCGGCTGGAGGGCGGCGGGCGCCCGGCCTTGCGCGTCGGCATCAACTGGCACGGCAACGAGACCGGCAAGTCGATCCCGCTGGAATGCTTCGAAGCGATGGGCCGGCTGCCCGGCGTCCGGCTCTACAGCCTGCAGAAGGTGTCGGGCCTGGACCATCTGGAGCGGCTGCGCGACCGGGTGGCGGTGACGGAGCTGGGTGCCGATTTCGACGCCGGGCCGGACGCCTTCCTCGACACCGCCGCGGTGATGGCCAACCTGGATCTGGTCATCACCTGCGACACCTCGGTCTGCCACCTTGCCGGCGCCATGGGAAAGCCGACCTGGGTGGTGCTCAAATGGTTCGCCGACTGGCGCTGGATGCGCGACCGGCTCGACAGCCCCTGGTATCCGACCATGCGCCTGTTCCGTCAGGCGAGGTCCAACGACTGGGCCGAGGTGATGGCCCGGGTGACGGCGGACGTGTCGGCGGAGGTTGCCGCAAAGTCCGCCGCAAAGTCCGCGGGGAGGACCGCGCGATGACGCTGAACGAGGCGGTGCGGCTGGCGCTGGAGCATTTCCGCGCCGGCCGGATGGCGGAGGCCGAGGGGCTGTGCCGGGCCATCCTGCAGGCGGCCCCCGGCATGGGCGAGGTCGCCCAGCTGCTGGGCGTGGCGGTGATGATGCAGAACCGCCCACAGGAGGCGGAGGAGATCCTGCGCCAGTCGATCGCCATGCGGCCTGATCTGGCCGACAGCCACGGCAATCTCGGCACCGTGCTGCAGTCGCTGGGCCGCATGGCCGAGGCGTTGGCGGCGCACGACCGTTGCGTCCAGCTGTCGCCCACCACGCCGGAAGCCTATGTCAACCGCGGTTCCGCCCGGCTGACGCTGGGCGACCGCAACGGGGCGGCGACCGACTTCGCCCGCGCGCTGCGGCTGCGGCCCGTCGACGCGCTCGCCGCCGCCAATCTCGGCGTCGCCCTGCGCGAGGCCCATCGGGTGGCGGAGGCGGAACGCGCGTTGCGCCGGGCGCTGGTCGCCGATCCCGGCCATGCCGAGGCGATGCTGGGCTATGCCCATACCCTGCGCGAACTGGGGCGGCTGGGTCAGGCGAAGACCGCCTACACCCGCGCGGTGGCGCTGTCGCCGGCCAAGACCGAGGCGCTGTGCTACCACCTGTACCTGATGCAGACGCTGTGCGACTGGGACGATTACGACCGGCTCTGCGCACGGGTGACGGAGATCATCGACCAGGACGGCGGCATCGTCATCCCGCTGGCCACCCTGTCGATCGACACCACCCCTGCCCAGCAGGACCGCTCCGCCCGCCTGTTCTTCGACCGGGTGGTCAAGCGCGCCGCCGCAACGCCCTTGCAGGCGCGGGTTCCGGCGGACGGCGGACGGCTGCGCATCGCCTATGTCTCCGCCGACTTCCACGAACATGCCACCGCCTTCCTGGCCGCCGAGCTGTTCGAGCTGCATGACCGCGACCGCTTCGAGGTGCTGGCCTATTCCTATGGCCCCGACGACGGCAGCGCGATGCGCCGGCGGCTGGTGAAGGCCTTCGACCGCTTCCGCGACATCCGCAGCGTGCCGCTCGACGCCGTCGCCCGCTGCATGGCCGACGATGGCGTCGACATCATGATCGACCTGAAGGGCTACACGAAGCAGACCCGGCTCGACCTGCTGTCGCGCCGGCTGGCGCCGGTCGAGGTCAGTTACCTGGGCTATCCCGGCACCATCGGCTGCCCGCACATGGACTATGTGATCGGCGACCGCTTCGTCACCCCGCCGGAGCACCAGCCCTTCTATGCCGAGCGGCTGGCGATCCTGCCCGACGCCTACCAGATCAACGACCGCCACCGCCCGCTGCCGGAGCAGGTGCCGTCGCGGGCGGATTGCGGCCTGCCGGAGGACGGCGTCGTCTTCGCCGCCTTCAACACCGCCTACAAGATCAGCCCGGCCATGTTCGCCCTGTGGATGCGCATCCTGAAGCGCGTGCCGGGATCGGTTCTGTGGCTGTTCGAGGCCAACCCGCTGGCGGCCGGCAACCTGAAGGCCCGGGCGCAGGCCCAGGGCATCGACCCGGCGCGGTTGGTCTTCGCCCCGCCCCGCCCGCTGGCCGACCACATCGCCCGCTACCGCGTCGCCGACCTGGCGCTGGACACCCTGCCCTATACCGGCCACACCACCACCAGCGACGCGCTGTGGGCCGGCTGCCCGGTGGTGACCTGCCTGGGCGGGACCTTCGCCTCGCGGGTGGCGGCGAGCCTGCTGAATGCGGCGGGACTGCCCGACACCATCACCTGCTCGCTGACGGAGTACGAGGATCTGGCGGTGGCGCTCGCCGGCGATCCCGCCCGCCGGGCCGGCTTCCGCAAGCGGCTGGAGGATGGGCGGATGACGGCGCCGCTGTTCGACAGCCGCCGCTTCACCCGCAACCTGGAGCGCGCCTATCAGGTCATGTGGTCCCTGCACAGCACCGGCCGGCCGCCCCAGGGCTTCATGCTGCCGGCCGGGCAGTAAGCGGGACCGCCGCCCCTCAGCCCCGCTTGCGGGCAGCCGTGTGGGCGGCGTTCAGGCGGGCGACGTAGAGGTCCTGGACCGCCTTGCGGTTCAGCGTGCGGCGGACATGCTCCTGCCCCGCCGCGGCGCGGCGGCGGGCTTCGGCCTCGTCGAAACGGACGCGGCGCATCGCTTCCGCCGCCGCGGCGACGTCCGGCTCGAACCAGGCGGCGCCGGGGGTGACGTCGATATACTCGTCGGGCTCGATGAAGCGCTCCCGCCCGTCGACCAGGAAGCCGGTCCGGTCGGTCATGTAGTCGAGGTTCGCCGAATAGCGCGAGGCGATGACCGGCTTCCCCATCATCATCGCTTCCGCCATCGTGTAGCCGAACCCCTCCGCCCGGTGCAGCGAGACGTAGCAGTCGCAGTTGCGCATCTCCGCCAGGGACTGGGCATAGGGCAGGTCCTGGTCGCGGATGACGATGCGCGGGTCGAGCCGGGCCAGCCGGTCGAGCTGCAGCCGGTGGGCGGTGTCGGCGACGCTGCGCGAACTGGCGCGGTAGCGGATGCGCAGCAGCAGCCGGACATCGCCGCAGGACGGGTCGCCGGCCGGAAAGGCCAGCTGGAAGGCCCGCGCCGCCGCCAGCGGGTTCTTGCGCGTGTACCAGCTGCGGGCATCGAAGCAGAAATAGAAGGTGAAGGGCCGTTCGCCGCGCCAGCCGGCGCCATCCGCCATCCCGTCCACCGCTCCGTTCGCCGCTCCGTTCGCCGCTCCGTTCGCCGTTGGGGCGGCGGCCTGCTCGTCGACGCAGTTCGGCACGACATGGATGGGGCCGTGGAAATGGTGGGCCAGCCCCTGGGCGCAGAAGTCCGACAGGGTCCAGATCTCGTCCATCAGATCCAGCGTCAGCAGGCTGGAGCGCGGCGGCAGGCTGGTCTCCCACAGGAAGAAGCCGATGTTGTAGGCGCCGGCGAAGCGCTCCATCCCATGGTTCACCATGTCGCCGGGGGTGCCGATGATGCCGAAATGGATCAGGTTCACCGGATGCAGGGCTTCGGTGGCGTGATGCTGCGGCAGGACCAGCGGCGGCATCGTCACCGGCACGCCGGCCCCCGCCAGGATCTCGCGCGAGAACAGGGCGTTGCGGCTGATGCCGGTGCTGCCGTCGAAATAGCCGAACAGATTGACCCCGCCCTTCGGGACGGCTCGGCCACCCTGGGCACCCTGCCCGGCATCGTGGGTAACGGCCGCGGCCTCCTGCCGGCGGCACAGGCCATCCAGCGTCAGGCCTTCCGCGTCTGGCACGTCCAGGAAGGAGAAGAAATAGCCGAGCCCGCTCCACTCCCGCCCGGCATGGTGGATCCGGCGGTCGAACAGCGCGCGCACCGCCGGCGGCAGGAACAGGTCGTCCAGGTTCCAGCGGACCAGCCACAGGCTGATGCTGAGCAGGATGACGAACAGCGCCTTGTCGTCGCGCAGCGCCAGCTTGCCGCCCAGCGCCTCGTCCATCGCATGCATCTCGGCATAGAAGCGGGAGAGCAGCCCGTGCCCGACCGTCCCGCCGCCCTCCACCGTCAGGCCGGCCGGCCCGTTCAGGTAATCGGCATGCTCGGCGGCGAACGCCGCCTTGGGCAGGCGTGCCTCGCCGAACATCCAGTGGACCAGCCTGCACAGCTCCGCCGCGCCGGTCGGCCGGCCGGCGGTGCCCAGGACCTGCTCCTTGTATTCGGTCAGCAGGCGCGAGCGGAACAGGCCGGCGGCATCCTCCTCCCCCGACGCCAGGAAGGCGGCGACGTCGGCCGGCAGCGGGCACCAGGCATGGTCGGCCAGATTGAAGCGGTCGGCATGCCGCACCAGGAACCGCAGCAGGTCGGCGGCGCTGCGCAGGTGGAAGTCCCGCGCCGCGTCCAGCCGGTGCAGCTGGTGCGCCAGAAAGGCGCCGATGGTCAGCTCCGCCTCCTCGTAACCGGGGGCGGGGCGGGTCAGGCGCGGGTCCTCCAGCCGGTTGCGGGCGCGCTTGGTCAGGTTGAGGGTCTCGGCGAGCGCCGTCCGGCACAGCGTCTTGCGGTCCGGCGTCATGCCGGACAGGGCGGTGTCGATGACCGCCCGGTGCAGGCTGGTGACGATGGGGGAATTGGGGACGGAGGTCGCGGTGCCGTGGATGCGGACGTCGACGACGCAGTCCTCCATCCCCAGCATGTCCTGCGGCAGCGGGATGTTGAAGACGCCGAACCCCTTGTGCCCCGGCAACGAGGCGAGCGCCTCGTGATACTCGTTGCAGGGATGGGTGCCCATGAACCAGCCGTTGACGTAGAGATCGACCAGGCATTCCATCTCCGGCCGGGTCTTGTTGACCAGCCAGCCATAGATCTTGCCCGTGGTGATGAACTCCAGCCTGCCCTGGTAATCGATCTCGCTCATGGCTCGGTCATCCGGATGAATATGGTGGGGCGGCGGTCAGAAGCCGGCGGCGCGGCCTAGCAGCCTGAGGCGTGGATCGCCGTCCTCCCACCCCGACGGGGCGGGGCCGGCCCGCCGCAGGACGGCATCGGGCAAGGGCTGATACAGTGCCACGACGAGCGCCGCAACCGGAAGCATGCCGTCCCCGGTGAGGGCCAAGGTTCCGGCCAGCCGCGCGGCCTCCGCCCGTTCGGCCGGGGCGGCCGGCCAGCCGTAGGCGTGGCGTTCGGCCTGACAGGCGACGGCGGCCAGCAGCCGTTCGTCGCTGTCGGAAAGGGCAGGCGGCACCTGCCGCAGCAGGGCGGCCCGGCGCTCCAGCAGACGCGGCAGCAGGGCCTCCAGCGTCGCGGCGGTCAGCCGGGCTTCGCAAAGCAGCAGCTCTGCCAGGGCGAGCGCGCCCGGAGGGGCGGCGGCGGATGGAAAGTCCAAGGCCACCCCCTGCGGCAGAACGCGGCGCAGGATGGCGGCAAGCCCCGGCACCACCGCGGCACGGTCGGGGCCGGGCGCGGTGAACCATGCATCGGCGAAGGCGGCCAGCCGGTGCAGCACCTCCCCGTCCAACGCGGGAAGACCGTCCGGATCGGCCAGGGTGGGATCGGCCAGGGCAGGATCAGTGAGGTTCAGCGCCACCGCCTGCTGCACCGCCGGGTCCTCGGGGTCGAGGCGCAGGGCGGCGAGGGCATGACGCCACGCCTCCGCTCCCCTGCCGGCGGCGGCGTGGCGGCAGGCCTGGACGGCATGGCTGGCGGCGAGCTGCGCCCTGACGGCGAGGTCGTCGGGCACCAGGGCCGACGCCTCCGTCAGGAGACGGTGGATCTCGTCTCCCTCGCGCTCCGGATCGCGGTGCCGCAGAAGTCCGGCGCGGGCCTCCAGCACGGCGGCCAGCCGGCGCCGCGGCGCCGTCCAGCGGGGGACCAGCCGCCGGGCGCGCCGGGCCGCATCCTCAGCCGCCGCAAGGTCGCGATCCGGAGCCCCGGACAGGTCCGGCGCCGCCAGCCGGTCGAGCCGCCGACCGGCCGCGTCCAGGGCGATGGCGACGGCAAGGCGGCGGACGTCACCGTCGCCGGGCGCCAGCAGAGCGGCCCGCATCGCCGGCTCCAGAGCCGCATCGGGGGCTGACCCTGAGTGGCCGTGCCGGTCGCGCAGGCGCAGGATCGCACCCAGATGGGCCAGGGCGGCGGCATCCTCCGGCCGGTCGTCCAGCAGCCGCCGCAGGTCCAGCTCCGCCTCGTGCAGGTTGCCGGCGCTCTGCCATTCCAGGGCGCTGCGCCGCATGCGGTCGGCGAAGCCCACCGCCCCGTCCGCCTCGACGGAAGGGGGCGCCTCCCCTTCGGCGAGGCGGACGAAGGCGTCGAAGGCGCGGCGGATGGCGGGAAGCTCGTCGTCTTCCCAGACCAGCCGCTGGGTCGGGGCCGAGAAGGGATACTGCCCGTAGGGCTCGACGCCGAGGCGCCGCTGGTGCTGCGCCCGCGCCTCGTTGACGTCGGCCAGCATCTTCAGGACGGCGCAGGGCGCATGCGGGTTGAGATAGGCGAGCGCCGCCGGGCCGTTGTTGACCAGCAGGTTGAACCAGGCCAGCTCGTAGAGCGCCGTGCGCAGCGGAACGTTCCACACCGGCTCCGGCCAGGACACCGCCGCCCCCCAGTCGCCCGGCAGCGGCTCGTGCGCCCGCGCCATGTCGCGCAGGACCACCGGCAGATAGCGTTCCGGATCCAGCCCGGCGGCGAAGGCGGCCCAATCCTCCAGCCGGCTGTTGCGCACGTCGCTGTAGGCGGTCTCGCGCAGGGTGATGGTCACCACGCGGCGCCCCCCGGCGCGCTCGTCCAGCCAGCGGCGCGCCCGGCGGCGGGCGGCCTCCGGCGCTTCCAGCACGCGGACGTCCAGCCCGTCCTCCGCCCGCGCCATCAGGTGGGAGAACCAGTAGATCTCGCGCGGGTGGTCGATGTCGTAGGCGGGCGGAAACAGGTGGGGGGCGCGCGCCGCGACCAGCGCCCGCGCCTCCTCCCGCGTCCGGCAGACGACCACCCCGCCACCGGTCACCCCGCCCCCTGCCGCCGCCAGCGAGGCCACCGGCAGGATGATCTGCCGCACCCGCCACCGCTGGTGGTCGAGCGGATAGGGATGGGCGGCGGCGCGGCGGCTTTCGTCGAAGGGCGGCACGACAAGGACCGACAGGCGGCGGTAGCCGCGCCGCCGCCGCTCCACCTCGCCGTTGGCCACGGCATAGGCGACGTCGAAGGTCAGCGGCATCACCGCCAGGTCGAGGATGACCGTCAGGGTATCGGGCAAAGGATCGGTCGGATTGTGACTGCTCACCGCTCCTCCTCCGGCCCGAGGCCGGGCCAGCCGGCCAGAAGGCGGCGGTAGGTCTCGCCCAGCGCCGGATCGAAGGCCATGCAGCCGTTGCCCTGCCCGCCCCGGCCGGCGTTCAGCAGCTCCTGGCTGTTCACCATCAGCCGGTGATGCAGGCGGCGGCGTTCCTCCAGCAGGGCGGCGGTCGCGGCGAGGCCGGACGGCGGCACGGCGACGCCGTGGGGGCTTCCCGGCAGGGGACGGCCGCTTTCCGCCTCCACCACCTCGATCCGGTGGGAACGGCCGTCGCACAGGGCCGCCGGCAGCACGGCGAAGAAGCCGCACTGGCCGTCGCCATGGCCGGCCGCCGCCAGTTCCGGCCGGGGCCGGTCGGCGACGATCCGCTCCACCCGCCGTCCATCGGCCAGGATGTCCAGCGCGATGCGCAGCGCCGGACGGCGCGGATCCTGCGCCCAGCCATAGACGACCATGCCGTCACAGCCCTCGAATGCGCCGGCCAAACCGTCGGACAGAGTGTCGGCCAAGGCGCTGGAAGGGGCATCCATCTCTTCCTCAGTCCGCATGCGCGCCTCCCGCTTCGCCGTCATCCGGCGGCCCCGGTTCGGGCCGGTGGCCGATCACCGCGCGCGACAGGCGGCGGAAGAACGGATGCCCGCCACCGGACAGAAGGGCGCCGGCGCCGGACACCCGCCCCGGCCAGCCATAGAGGGCGAAGACCAGCAAATCCTTGAGCGACCGGCCAGCCTGCGCCTCCAGCACCGGCAGCGCCCCGCGTTCGGCCGCATCGGCCGGCGGGGGATAGTCGCGCCAGAAGGATTGCCAGGCGAGGGCGGCGAGCAGGGTCAGCAACGCGGACGGCACCGCAGCGGCCGGAGCGGCCGACAGGTGGCGCAGGCAGCCGCGCACCGCCTCGAACCAGGGGGCGAAGCCGGCTTCGTCGATGCGGCGGGCGGCCAGCACCGCGCGCAGCAGCCGGCCATGCGGCTCGGCATGGCCGATCGGGTGTTCCAGGATGCGGGCCAGATCGGTCCGCCGCCCCTCCGCCGCCGCGGCCAGCGACTGCGGCCACCAGGGGCCGACATGCAGCAGGGCGAGGGCGGCGGGGACGATGTCGACCCGGTTGTCCCCCGATTCCAGGATGGCGACCGCCGCGTCGACGATGCCGTTGCCGGCCAGCAGGTCCCAGGCGGCCGGCCGGCCGAGCGCCGGGACGGATAGGGCGGTCAGCGCTTCCGCCGCCCGGCGCCGGTGCAGCGCCGAATCCCGCCGCAGACGGTAGGCCGCCAGCCGGCGGGCCACCGCCTCCGCCCCGCGGCCCTGGGCTGCGGCCCGCGCCTCCTGCACCGCGGCGGCGATGCGGCGGGCCGGCTCGCTGGATGGCGACAGGGACAGGACGATAGAGGCCGTCCGCTCCGCCTCCTCCAGCGCATCGGCCTTCAGCAGGCGGCGGGCCAGCTCCAGCGCGGTGCGGGCGAGCGGGCCGGCGAAGCGCCGTTCCCCGGCATCCAGCGCCGCCGCACGGACGCAGAGGTCGCAGCCCGCCGCGAGGCTGTCCTGGTCGAGGGCGAGCATCGCCAGTTCCAGCGCCAGCCGGGCGCCCGCCCGCGCATGCCGCCGGTCGCTGGGCGCGATCGCATGAGCCTTTTCGAAAGCCTGCAAGGCCGCCCAGCCGTCGCCCAGCGCGGCGAGCGCCAGCCCATGGCCGTGATGCGCCGCCGCCAGTCGAACGCTGTCCGGCGGCAGGAGCCGGACCAGCCGCGCGCAGTCCTCCACCGCCGCCACGGCGTCGCCCTGCCGGTGGAGGCGCCCGGCCAGCCGCAGCAGGCCATCCGGCGCGGTGTCCGCCTCGTCGGGAGTTGGGGCGGGCTGCGTCTCGGGAGCCAGCAGCGCGTCGAAGGCGGCGATCAGGGCCGGCAGGTCGTCCTCGGCCCAGACCAGCCGCTGCCGCGGCCCGGCGAAGGCGTAGGAGGCGCCCGGCGGCTGGGCCACCCGCCGCATGTAGCGGTCGGTGGTGACCGGGCTGTCGGCCAGCATCTTCACGGTGGCGTAGGCGACGCCGGCGCTGTGATGGGCGAGCGCGGCCGGGCCGTTGTTGACCTGCATCACCGCGGCACTCAGCTCGTAGAGCGCCATCCGCAGCTCCAGGCTGCGCACGGCGGCCGGGCAGGCGACGGCGTCGCCCCAGTGCGGCGGCAGCGGCCGGGCCGCGGTGTCGGCGTCGCGCAGCACCACCGGCAGGAAGCCGTCGCGGCTCAACCGGCGGGCGAAGGCGGCCCAGTCGGGCAGGCGGCTGTTGCGTTCCGGCATGACGGCGGCTTCGCGCAGGGCCAGCGTCACCACCGGCCGGCCGGCGGCCCCCGCCTCCCCGTCGAGCCAGCGGCGCATCCAGCCACGGGCGGCGGCGGACGCCACCAGCGGGCGGACATCCGCCCCCTCGCGGTGGGCGGCCGCGACGAAGGGGAAATGGTGGCTCGGATAGGGCGCGGCGGGGTCGTAGTCTTGCGGGAAGACGGCGTGTGTTCCCTGACGGGCCCGATGCGCGGTCAGGCGCCGCACCGCCTCGTCGCGGCCGGAGGCCACCGACACGCCCGGCCGGCCGGGCAGCAGGCGGGCGGCGGCGGCCAGCACCTGGGACAACCGCCACACCGACTGCGCCGCCGAGAAGGGGTTCCCACCGGCGCGGAAGCCCTGGTTGGGGCCGGGGACGATCACCAGATGCAGCCGCGCCAGCCCCCGGCGCCGACGCGCCGCCTCCGCCAGCACCAGGAACAGCACGACGTCGAAGGTGGCCGGCGCCACGGCCAGATCGTAGAAGGCCAGCAGCACGCCGCTCCGTTCGGCGCTCGGGATGACGCTCATGGGCTTCACGGCCGCAGCGGCGGCAGGGCGAGCGTCCCGGCCATCCGCTCATAGGCGGCGGCGAGCGCCCCGGCATCGCAGGGACCGGGGAACGGCCGGCGGGCCGCCTCCGCCGCGCACGCCTCCGGGAACAGGGCGGCCAGCCGGTCCGCCGTGTCGCCGAAGGCGGCGCAGCGCGTCTCCGCCCCGAACAGGGCGAGGCCGGCGCCGAAGGGGTCCTCCACCAGCAGCAGGTCGCTCATCTCGTAGAGCGCCAGCCGCAGTTCGGCGTTCCAGGCCGCCTCGGCATAGAGCGGCACCGTTTCCCAGACCGCTCCGGGCGGGCGGTGGGCGTCGGCGGCGGCCGGCAGCAGGACCGGCAGGATGCGGTCGCGGTCCAGCCGGGCGGCGAAGGCGGCCCACTCCCTTGCCCGGCCGTCCGCCGCGTCCCCACCCGCCATCGCGGCCGGCGACAGCGTCACCACCATGCGCCCATCGTTCCGCCGCTCCAGCCATTGCCGCACATAGTCGCGCGCCTGCAGGGTGGCGCGCAGGGGGGCCTCCGCAAGGTCCCGCGCCTGGGGCAGGCCGGTGCGGGCCGGATGGAAGACCGACAGGTCCGGCCCGCCATAAGGGATCGGAAATGCGTCGGCGCCGGCCAGGTCGGCCAGCTCCGTCACCTCCCCGGCGTCGCGGCACAGGGAGAAGCACTGCCCCGACGGCAGCAGCCACAGGGTCGGGATGACCTCGTTCCACAGCCGCCACTCGGCCTCCTCGTCCCAGGGCGGATCGCCGCCGGTTTCCCCGGCGCTGCGGTCGCACAGCACCACATGGCAGCGCTCGTGCCCGCCCTGCCGGCGCGCGTGCTCGGCCGCGGCCAGGAACAGCGGCAGGTCCAGCGGCGGGGTGCCGGCGTGGAAATCCCAGAAGGCGTAGAGAATGTCGCTCATGCGGGGACCTTGGGGGTGGACTGCACCCGGTCGCAAATATGGTCGAGGATACGCTCTCCCGCCGGGCCGGGGACCATATGGCGGTCGAGGAACAGCTGCCCGTCGGCGAGCGCCGCGGCACCGCCATCCTCCAGCACGCCGTCGAGGAAGGCCAGCCAGTCGGACGGACGGCGCAGGATGGGCAGCGGCGCCAGCACCGGCAGGGCAAGGTCGCCGCCGGCCACCGCCACCGGGCGCGCCGCCCGCGCCGCGTCATGGGCGACGGTGGACGGGGTGGTGATCACCGCCGCCAGGGCCGGCAGCAGGGCCGGCGCGGTGAAGGGCTCCCAGACCGGATCGGCGGGATCGGCGAGGATGACGTTGGCCGGCAGCGTGCCGACCGGCGTCTGCCCCAGCCAGCGGGCCGAATGATGCGGCTTCACCAGGAAGCGTAGGGCCGGGCGTGCCGCCGCGGCCTTCTGCAGCGCCTCGACGAAGCCGGCGCGGAAACGGTCGTCGTAGCGGTGCCAGTGCAGGTTCTCGAAGACGCCGACCAGAGGACGCCCGTCGGCGGTCACCGACGCCGGCAGGGCCGGGCGGACGAGCGTCGGCTCGCGCAGCGATCCCACCGGACACAGCCGCCGCCGCACCTCTGCCGCCATCTCCGCCGGGGCCGCCGCCACCGGGAACCAGGTGAAGATAAGGTCGCCGCCCAGCCGGACGCCGGCGTCGTGCACCTCGTCGAAATAGGTCAGCCCGATGCTCTCCAGACCATGCTGGACCGCGAAGCAGGGGATGCCCAGCGCCGATGCGCGGCCGAGCAGCGCATGCGGCACGCAGTGGGAAGGATGGTCGGATTCGGCGCCGACCAGCACGGCGTCGGCGGCCGACAGGTCGGGCGCCCGCCCGGCCAGCAGGGCCGACCGCTCGGCCACCGTCCAGGCGGCGCCGTGGCGGGCCAGCATGGTGCGGGCGCGGGTGGAGCGGGTGGCGGCATGGTCGGTCAGCACGACGGTCAGCGCCACCGCACCCGCCCCTTTTCCTGCCCGGCGGGCCGCGGCGGCGACCACCGGCTCCAGCAGGTCGACCTCCTCCGGCAGGTCGATCAGGACCAGCAGCCGCACCGGGGCCTGTTGCCCGGTAGGAACGGCAAGCCGAGTGTCCCTGATCCGGCTTTCGCCGCCGCGGGCCGCCGCCGCGGCCAGATGCCGGCGGGTCTCGCGCTCCCAATCGCGGACGACCAGATCGCGCAGGCTGGCCGGCAGGCCGGGGTCGGCCGCCGCCAGCACCGGAATTCCGCGCGACAGGGCCGCCAGGACGGCCGGACGCGCCAAGCCGCTCCCGGCGCTTCCACCGTCCACGGCCGGGACCAGCGCCAGATCGCAGGGAAGCGGCAGGCTGGGGGGATCGACCGGCATCCGCTGAAGCTCGACCGGGATGTCGCGGGCGATCCGCGACAGCATCGCCAGCACGTCGTCCAGCGCCGGCCGGGTCCGGGCATCCGGCGGCGCACACCACACCACCCGCCGGGGGGCCCCCAATGGCGCACCTTTGCCCGGCGGTGGCGGCGCTGCAGCCCCGGACAGGGCCGCCGCAAGGTCGGCGGACAGGGAGGATATCTGGCGGTCACGCTCCGCCAGGGCGAGTTGCAGCGCCTCCAGCCGGGCGGGCAAGTCGGACGGAACGGTCTCGCCACCCTGCCCGTCCATGGTTTGGCGGCCGATCCGGGCGGCGCTGCCCGACGGCGGCCGGAAGGTCAGGGTCGGCGGCAGGCCGCGCAGGGGGATGTCGGTGCCGGCGAAGCGGAGCGTCACCCGCCGGGGGCGCCCGTCGAGCCAGGACTCCGGCGCCTCCGCGGCGAAGCCGCAGGGGATGGCGTCCCCGGACCCGTCGCCACCGAAGGGCGGCGGGCGCAGCCGGTTGGCGATGATGCGGCCGGCGACGGCCTCGCCCTCGCACAGCTCCAGCTCGACCGGCCGGCCGGGCGCGAAGGCGTCGAGCGCCCAGCCGGTGATCTGCCGCCCCTCCACCGTCTCCAGATGGCCGAGCAGGCCGGCCCGCTCCAGCATCGGCCCCTGGGCGCCCCAGTCGCCATGATCGGGCGGCCGGGCCTGATAGCCGAAGGGGCTGCCGGCGAGGTCGCGGCCCAAAGCGTCGCGGATGCGCAGCTCGTGGTTGGCGCCGTCGAAACAGCGCGGCGGCAGCGGCAGGACGAAGGCATGCCCCCCGTCCAGGCCCCCGCCCTCCTCCGCCGGCGCCGGGTGATCGGCGACCGCGAAGCGAAGGAGGAACACCCCGTCGTCCCACACCTCCAGGGAAGGCGGGTCGCCGGCACGCGATGTCGGCCGCACCCGGCCGAAGACGCGCCCGCCGGCCACCCGCAGCACCGCCCCGTCGCACGGGCACAACCCCTCCAGCTCCACCGGGCCGCCCTGCAGGAAAGCACCGCCGGCGATGCGCAGGTCCAGCCGATGGGGGCGGCCGTCGAGCAGCGGTTCCGGCAAGGGGGCGGCGAAGCCGCGTGCCGGCCAGGGCAGGTCCGGGCGCGGCCGGTCGGCCGGTCCGCGCAGGTGCGGCACGCCGTCGACCAGCAGTTCCACCTCCGGCGGAGGACCGTCGATCCCGGCGACCCAGCCCTGCACCGCCCCCGACGCGACCTCCTCGATCCGGCCGTCGCAAGGAGGCCGGACGGACGGCGTTCGGGCATCGGCCGCGAACGGAAAAGGGAAGCCGGCATGGATCTGCATGAAGGGAGCGGCTTTCACCGGGCTGGGGCACCGGGCTGGGGCACCGGGCCGGGGAAGAGAGCGGAATCAGGGGAAGCGGGTGATCAGGCAGTTGCGCATCGGCATCTCCGGCACGAGGTCGAGCGGCCAGCCGAGATGCCAGGCGACCAGCCCCTTGATGACGTTGCCGTGGGCGACGACCAGCACGTCACCCATCTCCGCCGCCGGAGCGATGGCGGCCTGGAAATAGCGCACGGCACGGGCCTGGGTGTCGCCGATCGATTCGCCGCCCGGCGGCCTATGATGGACGTCCAGGCAGGTCAGGCGGGCCGGATGGTCGGGCGGCAGGCCGGCGGGATCGGGTTGGTCCACCGCCTCCATCACGCCGAAATTCCGTTCGTCCAGGTCGTGGTGACGCACCACCCGCCCGCAGGCGCAGCCGCCATGCTCGAGGATCAGGGCGGCGGTGTCGATGGCCCGCGACAGGGTCGAGGTGAAGAGGGTGGCGAAGCGCCGTCCGGCCAGTTGCCCGGCCGCCTCCACCGCCTGCCGCCGGCCGAGCGGAGTCAACGCATGGTCGGTGACGCCGCTGAACACCCGCGCGAGATTGCCTTCGGATTCGCCGTGGCGGACAAGGAAGACGGACATGAGGGGGAAACCGCTCCGCTGCAACCGGCCCGGCCGGCAGACGGCCAAGACATGCCGCAGAACGGTTTCCCGCACAATGGTTCAGGTCAATCCCGCAGGACAGGTCAACCGGAGACCGGCGCCGCCTCGCGCCGGGACGGCAGGGCCGCGACAAGCGCGGCTTCCTCCGCCGTCAGGACCACCGGTTCGGCCGGGCCGAGGAACTCGCCCAGAACCGCCGCCCCTCCATCGGGGCCGCCACCGGTACTGCCGTCGATGCTGCCGTCGCGGGTGACGTAGCGGAACTGGATGTGGGCGCCGGCCAGCCGGCCGGTCTCGTCCCAGCGCACCAGAAGCTCGTAGGGGACCTTTTCGGTAATCATGCGCTTTTCCTGCTCCTGAGAATGGATGGGAAGAGGTCAGGCCACGGCGGTGCCGTCGGTCCAGCTCCAGCCGCTGCCGGACGACACTGCCAGCCGCCGGCCGGCGGCACCGTCCGACACATGGATCAGCCGGCCGGCCGGGCTGGCGGTCGGCAGCGTCGCCACCGTGTAGCTGCGCAGGCTGGCATGGCCGGCTGAATCGAAGACCGTGGCGCTGCCGACCGCCACGCCGCCGCCGTTGAGGATGCGCAGCCGCAGGGTCGGGTTGAGGCGGCCGGCGAGGAAGCAGATGTCTCCGGCGTTGGCCAGAATGTTCAGCGACCGCGCCCCGCCGTGGGAGGCATTGCCGCCGCTGTTGAGCTGGACATAGGCGTCGCTGTCGTCGGCGTTGCTGCCCAGCGTCAGGCGGCAGGCGGCCGACCCGCCCGCGCTGAGATTGCGCAGCGCCAGCCCCTGGGCGGCGTCGGCGGTGACGGCGGCATTCTGCTGGGCGAGGCTGCCGAGCCCCAGGGTGCCGCGCGCATCCGACGCCGTCGCCGCGGTCAGCAGCGCCCGGCCGGTGGCGGTGGAATCGGCGATGGCGGCGGAGGCATGGCCATGTTCGGCCGCCGCAAGCCCGGCGCGCAGGGCGCCGACGGTCGTCTTGACGGTGGCGGTGCCGTCGTCGATGGGCACGATCTCGGCACCGGTCAACGGCCCGGAATCGGGAAGCTGGTGAAGGGCGATGTCGGTCATGGGCGTTCCCTCATGGCTGGGATCGGGGGACGAGACGGCTGCCGGAACGGGTCAGCAGCCGGCAGCCCGACCGGGCGGCCAGCCGGCGCAGGCGGCTGCCGGCCGCCGCCAGCAGCCGTCCGACACGGCCCAGCATCAGCCCATCTCCGAGATGTGGAGCAGCCCATCGTCGGCCGCCCGGACCACCGCGACACGGTCGCCCGCCGCCGTCCGGAAATATTCGGGCACGCCCTGCGGCAGGTAATGGCCGTCCGCGGCATCGGCGAACGGCGCCGTCCCGAAGGCGACGAAACAGGGGGAGGTGGCGACCAGCCGCAGGACCGCCGCCCCGAAGGACCCCGAACTCTGCGTCGCCGCCCCGATGGGAACGGTCTGGGCGGTGCCAGGGCGCAGCGCCTGGATGCGTTCGCCGAAATCGTCGATGGCAAGCACGGGCATGGCTTTCCTCCTGCTGGGATCGGGGAAGCCGGCGGGGCCGGCGATAGCCACGACAATGTACCTATAATCCGCCGCATGCGTAAGCTTATTTTCCTAAACTTCGAACAAGACAAAGGCCGGCTTCCTTCCGGAGCCGGCCTTTGCCGCCGAACCGCCTTCTCCGCCTGCCGTCAGGCCGGAACCGTATCGGCCCGTGCCGCGGCAGCCGGAGCGGGAGCGGCGTCGGGCCACTCGCGCCCCTCGGCCTTGCCCTGGCGCTGGTAATGGTCGTAGGCCCAGGCGACCTTGCCGGCCAGCACCAGATCGGCGACATCGGGATAGCGGCGCAGATACAGGTGGCCGGCAAGTTCCGACACGGGCAGGAAGCCGGGCCAGTCGCGCCCCTCCTCCCGGCCGCGGCCGAGGTAATGCTCGGCGGCACCGGCCACCCGCCCGGCGAACAGGTCGGCGGCGACGTCGGGATTCGCCTTCAGATACCGCCCCTCCGCCAGCATGACCGCGTGGGCCAGGGCGTCCATGGCCAGCTTCGGCTTGCCGCAGCGGCGGGCGGTGTGGGACAGCGACGCCCAGAGGTCCCCATCCTCCGGGCAGACCGGCGAAAGACGGTCGAGGATCCGGCTGGCGGTGGCGTAATCGCGCTCGTGCCGGATGATGGAACCGACGATCGCCTTCAGTCCCTGGGCGGTGTCGGCCTGGGCCGGGCCGGTCAACGCCGCATCCAGGTCGGCCGACATCCAGGCACGCTTCTCCGTCAGCACCTGATAGCGGGTCAGCAGCAGGCGGCCGACGTCCGACCGCGCGCCGTCCTCGCCGAAATCGTCGAGGAACTGGCGGGCAAGGTCGAGCTTGCCGGCATCCATGATCGGCAGGATCACCGGACAGCTGTTCTGCACCGATTCCAGGCTTTCCACGATCAGCCTGCGGACGGCGACCGGCGACGGAACGCCGAACATGTCGGCTCCGCTTCCACCAATCGCCTCGATGCCGATGTCGACGCTGCCGTTGCAGGTGTCGACCACGCCGCGCGGCAGGAAGAAGGAGACCACCAGCGCCTCCCCCTCGCGGTAGAGTTGCTGGAAATAGGCGTTGCCGTTCACCGTGATGCGGGTGCGGGTCAACGCCTCGGCCGGTCCGTCCAGGTAGAGCTTTCCCGAATAGAGGATGCGGCCGCCCTGCAGCTTCAGCAGGATGTGCGCCCGGCCGGCCGGCCCGACGGGCCGGCGGGCGGCGGGACCCGTCCGGTCCACGGGCGCCCAGCCGGTGCCGAAGAAGACGTCGGTCAGGTCGACCTCGTGGCGGGGATGGTGCGGCAGGCCGGCCTCCCGGAAGAAATCGGGATAGGCGGCGTCCATGTCGCGCAGGCGGGTTTCCAGTTCGCCCATCGTCACGCTCTTGTCGGTGCGCACGGCGCTGAGCCGGTCGCGCCAGCGTGAGCCGAAATACAGCTCCGCATGGGCGTAGAGGTCGAAGTCGATCCCCAGCGCGCGCAGCGGTTCCGTGTGGGGCGACAGCGGCAGGGCGGTGCGCGCCGACTTGCCCATGCCGAGGATGGTGCCGGTCCAGTAGGGATGGCCGTTGTGCCAGCGGGGTTGCGGATACAGCCCCTCCTCCAGCGGATCCATGAAACGGTCGGTCATGGCCTGGATCTCGGCCATGTCGTAGGCCTTGCCGCCGGCCCGGAACAGGGTCAGGACGCGGGAATTGGCCCGGTGCTCCGCCGTCGACCATTCGGAGATGTAGGACTGGAAGTCGCGTGGGTTCATCGGCACGTCCGGATGGACGAACTTCAGATACTGCGTCTCCTTGTCCGGATTCTGCAGCTCCAGCAGCAGCATCTCGTCCGAATCGGCGACGGTGTGGATGCGGCCGGACGGCACCATCTCCGGGATGAAGCCATAGTCGCAATAGGCGGCGAGGTCGTTGCAGATCCGCTCCGGCCGGATGCACAGCATGAACAGCAGGTAGTTGCGGGCGACCAGCAGCTCGTCGTCGACATGCCAGTAGAACTGGTTCGCCAGGGTCGACACATAGTCCGACCGCCGGGTCACCGTCTTGCCCTTCACCGTCGGGTGCAGATGGTCGAGCGCCAGCCGGGTGAAGGGACGGGACGGGATGGAGATCACCGGCTGGTCGCCGTCCCGCCGCTTCAGCATCTCCGGCACGATGGACGCCTCGTCCACCCGCAGGCTGGGGGCGAGGATGCCGTTGAAGTCCTCATGGGCCAGCAGGTCGGCGAGATGGCCGAAGGAGCCGTCGGACGCGCAGAAGTCGGCGTTCCAGAAGACGAAATGCGTGTTCAGCTGCGCCTCGCCCATCGCCATCACCCCCTTGTGGAAGGCGCGGGTCAGCACGATGCCGTAGGCGTTGCTGGCCGGGTGCCACCATTCCTGCAGGATGTCGTCGATCGGCAGCAGATGGACCGGCGCCAGCCGGCGCAGCGCGTCATATTCCGGGATGGCGTCGAAATGGGGGGCGTCGGCCCCGGCGGTCAGGAAGACGAGGTCGAAATCATGCCGGGCGGCGAGCGCCGGCAGGTTGCCCGGCGCCAGCAGGGTCGGCAGGCAGGACTGGCAGAACAGGCGGATGTAGGGTTCGCCCCAAAGCGCCACCAGCATGCGCACCCGCCGCCGCACCCCCGGCCCGGACCAGGAGTCCCTGCGCACGGGAAGGGCCGAGGTTTCGGCGACGGCCGCCTCCGGCGCCGGTGCGGCGGCGGGCGCGGCCTCCGCCGGCTGGTCCTGGCGGCGGCGCAGAAGCAGCCGGGTGAAGGAGAAGGCCGACGGCTGCGGCGGCTCGTCCGCCCGCCAGGGGCGCGACGGATCCTCTCCCGTCACGGTGAGGGCGACGAAGCCGCCGGCGGCCTGCACGACGGCGCGCGGCAGGACGCCGATGCAGCGGTAGCGGTCCACCACCCATTCGACCTCGCCCTGCAGCGGGACGCCGCCGGCGCTGAGGCGGATGGTCTTCACCCCGCCTTCCGGGGCGCTGTAGACATACAGCTCCACATCATAGTCGCCCGGCTGCAGGCGGAGATGGACGGTGGCGCTGTTGTCGGGGCCGAGACGGCGCATGCCCTGCCCGAACAGGAAATCCTCGTCGCCCCAGCCGGTGCCGTAGAAGACGCCGCCCAGGTCGATCTCGACGTTGGAGGCGGCCTCGATCCCGGAGGAGCGCACCGCCTCGGCATACAGGCGGTCGACCTCGCGCAGCCAGGCGGCGGCCTCGGCCTCCGTCGCCTTGAACAGGACGCGGGGGGCCGCCGTCATCGCCTGCCCGCAGGCGCCGCCCAGCCGGCGGGCGGAGTCCCGGTACAGGGAGAAGGAGCGCCGGAACCGGGTGCGGAAGGTCAGCCCGACCAGATCATGGACCTTGCGCGGCAACAGGAAGGAGAAGCGCGGCTGCAGCCGGGCGGCGGCCTCCTGCCAGACGGTGCGGGCCAGCGGCGGCCCCCACAGCCCGGCCACGTCGATCGGGCCGGTGGAGACGATGGCGTCGTACCAGGCGTCGACCCGCCGCCGCACCGCCGTCCAGTCCGGCCCGCGGTCGCGGCCGGTATAGAAATTGATCACATAACGCAGCACGTCGCGGTGGCGCGCCGAGCAGCAATGGGTGTTGCGGAAGAAATTGTCCCGGTACTGCTCGACGTCGCGCCGGGCATACCACGGCTTGACGTAATAGTCGGGGTCGCTCATCTCCGCCGCGAGGATCTCGCGGGAATCGGTGACCACATGGGAATCGGCGGGATCGGGGCAGACCCGGTCGACGAGGTCCCAGTCGATGGTGGTGATCTGGTCGACCGGCACGCGGTTGCGCGGATGGACGACGAAAGGATAGAGGTGCGTCGACCGCGCGATCAGGCCGGACCGCCCGACCCGGAAATAGGTGTGGAAGGGCATGAAGCCCTGGTCGTCCTCCGGCTCCCAGAAATGGGACAGGCTCATCTTGTGCAGGTTGTCGAGCATCAGCCGCACCAGCCGGTCCGGCGGCACGGTGATCGCCTGGGTCGCCGGGTCGAAATGGCGGCCGCGCAAGGCCTCGACCATGCCCGGCTTGTTGGTGCGCACGCCCTCGATCTCGATGACCCGCTTGCCCGACGCCAGGATGCGGGCGATCGATTCGAAGGAGCCGTCGGAGAAGACCATGTCGGCGTTGAGGAAGACGGTCGCCGCCTCCGCCTCGTTGGCGAGCGCCATGCCCCGCAGATGGCCCCAGGACATCTGGTTGTACTTGTTGGCGTCGAAGCCGTCGAAGCAATGGATGTGGGACGGCAGCAGGGCGGACAGCGCCTGGAAGGACGGCGCGCTGCGGATCGTCTCCACCATGTCCGGCATGGTGAAGATGTGGAAGGCGCAGCGGTACAGGCCCGGCAGGCAGGGGATGTTGCGCGGCGACAGGAAGGTCGGCAGCGTCACGTCCAGGAACAGCCGGACGTATTTCTCCCCCCACACCGGCACGACGAAATGAAGCGGAGGAACGTTCAGGGCAGAAACCTTATCCATGAGAAGAATACCCCGTGCGCGAGAACCCGCGAAGAACAGGCCGGAAAATTGCCCGCAAACCGTGCCGCCCGCAAAAAGGCCGCCGGAAGCCGCCACCCCGGCGGCGACCGGCGGACCCGACGCCGATCAGACCAGCGGCTTGATCGCCACCGCCGACCCACCCCAGTCGGGCAGCGGCACGCAGCTGATCCCGAGCGGGTTGAGGTACTCGTCGGCCGACTTCTTGACGCCCGGAAAGCCGGAATTGTGGTAGTCGTGCATCAGCAGGATGCCGCCGGGAACCAGCTTCGGCCACACGCGCTCGATCATTTCCTTGTGCGGCAGATACAGGTCCATGTCGAGATGGACGAAACGCCAGCTCTTGTCGGCATAGGGCTCGAAGGACGCCGGCAGCCAGCCCTTGACGATCGACAGCTGGTCGGCCCGGCTCTCGTCACCGCCCAGGACATGGCCGCGCACCATCGCCTCCGAGGTCGGCTGGAAATTGCCGACCGTCCAGTTGGACTGGTACAGCTCCGTCTCGACCTTGACGTCCGGCTCCGCGAAGCCTTCGAAGGTGTCGAAGCAGTAGAGCTTGCTCGCCTGATCCATCCAGCGCCAGATCATCCGGGCGGAAAAGCCGCGGAATGTGCCGCATTCCATGTAGTCGCCCGGCGCAAGCTTGTGGGTCATGCGCAGAAAATAGAAGAACATCACGATGCGGATGGGGTCCAAATTCTGGCCGTCTGCCCCTCTGTACTCGTCCGCGGCACTCAGGATGTCGTTCACTTCCTGGAGGTGTTCGACAAAATTCGGCACGGATTGGACAAGGAACTTCCGGTGCAGGCCCGGATCGAACTCGGTCGAATGAAGTGGAGGACGCTGCCAGGTGTCTTGGGTCATGGGAGCCTTCTTTTGTATCTTTAGCTGAAGTTGCAGGGCGAACAAGGCGTCAGGCCGTCGACAATACGTTTGTAGGCGCTTCTCCTCCGGATCGGCACCTATCGGTCAAGGCGCCGATCATACCTCATTTTCGCGAATTCTTTCGGACTCTCCGCTCCATGGGCGACAGGCGGTCATGAATACCGCTCATTCATCCTCCCCGATTGCGAACTGCTCCGGCGGCGGGGCCGGCTGATAGCGCAGGGTCTGGAAATTTTCCGACCAGTGGTCGGTGCGGATGCCGAAGTCGCGCTGCAACCGTCCGGCCATGTCGCGGCAATGGGTGTCGAACAGCGACCGGCAGGTCGCCGCCGACAGCTCCTGCGTCCAGTTCGATTGGACGCTCAGCGCCGCGGCCACCAGTGCGGCCGGCGGATCGTACCAGAC
Source organism: Azospirillum sp. B2RO_4 (assembly GCF_051124815.1). Classification (NCBI taxonomy): domain Bacteria; kingdom Pseudomonadati; phylum Pseudomonadota; class Alphaproteobacteria; order Rhodospirillales; family Azospirillaceae; genus Azospirillum; species Azospirillum sp. B2RO_4. Next base: position 41,553 of record NZ_CP118491.1, on the reverse strand, counting down.
CCGTTCGCGGCCGTTGCCGACACAGTAGACCAGCGTCCGCGGCGGAATCAGATAGCGCCGCTCGTGGCTTTCGATGCGAAGGGGACGTTCGGCATTGTAAAGATAGCGCGGATGATAGCTGACATTGTCATAGCGGAGCGGGAATTCGTAGTTGGACAGACCGCAGAAATGCAGCGCATCGGCCACCGTCTTGCGCGGGTTCTTCTTCGACTCCAGGTCATAGTCGACAACCAGAACGTTCTTCTTCGGGAAGATGCTGTAAATCCTGTCCAGAACATCCGGTATCTGGGGGAAGAACTGCTCCTCGTCATGCTCGACGGCTTCGAAGAAGGATTTCGGCCATCCGCCCTGGCGCAAACCATTGTTGTACAGCGAGAACGCCATGGTGATGGGATTGCGGATGCTGAACAGGATCCTGACGTCCCTGCCGCAGCACTCGGCGATCCGTTGCAAGACCACCGGATCGGCATAGTAATGGGAGGTCATTTCGACCATGACGGGGTCGTCGGCAACCCCGTTTACCGGCGCGCCATCGACGACGCGATCGTAGTGCTTGAGATATTCCTCGATGAAATGGGGGCTGTCGGCCCAATTGGCCGAGAAGATGTCCCAGTCCTTCGCCAGGGTGACAGTCCGCGGATGATCGCGGAAGGCCTGCCAGAACAGGAGTGAACCGGTTTTCTGCGTGCCGATGAAGACGACCTTGGGCCGGTGGGGCAGTGCCGCCCAGCGCTCCAGGATCGCGGCATCGTCCTGGGCCGGTTCCGGCGCCGGCTGCTGCTCCGCCGGCTCCGCCTCCTCCGATCCGTCTTCGCCGCCGGCCTTCTCCTCGCCGTCGCCCTCATAGCCGGTCAGTTCGGCCAGGGTCGCCGGATCGGAATACAGGCCGTCGCGGCTGCGCCGTTCCCAGTCCCTCAGCTCCGCGAGTTCGTCCTCAAGCTGCCGGAGCCGTTCGTTCCGCTCCCTCGCCTCGCCCATGGCTGCGTCGAAAGAGGACTGCAGGACGCCGATGCGCGCGACGGCGTCCTCGTACGCCGTGCCGGACTGCACGGCCCGGAGCCGGTCGAGTTCGGCCTGGAGCGCCTGGATGCGGTCGCGCAGCTGCGAGGTTTCGGCAATCGATGCGTCGAGGGAGGATTGCAGGCTGCGGATCCGTGCCTGGGCCTCCTCCAGGTCGCGCGCCGTGGCGCCGCCGGCGGCCTGCCGGCCCTGGGTGAAGAGCTGGCGGTCCAGATCGGTCTTCAGGCTGAGCGCATCGACGAGAACGGCGTCGAGCGCCGAGCGGAGCGCAAGAATTCTGGCATAGGAGTCCGGCGGGCTTTCCACCATGAAGCGATACCTTTTCCTTTGCGGGCGGGCGGCGTCGGTCCCGACGCGGCCAGCCTGTCAGAGCAGGAGAGGCGCCCGTTGCAGAAGGCGGTCAGCCATGTGCAGCCCGATGGCGACGGCGTCGTAGGGAGCGAGGCGGTCGATTCCCATCACCGCTTGCGGCCCATGCAGTTCAATCGCCTGCCCCTCGCGCAAGGACATGCCGGAAATTTCAGCACGCTTTACGGGCACCTCATAGATGTATCGCAACTTAATGCCGCGATTCCAGCGACGCAAGTCGAAACACACTTGTGTGAAATAGGAGAATGCACCCGGCTGGTAATCAAGCTCCTCAGACAATTCGCGCGCTAGCGCCTCTTCCGGGCTCTCCCCCTCCTCGATCAGGCCGCCGAACAGGCTGCAATAGCCGGGGAACCAGATGTCCGGCTTCTCGTCCCGCCGCTGCAGCAGGTAATGACCGTCCTCGGTGACCAGCAGGGCGGCCACCGCCGCCGGGAAGGCGTCGAGCGTGACCGGACCCGGGGTGGCGGCGTCCATCGCCCTGTCGTTCATCGTCCCGGCCGCCCGCTCAGCCGGCCAGGGCGGCGCGGTGGACCTGCGCCAGCCCCTCTTCCAGCGGGGTCGCCGCGAAGTCGGGGAATGCCTTGGCGCAGTCGGTCACGTCGAAGACCCGGCGGGTCACCGGCTGGGTGCGCGGGGTGAAGCGAATCTCGACCGGCCGGTCGAACTGCGCCGCCACCAGCCGGGCGAGGTCGCCGAAGCTGATGCTGCGGCCGCTGACCAGATTCAGCAGGCCGCGGCTGCGCCGGTTCAGGACGCGGACGATCAGCTCCACCGCATCGTCGACCAGGATATGGTCGCGCGTCTCCTCGCCCTCGCCGCCCAGCGTGATGACGCCGTCCTTGGCCGCCTGCCGGCGGAAGCGGTTGGGGCCGTAGGAGTTGTGGCTGTCGGCGGCGCCATAGACCAGGGTCGGGCGCAGCACCGCGACCGGCGCCTGGACCGTCTGCTGGATCATCAGCTCGCGCGTGCGGTGCATCGAGCCGTAGAGGTCGGTCGGCGAGGCCAGCGACTCCTCGCCGACCCGGCCCTCGACGAAGGGATAGACCGCGTCGGAGCTGATGTAGACGACATGGGCGACCGGCTGCCTGGCGAGCGCCTCGCAGACGTTGCGGCCCATTTCCAGGTTGCGCAGCGTGGTGCCGATGTCGCGGCCCTTGTCGGGGGTCAGGGCGCTGAGGAAGACCAGCGCGTCGTCGGGGCGCAGCTGCGCGGCCAGCCGCTCCGCCGCATCCGCTGCCGCGAGGTCGAGGTCGGCGGAGGACAGCGGCAGGCAGGGCACGCCGTCGGCCGCCAGCCGCGCCACCAGGGCGGCGCCGATGAAGCCGCGGCTGCCGAGGACGACCACGCGGGCGGGCGGCGTCGGGGTGGGGTTCAGATGGTCGAGCATCGCGTCGGTTCCCGGTTCTTCGGATCATACGCGGCCGGAAAAATTCCGGCCGCTGCGTTCATACGTCACGCAGGCTTCGCGCCTGTCGGCACGCGCCCGCAGTCGCGGGCGATGCCGCCTTCGGAAAGTCAGAGCTTCCCGAAGGCGGCATCAGAGGGCGCGGCCCAGCACATGGTGCTGGAGTCCGGCGGCGGCGCAGGCGGCGGCGTCGAGCATGGCGAAGGGGTCGATGACCACCCGGCCGGCGAGCGCCTGGGCCAGGGCGGCCGGATCGGCGTCACGGTACTGCGCCCAGGGGGTCATGATCACCAGCGCGTCGGCGTCGCGGCAGGCCTCCAGCGGCGAGGCGGCGACGGTCAGGCGCGGATGGTCGACGGCGGTGCCGTCCACCACCGGGTCGTGCACGACCACCTCCACGTCGCGGATCAGCGACAGCAGGGCCAGCGACGGCGAGTTCTTGGTGGAGTTGGTGTCCTGCTTGTAGGCCAGCCCCCACACAGCCACCTTCGGGGAGCGCCGCTGGCTCAGCACCAGCGACTGCAGCCGGCGGAAGGCCCAGTCCTTGCGGTGACGGTTGTTGGCGATCCAGGCGCGGACGATGCGGGCGTCGCTGCCATGCTGGTCGGCCAGCCGGCAGACGGTGGCGAGGTCGCGCTCCAGATTGCCGCCGGCGATGCCCAGCCCCGGCACGATGTAGGAGTGCGGGCCGATGCGCTTGTCGAGCCGCAGGGTCGGCACGATCTCCGACCAGTCGGCGCCGATGTGCTCGCACAGCTCGGCCAGCGTGTTGGCGACGCCGATGGAGGCGACGAGGCAGCAGTTGATGGCGATCTTCGCCAGCTCGGCGCTCTCGAAGCGGATGACGAACAGCGGGCAGTCGAAGGCTTCCAGGAAACGGCGGTAGGCGGCCGGCAGCGGGGCCGACGGGTCGGCGCGGCCGATGATGGTCCGCTCCGGATACATGGCGCGCTCCACGGCGCGGCCGAAGATCAGCGTCTCGACCTGATAGGCGACCTCGCGGCCCGGCCGGACCAGCCCGCGGGTGAAGCCGGGCGGCACCTGGCTCAGGATCACCAGCAGCGCGTCGGGGCGCATCGCCGGCTCCACCACCGCCAGCAGCGCCTTCAGCGGGCCGAGGTCGCTGGCGCCCTGGTCGTCGGTCGCCACGTCCACCGCGATGTAGACCACGTCGCAGGCGGCCAGGGCGGCCGGGTCGGCGGTGAAGGTGATGCGGCCGGCGTTGCGCGCCAGCATCTCCGGCAGGTCGGGTTCGACCACCGGCAGCTCGCCGCGCGCCAGGGCGTCGGTGCGCGCGCCATCGGGGTCGAAGCCGACCATGGTGAAGCCGCGCTCGGCCCCCGCCGCCAGCGAGTTGATGCCGAGATGGGTCATGCCGGCGTAACCGATGACGGGCTGCTTTGCCGCTTCGCTCATGCTGCGTCTCCGGACAGCGCCTCGCCGGCGAGGGCGTTCAGGGTGTCGTTGATCCAGATGTCGGTCTGGAGGTTGTTGGCGGCCTCGCGGCACAGCCCCTTGAAATGGTCGTATTCCAGCCGCCAGGTCGGGTCTGGCTGGACCAGCGTCACCGTCTCCTCGTCGGGCCGGCCGCTGGGCAGCTTGCGGTCACGCAGGCTGAAGCTGCTGGGACCCCATTTGCACAGGGACTCGATGTGGGCGCTGCCCTTCTCCGCCCGGATGTCGGCGGTGAAGTGGTTGCGCCAGGACAGGAGCGTCATCTCCAGCTCGATGTGCAGCCGGCCGGAGGAGGCGACGACCACATGGTCGAAGGCGCGGTTCTCGAACCGGTTGGCGGCGACGATGCGGTAGGGGCCGGTGCCCTGCCCGAACCAGAAATCGATGGTATCGAGCAGGTGGGAGCCGAGGTCGGGCAGCACCCCCGCCCCCTGGTCGCGCCAGGCCGATTCCCGCACCAGCCGGGCGGTGCCGTTGCCGTAGAACAGCCGCACCGTATAGACCTCGCCCAGCGTGCCGGCGGAAAGCGCCTGCTTCATGCGGACGAAATGCGGCTCGAACCGGTGATTGTAGGCGGTGTAGCAGGTGACCTTGCGCCGGCGCGCGAGCTCGTCCAGATCACGCAGGGTGGAGGAGTCGGCGGCGAACAGCGGCTTCTCGACCAGGACATGCTTGCCGCGGTCGAGAAGCTCGGCGATCAGCTCGATCTTCACCTCGTCCGGCGTGCACAGCAGCGCCGCATCGAAGCGGTCGTAGCCCACCTCGCCGATGCTGCGGACATCGGCGGCGGCGTTGACGGGGTCGACGGTGGCGACCAGATCGGAGCCGGCGACGTCCCGGCGCTTGTGCCCCTGGACGCCCAACCCCACGACGATGACACGCATGCTGCTTGCTCCCGCCGCCGTTTCACTCGGCGCGATAATGGGCCTCGGCCTCGATCTGGTCGATGCGCTTGCGCATCGCGTCGATCGTGATCGGGTAGTTGCCGTCCATCTCGCATTCCAGCGCCGCCGAGATCGACCCCAGGATGGAGGCGACCGCCTCGTTGCTCTGGCCGTCCGCCTTGCGGGTGGCGAACAGCGCCAGGGTGGCGTAGGACAGCAGCGCGTCGCCCGCGCCCACCGCGTCGACCACATGGTTGACGAAGCTGTCCAGCGCGATGACCGTGCGCGGATCGCCCTCCGGCCGGGTGCGGAAGGTCAGGATGCCGCGTTCGCCCAGCTTCATGATCAGCGTCTTGCACCGCGCCTGCCGGAACAGATCGCCGGCAAGCGCGCGCACCACCGAATCCTGGTCGCCCAGGGCGAAGCGCGCCTCACGCTCGTTGGGGGTGATCAGGTCGAAACCCTGGAATTCCAGGATGTTGCCCCAGCGGCTGGCGACCTGGCTGTCGGCGACGCGGAAGGCGCGCTCCGGGATGGCCGACACCAGCCGCGGCACGGTCTCGCGGTTGAAGACGCCGTGGCGGAAGTCGCTGAACACCACCACGTCGGCGTCGACGCTGCGCAGATGCTCCTGCAGCTTTTCGACGATGGCGTCGGAGATGCTGCGGTTGTCGAGCGTGTCGACCTTCAGCAGCCGGTAGCCGTCGCAGATGATGTAGTCCTTGTTGGTGGTCGGCCGGGTCGGGTCGACGATGGGCAGAACCTCCACCTCGGCCTTGGCCAGATCCTCCAGGACGAAATCCTTGTCGCGGTCGTCGCCCAGCACGGTGGAGAAGGTGACCTTCGCCCCCGCCGCCCGCAGATGCTTGGCGACGATGCCGGCGCCGCCGACGAAGCTGTGGCGCTTGTCGAAGCGCACGCTGACCGTCGGCGTCTTCGACATGCCGCCGATCATCGTGGTGTGGGTGTAGCTGTCGACGATGGTGTCGCCCACCACATGGACCCGCGTGCCCTCGAAGCGGGTCAGGATGCCGCGCAGGTCGTCGAAGCCGATCTCCTCCCCGTTCATGAGGAACATCAGCTTTTCGCAGCGCAGGTTGGGCGGCGCCGTCTCGATCAGGTGCGAGGAGGAATAGACGAAGTCCCCGGGGGAGAAGATGATCTCGCCGCCGTAGGAATCGATCAGCTCCTTCTCCTCCCTGGTCTTCGGATGCAGCCCCTTGCTGATGTACTCGTAGCCCTTGGCGTAGAGGTCGGGCTGGATGACCGACAGGTTGCGCAGCGGGGTGGGATCGGGGTCGATCACCACGTAATCCACCACCTGCAGGGCGGCCAGATTGAAGGCGCGCAGGTCCTGCGGCACATAGGGTCGCAGCTTGCTCTTGGTGATGTGCTGGTCGGCGGTCAGGCTGGCGATCAGGATGTCGCCCTTGGATTTGGCGAACATCAGGTGTCGGATGTGCCCGGGATGCACGATGTCGAACGTGCCGTGGCACATGATCACCTTGCTGGACCGCGGCGGCGCGCCGACGATGGCGCGGATTTCCTCGGGCGTCTTGATCTTGGCGCTCAGCAGCGCCTTGCTGGCTTCATCCATCTTCACTCACCCTTGCGGTCCAGAGCCGCGAACCAGGTCTTGGTCGCCTCGGCGATGGAGGCCGGTTCCCACAGCGGCGCGTCGCGCCAGTAGTCGATGTTCGCGAGGATCCGCGACACGCCCTCTTCGAAGGAAACCTTGGGTTCCCAGCCCAGGCGGGTGCGGATCTTGGTGATGTCGGCCCAGGTGCAGTCGGGCTCGCCGGGGCGCTTGGGGATGTGGATCACCTCGCCGCCCAGCAGCTCGACCAGCCGGTTGACCGGCTGCGGGTTGCCGGCGCCGACATTGTAGACCTCGCCCGTCTCCTCCGTCAGGGCGGCGGCCAGGAAGGCCGTGGCAAGGTCGGAGGCATAGATGAAGTCGCGCGTCTGCGTGCCGTCGCCGACGACGGTGAAGGGCTTGCCCGCCAGCTTCTGCTTCAGGAACACCCCGAACACCGCGCCATAGGCGCCCGACGTGCGCGAGCGGATGCCGTAGGCGTTGAAGATGCGCACCGCGTTGACCGGCAGGCCGTAGACCTGATGCCAGTGGAACGCCGCCTGCTCGCCCTGGTACTTGCTGAGCGCGTAGGGGTATTGCGGCGCGATGGGATGATCTTCGCGCGTCGGCACCGCCGCCAGCCCGTAGCAGGAGGAGGAGGCGGCATAGACGAACTTGGACACCCCGGCGTGGCGCGCGCATTCCAGCATGTGCACGGTGCCCTGGACGTTCACCGACATGTAGTCGAGCGGACGTTCGATGGACGGCACGATGTCGCCGATGCCGGCGAAGTGGAAGACGTGCGCCGCCCCTTCGAACGCGGCGTCGCCGGGTTCGAAGGAGCGGATGTCGCGCTCCACCACGTCCAGGTCCGGATTGCCGGCGTGGTGGGCGAGGTTGGCCGGGCGGCCCCCGGTCATGTTGTCGATGACGCGCACGCGATGGCCGCGCGCCAGCAACAGGTCGACCATGTGGCTGCCGATGAAGCCGGCCCCACCGGTGACGACGGCAATCGGACGCGTGGTCATGCGGCTTCGAGCGCCTTCAGCTTGCGGACATTGTAGTAGTTCACGCCGGTCATGCTGTCGGGCAGCTTGCCGTCACGGAACGCCGTGCAGAGGTCGCGCACCGCGTCCTCGATCGTGTGCTTGGGCTTGAAGCCCAGGATGCGCGCGATCTTGTCGGAGTTGATGTGGTAGGAGCGCGGGTCGTTGCTGGGCTGGACCTCCAGCGCGATCTCGCCCTTCTCCGGGAACACCTCTTCCACGACGCGCTTGACCGTCTGGGCGATGTCCATGATCGACATGTTCTGGTAGCCGGCGTTGAAGGTCTGGCCGGCGATCTGCTCGTCCGGGGCCTTCAGCAGCAGCTCGTACAGGTCGCACATGTCCTGGATGTGCAGGTTCGGGCGCTTCTGGTCGCCGCCGAACACCAGGATCTTGCCGTTGGTGACGGCGTGGTTGGTCAGGATGTTGACCGACAGGTCCAGACGCTGGCGCGGGCCGTAGCCGCAGACGGTGGCCGGGCGGATGGTCACGCAGACGAAGTCCGGCGACTGGTGCTTCCACAGCAGCGGCTCGCACATCCCCTTGAACTTGTTGTAGAGGGTGAGCGGGACCAGCGGATGATCCTCGGTCACGTCCGGGGCGTCGGACACGCCGTAGACCGACGAGGAGGAGGCGTAGACGAAGCGCTTCACCCCGGCCTGCTTGGCGGCGACCACCAGCGGCTCGAAGGCGTCGTAATTGATGGTCTCGCTCAGCTTCTCGTCCAGCTCGAAGCTGGCGTCGTTGGAGATGCAGGCGAGGTGCAGGACGACGTCGATGCCCTTCACCGCCTCGGAGAACTTGGCGACGTCGCGGACATCGCCCTGGATCACCGTCAGGTTCGGGTGGTCCTTCGGCAGGTGGTCGTCACCGAAATACATGATGTCGTAGACGGTGACGTTGTAGCCGGCGTTGAGGAGCTGGGGCGTCAGCAGCGAGCCGACATAGCCGGAACCACCGGTGATCAGAACGTTGCGCATGGGTCCTCGTGTCGTAAGAGCCGTGTCGTTGAGGCCGGCCGGAGAACTGGGAAGGGATGGGATCGGGGAAGGTGTCGCGACGCCCCCCTCAGGCAGGGGCGTCAGGCGTCTCCTTCTTCCCGCAGCACAGCGCGATCAGGTAGTGCGCCATGGCGTGATAGCCGGTGTGCACCACCTCGTCGTTCATCGAGAACATGTAGACGTTGGTGAAATAGCGCCGCATCAGCCGCTTGAAGTCGCGCTGGTCCTTGCAGTTGACGTGGCCGAGCTTGCTGTGGGCGGAGGCGTAGGCCTGCGACTGCAGCGACGGCATGCCGATGATGCAGGTGCCGGCCGGGGCCAGCGGCGCGATGGCGTTGGCGAGGAACAGCTCCTCCTCCGCGCCGGCGTTGATGTGCTCCAGCACGTCCAGCGAATAGACGGCGTCGAAGCCGCCGGTCGGCCCCTCCACCGGGCCGGTGCGCAGGTCGTGCAGGCGGAAATCGACCGGCCAGCGGTCCGACATGGTCTCGCGCGCCGAGGCGATGAAGGACGGGTCGAAATCGACCGCGGTCACCGCATCGACCGACTGGCGCACCACGCGGGTGAAGAAACCGTCGGAGCAGCCGATCTCCAGCGCATGGCCGGCGCCCTCAATCATCTTCGCCACGAACTTGTAGCGGGCCATGGTGAAGAGCAGCCGCTTGGGATCGTCATGATAGGCCCAGGTGGCGTGCACGCCCAGGCGCTGCAGCCCCATCGCCTGCATCTGCGCGATGTCGTCCTGGTACTGCGGTTCGCCCATGCTGCCGGGTTGCGAGGCCATGTCAGCGCCCTCCCCCGGCCGCCGTTCCCGCCGCCAGCCTGTCCAGGATGTCCGGCACGGCCAGCCCATGGGCGGCCAGGATGTCGTCGTGGCTGCCGTAGAGGTGGATGAAGCGGTCCTGCAGGGCGAAGGTGTCCAGCTCGCACTGCGCCTTCACGTCCCAGGCGATCTGCTTGACCATCGGACCCAGCCCGTTCTGCGGCGAGGTCTCCTCGATCACCACCACGCGGCGATGGCCGCGCAGCGCCTGGACGACGCCCTCGCGGTCGAGCGGCTTCAGCGTGTGGGCCGAAACCAGCGAGACCGACTGCCCCTGGGCGGCCAGGGCGTCGGCGACCTGCACCGCGGTCTTCATGATGGCGCCGTGGGCCATCACGCAGACGTCGGTGCCGCGGCGCAGATAGCGCAGCTTGCCGAAGACGAAGGAGTCGGCCGCGTCGGCGGTGAAGACCGGCTCGCCCGCCTTGCCCAGCCGCAGATAGATCGGGCCGTCGGTCTGCACCGCGCAGTGGCGGGTCGCCGCGGCGACCTCCAGCGGGTCGCAGGGCGAAAGCACCGACATGCCGGGGATGGCGGCGGCGATGGCGACGTCCTCCTGGGCATGGTGGGTGGCGCCCAGCGTCGAATAGGAGACGCCGCCGCCGATGCCGACCACCGTGACCGGCAGGTTCTGGTAGGCGAGGTCGTCGCGCACCATCTCGAACGGCCGGTACAGCGCAAAGGTGGCGATGGTGTAGGCGAAGGGCCGCAGGCCGCGCTGGGCCATGCCGGCGGCCATGCCGATCATCACCTGCTCGGCCACGCCGGTGTTGACGAAGCGCGTCGGGAAGGCGTCGCGGAACTTCTGGATGCTGCCGGCCGGCGAGATGTCGGCGCAGATCAGGCACAGGCGCGGATCGTCGCGGCCCAGCTCGAAGAAGGTGTCGGCGAAATGGTTCCTCATTCCGCGATCTCCTTCAGCTCGGCGATGGCCTGCGCATATTCCTGCGGGTTGGGGGAGCGGTAGTGCCAGATCGGCACATGCTCCATATAGCTGACGCCCTTGCCCTTCACCGTGCGGCCGATCAGCACGAAGGGCCGGTCGCCCTTGCGGTCGCGCACCTTGGCGACGATGGAGGCGGCGTCATGGCCGCTGGCCTCCGCCACCTCCCAGCCGAAGGCCGCCAGCTTGGCGTCCAGCGGGTAGAAGTTGGGATGGATCTCGCTGGTCCGCCCCAGCCCCTGGAAGTCGTTCAGGTCGATGAAGGCGACCAGGTTGGAGACGCCGAGGTTCGGCGCCATCATCAGCGCCTCCCACACCGATCCTTCCTGGATCTCGCCGTCGCCCATCAGGCAGAAGACCTGGCGGTCGTCGCCCTTGATGCGGTCGGCATAGGCCATGCCGAGCGCGATCGACAGCCCATGGCCGAGCGAGCCGGTCGACGCCTCGATCCCCGGCACGCCATAGTCGGGATGGCCGCCCAGCCGGCTTTCCGGCGTGCACAGCCGCTCCAGCTCGGCGCTTTCCAGCACGCCCAGCGCTTCGAGCAGCACATACTGCGCGACGCAGCCATGGCCCTTGGACAGCACCAGCGTGTCCGGCGTGGCGCCGGACGCGTCGCGCCGCATCAGCCCGTTGTAGATGGCGTCGACCATCTCCAGGCAGGAGAAGGCCGGCGCGATGTGCATCGCGCTGACCTTCTGCGACAGGTCGAGGATGCGACGCCGGAAGCCGAGGCAGCGCCGCCGCGCCGCCCCAGCGTCAAAACCGTTGCGCAGCAGCACGGGTTCGGAAACGGTGGTCATCGCCGGTCGTCCCGCTCAGGCGCGCATGACATAGCCGGTGGGCAGGTCCTTGACCTGGTCGTAGTAGCGCTTGCCCCACTCCACCATGTCGGCCAGCCCGGCCGCCCAGTCGATCTGCGGCTCCCAGCCGGTGTCGTTGCGCAGGGCCGAGCTGTCGAGCCAGTAGCGCGAATCCTGCCCCAGCCGGTCGCCGGTGACCTCGCACAGCTGTTCGAACGGGACGCCCAGCGCCTCGGCGGTCAGTTCCACCACGCGACGGATCGAGGTCGGCTCCTGCGGGCCGCAATTGTAGACGGTGCCGATCGGCGCCTTCTCGATCACCAGCTGGATGGCGCGGGCGAGGTCGCGGGCGTGCAGGTAGGACTTCTCGGCGCGGCCGCCGCCGTGCAGCGGCAGCTTCTCGCCCTTCAGGCCGCAGACCACCGCCTTCGGGATCACGCGGTGCAGGAGCTGGCCCGGGCAGTAGCAGTTGGACGGCCGGATGATGTTCATCGGGAACTTCAGGAAGCGCGTCACCGACATCAGGTAGAGGTCGAAGGCCGCCTTCGAGGCCGCATAGGGGCTGGACGGCCGGATCGGATCGTCCTCCTTGGCGGCATGCTCGACCGAGCCGTACAGCTCGGAGGTGCCGATATGGACGAAGCGCTCCAGCCAGTCGCGCTTCATCAGCTCCTCGGACAGGCGGGACAGGCCGACGGAGTTGGTCTCGAAGAAGCGCCAGGAGTTCTTCCACGACACCGCCCCTTCGCCCTGGGCGGCGTAGTTGATGATGATCTCCGGCTTCTCGCGGTCGAGAAGCTCCAGCAGCAGGTCGAGTTCGTAGGTGACGTGGTAGGCGTGGTATTCGTAGCCCGGCTGCTTGTCGATGTTCAGCGAGAAGGGCTCGGGCCGCAGCAGGTTGCGGCCGATGCCGATCACCTTCTTCGGCGACGCGTTCTCCAGAAGATGGAACGCGGTGTGGATCGCGAAGGAGCCGCCACCGCCCAGAATTGCATAGGTCTTGCCAGACACCGGTATCTCCTCGGTAGAACGTCCGCGTTTACTCTACGAAACCCACTCTTCGATACTTACTCTTCGTCGCCTATTCTTCGACGATCGTCCAGGCGTAGTCGCCGGTATAGCCGGCCTCCCGGAAGGTCGCGATCCAGCCGTCGGGATAATCGTGGTATTTCGCCGTCAGCACCCAGTTCATGAACAGCGCCCGCTGTTCCGGCGTGCGGTAGCTGTCGACCTGGACGAAGGACTTCCCGCCCGGAGCCAGCCGCTCGATCTCGCGCAACGCCCGCACCGCGTCGGGCTGCGCCACGTTGTGGATAGTGTTGAGCGAGATCACCGCCTGGAAGCTGTCGTCCGGGAACGGCAGGCTGACGCAGCTTCCCAGATGCAGGCGCCCGACCACCTCCGGCTCGCAGTTCTTGAGAGCGTATTCGGAGACGTCGATGCCGAACACCTCCAGCCCCGGACAGACCTTCATCAGGTCCTTGACCAGGAAGCCCTTGGCGCAGCCGACGTCCAGCACCCGGTCGCCCGGCTTCAGGCCGAAATGGGCGACGATGTCCTCGGCGATCGGGATCCAGCGGCCGTCATAGCGGTAACCGCCGTAACCGACCTCGCGCGGGCCGTCGAAATAGGCCTGCCCGTATTCGCGGGCGACCGCGATGTTCTCGTCGGTCTGGGCCGCCTGCCGGGCCTGGACGTTGCGGCGCGTGCGCGGCAGCCGGCCCAGCAGATTGACTTCCTGCATCATGGGATCGCTCTTCCTCAAGCCCGGCCCGGATTACGCCAGGACCGGCGCATGCAGCGGGATGTCGTAACCGGCCGCGGTGGCATCGCGGTGGAACATGGCCACCGTCTCCAGCGAATAGCCCGCCAGATCCTTGCCGACCAGCGACAGCTTCTTCAGCAGGTCGTGGCCGACGGTGATGATGTGGCAGCCGGCTTCCTCGGCATGGTAGATGTTCAGCAGCTCGCGCGGGCTGGCCCACAGCAGTTCCGCCTTCGGACGGCCTTCCAGCAGCATGCGGGCGGTGCCCATCACCGCGATGGGGTCGCGGCCGGTGTCGGCGATGCGGCCGGCGAAGACCGACACCACGGCCGGGGTGCCGACATGCAGCACGTCGGCGATGTCCTGCACCTGCTCCAGCGTCAGGATGGCGGTCACGTTCAGCTGGACGCCCTCCTTCGACAGTTCCGAGACGATCGGGCCGACGAACTCGCCCTTGGTGGTGGTCACCGGGATCTTCACATAGACGTTGGGACCCCAGGAGGCGATCACCCGGGCCTGTTTGGCCATGGTGTCGAGGTCGTCGGCGAACACCTCGAACGACACCGGACGGTCCGGGACGATCTTCAGCACGTCCTTGGCGAAGGCGACATAGTCCGTGACCCCGGCCTGGCGCATCAGCGTCGGGTTGGTCGTGAATCCCTTCACCAGCGGGTTTGCGGCCAGGGCCTCGATGCCCTTGAGGTCGGCGCCGTCGGCGAAAAGCTGCACGCGCAGGCTGTTGATCGGGGTGACGTTCATGGGGACACCTGTCCAGCGGAAGGAGATGAGGCGAGGATGAGGGTGGCCGCTTCGGCCAGATCGGCGACGACATGGTGCGGGACCCCGGACGGGTCGGATTCCGCATAGCCGTAGTCGATGAAGAAGGTGGTGCAGCCGGCGGCCCGGCCGGCGGCGACATCGCGCCAGCGGTCGCCCACCATGTGGCTGGCGGCCAAATCGATGCCGAACTCGGCCGCCGCGTCCAGCAGCATGCCCGGCTTGGGCTTGCGGCAGGCGCAGTCGTCGGCGTCGATATGGGGGCACATGCGGATGCCGTCGAGGGTCAAGCGGTCGGCGAGGAAATCGTGCATCGCCTCCACCACCTCGCGGGTCTGCACGCCCGTGGCGATGTCCGGCTGGTTGGTGACGACGATGACGAGGAAGCCGGCGGCGCGCAGCCGGGCGACCGCATCGGCCACACCCGGCAGAATCTCGAAATCGGCCAGCGTCTGCGGCGGATAGGATTTGCCGCCGCGGATCACCGGCCGGTTCACCACCCCGTCGCGGTCCAGGAAAACCGCCCGCCTTCCGGGCGCTGCCGTCCCCGCCATCACGCCGTCACCACTTGGTCTGCTGGATCTGCAGGGCGGGGTGGGAGACGAGCGAATGCCAGATCACGGCCTGGAAGGCTTCGGCGTGGGGGGTCACCCGCGAGGCGGCGACGGTGGGGATCACCACGACGGCGTCCCCGGCGGCCTTGGTGTGGCCGCCGGCCCGGCCGACCACGCCCAGGACCGTCATGCCCAGCGACTTGGCGTAATCGATGGCGACCACGAGGTTGACGCTGACCTTCTTCTCGGCATCGCCGCCGCCGACGGAAAAGACGAGGATCGCATCCTTCCCGTTGGCGCGGCTGGCCTTGAGCCAGGCGGCGAAGACGCCGTCCCAGCCATCGTCGTTGATGCGGGCAGTCAGCTCGGAGACATTGTCGGTGGGGGCGTAGGTCTCGATGCCGCACAGCTTGCGGAAATCATTCACGGCATGGCTGCAGTTGGCAGCGCTTCCGCCGACGCCCAGGATGAACAGCCGACCGCCGCGCTCGCGCAGAGCCACCAGGTGGCTGCAGATTTCCTCCACCTCTGCGCTGTCGATCAGTTCGCAAATCCGGGCAGTTTCCGCCAAAAATTCACTGGTATGCGACATGGTTCCCCTGCTTGTCCTGCAATCTCGGGACGAAAGAACGAATCCTGAGCAGACTGCTTTTTCCAGAAATGCCTATAAAATTTTTTAAACAAGAATTCGCTTGGTTAGCTCCAATCAATTCTTTTAATAATTTCACTTCGAATGCCAAAATTTACAAAAAACGGCAAAATCACTTCAATCAATAAGATTAGGACTCGAACTAAATATGTATGCAATAAGTCATTTATAGACAAGGTTTCACAGTGTCAAGAGATATCTGCCGGCGCGAACTCAAGCACACAGAGGATATTGACTGAATACGGCAACCCAATATTGTCAACTATAAAATCAGGCGCCGTTTGCCGCACCGAAAAACGATTAGATAACTAAATACTATTGTATATTTACTGATATATGAAGCGCTGATTGCAAAAAACGCAGTTGAATTCATTAAGTCCAATTACGGTGACAATAAAATCAACAATCAGTATAACTAAAGCAATACGCCTTGAAATCGGCATGCCGGACAGAAAATCATCACCCCGCCTCTCCACACGGATCGCGCGCATAACCTCATAATCTTAGTCTGGAGAATGGATCACCCAGCCTTGAAAATGCTTTATTGAAGTAGGGATCACCCATAAAGTCACCCCATTCCTCGACTACATGCCGAAGATGATTCTTGTAGGCGTTTTTTGCTGAGGCTTCGGACAAGCGTCCGCGCGTTTTGGACTCGAAGTGGTAAAGGCAGGCTTTCGGGTCGTAGATGACGCGCGCCCCCGACTTCCGGATCGTGAGACAGTAGGTGATGTCGCTCCAGTCGGCCGGATAGCGGGGATCGAACCCGCCGGCGGCCTCGAAGACGGCGCGCCGCGTCACCAGACAGGCGCCGGTGACCGCCGCCGCCGACCGCAGGAGGGCATTGCGGCCGAGATAGCCGCCATCGTCGCTGCGGGCGCCGATGGCTTCATGGGTGGCGCCGCGCTCGCGGCTGGTGACGATGCCGCCATGCTGGATGCCGCCGTCGGGATAGAGCAGGCGCGCACCGACCACGCCGACCTTCGGCAGGGCCAGGGTCGCCACTGCCCGCCGCAGCCAGCCCCTGTCGGCCGCGACGGTGTCGTCGTTCAGGAAGACCAGAACCTCTCCCGCTGCCTGGGCGGCGGCGGCATTGTTCATCGCCGACCAGTTGAACGGGCCGGCATAGGGCAGCACGTCGACCCCGCACCCGGCCTTCATCGCCGCGATCAGGGCGACGGCGTCGGGATCCTCGTTCTCGTGGTCGATGACCAGGATCTGCATCCGGCCCGGATAGCTCTGCCGCACGCGCAGAAGGGAATCGAGGCAGTTGCGCAGCAGGACGGGAGAGTTGCGGGTCGGCACGATGACGCTGACGAAGGGCGGAGCGGCCAGGCCGAGTTCGATGTCGCAGGGATCGACCAGTGCCCGGTCCAGCCCCGGGGCGGCGGGCATCGGCACCGGCACCCGGCCGGCGCGGATGCCGACCTCCAGAGCCGGGGCGTGGCGCCGCACCCAGCGGCCGACCGCCTCCGGCGATCCGGACAGAGCGCGCGGGAGGGCGCCGACACTGCGGAAATCCGCTGGCCTCCGGACGGTGTAGAGCATGGACTGGATGTGCCGGATGCCGCCGTCGGCCGGAAGAGCCTCGGAACGGCCATCGGCGGGGATCGCGTCGACGAGGCGCAGCATCAGGTCATGGGAGTCGGACGGCATGCCCTCCTCCAGCGCCAGGGCGCGCAGCAGGACATCGCCGGACAGGGCGGCCAGCGGGCCGATGCAGTCGCAGGACAGCAGCATGACCGGATCGAATCCCGGCTTCAGCACCGGGATCACGGCATCGTCCAGGTCTCGGGCGGGATCGCCGCCTTCCACCGCCAGTTCATGGTCGCTGTAGACCATCGGTGCCGTCGACAGGGCGTCGAGGAAGACCGGCAGCGCGTCCTCCCCGAACTCGACCGCGCCGTCCAGGACCAGATGGGCGGCGGCACCGGAAAGCCGCGGGTCCGACGACAGAAGCCCGGACAGGTCCGGGTAGGCGGCCATTCCCCCCTGCCCGCGCGCGGCCAGCGGATGCAGCAGGGCCGCGACCTCGCTGGACGGGGCGGCAGCCGGCGGCAGAACGACGGTCAGCGTCCAGGCGGCATGCCGCTGGCTCTCCAGCGACCGGATCAGGCAGCGCAGCGCGCCGGGATCGCCCTCCCCGCGCAGGAGAAGGATATGCACGAGCCCCTGCGGAGGAAGCGCGGGCAGCGCCGGAGCCCGCCAGTTCCGCAGCAGGCCGGCCTGCTTCAGGGCGGGATAGGCGTCGACCGGCGGCTCCGTGGTGGCCAGCACATCGGGCAGGGTCTGCTCGATGCTGCGCAGGGCATCCTTGATCCCGCGCAGCGCATGGAGAATCCGGCCGAGATCGTCCTGACGGCCGGGCAGGGTCTCGCGGATATAGATGGCGCTGCCGAACGGCGTCTTGGACTGGACGTCGCGAACATGGAGCAGGACGCCGCGCGCCGTCAGGTCGTCATGCAGGGGCGGGATCAGGAAAGCGAAGCCATGCTCGCCCGATCCGCCTGTCCGCTCCGACAGGCCGGGCAGGAAGTCGCGGCACCGGACCACCCCGATGAAGCGGTCGGCCAGGAACAGCTCCAGCAACACCGTCTCGGTCGGGTCGGACAGGTTGGCGCACCAGCCGGAAATCCGCCCGCCCCCGTCGTAGGAGACCTCGCCGGCCAGCCGGCGGGTCGGCGCCAGTTCGACGGCGGCAAGGCGCCGACGCGCCCCGCTCTGCTCCAGCCAGTCCACCACCCGCGGCGGCAGCAGGGCCAGCAGCGCCTCGTCGCGCAGGAGCGTCAGCAGCCAGAAGCGCCAGGACCGGCTGGGCGCCAGGGCGTCGCGGCTCGCCGGGGACAGCGGAAGCCGGCGGAGCGCCCAGCCGTGCAGGGCCTCGTCCATCTCGGCGGCGAGGGAGGCATGCGGCAGCAGGGCGCCGGAGGCGAGGCGGTCGACCACCGCCGCCATGAACTCCGCGGTGACCAGGAAGGCGTTGAGGAATTCCGGAAGGCTGCGGCCGGTGGCCAGCAGCAGTTCCTCGCCGCTGGCGGCATGGCGTCCGAGAAACAGGCGGTGGCCGTTGATCGCATCGTCCAGGGTGGAGCGGCCGTCCGCACCGAAGCCGTTTTCCCCAGCCGCGCCAGCCATCCGCTCTCCCCTCTTCCCCGGTCCCGCCCCCAGCCGGCGTTTCTCAGGCGGTCGCCATCAGCTTGGGGTTCTTCTTCCAGTCTTCCATGATGACCTGGGCCTTGTGGCGGTCCTCGCTGGTCAGGCTGCTGCCAAGCTCATGGGCCTTGGCCTCCAGCCCGTCGCGCTCGGAACCGGGCTGGGTGGCGGCGGCGGCCATGATGTACCAGACATAGGCCTGGATCGGGTTGTAGGCCTTGCTCTCCCGGCTGGCGTAGAGGGCGCCCAGATTGGTCATCGCCCCGGTGTGGCCCTGGGCCGCAGCCTTGCGCAGCCAGTCCACCCCTTCGACCAGTTCCGGCCGGCCGCCCCAGCCATGGACCAGCATCAGCCCCAGATTGACCTGGGCGCCGACATTGCCCTGCATCGCCGCCTTGCGGTACCAGACCGCGGCCTCCGCATAATCGGGCGAGCCGGCCAGCCCGTTGGAATAGATCAGACCCAGGTTGAACTGGGCATTGACGTTGCCCTGCTCCGCCGACAGGCGGCACCATTTCAGGGTCTCGCGGTAATCCTTGGGAACCCCGTGCCCGCGGGCATGGAGCAGGCCCAGATTGACCTGGGCCACCGGATGGCCCTGCTCCGCCGCCTGGCGGTAGAACTCCGCCGCGCGGGCCGGATCGGCCTCCACCCCGCTGCCGTGCTCGTAGATGATGGCGAGCGCCAGCTGGGAATTGACGAAGCCCTGGCCGGCGGCCTGCCCGTACCAGGCGATCGCCTGGCTCATGTCGCGCTCCACCCCCTGGCCGTTGGCGTAGAGGGAGGCGAGCGCGTGCTGGGCCACGGCATAGCCCTGATCGGCCGACATCCTGTACCAGCCGGCGGCGGCGGCATGGTCCTGCGCCACCCCCTGCCCGAAGGCATGGAGCAGGCCCATATGGTGCTGCGCCTCGGCATGGCCGGCCTCGGCGGCCAGCCGGTACCAGTGCAGGGCCTGGGCGATGTCCGGGCCGATGCCCAGCCCATGGGGGTAGAGCAGCGCCAGATTGGCCTCCGCCGCCGCCGGGTTGGCCTTGGCGACGGTCTTGTACCAGCGCACCGGCAGGGCGCTGTCCTGCGCCGCGCCTTCGCCGTTGGCGTAGCACAGGGCGAGCGAGAACTGCGCCTCGACATGGCCCTGGTCGGCCG
This sequence comes from Azospirillum sp. B2RO_4, assembly GCF_051124815.1. Taxonomy (NCBI): domain Bacteria; kingdom Pseudomonadati; phylum Pseudomonadota; class Alphaproteobacteria; order Rhodospirillales; family Azospirillaceae; genus Azospirillum; species Azospirillum sp. B2RO_4. The sequence goes on along the minus strand of NZ_CP118491.1, from coordinate 22,178 downwards.
CCTTGCGGAACCAGTGGGCGGCGTCGCCGAAATCGCGCACCACCCCCTGGCCGCGGGCATAGAGCTGGCCCATGCGGTACTGCGCCTCGGCATGGCCATGCTCGGCCAGCGGCAGCCAGTGGGCGACCGCGGCGGCGTAGTCCTCCATCTCGAAGGCGGCGAGGCCGCGCTGGAAATCCGGCTTGCGGGAACCGGTGGATTTGCTTCGCTTCAGCAGCTTACCGAACAAGATCAGGGCTCCCGCAGGCTTTCGTCGACCCCGCGCAGGATGGGGCGCAGGAAATAGGTGATGATGCGGCGCTCGCCGACCTTGATGTCGGCCGACAGCGGCATGCCGGGGATCAGGCGGAAATTGGAGGGCACATTGTCGAGCTTGGTCGTCAGCAGCTTGATGCGCGCCCGGTAGAAGAGCACGCCGTTGCCGTTCTCCTTGCTGGAGAAGGAATCCTCGCTGATCGTCTCCACCTCGCCGTCGAGCGCGCCGTGCTGCATGTAGGGGTAGGCCTCCAGCTTGACCCGCACCTTGTCGCCGACCTGCACGAAGGCGAGGTCGCGGGCGTCGATGCTGGCCTCCACCTCCAGGGCGGAACCGACCGGCACCAGGGTGAAGAGCGGCTCCGCCTCCTTGGCGACGGAACCGGCGGCGGCCTTGGGCGAAACCTCCAGCACGATGGCATCGACCGGCGCGTCGAGCTGGACCAGCGACTGGCGCTTGCGCGCCTTGGTCAGCTGTTCGCGCAGCGCCTCGCGCTCGTTGCGCTGGGAGGTCAGCTCCTCGATGATCTTGCCGCTCCACTGCTGGATGAAGACGTCGCGCTCGGCCAGCAGGGCCTGCAGGTCGTGGCGGTTGCCCTGCAGCTCGTTCTGGTTCAGCACCAGATTGCGTTCGATGTCGATGCGGTCGCTGGTGGCCTGCAGCAGGTTCAGCTTGCTGCCGACCTGGGTGGCCAGCAGCGAGGAGCGCATGTTCTCGATCTCGCGCACCACCTTCAGCCGCTCGTTCAGATGGACGCGGTCCATCTCGTACTTGGTGACGTTGGACTGCAGCCGCGCGAGCTTCTCCTCGTAATTCTGCATCTGCGACTGGTACTGGGCCTGGCGTTCGCTCCACAGCGCCTGCTGCAGCTTGCCGTAGCCATAGCGGTCCTCGCTCGGAACATAGGGCTTGCCGTCATGCTCGGCCTGCAGCCGGGCGATCAGCGCGTCGGCGTTGGCAAGACGGGATTCCAGCTGCTGGACGTCGGCCTGGGTGAAGGTCGGGTCCAGCGTCGCCAGCACCTCGCCCTTGCGGACGACGTCGCCCTCGCGCACCAGCACCTTCTTGATCACCGCCATTTCCAGCGGCTGGACCATGACGTTGGATTCGACCGAGATGATCTTGCCCTGGGCGACGACGATCTTGTCCAGGTAGGACAGCGACGCCCAGGTCACCAGGCCGATCACGAACAGCGCCAGCAGATGCAGCGTGATGCGCGCCAGGAAGGGATCGGGGGCGTTCTGGATCGCCTCCGTGTCCTTCTGGAAGGCGCCGATCGCCGCCTTCCCGCGCGCCTTGGCCCGCTTGTCGAGCGGCTGGGCCGGCCGCTGCGGCGCGGCGTCGTTGGCGGGAACGCGTGCCGTCTCAATCTTCGCGAGCTTCTGTGCGGTCGGCTTTTGTGCGGACAAGGGCGCGCGCTCCTAGATGTGCCGGTTCTGCTGGTGCCAGAGATGCTGGTAGATGTCGCAGCGCCCCATCAGCTCGTCATGCTTGCCGCTGTCCACCACCTTGCCGCGGTCCATCACCAGGATGGTGTCCGACGGCACCAGCGAGGACAGACGGTGCGAGATGATGATCACGGTACGGCCGCGGGCGATGTTCATCAGGTTGGCCTGGACGATGGCCTCGCTCTCGGCGTCGAGCGCGCTGGTCGCCTCGTCCATGATCAGGATCTTCGGATTGGTCAGCAGGGCCCGCGCGATCGCCAGACGCTGGCGCTGACCGCCGGACAGGTTGGCGGAGCCTTCCTCCAGCATGGTGTCCAGCCCCTTGGGCAGGCGCTCCACGAACTCGTCGGCACCGGCAAGCTGGATGACCTTCAGGATCTCCTCGGTCGTCGCCCCCGGTTTGGCGGCGGAGACATTCTCGCGGATGGTGCCGGTGAACAGGAAATTGTCCTGCAGCACCACGCCGATCGAGGCGCGGAGATGGTCGAGGTCATATTCGCGGATGTCGCGGCCGTCGATGCGGATCAGGCCTTCCTGCGCCCGGTGCAGCCCCTGCAGCAGGCGGGTCAGGGTGGTCTTGCCCGAGCCGCTTCGGCCCATCACGCCGAGGATCGTCCCCTCCGCCGCGGTGAAGTTGACGCCGTCGAGCGCCGGCGGGGACGAGGCGGCGTAGCGGAAGCGCACGTCCTGGAACTCCACCGTGCCGCGCAGCGGCGTGCGCAGGCCACGGCCGGTGCGGCCCTCTTCCGGCGGGTGGTTCATGATCGAGCCCAGCATCTGGACCGACAGCGACACTTCCTGGAACTGCTGCACCAGCTGGGCCATCTGCATCAGCGGCTGGGTGACGCGGCCGGCGAGGATGTAGAAGGCGATCAGCACGCCCATCATCAGTTCGCCGTTCAGCGCCAGATAGGTGCCCAGGCCCAGCAGGCAGGCCATCATCAGCTGGTTGAGCGGACCGGCGACCGACTGGCCGATGACCATGATGCGGCCGACGTCGAAACGCTGTTCGGCGGCGCGGGCGACGCGGTGGTCCCATTCCAGCTTCTGGCGGCTGTCGAGCGCCAGCGACTTCACCGTCCGCATGCCGTGGATGTTCTCGATCAGGAAGGACTGCTGGCGGATTTCCGCCTCGTACAGGTTCTTCAGCCGGCCTTTGATCAGCGGGATCATGATGCCGATGTTCAGCGCCATCAGGGCGGCGAAGACCAGCACCACCACCGTCAGCGGCACGCTGTACATGAACATGATCGGCAGGAAGATGAACAGCGACACCGTATCCAGCATCGTCATGAAGAGCTGGCCGGTCAGGAAGTTGCGGATGCGTTCGGCCTGCTGCACGTTCTTGACGATCGCGCCGGAGGGCATCCGCTCGAAATAATGCATCGGCAGGCCGATGAGCTTGTTGAAGACCTGCACGTTGATCTTCGCGTCGATCTTCTTCGTCGCGTACAGCATCAGGTACTGGCGCAGGTACGAGAAGGCGGTCTCGAACAGGATGACGCCGCCCATGCCGGCCATCAGCACCCACAGGGTGCCCATGCTGCGGTGGACCAGCACCCGGTCGATCACCAGCTGGAAGAAGATCGGCACGGCGAGCGCGAACAGGCTCATCAGGATCGCGGCGATGGCGATGTCGCGGAACAGCCGGCGGTGCTGCAGGACCTCCACCAGGAACCACTTCAGGCCGAAGGGCTGCTCGCCGTCGTTCAGCGCATATTCGCGCTTCAGCAGGACGATCTCGCCGGCCCAGGCCTGGCTCAGGCGGATGCGGTCGACCGGCAGGACGACCTCCTGCCCGGCAAGCGGATCCTGGAGGATGGCGACGTCGGTGTCGCCCTGCTTGCCGAAGCCGACCACCACCATCGAGTTGCCGTTGCGCAGGCGCAGAATGGCGGGGAAGGCGTCCTGGAGCTTGCCGAGATCCTCCCAGTCCAGCGTCGTCGCCTCGGCCTTCAGGCCGATGGACTTGGCGACACGCAGGAGGCGGGCCGTATCCAGTTCCTCGTTCCCGATGACATTGCTGTGCTGAAGCCGCTCGGCCGAGACGTCGAGGCCACGCTGGCGCGCGACGGCGGCCAGGGAATGCAGCCCGGTATGGGCGCAGGGGACTTCCGCAGCAAGAGTCATGGGAACCGCCGTGAAAAATGTGGAATGCGTCGCGAAAGCAAGGTCTTCATACCGCTCGGTTACCCGGTCTCGATCGACCTGCGCTCCTTGGGTCCGGGGCGCGACGAAGCGCGTGGAACCGCCACTTGCGGATTACGTCCAACCACACGATTCCGCTGGAATAGCAGAAGACGCATAACAGCGGCAAGCCATCTGTCCCCGGGGGCATCCGCCATCCCTCATATGTCTCTTCTCCGGATCCCCGTCACCGCATCCGTTGCGGCGGTGAAGCACCGCAACGGCGGAATGTCCCCGGTCGAGATGCCCCTTGCGGATACGGCGCCGTCGTTGCTATCGACCGGTGGGATGGTTCTGTGCCAACGAAAACCCAACGCCGAGCAGTCAGCCCGATGAAAAAGCCTTCACGAAAGCAGGCCAAGGCCAAACGCCCGGCCCCGTCCCCGGCCCCGCGGAACGCGGCCCCCGCCGCGGTTCAGGCGGCCCCGGTGGCGGCATCGGTGGCCGACGCCGGCTTCGGCCGGGCGCTGACCCTACACCGGGAAGGCCGGACGGCCGAGGCGGAGGCCGGATACCGCGCCGTGCTGGCCGCCGATCCGGGCCATTCCAACGCCAACAACAACCTCGCCATCATCCTGCGCGCCCGCGGCGACTGGGAAGAGGCGCTGGGCTGCTACCGCCGGGCGATCGCCCGCAACGGCACCGATCCCTTCGTTCACAGCAATCACGGCTGCCTGCTGCTCGACTTGGGCCGGCCTGCCGAGGCGGCAGAGGCGCTGCGCACCGCCATCCGGCTGAAGCCCGATTATGCCGAGGCCCACTTCAACCTCGCCAACATCCTGCGCACTCTCGGCGACCGCGGGGGCGCCCGTGCCGCCTACGGCGAGGCGCTGCGCCTGAAGCCCGACATGGCGGAGGCGTTATGCAACCTGGGCGACCTGCACAAGGGGGCGGTGGAGCTCAGCAAGGCCGTGGAGTGCTTCGTCGCCGCGCTGAAGGCCAATCCGAAGTCAGCCGAGGCCTGGAACAACCTGGGCGAGACGCTGAAGGAGATGGGCCGCATCGAGGAGGCGATCGGCGTCTTCCAGAAAGGCCTGGAGGCGCACCCCAACCACGCCCTGATGCATTCCAACCTGCTGCTGGCCCTGCACTACACCCCGGCCGTCCCGCCCGAGACCATCTTCAAGGCCCATGCGGTGTGGGCACAGCGCCATGCCGATCCGCTGCTGCCCGCCGGCAAGCGCCACGCCAACCCGCGCGATCCCGAACGCCGCCTGCGCGTCGGCTATGTCTCGCCCGATTTCTGCGCCCACTCGGTCGCCTTCTTCGCCGAGCCGCTGATCCGCGAGCATGACCGCAACCGGTTCGAGGTATTCTGCTACCACGCGGCCGCACGCTCCGACGTGGTCACCGAGCGGCTGAAAGGGGCGGCGGACGGCTGGCGTTCCCTGGTCGGGGTCGACGATGCGCGGGCCGCTGCGCTGATCGAGCAGGACGGCATCGACATCCTGGTCGACCTCACCGGCCACACCGCCAACAACCGCCTGACCCTGTTCGCCCGCAAGCCGGCGCCGGTCCAGGCGACGTGGCTGGGCTATCCCGACACCACCGGCATGCGCGCCATCGACTGGCGCTTCAGCGACGCCGTCGCCGAGCCGCCGGGCGAGGCCGACCGGCTGAGCGCCGAGCGCATCTTCCGGCTGCCGCACGGCTTCCACAGCTACCGCCCGCCGGTGGATGTCGCCCCGCCGGCCGAGCCGCCGATGCTGGCCAACGGCCACGTCACCTTCGGCTCCTTCAACAACACCTCCAAGGTGACGGGGGAGGTGGTGCGCGTCTGGTCGGAGATCCTGAAGCGGGTGCCGGACTCCCGCCTGATCGTCAAGAGCGCCCAGATGGGCGACGAGGAGACCCGCCGCCGCTACCTGAACACCTTCGTCCAGTTCGGGATCGACGCCGGCCGGATCGAGCTGCTGTCCCGCATCGACGCCGCCGACGGGCATCTGCGCGCCTACGACCGCATCGACATCGGGCTCGACCCCTTCCCCTACAACGGCACCACCACCACCTGCGAGGCCTTGTGGATGGGCGTGCCGGTGGTGACGGTGACCGGCGCCAACCATGTCGCCCGCGTCGGCGCCAGCCTGCTGACCCATTGCGGATTGAGCGAGCTGGTGGCATCCGACGAGGCGGGCTACATCGCCACCGCGGTGGCGCTTGCCGGCGATCCGGAGCGGCTCGCCGGGTTGCGCCGGACCATGCGCGACCGGCTGAACGCCGCCCCGCTGACCGACTACAAGGGCTTCGCCCGCGGGGTCGAGGCGGCCTACCGCGCCATGTGGCAGGACTGGGTGGCCCGCAGCGCGCGGGACTGACGGGAGCGTTGCGGGGCGGCCTCATACCAGCGGTCATTGACAGTGACCGCTGGTATCCGTGCCGACCGGCACGGCGGCGGCTCATGCCGCCGAAGCTTTTGATCCTGACCTGTCAGGATCAAAAGCCGCCGGTATCAAAGCCCCCGCAGGGCACCCCGGTCGACGTTTTCCAGGAACCAGCGGTAGGTGGCGGCAAAACCATCGCGCAAGGCGGTGGGGGCGGTCCAGCCCATCTCCGTCATCCGGCTGACATCCATCAGCTTGCGCGGGCTGCCGTCCGGCTTTGAGGTGTCGTAGCGGAACTCGCCCTCATAGCCGACGACGTCGCGGATCAGCTCGGCCAGTTCGCGGATCGACACCTCGATGCCGGTGCCGACATTGACGTGCGGCTCGTCCGAATACTGCCGGGCCAGGAAGACCAGACCGTCGGCCAGATCGTCGGCGAACAGGAACTCGCGCTTGGGCGCGCCCGTCCCCCACAGCTCGACGAAAGGCTGGCCGTCGACCTTGGCGCGGTGGATCTTGGCCAGCAATGCCGCGGCGACATGGCCCCCCTGCAGGTCGAAATTGTCGTTCAGGCCGTAGAGGTTGGTCGGCATCGCCGAGATGAAGTCGCAGCCATACTGGCGCCGGTAGGCCTGGCACATCTTGATGCCGGCGATCTTGGCGATGGCGTACCACTCGTTGGTCGGCTCCAGCGGGCCGGTCAGCAGGGCGTCCTCGCGCATCGGCTGCTCGGCCAGCCGGGGATAGATGCAGGACGATCCCAGGAAGACCAGCTTCTTCGCGCCCGTCCGGTAGGCGCCGTGGATGATGTTGGTCTCGATCGCCAGGTTGTCGTAGAGGAACTCGGCCGGCCGGGTGGAATTGGCGAGGATGCCGCCGACGGTGGCGGCGGCGACGAAGACCAGATCCGGCTTCGTCTCGGCCATCCAGTCCTCGACCTCCGCCTGACGGCGCAGGTCGACGCGGTCGCGGCCGACGGTGATCAGGTCGCACGGCTCGCGCTCCAGCCGGCGGACGATGGCCGCCCCCGCCATGCCGCGATGCCCGGCCACCCAGACCCGTTTGCCCTCCAGGGAGAAAAGCGATTCCGTCCGCACCGTGCGCCCCATGCCGCTATGAAAAGCCGCCGCTGTCGTAGCATCGGGCTGCCGGGGAATCCAGTCCGCTCCGCTCGGCTTGACAAGCGCCGGCCCGGCGCGGGATCGTCCGGCCGCTTGGGCGCCCAGACCTGCGCCCAGAAACTTGCGCCCAGAATTGGGGTTTCCATCATGATTCCGAACTTGGCTTTCACCTGGCAGCTCACGGAGGTCCACGGCTGGGGGCTGGTGGGTGTCCATACCGCCCTCTACCTCGCCGACCAGGGCCGGCCGCCGCTGCTGCTCGAAAAGCCGCTGATGGGCACCCTGCGGCCGGAGAACCGCGCCAAGCTGCAAGCGCTGGAAGGCCCCTATCAGCAGGTCGCCGCCATGGCCGACAACGCCAAGGGCCACATGCTGCTGCTGAAGGAGTTCGACGTCCTGCATGCGCTGGGCAACGGCTTCACCGCCGGCGGCCCGTCGATGCGCTTCCGCGGCCGGCGCAACATCGGCGTCATCGCCTATGAGGAAACCCGCTTCACGCCCGAGGTGATGGCCCGCGCCCGCCAGTACGACCGCATCGTCGTGCACTCCACCTACAACAAGCAGCTTCTGGAGATCTGGGGCTTCGACAATGTCGGCCTTGCCTTCCAGGGCATCGACCCGACCGAAATGGTGGAGGCCGAGCCAAGCGGCCGGTTCGGCGACCGCTTCGTGATCTTCTCCGGCGGCAAGCTGGAATTCCGCAAGGGCCAGGACATCGTTCTGGCCGCCTTCCTGCGCTTCCGTCAGCGCCACCCGGACGCACTGCTGGTCACCGCCTGGCAGAACGCCTGGCCGGAGGTCGGCATGACCATGGCGGAATCGCCGCTGGCGCCGAAGCCGCCGCGGGTCCTGCCCAACAACATGATCGATGTGAAAAGCTGGGCGATGGAGAACGGCGCCGACGAGGAGGGCTTCGTCGATCTCGGCTTCCTCGGCCGCCACCAGATCGCCGGGGTGCTGGCCGACTGCCATGCCGCCGTCTTCCCCAACCGCTGCGAGGGGGCGACCAACCTCGTCGCCATGGAGGCGATGGCCTGCGGCGTCCCGGTGGTGCTGTCCAACAACACCGGCCACCGCGACCTGCTGAAGAGCCCGACCCAGGGCGACGACCTGTGCCTGACGCTGGACCGGCAGGTCCCGGTCGCCGACCGCGACGGCAGCCGCTTCGGCTGGGGCGAATCCTCGGTCGACGAGCTGGTGGAGACTTTGGAGCGGCTCTATGCCGACCGCGCCGCCGCCAAGGCCCGCGCCGACCGCGCCAAGGCCTTCATCCGCACCGAGCGCACCTGGCGCGCCTTCGCCGAGGCCTTCGTCGGCGCCGTGCAGTAAGAAAGAAAAAGGCCGCCGGCATTCCGGCGGCCTCCAGTACCCTTCCCCTGCCGCCGGCTGTTTCCGGTGGCAGGGAACGGCTCAGAACAGACGCTTCGCCATACCCAGAAGCTTCTGGAACAGTTCCGATGCCACCCCGAACAACTCCGCCAGCTTGTGGAACACGGTCCCGAGCAAATCAAGCAAGGAGATCTTGCCTCCGGCTTTGGGAGGCTCCTGCCTGGGCAGGTTCAGATGGCTCTTAGCTTCGAAGAACTCACGGTACTGCGTTTCATTAACCTTGCAGAGTTCATCGTAATCCCGGGTCTTCACGTAGAACTTCATGACCAGAGGAGTCATCTCGATCATCATGAAGAGAAGCGTCATGAATACGAAGTACGATCCGATACCCAGAGGATCCTGCTGCGCCCGCTTGATGAGCGCGTTGTGAAGCATCATGAAGTTGTTCTTGACCGAAGAGATGTAACCGTTCTTCTGATCGATCGACGGCTTGATCAGGTCCTCTGTATCACTGATGCTCTTCCTGATTGCCTCTTGGCTGCCCTTCTCGTCCGCGATGCGCCCCCGGACAGTGTTGCGATCCTCCTCCATGGCACGATACTTGGGACCGAGGCCGGGCTTGCCGGTGGTGGCATACCCCCCGCAGATCGCCTGTCCTTTGACGGCACGCTTTCCATTCAGAAATCCCGTCCTCTCGACCTCCAAGACCTGCGAAAGGCAGCGCTCGTCGTCCTCGAGGATCTCGATCCTTCCGTTGATCGCAGCCAGTTCCGCCGTCTTCGCGTCCAGGGTCGACTTGAACCGGTTGGCGTCATTGTCGAACCTCTGGAGACGGCTGTCGTCGTCCAGGGCAGCGGCAACGGCCTCGGCCCTGAAGACATACACGACCATAATCGAGGACGCGAAATACCCCATGGCCATGGCGAAGGCCACGCGCAGGAAGGCGGCCTTCAGCGGGACAACCGCCCCGGGCGGACCTTTCTGCACGCCATCGGGATTGCTGCCGATGATGATGCTGGCGTCGATCAGCACCATGACCATGGCGATGAACAGTGCAGCGATCAGGAAGGGAAGAGCCTCGAGAAAATTCCCGTTCTTAAACAGTTCTCCCTGGATGCTGACCGATAGAAAGGCGAAGTAGCTGAAGAACATATAGAGGAAGGCAAACAGAAGTGCGATCGACAGCAGGAGCCGCCTGACGCGATCTCCTGTCGGCGACATGAGGTAAATCTCGTAGCGTGTGCCGCTCAGCAACAGAAGGGCACGCATGAGGGGACTTCCCTGCACGGCATAGGGGAAGGAAATTCCTTCAAAGGAGTCGTGGTGTTTGAAGCGTGCCTTCAAGCCGATCTTGGTGAACAGAAGACGAAGGAACGCGAGCACCACGGTGAGCAAGGTGAGCGCGATGACCATAAGGAGCAGGCCGGCAAGAATGCCGTTGACGCTGCTACCCTGGAGATTGGTGATTTGTTCCACGAGCAAACGAAGCTCTCGGAACAGCTCTACAACGAATTTCATTCCAAAAGGATCGCCCAACGCTCCGCCCCCTTCATAAAGGGTTTCGCAATAGCGGTATTAGTTTTCGTAAAAACTACCGCTATCATAGAAGCTGGGCTCAACCACACGTCCATTCAATGACGCGTCGCAAAAAAACCTCTCAAGCTTTGAGGTCTTTTCGGCGTCCTCCATTTCCGGCCTGCCGGTGCCCGGTTCCGTCGTCAGCCCCCCACCCCGTCCAAAGCGTCCAGCAGCCGGGACGCGGCAGCGTCCCAGGTGAAGCTGTTCATCAGGTGGCGGGCGGCGTCGCGGCGCTCGCCCTCGGGATCGCGGACGACGCGGGACAGGATGTCGGCCGCCGCGTCCTCGTCCGGGTGCCACCAGTCCAGCCCGTGGAAGGCCGGATAATAGGCGCTGCTGTAGGGCATCAGCGCCGGGCCGGTGGTGCAGGGGATGAGGTGGGCGACCTCGTCGTTCAGATAGGCGGTGTAGGCGCTGTGCCGGGGCGCGATCAGGCCGGCGCCCAGGCAGCCGGCCCGGGTGATCGGCAGGTCCCAGCCCTCGCCGTGCGACAGGCTGAAATAATGGGTCGCCATGGCATAGAGGCCGGCGATGCCCTGCTCGTCGTAGCGGTCGGTCAGCAGGGCGATGGGAGCGGCATCCTCCAGCCGGCGGCCGGTGGCCTGGATGCCCTGCTCGATCAGCCGGCGGACCTCGCCGACCAGGGACGAGCCGCCCTTGCCCACCTTCAGGATCAGGATCGCATCGTCGTCGGCGCGGGTGGCGCGCAGCCAGACCCGCAGAAGCCCGTCCAGGTTCTTGCGCGCGACGAAGTCCGAGATGTTGAGCACGCGGACCCGATAGTCCATCACCGCCCGGCCACGCGGCCCCATGATGGACAGCGGCCGTGCCCCGGCATCCGCCGGGTTGGGAGCGATGCCCGGCGGACAGACGCGGATGCGGTCTTCCGGATGGCCGGCGGCGATCCAGGCGAGACGAGAGGATTCGGTCGGAACGACCACCAGATCGTGCGCCCGGTTGCAGGCGGCGAAGACGTCGGGAATCCGCGGGCCTTCGAACATGGTGTAGTTGACGGTCGGCACGCCGGGGATCGGCTCGACCAGCGGCGGGGTCAGCACGCTGAGCGCCAGACGGGGCCGCAGCGGTTCGTCCAGCCGCCGCGCCGCCGCCTGCAGGATCGGGTCGGTGAAGGTGGGGCGCCAGCTCTCCTCGCCCTTCAGTCCGGCCAGCCGCAGCGTCTGCCCGCGCTCCATCAGGCTGCGCACGAAATGCTGGGCGAAGTCGCCGTAGCCCGACAGAACCGAGAAGGGCGCCCGCACCAGCAGCCCGTCCGGGACCTGCGGCCGGCCGGCCTCCTCGACGATCCGGCGGTAGAACCGGGCGCGGGCCAGGGTATCCGCCGCCTCGCCGGTCGCGCCGCCGCCTTCCGCCAGCACCGCCTCCGCCAAATCCGGCCGGCCGGCCGACAGCCGGGCCGCGGCCAGATGGCCGCGGGCATCAGCATGGCCGGGCTGCCGGACCAGCACGTCGGTCAGGACGGTGGCCGCTTCGGCAGAATCGCCGTTCGACATCAGCGACACCGCCAGCAGCACCCGGCGGTCGGGGTCGTCGGGGGCGAGCCGGGCGGCATGGCGCAGGTGGCGCAACGCCCCGTCATGATCGCCCAAACCATGCAGCAGGCTGCCCAGCCGGTCCTGCACCTCCAGCTGGTCCGGCACCAGCGCCGCAACCATGCGGAACTGGGCGGCGGCTTCCATCCGGGCGCCCTTCGCCTGCTGCACCACCGCCAGATTGATCCGCGCCTGATGGAAGAACGGGTCGAGCGCCACCAGACGCGACAGCCGCTCCTCCGCCTCGTCCAGCCGGCCCAGATCATACAGGATGACGCCGGCAAGGTTGAGCGCCCCGCTGTCGCCGGGAACCGCGCGCAACGCCTGTTCGGCCAGGGCCAGGGCGTCGTCGCGGCGACCGGCCCGGTAATGCTCTATGGCGCGCGCGATGTCTTGACCCATGAAGCGGCTATCCAATGGCTTTGCAGGAGGGGACGGGCGAACGGGACGGTCTTCCGGTTCGCGGCCATAGCACGGCATGTTTTTTCGGGTCAACCGGCGGCAGTCCGCTTGCCTGGGGCGGCTTCCGGAATTGCAATCGGCGCCGCCGAACGGTCATAAAGGCGCCCTGCCCTTCGCGAGCCAGTCCATGATCCAGCCGCAGCCCTTTCTCATCCCCGCCGTCCAGGCCCACCAGACCGACCGGCTGGACGAGGCCCGGCGGCTCTACCGCAAGGCGCTCGCCGTCGATCCCGCCCAGTATGACGGGCTGCAGCTGCTGGGGCTGGTGGAGAAGCGGTTCGACCGGACCGGCGACGCGGTGGCGCTGATGCGCCGGTCGCTGCGGCTGGCCCCCGGCTTCACCGCGGTCCGGCAGAACCTGTGCCGCACCCTGCAGGGGATCGGCGACCATGCCGGCGCCATGGCCCTGCTTCGGCAGCTGGCTGCGGAACTTCCCGACGACGCCGAGGTCCTGTACCAGCTGGGCGGCACCCTGCTGCGGCAGGAGCGGCGGCAGGAGGCCGCCGGGCCGCTGCGCCGGGCCGCCATGCTGCGCCCGGACCATCTGGAAACCCGCATCGCCCTCAGCGAGGCGCTGCTGCTCGATCCCGCCTCGCAAGGAGCGGAGTTCGAGGAGTCGCTGCGCAACGCCCGGGCCTCGGTCATGCTGGGCCCCGGCAACCCGGTGGCCCATCTGCAGGTCGCCCTGGTGCAGGAGGAGATGGCCCGCGCGACGGAGTCCCTGGCGGCCTGCCGCCGGGCGCTGCGCCTGCAGCCGACCATGACCGACGCCCGCCACATCGCCGGCATCAACCGGCTGCGGCTCGGCGACTTCGTCGGCGGCATGGCCGATTTCGAGGCGCGCAAGAACAATGTCTGGTTCCAGGCCGACGGCAGCCCGATCCCGATCTGGGACGGACGGCCGCTGCCCGACGACACGGTGGCCCTGGCCGCCGAAGGCGGCTGGGGCGACATGATCCATTTCGTCCGCTTCGTGCCGCAGGTCGCCCGCATCTGCGGCGAGGTGGTGGTGGTCTGCCCGCCGCGGCTGCAGCGCCTGCTGTCGACCGTGCCCAACCCCGGCAACATCCGCTTCAACCCGGACCGCATGCCCGCCATCCGGGCGCGGTCGATGTTCCTCAGCCTGCCCCATCTGCTGGGATCGACGGCCGACGCCGTGCCGAACCGCCCCTACCTGTCGGCCGATCCCGAGCGGGTGCGGCTGTGGACGGAGCGGCTGGCCGGGCTGGGCGGCCTGCGCGTCGGGCTGTGCTGGAGCAACGGCGACGCCACCCGCGACGCCGACCCCAAGCGTTCCATCCCCTTCGAGTTCGTCCGCCCGCTGGCCGCCATCCCCGGCGTCAGCCTGGTGGACCTGCACAAGCAGGACAACGCCGCCAAGCGCCTGGCCGATGCCGACGAGGCGCTGCTCCACCGCCTGGGCCCGGATTTCGACGCCGGGCCGGACGCCTTCCTCGACACCGCGGCGGTGATGAAGACGCTGGATCTGGTGATCGCCATCGACAGTTCCGTCCTGCATGTCGCCGGCGCGCTGGGCGTCCCGAGCTGGCTGCCGGCGCCCTACCGGATGGACTGGCGCTGGATGGACGATGCGGAGAAGAGCATCTGGTACCCGTCCCTGCGGATCTACCGCCAGGACCGCCAATGGGACTGGTCCGGTTCGATGGCCCGCATCGCCCGCGACCTCGCCCGCGCCGCCGAAGCGAAGGCCGCCGGGCTGCCCATGGACCTGCTGCCGGCGGGGTGAGGGGTCACCTCCGCCAACAGCATTCTTGACCCTTTGGGGTCTTCAGCCATCTTTTGTCATGTTTTCAATGATGTCTTCCCAACCTTCCCTCTCCTCATCATCCATGTTGGATTCTCCTTTGTGCTCTGGGCATTCCGACTGATCATTCAAATCTTTGACTGGATGGACAATCCCAAATCCACAATATTCGCATTCACGATATTTTTCTGAGTCTACACACGCCGAGTGCATTACGTCGTCAGTTTCAATTCCGTTCCGGTAAACATTTATTTCATTTTCTGGAGAAACATCTTTTTTGCAAACGATGCACTTTTTCATGATAAATGAACTCCTTTAACTTAGAGGCATTCCTTTCCTTAGAAAGGAAAGATTCAGCCTTGCGCGGCGCCTTCTGTATCAGGATTAGAGAAAATTTTCCATGACGCAACGTTACAAGTTGCGGAAAATTTATCTTATGCAATCCATATAAATATGAAAATCCTACTCTGGCACAATCAGGGCGCCTTCACCCCTTGCGCGCCACGAAGATGATCGGCGTTTCCCAGTGCAGGCGCCGCGCCAGCCAGATCGCCGGTTCCAGCAGGCCGGAGCGGTGGACGAAGGTGACGATGCGCTTGGCGACCGACAGCGCCGCCCAGTCGCCGAAGCCCAGCGTGCGCAGGCGCTGCTCGAACACGCTCCAGCCCCAGTCCAGCACCTCCAGCCGGCCGGGATGGCGGCGGAGCCAGCGGTCGAACCAGGGGCGGTCGATCAGGTTGAGGGTGTCGACATAGGACGGGTCGCGGCCGAACAGCCGGACATAGAGCTTCGCCAGCCCGGCCGGCATCCGCGGCAGCCACAGGATGCCGTAATGCCCCTCCCACCAGGAGCCGTAGTTGGGCACGACGATCAGCAGCAGCCCGCCCGGCTTCAGCACGCGCAGCGCCTCGTCCAGCACCGCCGCCGGGTCGCCGACATGCTCCAGCACGTTGGAGGAATAGACGATGTCGAAGCTGGCATCCGGGAAGGGGATCGCCTCGCCGGTGGCGTCGCGCACCGCGTCGGCCGGCAGGCCGTAATGGTCGATCAGCCGGCGGCAGACGTCGAGCGTCGAGCTGTATTCGCCCATGCTGGGTTCGATGCCGTGGATGTCGAGCCCATGGGCGGTGCGCCCGCGCACCACGGTCATGCCGCAGCCGGACCCGACCTCCAGGATGCGGGCCTTGTCGGCATCGACGCCGGCGGCCGCGGCGGTGCGCCGCAGTTCCGCCACCTGTTCGTCGGCGCGCGCCTCCGACAGCATGTCGCGCACGACGTCGGCGACCGGCACGCGGGTGACGCCGCCGATGAAGCCGCTGTCGATGTAGCCGCGGGACAGCAGCCGGCCCAGCTCCGCCCAATCGGGGGGAGCCGTCCGGCCCGCCTGCCCCGCCGCCGCCTCAGGCATTCTTCGTCGCCCGGATCACGAAGATCGTGGCGCTCTTCATCCGGCCCAGACGGTCCTGGATGCATTCGGCCTTGAAGCCGTTGCGCTCGAACAGCGCGACGATCTCCTCGATCGAATAGAAGGTCTTGTAGGGCGGATAGTACCAGTCCTCGACCTGGGCCTGGATCGACACGTTGTCGGCGCGGCGGTTGATCTCCTGCCCCTTGAGGACGCAGGCGACCTTGGTCAGGCCGGTGAAGAAGCCGCCGACCAGCTTGCGCCGGGCCGGCGTGTCCATGTAGGCGCGGCAGAAATGGCGCACGCCCTCATGCACCGGCGACAGCCAGGTCTTCAGGTAGAGGCCGAGATAGACGGTGCCGCCCGGCTTGGTGACGGCCATCAGGTTGCGCATCACCTTCATCGGGTCGGGCGCCATCATCGCCACGCCCCAGCACCAGACCAGATCGAACGGGCCGAGGTTCGTGTCCAGCTCCTGCAGATCCTGGTGGTGGAACTCGATGTTGTCGCGGCCGAAGCGCTGGGCCTGCTGGCGGGCGGTGGCGAGGCTGTCCGACGACACGTCGACCGACACCACCTGCTCCGCCATCTCCGACAGGATGACGGAGCAGATGCCGTGGCCGCAGCCGGCGTCGAGCGCCCGGCCGATCTGCCGCTCGGTCAGGGTTTCCAGCATGTACTTCTTGGTCTCGTCGTAGATCGGCACGAAACGGGGCCAGAAGTCGTCGTAGAATTCCTTGGTCGCGAGATCCATGGGGCTGCCCTCCCGCCCGCTGAGGGCGTCCTTCGGTCGTGGTGATGGTGGTCTTTAAGCGGTGCCGGACGAACTCGTCCAGGGGGAATAGGTCTTGATCCGCCGCGCCGCCGCGTCCGGCTCGACGAACAGGCGGGCGTTGCGGTTCAGCAGCGCCGCCAGCTGGCTGTAGCCGCTGTGGGCGCTGACGCCCACCACGTCGGCGTTCATCAGCACGTGGAAGTCCTGCAGGAACTCCAGCCCCTGCCAGGGCTGCGCCACATCCGTCAGCGAGACCGGCGCGAACTCGGCGAAGTCGGCGATGGTCGCCGGGTCGTCGGTGGCGATGTAGAGCACCGGCCGGTCCAGCGTCGGCCACAACGCCTTCAGCCAGTCGACGTACCAGGAGGTCTCGGTGATGGTGTAGCGGAACCAGACGAAGTCGCCGCGGCGGATGTGCAGCGCCACCACCGTGTTGCCGCGGGCCTTCAGCGCCTGCATCACCGGGTCGACATGGCCCAGCCACTCGGGCCGCGGCCGCAGCCAGGACTGAACCCGCTCGCGCCATTCCTCGCGATGCTCGAACAGGAACAGCGGCGAGAGGATGTCGACGTCCGGGCGCGGATCGTCGCGCCGTCCGGTCACCAGATCGTTCAGGATGCGCCGGGCGAAATGCATCGGCTTCAGCCCGCCCGAGGGCTTGGGATCGTCGAGGTCGAAGTAATAGCCGCCGACCCAGTCCGGCGTCTCCAGCCGGTAGCCGAATTTCTCGGCATAGAGCCGCAGCAGCACATATTCCAGGACGTTGTGGGCGAAGCGCCCATGGGTCGCCAGCGTGGAGGAGCAGATCCGCGGCGCGGCGGGATCGGGGTTGGCCGGCCGCTCCAGCCGCTTGCCCTGCCGGGCCAGGACCTGGCTCAGCCCGGCGATCGACTTCACGGTGAAGAATCGGCTGCCATGGCCGTGGACGCCGGCCAGCACCTCCACCGCCCGGTCGACCTCGCCGGCGGCCAGCCAGCTTTCGGCGATGGCGGTCAGGCATTCGATGCGGAAGGCGTTGGGGTCGGCGAGGTGGGGATAGCGGTAGTCGGCGAAGAAGCGCCGCGAGTCCTCGTAACGCCCCTGGCGGACCAGCAGGGCCGACAGCATGTCGATGGCGCCGGACACGTCGCTGCCGGGACTGGTCAGCGCCAGCCGCAGCACCTGCTCCGCCTCGCCCTCGCGGCCGAGGCCGGTCAGCACGTCGGCCAGCCGGGTCAGCGACAGATTGACGCCGACCCGCGCCGCGCGGGCATAGCTGTCGACCGCCGCGTCGGCCAGACCGGCGGCATGCTGGGCATTGCCCTGGTTGTAGAGGGCGCCGCCCTGCTCCGGCTCGAGGACGAGCGAGCGGCGGAAGCAGACCAGCGCCTCGTCCAGCCGGCCGAGCTCGACCAGCAGGTTGCCCAGATTCATGTGCGCGGCGGCGAAGTCCGGCCGCAGGGCGAGCGCGTTCCGCTGGCTGTGCATGGCCAGACCCAGGGCTTCGGCATCGACCGCCCCGCCCTGGCGCAGGGCGATGCCCAGATCATGGTAGACCTCGGCGCGCTGTGGGTTGAGGCGCAGCACGCGGCGGAAGGAGTCGGCCGATGCCGACCAGTCGCGCGGCCCGCCGCGGCTGCACAGCAGGCTGGCGAGGCCGTGATGCGCCGCCTCCAGCGCCGGCTCGATCGCCAGGGCGCGCCGCTGCGCCGCAGCCGCCTCGTCCACCCGGCCGAGATCGGACAGGATGCCGGCAAGGTTGCAGCAGGCGTCGGCCATGTCCGGCGCGATGTCGAGCGCCGCGCGGATCAGTTCCAGCGCCTTGTCGCGGTTTCCCTGCCGGCGTTCGGCCAGCCCCAGCAGATGCAGGGCGACGGCATTGCGCGGGTCGGCCTCCAGAATGCGCAGATAGAGCGCGCGCGCCTCGTCCAGGCGGCCGGCGCGGTAGAGTCCGACGGCGATCTGCAATGCTTCGGCGACGGTGGTCATGGGAGTCCGTGCAGTGCGGCTTCCGCGGAAGAGAGCGGCAGGCCAGTTCGGCGCGCACCCTATCGTCACCGGATAGGCGCATCAACTCAGTTGATGGCGATGGCGGCCCATACCCCGCCGCCCGTGTCCTTGCCGGGACCGAACCTCAAGAACCTTGCCTTGCCCGGACCCTTTGATGATAGTGCCCGATCATCAACGCCGTACAGATCAAGGGTCGGTCCTTTGCGCAAAGTTGCCCTCATCACCGGCGCCACCGGCCAGGATGGCGCGTATCTTGCCGAGCTTCTGCTGGGGAAGGGCTATATCGTCCACGGCGTCAAGCGCCGGTCCTCGTCCTTCAACACAGGGCGCGTGGAGCATCTCTACCGCGACCCGCATGAGGAGGATGTCAGCTTCTTCATGCATTACGGCGACCTGACGGACAGCACCAACCTGATCCGCCTGGTCCAGCAGATCCAGCCGACCGAGATCTACAATCTGGCGGCCCAGAGCCACGTCCATGTGAGCTTCGAGACGCCGGAATACACCGCCAACGCCGACGGCATCGGCACGCTGCGCCTCTTGGAGGCGATCCGCATCCTGGGCCTGGAGAAGACCGCGCGCTTCTATCAGGCCTCCACCTCGGAGCTGTACGGCAAGGTGCAGGAGACGCCGCAGCGGGAGACCACGCCGTTCTACCCGCGCAGCCCCTATGCCGCCGCCAAGCTGTACGCCTACTGGATCACGGTGAACTACCGCGAGGCCTACGGCATGCATGCCAGCAACGGCATCCTGTTCAACCACGAGGGGCCGACCCGCGGCGAGACCTTCGTCACCCGCAAGATCACCCGCGCGGTCGCCGCCATCGAGCATGGCCGCCAGGACTGCCTGTATCTGGGCAACCTGGACGCCAAGCGCGACTGGGGCCATGCGCGCGACTATGTCGAAGGCATGTGGCGCATCCTGCAGCAGGATGAGGCCGACGATTACGTGCTGGCCACCGGCGAGACCCACAGCGTGCGCGAGTTCGTCGAGCTGGCCTTCGGCCACATCGGCCGCGGCATCGAGTGGCGCGGCGAGGGTGTCGACGAGGAAGGCGTCTGCCAGAAGACCGGCAAGGTGGTGGTCCGCATCGACCCCCGCTATTTCCGCCCGACCGAGGTCGACCTGCTGCTGGGCGATCCCAGCAAGGCGCGGGCGAAGCTGGGCTGGACCCACACCACCGCCTTCCGCGATCTGGTGCGGGACATGGTCGAATCGGACATGCGGCTGGCGGCCAACGGCGACGATCACCGCTGATCCCGCTTTCGCGACCGTAGGGCGCTGTTCATGACCATCGGAACGACGACCCGAAGCGAACCGAAGACCGCACTGATCTTCGGCGTTTCAGGCCAGGACGGCGCCTATCTCGCCCAGCTTCTGCTGGGCAAGGGCTATACGGTCCACGGCACCTCGCGCGACCGGGAGATGTCGAGCTTCGCCAACCTGCGGCGGCTCGGCATCTTCGGCCGGGTCGTGCTGCATTCCGCCGTGCTGACCGATTTCCGCAGCGTGGTCGAGGTGATCGCCCGGATCCGGCCGGCCGAGATCTACAATCTCGCCAGCCAGGCCTCGGTCGGGCTGTCCTTCGAGCAGCCGGTCGAGACGCTGAACAGCACGATCAACAGCACCATCAACATCCTGGAGGCGATCCGCTTCCTCAAGCTCGACGCGCGGTTCTACAATGCGTCGTCCAGCGAATGCTTCGGCAACACCGGCGACCCGGCCGACGAGTCGACCCCCTTCCATCCCCGCAGCCCCTACGGCGTGGGCAAGGCGGCGGCCTATTGGGCGGTCGCCAACTACCGCGAGGCCTATGGGCTGTTCGCCTGCTCCGGCATCCTGTTCAACCATGAATCGCCGCTGCGCCCGGTCCGCTACGTCACCCAGAAGATCGTCCGCGGCGCCGCCGACATCGCCGAGGGCAAGGCCGACAGCCTGGAACTGGGGACGCTGTCGATCGCCCGCGACTGGGGCTGGGCCCCGGAATATGTCGACGCCATGGCCCGCATGCTGGCCCATGACCAGCCCGAGGATTTCGTGATCGCCACCGGCGAGGCGCACCGGCTGGAGGATTTCGTCGAGCAGGCCTTCTCCTATTTCGGGCTGGACTGGCGCCGGCATGTCCATGGCAACGCCGCCCTGCTGCGCCCGTCCGACATCGCCTTCAGCGTCGGCAACCCCACCAAGGCGCAGCGCCTGCTGGGCTGGCGCGCCGAGCGCCGGATGGCCGAGGTGGTCGCCGGGCTGGCCGACGCCGAGATGGCGCGCCGCGCCGCCGAGTGATCGCCGACTGATCCCCGTTTCCGATCCCGTTCCTTCCGGAGAGCGCAGCCCATGTCGGCCAAAAGCAGGCTGGTCATCAATGTCGAAGTCGACGACCGCACCGTCCTGTTCCCCGACGGCAAGTTCCTGTCCCACATCGCCCTGAGCGAGGAGGACGCGGCAGGAAACGGCGCCGTCCGGCTGGAAGGCGTCTTCCTGTTCAACGAGAGCCGGCTGGGGCCGGAGATCGCCACCCTGCCGGTGGAGGACGCGCAAGAACTGGCACGGTCGATCCTGGACGCGGTGTTCCAGGGGCGGACCCAGCATGTCCTGTCGGAGACCGCGAAGATCGCCGTGGTGTTCAATCCGAACGGCTTCGTCCTGCGCTTCGGCGAGGGGGACGCCCTGCGCGAACTGTTCATCGGTTCGCCCGCCATCATCCGGCTGGCCCAGGGCATCCTGCGCATGGCGGACCGCCTGTCGGCCCTGCCCGCCCACTGATACCGAGCCCCATCCTCCCCTTGCGGCGGCGGGAGGACCTGTAACGCAAAAAGGCGGCAACCGGTTCTCCCGGTCGCCGCCTTTTCTTTTGCCCGCTCCGAAGCTGCCGGATGGCGGGCCGCAGTTCAAAGCAGCCGAACGTCAAAAGAAAAGGGCGCCCTTGCGGGCGCCCTTCCCTTTTACCGCGATGCTTAGCCGCCGGATCAACCGAGGTTGATGTCGGAGAGCGAGAGCACCGTGCTGTTGTACACGCCGAGCAGGCGAACCTCGGACGAGGCCACCTGGCCGTCGCCGTTGGTGTCGACCACCTGGTAGAGAGCGGAGCTGGTGCCGTTGTTGGCCAGAACCAGCGTGCTCGCACCAGCCGACGAGTTCGTCAGCGTACCGAGAGCCGTGCGGAAGTTGGCGAGGCTGGTATCCGTCAGGCTGCCGCTGACCGCCGAGGACAGGCTGACCAGTTCGTTGGTCATGCTCACCCCGTTGGTCGCCGCGGTCGCCGTGGCCAGAGCCGCGTCGCCGTTCTTGTCCGCATCGGTCCGGGCCGTACCGGTCAGCTGCACCTTGTCGGTGCCCGACTGGAAGTTCGACACCGAGATGAAGCCGGTGTTCGCACCCAGCGACGCGATGTCGCTGAAGGACGAGTACACGACCGTATCCGTGCCGCTGCCAGACGCCAGGCTGATGCTGTCGCCAGTACCACCCTGGAAGCGGATCGACCCGCTGGTCACCGTGATCGCATCGGTGCCCAGGCCGCCGATCAGCGTCTCGATGCCCGAGACCGACATGGTCACGCCGGTGTTGCCGGTGGTGATCACGTCGTTGCCCGTGCCGCCGACCAGCGTCTCGATGCCGCGCAGCAGAACCGTCGAGCCGCCGTCGCCGAGGCTGACCACATCCGTGGCCGCACCGCCGACGATGATCTCGATCCCGCTCTCGGCCCGCATGGTCACGCCGGTGTCACCCAGCAGGACCAGGTCGCTGCCCGCACCACCGATCATGGTGTCGATGCCGCGGGTGATGACGGTGTTACCCGACGCACCCAGCGTCACGACGTCCGAACCGGTGCCGCCGACCAGATACTCGACGCCCGAGGCCAGCATCGTCACGCCGGCCGAGCCGGTGAAGACGATGTCGGTGCTCGCACCGCCGGTCAGGGTGTCGACGCCCGACACGGTGATCGTGTTGGCCGTGTCGCCCAGCGTGATCACGTCGGTGCCGGCCGCGCCGAT
>NZ_CP118490.1:255000-524385 GCF_051124815.1 Azospirillum sp. B2RO_4 | reverse complement strand
CAGCAATTGATCAACGGCTTGTCGCTTGGGGCGATTTACGGCCTGATCGCGATCGGCTACACGATGGTGTACGGCATCATCGGGATGATCAACTTCGCCCATGGCGAGATTTACATGATCGGCTCCTTCGTGGCGCTGATCACCTTCCTGGCCATCGGCGCGCTCGGCATCACCTGGGTGCCGTTGGCGCTGCTGATCATGCTGCTCGCCTCCATGCTGTTCACCAGCGTCTATGGCTGGACGGTGGAGCGCATCGCCTACCGGCCGCTGCGCTCCTCGCCGCGGCTGGCGCCGCTGATCTCGGCCATCGGCATGTCGATCTTCCTGCAGAACTACATCCAGATCCTCCAGGGCGCCCGCTCCAAGCCGCTGCAGCCCATCCTGCCCGGCAACCTCACCCTGATGGACGGCGCCGTCTCGGTCAGCTACGTCCGCCTCGCCACCATCATCATCACGCTGGTCCTGATGATCGGCTTCACCACGCTGATCAACCGCACCTCTCTCGGCCGCGCCCAGCGCGCCTGCGAGCAGGACAAGAAGATGGCGGGCCTGCTCGGCGTCAACGTCGACCGCGTCATCTCGCTGACCTTCGTCATGGGCGCCGCGCTCGCCGCCGTCGCCGGCATGATGGTGCTGCTGATCTATGGCGTCATCGACTTCTACATCGGCTTCCTGGCCGGCGTGAAAAGCTTCACCGCCGCCGTGCTCGGCGGGGTCGGCTCGCTGCCCGGCGCCATGCTCGGCGGCGTGGTCATCGGCCTGATCGAGGCCTTCTGGTCGGGCTATGTCGGCTCCGAATGGAAGGACGTCGCCACCTTCTCCATCCTTGTCCTCGTCCTGATCTTCCGGCCCACCGGCCTGCTTGGCCGGCCCGAGATCGAGAAGGTGTAAGCGCCATGACCACCCCTTCCCACGCGCAATCGCACCCCCATTACCACATCAACGGCAAGCGCCCCGGCGTCGACTGGCCGGCCACCCTCAAGGACGCCGCCCTCGCCGCCTTCGTCGCCCTGCTGCTGACCGTGCCGCTGGTCGGCCTGCGCACCGTCGACCGCCCCACCGGCCTGGAGATCGAAGCCCGGCCGGAGGAGGTGATCGCCTCCATCGTCCTGGTCTTCCTCGGCCGCCTCGGGCTCGGGCTGATCCGCCAGGGCATGGCGGTGCCGGTGCTGATCCTGGCGCTGCTCTGCGCCGGCGTCGGGCTGGTGCTGCCGATGCCGACCCAGGTGCTGCGGCTGGTGCTGGTGCTGGGCGGCGGCGTGATTGCCCTCCGCGCCCTGTTCACCGTCACCTCCCACCGCTCCAAGCTGAGCCAGGCCGACCGCGACAAGCGGATGGACCGCATCGCCGCCAAGGTGCAGCACGCCAGCCGCTACATCGGCCCGGTCGCCGTGGTCTTCGCCGCCATCCTGCCGATGACGCCGCTGGCCGACCGCATGCTGCTGGACATCGGCATCCTGCTGCTGACCTACATCATGCTGGGCTGGGGCCTGAACATCGTGGTGGGCCTCGCCGGCCTGCTCGACCTCGGCTATGTCGCCTTCTACGCCGTCGGCGCCTATTCCTACGCGCTGCTCGCCCATTACTTCGGGCTCAGCTTCTGGGTCTGCCTGCCGCTGGCGGGCGTGCTGGCCGCCTGCTCGGGCGTGCTGCTGGGCTTCCCGGTGCTGCGTCTGCGCGGCGACTATTTCGCCATCGTGACGCTGGGCTTTGGCGAGATCATCCGCATCATCCTGGTCAACTGGTACCAGTTCACCGGCGGCCCGAACGGCATCTCCGGCATTCCGCGGCCGAGCTTCTTCGGCATCGCCGAGTTCTCGCGCAGCCCGGCCGACGGCATGGCCGCCTTCCACGAGCTGTTCGGGCTGGAATACTCGCCGCTGCACCGCATCGTCTTCCTCTATTACCTCATCCTGGCCTTGGCGCTGGTGGTGAACCTGTTCACGCTGCGCGTGCGCAAGCTGCCGCTGGGCCGGGCCTGGGAGGCGCTGCGCGAGGACGACATCGCCTGCGCCTCGCTCGGCATCAACCGCACCAACATGAAGCTGGCGGCCTTTGCGATTGCGGCGATGTTCGGCGGCTTCGCCGGCTCCTTCTTCGCCACGCGCCAGGGCTTCATCAGCCCGGAGAGCTTCACCTTCATCGAGTCGGCGATCATCCTGGCCATCGTGGTGCTGGGCGGCATGGGCAGCCAGATCGGCGTGGTGGTCGCCACCCTGCTGGTGATCGGCCTGCCGGAGGCGTTCCGCGAACTGGCCGACTACCGCATGCTGGCCTTCGGCGCCGGCATGGTGGTGATCATGCTGTGGCGTCCGCGCGGCCTGCTGGCCCACCGCGACCCGACCATCCTCCTGCATGGCGGCAAGAACCCGGCCGCGACGGGAGCCGCGAAATGAGCGCCGCACCGATGAGCACTGAAAAGCCGCTTCTCAGCGTCGAACACCTGACCATGCGCTTCGGCGGTCTGGTGGCGAACAACGACGTGTCCTTCGAGGCGCGGGCGGGCGAGATCACCGCGCTGATCGGCCCGAACGGCGCCGGCAAGACGACGCTGTTCAACTGCGTCACCGGCTTCTACACCCCCACGGTGGGCCGGCTGACGCTGCGCCACCCGGCGGGCAAGGAGTTCCTGCTGGAGCGGATGCCGGGCTACCGCATCGCCCAGCTGGCCGGGGTGGCGCGCACCTTCCAGAACATCCGGCTGTTCAGCGGCATGAGCGTTCTGGAGAATTTGATCGTCGCCCAGCACAACAAGCTGATGCGGGCGTCGGGCTTCGCCATCGCCGGGCTGCTGGGGCTTCCCGGCTTCCGCAAGGCCGAGCATGAGGCGGTGGAGCTGGCGAAATACTGGCTGGACCGGGTTCGCCTGACCGAGTTCGCCGACTGGGAGGCCGGCAATTTGCCCTATGGCGCCCAGCGCCGGCTGGAGATCGCGCGGGCCATGTGCACCGAGCCGGTGCTGCTGTGCCTGGACGAGCCGGCGGCCGGCCTGAACCCGCGCGAATCGGGCGAGCTGGCCGAGATCCTGACCTTCATCCGCGATGTGCAGACCCCGCAGGGCCATCGGACCGGCGTTCTGCTGATCGAGCATGACATGAGCGTGGTGATGCGCATTTCCGACCATGTGGTGGTGCTGGACTATGGCCGGAAGATTTCCGACGGCGATCCGGAGCATGTGAAGAACGACCCGGCGGTGATCCGCGCCTATCTCGGCGAGGACGAGGACGAAGCGCTGCCGCCGGAGGTTGCCGCCGACCTGCATATGCCGCAAAACGCGCAGAAGGGGGCCTGAGCCATGTTGAAGGTATCGGGCGTCCATACGTTTTACGGCGCCATCGAGGCGCTGAAGGGCATCGACATCGAGATCGGCGCCGGCGAGATCGTCTCGCTGATCGGCGCGAACGGGGCGGGCAAGTCGACGCTGCTGATGACGATCTGCGGCAGCCCGCGCGCGCGCCAGGGCCGCGTGTTCTTCGAGGGCGAGGACATCACCGACCTGCCGACCCACGAGATCGTGCGGCGTGGCATCGCCCAGTCTCCCGAAGGCCGGCGCATCTTCCCGCGGATGACGGTGCTTGAGAACCTGCAGATGGGCTCGATCGTCGCCCAGCCCGGCAGCTTCGAGCGCGAGTTGGAACGGGTGCTGACGCTGTTCCCGCGCCTGAAGGAGCGCATCAACCAGCGCGCCGGCACGATGTCGGGCGGCGAGCAGCAGATGCTGGCGATCGGCCGCGCGCTGATGAGCCAGCCGCGCCTGCTGCTGCTGGACGAGCCGAGCCTCGGCCTGGCGCCGCTGATCGTGAAGCAGATCTTCCAGGTGATCCAGGAGATCAACCGGGAACAGAAGATGACGGTGTTCATGGTCGAGCAGAACGCCTTCCACGCGCTGAAGCTGGCGCACCGGGCCTATGTGATGGTGACGGGGAAGATCACGATGACGGGGACCGGGGCGCAGCTGCTGGCCGACCCGGAGGTACGGTCCGCTTATCTGGAAGGGGGGCATTGAGATGGAGACGATCCTGGGTTCGTCGGTTCCGGTCTTCGTGTTCCTGACGCTTCTGGTGTTCGGCGGCTGCGGCGTGCTGACCGGCCAGACGCTGGCGGAGGGGTGGAAGCCGGTGTCGAGCGTGCTGGCCTACTCGCTGCTGCTGGGGGTGGGCGACCGCTTCCTGGCCTGGGGCCTGTTCGGCGAGGAACTGCTGTCGCTGTGGGGCTTCATCGTGCATACGGTCGTGCTCGGCCTCATCACGCTGACCGCCCACCGCATCGCCATCGCACGCCGCATGGTCAACCAATATCCGTGGCTCTATGAGCGCGCCGGGCCCTTCGGCTGGCGTGACCGGACGGGCATGGACGCCGGAGAATAAGACAACAGAGATAGACCGTACGGCTGATTGGTGCCCGCGAAACTGTCGCACCGTGCGCCACTTGGGGTATGGTATTCTGGAAACCGCCGGAGGGGACCCGGCGGCAAGGCCCGCAAGGGCCGGGGGTATGTTGCAACAGGGACCACTTCATAGAACAGGGAGCAAGCACACCCATGAAATTCAAGCTGTCCCTTCTCGCCGCGATCGCGGCGACCGCGCTCTCCGCCACGGCCGCCAAGGCCGACATCGCGGTGGCCACCGCCGGCCCGATCACCGGCCAGTACGCCACCTTCGGCGAGCAGATGAAGAAGGGCATGGAGCAGGCCGTCGCGGACATCAATGCCGCCGGCGGTGTCCTGGGCCAGAAGCTGAAGCTGGAAGTCGGTGACGACGCCTGCGACCCGAAGCAGGCCGTCGCCGTCGCCAACCAGCTGGCCAAGGCCGGTGTGAAGTTCGTGGCCGGTCACTTCTGCTCGGGCTCGTCGATCCCGGCCAGCCAGGTCTATGCCGAGGAAGGCATCCTGCAGATCTCCCCGGCTTCGACCAACCCGAAGCTGACCGAGCAGGGCCTGAAGAACGTCTTCCGCGTCTGCGGCCGTGACGACCAGCAGGGCCTGATCGCCGGCAAGTATCTGCTGGAGAAGTTCAAGGGCAAGAACGTCGCCATCCTGCACGACAAGTCGGCCTACGGTAAGGGTCTGGCCGACGAGACGCAGAAGGCGCTGAACGCCGGCGGCCAGAAGGAAGCCATCTACGAAGCCTATACGGCCGGTGAGAAGGACTATTCCGCTCTGGTGTCGAAGCTGAAGCAGGCGAACATCGACGCCGTCTACATCGGTGGCTATCACACCGAGGCCGGCCTGATCGCCCGCCAGATGAAGGACCAGGGCCTGAAGGCCACCATCGTGTCGGGTGACGCGCTGGTGACCAACGAGTACTGGGCCATCACCGGCGACGCCGGCGAGGACACCATGATGACCTTCGGTCCGGATCCGCGCGAGAAGCCGACGGCCAAGGCCGTCGTGGAGACGTTCCGCAAGGCCGGTTACGAGCCGGAAGGCTACACCCTGTACACCTATGCCGCTCTCCAGATCTGGGCGGACGCGGTGAAGCAGGCGAAGTCGACCGACGCCGCCAAGGTTGCCGAAGTCATGCGCAAGGGCAGCTACGAAACCGTCATCGGCAAGATCGGTTTCGATGCCAAGGGCGACGTCACCAGCCCGGCCTATGTCTGGTACAAGTGGCACAACGGCCAGTACGCCGAAGTGAAGTAAGCGAAACGCATCTGCGTTCCGCGGAGAAGGGTCGGCACTTTGTGCCGGCCCTTTTTCCATGAGGATCGATGGGAGGTTTTGCCGCCCGCCCGACAATGCCGCGGCGGCACCGCGGTCTTGGCCGGAAACGGGTCAGGGAATAGGTCGGGGAACATGGGCGACGTGGTGCTGAGCCCCGGCCGGTTGCGCTGCGGCAATCGCCGGGGAGGAGAGCCCGGTCGCCACACGCCGGCCCGACCGCTCGCTGAGCAGCCGTTCGGAGGTGCGCATCACCTCCCGCCAAAAGGCGGCGGCACGGGTGTGATTGGCGGCCGTGAGTTCGACAAGACGAACGCGGCTCATTCGAATCGCGGTCTCGCCCAGTTCATCAACCAGGCGGGTCGCGAAGACAAGCACGTCGAGATCGGTGTTCATGACGCTTATGAACCCACAGCCGCAGACTTTGTTCCACCCTGAAACCGCACTGCGGCAAAGGGTCATCGGGGGTGCCACCGTCGTGCGGCACTGCAACAGTGCATATGCAGCATCGGCAAAGGGTCACCGAACGGACACTCGCCACGGCAGGGGGGTTTTGTGCTTCAATGGCGCCCTTCGCGGCGGCCGTGACGGCCTCCGGTATGGGACGGGTTTTGGAGAACGGAAATGCGCAGGAAGCGCGAGGTGGTCGAGGGACAGATTTATCGCAAGCTGTCCCCCAGCGGCGGCTATTGGGAAGTGATCGCCATCCGCAAGGACGGCATGGGCACCCAGCATGCCCAGATGAAACGCACCGACGATCCGAAGACACTGAAGACCCTGTCGGTAGCGACCCTGCTCGACCCCCACGAGTTCGAGATCGTTACCGAGTGATCGCCGTACCAAGTCGTTGCCGTCAGGCCGGACCGGTGACATCCGGCCGGCGGTAGAGATCGGCCGCCGCCATTCCGTCATGTCGTGCGGCCAAACGCTCCAGCCGTCCCTTGCCGATCAGGTGGTTGAGGTGCGCCACCGCCTCGCCCACGGCGAAGAGCATCTGCTGCGGGTCGAGCGGACGCGGGAACAGCGCCCGCGTCACCGCGGCCGCGGTCTGCGGTTCCGCACACAGCAACTCGATCTCGGCCAGGCGTTCCGCATGGTGCCGGGCCAACTCCCCGGCGCGCCGGTGCAAGCCGTGGAAAGGGCGCCCGTGCGAGGGCAGGACCAGCGTGTCCATGGGCAGGGCGTTCCACCCCTCCAGGCTGTCGAGATAGTCGGCGAGCGGATCGGCATCCGGCTCCGACGGCCAGACGCTGATGTTCGGGCTGATCCGCGGCAGGATCTGGTCGCCGGAAATCAGCAGGTCCGGGCCGGCAGCGTCCGCCGGGCGGTACAGGCTGACCGGCTCCGCCGTGTGGCCGCTGCCGCCGATCACCGTCCAATCGCGGTCGCCCACCCGCAGCCGGTCGCCCGCCCGCAGGCGGGTCAGCGTCGCCGGCACGGCCGGCACGCCGCGGCTGTAGGCCCCCTTGCGGGCGAGCAGCGATTGCAGCGCCTCCTCGTCGAGCCCGCAGCGGCGGTAGAAACGCTCGACCACCGCGTCGGCGGCGGCATCGTTGCCGGCCGACAGGGTGCGGGCGAACAGCCACTCGGTCAGCGAGGCGGCGAAATCTGCGCCGGTCCGCTCCACCAGCCAGGACGCGGCGCCGATGTGGTCTGGATGGAAATGAGTGACAACCACCCGTTCCACCGGACGCCCGCCCAAAGCCTCGCGCAGCAGATCCTCCCACACCGTGCGACTGCGCGGATCGCCCAGACCGCAGTCGACCAGTGTCCAGCCGGCCGACCCGCCGTCGAGCGCCCAGACATTGATGTGGTCGAGCTGGAAGGGAAGGGACAGCCGGATCCACAGCACGCCGGGTACCACCTCCTGCCATCCGCCGGGATCGGGGGTGGTGCAGAGGGGGTAATCGACCGAGCCGTCCGGGGTAGAAGCCATGGTGCTGTCTGTCCAAGTCATTGTTATTGATGGAGGAAATGCCCCTAGCGTTGCTGAGGCAAATCTGCAACAGCAAAGATGGCCTTGCCGGGCCGGGATTGGAAGCGTGGCCGGCCGATTCCATTGTCGGGGCCGGAGCCCGTTCTGTCACGCACTTCGCCGCAGGCCGGGACGTCCCGATCCGCCAACGCCGTCAACGATGGGAACAAGAATATGACGATGCGTGGGATTCTGCTGGGCACGGCACTGGCCGTCGCCGTTCCTTCACTGGCCATCCCGACCGCCGCCTTTGCCGGTACGGAAGGCTTCTATGTCGGCGCGGGGGCCGGCGTGAACTGGACCGAGGATGCCGACCTCGGCAGCTATCCGGCTCCGGGCCTTGGCCTGAAGGAGGAATTCAAGATCGGCGGCATCGGCGACCTGTCGGTCGGCTACGCCACCGCGATGGGCCTGCGCGCCGAGTTGGAGGCCGCCTGGCGGTGGCGCAACAGCGTCGACAGCACCAGCAGCGCCACTCCCGGTCTGAACGGGCTGGGCGGCAAGATGAGTTCGGTCGCCTTCATGGGCAACCTGCTGTACGACATCGATATCGGCCTGCCGATCACCCCGTATATCGGCGCCGGTGCCGGTATTGCCGGCGTGAAGCAGTCGCTGAACGGCGCCAGCGACCGCGACTGGGTCTTCGCCTATCAGGGCATCGTCGGCGCGTCCTATGCGATCAACGACAATGTGGCGTTGACGCTGGACTACCGGTATTTCGCCACCGTCGATCCGGAATTTGAGTTGGGTCCGGTGACCTCCAAGGGCGAATACCGCAACCACACCATCCTGGCCGGCCTGCGCTATACCTTCGGTGGTCCGTCGCGGGCGACGCCGGTTGCCGCCCCGGCCCCGGCCGCGCCGCCGATGGCGGCCCAGCCGCAGAGCGAGTATCAGGTGTTCTTCGATTGGGACAAATCGGCGATCACGCCGAATTCCGACAAGATCATTGCCGATGCGGCTGAGGGAGCCAGCCGTGCCCGCGCCGTCCGCATCCAGGTGATCGGCCACACCGACACCTCCGGTTCGCCGTCCTACAACCAGAAGCTCTCGATGCGCCGGGCCGAGGCGGTGCGTCAGTCGCTGATCAGGCACGGCACGCCGGCCAACATCATCTCGATCGAAGGCGTGGGCGAAAACCAGCTGATGGTCCCGACCGGTCCGAACGTGCGCGAGCCGTCGAACCGCCGGGCCCAGATCATGATCAAGATTTCCTGACCGGTGGCGGGGGAGGAGCGGGCGCCTCTCCCCAGGCGGGCGGCGGTGATCCTTGGGGGGATTGCTGCCGCCCGACGTGCGAAGGAGGTAGCGCGGACCGTTGCGTCAGCGTATGACGGTGCGGTACTCCAGGCATCTTCGGTCCGAGACGTTACATGCAGGTTCTGATCGCCGACGATCATTCCATCGTCCGCAGCGGCTTGACCCATCTGGTGGGTGAACTGGACGAGCAGGCCACCGTGGTGGCCGCCACCAGCTTCAGCCAGTTGAACGCCATCCTCGACACGTCGATGCAGGACGGGGGGAGCGCGTTCGACCTGATCGTCATGGATTTGCGTATGCCGGGCTTGGGCGGGCTCGACGACGTCGAGGCGCTGGTCAAGCGGGTGGCGCCGGTGCCGGTCGCCATCTTCTCGATGATCGAGTCGCCGGACGAGATGCGCGCCGTGCTGTCGCGCGGCGTCCGCGCCTTCATTCCGAAATCGACTGACGACGTGCTGGTGGTGAACATCCTGCGGCTGGTGATGGCCGGCGGGTCCTATGTGCCGCCGGTGCTGGGCATGCCGGGGGCGCCGGTTCCGGCTGCCGCGGCGACCGCGCGCGGTGCGGCACCGTCCATTTTCGACGGACTGACCCGCCGGCAGCTGGAGGTGCTGGATCTGCTGGCTCAGGGATTGTCCAACCAGGAGATCGGCGAACGGTTGGGGCTGAACCTGTCCACCGTGAAGACCCACGTCACCGGCGTCCTGAAGGCGCTGGGCGTCGGCAGCCGCACCCAGGCGGTGCTGCTGGTCAAGGAATCGGGGCGCGACCGGTTGGTCTGACCCGGTACAGGCCCGCTACAGGATGGCGTTCAACAGCGACCCGCGGCCGCCATAGCTGTTGCCGGAGCCGCCGAGCAGCATGGAGGCCGGGTTGAGCGAGGCGCTGCCGGCGCCGAGGATCGAGGCCAGGCCCTGCAGCTTGGTGTTGCCGCCGAAGGGATTGTCGCCCTTGGCCGGCTGCTTGGCGATGGTGTCGTAATCCTTGCTGTAATTGCCCATGCGCAGCTGGACGCCGTAGCTCTTGGCGTCCTTGACCGGCACGTCCTTGTCGCGGGCGATGCGCAGCGTGTAGTCGCCCTTGTCGAGGGTGAGCTGTCCCGATTTCAGCTTCTGGAAGGCGTCATAGCCGGCACCGGCATCCTTGTTGCTGTCGGCGATGATCTTGCCGCTACGGTCCATCAACTGCAGCCGGACGCCGGCATCGCCCACAGTGCCGAGCGTCGCGGCGCCGGATGTGGTGACGCTGAACTTGTAGAAATCGGCGGGATCGTTGGACGCCAGCGAGCTGAAGACGTTCAGGCGGCTGCTGTCCTTGACCAGCGTTCCGATGTTGGTGGCGAAGGGGGCGGCGTTCATCGCCGATTTGTTGACGGTCTGCTCGTATTCCTGGACCTTGCCGGTCGCGCCGCCATTGCCCGCCGCCTGCTGCTGCACGCGCTTGACCGCGGCATCGATCGACTGCTGCAGGCTCTGGGCCATGCCGCCGATATCGGCGTAACTGGACAGGCTGACCATGGTGCGCTTCCCTCTTCCCGCATTCCCGGAAAGGAATGATGGGTGGGGGGTTGCAGGATGCGGGCCAGAGCCAAGCTGTTGATTTGGCAGGAGTCCGACCGCGTGTGTCCATGCCGGGCGGCAGTTTTCACCCGGCGGGGCGGCAGGTTTTTCCTACAGGTTTTTCCTACAAGTTTTTTCTACACGATGGACAGCATCGCCGCTGCCGGCGCGTCGATCGCGTCGGCCAGCGCGCGCAGGCCGCGGGCGGCCTCGTCGCGGCTGCGCGGCATGCACAGGCCGACGCGGACCGCATGGGGGGCACTGGCGCGGCCGACGGCGAAGGCATCGGCGCCGGTGACGATCACCCCGCGGCGGCGGGCCTCGCCGATGAAGTCCTCGCGCCGCCAGGGTTCGGGCAGGACCAGCCACAGATGCTGCGCCGCCGGATGGCCATAGACCGTCTCGGCCGGCAGGATGGAGCGGGCCAGCCGCTGGCGGGCCAGATCCTCCTCCCGCTGGGTCGCGACGATGCGGTCGGCGGTGCCGTCCTGGATCCAGCGCGCGGCGACCTCCGCCGGCAGGGCGGGGGCGGAATATTGCAGGGCGCGGATGGCGGTCTCGACGCGGGTGCGCAGTTCCGGAGGGGCGACGACGAAGCCCAGCCGGAGCCCGGCGGCGAGGCTTTTCGACACGCTGGACACATAGAGGGTGATGTCCGGCGCCATCGTCTGCATCGGCACGGCGTCCGGCACCATGAAGCCGAACACGTCGTCCTCGATCACGATCACGCCATAGCGGCGGGCAATCTCCACGATCTCGCGGCGGCGGGCGGCGGGCATGACGACCGCGGTCGGATTCTGCAGGGTCGGCACCAGATAGACCGCCTTCGGTCCCAGCCGGCGGCAGGCGCTGTCGAAGGCGTCGGGCACCAGCCCGTGTTCGTCGATGGCGACGCCTTCCAGGTGATAGCCTTGCGTGGCGGCCAGCGCCTTGGTGCCGATGTTGGTCAGCCGTTCCGCCAGGATGACGTCGCCGGGGCGGGCAACGGCGGCCAGCGCCACGGCCAGCGCGTTCTGCGCACCGGTGGTCAGCAGCACCGAGTCGGCGGTCGCCTTCACCCGGTGCTGACGCTCCAGCCAGGACGCGGCGGCGGCGCGGTGGTCGGGCAGCCCGGCATGGGGGCCGTAGCCGATCAGCGCCGCGGCATGACCGGAGGTGGCGATGGCCGTCAACGTCTGCCCGAATGTCTGCACGGCGACCGCATGTTCGGGATGGACCGTCGTCATGTTGACGATGGCAGGACCGGCCGAGGTCTCGCCGGCGGGCGGCCAGCCGAGCGGCAGGGGTGTGGGCGGCGGACGCTGGCCCTGGACGAAGGTGCCGCGCCCGACCTCGCCGCCGATCAGCCCGCGCTTTTCCGCTTCGGTATAGGCGCGCGTCACCGTGCCGACCGTCACGCCCAGGCGGAAGGCAAGGTCACGGTGAGTCGGCAAACGGGTGCCGACCGGCAGCACGCCGTCGGAGATGTCGTCGGCCAGCGCGTCGGCGATGACGCGATAGAGCGGGCCGGGACGGCCCTCCAGGTTCGGGGTCCAATTTGTCATGAGTACAAATGTGGCATTGTCCCGACCTGCTGGCAAGGTCCGCGCGATTGTCCCCGTCGGCCGGGTGGGAAGCAACCGAACAATCCGGAAACGCCTTGCGCAACTCCGTTATTCACCATCTTGTATCAAGTTTGAGGAACCGATAGCTTCGGTATGGGGCGTGGCAGACAATCCGCCACCCATCGCAGTCCGGCACGGGGGACAATGCACACCATCGCGGTGGTCGACGACGATCCCATCACCCGCGAGACCCTGAAGGCCTACCTGGAAGGGGAGGGCTATCGGGTGATGCTGGCGCGGGACGGTGACCAGCTGTCGGCGCTGCTGGCGCGCGGAAGGGTCGACCTGCTGCTGCTGGACATCCGGCTGCCCGGCAAGGACGGCTTGGCGGTGACGCGGGAACTGCGGGCGAGTTCCAACATCGGCATCATCCTGATCACCGGACGGTCCGACCGGATGGACCGGCTGATCGGTCTGGAACTGGGCGCCGACGATTACATCACCAAGCCGTTCGAACCGCGCGAAATCCTGGCTCGCACCCGTAGCCTGCTGCGCCGCATCGCCAAGCCGACCCGGCCGGCCGGTGGGCGGGTGAAGCGGTTCGACGGCTGGGAGCTGCATCTGGACAAGCGCCGCCTGCGGGATCCCGCAGGCGAGGATGCGCGCCTGACCTCCGCCGAGTTCGAACTGCTCGCCGCCTTCGTCGAGAATCCGGGGCGGGTGCTGAGCCGGGACGATCTGCTCGACCTCACCCTGCGCGGCGATTCGGTGCCCTATGACCGCTCCATCGACCGGCTGGTCCGCCGCCTGCGCCGGGTGGTGGAGCCCGATCCCGGCGATCCCAGCCGCATCGTGACCGTGCACGGCATGGGATATATGTTCCAGGCCGCGGTCGACTGATCAGCTTCCGGCATCGGGCAGCGATTTCAGGAACGCGTCGACATCGTCCAGCACAGGACCCAGCCAGCGCAGCGGTGCCGCCAGGGCGGCGACGGTGCGGATGTGACCCATGCCCTGATATTCGGCGGTGCGCACGGTTCCTCCGGCCTCGCGCACCCGTGCCGCCAGATTGCGGCTGTTGCGCGGCAGGACCGTCTCGTCGGTGGTGCCGGTGGCGAGGAACAGGGGCGGCAGCGGGGCGGCGACATGGTTGATCGGCTGGGTGTCCGGCCGCCGCTCCACCGGGCCGAACAGGTCCTTCAGCATGTCGCTTTGCAGGGGCAGGAAGTCATAGGGGCCGGACAGCCCGACCGCGGCGCGCAGGTCGCGGGCGGAGTCCAAGCCCTGTTCGGCGAGCCAGCGCCGGTCAACCGCCAGCATCAGCGCATTGTAGGCGCCGGCCGAGTGGCCCATCACCGCCACCGGCCCCGGCTGGGCACCATGCTCCGCACCGTGGCGGCGGACCCAGGCGACCGCGGCGGCGGAATCGCGCAGGAACTCCGGATAGCGCACCCGGGGATAGAGCCGGTAATCGGGGATGGCGACGCTGAAGCCGCGGCTGGTCAGCGCCTGGGCGACGAACCGGTACATGCCCCTGTCGCCGCTTTCCCAGTTGCCGCCATAGAAGAACACCACAGTCGGCGCCCCCGACTTAGGGCGGTCGGGCCGGTAGAGGTCGAGCAGCAGGCGCGGGTCCTCGGCAAAGGGAATCCCGGTCGTGACCGTGTAGCCCGAATGCGGAGTGAGCGCGTCGACGATCTGTGGCCCGGAACAGGCGGACAACAGCGGCGCGATCAGGAGAGGGGCGATGACCCAGCGTTTCAGGGCGCGTTTTGGCATGGCCCGACAGCAGATAGGGCGCTGCCGGCGGCAGGAAAGGGGCTGGCGACGTGGCTTCCGCCCACCACAAGGAATGACAGGCAGGAAGGCGCGATCAGGATTGCGCCGATGAGACCCGGCGCTGCGGGCGGGCGGTGGCTGCGCCGTCATCCTCCGGCTTTCCGGGCTTGCGGAAAGTGCTGAGTTCGGAAATGCGGTTGACGGTCAGGCCGTTCAGGCGGCAGCCGGCGACCTCGACGATCTCGAAACCGGCCTTGCGGGGATAGCGGGCGGCGACCCGTTCGCGCGCCTCGCGGTCGCCATCGGCGATCAGCAGGTAGCGGCGGACCCCCGTCCAGCCGCGATAGCCGCGCTGGTCGGACAGGCTGACGCCGGTGGGGTGGCAGCGCACCGCGACCTCCCAGAAGCGGCCGGGGCGCGGCTCGTTGCGGTCGAAGACGAAATAACGCTGCATCGCCGACGACTTCTTCTGGTCAAGCTCCAGAATGGCGGCCTGCATGTCGACCTCCGCCTTCTGCACGCGCTTTTCCATCTCCACCTGGTGCTGCGCAAGCTGGGCATAGTCGGAAGCGATGTCGGCGACCTCCTTGGTCACGTCCTCCACCTTTTCCTTCAGCTTGGACATGGCGATCCGCGTCACCACCAACTGGCGGCGCCAGTAGCGGTTGGACAGGACGGTCAGCACCATCAGACCCAGCGCGAAATACAGCATCATGCCGGTCATGCGGCCGTCCTCTTCATGCTGCCCTCCCCAAGCCGCCCCCTCATGCCGCCCTCCTCATGCCGCCGAAGCCTCCGCCTCGGGGTCGGGGGCGAGCGCCAGCGGAACCACCGGCGAGCAGATCACGCCGTTGCGCTGGGAAAAGCTGGTCCGCACCGTCCCGTGGGCCTGTTCGGCGGACGGGGCGGTGATATGGGCGACGTTGCGGTATTCCCAGATCTGGCGGGAGAAGACGATGTCCTTGCGGTCCAGCTCGTTGAAGTTCGGGCCGGCGGCCAACTGCGACCAGTAGACGTCGCCGTCGCCGTCCTGGTCGCCCAGTTCGTGGACCAGTTCGATCTTCGAATATTCCAGCGCGCGCAATTCGGTCATCGCCTTCTGGCGCCGGCCGTTGAATTCGGTCAGGCGGGCCTGCAGCGTGGTCAGGTCGACGCGCTTGCGTTCCGTCTTCTGGCGCCATTCCGCGAGCGCGGCGCGCTTCTTGTCGTACTGGCGCTGGTTCATCGCCTCGCGCGTTTTCTCCGCGCTGACGCGGCCGACATCGACGACGATGGACAGTCCGAGCGCGGCGGCGCTGGCGATCAGAAGCAGCATCCCCAGGAATTCGGCCGAAATGACCATTCGCCCTCCGCCAGCCGCACCGAATGCCTGCGCCGGTGTACCGACGCATCGTGCCACGGTGGGCGAAGGGCCGCGATGCCCTCGCGACAACCCGTCGCACAGGGCGGATCATACCATCGCGCTCCATGTCGAGGTTGTCATTTTTAGCCGAAATAAGGGTAAACCCACCTTTTTTGGGAGGGATTATGACCGGATGCCGAACAGGCGAGGTAAGCCCGGCACCCGGTCATAGTCCTGCCGGTCAGTCGGGTTTTGTCTCCGGCTCGAAGCTCATGGCGACGCCGTTCATGCAGTATCGCTTGCCGGTCGGCTGCGGCCCGTCGTCGAAGACATGGCCGAGGTGGCCTTTGCACGACGCGCAGTGAACCTCCGTGCGCGG
The DNA here is from genome assembly GCF_051124815.1 of Azospirillum sp. B2RO_4. Classification (NCBI taxonomy): domain Bacteria; kingdom Pseudomonadati; phylum Pseudomonadota; class Alphaproteobacteria; order Rhodospirillales; family Azospirillaceae; genus Azospirillum; species Azospirillum sp. B2RO_4. The sequence continues at coordinate 508,888 of NZ_CP118490.1, read as the reverse complement.
GTAGGCCAGCTTGTAGTCGGTGGAGGTCTCGACGGCGCCGGGCAGCGGTTCCCAGAAGCTGGGCCAGCCCGACCCGCTTTCGTACTTGGTGTCGCTGGCGTAGAGCGGCTGGCCGCAGCCGGCGCAGCGGTAGACCCCTTGGCGCTTCTCGTCGTTCAGAGGGCTGGTTCCGGGATATTCCGTCGCGTGCTCGCGCAGGACCTTGTACTGGTTGGGCGACAGCTCCTGCTTCCAGTCCTGTTCGCTCTTGTCCGATTCGGGCATGCCGCCGGTCTCCGATGCTGATGGTGGGTGTTCTGAGCCTCCTATATTGGTTCGAAAATCCTTCCGCCCAAGCCGGGCAGGGGAGCCATCACGCAGTCGTGACCGGTGGGGCGGCCTGTATCGGACCGGAAATATGTCTGCGACAAAAGATTCTTGCCGATCGGGCGGAGGTTCGACGGCTGATACCTTCCGAAATTGAATCGGTTTCGGTAACATCCTGGACGCCAACAGTCCGGGACAGCGTGTCCGGGACGGCAATGCCGGGGCAAAGACGCGCCGCATGATGGATGAACGCTACCTCCGGGCGGTTCGCGACGCGCTGGTGCGGCACCAGCAATGGCTGCTGCGCGATCCGGCAGGGAAGGGGCGTCGCGCCAATCTCAGCTTCTACGATCTGGCCGGCCTCGGCCTGAACCGCGTCAACCTGTCGGGCGCCAAGCTGACCGGGGCCAGCCTTGCGCGGGCGCGCATGGTCGGCACGCTGCTGTCCAAGGCGGATCTCTACGGTGCCGACCTGTCGAAGGCCGACCTGACCGGCGCGCAGCTGCAGGGCGCCGACCTGCGCGGTGCCCGGGTGGACGGCGCCCGGCTGCAGGACGCCAACCTGCAGGGGGCGGACCTGCGCCGCGGCATGGTGCTGGACGCCGGCGAATTCCGGGCGGCCGGCAACAGCGACGGCACCACCACCTTCGTCGGCTGCAGCCTGTCCAAGGCGATCCTGACCGATTGCCGGATGGCCCAGTGCGATTTCAGCGGCAGCGACCTGTCCGGTGTCGATTTCAGCGGCAGCGACCTCAGCGGTGCAATCCTGATCGGGGCGGACCTGACCGGCGCCACCATGCGCAAGACGACGCTGGACGGCGTGCTGATGTGCGGCGCCCGGCTGAACGACGAACTGCGCACGGCGCTGGAGCGCCACGGCGTCGACGTGGACGGCACCGGCCTGACCACCACCGCCGCGCGGATGAGCGAACTGATCGCCGAGCACCAGATCTGGGTCGACAAGCTGGGCAAGGGAGGCGACCGTATCCAGCTGCAGCGGATCGACCTGCGCGGCTACAACTTCGCCAACCAGCTGCTGTGCGGGGCGGTGATGCGCTTCTGCGGTCTGCGCGGGGCGGATTTCTCCGGCGCCAAGCTGATGATGGCGGATCTGTCCTACAGCGATCTGCGCGACGCCGACTTCACCAGCGCCGACCTGTCCGGCTGCAATCTGGAGGGCGCCAATCTGGCCGGTGCCAAGCTGTGGCGGGCCAAGTTCCGCAAGGTCGATCTCAGCGGCGACGGCAGCCGGCTGTGGCCGACCAGCTTCGCCAAGGCCCGCTTGAACGGCGCCGACCTGCGCGATGCCAGCCTTGCCGGCGTGGTGCTGCGCGGCACCGACCTGACGGCGATCAAGACCAGCTTTGCCACGCTGAAGGGCGCCGACCTGTCCGCCGCCCGCGGTTGGCAGCCTTTCGAGGCGCCGGCGTAATAGCGGCTCAACTTCCGTCGGCGACGGGGATGCGGCCGGCGACGATGCCACGGCGGGCGGCTTCCGCCGCCTCCACCATCGCTGGGGTGATGAGGTCGCGGTTGTTTTCGTCCACCGCGTAATCGACCGCACCCTCGGCAAGTCCAAGCGCCACCGTGCCGGCGCTCCAGGTGCCCTGGCGTGCCGCCTCCAGGCTTGAGGCCACTGCCAGGTCGACCCGTTTCAGCATCGAGGTCAGGATGGTGCCGGGATAGAGATAGTTCTGGTTGCTGTCGACGCCGATGGCGAACCGCTTGCCTTCGCTCGCTGCGGCGAAGATGCCGAAGTTCGACACCCCGGCCCCGGCGAACACCACGTCGGCCCCACGCTGGAACTGGCTGCGCGCCACCTCCGCCCCGCCGGCGGGATCGTTGAAGGCGGCCGGCGTGGTGCCGACGAAATTCACCAGTACCCTGACGTCGCCGCGGGCATGGCGGGCGCCCTGTTCGAAACCGGCGATGAATTTGCGGATCAGGGGAATGTCGAGCGCGCCGATGAAGCCGACGGTCCCGCTTTTCGACGCCAGCGCCGCCAGCACGCCGACCAGGAAGGAGCCCTCCTGCTCCTTGAAGAGGACGCTGCGGATGTTCGGCCCGTCCGCCACCGCATCGATCAGCGTGAAGCGCACCGCCGGATGCGCCGGGGCCAGCCGGGCCAGCGGCGTCGCGTAATAGAAGCCGATGGCGACCAGATCGGTGACCCCGCGCCGCAGCAGCGATGCCGCAGCCTGGTCGAATTGGGCAGGCGTGGACGGCAGATATTCGAGGACGGGAATGTCGGTGGCCGATCTGAACCGCTCCGCCCCGGCGAAGGCCCCCTCGTTGAAGCTCTTGTCGAATTTCTGCCCCGCCGCATAGACCAGTCCGGGCTGAATCGCCGCTGCATGGGCGCGTTGCGGAAGCAGCGCCAGAGCGGTGCCGGCGGCACCGAGGGACAGGATCGACCGGCGGGTGGGGTGCGGCATGGCGCGGCCTCTGGCAGGGTGGAAGCCCTTCATCCGGTTTCAATTTTAGGCATGGATTTGCGGCCGGAACCAGAATTTTGTTGCGCTGCGACCAATAGTGGCGGTGATCGGGCCAGCGAAGCGGGCAATAACCGGTCAACGCGCGGATTGTCGCGGAGGCATTCTATCGCAGGTTACTCAAGGCAGCCATGCCGAGACGGGACTTTGCGTCGGACTGGGGACGGCGCAGCTTAAATGCTGCGGATTCCGTCCGGCCGATTTTTCCCCTGTCACATTTGGATTTGCCGATGTTCGCGCGCCTTGCCGCCGTTCGTTCCCGTTCGCCTGCCGAAAGCCCGTTCTTCATCGCGGCGCTGGGCGTGCTGATGTCGTTCGGGCCGATGGGCACCGACATGTATCTGCCCGGCATGCCGGCGATCGGCCGCGAACTGCATGCGGGGCAGGATCAGGTGCAATGGACCCTGTCGGCCTTCTTCCTGGGCTTCGGCGTCGGGCAGTTGCTGTGGGGCGCGCTGAGCGACCGGTTCGGCCGGCGGATCCCGGTGGCGACCGGCATCCTGCTCTATGCAATCGGTTGCGTCGGCTGTTCGCTGACCGTCGATGTCGGCCATCTGGCGGCCTGGCGCTTCGTGCAGGCGGTGGGCGCCTGCGCCGGGCCGGTGCTGGTCCGCGCCATGATCCGCGACGTGTTCGAGCGCGACCGCGCCGCCAGCGTCCTGTCGATGATGATGCTGGTGATGGGGGCCGCCCCGATCATCGCGCCGCTGATCGGCGGCCAGATCCTGGTCTGGGCCAATTGGCGCTGGATCTTCGGGGCCCAGGCCGCCTTCGGCGCCATCGCGATGTTTGCGCTCGCCAGCCTGCCGGAAACCCATCCCGACTCGCGGCGCACCAGCCTGCGCCCCGTGGTGCTGTTCGAATCCTACCGCAGGCTGCTGACCGACCGCCGGTATCTGGGCTATGCGGTGGGGTCGTCCTTCATCTATGCGGGGATGTTCGCCTTCATCTCCGGTTCGCCCTTCGTCTATATCGAGCTGTTCGGCGTCCGGCCGGAGAATTACGGCTTCCTGTTCGGGCTGAACATCGTGGGCATGATCATCGTCAACACGCTGAACAGCCGCGCGGTCATGCGCTTCGGCTCCGACATGATGCTGCGGATCGGGGTCTGGCTGTCCGCCGCCAGCGGCATCCTGCTGGTCGCCTGCGTGCTGGGCGGCTGGGGCGGGCTGTGGGGGCTGGTCGGATGCCTGTTCCTGTTCATGTCGCTGACCGGCTTCTGCTTCGCCAATTCGATGGCCGGCGCGCTGCAGTCCTTCCCGCAGATGGCCGGTACCGCCTCGGCGCTCGCCGGCATGCTGCAGTTCAGCAGCGGCGCGGTTTCGGGCTGGGCGGTCGGGCTGATGGCCGACGGCACCGCCCTGCCGATGGCGGGGGTGATCGGGGGAGGCGCCCTGGTCGGTCTCGCGCTGAACCTGTGGCTGATCCGCCCGTTCCGGCGTCGGCTGCCGACGGAATCATAAGAACAGGTATTTTCTGTATATTACGGGTTGCCCCTGTCAGTGTCCGACGTGAATTGAAATCCGCCGCCGGCCGCACTAGGCTCTCGCGGAAACAGGAGACCCGACATGCCGCAGACCCCGCCGACGAAGCCGCTCTTCAATTCCGCCCGCCCCATCGCACGACGGGATCTGCTGGTGGGTGCCGCAGCGCTGGGCGTTGCCGCAGCCACCGCGTCGCTGCCGCTGCCGGCCTTCGCCGCGACGACTCTGCGCGTCGGCTACATCCCGATCATTCCGATGACCCAGCTTTACGTGATCACGGGCGAGGGCTGGACCAAGGATGCCGGGTTGAATCTGGAGACCACCAGCTTCCAGTCGGGGCCGGCGATGATCCAGGCGCTCGCCTCGGGAACGTTGGACGTCGCCTATGTCGGCATCGGCCCGGCGCTGATCGCCCGGTCGAAGGGGGTGAAGCTGAAGGTCGTCGCCGCCAACGTCATCGATCAGGTGGCGCTGATCGGCCGTGGTCCGCTGGCCAAGGCGATGGCCGGCGCCGCCAACCCGGCCGAGGGGATCAAGGCCTTCCGTGCCGCCAACGGCCGGCGGCCGAAGATCGGTTCGCTGCCCGCCGGGTCGGTTCCGGACACCGTCCTGCGCTATTGGATGGCGGAGGTCGCGCACATCTCCCCCGATGATGTCGAGATCGTCGGCATGGGCGAGCAGCCCTTGCAGCAGGCTCTGCTGACCGGGGCCATCGACGGCGCCTCGATCCTCGAACCGATCCTGACGCTGGTGAAATCGCGCCTGCCGGATGCCGCCATCATTGCCAAGGCGGGCACCCTGTTCCCCAAGCAGCCGGGTGCCGTGCTGGCGGTGACCGAAGACGCCATTGCGAAGAACCACGACGCGGTGGCCGAACTGGTCAAGCTGCACATCCGCGCGACCGCCTTCGCCAAGTCCAACCCGGATCGCACGGCGGAGCTGGTGACCGACATCATCGGCAAGGGGCTGGTCGAGCGCGACGTCATGCGGGCGGCGCTGACCTCCGACGCGACGACCTTCGTCGACGATCCGCGGGTGATCCTGGAGTCGACCAAGAAGATGCAGGCTTTCCAGCAGTCCTTGAACCAGATCACCGAGCCGGTGGATGTCGACACGCTGTTCGACTTCTCCTTCCATGACGCGGCGACGGGAAAGTGACCGCCATGACCTCCAACCTGCGTCTGGTCATCCATGCCCCGACGCCGGCCGCGCTGGAGCGGGCGCGGAACAATGCCCGCAACCTGCTGAAGGCGCGGCCCGATGCCGAGGTGCGCATCGTCGTCAATGCCGGCGCCGTCGCCGCGGCGCTCGACAGTCCGGATGCGGAAACCGACCGGCATTTGCGCGTCTGCGGCAACACGCTGGCGAAGACCGGCCGGACCGCCGAGGGGCTGACGGTGGTCGCCGCAGGCGTCCTCGACATCGCCGAGGCGCAGGCGGACGGCTGGGGCTATATGCGGGCCTGAGCGGGGCTCAGCCGACGCCCCAGCCGCCGGTGTCGGGGAAAGGCGCGGATGGCGGCGGGACGGCGGCTGCAACAGGGGCGGCGACGATGCCGCGCGGCAGAGCGGGTGCGTCGGGCCGGATGGGGCGCAGGCGGGTCGGCTTCACCCACCAGCCGGGCGCCGCCGCCGCGATGGCTTTTGCCGCCGCTTCCGCCGCCGCCGCCGTGGCGTAGAGGCCGAAGCAGGTGGCGCCGCTGCCGGACAGGCGGGGCAGCAGACAGCCTGGGCTGCGCTCCAGCGCTGCCAGAACGTCGGCGATCACCGGCGCGATCGTCAGGGCCGGGGCGGTCAGGTCGTTGGTCCGCTCCATCAGCAGGAACGCGAGGTCGGCCGCGTCGGCCGGCTTGCGGGTCAAGCGGGCGGGAGCGGAGAAGGCGGCACCGCTCCGGGCGCGGGCGGCGGCCATCGCCTTGAACACCGCCGGGGTCGGCACCGGCACGTTGGGGTTGACCAGGACGATGTGGGTTTCCGGCAGGTCCGGCGCCTCGTCCAGGACGTCGCCGATGCCGCCGAAATAGCAGCTGCGCCCCGCGACGCAGACCGGCACGTCGGCGCCGAGCCCGGCCGCCACCGCGAACAGCGCCGGGTCGTCGGGCGGCACTCCCCACAGCCGGGCGAGCGCCCGCAGGCAGGCGGCGGCATCGGCCGATCCGCCGCCGATCCCCGATGCGACCGGCAAAGCCTTGGTCAGCGCGATCATCACGTCGGCCTCGCGGCCCAGCCGGGCAGCCAGCGCGTGGGCGGCACGCATCACCAGATTGTTCGCCGGGTTCTCGCCCATCAGGGCCGGGCCGAAGGGACCGGCGATGGCCAGACGCGGGCCGGCCGGCGGCAGGTCGGCACCACGCAACGCCACGCGTGCGGCGGCCGGAGTCAGGGCGATGCCGTCGCCGAACTCGGCGAAGGCGACGAGGCTGTCCAACTCGTGATAGCCGTCGGCGCGGCGGCCGGTGACATGCAGGTAGAGGTTCAGCTTGGCCGGGGCGGCCTCGATGATGGGAATGCCGGTCATAAGCTCCAATCCGCTGGCGGGCGCGCGACGACGCCCCCTGTGTCGCACCCTTTCACCCGCAGCGGCAAGGGGCGTCAAATCTGGGCCAGCAGGTCCTTCAGCAGCGTCTCGCCCATCGGCCAGGGGCCGTGGCCGCTGTCGGTATTGATGTGGCCGGCCTCGCCCGCGTCGATGAAGTCGGCGCCCCACAGCGCGGCGAAGCCGCAGGCGCGGGCGGCGCTGCAGTAGGGATCGCTGCGGCTGCCGACGACCACGGCGGGGAAGGGCAGGGGATCGGCCGGCACCGGGGCGAAGCGGCAGGCCTCGGCCGGCACCGTCTCGGGCGACTCGACGTCGGGCGGGGCGACCAGCAGGGCGGCGGCGACCTTGTCCGCCGCACCGCCGGCCGTTGCCCAACGCGCCACCAGGATGCAGGACAGGCTGTGCGCGACCAGCACCACGGCACCGGGGGCCGAACGGACCGCATGGTCGAGCCGTTCCACCCACCGGTCGGGTTCCGGAGCGTCCCAATCGCCGAGATCCACGCGGGTCAGGGCCGGCAGCCGGCCTTCCAGCCAGGTCTGCCAATGGTCGGGACCGGAGTTGCCGAGACCGGGAAGCACCAGAATGGTCGGCTGCGTCATTCTTTCAACTCTTCGTTCGTAAATGTTGCGTGTAGTGTCGGAAGGTTACCTGCGAATCGGAGAAATCTCGCCACGAGGTGGATCGGAATTCCAGAGCGCCGTCATGGGATGATGACGGAAAACCATAAGCGGGAATAAGGGGAGAAACGTCTTGGACATCAGCGCCACCATCGCACAGGATCTCTGCGAGTCCATCGGGCGGGAACTGGATTCCGTCGTGTCCTTCGTCGGCACGGGCGGCAGCGTCGTCGCTTCCACCGCGCGGGAGCGGATCGGCACCACCCATCCGGCCGGCGCCGACATCATGGCCTGCCGCCTGGACGAGCGTGCCGTCAGCCGCGACGAGGCGGCCAGATCCGGCGGCGCCATGCGGGAAGGCTATGCCGTCGCCATCGATCTGGACGGCGACCGGGTGGGTGCGCTCGCCGTCGCCGGCCCGGCGGAGCAGGCACGCCGCTTCGCCCGTCTCGCCCGTCATTGGGTGGTAGCGACCCTGCGGGCCGAAACGGCCGAGACGCGCCGCCTTGCCCTGACGCGCGACCTGTCCGAGCGGGTGGAGCGCGAAGTCGGCGGAGTCGCCGCCGAACTGGCCGAGGCCGGCCGCAAGCTGGAATCGGCGGTCGCCGCCGTCCGCTCTGCGGGGACGGAGGGGCTGCGGCAGGCCGCCGATGCAGCCGGTGCGGCCCGCGCGGTCGACGGTTCGGTCAGCGCCATCGCCGGCATGCTGGACCGGCTGGCCTCCACCTCCGACCAGATCTCCGGCGACACCAGCAAGGCGCGGGAGATCAGCCTGGCCGCGGCGTCGGACAGCGACCGCGCCACCACGGTGATGAACTCGCTGCGGTCCGCCGCCGAACAGATCGCCAGCGTGGTGAAGCTGATCAACGCCATCGCCAGCCAGACCAACCTGCTGGCGCTGAACGCGACCATCGAGGCGGCGCGGGCGGGCGAGGCCGGGCGCGGATTCGCCGTCGTCGCCAACGAGGTGAAGGCGCTGTCGCGCCAGACCGCCGACGCCACCAAGCAGATCGCCGATCAGGTCGCCAACCTGCAGAAGGAGACCGCCGCGGTCGACGAGGCGCTGGGCCGCATCCACTCCACCATCGGTTCGATCCAGACGATCAACGGCACGGTGGCCGCGGCCATCGACGAGCAGGCGGCCCTGACGTCGGACGTCGCGCGCTCGCTCGACCAATCGCGCCAGGACGCCATGGCGGCGGAGCAGCGGATCGGCGATGCCGAACAGACGCTGGGCGGGGTGACGCGCACGCTGGAGGAACTGACGACGCTGAGCCGGACCATCGCGGAGCGGGCCGGAAGCCTGGGCAGCGGCATCAGCGGCCGGATCACCGACGTGCTGCGTCAGGTGCGTGCCTGATCAGGTACGTGGGTAGGGCTGCTGGCAGTCGACGGAGTCGCCGCCGGGAATGGTGGCTCCGGCAATGGTGGTGCGGGCGCTGCCGCTGCGGGCGGCGGGGGCCGCACCGCCGGGCAGCGGCACGATCAGCCGGCGCCTCACCGGCTGCTGTGCAGCGCGGCGCGACACGCCGGCGAAGATTTGTTTCGACGCCTCGATCATCGTCACCCCGGCGAAGGCCTTGAACCAGCGCCCGCCGACCTCTTCCCAGGCCGGCGCCGTCTTCTGCAGGAAATGCGATCGCAGCGGCGGCATGAACAGGGCGTGGCGGGTGCGTTCCGGCACGAACATGGTGTCGCGCAGCACCTGTTTCAGCTGGGAGGCGGAATAGGGGAAGCCGTGGCCGAAGGGGGTCCAGTCGGCGCGCGCCCACAGTCCGCGGCGGTTCGGCACCACCGCCAGCACCCGGCCGCCGCCGGCCAGCACGCGCCATATCTCGCGCATCATCGGCCGCAGCTGCTCGGTTCCTTCCAAGCCATGGACCAGAAGCACGCGGTCGATGGTGTTGTCGCCGAAGGGCAGGTCGGCCTCGTCACCCAGCGCCACCATGCCCGGACCTTCCGCCGGCCAGAAGCTGACGCCCTGGCTGGCCGGCATCACCGCCACCACCCGGTCGGCCTCGCCCATGAAGGGACGCAGGTAGGGCGTGGTATAGCCGACGCCGAGCACGATCTGGTTGCGGACGTCCGGCCAGATGGTGCGGATGCGCCGACGGATCATCCGCTGGGCGGTGCGACCCAATCCGGACTCGTAGAACTCCCTCAGATCGACGATATCTGTGTACATGGTATCCCAAACGTAACACGGGTTTCGTATCGCAACAGCAGGGAGTCCGCTGCCGTGGAGGTCATTCTCGTTCCGGCTTTCGCCGACAACTATATCTATGTGCTGCGCGACGCGGCATCCGGCAAGGTCGGCGTGGTCGATCCCGGCGATGCCGCCCCGGTGCAGGCCGAGTTGGAGCGGCGGGGCTGGTCCCTCACCCACATCTTCCTGACCCATCACCACAACGACCATATCGGCGGCGCCGAGGAACTGAAGGCCCGCTATCGCGCCAGCGTGGTCGGCGCCCGCGCAGATGCCCACCGCATCCCCGGCCTGGACGTGATGCTCAGCGACGGCGACCGCACGGTGTTCGGCGAGCAGACCGCCCGCGTCTTCGCGGTGCCCGGCCATACCAGCGGCCATATCTCCTTCTGGTTCGAGGCGGCGGAGACCCTGTTCAGCGGCGACACGTTGTTCTCGCTCGGCTGCGGCCGGCTGTTCGAGGGCACGCCGGCACAGATGTGGGACTCGCTGCAGAGCCTGCGGGCGCTGACCGACCAGACCCGCGTCTATTGCGGCCACGAATACACGCAGTCGAACGGCCGCTTCGCCCTGACCGTCGATCCGGACAACGCCGCCCTGCACCAGCGGATGGAAGAGGTGACGGAGTTGCGCGAGCGGAACCAGCCGACGATTCCCACCACCATCGGCATGGAACGCCGCACCAACCCGTTCCTGCGCGCCGACGATCCCGGCGTCCAGTCCGCCATCGGTATGAGCGGCGCCCCGTCGGTGGAGGTGTTCGCCGAACTGCGCCGCCGCAAGGATCATTTCCGGGGGTGAGGGTTGCCGGTGCGGCGGTGGACCGGCGGTCCGGCCCGCCGCTAGCCTGTCGACAGGAAAAGCGAAGCGGCAAAACCGAAACGGAAGGAGCATCCATGTTGAAGCTGCGCTGGAGCGCCACCTCGCCCTATGTGCGCAAGGTGATGATGGTGCTGATCGAACGCGGGCTGGAGGACCGGGTGGAGCGGGTGACGACCGACCCCTGGTCGGCCGACACCAACCTGGGCAAGGACAACCCGCTGGGCAAGGTGCCGGCGCTGACGCTGGAGAACGGCACCACCCTGTTCGACAGTCCGGTGATCGTCGAGTATCTCGATTCGCTGGGCGACCGGGCGCCGCTGTTCCCGCCGGCCGGCCCGGCGCGCTGGGCGGCGCTGCGGCTGCAGGCCATCGCCGACGGCATCTGCGACGCCGCCATCCTGCGCCGGCTGGAATCCATGCGCCCGGACGGCGAGAAATCAGCCAACTGGATGGAACGCCAGCGCAAGGCGGTCGCCCGCTCACTCGATCTGCTGGAGGCCGAGGCCGCCTCGCTGGAGGGCGAGGCCACCATCGGCACGCTGGCGGTGCTGGTGGCGCTCGGCTACCTCGATTTCCGTTTCGGGCACGAGGAATGGCGCGAGGGGCGGCCGGCGCTGACTGCATGGTTCGCCAAGGCTTCCGACCGTGACAGCCTGCGGCGGACGGCCCCGCCGGTGTAACGCCGGCCGCGGGCGCAAGCTTTTACGCGGCATGCGTGCAGTAGAGCGGCGTCCGGCAGGGTTGGGCGCCGCTTTTCTATTCGCCGCCGTTTACGTTCGATTCACTATGATCGGTTCGCGGACGTAAGATTTCGCCCGTGCGGCAATCTTTCGATTGTGCGTCGCGAAAACTTCATCGAAGCGTCACCGATTCATCCAACCAGAAGGGCTACCCATGGCGCCGGCCGGCTTGCGGAGAACCGCGGGCGCGGCACGGACAACCTCCAAGCCACGGGTGGCCCATATGGCAAAGCCAGTCGACCAGCGCCGGCGGTCCGGCATCAAGTCGAAGATGCTGATCGCCTTCGGCACCGTGGCGGCACTTCCCTGCATCGCGGCGGTGGTGGGCTGGATGTCCTATGGCGCAGTCCGCGGCCATGTCGCCGACATCACCGGAACGCAGGTGCCGGTGCTGAGCGCCGCCCATGGCCTCGCCACAACCACGGCGCGGGTGCTGGCGCTGGGGCCGCTGATCGACGCCGCAACCTCCGAGGAGGATTTGGCACGGCTGCGCAGCGCCGTGGCGGAACAGCGCGCGGCGCTGGACGGGCAACTCGCCCGGCTGGCGGACGGGTATGGTCATACTGGGGGCGATGCGGATCGCGTCGCGGACCTGACAGGCACGGCCCGCTCGCTGCTCGGCACCATCGATGCGCTGGGGACGGCGACTGGCCGGCGGCTGACCCTGCAGGAACAGCGCAGCGGCCGGCTGGCGGAGCTGAGCGACATCCATGCCAAGCTGCTCGCCGCGCTGAAGCCGGACATGCAGGTTTCGCGCGAACAGCTGGCCCAGGCGATCGCCGCGATGGTGGAGGCAACCTCGCAATCCTCCGCGGTGATTGGTGCGGAACTGGGGCAGACGGTGATCCCGCTGTTCCAGCTGCGCGGCGCGGAAGCCGCCCTGGCCAAATCGCTGCTGATCGGCACGTTCGAGACCGACCGCTCGAAGGTGATGTCGCTGTCCACCGACTTCGACTCCGCGCTTTCCGACCTGCAGGGCGCACTGCGTCCGCTGGCGAAGAGCGAGGCGGCGGCCCCGGTGGTGGCGACGATCAACGAGCTGGCTGCCTATGGCGACGGCGACAAGAGCGTCTACATGCGCCGCGTCCGCCAGCTCAATCCCGGCATTCCGGCTGAAGAGGCGCAGAAGCTGGCCGAATCTCTGGCCGCCGCCGTAGATGACATCGTCCGGTTGGACCGCGACGCCAACGCCCGCATGCTGCCGCTGATGCTGAATTCCCGCGGCCGCATCGCCGAGGCCGGCAACGCGATTGCCGAACGCATGCAGGATTTGTCGACCAACGTCGTGCCGGCGGCCCAGCATCGCTACACCGTGCTGAGCGGACTGATGGCCGACGCCAACCTGCTGGCCGGCAAGCTCGCCGAGGCCGGCAATGCGGAAACGCCGGCCCGCCTGACCGCCGCCCGCCGCACGCTCGATCCGCTGGCGGCGACGATCCGCGGCACCTTGCAGGACGCCGGCGACGATCTTGGCGCGGAGGTCCGCCGGCTGGCGGAGCGGCTGCTGGCGCTCGGCTTCGGCGACGACGGCATTCTGGCTCTGCGCGGCGGCGAACTGGCAGCCTATGCCGAGAACGCCACGCTGATCGACAGCAACCGCAGCACCGGCGCCGCCCTGACCGCGATGGTCGACGGGCTTGTCCAATCGGCCGAGCGCGCGACCGCCGACGGTGCCGCCGCCGCCCATGACGCGCTGGAGCGCACCAACGAGATCCAGTTCCTGCTGGCGACCGCCGGCGTGCTGCTGGCCGGGCTGATCGTCTCGCTCTATGTCGGGCGCCGCGTCGTCGGCCGGATGGAGGCATTGGCCGACGCCATGCGCCGGGTCGCCGACGGTGACCTGACGGTGGAGCAGAAGGCCGACGGCAACGACGAGATCACCGACATGGCCCGCGCCCTGTTCGTCTTCATCGCCAATGCCCGCGCCATGGAAGAGGCGCATGAAAAGGTGGAGGTCGAGCGACGCAACGCCGCGTCGGCCCGCCGCACCAGCATGCTGGAGATCGCCGACCAGTTCGAACGCAACGTGCTGAGCAGCGTCGAGACCCTGGCCGAGGCGGCGAGCGTCATGGCCGCCCGCGCCCGCTCGCTGACCGATATCGCCGCCAACGCCAACGACCGCGCCGAGGCCGCCATGCAGTTGTCCGGCGAGATGGCGGCGGGGATCCAGCAGGTGGCGACGGCCGCGTCGGAAATCTCGCAGTCCATCGCCGAGATCAGCAAGCGCACCGGCGAATCGGCCCGCATCATTGGCGACACCGCAGCCGGGGCGGAGCAGGTGAAGGCGACCGTCGCCGACCTGTCGAGCACGGCGGGCGAGATCGGCACCGTCGTCGGGCTGATCGACGAGATCGCCGGCCAGACCAACCTTCTGGCGCTGAACGCCACCATCGAGGCGGCGAGGGCAGGGGAGATGGGCCGCGGCTTCGCGGTGGTCGCCGGGGAGGTGAAGGCCCTTGCCGGCCAGACCGCCCAGGCGACCGCCGAAATCGCCCGCCAGATCGCCGCGACCCAGGCGGCCAGCCGTGAAACGGCGGAGGTTGTGGCGACCATGACCGGCAGCGTCCAGCGCATCGAATCCAACGCCTCGGCCATCGCCGCGGCGGTGGAGGAACAGGCGACCATCACGTCGAGCATCGTCGACAGCTCCCACCGCGTCGCGGTCGGCACCCAGGCGGCCTCCGACCATGTCGCCGGCCTGTCGGAGGCCGCGGCCAAGGTGCGCGCCCAGGCCGGCGACGTGCTGCAGGTGGCGGAAAGCCTGTCGCACGAGGCGACCAGCCTCGGCTCCGCCGTGCATCTGTTCCTTCAGGAAATCCGGGCCGCGCGATGAGCGTGCGGCTTCGGGCAAGAGCGGGTCGGTTTCATAAAACTGACACGTAAACAAAACAAACCCGTCACTGGCGGCGGCTATGGTCACCGCGACGAAGAAGGCGGGTTACGACGTCCGGCCGAGGCCGGGCCTTTCTCCAACCCAACGACACCGTCCAAACCTATCGGGAGTTTTGCCGTGAAAACCATGACTTCGGCGTTCGTTCGCTGCGCCGCCTTCGGTGCCCTGGCCGCTCTGTCCGTGTCGGTCGCCCCGCTGTCGGTCGCCTCGGCCGCCGACATCTCCGGCGCCGGTGCCACCTTCCCGTACCCGATCTATGCCAAGTGGGCCGACGCCTACAAGAAGGACACGGGCACGGGCCTGAACTACCAGTCGATCGGTTCGGGCGGCGGCATCAAGCAGATCAAGGCCAAGACGGTCACCTTCGGCGCCTCGGACATGCCGCTGAAGCCGGAGGATCTGGAGCAGGCCGGTCTGATCCAGTTCCCGATGATCATGGGCGGCGTCGTTCCGGTCGTGAACCTGAAGGGCATCAAGTCCGGTGAAGTGAAGCTGTCGGGCACCGTTCTCGCCAACATCTACATGGGCGAGATCACCAAGTGGAACGACCCGCAGATCAAGGCGCTGAACCCGAACGTCAACCTGCCGAACACCGCCATCGCCCCGGTGTACCGTTCCGACGGGTCGGGCACCAACTTCCTGTTCACCGACTACCTGTCGAAGACCAGCCCGAAGTTCAAGACCCAGATCGGCGCCAACACCTCCGTCCAGTGGCCGGCCGGCATCGGCGCCAAGGGCAACGAAGGCGTGGCCAACATGGTCAAGCAGACGGACGGCTCGGTCGGCTACGTCGAGTACGCCTACGCCAAGCAGAACAACATCACCTACCTCGATCTGCAGAACAAGGACGGCAAGACCGTCACGCCGAAGATCGAGGCCTTCCAGGCTGCCGCCGCCAACGCCGACTGGGCCAACAGCAAGGGCTACTACGTCCTGCTGACGGACGAGCCGGGTGCGGAGAGCTGGCCGATCACCGGCGCCAGCTTCATCCTGATGTACAAGAACCCGCAGGACGCCTCGGCTTCCGCCGAAGCGCTGAAGTTCTTCGACTGGGCCTATAAGAACGGCGACAAGATGGCGACCGAGCTGGACTATGTCCCGATGCCGGACTCGGTGGTGTCGCTGGTCCAGAAGACCTGGGCGCAGACCATCCAGGCCGACGGCAAGCCGGTCTGGACCGCGTCGGCCAAGTAACCACGGCCAACCGACCTCGGGCGGGCCGGCGGACGGCTTGCCCGAGGGCATGATCGCCGGTGGGAACGGAAATTGCGCCGTTCCCACCGCACGCCTCACGGAGCGGCCATGACCGAGATCGCGCTGACCTTGACCGACGCACACGCCTCCACCGCCCGACGGGCCCGCCGCCAGCGCCTGCAGGATGCGGCCTTCCGCAACGCCACCCTCGCATTCGCGCTGCTCGTCCTGCTGATCCTGGGCGGCGTCACGGTTTCCCTGATCGACGGCGCGCTTCCGGCACTGCGTGAGTTCGGCTTCGGATTCGTCGGAACCGAAGTCTGGAACCCGGTGACCGAGCAATTCGGCGCGCTCGCCCCGATTTACGGCACGCTGGTCACCTCCCTCATCGCCATGGCCGTCGGCATTCCCGTCAGCTTCGGCATCGCGCTGTTCATCACCGAGATGTGCCCGGCCTGGCTGAAGCGCCCGCTCGGCGTCGCCATCGAGCTGCTCGCCGGCATCCCCAGCATCATCTACGGCATCTGGGGCCTGTTCGTCTTCGCCCCCTTCATGCAGTCGACGATCCAGCCCTTCCTGATCAACACGCTGGGCCAGATCCCCGGCATCGGCAACCTGTTCATGGGCCCGCCCTATGGCATCGGCATCCTGACCGCCGGCCTGATCCTGGGCATCATGGTGCTGCCCTTCATCACCTCCATCACCCGCGACGTCTTCGAGACGGTTCCGCCGATGGTGCGCGAATCCGCCTATGGGCTGGGCGCCACCACCTGGGAGGTGGTGTGGAACGTGGTGCTGCCCTACACCCGCACCGGCGTGGTCGGCGGCGTCATGCTGGGCCTCGGCCGCGCGCTGGGCGAGACGATGGCGGTGACCTTCGTCATCGGCAACGCGCACCGCATCAGCTCCTCGATCATGGCGCCGGGCACGACGATCTCGGCCTCCATCGCCAATGAATTCACCGAGGCGGTCGGCGACGTCTACACCGCGTCGCTGGTGGCGCTGGGCCTGATCCTGTTCCTGATCACCTTCACCGTGCTGTCGATCGCCAAGCTGATGCTGCTGCGCCTGCAGCGCAAGGCCGGAGTCTGAGGCCATGACGATGTCCAATTCCGCGACGCTGGCGACCCCCATCGGGGGGCTGTATCACCGCCGGCGCATTGCCAACAAGCTGGCGCTGACCCTGGCGCTGGGCGCCGCCGGCTTCGGCCTGTTCTGGCTGGTCGCCATCCTGTGGACGCTGCTCTACAACGGGCTGTCCGCCATCAACCTCAGCCTGTTCACCGAGAACACGCCGCCGCCGGGCGGGGAGGGCGGTCTGCTGAACGCCATCTTCGGCAGCGTCATCATGACCACGGTCGCCACCGTGGTCGGAACGCCGATCGGCGTGATGGCCGGCACCTATCTGGCGGAGTTCGGCCGCAACACCAAGCTGGCCGAGGTGGTGCGCTTCATCAACGACGTGCTGCTGAGCGCGCCGTCGATCATGGTCGGCCTGTTCGTCTACGAGGTTCTGGTCGTCCGCATGGGCCATTTCTCGGCCTGGGCCGGCGCGATGGCGCTGGCGGTGCTGGTCATCCCGGTCGTCGTCCGCACGACCGAGGACATGCTGAAGCTGGTGCCCAACAGCCTGCGCGAGGCCGCTGCGGCGCTGGGCGCACCGCAGTGGAAGGTCATCACCATGGTGGCCTACCGCGCCGCCCGCAACGGCATGATCACCGGCGTCCTGCTGGCCGTCGCCCGCATCAGCGGCGAGACCGCGCCGCTGCTGTTCACCGCCCTGAACAACCAGTTCTGGAGCGCGGACATGAACGCGCCGATGGCCAACCTGCCGGTGGTGATCTTCCAATACGCGATGTCGCCCTACGAGGACTGGCGCCAGCTGGCCTGGGGTGGCGCGCTGCTGATCACGGTCGCCATCCTGCTCCTCAACATCGGCGCCCGGCTGCTGGCCGGTCTCGGCACGACGAGAAAGTAACCATGACGATGACCCACATGGACGCCAACAGCCCCGCCCACGGCAGCCACCAGATGCCTCCCGGCATGCTCGCCGGGACCGCCGCCGACCGCCCGATCGCCGGCGCCGGCCTGCCCGAGAAGATCAGCGTCCGCAACCTGGACTTCTTCTATGACGGCTACCGGGCGCTGAAGAGCATCTCGCTGCCGCTGTATGACCGTCAGGTCACCGCCTTCATCGGCCCGTCGGGCTGCGGCAAGTCGACCCTGCTGCGCATCCTGAACCGGATGTACGACCTCTATCCCAAGCAGGTCGCCACCGGCGAGGTTCTGCTGGACGGCCACAACATCCTCTCGCCCAAGCAGGACCTGAACCTGCTGCGCGCCCGCGTCGGCATGGTGTTCCAGAAGCCGACGCCGTTCCCGATGTCGATCTACGACAACATCGCCTTCGGCGTGAAGCTGTACGAGAAACTGTCCCGCGCCGACATGGACGAGCGGGTGGAGTTTTCGCTGCGCCGTGCCGCGCTGTGGGACGAGGTGAAGGACAAGCTGCGCCAGAACGGCATGAGCCTGTCCGGCGGCCAGCAGCAGCGCCTGTGCATCGCCCGCGCCATCGCGGTGAAGCCGTCGGTCCTGCTGCTGGACGAGCCGACCTCGGCGCTCGACCCCATCTCCACCGCCAAGTGCGAGGAGTTGATCGACGAGCTGCGCTCCGACTACTGCATCGCCATCGTCACCCACAATATGCAGCAGGCGGCCCGCATCTCCAACTTCACCGCCTTCATGTATCTGGGCGAGCTGATCGAGTTCGGGAACACGGAAGAAATCTTCACCAACCCGACCAAGGAAAAGACGTCCGAATACATCACCGGCCGGTTTGGTTGACGTCTTGCGCCGCCGGTCCTTCCCGCGCATGGGGAGGACCGGCGGCATTTTACTTACCGGGTTTTGAAAGTCGGCAGCAGCTGGGGAGGGAAACACTCCCCACGGACCCGAAGGCTACCCGGCATCCCTTACAGTACGCCAATGCCTATTCACGACTGTAACACCATAAGATGGGCTGTCGGTACAGATACGTGCGACAAATATTTCCATAATCTAACTTATGTGTTTTTTAGCGGCATGGCTCCGCTGCCGATCTCTCTTCCGCATCGGCAGGATGTGCAGAATTTTCCAAACCGGCCGCGAACCGACAAGACCGGCGTCGAGTCGATGACAGATTTTGTCGCTCCACCCACCTGATACCTTGGGAAGGCGACGGTAATGTCCGCACCGGCCGCGCGTGGCACTTCTCCCCTGCCATGGCTCCTGCTTCTCCTGTCGGTGACGACGGGGCTGGTCGACGCCATCAGCGTTCTTGGGCTGGGCAAGGTCTTCACCGCCAACATGACCGGCAACATCGTCTTTCTCGGTTTCGCCGCGGTGGGAACGCCGGGATTCCAGGTCATGCCGGCGGTGACGGCGCTGGTCTCCTTCCTTGCCGGCGCTCTGGTCGCCGGCCGGACCGGCAGGACCCTGGCCGGACGGCCGATGCGTCATTGGCTGCTGGCCGCGGCGCTGTTCGAAACGTCGCTGTTCTGGATCGCGGCGGTCGTCGCCGCCGGCCTGGATGCCGACGTCAATGCCGGAGGTCAATCGAGGGCGTCCGGCATCTTTGCGATCATCGCCCTGACCGGGTTCGCCATGGGCTTCCGCAACGGGACCGTCCGGCAGTTGAAGGTTCCCGACCTGACAACGACGGTTCTGACCCTGACGCTGACGGGGGTGGCGGCCGATTCCAGCCTCGCCGGCGGGACGAACATCAACCTCGGCAGGCGGCTGGCCAGTGTGGCGGCGATCTTCCTCGGGGCCGCCATCGGCGCTGTCATGGTGATGCAGAGCGGATTGTTGCTTCCCCTGGTCGTCGCCGGCGCTCTTGTGCTGGCCGGCACCGCAGTCTGCGCGCTTCACCCCGTCGCTGCCGCGCCGGCGGCGGTCTGACGCCCTGGAGATCGATTATGAAGACCGGCCGGATGGAGGCGTTCACCGACGGGGTGCTGGCGATCGTCATCACCATCATGGTGCTTGAGTTGAAGGTGCCGGTCGACGGCAGTCTCGCCGCACTGGCGGAGCGTGTTCCCATTCTGCTGGCCTATGTGCTGTCCTTCATCAATGTCGGACTCTACTGGAACAACCATCATCATCTGCTGCAGGCGACCACGCGGATCGACGGGCGCGTTCTTTGGGCGAACCTTTTCCTGCTGTTCTGGCTTTCGCTGGTTCCCTTCGTCATCCGCTGGCTCGACGATAGTACGTTCTCGCCGGTGGCGACGGCGGCCTATGGCGTCGTCCTTGGCATGGCGGCGGTCGGCTACAGCCTGACCGAACAGGCGATCATCGCCTGCGGCGGCCGGGAGTCGGCAGTGGCCCGTGCCGTCGGGGCCGATCTGAAGGGCAAGATCAGCATAGCCATCTATGTGTTGGCCATTCCCGCGGCCTTCATCCT
This sequence comes from Azospirillum sp. B2RO_4, assembly GCF_051124815.1. Classification (NCBI taxonomy): domain Bacteria; kingdom Pseudomonadati; phylum Pseudomonadota; class Alphaproteobacteria; order Rhodospirillales; family Azospirillaceae; genus Azospirillum; species Azospirillum sp. B2RO_4. The sequence goes on along the minus strand of NZ_CP118490.1, from coordinate 489,149 downwards.
GCAATGGCTGTCGATCCTGCTGTATGTCCTGGTGATCCTGTTGTGGCTGGTGCCGGACCGCCGGATCGAACGCACCCTGGAGGGGTGAGAATGCGATCAGCGGATACTGGGGTTTGCCGATAGCGGTGGCGAGCAAGCCGACCGAACCGGTGTACGCCGGCGAAACACATCCGATATCGGAAATATTTCACTTCACAAGAAGCTGCACCCAGCCTATGATGATGCTTCCCTGTGCGATGCCGCCCGGCCTGCCCTCTCTGGCCGGGGGGCGCCCGCGCCCTGTTCGGGCGCTTTAAACCTCGTTGTTCCTGAAGGTCTTTTCCATGTCTGCCGTTCTTCGTCCGCGCAAAGCCGCGACGGCCTTCATTCTCGTCACCGCGGCGCTCGACATCGTCGCGATGGGCATCGTCATTCCGGTGCTGCCGGCGCTGATCGAGCAGTTCGCCGGAGCCGACGCCCAGGCCGGCACCATCAATGGTGCACTGATCGCGCTTTGGGCGCTGATGCAATTCTTCTGCTCCCCGGTGATCGGGTCGCTGTCCGACCGCTTCGGGCGGCGGCCGGTGATCCTGCTGTCCGCGCTGGGACTGGCGGCGGATTATGTGCTGATGGCGGTGGCGCCGAACCTGTGGTGGCTGGTGGTCGGGCGGGCGGTCGCCGGCATCACCTCCTCCAGCTTCACCACCGTCTTCGCCTACATGGCCGACGTGACGCCGCCGGAGCAGCGGGCGCGCGCCTATGGCCTGATCGGCGCCGCGTTCAGCGCCGGCTTCATCGCCGGCCCGCTGCTGGGCGGCCTGCTGGGCGAGATCTCGCCGCGGGCACCCTTCTGGGGGGCGGGTCTGCTCAGCGGGCTGGCGTTCCTCTATGGTCTGGTGGTGCTGCCGGAATCGCTTCCGCATGATCGCCGCATGCCCTTTTCCTGGCGCCGGGCCAACCCGTTCGGGGCGCTGCGGCTGCTGCGCTCGCACCCGGAGCTGTCGGGTCTGTCGATGGTCAATTTCATGCTGCATGTCTCCCATCAGGTCTTCCCGGCCGTCTTCGTGCTCTATGCCGCGCACCGTTATGGCTGGAGCGCCTGGGATGTCGGGCTTCTGCTGGCGGTGGTCGGCGCGCTCGACATGGTCATGCAGGGGCTGGTGGTGTCGCGCATGGTCAAATGGCTGGGCGACCGCGGCACGATGGTCGTCGGCCTGTTCGGCGGGGCCGTCGGGCTGGCCTGCATGGGGCTGGCGCCGACCGGCGGCTGGTTCGCGCTCGCCATCCTGCCGAACGCGTTGTGGGGCTTGGCGATGCCGACCATCCAGTCACTGATGACGCAACGGGTCAGCCCGTCCGAACAGGGTCAGTTGCAGGGCGCCAACATGAGCGTGGCCAGCGTCGCCGGCATCCTGTCGCCGGTCTTCTTCGGGGCGGTCTATTCCGCGTCGGTGGGCAGCGGAGCGCTGTTCCCGCTTCCGGGTGCAGCCTTCCTGATCGCGGCGCTGGTGCTGTTGGCCGGCGCGCTGATCGGCTGGGTGGTGGCGCGCCGCAATGGCCGGGCCGTGGGGCCGGACGGGGTCGCCGCCTGAACGTCACCCTGCCCTGCCCCGCCCCGCCTGACACCCATCGCCGACACCCAAGGCCGGCCCTTGCACCGGCTGTGGGGCGTCCCACATAGCTGTCGCGCCACCCCGCTCAATGTCCCATTGCTCCGCTGCGTTATCAGCGGTGGGATTTTGCCGGCCGACAGGGTAAGACTGTCGGCTTATCCATCCGCATTGTTGATAGAGACCCGGAGAACGCGATGCTCGCGGCCCCCAACCTGTTCACTCACCGCCCCGACCGGAGCGTGCGCCCCAAGGCGGCGCCCTTCCTGCCGATGTCGCGTGCGGAAATGGACCGGCTGGGCTGGGACCAGTGCGACGTCATCGTCGTCACCGGCGACGCCTATATCGACCATCCCAGCTTCGGCATGGCGATCATCGGCCGGCTGCTGGAATCGCAGGGCCTGCGCGTCGGCATCATCGCCCAGCCCGACTGGAGCAGTGCGGAGCCGTTCAAGATCCTGGGCAAGCCGCGGCTGTTCTGGGGCGTGACCGGCGGCAACATGGACTCGATGGTCAACCACTACACCGCCGACCGCCGGCTGCGCCACAACGACAGCTACACGCCGAACGACGAGGGCGGCAAGCGGCCGGATCGCGCCGTCATCGTCTATTCCCAGCGCTGCCGCGAAGCCTTCAAGGACGTGCCCATCGTCCTTGGCGGCATCGAGGCCAGTTTGCGCCGCATTGCCCAGTACGACCATTGGAGCGAGAAGATCCGCCGCTCCGTCCTGGTCGATTCCAAGGCGGACATGCTGGTCTACGGCAACGCCGAACGCGCCATCATCGAGATCGCCCAGCGTGCGTTGAAGGGGGAGTCGCCCAAGGCGATGACCGACATCCGCGGCACCGCCATCATGCGCTCGTCCCTGCCGGAAGGCTGGACGGTGGTCGACAGCAGCTCCATCGACGATCCCGCCGCAACGGTGTCGCCGCGCGCCGCCGGGGCCGACCATATGGTGGTGCGGCTGCCCAGCTACGAGCAGGTGACGGCCGACAAGGTGCTCTATGCCCATGCCAGCCGCGTGCTGCACCAGGAGAGCAACCCCGGCAACGCCCGCGCGCTGGTCCAGCGCCACGGCGACCGCGACGTCTGGCTGAACCCGCCGCCGATCCCGCTGGAAACCAACGAGATGGACGGCGTCTACGACCTGCCCTATGCGCGGGCGCCGCACCCGTCCTATGGCGATGCGCGCATCCCGGCCTGGGAGATGATCCGCTTCTCGGTCAACATCATGCGCGGTTGCTTCGGCGGCTGCTCCTTCTGCTCGATCACCGAGCATGAGGGGCGCATCATCCAGAGCCGGTCGGAAGGGTCGATCCTGCGCGAGATCGAGCATATCCGCGACAAGACCAAGGGCTTCACCGGCGTCATCTCCGACATGGGCGGGCCGACCGCCAACATGTACCGGCTCGCCTGCAAGGACAAGGAGACGGAATCCGTCTGCCGGCGCCCGTCCTGCGTCTTCCCGGACATCTGCAAGAACCTGAACACCGACCATTCGTCGCTGGTCCAGCTCTACCGCAAGGCCCGCGCGGTGCCGGGGGTGAAGAAGATCCACATCGCGTCGGGGCTGCGCTACGACCTCGCCGTCCGCAATCCGGAATATGTCAAGGAACTGGTGACCCACCATGTCGGCGGTTACCTGAAGATCGCGCCGGAGCATACCGAGCCGGGTCCGCTGGCGAAGATGATGAAGCCCGGCATGGGCGCCTATGACGAGTTCAAGCGGATGTTCGACAAGGCAGCGAAGGAGGCGGGGAAGAAGCTCTACCTGATCCCCTACTTCATCGCCGCCCATCCCGGCACCACGGACGAGGACATGATGAACCTCGCGCTGTGGCTGAAGCGGAACGGCTTCAAGGCCGATCAGGTGCAGACCTTCCTGCCCTCGCCGATGTCGCTGGCGACGGCGATGTACCACAGCGAGCGCAATCCGCTGCGCCCGGTGCGCCGCGTCGGGTCGGAGTTGGTGTCGTCGGCGAAGGGGCTGAAGCAGCGCCGGCTGCACAAGGCCTTCCTCCGCTACCACGATCCGGAGAACTGGCCGATCCTGCGCGAGGCGCTGAAGCGCATGGGCCGCGAGGACCTGATCGGACCGGGCGAAGAGCATCTGATCCCGGCCTGGCAGCCGGTGGGTGCCACCGCCAAGCCGCGGGAGAAGGGGCCGAAAGGCAAGACCTTCCTGACCCAGCAGGCCGGCCAGGGCCGCCGCGTGGTGCCGCCGGTGGGCAAGCCGCCGGGGGCGAAACCGGCAGGAAGCAAGCCCTCCGGCATGAAGCCGCGCCAGACGAACTTGAAGGGGCGGTGATCCGCGTTACCACCTCGGACGATCTCATTTTGGAACCGCGATGCGGTTGTGTTAGCCTGCGGGAGTTCTCTCTCGGGATTGTTGGTTCACGTCGGCATGCTTATAATTGGAGACGTTCAGCTAAACTGGATGGTTCTCTCCGACCGCCGGTTGCTGGTTCGTGACATACACGACTATCTGACGCGCTACCGGCCGGGAATTTGCGCGGCCTATCCGGCCGGCTATTTCCGATGGGTCATCGGCGACAGCCTGGACATCGCCAAGGGGTTTTCCATCGACGACGTCCAGATGCTGCGTGTTTTCGTCCGGCTTCGCTGGGACATTGCGCCGGGCTTCTACAAGCAGCCGGACATCGCCGCCGTTCTGTCCGATGTGGGCAGACCTGCCCGCGAGCGCTTCGATGCATTGCAGTCCGACCGCTATGCTGATGCCTGGGAGGATGCCTGCCGCTACGACTCTCCCGACGAATGGCGCGAACGCTTCTGGCAGGACGAGCCATGACGGAAGCGTATAACGACGCCCTTCAGGAACAGGCGAAGAAAAAGATCTGGGATACCGTCAGGGAGGAAGCCAAGGGAATGTCCAAGGCCGACTATATCGCTCTGACGGCGGACATCACCGGCATCTTCGATCCGACACCGCTCAGCGATGCGGTCAGCGGCACGATTGCCTTGGCGCAAGGGGATTTTCTCGGGGCAGCCCTGTCAGTGGCGAGTTTCATCCCTTATGCAGGCGACGCATTGGCAAAGCCTGCCAAGATCATGAAGCGTGCCCCCAAAACAGCGGAGTTGGTCAAGGTGCTGCTCAAGCGGGGCGATAAGCTGGCAAAAGCAAGCAAGGAGGCCCTTGAGAAATCCTTCGATATTTCCGAAGTGGCTGCGGCCCGTGAAAAAGCTCTCGAAAGGGTTAAGCGGGCAATGCTGGATGCACGGAATGACGTTCCCGGTTGCAAGGATTGTGAGAAGCTGAGAAGCAAGAAAAGCTTGCAGATGCCGAAAACCAAAGGCAAGTGGGATACAGTGGACGGTGCGGCGCCTGCAAACGGTAATGGGTGGTTCACATTCGACAAGCCTGTCAAGCTACCCGGCGGTCAGAAGGTAACTTCGGTTCAATTCCAAGACGGATTTCCGGATTTTACCCCCTATGTCTATGGAGAGAAAAAGAATCTCTGGGTCGTGACAGGCGATGCCGCACAGGACGCGAAAGAATTTGAAAAATTGATGAAAGGCGATCCTAATTGGAAACCACCCAGCGCCAAGGATTATACACTTCATCATTTTGAAGACGGAACGGTGGGTTACGTGCCTAGTGCAATCCATGATCGTACCGATGGCGGCACCCCGCATACCGGCGGGAATTCCATGATCAATAACGATCTGTTCTGAAGGAGATCCAGATGTGGTTCCGTATTCCACCTGAAACCTTGGCGTATTGGAGACAGACAGGCATGGAGCCGGAGAGTGACGCTGCCATCGCCGAATTGGAACAACAGTTTGGTGGAAAGGCGCCGGCAAGCTATGTGGACTTTATGAAGACCTATGGAAGCGTTGAATTCAATTTCGAGATAAACAACGGCTTCGATTATATCTACGAAATGGAAGACCGCAGAGAGCTGCGTACAGAGGCTGTTTCTTTCATAAAATCTGTGGAAAAGGCGTTGGCGCATTATGAATCAATTCAGGAAGATGAACAAATAGATATACCGAAATATTTATTGCCTATTGCCAGGGACTATGGTCAGGGAGAAATATTGCTTGAAATTGCGCGTCCAACAGAGCGCGTTTTTTATTGGCGTTTCCAAAGTCATGATTGGGAAAGTGGTAAGACTAAAATTGCGTTCGTTGCCGACAGCTTTACCGATTTCATCAATGGCTTAAAAAAATACGAATGACGGGGAGTGCCTGGATGGACAATGCCTATGCAAAGATCCTGCGGACGGATTTTGCCAAGCTGCCGGCCCCGGTTCGCCGGGTATATCTGGCTCCACCGGTTCTGAGTTTCGCCGTACAGGCGAGCGGCAACAGCTTCACCCTCGTCGATCCCGGCGAAGCCGACCGGCCATCCCCGGAGGCGCTGATGCCCAAGCTGGGAGTCAAGAGTTGGCGGGATGGCGGTACCCTGGGCATCATCTATCAAGGAATGTCGATGCGCGTCATGCTGGAGTTGTTGCTTCAGCATCCGACCAGGGCGCAATTACTGTCTACAAGGGCCTGGACCCGAACGAATACACCGCTCTTTGTACGTCTGGCCCGCTATGTCGATTTTTCAGACATCAGCGAGGTGCGCTACCTGATCCGCAAATCCGGCATTTCGCGCGTCAGCGCCTGCCTGCGCGGACGCACCGCACGGGCTCTGCCCGCGATTTCGGAACGGTTGTCCAGTGCAGCGACAAAAACCGCCGAGAGCCTTGGCGACGGCTCCTGGGTCGTCGATTTCGGCATTCTTCCGGACGGTTCGATCAGAATTGTCGATGTGAATCCGGGTCTGTCGCCACAGGACATTGCTTCAATCAAAGGATAAAAGTCCGGCCGCGCCTTCGGCCGTATTCCCTGCGCCATATCGGGTCACACGAACAGTTCCATCGTCTGCGGCACGTTGCGCGGCGTCTCCCCCGCCAATATGGCGCGGGCGGCGTCGACGGCGGCGATCAGGCCGCTTTCGGTGAAGGGCTTGGGCAGGCAGCCGATGCCGGTCAGCGGGCCATCCTTCTTCAACTCGTCGCGGAACGAGGTGATGAACAGGCAGGGCACGCCCAGATTGGTCAGCCCGCGCGCGGCGTCGATGCCGTTGGTGCCCATGCCCAGATGCACGTCGACCAGCGCCAGATCGGGCTTGTCGGCCGTGGCGATCTCAATCGCCTCGGTCGCGGTGATCGCCGGGCCGATGATGCTGTGGCCGACATTCTCCAGATAGAGCTGCTGCTCCAGCGCGATCAGCACCTCGTCCTCGACCAGCAGGATCTTCATCCCCCGATCTCCTCGGCGGACGTCGCCTCGAGCAGCGGCACCTCGTCGGGCACCGGCAGTTCGATGCGGAAGGTGGTGCCCTGCGCCGTGGTGTCGATGTCGATGCTGGCCCGGATCTGGCCGGCAAGGCTGGAGATCAGGCGCATGCCCAGGCTGCGGCTCTTGCGGATGTCGAAGTTGGACGGCAGCCCGGGACCGCGGTCGGAAACGGTCAGGGCAAGGTCGTCGCCCTCGCGCATGAAGGTCACCGTCACCCGCGCGGGCTCATTCCCGCGATGCTTGACGGCGTTGGTGATCAGTTCATTTGCGATCAGGCCGAGTGGCGCGGCATGGTCGATCGGCAGGTCGATCACGTCCGACCGCACGATGATGTCGCACATGCTCTCGCCGCCCGATGCACGCGCCAGATCCTCGCACAGCTCGTTCAGGTAGGTGCCGAACTCGATGGTCTGGAACTGGTCGGCCTGATAGAGCCGGTTGTGGACGCGGGCGATCGCCTCGATCCGGCTGCGGGCGTCCTGGAAATGCACCCGCACCCGTTCGTCGGGCAGGCTGAGCGTCTGCAGCGTCAGCAGGCTGGAGACCAGCTGCAGGCTGTTCTTGACGCGGTGGTTGACCTCGCGCAGCAGAGTCGATTTCTGGCCGACCAGCTTGCGCAGCGCCGCCTCCATCGACTTGATCTCCGTCACGTCGATGTGCATCAGAACCGTGCCGCCGAAAGGACCGGCCGGCATCGGGGCGGCAAGGCAGCGGAACCAGTGCTGGGAATTGGTGACGTACTCGGCCGACACCGGCGGCCCGCCCTCGCTCAGCAGCGTGCGCAACGCGTCCATCACGCCGTCGGCCCGCGGGTCCATCGTCTCGCCGCGACCGCAATGGTCGAGATAATCGTCGCCGACGATGCAGCCCTGGCCGAGGAAGCTGGTCTCCGGTCCGGCTTCCGCCCAGGCCCGGTTGACCGACACAATATGGCCGGAGCGGTCGAGCACGGCGATGAAGGCCGGCAGCGCGTCCAGCGTCGCCTTGGTCTGTTCGGCCAGCTGGCGCATGGCGAGCGCGCTGGTCCGCAACTCTTCACGGGTACGGCGGCGTTCGGTGATGTCGCGCAGGATGCCGGTGATGAAGCTGCGCCCTTCCGATTCCCAGCGCGCCATCGACAGTTCCAGGTCGATGTGGCTGCCGTCGCGGCGCCGGCCGGACAGTTCCACTGGCTGGGTGGCGGCGTCCATGCCGGCGGCGTCCGGTCCGCTGCGCTCGGCCATGGCGATCCAGTCGGGCGCGTCGTCGCCCAGCAGCACGGTGACGCTCCGGCCGATCAGTTCGTCCGGGCGGTAGTCGAACTGGCGGGTGGCGGTGCCGTTCATCCACTGCACCATGCCACGGGTGTCGGTGGTGATGATGGCGTCGGGGGCGGTGTCGACGATGGCGCGGTACCGCGCGTCGCGCTGTTCGCGCAGCACCCGCTCGCGGTTCACCGATGCGGTGACGTCGGTCACCTGGATCAGGCAGCGCGCCTCGCTGCCCGCCACCTGTGCATGGGGGGACTGCGCATGCGACGGCAGCGGCCGGATCACCACATTGTGGACCATCCGGCGTCCGTCGGGCAGGCGCAGCGGGAACAGCATCGGGTTCAGCGTGTGCGACAGGACGCCGGGCGCGCCGGTGGCCAGCGTGTCGCGCACGGCGATGTGCAGGCGCGATTCGCGCAGGTTCGGCAGGGCGTCGAACAGGTCGTGCCCCAGAATCTCCCTGGCCGTCAGGGTGGAGGCCTGCTCCATCCAGCTGTTCCAATAGAGGACGCGGCAATGGCGGTCCAGAAGCAGGATGCCGGCATCCAGCGCGCCAAGGACATCGAGCGCCCAGGTGGGTTGTTCAGGCAATCTGGGAGCCATGCGACGTTCCGGCGGATGAGGGTTCTTCGGACGCGATGCCTTCGATGAAGGCATGAATCAGCTGCTTCAGCGACTGCAGGGACGATACCCCCATCAGCAGGGCGATGTAACCGCGGATGCTGCGGCTGCGGATGGTGAAATCGATGTAGAGGAACAGCACAAGCTCGTCCGCGCCACCGGCCTTGTCCGTCAGGATGTTGGCGCCGTCACCGCGCAGCACCGCCGGCAGCGAGATGGTCAGCCGGTCCCTCAGCGCATTGGCGACCACCACGAGGCAGCCGTTCAGGATGATGTTGCCGATCTCGGCCAGGGCGTCCTGCTCCAGATCGACGATCTCGGCCAGGGTCAGGTCGCCGCCCAGCACCGCGCGGGCCAGTTCCAGGCTGTTGGCCTCCGGAAAGATCAGCATGGCGCGCCCGTCGAAGGAACCTTGGAACTGCTGCTCCACCGCCACCAGCCCGTGGCGTTCGCGCGCGGTCAGGAAATCCGACGCCTCCTGCCGGCTGACGATGTCCACGGTCGGCACGGACAGCAGGACCTGATCGTTGACCATGCGGCTGAGATGGGTGGCGGCGCGGCCGACCCCCATGTTCACCAACTCGGTCAGCGCATCGCGCTCCAGGTCGGTCAGTTCCACCATCTCTCGGCGCCTGTTCATTCTTGGTCTCGGCTTCACAACCGGCGCCGCCGGGCGGTCGCACTACAAATGTGGCCTATCGGTCTGAAAAAAGGCACCCCCGTCAATGTCATATGTTAAGCCGGCGACGCCATAGCCGATATAGCCGCCCCTATTCCCACAATGGTCAGGCCAACAGTTCATCATCCAAAGAACCGCGTTCGGAATGTTCGGCAAGTTGCCGGCGCATTTGTGTAATGTTGCAGGCGTCTTGTAACGAAATGACTGTGGCCGTGTCGGGCGACAGGATGGGTTTCGGCAGCGGGGCCGCCCAACTGGGGACTTGTCCGGCGGGGTATGGTGACTCCACATCAAGGGATGGCGCCGCTTGCGATGGGCGCCATGTTAGGAGACGTCGATGACCCCCGAGGAACGCACGCTTCTGTCCGACCTGTTCCGCCGCCTGCGCGAGGTGGAATCCCAGCAGCAAGCCCAGCCGCGCGACGCCGAGGCGGAGGACTTCATCCGCCGCGCCGTTCAGGACCAGCCGCTGTCGTCCTATTACATGGCGCAGACGGTGCTGGTGCAGCAGCAGGCGCTGACCGCGGCCCAGACCCGGATCGAGGAATTGGAGCGGCAACTGCGCGACCGCCCGGCCCAGCCGCAGCAATCCGGCGGCAGCTTCCTGTCGAACGCGCTCGGCATCGGCCGCAGCCCCTGGGGCCGCGGCGCCGAGCCTCCCCCCGCCCCGTCCTATTCCCAGCCGGCGCAAGGCCAGCAGGCCCAGGCACAGCCGGCTGCCGGGCGCAGCCCCTGGGGTGCCGCACCGGGAGCGGCCTATCCCCAGCAGCAATACAGCCCACCCCCCTTCCCGCAGCAGGGCATGGCCCCGCGCGGCGGCGGGTTCTTCGCCGGAGCGGCGCAGACCGCGGCGGGTGTGGCCGGCGGCATGCTGGCGGCGAGCGCCATCTCCTCCCTGCTGCATCATTCGCCCGGCCCCTTCGGCACGGCGATGGCCCAGCCCCTGGGCGGCGAGACGATCAACGAGACCGTCATCAACAACAACTATTACGGCGACGACCAGGGGCCGCAGGGCGACATGGCACCGGATACGGTCCAGGACGCCTCCTACGACCCCGATCCGCCGCCGGCCGATGATGTGTCGTACGATGATTCGTCCTTCGATGATGGCGGCAGCGGTGGCGGGGACGATTCCTGGATTTGACGCCCCGTCTTCGCGCTTCATCAACGGTTGGTGACACCGTTTTGCATTCTGCGACCGCAAAGTTGCGTCGCAGAATGCAGCGCAGGTCGCTCCTGCTCCACGTCACGCCTAGATTACGGTTAACAGGCGCTTGGCCCGTTTGGACTGAAGGCTTCGCATAGTGGGCCCGCCTGTTGCCGGCCTGGTGCCCGGATGAGGGCTTACCCTGATCGGCAGATTATCATCATACTTTGGTATGGCCTTTGCTGCTTTGGCTGCGGTTCAGTTCAAACGGAAATGCAGCTATGGCTTTCACAGTCACCATCGCCCCCTGCCGCACCGATCGTGCGCCGAATGGCCGGATGCGGCTGCCGATCCAACTGCTCGAGATCGCCCAGACGATGTCGGACGATTGTGACGGTCATCCGATCCGGATTGTCGATGCGGACGGCCAGGAGGCGGCCGTCATCGGCCGCCAAGAGGTCGAAATCGAACTGTTCTGAGGATGGATTTGCGGCGGAGGCCCGTCACTCCTCGTCGCTGTACCGGCTGGCGATGTCCTTGAACTCGTCCTCCAGCGCGGTGAAGGCGGCGACGACGGCCGGGTCGAAGTGGCTGCCGCTGCCTTCGCGGATGATCGCCGCCGCCTTCTCATGCGGGAAGGGCGGCTTGTAGCAGCGGCGGCTGATCAGCGCGTCGTAGACGTCGGCAACCGCCATCAGCCGGGCCGACAGCGGGATCGCCTCCCCCGCCAGTCCCTGGGGATAGCCGGTGCCGTCCCAGCGCTCATGATGGCCGTGCGCGATCTCCCGCGCGATGCGCAGGAAGGAGCTTTCGCCGGCCAACGCGATCTCCGCCTGCCCTTCGGCGGCGAAGATGGCGTCGTGGCCCAGTGCGGCGTGAGTCTTCATCACATGGAATTCGTCGTCGCTGAGCTTACCCGGCTTCAGCAGGATCGAATCCGGGATGCCGACCTTGCCGACATCGTGCAGCGGCGCCGATTTGTAGAGCAGCTCGATGGTTTCCTCGTCCAGCCGGCCGGCGTAGCGCGGATCCCGGCTGAGATGCAGGGCGAGCGCCAGCACATAGTTCTGGGTCCGGCGGATGTGGTTGCCGGTCTCGTTGTCGCGGGTTTCCGCCAGCGAGGCCATGGCGCGGATGGTTGCGTCCTGGGCGCGCAGCAGGTCGCGCGTGCGCTCCGCCACCCGGTCCTCCAACTGACGGTTCTGGTCGGCGAGCGCGCGCCGCGCCTCGCGGAGGGCGATGTGGGTGCGGACGCGGGCCAGCACCACCGGCGGCGAGATCGGCTTGGTGATGTAGTCGACGGCCCCGACCTCGAACCCGCGGGTCTCGTCATGGACCTGACCCATGGCAGTGATGAAGATCACCGGGACCTCGCGGGTGCGGGCGTCCTCCTTCAGTTTCCGGCAGACCTCCACCCCGTCCATGCCCGGCATCATCACGTCCAGCAGGATCAGGTCGGGCAGCGGGTCGCCGGCCAGACGGGCGAGCGCCTGCGGCCCGTCCTTCGCCACGATCAGGCCATAGCTGTCGCGCAGCAGGTCGGCCATGACCTTCAGGTTGATCGGCTCGTCGTCGACCACCAGGATGCGCGGCTTCTCGCCGTTCGGCAGGGCAACCGGATTCGGCAGGCTCATGTCGCGGTCTCTCTCCAGTCACGCAGGCGGTCGCGCAGGTCTGTCAGCGCGGTGGCCGCGTCGTCGAAATCGAAGGCGCCGGCATGGCGGTTCACCCGCTCCGCCATCTGCGCCACCGGGCTTCCGGCCAGGAGGCGGGCAAGCGCATCGGCCAGATCCCCGGCCTCCGGATCGCCGGCGATCAGCAGGCCGCCCAGCTGGTCCGCCAACGACAGCGCCGCCCGCAGCATGTCGCGCGGCAGCCCGGCCGCCGGGGATGGCGGCGCAACCGGCGGCCCCGCCGCGGGGACGCTGTCCGCCACCGGCCGTCCAAGGGTGCCGATCCCCTCCACCACCAGCGCGAGCGCGTCGGCCAGCCGGTCGAGCACCCCGTCATCGAGGATCGGCGGCACCGTCATCGCCCCGGCCTCGACCCGACCCGCCAGGGCCGACAGGTCCATGGCGCCGACCGTGGCCGCGGTGCCCTTCAGCGTGTGGGACAGCCGCAGCACGTCCTTCCAGCGCTCCTCCCGCACCGCAGCGGCCAGGCGTGCGGCCTCCCCCTCATGGGTGGCGGCGAAATCGATCAGGATCCGGCGCAGCAGGGCGAGGTTGCCGTTCACGTTGCGCCGGGCGACGGCAAGGTCGAGCGCCGGCAGGCTGTCGGGCAGCGCCGGGGCGGCCGATACGGCGGCCGGCATCACGGCCGGCCCGGCCGCGGTCCCCCCGATCCCGCGCACCGGCTTCAGCCAGCGGGCGAGCGCCGCATACAGCGTGTCCGGGTCGATCGGTTTGGAAACATGGTCGTTCATGCCGGAATCGAGGCAGCGTTCGCGGTCGCCGGCCATGGCGTGGGCGGTCATGGCGATTATCGGCAGGCTCGACAGCTCCAGCTCGCGCCGGATCAGCCGTGTCGTCTCATAGCCGTCCAGCCCCGGCATCTGAACATCCATCAGCACGAGGTCGAACTTCACCTCGCGCAGGCATTGCAGGGCTTCCTCGCCGCTGCTGACCACCGTCGCCTCGATGCCGACCAGTTCCAGAAGGCCGCAGGCGACCTGCTGGTTGACCGGATTGTCCTCCACCAGCAGAACGCTGCGCCCGACCAGCGCCGAAAGCTCGGTCGACTGGGCGGGGTCGGTCACCCGGCGTGCGGTATCGGCGGGCCGGGCCGAACCGCCCAGCGCGGTCATCACCGAATCGAACATGGCCGACGGCGTCACCGGCTTTTCCAGCACGGCGGTGACCGGCCCGGCGGGGCTTGCCATCCCATCCACCGCGCCGTCCAGCGCCCCATCCAGCGCCCCCTGCACCCCGTCGGCGCCATAGGCGGTGGTCATCACCACCGGCGGCTGGGCCCCGGGCAGCGCGCGCAGGCGGCGCAGCGTTTCCACCCCGTCGAGATCCGGCATGCGCCAGTCCAGCACCACCAGTTCCACCGGCGGCTTCACCCCGGCCTGCCCCTCCTCCAGACGGCGCAGAGCCGACCGGCCGTCGCCGACCGATTCCACGGTCAGGCCGAAGCGTTCCAGCATGTCGGTCAGGATGGAGCGTACGGCGTCGCTATCGTCCACCACCAGAACCCGGCGCTCCATCAAGTCGCGCGGCAGCCGGTCGTCGGCGGTGTCGCCGGCCGCGACGCGGCAGCGGATGGCGAAGCGGAAGATGCTGCCTTCCCCCGGACGGCTTTCCACCGACACGCCGCCGCCCATCAGTTCCACCAGCTGCCGGCAGATCGCCAGCCCCAGCCCGGTGCCGCCGAAGCGCCGCGTGGTGGAGCTGTCGGCCTGGGTGAAGGGGCGGAACAGCGCAGCCGCCTGTTCCGCCGACATGCCGATGCCGGTGTCGCAGACCTCCACCTCCAGCCGGTAATCGTCGCCGGTGCCGATGCGCCCGCCCACCGTCACCACCACCTCGCCCCGCTCCGTGAACTTCACGGCGTTGGAGACGAGGTTGAGGATCACCTGACCCAGCCGTAGCGGATCGCCGACCAGCGTGCCCGGCACGCCGCCATGCAGGTCGACGATCAGCTCCAGCCCCTTTTCCCGCACCTTCGGCAGGACGACCGTCGCCACCTCCTGCAGCACGTCGCCGATGTGGAAGGGGATCGCTTCGATCGTCAGCTTTCCGGCCTCGACCTTGGAGAAGTCGAGGATGTCGTTGATGATGCCGAGCAGGCTGCGCGAAGAGGCATGGATCTTGTCCAGATAGTCGCGCTGGCGCGGCGACAGTTCCGTCTTCATCATCAAATGGCTGAGCCCGATCACCGCGTTCATCGGCGTGCGGATCTCGTGGCTCATGTTGGCCAGGAAGTCGCTCTTCTGGCGGTTGGCGCGGTCGGCCTCCTCCTTGGCGCGGGCCAACTCGTCCTCGGTCCGCTTGCGGTCGGTCACGTCCTTGTGGATGCCGGTGATTCGGGTGGGCAGGCCGTCCGCATCGCGTTCCGTCACCTTGCCGGCCGACAGGATCCAGACCCAGGCGCCCGACTTGTGGCGCATGCGGAACTCGACCTCATAGACCGGGGCACGGCCGGCCACATGGTCGTCCAGCGTCGCCAGCACCCGCTCCCGGTCGCTCTCGTGCAGCAGCCCCAGCCAGGTGGCGCCGTTGCCGGGCAGCTCGCCGGGGGCATAGCCGAGCATGCCGAGCCAGCGGTCGGAGAAATAGGCGTGGTCCATCACCGGGTTCCAGTCCCACAGCCCGGTGTTGGAGGCGTCCAGCGCCACCGTCAGCCGCTCCTCGCTCTCCTGCAGGGCGGTCAGCATGCGCTGGCGTTCGGTGATGTCCTGGAAGACGGTGACCGACCCGACGATGCGGCCGTCCTCGCGCAGCGGCACCGCGGTGATGGCGATGGGGAAGACGGTGCCGTCGCGGCGGACGAAATGGTCGGTTTCCGAACGGTGGATCTCGCCGCGGCGGACGGTGTTCAGCACCGCGCAATCCTCGCCGGGCACCGGCCGCCCCTGGCCGTCCTTGTAATGCACAGCGTCATGCAGGGTGATGCCGCGCAGGTCCGCCAGCGACCAGCCCAGAAGCCGCTCCGCCTCCGGGTTCAGGAAGGTGCAGAAGCCGTTGCGGTCCAGCGAGAAGACGCCCTCGCCCATGCTGTCGGTGATGCTCTGCAGGAAGCGGCGGCTGTCCTCAAGCTCCGCCTCCATCCGCTTGCGTTCGGTGATGTCGGTGCGGATGGCGATGTACTGGTGCGGCTGGCCGTCGGCGGTCAGCAGCGGGACGATGGTCGCCGCCACCCAATACTCCTCGCCCGCCTTGGTGCGGTTGCAGATCTCGCCGTGCCAGACCTGTCCGTCCATGACTGTGTGCCACATCTCGGCGAAGAAGCCGGAGGGATGGCGGCCGGAATTGACGATGCGGTGCGACCGGCCCAGCAGTTCCTCGCGGGAAAAACCGCTGATCTGGCAGAACTTGTCGTTGGCGTAGGTGATGATGCCGCGGTGATCGGTGATGCTGACGATGGCATGCTGGTCGAGCGCGAATTTCTGCTGCTCCAGCGCCCGTTGCGCCGCCGAGCGCTCCTCCACCAGCCCGGCCATCAGCTGGCTCAGCCGTTCCAGGCTGTCGGTCGGCCCGCTGTCGGCGGAATCCGGCAATTCGGGGCGGCCGTCCGCCCGCAGCAGGCTGTTGGCGATGCCGCGCAGCCGGCGGATGGCATGGGCCTGCGCCGCAGCCTCGCGCCGCAGCCGCTCGTTGGTGTCGGCCAACTCCTCCGAACTGAGCTGCAGGCTGCGCGCCCTGAGCGTCAGGTCGCGGTCGGCCTGTTCGTAACTCTGGCCGATGCGTGCGAACAGCGCCGGCAGCGAGTCCAGCATCCGCGCCGCGTCGGTCGACAGGCCGGGGGTGCCGGCGAGCGCCTTCAGCTCCGCCAGGACGGAGTCCGCCGCCTCGGCGGTCGGCAGGCCCAGCACCCGCTTGAACTGGCTTTGCAGCAGGCGGTGCATGCGGTCAGCGTTCCGTCAGCAGGGCAACCGTCATCGTCTGGTTGTGCAGCCGGCAATCGACCAGATCGCGCATCGGCCCGATCTCTCCATAAGAATAGAAGCCGGTCAGCACAGCGCCGGGCCCCATCCGGTCCGCCACCGCCTGCACCTCCTCCTCCACCCGGTCGCCCATCACCAGCTTGCGCCCGACACAGCTGACCAGAAGGGCGAGCCGGTCGCCCTCGGCCACGCCCCCGGCCACACCCCCGTCCACACCCATGCTGCCGGCGGCGGCGATGGCGCCGGCCTGCTCCGCACCGTCGATCAGCCCGTCGGTGCTGGCGTGCATCAGCCGCAGGAAGAAGCCCTCCTCCACCGTGCCGGCCAGGATCAGGCCGCCGGCCGCCTCGTCGATGCCGAGGATGGTCCGGATCAGGCCGACCGAATCGTGGTTCCCGTTCAGCAGTTCGAATGGAAACAGCAGGCCCGATGCCGGCAGGTCGCGGGCATAGTCGCCGAGATAGCGCTTGTAGACGTTCAGCGCCGGCTCGCCGTCCAACTGCAGCAGAAGGTTGCCGACGGCCTTCGTCACCTTGCGCGCCGGCCCGAACGGCTCCCACCCGCCGACGGAGCCGAGTCCGAGATGGAGGCCCCCGCCGTAAAGCCCGACCGCCACCGCGCGGCTGTCGGACACGCCGGACGGCCCCAGCACCATCGTGCGGACAAAGGCGCCGCCGTCGCCGGCCAGCCCGCCCGACACCGGAATGCCCGCCGGCAGGCGCGAGGACAGCCCGTCGATCAGCGCGCTGCCGTTCACGCCGACGCCGCGGGCGAACAGCAGAACCCCCGACAGTCCAGGACGGGCGGCAAGCGCCTCTCCCAGCACCTCTCCTGCCCGCTGGCTGTCGTCGGCAGACACGATGTCGGTCTCGACCGCGGCCGCATCGCCGCCTTGGTCGAAGCGGATGGCGGTGACGGTGCAGGACCCGTCGAGGACGGCGTCGCCGGCGATCTCGCCCGCCGTGCTGCATCCGGCGATCACGGCGCCGGGGAATGCGGAAGCCAGCCGGACGGCGAGGTCCGGGCCGTCGAAGATTTCGACGGAACCGAAGACCAGGACGAGATCGGCCGGCTGCGGAACCAGCTCCGCCGCCGGAGGTGCGAATGCCGCTTGCCAAACCCGCATGCCTCTCCCCCTCGCCGATGATTTCCGGGGCAGATTATCACGCGGCCGGAGTCCGGAAGAGGCCCTATAACGTTCGGGGGTGGCGGATGGTCATAATGACGCATGCGGAATCCATCGGCGGTTGGCCGAAATCCGAAATGGGTATGACCTGGAGTGGCAGAAAATGAGAGTTCCCCCGTAAGGATCTGTCAACCACACTGCGGTATGGTTGGGCTGCCAAGCAGTGCGGATCGGAACCAATCCCCGGGAGTGGGGGAGCGGTCCGCGGCCGGCGGGAACGAACAAAACGGGCAAAAAGTCCGATCTGAGACATTTGCGGGGGAGCAGGACGCATTATGACGATGGACGCGCGCGACGACACCATGATGCCGGACCGCCAGGACGGCACTCCACGCGGCAGACGGATGGGCGTACGGGGCAAGCTTCTGCTCGCTTTCGCCGGTATGGCCGGCATGACGGTCGCCGCCAGTATCGTGGGGCTGACGTCCTTCTCGGCGGTGGAACGCCCGCTGACGCAGATCGTCGGCACCGGTCTGCCGGAGATGGAGCTGGCGAAGCGCCTGTCGGGCGAGAGCAGCGGCATCGCCGCCGCCGCCCCGGTGCTGGCCGCCGCGGAAAGCCAGAGCGAGCGCGAGCGCGTCTATGGCGAGATCATGGGCAACGGCAAGGCGCTGGGCGCCCTGGTGGAGGAACTGGCCTCCCACCGCTCCGGCGACCCGCGGATCGGCGAGCTGCGCAGCAAGACCGAAGGCCTGATCGCCACGCTGGAGCATGGCAACACCGCGGCCAACCAGCGCCTGTCCGTCCGCGGCACGCGCGAGGCGATGGCCGTCGATCTGGCAAAATCCTACGACGCCTTCCTCGCCAACCTCGCCCCGCTGACCGAACGGGCCGGCGCCACCCTGCGCAGCAAGGGCGAGACGCTGGACAACAGCACCGAGCGCGACATGAACGCGCTGGGCGATGCCGTCCGCTCCCTGATCACCATGTACGAGGTGCGCGGCGACCTGGGCGTGGCGTCGGAGTCCCTGACCCGCGCCGGCGGTGCTGAGACCGCCTTCGCCGTCACCCAGCACCAGCAGAGCTATCTGGAAGCGGCCGCCCGCATCGTCAGCGCCACCGCCCAGATCGGCAGCCGGCTGAGCAAGGAGGCTTCCGATGGGCTGGACGCCTTCTTCCAGTTGGGCGACGGCGCCACCGGCGTCTTCGACCTGCGCCGCAAGGCCTTGGAACTGCCGATCGGCAGCGCCGAACGCGAGGCCCTGCGCCAGAAGACGGCGGAAGTCCTGGCCGAGGCTGCAAAACGGCAAGCTTCCCTGCTGGAGCAGATGGAATCGCCGCTGATGCGGCTGAAGGCGGAAATCAAATTGTCGAGCGTCAACGTCCGCTCGCAGACCCGCGATTCCATGCAGGATCTGCTGGGAGACGGGCTCGCCCGCTTCCGCAGCTATCTGGAACTGTCGACCTACGCCGCCGCCACGGTCGGCGCGCTGAACGAGGCGACGCAGGCGCCCAATGCCGAACGCCTGACGATGCTGGAAACCCGCTTCACCACCGCCGCCAAGGCGATGGAGGAGCGGCTGAAGGCCCTCCAGACCGCCGGCGACGACGGGCTGCCGAAGCTGGTCAAGAGCGCCGAGGTGCTGGCCGGCTTCGGCAAGGGCGACAACAGCCTGTTCAAGCTGCGCCGCTCCGAACTCGCCGCCGCTGAAGAGAACGAGAAGGTCCTGGCGGAGAACCGCCAGATCGCCCGGCAGTTCGCCGGCATGGTCGACGACCAGATCTCCGCGATGAAGCAGGAGGCGGACACCGCCGCCGCCGGGGCGACCGACGCGCTGTCCGCCGGCCGCAAGATGCTGATCCTGTTCGCGGTCGCCAGCCTGATCGGTGCCGCCGCGCTGGCGTGGTTCGTCGTCGGCCGCAACATCGTCGCACGCATCAGCCAGCTGTCCGACGCCATGCGGGCGATCGCCGCCGGCAACCTGAACGCGCCGATTCCCAAAGCCGGTTCCGACGAGATCGGCGACATGACCCGCGCCCTGATGGTGTTCCGCGACACCGCCAACGAGGCGAATGCCGCCAACGCCCGCGCCGAGGCGGAGCGCAGCCGTGCTGCCGGCGAGCGGCGCCGCGCCATGGTCGAGATGGCGGAGAATTTCGAAAGCAGTGTGCGCGGCGTGCTTGACCGCGTCGCCCGTGCCGCCGGCGAGATGCAGGACATGGCCCAGCGCATGACCCGCAACGCCGAGGCCACCACCGGCGAGGCGGCCACCGCGGCCAGCACCTCGCAGCAGGCCGAAGGCAGCGTCAAGGCGGTGGCCGCCGCGACGGAGGAATTGTCGGCCTCGATCCAGGAGATCGGCAGCCAGGTCCACGCCTCCAGCCAGATCGCCCGCAAGGCGGCGACCGAGGCCGAACGCACCGACCGCACGGTGGAGGGCCTGTCGCAGTCCGCCAACAAGATCGGCGAGGTGGTGCAGCTCATCAACGACATCGCCAGCCAGACCAACCTGCTGGCGCTGAACGCCACCATCGAGGCGGCCCGCGCCGGCGAGGCCGGCAAGGGTTTTGCCGTGGTGGCGAGCGAGGTGAAGAGCCTGGCCAACCAGACCGGCAAGGCGACGGAGGAGATCTCCAGCCAGATCCAGGCGATGCAGTCGGTGACCCAGGATGCGGTGGACGCCATCCGCTCCATTGCCGGCACCATCCGGGAAATCAACGAGATCGCCGCCACCGTCGCCGCCGCGGTCGAGCAGCAGAGTGCCGCCACCCGCGAGATTGCCCGCAATGTGGGTGAGGCGGCCGACGGCACCCAGCATGTCCGCCGCAACATCGACTCCGTCGCCCGCGCTGCCGCGGAATCCGGCGAGTCCGCCACGCGCGTGCTGACGGCCTCCTCCACCGTCGCCGACGAGGTGCGGTCGCTGGGGTCCCAGGTCGACGGCCTGGTCAACCGCATGCGGGCCGGCTGACCGGTCTGCAAAAAGCAGAAGTCTACAAAAAGAAAGCCCCTCTTCATTCAGCGGAGAGGGGCTTTTCTTATGGCGAGGCGGTCGCCCGGCGGGTCGCTCAGCGCTGACGCGGCTCTACCAGGATCGGCCGCCAGATCACCGCGGCGCCGGCACCGGCACCGCAGGCGCCGCCGCAGAATTCCTCGTATGTGTCGGTGGCGCCGCCCTGGGTGCTGGGGGACGTGCCGGTGGTCGCCCGCGCCTGTTGCTGCTGGGCCATCTGCTGCTGTTGGGATTGAGTGGTCATACCATTTCTCCTCTCGGGGAGGCATGAGGTATCAAAATACTCAAAGGCGATCAACTGGGATTTTCGGCCGAGTTATGGTGATTTATTTAGGCCAAAGCCTCGATAACCGCGATTTGTTTTGCAATGCCGAAGAGTTGAGCGTGCATCGCACAAGAATAGGGCAAGGCGGACCAAGTCCTTCGTCTGCAAACAAAATGCGCCCTTCCCCGCGATGGAGGAAGGGCGCATTTGTGGGCAACGGTGCGGCGGAAAGCCGCGTGGTGGTGCGATGCGGTAGGCTGGTCAGCCGCTGTTGCGCAGGCCGGCGGCGATGCCGTTGATGGTCAGATGGATGCCGCGGGCGATCTGCTCGCCGCTGTCGCTGGTGCGGTGACGCTTCAGCAGTTCGACCTGGACATGGTTCAGCGGGTCCAGATAGGGGAAGCGGTTGCGGATCGACCGCGCCAGCAGCGGGTTGTTCTCCAGCAGGGCCGTCTGGCCGGTGATCGCCAGCAGGGCGTCGATGCTGTCCTGCCACTCCGCCCGGATGCGGGAGAAGATGGCGTCGCGCAGCGCCGGATCCGACACCAGCCCGGCATAGCGCGACGCGATGGCAATGTTCGACTTGGACAGCACCATGTCCATGTTGGACAGCAGCGTGCTGAAGAAGCCCCAGTCACGGTGCATGGCGCGCAGCCGCTCCATCCCGTCGGGATGCTGGGCCAGATAGGCCTTCACCGCCGACCCGAAGCCGTACCAGCCCGGCAGCATCAGGCGGCATTGCGCCCAGCTGAACACCCAGGGGATGGCGCGCAAATCCTCGATGCTCGTCGACTTCTTGCGCGAGGCCGGACGGCTGCCGATGTTGAGGTTGGCGATCTCGCCGATCACCGTCGACTCCCAGAAATACTTCTCGAAGCCCTCGGTGTCGTAAACCAGCCCGCGATAGGCCTTGAAGGCGTGCTCCGACAGCTCTTCCATCGTCTGGAGGAACAGGTCGGTGCAGGGGGCGGCCGATTCCGGGTGCAGCAGCGTGGCTTCCAGCGTCGCCGCGGCCAGCGTTTCCAGGTTGCGGCGGCCGACCTCCGGGTTGGAGTATTTGCCGGCGATGACCTCGCCCTGTTCGGTGATGCGGATGGCGCCCTGCACGGCGCCGGCCGGCTGGGCCAGGATAGCCTGATAGCTGGGGCCGCCGCCGCGGCCGACCGAGCCGCCGCGGCCGTGGAACAGCCGCAGCCGCACGCCATGCTTGGCGAACACCTCGACCAGCGCGATCTCGGCCTTGTACAGTTCCCAGCCGGAGGTGAGGAAGCCGCCGTCCTTGTTGCTGTCCGAATAGCCGAGCATCACCTCCTGCAAATTGCCGCGGCTTTCCAGGAAACGCCGGTAGGTCGGGATCGACAGCAGCCGGTCCATGGTGGCCGCGCAGTTGCGCAGGTCGCCGATGGTCTCGAACAACGGCGCGATGTTCAGGTCCAGCGCCTTTTCCTTCGGCCGCAGCAGCCCGGCTTCCTTCAGCAGGACGGCGACCTCCAGGATGTCCGACACGCCATCGGTCTTGGAGATGACGCAGTTCACCACCGCATCGGCGCCGAAGCGGGCACGGGCGTCGGCGGCGGTGCGCAGGATGTCCAGTTCGGAGTTGGTCTCCTCCGAATAATCGGCGTAGCGCGAGGCCAGCGGCCGGTTGGTCTCCAATTCGCGGACCAGCAGCTCGATCCGCTCATCCTCCGACAGCGACTTGTAATCGACATCGGCGTCGGCGAAGGACAGCAGCTCCGCCACCGACCGCTCATGCACGTCGGAGTTCTGGCGCAGGTCGATGCTGGCCAGATGGAAGCCGAACAGGTCCACCGCACGCCGCAGGTGACGCAGCCGGCCCTTGGCGAGCGCGGCCGAACCGTTGACGGTCAGCGAGCGGTCGATGATGTCGAGGTCGGCGCCGAATTCCTCCGGGGTCAGGTAGGGCGGTGCGTCGCCCACGGCATGGCGCGGCGCCTCCAGCCCGTCCAGCGTCCGCAAGGTCGCGGCGACCCGCGCATAAATGCCGGAAATGGCGCGGCGGTACGGTTCCAGCTTGCGGTGCGGCGAGGGATCGGGCGAGCGTTCGGCAAGCTGGCGCAGCGGCTCCGACACGTCGATGACGCGGGTGCTCAGCGACAGCTCCGATCCCAGCGTGTGCAGTTCGTCCAGGTAGAATTGCAGGGCGCGGGTGCTCTGCATCCGCATCGCCTGCCGCAGCACGGGCGCGGTGACGAAGGGGTTGCCGTCGCGGTCGCCGCCGATCCAGCTGCCCATGCGCAGGAAGGACGGCAGTTCCGTCGTCGCCCAGGACGGGTCGGTCTTGCGCAGATGGTCTTCCAACTGGGCGTAGAAACGCGGCATCTCGCGCAGGAAGGTGTAGTCGTAGAAGGTCAGGCCGTTCGCGACCTCGTCCGTCACCGCCAGCTTGGTGGCGCGCAGGATCGCGGTCTGCCACAGCGTCAGAACGGCGCGCTGCAGCGATTCGAGGTTGGTCTCCTCCTCCTCCGGCGTCATCGGGCCGTGGTCGCGCTCCGCCAGCAGCTTGGCGACCGCCATCTGCACGGTCAGGATGCTCTTGCGCTGCACCTCGGTCGGGTGGGCGGTCAGCACCGGGCTGACCAGCGCGCCGTCGAAGAACTCCTTCAGCTGCTGGGTGGTGACGCCGGCCTTCGCCGCCTCGTCCAGCGCATGAGCCATGGTGCCTTCGCGCGGGGACGACCCGGCGAGCGCATGGGCGCGGGTGCGGCGGATGTGGTGCTGGTCCTCGGCGATGTTGGCGAGGTGCGAGAAGAAGCTGTAGGCCCGCACCACCCGCGCCGTCTGCGGCGGCGACAGGCTGTTCAGGATCGCCTCCAACTCTTTGCGGGCGCCCTGGTCCTCTTCACGGTGGAAGCGGATGGAGGTCTGGCGGATCCGCTCGACGATGTCGAACACCGCCTCCCCCTCCTGGCTGCGGACGGTGTCGCCCAGGATGCGCCCCAGCAGGCGGATGTCTTCGCGGAGCGGCTGGTCCTTCGTCTCGGAACTTTCCTGCAGCAGGATGGCGGACATGGGCGACGGTTTCCTGGTCGAGGATGGACGGATACGGGTCGATGCGCGAACCGGGATGGTCAAAATCCGGGCAGGAAATCTCCATGCACGCGAAGTGGTCAGACCATCGGCGACAGCATGCCCATTCTGTCGGAAGTTTCAACCGTCCGTGTGCTGGTGCGAAATGATTTCCATAATTCGCAGCGCTGAGAAATGCGACGTCGCATAGCGACCTCCGGAACCGAAGGGCTTGCTTGTCAACTAGTATGGTAGTATCCTTGAATTGTTGCAGATGCCAGCCGATGGTCTGTCAACCGGATCGGGTGGACTTAGGGGTGGGAAAGCGATGCTGAGCAAGATCGACGTGGACTCCGGCGAACCGATCGCGCGGCGCGTGTACCGGGTGCTCCGCCAGGCCATCGTGACGATGCAGTTCCGCCCGGGTCAAGCCCTGTCCGAGCAGGAGATCGCCGACCAGCTCGGCGTCAGCCGCCAACCGGTGCGCGAAGCCTTCATCAAGCTGAGCGAGTCGGGGCTGCTGACCATCCGGCCGCAGCGTGGGACCTTCGTCGTCAAGATCTCCGTCAAACAGGTGCTCGACGCCCGCTTCGTCCGCGAGGCGGTGGAGACCGCCGTGGTGCGCAAGGCCTGCGAGACCATCACGCCCGCCGGCATCGCCGAACTGCGCGACAATTTGAAGGCTCAGTGGGACATCGCCGACGAGGCGGTTCCGGTGCGTTTCCTGGAATTGGACGAGGCCTTCCACCGCACCATCGCCATCGGGGCGGAGTGCGACTATGCATGGCGCATCGTCGAGGAAACGAAGGCGCAGATGGACCGCGTCCGCTATCTCAGCGTTCCTTACGCCACACCGATCCGCCGGCTGATCTCGCAGCATCAGGCCGTGGTCGAGGCCATCGTCGCCCGCGACCCCGTAAAGGCGGAGGCGGCGATGGGGCTGCACCTGCGCGAGATCCTGACCTCCCTGCCCGAGTTGGAGGGCAAGTTCCCCGACCTGTTCACCCTGGATGACGCGGCCCCTCCGCCGCCCCAGAAGGCGACCTCCCGAAATGCGGGCCGTGCGAGGGTTGCCGGAGCGCGCTGATCGGCCCAGCTTTCAGGGGCGATGGCGGACGGGCTTGCATTGTTCGCATCCCTGCATCGTCCGTTTAGGGAACAATCCGGATTGCCCCCGCCCGACACTCTTGACATACTACCATACAAGAATGTGAGCCTGCGGCTCGCCAGGAAGGAAACCGCTCCCATGCAAATGCCCGCATCCTCCCCGTCTCCTTCCGGCGCCCGGTCCCGGCGCCTCGGCGCGGCCACCTTGTCCACGCTGCCGGCGGCGGTGGCGCGTCCCGTTTACGACCGCAGGGATCTGGAGATCGGCATCGTCCATCTCGGCGTCGGCGCCTTTCAACGCGCCCATCAGGCGGCCTACACCGACGCACTGCTGGAGACGCAGTTCGGGGCGTGGGGCATCGCCGGGGTCAGCCTGCGCAGCCCCGATACCCGCGACGCGCTGGAACCCCAGGACGGGCTCTACACCGTCGCCGTGCGGGATGCGGAGGGGGAACGGCTGCGGGTGATCGGCTGCCTGCTGGAACTGCTGGTGGCGCATGAGGATCCGGAGGCAGTGCTGGAGCGGATGTGCCGTACGTCGGTGCGCATCGTCACCCTGACGGTGACGGAGAAGGGCTATTGCCACGATCCGGCGACCGGCGCGCTGAACGAGGACCATCCCGACATCCGCCACGACCTGGACAATCCGGCCAAGCCGCGCACCGCCATCGGTTTCCTGGCCGAGGCGCTGGACCGCCGCCGCGCCGCCGGGCTGCCGCCCTTCACCGTGCTGAGCTGCGACAACCTGCCGAGCAACGGCGACACCGTCGCCCGCATCCTGCGCCGCTTCGCCGAACTGCGCGGCGCCGATTTCGGCGCCTGGGTGGCAAAGACGGTCGCCTGCCCCAACAGCATGGTCGACCGCATCGTCCCAGCCACCACCGAGGCCGACCGCGCCCGCGTGTCGCAGTCGCTCGGCGTGCAGGATGCGTGGCCGGTGGTGACGGAGCCCTTTACCCAATGGGTGGTCGAGGACCGCTTCCCCGCCGGCCGCCCGGCCTGGGAGACTGTGGGGGTGGAACTGGTCGCCGACGTCCATCCCTATGAGACGATGAAGCTGCGGCTGCTGAACGGCAGTCACTCCACCATTGCCTATCTGGGATTTCTGGCGGGCTACGAGACGGTGTCGGACACCATGGCCGACCCGGCCTTCGCCACGCTGGTGCGAAACCTGATGGACCAGGAGACGGGGCCGACGCTGCACATGCCGCCGGGCGCGGATATGGAGCAGTACAAGGATGCTCTGATCACCCGCTTCCGCAATCCGGCGCTGCGCCATCGCACCTGGCAGATCGCCATGGACGGCACGCAGAAGCTGCCGCAGCGCCTGCTGAACCCGATCCGCGACCGGCTGGGCGCCGGCCTCCCCATCGACCGGCTGGCGCTCGCCGTCGCCGCCTGGATGCGCTACGTCGCCGGCACCGACGAGGCGGGCAAGCCCATCGACGTGCGCGACCCGCTGGCCTCCCGTCTGGCCGAGATTGCCGCCGCGACTGCCGGCAACCCCGACCGGCTGGCCGAGGCACTGTTCGGTCTGACTGCGGTGTTCGGCGAGGATCTGCCGCGTGACCCGCGCTTCACCGGACCGGTCACCGCCGCGCTCAAGCGCCTGTTCGCCGAAGGCGCCCGCGCCGTGGTCGCCGCCACCGCCTGACCCCGCTTCACAGCATCATCTTCTATAGGGAGTGTTCCCGTGGTTGCCCTGACCGTCGAAAAGCCGCATGTGCTGGCGCTCCGCCCCGAAAACGCCCCGGATGCCGGGCCGGTCAAGGCCGGCGAGGTGCTGGTCCGCGTCCAGCGCGCCGGGATCTGCGGGTCGGACCTGCACATCTACCACGGTTCCAACCCCTTCGCGGTCTATCCCCGCGTGATCGGCCACGAGTTCGCCGGCACGGTCCAGGCGGTCGGCGACGGCGTGACCAACGTCGCGGTCGGCGACCGCGTCGTGGTCGATCCGGTGGTGTCCTGCGGCCACTGTTATGCCTGCCGCGCCGGGCGCACCAATGTCTGCGCCAATCTGGAGGTGTTCGGCGTCCATCGCGACGGCGGCTTCCGCAACCATGTCCTGGTGCCGGCGGCCAACGCCATCAAGGTGCGCTCCGACCTGCCGATCTCGCTCGCCGCGCTGGCGGAGCCGCTGTCGATTGCCGCCAACGTGCTGTCGCGCACCGGCATCGGGCCCGACGACACGCTACTGGTCTATGGCGCCGGGACGGTCGGCCTGACGGTGGTGCAGGTCGCCAAGCTGCACGGCGCCCGCTGCATCGTCGCCGATCTGGACGACAAGCGGCTGGAGCGGGCGAAGGAGTTCGGCGCCGACGTCGTCCTCAACTCCGCGCGCGTGTCGGTGCCCGACGCGGTGCGCGACGAGAATGACGGGCTGGGCCCCACCGTGGTGATCGACGGCGCCGGCGTGCCGGCGCTGCTGGAGGACGCCTGCCGCCTCGCCAGCCCGGCGGCGCGCATCGGCCTGCTGGGCTTCTCCCCCGCCCCCTGCAACATCAGCCAGCAGGAGATCGTGAAGAAGGAGCTGACCCTGGTCGGTTCCCGCCTGAACCGCCGCCTGCTGCCGCAGGTCATCGAGTGGCTGGAAAGCGGCAAACTGAATCCTGCGGCGATGATCACGCAGGTCTTCCCGATCGCCGACGCGGCGAGCGCCTTCGCCCTGATCGAAAAGGACCCGTCGAGCACGATCAAGGTCCAGCTCGACTTCGAAAGCTGAGGGTTCATGAGCTTTTCTCGGCCGTCATTCCCGCGAAGGCGGGAATCCAGACCTTCCGAATGGCGGCTCTCCCGGCGAAGCCTGGATCCCCGCCTTCGCGGGGATGACGGCCCGGTAAGGGGCCGCAAGGCTCGCAGCCTCTGACCGCCGGCCGAACAGCATCCATCAGCAAACAATGGCGGACCCGATCCGCCCAAAACGGAGGAACACCAGGATGAACAGCAAGACCCCGATCTCCCGCCGCACGCTGGCCAAGAGCATCGGCCTCGGCGCCGGCATCGCCGCCGGTGCGACGCTGCTGGGCGGCATCGCCGCGCCGGCCATCGTCCGCGCCCAGGCCAAGACGACGCTGAAGCTCGGCCACCTCGCCAACGAGGAGAATGTCTGGCACAAGGCGTCCCTGGTCTTCGCCGAGGAAGTCGCCAAGCGCACAAACGGCGCGGTCGAGGTCAAGGTGTTCCCCAACGAACAGCTCGGCAAGGAAACCGATCTGATCAAGGGCATCCAGCTCGGCACCATCGACTTCACCATCACCGGTGAGTCGCTGCAGAACTGGGCGCCGTCCGCGGCGCTTCTGGCGGTTCCCTACGCCATCCGCGATCTCGACCATCTCGACAAGGTCGTCACCGGCGAGCCGGGCAAGAAGATCGCCGAGGCCATCGAGCAGAAGACCCAGCTGGTCCCGCTGACCTACTTCGCCCGCGGCCCGCGCAACCTGACCAGCAAGCGCCCGATCAAGTCGCCGGACGAACTGAACGGCCTGAAGATGCGCGTTCCCAACGTGCCGCTGTTCGTGTCCTTCTGGCAGGCGCTGGGCGCCAAGCCGACGCCGATGGCCTTCTCGGAAGTCTTCACCGGCCTGCAGAACGACACCATCGAGGCGCAGGAGAATCCGCTGGCCCTCATCAAGTCGGCGAGCTTCTACGAGGTGCAGAAATA
Organism: Azospirillum sp. B2RO_4; assembly: GCF_051124815.1. Classification (NCBI taxonomy): domain Bacteria; kingdom Pseudomonadati; phylum Pseudomonadota; class Alphaproteobacteria; order Rhodospirillales; family Azospirillaceae; genus Azospirillum; species Azospirillum sp. B2RO_4. The sequence continues at coordinate 460,738 of NZ_CP118490.1, read as the reverse complement.
CGTGAACCTGACGGAGCACGTCATCAGCTGGATCTATCTGGTCGGCGGTTCGAAGAAGCTGAACAAGATGCCGGCCGAACAGCGCACCGCGATCATGGAAGCCGCCAAGGCAGCGCAAGCCGCCGAGCGCAAGCTGTTCATCGAGGATGAGACCAAGCTGGCGGCCGACCTGAAGGCCAAGGGCATGGAGTTCATCACCGTCGACAAGGCCGCCTTCGCCGAGAAGGGCCGCCCAGCCATCGTCGCGGCGCTGTCGCCGGAGATCAAGCCGATCTACGAGGAAATCCTCGCGGTGAAGTGAGGGGGAAGACCCTAGAGCCCTCTCCCGTCCCGGTATGATCCCCTCTCCCCCCCGGGGAGAGGGTTAGGGTGAGGGGGTCGCGCGGCGAGGACTCTTGGGAAGGCACGCAATGCATCCCCCTCACCCCGACCCTCTCCCCGGGGGGGAGAGGGGGTATGTAGGGTTCGGTCCCTCCCCCAACCGCAAGAGCCTGTCCGATGCGCAAAGCCCTTTCCGCCGCGGTGGCGGCAGTATCCGCCCTTTGCCGCTGGGGAACCCTGGCGGCCATCGGCGTCCTCATCGTCGTCGTGACCATCCAGGTGCTGGGCCGCGTCCCCGGTTTCCCCTCGCCGCCCTGGACGGAAGAGGTGGCCCGCTTCGCGCTGGTCCATCTCGTCGCCTTCTCCTGCGGGCTGGCGCTGCTGCGCGGCGAGCTGGTGAACGTCGACATGTTCATCCTGCTACTGCCCAAGCCGGCGCAATGGGCGGTGGCGCGGCTGGTCGATGTCGCGATCCTGGTCTTCGCCGTCGCCATCATTCCCGGCGCCTGGGACTACGTCGTCGGCAGCATCGGCGAGCGGGCGCGCTCCATCAACGTGCCGATGATCTGGGTCTATGTGGTGACGCTGATCATCCCGGTGTCGCTCGCCTTCTTCTCGATTGCCCGGCTGGCCGGGCTCGGGCGCGATTCCGCGCCGCCCAGCCATGGGGAAACCGTCTGATGGTCACCGCACTGTTCGTCACCTTCGCCGTCCTGCTGATCCTAGGCGCGCCGGTGGGTATCGCGCTGGGCGGCGCATCGGCGGTCTATCTGGTCGGCAGCGACATCGACCTCGCGGTGGTCCCGCAGTTCATGTATGCGGGCATGGACAGCTTCGTCCTGCTCTGCATTCCCGGCTTCGTGCTGGCCGGCAACCTGATGAACGGCGGCGGCATCACCGACCAGATCGTGCTGTTCAGCAACCGGCTGGTCGGCCATATCCGCGGCGGCCTCGGCCTCGCCAACGTGACGGGGTCGATGGTGTTCGCCGGCATCTCCGGCACCGCAGTGGCGGAGACCGCCTCCATCGGCGCGGTGATGATCCCGGCGATGCGCAAGTCCGGCTATGACGCGCCCTTCGCCGCCGCGGTGACCGCCGCCGCCTCCACCGTCGGGCCGATCATCCCGCCCAGCGTGCCGATGATCATTGTCGGCACCCTGACCGGCCTGTCGGTCGGCAAGATGTTCATGGCGGGCGCCATTCCGGGCCTGCTGCTGGGCGTCGGCATGATGATGACGGTCTGGATCCTGGCGCGGGTGCGCAATTACCCGAAGGAACCCTGGCAGGGCTTGGGTGCGCTCCTGCGGGCCAGCCGCGGCGCCTTCTGGGCGCTGCTGATGACGGCGATCATCCTGTTCGGCATCGTCGGCGGCTATTTCACCCCTACCGAGGCGTCGGTGGTGGCGGCGCTCTACGCCTTCGTCATCGGGCTGTTCGTCTACAAGGGCTTCAAGCTGCGCCAGCTGCCGGCGATCCTGCTGGAAAGCGCCATCGGATCGGGCGGGCTGATCCTGCTGGTGGGCCTCGCCAACGTCTTCGGCTGGATCCTGACCAGCGAGCAGATCCCGCAGGCCATCGCCGCCTCGATGCTGGCGCTGACCACCAACAAGTACCTGATCATCCTGATGATCAACATCCTGCTGCTGTTCGTCGGCACCTTCATGGAGACGATCGCGGCGCTGATCATCCTGTTCCCGCCGCTGCTGGCGGTGGCGACCCAGGTCGGCATCGACCCGATCCATTTCGCCACCTTCGCCGTGCTGAACCTGATGATCGGCCTGACCACCCCGCCGGTCGGCGTCTGCCTGTTCGTCGCTGCCAACATCGCGAAGATCTCGCTGGGCGCGATCACGCGGGCGATCTGGCCCTTCCTGCTCTGCAACATCGTGATCCTGCTGCTGGTCTCCTACATTCCGGCGCTGTCGCTGTGGCTGCCGAGCCTGCTTTTCCGCTGACTTCTCATATTCCAAAGCCCCTCTCGATCAAGGAGTTCGCAGCCATGGAACAATCCTGGCGCTGGTTCGGCCCCGAAGACGCGATCAAGCTGAACCACATCCGCCAAGCCGGCGCCACCGGCGTGGTTACCGCCCTGCACCACATCCCCTATGGCGTCGTCTGGTCGGTCGAGGAAATCCAGAAGCGCAAGGCGATGATCGAGTCCGACAAGGAACTCGGCCTCAGCTGGACCGTCACCGAAAGCCTGCCGGTGCACGAGGCGATCAAGATCGGCGAAGGCGACCTGACGGAGCTGTTCGACAACTACCGCCAGTCGATGCGCAATCTCGCCGCCTGCGGCGTGACCACCATCTGCTACAACTTCATGCCGGTGCTGGACTGGACGCGGACCGAGCTGGCGGCGGCGCTGCCGGGCGGCGGCACCTCGCTGCGCTTCAACGCCCATGAACATGCCGCCTTCGACGTCTACATGCTGGAGCGTCCGGGCGCCGAGGAGGACCACTCTCCGGAGGTTCTCGCCAAGGCCAAGGAGTGGTTCGACCGCTCCTCGGAAAGCGACCGGGCGAAGCTGCTGTCGAACATCATGGCCGGCCTGCCGGGCGCCTATGACCGCTACGACATCCCCGGCCTGCGCAAGATGATCGCACGCTTCAACGGCATGTCCGCCGACGGCCTGCGCGAGACGCTGGCCCGCTTCCTGCGCGAAGTGATCCCGACGGCGGAGGAGGTCGGCATCCGCATGGCGATCCACCCCGACGACCCGCCCCGCCCGCTGTTCGGCCTGCCCCGGATCGTCAGCACCGAGGACGACCTCGCCCACCTGATCAATGCGGTGAAGTCGCCGAACAACGGCCTGACCTTCTGCACCGGCTCGCTGGGCGCGGGGCAGACCAACAATGTGCCGGCGATGGCCAAGCGCTTCGCCGAGGACATCCACTTCGTCCACCTGCGCAACGTCGCCAAGGAACCGGACGGGTCCTTCGAGGAAGCCGACCATCTCGGCGGCGACGTCGATATGGTCTCGGTCGTCACCACCCTGCTGGAGGAGCAGAAGCGCCGCCAGGACGCCGGCAACGACAACTGGCGCCTGCCCTTCCGCCCTGACCACGGGCACGAACTGCTGGACGACGTGGGCAAGCCGACCCACCCCGGCTACCCGATGATCGGCCGCCTGCGCGGTCTGGCCGAGATCCGCGGCGTGATGACCGCCGTCGCGGCGGTGAAGCAGTTGCCGATGTGAGGAGAACGCATTCCAGCGTCGGCAAGATCCCCTCTCCCCCCGGGGAGAGGGTTAGGGTGAGGGGGGCGCGCAGAGGAGGATTTTCGGGATAGCCACGCTGTGCATCCCCCTCACCCCGACCCTCTCCCCGGGGGGGAGAGGGGGATTTTGCCTTCTCCCCTTATGCCCAACCGCGCGAGCTTCTTGTAGAAGGCGGCGCGGGAGATGCCGAGCGCCCGCGCCGCCTCCGTCGCCCGGCCGCCGCTGGCCGCGAGCGCACGGCCGAGCAGCCCGCGCTCGAACTCGTCGAAGGCCTGGTCGTAGTTCGGCAGCGGTTGTGGTTCCGCATGGACCAGCGACGGCACCGGGGCCGGACGTGGCGCTTCCGCCGTTTCAACATCCCGCAGATCCGGCAATGCCTCGGCAAGGTCGGCGGCGGTCAGGCGGCGGTTGTCGGTCAGCAGGCAGGTGCGCTCCAGCACGTTGCGCAGCTCGCGCACATTGCCGGGCCAACGGTGGCGGCCCAGCGCCTCGACCGCTTCCGGGGTCAGGCCGCGCAGTGGAAGGCCGCTGCGGGCGGAGATTTCCTGCAGGATCGACTCGGCGATGGCCTCCAGCCCGCCGCCCATCTCCGCCAGGGCCGGCAGGCGGATCGGCAGCACGTTCAGCCGGTAATAGAGGTCGGAGCGGAAACGGCCGTCGCGGATCCGCTGCTCCAGATCGACGTTCGTCGCCGCGATCACCCGCACATCGACCTTCACCGGCCGGTCGGACCCCAGCGGTTCGATCTCCTGCTCCTGCAATGCCCGCAGCAGCTTGGCCTGCAGACCCAGCGGCATGTCGCCGATCTCGTCCAGGAACAGGGTGCCGCCGTCGGCGGTCTTGAAGCGCCCCTCCCGGCCCCGGCGGTCCATCCCGGTATAGGCGCCGGGCACCGCGCCGAAGAACTCCGCCTCCAGCAGCGTTTCCGGGATCGCCGCGACGTTGACGCCGACGAAGGACCGGCCGCTGCGCGCCGACAGTCCGTGGATGGCCTGGGCGATCAGCTCCTTGCCGGTGCCGGTCTCGCCCAACAGCAGGATCGGCGCATCGCTGCGGGCGGCCAGCCGGGCCTTGCGCTTGACCTCCAGGCAGACCGGGCTGTCGCCGACATAGCTCTGCAGCGTGTAGCGCGGCTGCCGCCCCTCGTCGAGACGGCGCCGGGTCGCCGCCAGTTCGGCCTCCAGCCGCGACAGTTCGGCCAGCAGGGGTTTCAGCCGGTGCAGGCTGTCATAGAGGACGAAGCCGACCGCGCCGATGATCCCGCCGCGGTCGTCGGTCAGGGGAAATCGCGTCACCACCAGCCGCTGGGTGCCGAACAGCATCAGGTCGAGCAGGATCGGCTGGCCGGTCGCCAGCACCTGACGCATCTGCGAATGGGGGATGATCTCCTCCACCTCGCGGCCGATGGCCTCGGCGGGGTCGGAAATGCCGAGCATGCGGGCGTATTTTTCGTTGATCCACACCACCCGCGCGTCGCGGTCGACCGCCACGGTGCCCTCGGACTGGGTTTCCAGCGCCTCGAACAGCGATGGGATGGCACGGCTGCGCAGCAGCGCCGCGTTCCCGGCAAAGGCATCACCTTCCAAGGGAACCGCCGCCATGTCCGCCCCGCCACGCCGGCCGCCATCCGCCCGTTCCGTCACCCTGGCCGCTCCCCTGATCCTCGCACATCCCGTGTTATCGGGACCGCGCCCGGATTCCGCAATGGCCTAGCGGCTCCCGGGACAATGCCAACCGCACTGCCGCAGGCCCTTGCGGAGGCGTGGCCGGCCGGGCCATGCTGCGGCGAGAATCGCTTTCCGGAGCCATCTTGCCCGTCCCGTCCGTTCCGCCATGCTGACCCTGCCGGCCCTTCTCCTGCTTGCCGCGGTGCTGGCGACCCTGTGGACGGCGTGGCGCAGCTGGGCGCTGCCCCCCTTTCCCGGACGCTTCAATTTCGTGGCGATGCAGCTGTCCGCCTCCTGGTGGGCGACGGCCGCCGCCATCGAAACCATCGTCCCGGCCCCGGCCGACAAGCAGCTCTGGGCCGAGATGGCGTGGTTCGGCATCGTCTGCACCCCCAGCTTCTGGGCGCTGTTCCTGTGGTCCTACACGCGGGAGGAGTTGGCGGCGCGCTGGCGGCTGGTGCCGATCATGGTGGGGGCACTGACCTGGGGGCGGCGCTGACCAACGACGCCCACCGGCTGATCTACACCGCGGTCCAGCCGATCAGCGACGCGCCGGGTGCGGCGCTGGTCTACAGCCACGGTTTGCTGTTCTTCGCCGTCACCGTCTATTTGTATGCCTTCATGGTGATGAGCATCGTCGTCACCGCCAGCGGCATTCACCGGGCCACGCCGGCCTACCGGACCCATTATCTGGGCTTTCTGGTGGCGATGGCGGTGCCGTGGGTGGCGAATGTCGGCTACGTCACCGGCAACCTGACCCTGTTCGATTTCGACCCCACCCCCTTCAGCTTTCTGCTGATGGGCGCGGTGTTCTACTGGCTGATCACCCGGCGGCGGCTGTTCGTCCTGTTGCCGGTCGCCCGCGACGCCCTGCTGGATGCGGTTCCCGACCCGGTGCTGGTGCTCGATGCCGACGGCACGGTGGTGGAGGCGAACCCGGCCGCCCTGGCGCTGGTGACCGACGGCACACCTCTCGGTCGCCGGCTGGCCGACCTCCCCGGCCTGTCGGCCCTGTCGTCATGGGACGCCGCCATGCCGGTGCCGCTGACGCTGGAGAGCGACGGGTCCCTGCGCAGCTTCGAGGCGACACGCGTGCCGCTCACCTCCGGCAACGGCGGCGGGCGTGCTGCGGCGCGCGAGGTCGGCTGCCTGCTGATGCTGCGCGACGTCACCCACCGCCGCCGGGCCGAGATGCGGCTGGAGGACACGGTGCGGCGCCTCGACCTCGCCCGGCTGGAGGCGGAGGAGCGGCTGGTGGCGGAGCAGGAGGCCAAACGGGCGCTGAACGGCTTCCTGTCCATGGCCGCGCACGAGTTCAAGACCCCACTCGCCATCATCGACGGGGCGGCCCAGCTGCTGCTGTTGGATGCGGAGGTGAAGGCCCCCGGCATGCTGCCGCGGCTGGAAAAGATCCGCCGGGCCGTGCGCCGGCAGGTCAACATCCTGGAAACCTGTCTTGCCGACGACAGGCTGAACAACCCCGCCTTCGCGATCCGCCACGACCCGCTGGAGTTGCCGGCCCTGCTGCGCGCCGCCGCCTCGGCCCAGGGCGACGCCGCGCCCGGCCGCCGGATCGAACTGGAGCTGGACCGCTGTCCGGCGCGAATGACCGGCGACGGCCCGATGCTGGAGTTGTGCGTCCATAACCTGTTGAACAACGCGCTGAAATATTCGCCTGCCGGCACGCCGGTCCGGCTGCGGGCATGGCGGGAGGAGGGGCAGGACGGGCCTTCGCGGCTGGCGCTGTCCGTAGCCGATCATGGCATCGGCATTCCGGCGGACGAGGTGGAGCGGGTATTCGACCGCTTCTTCCGCGCCACCAACACCGGGACGGCGGCCGGAAGCGGCGTCGGGCTGAACATGGTCCGCCGCATCGCGGCACTGCATGGCGGGACGGTGACGGTCGACAGCCGGCTGGGCGGGGGCAGTGTCTTCACGCTGCGTATCCCGCTGTGCGAAGAAGCGCTCTGCGAAGACCGGATGGCCGGCATGCCGGCGGGTTAGGGTCTGTCGGATGCTTATTTAAGCATCCGACAGACCCTGAGCTTTTGGTTTTTCCGTGTGATCGGTTCGAGCGTTTGCGCTCGAACCGATCACACTTCAGCCCGCCAGGGCGATGGTTTCTTGCATTGATTGACCGGTGAAGGGAATAATCCCGCTCCCTTTACCTGGACCCTGGCAATATGAGCGATCACGACCCCACCGTCGTCCGGCCGGTGCCGAAACCCCGCGTCCCCCTGGGCATCGAAGAGGTGCTGGTCGCCATCACCATGGCGGTGGTGGCGCTGATCACCTTCGCCAACGTCGTGGTGCGCTACCTGACCGACGCCTCCTTCGCCTTCACAGAGGAATATTCGATCGCGCTGATGGTGATCCTGACCTTCCTCGGCGCGTCGGCCGCGGTGGTGAAGGACCGGCACATCCGCATCACCTTCATCACCGACAAACTGTCGCCCTCCAACCGGCGCCGGGCGGAGCAGTTCGCCATGGCCTGCGTGGCGGCGATGTATGGGCTGCTGGTGGTCTACGGCACCTGGACGACCTGGGACGATTACCGGTTCGAGGTGACCTCGCCGGCGCTGGGGCTGCCGCAGTGGATTTACACGATCTGGCTGCCGGTGCTGTCGCTGGTGGTGCTGGCCCGCACCATCGGCCGGATGATCCGCATCCATCGCGGCACCGAGCCGCTGGAAACCGGACACATCCCGGAGGGCGAGCCGTGATCACCACCCTGCTCTTCGGGTCCTTCCTGGTCATGATGCTGGCGGGCGTGCCGATCGCCGCCGCATTGGGACTGGCCGGCACAGCCGCCATCGCCTTCGCCCATCTCGGCGTCATCTCGGTGCCGACCAGCGTCTATACCGGCATCGCCAAATATCCGCTGCTGACCATCCCGATGTTCGTGCTGGCCGGCACCATCTTCGACCGGTCGGGCGTGGCGCAGAAGCTGGTGCGCTTCGCCACGGCCATCGTCGGCCAGGGCAAGGGCGCGCTGGCGATCATCGCGGTGGTGGTGGCGATGATGATGGGCGGTATTTCCGGATCCGGTCCCGCCATCGCCGCCGCCGTCTGCGGCGTGATGGCGCCAAGCATGATCCGCGCCGGCTATCCCCGCCCCTACATCGCCAGCGTCATCGCCGCGGCGGCGGCCACCGACATCCTGATCCCGCCGTCGGTCGCGCTGATCATCTACAGCGTGCTGGTGCCGGCCGCCCCCACCACCTCGATGTTCGCCGCCGGCATCATCCCCGGCACGCTGGCCGGCCTCGCCCTCATCATCCCGGTCTTCTGGCTGGCGCGGAAACACAATCTGGGCGCCAAGCTGTCGAACGAGCCGCGCCCGCCCTTCTGGCGCAGCCTGTGGGATGCGTCGCTCGGGCTTTTCGCCAAGGTCATCATCCTGGGTGGCCTGCGGCTGGGCGTCTTCACCCCGACCGAGGCGGCGGTGATCGCGGTGGCCTACGGCCTTTTGCTGGGCATGGTGGTCTACCGCACCATCCGCTTCCGCGACCTCTATTCCATGCTGGTGGAAGCGGCGGAGATCTCCGCCATCATCCTGACGGTGATCGCGCTGGCCAGCGTATTCGGCTGGGCATTGAGCACCCTGTCGGTGATCGACCCCATCGCCGACGCCATCATCCATTCCGGCCTCGGCGAATATGGCGTGCTGGCGCTGCTGGTGGTGATGCTGACCGTCATCGGCACCTTCCTGGACGGCATCTCGATCTTCATCATCCTGCTGCCGCTGCTGATCCCCATCGCCACCGCCTACAAGTGGGATCTGACCTGGTTCGGCGTCATCCTGACCCTGATGATCGCCGTCGGCCAGTTCACCCCGCCGATGGCCGTCAACCTGATGGTGGCCTGCCGCATGACCGGCTGTTCGATGGAAAGCACGATCCGCTGGGTGATATGGCCGCTGGTCACCATGCTGGCGGTGGTGGTCGCGGTGATCCTTTGGCCGGATTTGGCGCTGTGGATGCCGCGGCAGATGGGATTCTAGAGGAAGCGGGCGATGTCGCGGCTGGTCAGATGCAGGCTGGCCGCGACGTCGTAGCCGCGCCTGGCGATCTTGCCGGCCGCTGCGGCCTCGAACGCGGCGCGGTGGGCGGCGGCGTAGGCGAGACAGTCCTCCGGCGTCGGTGTCCGCCGGCCGAGCAGGGCACGGAAGGCCAGACGGTGGACGGCGCACCAGCCGCCGTGACCGGCCGGACGGAAGACCAGCGCGTCGATGTCCGCCCGCCAGGACAGACCCTCCGCGCTCATTCGCGCAGCCCCAGCCGCCGGGCGAGGCGGAACAGGTTGCTGCGGTCAAGCCCGAGCGACCGGGCCGCCTGCGCCCAGTTGCCGTCATGGCGGGCAAGATGCTCGCGGATCATCCGGCGTTCGAGGTCCTCCACGGCATCGCGGAGCGGCAGGTCGGGCAACGTCATCGGTTCAGGCGGACGGGACGGCAGCATGGCCGTCGCCGACGGCACGAAACTCCCCTCCCCTTGCTCCAGCCCAAGATCGGCCGGAGTCAGGGTCAGCACGCCGCCGTCCGGCGGACGGGCGACGCGGGCGCGGATGGCGCCGCGGCCGATGGCGTGCTCCAGCTCGCGCACGTTGCCGGGCCAGGGATAGGCCAGCATGCGCCGTTCCGCCGCCGGGGAGAGGCGCAGGTTGCGCAAGCCCAGTCGGGCCCTGTTGCGTTCCAGGAACAGCCCCGCCAGCCGCAGGATGTCGGTGCCTCGGTCGCGCAGCGGCGGCACCCGCAGCGGATAGACGCTGAGCCGGTGGTAGACGTCGGCGCGGAATCGGCCCTCCCGCACCTCGGCCGCAAGGTCGCGGTTGGTGGCGGCGATCACCCGCACGTCGACGGTGATGTGGCGGTCGGAGCCGACGCGCTGGATCTCGCCGTTCTGCAGCGCCCGCAGCATCTTGGCCTGCACCGCCAGCGGCAGTTCGCCGACCTCGTCCAGGAACAGGGTGCCGCCGTCGGCCAGTTCGAACTTGCCGCGCCGGTCGGCCACCGCACCGGAGAAGGCGCCGCGCACATGGCCGAACAGCTCGCTTTCCACCAGCGCGTCCGGTAGCGCCGCGCAGTTGACATGGACGAGTGGCCCGGCGGAGCGGGGGGAGCGGGCGTGCAGCCGGCGGGCCACCAACTCCTTTCCCACCCCGGTTTCGCCCAGCACCAGCACAACGAGGTCGCTGGCCGCCACGCTATCGATCTCAGCCAGCAGGGCCGCCATCGCCGGGCTGCTGCCGACGGGGTCGAAATCGAGCCCCTGCGGCGGATCGTCGAGGATGCGCAAGGCCGTTCCGCCATCCGAGCCCAAGGCTGCGTCCTGTGCCGCCCGCCGCTCCACCGCGGTCGCGAGGTCGGCCGTCAGCTTCGCCCAGGCGGCGATCGCCCCGTCCCAACCGTCGAAGCGCCCCTCGTTCAGCGCGTCCAAGGTCAGCACGCCCCAGGACCGCCCGTCGACGCTCAGCGACGCCCCGACGCAGTCATGGACATGCAACCGCTCGCGCAGGTCGGGGATCAGCCCGTCATAAGGGTCGGGCAACTCGCAGCCGGTGGGGAAGCGCAGCGGCCCGCCATCGGCTTCGGCAATCGCCTGCAGGCGGGGATGCTCGTCCAGTTCGAAACGGCGGCCGAGTGTATCGGGGCTGAGCCCGCGCGTGGCGAGCGGAACGAGCCGCCCCTCCCCTGCCTTGCCACCATTGGAACCACCGTCATGCCGCAGCAGGGCGCAGGCGTCGCACGGCAGATGGCGGGCCATCAGGTCAAGCAGCAAGGGCCAAAGCCGTGCCGGATCGTCCAGCGCCAGCAGCAGCGCCCCGGCCTCCTCCAGGGGAAGAGATGTTGTCGAAATGACCGCTTCGTTGTCCATTCGACATCATAACGTACGCGGTCGCTTTGACAACGCTCCTTCTGTGCGGCGCGGAATCCCTGGCTGCGTCGCTTTGGCACAGGGCTTGCCATTCCATTGCGACATCGTGACGCGCAAAAGGATTGCCCTCTTCATGCTGACGCCTGCCCAGATCGCCGTCATCAAGGCCACCGCCCCCGTCGTCGCCGCCAACGCCAACAAGATCACCGGCACCTTCTATCCGCTGATGTTCGAGCGCTTCCCCGAGGTGCGCGCCGTCTTCAACCAGAGCCACCAGCGCAGCAGCGCCCAGCCGGAAGCGCTGGCCAATGCCATCATCGCCTATGCCTCCAACATCGACCGGCTGGAGGTTCTGGGGCCGGCGGTGGAGGCCATCGTGCAGAAGCACGTCTCGCTCAACATCACCCCCGACCAGTACAAGATCGTCGGCACCTGCCTGATGGAGGCCATCGGCAAGGTGCTGGGCGACGCGGTGACGGCCGAGGTCGCCGACGCCTGGGGTGCCGCCTACTGGCAACTGGCCGACCTGCTGATCGCGGCGGAGGAGACGGAATATGCCCGCAAGGCGGCGCTGACCGGCGGCTGGCGCGGCGCCCGGCGCTTCCGCATCGTGGAGAAGACGCCGGAAAGCGCCGTCATCACCTCCTTCCGGTTGGCTCCGGTCGACGGCGGGCGGGTGATGGACTTCCATCCCGGCCAGTATCTCGGCCTGCGCCTGACCGTCGATGGCGAGACCGTCCACCGCAACTACAGCCTTTCCGCCTCACCGAACGGCCGCGACTACCGCATCTCGGTGAAGCGCGAGCCGCAGGGTCTGGTCTCCGGCTTCCTGCATGACCGCGTGCAGGTCGGGGACGAGATCGACGTCTATCCGCCGGCCGGCGAGTTCGTGCTGCGCGAGGGCGCCGGCCCGCTGCTGCTGATCACCGGCGGCGTCGGCCAGACCCCCGCCCTGCCGCTGGCCGAACAGGCGTTGGCCGCCGGCCGCAAGGTCATCTATGTGCATGCCGCGCTCAACGGCTCGGTCCATGCCTTCCGCCGGCAGATCGACGAGCTGGCGGCCCTGCATGAGGCGCTGAAGCCGGTCTATTGCTATGCCGAGCCGCAACCGGGCGACCAGCCGCACATGGTCGGCCTGCTCGACGAGCAACGTTTGGCCGACCTGCTGCCGAAGGAGCCGGGCGTGGCCGCCTATGTCGTCGGCCCGAAGCCATTCATGGCTGCGGTGGTCAAGGCGCTGACCGCTCTGGGGCTGCCGGAGTCGTCCATCGTCCATGAGTTCTTCGGCCCGCGGGAAGCGCTCGCCTGACACGCAAAGCCAAATAACGCTGCCTCCAACCTCACGGGCCGGCCCTTCCCCCAGGGCCGGCCCGTTTTCCGACCGATGGCTGCCCACCCATCGCCGGCGCGTCCAGTGGTTGTGAGTAAATCTGTTATATCACTTAAATCAGATGTGCTGAGCGGTGGCCTAGCCCCTTATTCTGGCTTTCCTCCGGCAGAGCGTGCTGCCTTTCCGTGAAACTTTGCCATGACGCGACAGGCGGTGGATTGCGGTAGGCATGATTTGCATGCCTCCCACGGAAGAATCGTGGATTCTCCTTATTTCTTTCTTAGCGATTTTGGCGCTTTGCTAGTCACGGAACGGTCAAATTATTTGCATTTGTTCCTTTTCCGAGACATCGCCGACGGCCGTCCCGGGATGGGACGGAGGAAACAGTGATGCGGCGAGAGCCGGAACGGCCGGCCGCAGTGACGTGTGGAGCGCTGGTGCCCGAGAGCACCGATGGGGGGAGGACGGTATGACGAACGATAGCCGGAGCATGACGCTCCAGGGAGGGCCCGCCAAGGGCGGCGCCTGGTATTCCGGCCTGCGCGCCAAGCTGATGATCGCCATCGGCGTGGTGCTGTCCGGCACGCTGGTGGCTGCCGCCGTGGCGCTGATCGGCTATGCGAATGTGCGCACCACCATCGACGCCATCGTCGGCGAAGCGGTGCCGGCGATGACCGAGGGCATGGCGGTGGCGCAGCAGGCCGAACGGCTGGTGGCGCTGGCCCCGGCCCTGACCTCGGCCACCGATGCCGCCGCGCGGGAAGCAGTGTCGGCTCGAGTCGGCGCGGCGAAGGAGGAATTCAACGCCCGGCTTTCGCGGCTGCGGGCCACCGGCTCCGCCGGGGACCAGCTCGCCGCCATCGAGGAGGCGTCGCAGGGGCTGCTCAACAACCTGGTGCAGCTCGACCAGGCGGCGGCCGAACGGGTGGCGCTCGCTGCCGAACGCACGGCGATGCTGCCGAAGGTCATGGCGGCCGAAGCGGAAATCCAGAAATTCGCCGCCCCCTGGACGTCCGTCCTCAACAACGACGAGGAGCAGGCTCGCACCACCCTGTCCGACACCGACACCGACCCCGCTGCGCTGCGCGAGGCGGCCGCCACCCTGTCCAAGATCACGACCGAGAAGAAGCCGCTGGCGACGGTCACGGCCGAGGCGGCCAACGTCCGCAACATGCTGATGGAAGCCGCCAGCACCAGCGACGAGCAGCGGCTGGCCATCATCGAGACCCGTGTCGGTGTTTCGCTGGCCGGGCTGGTCAACAGCGCCAAGGAACTGCCGGAACGGCTGGCCGCCGTCGCCACCAAGCAAGCGGAGCTGCTGAACGGCTTTTCGGTCGGCGAGACCTCGCTGGTCACCATTCGGCAGAAGGAACTGCTGATCCAGGGCTATTTCATCCAGCTGCTGGAGAGCAACCACGCCCTGACCACCACCCTGTCCAAGGGAATCGCCACCCTGGTCGAGGGCCAGAAGCGCAACATCGCCGAGGCCAGCGGCGCCACCACCCGTATGCTGGACAACAGCCGGCTGATGCAGATCGCCGTCGCCGTCGCCAGCATCCTGGTGTCGATCCTGGTGGTCTGGCTCTACATCGGCCGCATCGTCATCCGCCGGATGATGGAGCTGAAGACCGGCATGGGCCGGATCGCCGCTGGCGACCTGGACGCCGAGATCAAGCTGAGCGGCCATGACGAGATCGCGGAGATGGGGGCGGCGCTGCTCGTCTTCCGCGACACCGCGCGCGAGGTGGAAACCACCCGCGCCGCCGCCGAGGCCGAACGCCAGCGGGCCGCCGGCGAACGCCGCCAGACCATGCTGTCGCTGGCCGACCAGTTCGAGAACGGCGTGAAGACGGTGGTGGAAACGGTGTCCGCCGCCGCCACCCAGATGCACCAGACCGCCGCCGGCATGGTGGCGACCGCCGACGACACCTCCCGTCAGGCCGGCAGCGCCGCCGAGGCGGCGGAAACCGCGTCGGTCAACGTCGACGGCGCCGCATCGGCCGCGCATGAGCTGTCGCAGTCGATCAGCGAGATCGCCCGGCAGGTGACCGAGTCGGCGACCATCGCCGCCAAGGCGGCAAACGAGGCCGACCGCACCGACAGCACCATGCGCGAACTGAACGAGGCCGCCAGCCGCATCGGCGCCGTGCTCGACCTGATCTCCGACATCGCCGGCCAGACCAACCTGCTGGCGCTGAACGCCACCATCGAGGCGGCGCGGGCGGGAGAGGCCGGCAAGGGTTTCGCCGTCGTGGCGCAGGAGGTCAAGCAGCTGGCCAGCCAGACGGCGAAGGCCACCGAGCAGATCGCCGGCCAGATCGGCGCCATGCAGCAGGCGACCGGCGAGGCGGTGAACGCCATCCGCAGCATCGGCCTGACCATCGGCCGGCTGAACGACATCGCCGCCAGCATCGCCGCTGCGGTGGAGGAACAGGGCGCCGCCACGTCGGAAATCGCCCGCAACGTCCAGCAGGCGGCGGGCGGCACCGCCCAGGCCTCCCAGAACATCGGTCAGGTCCGCACCGCCGCCGGCCAGACCGGCCAGTCGGCGCAGGAGGTCCTGTCGGTGGCCCAGGAGGTCTCGTCCCAGACCGGGCACCTTCAGCAGCAGATCGACCGCTTCCTCAGTCAGGTGCGGTCGGCATAAGGCGGATCGAAAATCCGCTGAGAGCCCCGGGAGAGGAGGCGTCGCGCCCATCCTCCCGGGACAGCTTCCGGCGCTGGGTGCGCGAACGAAATGTAGCGTTGCTCCACAGACGGGTCGACAAAGCGACGAATCTGTAGTAAAACTACATTCGTTTCCCGGTAGCCGCGCTGACCCCCCAAATGCTGGACACCATCGCCTCGTCCCTCGACAGCCTGCGCCGCGCGGAAGCCGCGGTGGCCCGCACCGTTCTGGCCGATCCGGAGGCCGCGGTCCGCGACAGTCTGGCGCAGCTGGCCGGGAAGGCGGGGGTCAGTGAACCGTCGGTCCTGCGCTTCTGCCGCTCCGCCGGGTTCGGCGGCTTCCAGGAATTCAAGATCTCGCTGGCCCAGCATCTGGCGGCCTCCGCCGTGCGGGAGGAGGTCAGCGAACGCCCGACCCCGCTGGTGCGCGACCTCACCCCCGGAGACAGCGTCGCCAGTGCGGCGGAAAAGGTGCTGAACCGCTCCATCGACGCGCTGGTCCGCTTGCGCGGCCGGCTCGACAGCATGGCGCTGGAGAAGGCGGCGGGGGTGCTGGCGCGGGCCCGGCGGGTGCAGATCGTCGGCGTCGGCGCCTCGGGCGCGGTGGCGCTGGACGCCCATCACAAGCTGTTCCGCCTGCTGCCTCAGGTCACCGCCAGCACCGACGCCCATCTTCAGGCGATGGCTGCGGCGACTCTCGGCCCCGGCGACGCCCTGCTGGCGATTTCAAAGACCGGCACCAGCGACGAGATTTTCGACGTCGCCGCCATCGCGCGCGACGGCGGCGCCACGGTGATCGCCATCACCGCGTCGGCGACTCCGCTGGCCGAGCGCGCCGACATCCGCCTGACCGTCGACGTCGACGAGGATACCGCCGTCCACACCCCGATGGCGTCGCGGCTGGCGCAACTGGCGCTGATCGACGTGCTGACCGTCGCCGTCGGTTTGCAGGCCCCGCCGGGCCTCGACCGCCGACTGGCCCGCATCAAGGCGGTCCTGGCCGGGCACCACCGCGTGCCGGAGCGGCCGCCATCCCTTTCAAACTCCGCATCCCCGATCATCCTGAAGAAATCCGAGGAATCCTGATGTCCGCCACCCAGAGCCCTGTCGAAATCCTGGACCAGCTCGTCGCCTACGGCGTCGTTCCGGTCATCCGCAACAGCTCCGCCGATCTGGCGCGCACCGCCGTCACCTGGCTGCGCGAGGCCGGTTACGGCACCTTCGAGATCACCATGACCACCCCCGGCGCCGTCGGCCTGATCGAGGAGCTGTCGGCGGAGGGCGGCGCCCTGATCGGCGCCGGCACCGTCCTGACCCCCGCCGCCGTCGCCGACGTGGTGAAGGCGGGCGCAAAGTATGTGGTTTCGCCCTGCGTCGTGCCGAAGGTGGCCGCCGCCTGCCGCGACCATGGCGTGGCCTGCCTGATGGGCGCCCTGACCCCGACCGAGGTGCATGCCGCGATTTCCGCCGGCGCCGACGCCATCAAGATCTTCCCGGCCTCCACCGTCGGCCCGGCGCACATCAAGGCGCTGAAGTCGGTCTTCCCCGGCATCCGCTTCGTCCCCACCGGCGGCATCGATGCCACCACCGTGGCGTCTTATGTCGCGGCCGGCGTGGCCTGCGTCGGCGCCGGCGGCAAGCTGGTCGACGAAACCCTGGTCAAGAAGGGCGATCGCGAGGGCATCCTCGCCGCCGGGCGCCAGCTGATGGAGGCCTATCGCGCCGCCAAGGGGGCGTGAGCAAGTCGGCGTGAGGCGAGGGCTAACTTCCCTCGCCTCAAACCCCCTCCAGCACTCCGCGCACCGCGTCCATCGCCGCAAGTCCGCGGCTGAACGCCGATTCCGCGGTGGCGGCCAAGGCCTGCGCCTCCACCCGGCGGCCTTCGCGCATGCCGTCCTCCACCGCACGCATCAGGCCGACGAAAGCGGTCAGGCCGAAATGGCTGGCGGCGCCGGCAAGCCGGTGGGCGATGTCCTCGATCTCCTCGTCGGAACTGTCGGGGGCGGTCAGGCGGGGCAGACCGTCCTGCGCCGAGTCCAGCAGCAGACCGCGGATGGTGGCGAAGCGCGCCGGACCGAGGGAGCGGATGTATCGCTCCAGAATCTCCTCGTTCACATCGTCTTCGATCACAAGCGGACGGGACGGCATTTCAGACCCGGGCATCGCCTCCGCCGGGTCCTCGTCCTCATCGGATCGCGCGGCGACGGCGTTCGACAGCAGGTGCATCAGGCGTTCCGGGAAGATCGGTTTCTCGATCACCGCATCGATGCCGGCGGCGATGTAGCGGACACGGTCGGCGGCGAAGACGTTGGCGGTCACCGCGACGATGGGCACCGCCGCACGGTCGGCATCCTCCAAAGCGCGGATGCGGCGCGCCACCTCCGGCCCGTCGATGTCGGGCAGCCGGATATCCAGCAGGATGGCGTCGAAACGCCGACGCGTCGCCAGGTCCAGTGCCTTTTCCCCCGTTTCCGCCACGGTGATCCGGTGGCCGGCGTCGGACAGCAGGCCTAGCGCCACCTCGCGGTTGATCGCATCGTCCTCCACCAGCAGCAGGGCAAGCGAGCGCACCCGGCTGATCGGCAGCAGACGGCCGGGCCGGGTGGGAAGCGCCGGCTCGATCACCCGCTGCAAGGGAATGGTGACGGTGAAGACACTGCCCAGCCCCTCCGCGCTGTCGACGCGGATGCTGCCCTGCATGGCGTCCAGCAGATGGCGGACGATGGCCAGCCCCAGCCCGCTGCCACCGAAGCGCCGGGCGATGGTGGGATCGGCCTGCTCCAGTTTTTCGAAGATGGCGGCGCGGCGATCAGCCGGCACGCCGATGCCGGTGTCGCGCACAGCCAGACGCAGCATCTCTCCGGACCCGGAACGTTCCGGAGCCGGTTCGATTTCGACGCGCAGGTCCACGCCGCCGCGCTCGGTGAACTTCACCGCGTTGCCGACGAGGTTTACCAGGATCTGGCGTAGCCGCTGGCGGTCGACCACCACCAGTTCCGGCACCTCCGGCGCGATGTCGAGGTCGAGGTCGATCCCCTTCTCGTTCGCCAGTCCTTCCACCGTCGCAACGACCTCCTCCAGCACCGGCAGCAGGGCGCAGGGGGCGGGGTCGAGGTCCAGCTTGCCGTCCTCGATCTTGCGCAGATCCAGGATGTCGTTGACCTGATCGAGCAGCCCGTGGCCGCAGCGCATGATCGACATGGCATAGCGCCGCTCCCCGGCATGGAGTTGCCCGGTCAGCAGCAGCCGGCACAGGCCGAGGATGCCGTTCAGCGGCGTGCGCATCTCGTGGCTGACGGTGGCGAGAAACTCCGTCTTGGCGGCGTCGGCGCGCTCCGCCCGCTCCTTGGCCTGCCGCAACTCTTCCCGCGCCCGGCGCGAGGCGGTGATGTCGTTGGCGACGCAGATGATGCGGCAACGCCCGTCGCCCGACCATTCGAAGGGATGGCGCTGCAACGCAAAGACGGCGTTCTCGCCGTTGCGGGGAAGCACCAGTTCCTCCACCCCCAGCGAGCGCATGGAACCGGGATCGCCGCCGGCAAGCGCCCGGCCGGTCTCCGGCCCCAGAACCTCGGCGAGAGTACGGTTCTCGATGTCGGCGCGGCGGGTGCCGAAACAATCCTCCGCCGCCCGGTTCCACAGCAGGACACGGCTGCTGTCGCCGTCCAGCACGTAGAGGACGCTCGGCACATTGTCGATCACCGCGTCCAGGAAGGCCTGGGTCCGCCGCAACAGCTCCTCCGCTTCACGGCGGCGGGTGATGTCGACGACCGAGCTGAGCAGCACCTCCTCGCCCTGGAATTCAAAGGCGATGCCTGACAGCAGGCCCCACAGGCGGCGGCCGGACTGGGTCACCAGCTCCGTTTCCACATCGAGGGCGAGGCCGCTGGAGAAGACGTCGCGGACGAACTCGTCGCGCACCTGCGGGACATACCAGACGCTTGCGGCCGGACGGCCCAGCAGGTCGCCGGCCTCCTCCACCTCGAACAGGTCGGCGGCACGGCGGTTGACGAAGCGGATCTGCCCGTCGGCTCGGCCGGAGATCACCAACGGCACCGGCGCCGCTTCCAGCACCGTGCGCAGCCACTGCTCGTTGCGGCGGAGCGCCGCGCTCTTGTCCTCCGTCTCCTGGATGTAGAAGCGCAGCGCGCGGGCAAGCTGGCCGATCTCGTCGGCGCCGGTCACCGGAACCTCGGCACGGCCGCCGCCGGTGCGGTCGCGGATCGCCTCGCTGACCGCCCACAGCCGGGCCAGCACCTTGCGCCGCACATACAGCACCGACAGAACCATCCCCAGCACGACCACGCCGACCGAGGCGAAGAACAGGCGGGTGTAGGTGGTGGAAACCTCGATCACCTGCTGGCGGCTTTCTTCCGCCGCCTTGGTCTGTTCGACGAAGATGCCGGTGTTGAGGCCGGTGTTGACCAGAGACACCTGATTGGCGCGGTCGACCAGCCCGTTCAGCATTTCCGACGCCTGCAATTCCGCCTGCCGCTGGCGGAAGACGGAGCGGTCGCCTTCCACCACCGACCGCATGCCTTCTGCAAGGCGGGCGAGCCGCTCCGACACGCCCCCCGCCGGAACCGACCCGTCCAGCGCCGCCAGTTGCGCCGCCGCACTGTCGGCCAACCGGGCGAGCGCGAAGCTGTTCTCCGCCTGATGGACGGAGGCGATCAGGAACAGCAGCCGCTCCGCCATCGCCAGCCAGCGCTGCACGCCGGCATCCTCTACTCCGCGCAGCGCCGGTTCGGCCAGGGCATCGGCCATCCGCCGCACGTCACGGGTGCGGTCGGCCAAGGCGCGGCGCGCGGTGATGCGGGCGGCGACGCCGCGGTCGATGGCGTCGCGCAGCCGCAGGATCTCGTCGCGCTGCAGCTTCAGTCCGGCGATCCGCTGGGCCTGCCGGCCATCGGCCGAATCCAACTCGGCCAGCAGGCGATCATAGCCGTCCAACTGGTCGGCCAACCCCTGCTTGATCGTTTCGCGTCCGAAATTCTCTTCGGACAAAGCCAATTGTTCCAGGGTCCGCATGATCCGCTGGTGCTGGCGCTCCAGCTTGGCGGAGGCGACGACAGCCGGGAACTGCTCCGACGTGACCTTGGTGATGCCGGCATGCAGCCCGTCGAAGGCGATGTAGGCGCCGAGCCCGATCAGGAAGGCGACCAGCCCGTTGAAGGCGAGCGCGCCGAACAGCCGCGCCCCGACGCCGATCCTGACCATCCCGGCCCTGTCCGGTTCAGAACCGCCAGACCCCGACCCGCTGCCGTCCGCCATTCCTGTCCCTGCTTCTCTGGCCCCGCATCGTTTGCGCGAGAACGATCGCAGCGTATCATAGCCAATCCGTCGGATAAGGGGAGAAGGATGGGGTCGAAGCCTGTTGCCGTCGCGTTCGGCCTGCTGCTGGCACTGCAGCACTTCACCGGTGCCGCCGCGGCGCAACCGGACCCGGCCGCCGCACGCAACGGCGATCGGCCGGTGCTGGCGGAGATCGAGCGGCGCGGGGTCGTGCGCTGCGGGGTGTCCTTCAATCCCGGCTTCGCCGCCAACGACGATGGCGGCCGTCCGGTCGGCTTCATGGTCGATCTGTGCCGGGCGCTGGCCGCCGCGGTGCTGGGCAAGGCCGACGCCATCGAGATCCGCCGGCTGTCGAAGCTGCAGGAGTTCGACGCCGTCGCCGCCGGCGAGGTCGACGTCTCCTTCGCCCAGACCTCGTGGACGCTGACACGCGATGCGACCTATGCCGTCGATTTCGGGCCGCCGATCTTCTACGACGTGCAGGGGATCGCCGCGTGGCGGCTGCCCGACGGCCGGTCGGCGCTGGACGGCGAACTGACGGTCTGCGTGCCGGCCGGCACCACCACCCAGGCCGAGTTGGAGGCCCTGATCGCCGGCGGCAAGCGGCCTTGGAAAGTCCGCAGCTTTCCGGGTTGGCCCGACACGCTGGAGGCCTTCCTCAGCCGCGACTGCGCGGCGGTCAGCGCCGACCGGGCCTTGCTGACCACGGCGCTGCGTATGCTGGACGCGCCGCAGGATGCGCTGGAAATCGCCGACACCCCCGTGGCCTCTCCCGTTGCCGCTCGCGAGCCGTTGGCCCCGCTGACGCCCAACAGCGACCGCATGTGGATGGCGGCGGTGCGCTGGGTCATGTTCGCGCTGTTCCTGACCGACGATGCCGGCGTCACCGGCGCCAACGCCAATTTCCAGCGCATCACCGGCAGCAGCGAAATGCGGCGCCTGCTGTCCGGCATGCCGGAGGTGGCGGCAAAGGCGGGCCTGCGGCCGGACTGGGCCTATCAGGCGGTGGTGCAGGTCGGGAATTACGGCGAGATCTTCGACCGCAATCTCGGCAGCCGCTCCCCCTTCAAGCTGGACCGCGGCGTGAACCGGCCCTGGACACAGGGCGGGCTGTTGTACGCCCCGGTTTTCCAGTAAGGGCCGTTCAGGCAGGCGGAGAAATCCGCACAATAGGATAGCGTAACCCAATACCGCGTCCCGGTGGCCCCCGACCATGGTCGGGGGTGACGCATATGGTTCGCGTGCACAACTATCTGCATAACAACCAAGAAGCGGACTCGGTCATTCTCCGGCATGGCCGCGACGCGCCGCTCACAAAAAACCAACCACAGTCCTGGATTATTCACTTGGGAGGGTGAAGACCATGGCCTATGCGGCTTCGACGGCTGATGCCGTCCGACCGATGACGGGCGAGGAGAAGAAGGTCATCTTCGCGTCCTCGCTCGGGACCGTTTTCGAGTGGTACGATTTCTATCTCTACGGATCGCTCAGCGCGGTCATCGCCGCGCAGTTCTTTTCGGGCGTGAACCCGACCGCGGCCTTCATCTTCGCCCTGATGGCGTTCGCCGCCGGCTTTGCGGTCCGGCCCTTCGGTGCCCTGGTCTTCGGCCGCCTCGGCGATATGATCGGCCGCAAATACACCTTCCTGGTCACCATCCTCATCATGGGCCTGTCGACCTTCATCGTCGGCATCCTGCCCAACTACGCCTCGATCGGCATCGCCGCCCCGATCATCCTGATCGTCCTGCGCCTGCTGCAGGGTCTGGCTCTCGGCGGCGAATATGGCGGTGCCGCCACCTATGTCGCCGAACACGCGCCGCACGGCCGCCGCGGCAACTACACCTCCTGGATCCAGACCACCGCGACGCTCGGCCTGTTCCTGTCGCTGCTGATCATTCTCGGCTGCCGCGTGTCGATGTCGGCGGAGGATTTCAACGCCTGGGGCTGGCGCATCCCGTTCCTGATCTCCATCGTGCTGCTCGGCATCTCGGTGTGGATCCGGCTGATGCTGAACGAATCACCCGCCTTCAAGAAGATGAAGGAGGAGGGCAAGCATTCGACGGCGCCGCTGACCGAGTCCTTCGGCCAGTGGAAGAACCTGAAGATCGTCCTGCTCGCGCTGTTCGGCCTCGTCGCCGGTCAGGCGGTGGTCTGGTACACTGGCCAATTCTATGCCCTGTTCTTCCTGACCCAGACGCTGAAGGTCGATGCCCAGACGGCCAACCTGATGATCGCGGCGGCGCTGCTGATCGGCACGCCCTTCTTCGTGATCTTCGGCACGCTGGCCGACCGGATCGGCCGCAAGCCGATCATCATGGCCGGGCTGCTGCTGGCCTGCCTGACCTATTTCCCCCTGTTCAAGGGCATCACCCACTACGCCAACCCGGCGCTGGAGGAAGCCATCGCGACCGCGCCGGTCGTCGTGATCGCCGATCCGAACGAATGCTCGTTCCAGTTCAACCCGGTCGGCACCAGCCAGTTCACCAGTTCCTGCGACATCGCCAAGAGCGCGCTGGTCAAGCGCGGCATCCCCTACACCAACGAAGCGGCGCCGGCAGGAACCGTCGCGTCGATCAAGGTCGGCAGCACGGTCATCCCCGGCTATTCCGCCCTGCCGCAGGCCAACACCACCGTGTCGCTGAGCCACGGGCCCGCCACCGCCGCCACCCCGGCCGACGCCAAGGCCGTGGGCGCCGCCTTCGACAAGGGCCTGGGCGACGCGCTGAAGGCCGCCAACTACCCGCCGAAGGCCGATCCGGCCCGCATCGACACGGTGATGGTCGTCGCCCTGCTGACGGTGCTGGTCCTCTATGTGACCATGGTCTACGGCCCGATCGCCGCCATGCTGGTGGAAATGTTCCCGACCCGCATCCGCTACACCTCGATGTCGCTGCCCTACCACATCGGCAACGGCTGGTTCGGCGGCTTCCTGCCGACCACCTCCTTCGCCATCGTGGCGGCCACCGGCGACATCTATTCCGGCCTGTGGTACCCGATCGTCATCGCCGCCGCGACCCTGGTGATCGGCCTGCTGTTCGTCCGCGAGACCAAGGACGTGGACATCTACCAGCACGACTGATGCCGCCGGCCGTCGCCTGAGCCGGCGATGTTCCAACGCAGGAAAAGGGCGGAGGGGATAATCCTCCGCCCTTTCTCCGTCAGGCGAACGACAGCGCCGCGTGCGGCTGCGTCGTATCGGCCGCGGCAAAGGCGGTGCCGGTGGTGAGCGGCGAGGCGTCGCGGCCCTCCTGGTAGCCGAACTGGACATAGTGGTTGGTCGCGGCCTGCAGATCGGTGCCGAAGGCGGCCTGCAGATCCGGATAGCGCGCCAGATAGGACGAGGCGTCGAACTCCAGGTTCCGGCCCTCGTTGCGGCCGAACTGGGCATAATGGAGCGCCGCTGCCGTCGTGTCCGTGCCGAAGGCGGCGATCAGGTCCGGGTTGGCGGCAAGATAGCTCATGGAATTGAAGTCGGTCTGGCGGCCTTCCAGCCGTCCCATCTCGATATAATGACGGGTCGCCGCGCTGGTGTCCGTGCCGAAGGCGGCGAAGATGTCCGGATTGTCGGCGATGTAACCCGCGGCGTTGAAGGTCAGGGTGCGCCCCTCGTTCCATCCGAAAGACCGGTAATGGTCGAAGGCGGCGTCGGAGTTGGTACCGTAGGCCGCGGCAAGGTCGGTGTTGGCGGCGAGATAGGACAGGCCGTCGAACACCGGGGCGGAAGCGCCGGCCACCGTCTGGTCGGTGTATTGGATGAACTCGACGTTGGTCAGCCGATCATAGCCGTTGGCGTCGATCACATAGATCTCGCCGTCATGCTTTACGGCACCGCTGTCGGCCCGCGTGGCGTGGCGGACCACCGTGTCGATGCCGTCGCTGCCGTCGATGATATTCACGCTCTTGCCGCCATCCAGCAGGTCGTCGCCCCGACCGCCGTTGATGGTGTCGTCGCCGGCGTAGCCGCGCATCGTGTCGTTGAAGTCCGAGCCAGTCAGGCTGTCGTTGCCGCTCAGCAGCGCATCGCGGATCGCTTCGGCATCGGTTCCCGCCGCCGCCCAGCCCAGTGCGGTCGCGACCGGCAGGTTCAACTGCGACACCGACAGGTCGGGAACGCCGTTCGTGGCGTTGGTGACGCTGGCGATGGTGCCGCCGGTCAGGGTCTGGCTGGCCGCGTCATAGGTGAAATTGCCGCGGAAGTCGGTGGACCGGCCGTCGCCATAGCTGATGACGAGTTGGTTGGGCGTGGCCACCGTGACCGTACCGCCCTGGATGCCGGTCACCCCGAGTTCGTCGGTATTTATGCTGGTCTGTGAACCGGCGCTGACCGATACCATTCGCACTCTCCTTACCTTCTCGTTTTCGACCAAAGGCTTTGCAGCCCCGCAGGAAGAACAACGAAAGGGCGGATGTGTCCCGGCTTCGCCGGACGTGCGGTCGGGCGGCCCCCTTTGCCCCCGGCACCACCGGCCTCAGCCATTTGCGTGCGGCCAAAGGTGGCGGTGCGAAGCAGGCGCGGTGCCGACGCGCGCGCTGTGATAAACTGCCGCCCACAGGGAGTGAAAATCAGGAACGGGATGCGCAAAGCCCCATGGAAAGCTGGTTTATCCTGGCCGCGTCGCTGGCCTATCTGTTGTCGCTGTTCGCCATCGCGTGGTACGGCGACCGCACCGGCAACCATGGCAGCGACCGACGAACGCCCTGGCTCTATGCGCTGAGCTTCGGCGTCTATTGCACCTCCTGGACTTTCTACGGCGCCGTCGGACGGGCGGCGACCGGGGGCTTCTATTTCCTGCCGATCTACATCGGGCCGATCCTGATGATCGGGCTGGGCTGGCCGGTTCTGGCCCGCATCGTCCGGGTGGCGAAGTCGGAGAACGTCGTCTCCATCTCCGACTTCCTGTCCGCCCGCTACGGCAAGAGCCGCAGCCTGGCAGCGCTGGTCACCATCGCCGCGGTGATCGGGCTTCTGCCCTATATCGCCCTGCAGCTGAAGGCGATCAGCGTCAGCTTCGAAATCCTGGGCGGAGCCTCGCTGGGAACCGACCTCAGCCAGATGCCGGGCGGAACGGCGCTGATGGCGGCGCTGCTGATGGCGGCCTTCGCCATCCTGTTCGGTGTGCGCAGCGTGTCGGCCAACGAACATCACCGCGGACTGATGATGGCCATCGCCGCGGAATCGGTGGTGAAGCTCGCCGCGGCGCTGGGGGTGGGCGGCGCCATCGCCTTTTCCGTCTTCGGCGACCCCGCCACCTTCATCGACGCTGCCGTCCGCAATCCCGGATTCCTTGAGCTGATCCGGCTGGACAGCATCGGCACCGACTGGTGGGTGGCCTGCCTGCTGTCGGGGCTGGCGATCCTGTGCCTGCCGCGCCAGTTCCACGTCGCGGTGGTGGAGAACACCCATGCCGGCGACGTGCGGTCGTCGGCGAAGCTGTTCCCCGCCTATCTGGTCGCCATCAACCTGTTCGTCATGCCGGTGGCGCTGGCCGGGCTGATGCTGCTTCCCGACGGAACGACCAACGCCGATACCTTCATGGTGTCGATTCCGCTGAGCCAGGGCTGGCCGTGGCTGGCGCTCGCCGCCTTCATCGGCGGGCTATCGGCCGCCACCAGCATGATCCTGGTGGAGATGGTGGCGCTCAGCACCATGATCTGCAACGACATCGCCGTTCCGCTGCTGATGGCGCTGCGCCCCGACGACCGGCGGCTGCGCGACGATCCGGCGGGGATCCTGCTGCTGGTGCGGCGGTCAGCGGTGATCGTGCTGGTGCTGCTGTCCTATGGCTGCTACCGGCTGATCGGCCCGGCCTTTCCGCTGGCGACCATTGGCATGATGAGCTTCACCGCGGTGGCGCAGTTCGCCCCTGCCCTGTTGGGTGGACTGGTGTGGAGCCGGGCCAGCCGCAGCGGCGCCTTCGCCGGCATCTGCGCCGGCTTCCTGGGCTGGGCCTACACCATGTTGCTGCCGTCCTTCGCCGATGCCGGATGGTTGGCCTCCAGCGCGCTGCGCGAGGGGCCGTTCGGCCTGACCGGTCTCAGCCCGGTAGCGCTGGCCGGCATCGCCGGCATCGACCCGCTGACCAATGCCGCCCTGTGGAGCCTGGGGCCGAACCTGCTGCTGTTCGTCGTGGTGTCGCTGCTGACCCGTCCGTCGACACTGGAGCGCCAGCAGGCCGCCCGCTTCATGAGCCTGCGCCGCGCCTCCGACGGCGAGCCGCACGGGCCGCGCGGCGCCACCCTGGCCGATCTGCACGATCTGGCCGTGCGCTATGTCGGGCAGCCGCGCGCCGATGCCGCTTTCCGCCGTTTCACCGGGGTGGAGGACGGCGATCTGCGCACCGCCCTGCTGATGCGCACCGATGGCGAGGCGATCCAGCTGACCGAGCGGCTGCTGGCCGGCGCCGTGGGTTCGGCGTCGGCGCGCGTGGTGGTGGCCGGACTGCTGTCCGACCGCCGGCTGTCGCGCACCGATGCTCGCTCCATCATCGACGAAGCGTCGCGGGCCATCCTGAAGCAGCACGAGCTTCTGCGCGCCACGGTCGAGAATGTTCCCCAGGGCATCGCGGTGTTCGACGAGGATTGGCGCGTCGCCACCTGGAACAACCAGTTCCTGGTCCTGCTGAATCTTCCGGACGGCTTCGTCCAGGTCGGCACCTCGCTGCGGGACATCGTCGGGCTGATCGCACGGCGCGGCGAATATGGGCGCAACGGCGAGATCGAGACCCTGCTGGAGCGCCGCTCCGACCCGCGCCGCCGCAACAAGCCCGACGTCTATGAGCGCGTGCGGCCCGACGGGACGGTGCTGGAGATCGCCACCAACCCAATGCCCGGCTCAAAACCAGGGGGCGGCGGCTTCGTCGCCGTCTACACCGACGTCACCGAACGCCACCGCGCCGCCGCCGCCTTGCGTGAAGCCAACGAATCGCTGGAACGCCGCATCGAGGAGCGCACCCACGCCCTGTCGGAAGCGAAGGCGGAGGCCGAGCGCGCCAACCGCGGCAAGACCCGCTTCCTGGCCGCCGCCAGCCATGACCTGCTGCAGCCGCTGCACGCCGCCCGGCTGTTCCTGTCCGCTCTGGGTGAACGCAACGGCGACAGCGCCATCCGCCAGATCGACGCCTCGCTGCGGTCGGTGGAGCAAATCCTGGGCGACCTGCTGGACGTCTCCAAGATCGACAGCGGCGTGGTGAAGCCGAACCCGGTGCCGATGCGCATCGACGAATTGCTGAAACCGTTGGGCGAGGAGTTTACCGTGCTGGCCAGCCGCCACGGGCTGGGGCTGCGGGTGGTCGATTGTTCGGCCACGGTGCGCAGCGACCCGACGCTGCTGCGGCGCATCCTGCAGAACTACCTTGCCAACGCGGTGCGCTACACCCGCACCGGACGCATCCTGCTGGGCTGCCGCCGACGGGGGAATTTCCTGTCGATCGAGGTGTGGGACACCGGGCCGGGCATCCCCGAACACAAGGTGCCGGAAATCTTCATGGAGTTCCGTCAGCTGGACAATGACGGCGACGACCGCGGCAAGGGGTTGGGCCTCGGCCTCGCCATCGTCGAGCGTCTGGCCGGAATCCTCGGCCATACGGTTCAGGTGCGGTCGAAGGTCGGGCGCGGCAGCGCCTTCTCCGTCCTGGTGCCGCTGACCGACGAGCCGGTCGCCGCACGCGCCGTGGTGGTCCGCCCGCGTGGCCGTGACCTGCGCGGCGTGTTGGTGCTGTGCCTGGAGAATGAGCCCGCCATCGCCCGCGCCACCGAGGACCTGCTGTCCAGCTGGTCCTGCCGCGTCGTTACCGCGGTCGCCCCGGACCTTGCCCTGGAGAAGCTGGAGGGGCAGACTCCCGACGTGATCCTGACCGACTATCACCTCGACCGCAGCCTGACGGGGGTGGAGGCCCTGCGCACCCTGCGCGCCCGGCTCGGCAGCGACATCCCCGCGGCGGTCGTCACCGCCGATCGCGACGCCGCCGTGCGCGAGGACATCGAGGCGGCGGGCTGCCGGCTGCTGTACAAGCCGGTGCGGCCGGGTGCGCTGAGGGCATTGCTGGGACAGCTGCTCGCGGAAGGGCAGCGGATGGTGGGGTGAAGAACTGAGTTCGCCTTACTCCACCGGCGGCGGCGGGGCGGCGGACAGCGCCAGTTGGCTCGCCAGCACCGCGGCCTGGGTGCGGGTCAGCACGCCGAGCTTGCGCAGGATCGTGGTGACATGGGCCTTCACCGTCGTTTCGGCGACGTTCATCTCGTAGGCGATCTGCTTGTTCAGCTTGCCTTCGGCGATGCCGGCGAGGACGCGTAGCTGCTGCGGGGTCAGGGTGGCGGCGCGCTGGGCCGGGTCGGGAGCCTCGGTCTCCGGGCCGCCGTTGATCTCCGGCAACCACAGCTCACCGTCGAGCACGGCGTGGATCGCCTCGACGATCTGAGTGTTGGGGGCCGATTTCGGAACGAAGCCGGAGGCGCCATAGTCGATGGAGCGCTGGATCGTCACCGGATCCTCCGAGGCCGACACCACGATCACCGGAATCGCGGGATATTCGGAGCGCAGCATCATCAGCCCGATCAGGCCGCTCATCCCGGGCATGTGCAGGTCGAGCAGGATGATGTCCGGCGGCTCCCCGGTATCCAGCAACGGCTTGATGTGGTCGAACCGCGACGCTTCCAGGATCACGGCGCCGGGGATCGCCTGACCGATGGTCTGGGTCAAGGCGGTGCGCATCAGCGGGTGGTCGTCGGCAATCAGGATGCGGTGCGACATCGGCCTTCTTGGATTTTCCGAGTATGGATTTTCCGGCTATGGACAGTCCGGGTTTAAAACCGTTCCACCAGTATCCGCTTGCAGCCGTCCGTTGACAACTGCGCCCAATGCCGCGCGTCGAAGTTTCCGATGGATTTTACCCTAATCCGTCCGCGGATGGGATGGCACCGGCACTGGTCCGTTCGTGGATGGCCTGGCGGCGGAAGCGGTACAACTCGGCGGGCCGCCCGCCGGTCTGGCTTTCAAACTGGCCGGTGGGCTCGACAAAGCCGCCGGAGATCATCAGGCGGCGGAAATTCTGCTTGTGCACCCGCTCGCCCGACAGCGCCTCCACCACCAGTTGCAGCTGGTGCAGGGTGAAGGTCGGCGGCAGAAGTTCGAAGACGATGGGACGGTAGCGCAGCTTGCCGCGCAGCCGCTCCAGCGCGGTGGCCAGGATGCGCCGGCCGTCGCGCGCCATCGGCCGGCCGAGCGCCCGCGGCATCGGCCCGCCGGCCCCCACCGACGGGTCGACCCGTCCGGCGAGGTCGCGGTCACGGAAGGCCTCCACCACCAGACCGGCCTCGTAGAGCAGTTCGAACCGCTCCAGCACGCGCTCCATGTCCCAGTCGGCGCCGTCCAGGCCGAAGGCCATCTGGGCACGCTCGGCCCGCCGCAGGCGGGTGCCCTCGTCGGGCGCCGAGGCGATCCAGCCGCCGAGCGCCGGGGCAATCACGGTGTCCAGCAGCGGCGGGCGCCGGTCGCGCCAGTCCTCCCAAGGGAAATGATCGTAGAGGTCGCGCCATTCGGCCGAGGCCTCGCCGCCCAATGGGCCGTCGCGGACCAGCGCCAGATAGCCGACCACGACGGAGCGCGGCCCGCCGAACAGCTCGTGCGGATCGCGGTAGCGGTCACCGAAGGTGTAGAGCTGCTCGACATAGCGCAGCGCCAGCCCCGACAGCCCCTCCGCCACCGCGCGGACGCCGTCCTGCAGGGTGCGGAAACGGTCGGGCTCGAAGGGGGCGCCGGGCAGCGCGTCGCGATGCGGCAACGGCTCGTCGCCGCGCCGGTGGTCTTCCGGCACTGTGAATCCGCTGCGCACCGTCACGACGCGCGGCGTCCCGCCGGTCACCGCAACGATGGCGACCGACAGGCCGAGTTGGAGAGGCTGGGTCACGGGGTGTGCGCTTTTCCCCCTCTCCCCCCCGGGGAGAGGGTCGGGGTGAGGGGGACGCACTGCGTGCCTTCCCAAGAATTCTCGCCATGCTTCCCCCTCACCCTAACCCTCTCCCCGCTTTCGGCGGACCGGAGGTCCGCCTGTCGCGTCAGCGCAAACTTCGTTTGCGCGTGAGCGGGGGGGAGAGGGGACTCGAGGCGGGGACAGGCTACTGGCTTCAACGCTTGTCCAGCGGGACGAAGGGACGGGCGGCGTGGCCGGTGAAGAGCTGGCGCGGACGGCCGATCTTCTGGGCCGGATCCTCGATCATCTCCTTCCACTGGCTGATCCAGCCGACGGTGCGGGCCACGGCGAACAGCACGGTGAACATGCTGGTCGGGAAACCCATCGCCTTCAGGATGATGCCCGAGTAGAAATCAACGTTCGGATAGAGCTTCTTCTCGACAAAGTACTCGTCCGACAGGGCGATCTTCTCCAGCTCCATCGCGATGGCCAGATGCGGCTCGTCCTGGATGCCCAGGCGATCGAGAACCTGATAGCAGGTCTCGCGCATGATTTTGGCGCGCGGATCGTAGTTCTTGTAGACCCGGTGGCCGAAGCCCATCAGGCGGAAGCTGTCGTTCTTGTCCTTGGCGCGGCGGACGAACTCGGGGATGCGCTCCACCGAGCCGATCTCCTCCAGCATCTTCAGCACGGCCTCGTTGGCGCCGCCATGGGCCGGACCCCACAACGCCGCGATGCCCGACGCGATGCAGGCGAACGGGTTGGCGTGGGACGAGCCGGCGAGGCGGACTGTGGAGGTCGAGGCGTTCTGCTCGTGGTCGGCATGCAGGATGAAGATCTTCTCCATCGCCTCCGACAGGACCGGATCGACCTTCCATTCCTCGCACGGCGTGCCGAAGGTCATGTAGAGGAAGTTCTCCGCGAAGGACAGGTCGTTGCGCGGATACATGAAGGGTTCGCCGACCGTGTACTTGTAGGCCATGGCGGCCATGGTCGGCATCTTGGCGATCAGGCGGTGGGCGGCGATCTTGCGCTGCACCGGATCGAAGATGTCGGTGGAGTCGTGATAGAAGGCCGACAGGGCGCCGACGACGCCGCACATGATCGCCATCGGGTGGGCATCACGACGGAAGCCGCTGTAGAACTTGGTGAGCTGTTCGTGCACCATCGTGTGATAGGTGATGGTGCGCTCGAAATCGGCCTTTTGCTGCGGGTTCGGCAGTTCGCCGTTCAGCAGCAGATGGCAGACCTCCAGGAAGTCGCAATTCTCGGCCAGATCGGCGATGGCATAGCCGCGGTGCAGCAGCACGCCCTCGTCGCCGTCGATGTAGGTGATGGCCGAATCGCAGGCGGCGGTGGAGGTGAAGCCCGGATCGTAGGTGAAATAGCCGGTCTCGGCGTAGAGCTTGCGGATGTCGATCACGTTGGGACCGGTCGACCCGCTGAGCACCGGCAGCTTCAGGGTCTTGCCGGTGGCGTCGTCGGTCAGCGTGACGGTGCCGACCTGGTTCACATCGCCGTGCGGCGTGTGCTTGCTCGATTCCATGACCTTCTCACACTCCTTGCTGGCCGGCCGGGCGGCGGCTCGCGGCCTCCGCTGCCGGACCTTGGTGGTTGGCCCGTCTTCGGCGCGCCTGGGCAGCGCGCTTATGTCGCGCGCGCGTTCGCCCCTTGCGGCGCCGCGCCGTCTTCTCCCGGTCCGACACAAGGACAGGCCGGGAGCGGAACCCCCACCCTTCCTGGTCGTTGACTCCTCCAGAAGATAGCAGAGGACATCATGACCGACACGCCACAAACGCGCACCCCCTCCGAAGGAATGCCCCAGCCGAGGAAATCCGGTGCGGACACCCATGACCAGACCCCGGCCGGCGAGCGCTCCCCGCGCGAGGATCTGAGCAAGACTCCGGGCGACGGAACGCTGCAGGACGCCACCCCCGCCGGCCTGTCGTCGGAAGAATTGCGGGAGCGGGCGGAGGACGCCGACGGCTCGACCCAGCCCGGCACCGGCTGACCGCAATCCACAAGGCCGGAAGGACGCTCAGGCCGCCGGCCGCTGCACGCCGGTGCGCTGGCGCAAGCAACGCTCCAGCCGCGCGGACTCGTGCAGCAGCACGGGCAGGAGCTGGCCCGCCTGGTCCCTGTCGCCGTTGCGGCAGAGGACCTCCATGCGCCAGGCATGGTGCATGACCGTCATCCCGCCGAAACTGCCGGCGAGGCTGGACAGGTCGTGCGCCTCCCCCGCCAGTGCCCGCAGGTCCGCGTTGCCGGCCAGGACGGACTCCGCCATCGCCGACAGCCGGTCCAGCCGGCGCGACACGTCGTCGAGGAAACTGTCGACGATCAGCGCCAGATTGTCGGCGCCCACCGTCTCCACCAGATCGGCCAGCACCGCCTCGTCCAACGCCTCGTCGCCCTGGTTGCCGCCCTCGTCGTCGCCCTCGTCGCCGCTGCTGACGTCACCCGGGTCCGCCGGAATGCCGGCGGAGCCGGGCCGGTCTTCCGGCGATTCCATCCAGCAGTCCAGCGCCGCCAGCAGGCCGGCGCGGCTGATCGGCTTGGTCAGATAATCGCTCATGCCCGCGCGCAGGCACAGCTCGCGCGTGCCGGGCATGGCGTCGGCGGTCAGGGCGATGATCGGCAGGCTGGCCATGGCGCCGCCGCGCGCGCGAATCGCTTGCGCAGCCTCCAGACCATCCATCCCCGGCATCTGAACGTCCATCAGCACCAGATCGAAGCCGCCGCGGCAGGCCGCCGCGACCGCCTGCTCCCCGTCCTCCGCGACCTCGACCGCGTAGCCCAGCTTGCGCAGCAGGGTGGTGGCGAACAGCTGGTTGGTGCGGTTGTCCTCCGCCAGCAGGATGCGGCCGCGGCGCGGCGTCTCCTCCGGCCCGGCGTTCGTGGCCGGAGCGGCGGAAACGGCTGCAGAAGCCGTCGCCACCAGCAATCCGGTCAGGCAGTCGGCCAGCGAACTCTGGCGCAGCGGCCGGTTCAGCGTGGCGTGGGCCAGCCCCTGGGGCACGCCGTCGACTCGCGCGGCCGGCGCCAGCGTGACGATCAGAACCCGCCGCGTCGCCGCCAGCGCCGGATCGCCGGCGATGGCCGCCAGCAGCGCATCGCCGCCCATGCCGGGCATGGTCTGGTCGGCGAGCACCACGTCGAAGGGCCGGCCGCCGGCCGCCGCGCGCCGCAACGCCTCCAGCGCGTCCGGTCCGTTTTCCACCGTGGCCGGCATGGCGCCCAGGCTGTCGAGCATCGACGCCATCACCCGGCGGTTCACCGCCAGATCGTCCACCACCAGCGCCCGCCGCCCGGCCAGCGGCCGTTCGCCCGGCGGCAGGGTCTCGTCGGACGCCTCCCCCGACTGAGCCAGCGGCAAATCGACCAGGAAGCGGCTGCCCGTGCCCAGGCTGCTCTCCACCGCGATGCTGCCGCCCATCAGTTCCGACAGCTGGCGGCAGATCGCCAGTCCCAGACCGGTGCCGCCGAACTTGCGGGTGATCGACCCGTCGACCTGCTGGAATTTGTTGAACAGGGTGGGCAGCGCCTCTGCCGGGATGCCGATGCCGGTGTCGGTCACGGTGATGCGCAGCACCAGATGGGAATCGGTGGCGTCCAGAGCCTCCAGTTCCACCGCGACGGACCCCTGGTCGGTGAATTTGACCGCATTGCCGACCAGATTGACCAGAATCTGCCGGATGCGAGTCGGATCGCCCAGCAGCGTGCGGCGCAGCAGCGGGTCGATATAGAAGCCGATCTCGATCCCCTTCTCGTGCGCGCGCGGGGTCAGCAGCTCCACCACGCCTTCCACCAGATCGGCGGCGTCGAAGGGCAGCGTCTCGATGGTGACGCGGCCGGCCTCCAGCTTGGAGATGTCGAGGATGTCGTTGATGATGGTCAGCAGCGCGTTGGACGAGCTGCGGATGGCCTGGGCGAACTGGTGCTGCTCGGGGGTCAGGGCGGTGTCGAACAGCAGCTCCGTCATGCCCATGATGCCGTTCATCGGCGTGCGGATCTCGTGGCTCATCGCCGCCAGGAATTCCGATTTCGCCTGGGTCGCCGCCTCCGCACGGGCCCGGAGCGCATCGGCCTCCTCGCGGGCGGCGTCCAGCCCTTCGGCCAGCGCGCACATGTCGGCGGCCTGACGCTGCAATTCCGCCTCGAAGCGCTTGCGCTCGGTGATGTCGGTGCGGGTGCAGACCAGCGAGCCGTTGCTGGTCCGGTTCTCCGCCACCACGATCCAGCGGCCGTCGGGCAGTTCCCGCTCGAACGGGGCGCCGGGGTTGCGGTGCTGAGCCAATTCGGCCCGGATCCAGGCTTCGTCGCTCGGCCCGTCCGGATTGCCCGCGAACTCGCCGTTGGCGATGGCGGCGCGCAGGATATCCTCGAACGGCCGGCCAGGGGTCAGCAGCGGCGCCGTCAGCGGATGGGCTTCGCGATAGCGCTCGTTGCACAGGATCAGCCGGTCGTCGGCATCGAAATAGGCCAGCCCCTCCGGCACCGCCTCGATCGCGTCGTCCAGCGTCTGTTTGGCGAGCCGCAGTTCCTCTTCCGTCAGCTTGTCGCGCGTGATGTCGGTGTGGGCGCCGACCATGCGCACGACCCGGCCATCGGCGTCGCGGATATGGATGGCGCGGCTGAGGATATAGACGGTGTGGCCCTGCTTGTGGCGAAAGCGCTGCACCGCCTCGAATTTCGGGATCAGCCCGGCATTGTAGGCGCGGACCATCTCCAGCGCCGCAATCCGGTCCTCCTCGAAGATCAGGCCGGCCCACATGTCCAGGCTGTTCTCCAGCTCGGCGTCGCCATAGCCGAGCTGTTCCTTCCAGGTGGGGGAGAACCAGATCCCGCCGCTTTCCAGGTTCCAGTCCCAGATGCCGTCCCGCGTCGCCTGGACGGTCAGGTCCAGAAGCTCGCGGTTCGAGCGCAGTTCCGCCTCTTCCCGCTTGGCGTCGGTGATGTCCTGGACGACGCCCAGCAGGCCGACCGGCCGGCCGTCGGCCCCGCATTCGGCCATGCCGCGGATGAAGACATGGCGCAACGACCCATCCGGCCGGATGACGCGCGCCTCGACCGAGAAACCCTCGCCGGTCGTCCGGGCCCGCTCGACCAGATCGGCCAGAAGCGGCCGGTCGTCAGGGTGGTAGCAGGAGCGCGAAAGTTCGACGGTCGGCGGCTCGCCCTGCGGCAGGCCCATGATACGGTAGACCTCGTCGGACCAGCGACGCGCACCGGTGACGAAGTCGATGTACCAGTGGCCGAACTGACCGATCTCCTCGGCGAGGTTCAACAGGCGAGACCGGTCGCGCAGCTCCGCTTCGGCCCGCTCGCGCCGGGCTACTTCGCGGCGCAGCGTCATCTCGTCCACCACCAGCCGGGCGAGCTGGGCCAGCGTCTCCGCTTCGCGCTCGTCGAAACCAGCGTGGGGCACGTCGTCGATGACGCAGAGCGTCCCCAGCTTCTGCCCATCCGCCACCAGCGGCGCGCCGGCATAGAAGCGGATGTTCGGCGCCCCGGTGACCAGCGGATTGCCGGCGAAGCGCGGATCCCTGGTCGCGTCCGGCACGACCAGCAGGCCGTCGTCCAGAATGGCGTGGGCGCAGAAGGCGAGATCGCGGTGGGTCTCCGTCGCCTCCAGCCCGACGCGGCTCTTGAACCACTGGCGTTCGCGGTCGATCAGCGAGACCAGCGCGATGCGCGTGCCGAAGAAATGCCGGGCCAGCCGGGTGATGTTGTCGAAGCCCGATTCCGGCGCGGTGTCGAGAATGCAGTAGGAGTCCAGGACCGCCTGCCGCCGGCTTTCGTCGGGCGGCAGTGGGGCGGGCACCACCCCCGCGCTCACGCGGCGGTCTCCCCGGCGCCGCGGGCCTCGGCGACGCGCCATTGCTGAAGCTTGCGGTAGATGGTGGACGGGCTGATCTCCAGCATCAGGGCAGCGCGCGGCACATCGTCGCCGGTCAGCCGCAGCGCCTTCTGGATCATGTCCTTCTCGACCAGCCAAAGCGGCTGGACGGCGCCATCCTCTGCCGCCGCATCGGCGGCCGGCGACCCGCAGGCGGCGCATGGAGATGTGCCGGCGTCGGGACCGCCGATCGCCGGACCGCCCATCGGCGGCAGCATGTCCAGCGTGACCTGCGGCCCATCGTGCAGCACCACGATATTGCGGACGACATTCTGCAGTTGCCGCACGTTGCCGGGCCAGTCATGGGCGCGCAGCCGCGCCTCCACCTCCGGAGCGAAGGCCGACAGCGCCTTGCCCTCCTCCCGCGCATAGTCGATCAGGAAGAAGCGCGCGATCTCGATCACGTCGTCGCCGCGGTCGCGCAGCGGCGGCAGGGCCAGCGGGATGACGTGCAGGCGGTAATAAAGGTCTTCGCGGAAGCGGCCGGCCTGCACCTCGGCCAGCGGATCGCGGTTGGTGGCGGCGACGAAGCGCACGTCCACCCGTTCCTCCCGGCCGCTGCCGACCGGGCTGACCGTGCCGGTCTGGACGAAACGCAGGAGCTTGCTCTGCAGGTCGAACGGCATCTCGCAGATCTCATCCAGGAACAGCGTGCCGCCGTCGGCCAGCAGCGCCGCCCCTGGCCGGTCGCCCGCCGCCCCGGTGAAGGCGCCCTTCACATGGCCGAAGATCTCCGATTCCAGCAAATCCTTCGGGATGGCGGCGCAGTTCAGCGCGACGAAGGCGCCGTCGCGCCGCGGGCTGGCGCGGTGGATGGCCTGGGCCGCGACCTCCTTGCCGGTCCCGCTCTCCCCGGTGATGAAGACGTTGGCGCGGCTGGAGGCCACGCTTTCGATGGTACGGTAGACCGCCTGCATCTCCGGTGAGCTGCCGATGAAGCCGTGGAAGCGCCCGCGGTCGAGATCCTTGCGGTATCCCTCCACCATCCGCGCCAGCGTCCGCCGTTCCAGCGCGTTGCGCAGGGTCAGGTTCAGCCGGTCGGCGTTGAAGGGCTTCACGATGAAATCGAAGGCGCCGAGCTTCATTGCCTCCACCGCCAGATCGATGGAGCCATGGGCGGTGATGATGACCACCGAAACGCTCGCGTCGCGGGCCTGCAGCGCCTGGAGCACCTCCAGCCCATCCATGTCCGGCAGCTTCAGGTCCAGAATCACCGCATCGGGCGGCATTTCCGCCGCTGCGTCCAGCGCCTCTCCCCCACGGGTGCAATGCACGACCTCATGGGCGTCCGCGCGCAGGAACTCGATATAGAGCTTGGCGAGCGGGACCGTGTCCTCGATCAGCAGGATGCGGCGCTTCTTGGGAGAGGACACCTTGGGAGAAGACACTGGGCGGCACTCTGACGGTCGGTGAAAGGGCATCGATCAGGCAAGACTGCCTGCACAGTGTAACCCGGCCAAGCCTCTGCCGCCAGTCGGGCCGCGCCTACCTGCATATGACTTTTGGCCCAGAAGGCCGGGCAGAGCTGCCTACGCCCCGCTGTCGATCAGATCGGTGCGACCGATCCGCCGCAGCGAGACCTGGACGCGGGCATTGTGCTCGCGGATCTCGCGCAGGGTCTGCAGCGTGAACTCCACATGGGCGTCGGCCGCCGCGCTCGCAGCATCCGCGTCGCCGGCCAGGACCGCGTCGGCGATGGCGAGATGCTGCCGCAGCAGGAGGTCGCGCACCCCCGGCCGGGAATAGAGGTCGGCGCGGTTGTAGAACACGTCGTTGCGCAGCAGGTCCGACAGCGTCCGCATGATGTGCAGCATGACGACGTTGTGTGCCGCCTCGTAGACCGCCAGATGCAGGTCGGCGTCGGCATCGGCCTCTTCGGAGCTGTCGTCCTTGCCGTGTGCGGCCTGCATGCGGGCGACGATGGCGCGGATGCCGTTGCGGTCAAGGTCGGTTGCCCGCTGCGCCGCCAGCCCGGCCGCCGCCGCCTCGATGGAGCGGCGGAACTCCAGATAGTCGAAGGAGGCATCCGGCTTGTTGCGCAACAGCGTCATCAGCGGATCAGCGATCTGCGACAGGAAGCTGGCGACATGGGTGCCGCCGCGCCCGGTGACCAGCAGGCCGCGCTCCTCCAGCTTGGCGATGGCGTCGCGCAGCGACGGGCGCGACACGTCCAGCTTCACCGCCAGTTCGCGTTCGGCCAGCAGCTTCTCGCCGGGACGCAAGGCGCCTTCCAGGATCAGCCGTTCCAGATGCTCGGCAATGGCGTCGGCCAGCTTGGCCGGTTTGATCGTCCCCTGCATTGGGTGGGCGGCCTCTCCCTGCACGTCTTCATCCACTTCTACCGATCCAAGATACGTCCGTCCAGCACCGCCGGCCTGCCGTGGATACAGCACGTAGCCGAAGCGGATCGCTTGGCAAACGATTCAGCCGTTGCACAATTTGGTAAAATCTTTTATCCACATCGAGCCGCATGGAAAAGACTTGTCTGCACCTGCCCGTCCGATGGGGGACCGCCCCTGTCATGGGCGGAGGACGCCGTAGCGACGCCATGCCCTCCGTCCCTCTCCAGCAGGAGCCGCCGCCGATGCCGACCCTCCCCCAGGCCGCCACGCTGCCCGCCCCCTATGACCGCGTGCTGGCCGAGCTTCAGGCGGTCGTCCCGCAATCCCGGCTGGTGACCGATCCGCTGCGCACTCTGGCCTACGGCACCGACGCCAGCTTCTACCGGCTGATCCCCAAGATCGTCGCGCTGGTGGAGACGGAGGAGGAGGTGGTCCGGCTCCTGCGCATCACCCGCGGCCACACGGTTCCGGTGACCTTCCGCGCCGCCGGCACCAGCCTGTCGGGGCAGGCGGTCAGCGACAGCGTTCTGGTGGTTCTGGGCGACGGCTGGCGCGGCTGCGCCATCGGTCCGGCCGCGGCCACCGTCACCCTGCAGCCCGGCGTGATCGGAGCGGAGGCTAACCGGCGGCTGGCGCCGCTGGGTCGCAAGATCGGTCCCGATCCGGCTTCCATCGCCACCGCCAAGATCGGCGGCATCGCCGCCAACAACGCCAGCGGCATGTGCTGCGGCACCGCGCAGAACAGCTACCGCACGCTGGAGTCGATGCGGCTGGTGCTGGCCGACGGCACGGTGCTGGACACCGCCGACGCGGCCAGTTGCCGCGACTTTCAGCAAAGCCACGGCGCGCTGCTCGACCGGCTGGCGGATCTCGGCGCCCGCACCCGTGCCGACGAGGCGCTGGCCGGCCGCATCCGCGACAAGTTCCGCATCAAGAACACCACCGGCTACAGCCTGAACGCGCTGGTGGATTATGAAGACCCCGTCGACATCCTCCAGCACCTGATGATCGGGTCGGAAGGGACGCTGGGCTTCATCTCCGCCATCACGCTGCGCACCGTGCCGGAGCATCCGCACAAGGCCAGCGCCCTGCTGTTCTTCCCCGACATCGGCGAGGCCTGCCACGCGGTATCGCTGCTGAAGGCCGCGCCGGTCGACGCGGCGGAGCTGATGGACCGCGCCTCGCTGCGCTCGATCCAGGACAAGCCGGGCATGCCGCCGCAGATCCGCGGCTTCGGCCCCGACGTGGCGGCGGTGCT
Organism: Azospirillum sp. B2RO_4; assembly: GCF_051124815.1. NCBI lineage: Bacteria > Pseudomonadati > Pseudomonadota > Alphaproteobacteria > Rhodospirillales > Azospirillaceae > Azospirillum > Azospirillum sp. B2RO_4. The sequence continues at coordinate 420,958 of NZ_CP118490.1, read as the reverse complement.
GGTGGAGACCCGCGCCGAAAGCGCCGCGGCGCTGGAGGCCAACGTGGCGGAGATCGCCGCGGTGCTGGCCGACTGCATCACCATCGGCGACACCCGCTTCACCACCGACGCCAAGGCTTGCGAAGGCTTCTGGAAAATCCGCAAGGGCCTGTTCCCCGCGGTCGGCGCCATCCGTCAGACCGGCACCACCGTCATCATCGAGGATGTCGCCTTCCCCCTGCCCCGGCTGGCCGAGGCAACCCGCGAGTTGCAGGCGCTGTTCCTCCGCCACGGCTATCACGAGGCGATCATCTTCGGCCATGCGCTGGAAGGGAACCTCCACTTCGTCTTCACCCAGGCCTTCGACAGCCAGGAGGAGATCGACCGCTATCGCCGCTTCATGGACGATGTGGCCGTGCTGGTGGTCACCCGCTATGACGGCTCGCTGAAGGCGGAACACGGCACCGGCCGCAACATGGCCCCCTTCGTCGAGATGGAATGGGGACCGCAGGCCTATGGGCTGATGAAGGAGATCAAGGGGCTGTTCGACCCCGACGGGCTGCTGAACCCCGGCGTCATCCTGAACGGCGACCCGCAGGCCCATCTGAAGAACCTGAAGCCGCTGCCGCCCGCCGATCCGCTGGTCGACACCTGCATCGAGTGCGGATTCTGCGAGCCGACCTGCCCGTCCCACCGCTTCACCCTGTCGCCGCGCCAGCGCATCGTCGGCCGGCGCGAGATGGCGCGTCTGGTGGCTGCCGGCGACGATGCCGGGCGGTTGGTGGAAATCAGTGCCGCCTACGACTACCAGGGCATCGACACCTGTGCCGCCTGCGGCCTCTGCGCCACCGCCTGCCCGGTGGGGATCGAAACCGGGCTGCTGATTAAATCGATGCGCGGCGAGCGGCGCGGTGCTGTGGCCCGCAAGGCGGGGACGATGGTCGCCGACCATATGGAAGGCACGCTGAGCCTCGCCCGCACCGGCCTGCGGCTGGCCGACCTCGCCCGCCGCACGGTCGGGCACGGCGTCACCCAGGCGGCGGCGCGTGTGCTGACCGGAGGCAGTCTGCCGGTGCTGCCCCGCCACATGCCGATGGCCGCGACCTTCTCGCCGCACCCGGACGCGCCCGGCACGGACGATGTGCCGACGGTGGTCTATGCCCCCAGTTGCGTCAGCCGCACCATGGGACCGGCGGCGAGCGATCCGCAGCAGCGCCCGTTGCCCGAAGTGGTGGAATCGGTGATGCACAAGGCCGGCTTCCGCATCCTCTATCCGGAGGCGGCGGACGGCCAATGCTGCGGCATGCCGCTGGAAAGCAAGGGGCTGAGCGAAGCCGCCGACGCCAAGGCCGACGCAATGCTGGCCGCGTTGTCGAAGGCGAGCCACGGCGGCCGTTATCCGGTGGTGATGGACACCAGCCCCTGCGCCCTGCGCCTGAAGAAGCGGTTGACCGATGCCGGCCTGCGCATTCTCGACGTGGCCGAGTTCCTCAGCGAATTCGCCCTGCCCCGCCTGAGCATCGCCAGGACGGCGGAGCCGGTGATGCTGCACCTGACCTGCTCCACCCGCCGGATGGGTCTGGACGGCGCGCTGACCGCGGTGGCCAAGGCCTGCGCCGATACGGTCGTGGTACCGCCCGACGTCGGCTGCTGCGGCTTCGCCGGCGACAAGGGCTTCACCACGCCGGAACTGAACGCCCATGCGTTGCGCCACCTGCCGGCGTCGGTGCCGGAAGGCTGCGCATCGGGCTACTCCACCAGCCGCACCTGCGAGATCGGCCTGTCCGACAAGGCGGGCGTGCCCTACCGGTCGATCGTCTATCTGGTCGACGCCTGCGCCACGGCGAAGGTGACGGAGAAGGTTCGGGTGGCGGAACCGGCATTTTGAACGAAGCCCAGCCATAAGAAGACGCCCAGCGAGGAAACGCCCAATGCCCTCCACTCCCAAACCCACCCGCGTCTATTACTTCGGCACCTGCCTCGTCGACCTGTTCTTCCCCGACGCCGGCATGGCCGGGATCGAGCTGCTGCAATCGCAGGGACTGACCGTCGTCTTCCCGCAGGGGCAGAGCTGCTGCGGCCAGCCCGCCTACAACTCCGGCTACCGCGCCGAGGCGTTGAAGGTCGCCCGCGCCCAGCTGGACCTGTTCCCCGGCGACGATCCGATCGTCGTGCCGTCCGGCTCCTGCGCCGGCATGATGAAGAAGCATTGGCCCGACCTGTTCCGCGGTGAGCCGGACGAGGCGAAGGCGGTGCAGGTGGCATCCCGCGTGTGGGAGCTGACGCAGTTCCTGGTCCATGTGCTGGACGTCCAACTCACCGACAAGGGCGAGCCGGTGCGCGTCACCTGGCACGCCTCCTGCCATGCCCAGCGCGAGATGGGCGTGGTGGACGAGCCGAAGGCGCTGCTGCGCCAGCTCGCCAATGTCGAATTGGTGGAGTTGAAGAGGGAGAAGGAATGCTGCGGTTTCGGCGGCACCTTCGCCGTGCGCCATCCGGAGATTTCCGCCGCGATGGTCGGCGACAAGGTGGCGGACATCGAGGATACCGGCGCCGCCCGCGTCGTGTCGGGCGATTGCGGCTGCCTGCTGAACATCGGCGGCGCGCTGGAGGCCGGAGCAAAGGCCGCGCGCGGCCAGCACATCGCCCAGTTCCTGAAGGAGCGCATCCATGGACGGTAACGCACCGGACTTCGCCGCCGCCTCCCGCGCGGCGCTGGCCGACCCGCAGCTGCGCGGCAACTTCCGCCGCGCCATGGACGGGCTGATGACCAAGCGCGCCGCCCAGTTCGCGGATACGGCCGAATGGCAGGGCGTGCGGGCGCTCGCCGCCTCGGTTCGGCTGCGCGCCCTGTCGAAGCTGCCGGAACTGCTGGAGAAGCTGGAGGAGAACTGCACCCGCAACGGCATCACCGTCCATTGGGCCGCCACGACGGACGAGGCCAACGCCATCGCTCTCGACATCCTGCACAAGGCGAACGCCAGGCTGGTGGTCAAGGGCAAGTCGATGGTGACGGAGGAGATGCACCTGAACGCCGTTCTGGAAAAGGACGGCATCGAGGTGCTGGAAAGCGACCTCGGCGAATACATCGTGCAGCTGGACGGCACCATGCCGTCTCACATCATCATGCCGGCGATCCACCTGAACACGAAGCAGATCGCCCATCTGTTCAAGCGCAAGATCAAGGATGCCGAAAGCCGGGAGGATGCGGCCTATCTGACCGACCTCGCCCGCCGGGTGCTGCGCGCCAAGTTCCAGGCCGCCGACGTCGGCATGTCCGGCGTCAACGCCGCGGTGGCGGAGACCGGCACCCTCTGCCTGATCGAGAATGAGGGCAACGGCCGCATGTGTACCACGGTGCCGCCGGTCCACATCGCCTTCATGGGTCTGGAGAAGGTGGTCGAAAAGCTGGAGGACGTGCCGCCGGTCATCAGCCTGCTGCCGCGCTCCGCCACCGGCCAGCCGATCACCACCTACGTCAACATGATCTCCGGACCGCGAAAGGACGGTGAGAAGGATGGCCCGCGCGAGGTGCATCTGGTCATCCTCGACAATGGCCGTTCCGGCATCTACGCCGACCCGGAACTGCGCGACACGCTGCGCTGCATCCGCTGCGGCGCCTGCATGAACCATTGCCCGGTCTACACCAAGGTCGGCGGCCATGCCTACGAGGCGCCCTATCCCGGCCCGATCGGCAAGATCCTGGTGCCGCAGATCGAGGGGCTGGCCAAGCGCGGCGCCATGCCCCACGCCTGCACCATGTGCAACGCCTGCGTCGAGATCTGCCCGGTGAAGATCCCCATCGTCGAGATCATGGGGCGGCTGCGAGTCGAGGCGGTGAAACCCGGCGGCGCGGTGAAGGACGGAGGCGCGAAGGCCAGCCGGGCGGAATCGATGGTGTGGAGCGGGTGGGCGGCGATGAACGCCTCCCCCACCGCCTACCGCATCGCGACCACGGCGATGAGCAAGCTCGGCAATGCGGCACCGGCGTCGCTGCCCATGCTGAAGGAGTGGACGAACGTCCGCACCAAGCCGCGCTTCGCCGGCCGCACCCTGCACGACCTCGCCCGCGCCAAGGGGATTCCCGATGTCTGACGCCCGCAACTCGATCCTGACGAAGCTGCGCAAGACGCGCGACGCTCACCCGCTGACCCCGCCCACGTCGGACTTCGCGCCGATCGAGGCGAAGCACTGGACGCCCGAGGAGCGCCTGTCCCGCATCCGCCGCCTGATGGAGGCGGTGCATACGGAGTTCCTCGACGCGACCGAGGCCGACTGGCCGGCGGTGCTGCGCGAGTTCCTCGTGAGTGAAGGCGTGGGCTCCTTGATGTACGCGCCGGCGACGGAGGCGGGGAGGAGGCTGGTCGAGGGGTGGGGGACCGTTTCCCCCTCTCCCCCCCGCTCACGCGCAAACGAAGTTTGCGCTGACGCGACAGGCGGACCTGCGGTCCGCCGAAAGCGAGGAGAGGGTCGGGGTGAGGGGGAGGCATCGCATGATTCCCCCGAAGGTCCCGCCACGAATCCCCCTCACCCTAACCCTCTCCCCGGGGGGGAGAGGGGATCTGCGCCGGGTCCGGTTCTCATCCCCTACGACCGTCCCCTCGAAGACCTCAAGCCCCAGCTGTTCGAGTCCGTCGAGGCCGGCCTGACCACCACCCGTGGCGCCATCGCCGAGACCGGAAGCCTGATCCTGTGGCCGACGGCCGAGGAGCCGCGCACCCTCTCGCTGATCCCGCACATCCACGTCGCCATCCTGCGCACGGGCGCACTCTACGACACCTTTCTGCAGGCCATGCGCGAGCAGGGATGGGCACAGGCGATGCCGACCAACGCGCTGCTGGTTTCCGGCCCCAGCAAGACCGCCGACATCGAGCAGACGCTGGCCTACGGAGTCCACGGCCCGAAGCGACTGATCGTTCTGGTGGTCCATCCATGACCACCCGCCCAACCAACGAGCCGGCGGCCCGGCTCTACGAGGCGATCCTGCATCTCAGGCGCCTCGGCCACCGGGTGGAGAAATGCGAAGGGCGGCGCGGGCGACATCGGCTGGATGGGGCCGAAATCACCGACGCCGCCCTTCTGGAGCTGGCGATGACCCGCGTCCGCCGGGCGGCGCGGGTCACATGTTCAGGTCAGGCCGGACGGACGGCGGCCGGGCGGGATACTGCAACCGTCGGCTTGCGGCCGTAGCGTTCGACGCTCAAGCCCTCCATGTCGATCTCGGTCCGGCGTCCGCTGACCACGTCGGCCAGCACGCGGGCCGAGCCGGCGGACATCGTCCAGCCCAGCGTGCCGTGGCCGGTGTTGAGATACAGGTTGCGGACGTGGGTCGGCCCCAGGATCGGCGTGCCGTCCGGGGTGTTCGGACGCAGGCCGGTCCAGAACTCCGCCTTCGACAGGTCGCCGCCCTTGGGGAACAGGTCGCTGACCACATGGTCCAGCGGCCCGCGGCGGCTTTCGCGCAGGCTCAGGTCGAAGCCGGACAGCTCCGCCGTACCGCCGACGCGGATGCGGTCGCCGAGCCGGGTTACCGCGATCTTGTGCGTCTCGTCCATCACCGTCGATTCCGGCGCATGGGCGGCGTCAGTGATCGGCAGGGTCAGCGAGTAGCCCTTCACCGGATAGACCGGCAGGTCGATGCCCAGCGGCTTCACCAGCTTGGGCGAATAGCTGCCCATGGCGACGATGTAGCTGTCGGCGGTCAGGGTACCCTGGTCGGTCAGCACGCCCGTGATCTTGCGACCGTCGCTCTCCAGCCCGCGGATGGAGACGCCATAGCGGAACTCCACCCCACGCTTGGCGGCATAGGCGGCCAGCTTGTTGGTGAACTGGAAGCAGTCGCCGGTCTCGTCGCCCGGCAGGTGCAGCGCGCCGACCAGCTTGTCCTTGACATGGGCCAAAGCCGGCTCGACGGAGGTCAGGCCATCGCGGTCGAACAGGCTGTAGGGAACGCCGTAGCGCTCCAGCACCGCCATGTCGTAGCCGGCGGCGTCCATCTGCTTCTGGGTGCGGAAGACCTGCAGCGTGCCCTGGGTGCGCTCGTCATAGGTGATGCCGGTCTCGGCGCGCAGAGCCTTCAGGCAGTCGCGGCTGTATTCGGCGACGCGGACCATGCGGCTCTTGTTCAGCTGGTAGCTCGCCTCATTGGCGTTGGCCAGCAGCTTCAGGCACCAGGACCACATCGCCGGATCCAGCTTCGGCCGGATCACCAGCGGCGAATGCTTCATCATCATCCACTTGGCGGCCTTCAGCATCAGCCCCGGCGCCGCCCAGGGAGCGGAATAGCCCGGCGACACCTCGCCCGCGTTGGCATAGCTGGTCTCCAGCGCCGGGCCGGCCTGACGGTCGATGACGGTCACCTCATGCCCGGCGCGCGCCAGATAATAGGCGGTGGTGACACCGATGACGCCGCTGCCCAGAACGATCACGCGCATGAGACTGGCTCCCAAGGGGATGGATGACTTCGCTTGGGGGAGTGATTCGCAAACACCGTGCCAGACAGGAAAACGGCGGATTTGCTGCGGTGCGGGGGGAGCGGTGGGGCGTGAAGTGTATGCGGATGTTTACAGAGGGATGGGATTTTGGGTGTGAGATGTTGAAGACCAAGGGATTTTAGGGGTGTAAAGATTTTGATACGGCGTAACGTATTATGTACAGTAGTTGCCGGATGCCCCCTCCCCAGCCCTCCCCCGCTTCGCGGGAGAGGGAGCTGAGCGCAAGAACGGCGGAGTTCCCTCTCCCGCGGAACGCGGGGGAGGGTTAGGGAGCGAGCAAAAGCACTTCCCACCCACAACCTTTACCCCCATGCGCATAGAAGTCACCTTCACCGACCGCGTCGGCATCGCCCATGAGATCCTCGCCGTGCTGGCGCTGCGCCGCCTGAACGTTGTCGGCGTCGAGGTCGACCCGCCGCTGATCCACATCGACGCTCCCGGTCTCGATCCGGCAGCGCTGCCGGCCTTGTCCGACGCGCTGCGCACCATCGCCGGGGTGCAGTCGGTGGCGGCCATCGACATGCTGCCGGGCACGCGGCGGCGGCTGCATCTCGACGCGCTGCTCGCCGCCCTGCCCGATCCGGTGCTGGCGGTCGACCGCGGGGGGCGTGTCGTGGTGGCGAGCACCGCCGCCGCCCAGGTCGCGGGATTGCCGGAGTCGCGACTGGCCGGCCTTGATTTGGGCGAGCTGTTCGGCGAGCCGGCGTTGACGCGGGAATTGACCGCCGGCGGCTTCCGCATGTCGGGCCGCGAGGTGACGCTGAACGGCCAGCCCTTCCTGCTGGAGGTGACGCCCATCGTCGATGTCGAGGCGGCGGGCGCCGTCATCACCCTGTTCACCCCGTCACGCCTGGGGGAACGGCTCGACGCCATTCAGAATTTCGATGAGGGCGGATTCGACCGCATCCTCGGCGAATCGCCGCCGGTTCGGGCGCTGAAGGCACGCGCCGCGCGGGTCGCCGCGATGGAGGCGCCGCTGCTGATCCTGGGCGAGACCGGCACCGGCAAGGAGCTGATCGCCCATGCCTGCCACCGCGCCAGTCCGCGCCGCGACAAGCCCTTCCTGGCGCTGAACTGCGCCGCCGTTCCGGAGAATCTGGCGGAGAGCGAGCTGTTCGGCTATGCCCCCGGCTCCTTCACCGGTGCTCAGCGCGGTGGCAAGCCCGGCCTGTTGGAACTGGCCCATGGCGGCACCGTCTTTCTCGATGAGATCGGCGAGATGTCGGCCTACCTCCAGGCCAAGCTGCTGCGCTTCCTCAATGACGGCAGCTTCCGCCGGGTCGGTGGAGAGCGCGAACAGAAGGTGGATGTCCGCGTCATCAGCGCCACCCACCGGTCGCTGGAGGCGATGGTCGCCGACCACAGCTTCCGCGAGGATCTGTTCTACCGCCTGAACGTGCTGTCGCTGAGCGTCCCGCCCTTGCGCGAGCGCGGCCATGACATCCTGCTGCTGGCCCGCCATTTCATCGCCCGCGCCGCGGCGCAGGCCCGCCGGCCACCCGGCCGGCTGACCCCCGCGGCGGCGGCGGCGCTGCTCGCCAACCGCTGGCCCGGCAATGTCCGCCAGTTGGAGAACGTCATCTTCCGCGCCATGACCATGAGCGACGGCGGTGCGCTGGACGCCGCCGATCTGGAACTTGCCGGCGCCGGCATGCAGTCGGCCGGGGTGCCGGCGGAAGAGGCGGACAGTTGGGAGGACGCGGTGGAGGGGTTCGAGCGGACGCTGCTGCGCCGGCTTTACCCCCGCTTCCCGTCCAGCCGCAAGCTGGCGGCGCGGCTGAACACCTCGCACACGATGATCGCCAACAAGCTGCGGAAGTACGGCATTCCGGAGCGGTGAAGACGCCGGATTCGGGACGGGTCAGTGGCCGCTTGAATGTCCGGATGCCTTGGCCGGAGCGGCATGGCTGTCCGCCGCCGGCTTGGCGTGACCGGCTGTCTTCTCCGGAGCCTTCTCGGCCGGCTTTTCGGCGGCTGGAGGCTCCATTCCCGGGGGCGGGCCGCCGAAGGTGATGGTCACCTCGGTCACCGGACCGGGATCGGGCTGGCTGTGGTGGAAGTTCGCCGATGCGCCGGGGCCCAGGGTCTCGGCCGACGGCTCGATGGTCCAGCTCTGCAGCAGCTTGTGCTCGGGCCCGAAGGTGATGACGCGCAGCGGCGGCAGGGTGCGCTCGACCTCTGTGCCGTTTGCGACCTCGCCATCGAGCAGCAGGACGGTCGTCCCGTTTTCGATCTTCTGTTCGGAACGGATGTTGCGCAGCTCGAGCCCGAAGCCCGGCGGTTCGGCCGGCATGCCGAGGGTGTCATAGAGCAAGGCTGCAGGCGGCCAACTGCGGACGATGGCGTCGCGGCCGAAATAGGCACCGGCAGCGGTGCCGGAGACCAACAGTCCCAGCAGGGCGAAACCGATCACCGTGCTGCGCGCCGGCTTGGCGCGCGGCGCCTTGGGCGGCTTGACCTTGGCCTTCGCGGCAGTCTTGGCAGCAGACTTGGTGGGGGTGGCCGGCCGGATTTCCGTCAGCGCGTCGGGGACCACCTCATCGGCTTCCGGCCGGTCGGGCATCTGCCACCACGTGTGGCCGCAGCGGGCGCAGCGAACCTTCCGGCCGTCCTGGCCGAGCGACTCATCGGACAGGGTGTACCGCGTCGAGCAGGTCGGACAGGAAACGATCATCGCGCCGTCGCAGAAAGGTTACCCCCTGCCTTATAGATAGGAGTGGCCCCCGGCGCAACCGACACCGGCGGCGCGGCTGTGCCCCCTCCCCAACCCTCCCCCGCTCACGCGGGAGAGGGAGCTGCGGCGGCATCGCAAATCTTCCCCTCTCCCGCGAAGCGGGGGAGGGAGGGACCCGCGGCGAAGCCGTGGGAGGGAGGGGGCAAAAGCCCTTTACATCCCGCCCGGATAGTTCGGCCCCCCGCCGCCTTCCGGCACGACCCAGTTGATGTTCTGGGTAGGATCCTTGATGTCGCAGGTCTTGCAGTGGACGCAGTTCTGCGCGTTGATCTGCAGGCGCGGGTCGCTGCCGTCGTCGTTGCGGACGATCTCGTACACGCCGGCCGGGCAATAGCGCTGCTCCGGCGCGTCGTAGAGCGCCAGATTGACGCTGATCGGCACCGACTTGTCCTTCAGCGTCAGGTGCGGCGGCTGGTCTTCCTCATGGTTGGTGTTGGAGAGGTAGACCGAGGACAGGCGGTCGAAGCTGACCTTGCCGTCCGGCTTGGGGTAGGCGATCTTCGGCGCCTCGCTGGCCTTCACCAGGGTGGTGTGGTCGGCGTGGTGCTTCAGCGTCCAGGGCGACTTGCCCTTCAGCGCCGTCTCGTAGGCGGCATTTGCCAGACCGGCCCACAGGCCCCTCTGGAAGCCCGGACGGATGTTGCGCACCGCGTAGAGTTCCGGCCAGACCCAGGACTGCTTCAGCCGCTCCGGATAGGCGATGACCTCGGGGCCATTGTCGGCGCCGCCGGTCAGGTGGTCAAAGACCGCCTCGGCCGCGACCATGCCCGACTTCATCGCGGTGTGGTTGCCCTTGATCTTCGGCACGTTCAGGAAGCCGGCGCCATCGCCGATGAGGAGGCCGCCGGGGAAGGTCAGCTTCGGGATCGACTGGAAGCCGCCTTCCGACAGGGCGCGGGCGCCATAGGCCAGACGCCGGCCGCCCTCGAAGGTCGGGCGGATCGCCGGGTGGGTCTTGTAGCGCTGGAATTCCTCGAACGGGCTCATGTGCGGGTTCCAGTAGTCGAGGCCGACGACGAAGCCGACCGACACCAGATTCCCTTCCATGTGATACAGCCACGACCCGCCATAGGTCTTGGGATCCATCGGCCAGCCGATGGTGTGGACGATCAGGCCCGGCTTCGACTGCGACGGGTCGACCTCCCACAGTTCCTTGATCCCGATGCCGTAGGTCTGCGGCTGGCAGTCGCGGCGCAGATCGAACTTCTCGAACAGGGTCTTGGTCAACGAGCCGCGGCAGCCCTCGGCGAAGATGGTCTGCTTGGCATGCAGTTCCATGCCGGGGGTGTAGTTGCCGGTCTTCTCGCCGTCCTTGCCGATGCCCATGTCGCCGGTGGCGACGCCCTTCACCGCGCCGTTGTCGTCATACAGCACCTCGGCGGCGGCGAAGCCGGGGTAGATCTCCACCCCCAGCTCCTCGGCCTGGGTCGCCATCCAGCGGGCCAGATTGCCCAGGCTGATGATGTAGTTGCCGTGGTTGTTCATCTGCGGCGGAGCGAAAGGCGACTTGTAGGCCTTCGTTTCCGTCAGGAAGAGGAAATGATCCTCCTGGGCCTTGGTGGTGAGCGGAGCGCCCTTTTCCTTCCAGTCCGGGATCAGTTCGTCCAGCGCATGCGGTTCGAAAACGGCGCCGGACAGCAGGTGCGCACCCACCTCCGACCCCTTTTCGATCACGCAGACGCTGAGCTCCTGGCCGCTTTCGACCGCGCGCTGCCGCAGGCGGATCGCCGCACTCAGGCCCGACGGGCCAGCGCCGACGATCAGAACATCGTATTCCATGACCTCGCGCGGTTCGCGTTCCATCACCACACTCCCCCACCGTCTTGTTTTGGTACTGTTTCCCTCGGGACGCCCTATGGTGTTTTGCGGGCGCGTGCTTGTAGCACGGTTTGCGCCGCACCCAAATTGGGTATCTGGACATGTAAGACCACACGATCTGTGGTAAGGTCAAACGATGATTGACGTATGCGACATCCTCGACGCGCTGCGCTGGCATGCCGACATCGGCTGCGACGAGGCCATCGGCGACGAGCCGACCGACTGGGCCACCCTCACCGCCCGGCCGGTCGCGCGCGCGTCGTCTTCGGGTGCGCCCGCGGTGGGTGCGGCCCCCGGCGGCGGCCTGGCACGCGGCCCGGCCCCGACTCGGACACCCGCTCCGGCGGCCCCTGCCGCCGTTCGTCCGGCCGCCCTCTTCGCGTCCCCCGACCAGCCGCTGGGCGCCAGCGAGGCCGGCATCCAGGCCCGCGCCAGGGCCGGAGAGGCGCAGACGCTGGAGGCGCTGGAGGCGGCCCTGCGCAGCTTCGACGGCTGTCCGCTGAAGGCGACGGCAATGAACACCGTGTTCGCCGACGGCAACCCGCAGGCGCCGGTCATGCTGATCGGCGAGGCGCCGGGCGAGGACGAGGACCGGCAGGGCAAACCCTTCGTCGGGGTCAGCGGCAAGCTGCTGGATCGCATGCTGGCCCAGATCGGGTTGGACCGCGGCAAGGTCTACATCGCCAATATCCTGCCCTGGCGCCCGCCCGGCAACCGCAGCCCGACCCAGGCGGAAATCGCCGCATGCCTGCCATTCCTGGAGCGGCATGTCGAGTTGGTGCGGCCGAAGCTGCTGGTGGCACTGGGCGGGGTGTCGGCCAAGACCCTGCTGAACCGGGCGGAGGGGATCACCCGCCTGCGCGGGCAGTGGAAGACCTATGAAGTTGCGGGAGCAGCGGTCCCGCTGATGCCGATGCTCCATCCGGCGTACCTCTTGCGCAACCCTATCGCAAAGCGGGAAGCGTGGCGGGACATGCTTGCGTTGCAGCAAAGGATCGGCGAAGAAGGCATCAAGTATTCCCAAGACTAAAACCGATGTCAAAGCGGCGCCTAAATCGTTCGTATGAAAGCGGTTGCCGCGCAGCACAAATGCCGTCAACCCACGCCGAAAGGCACCTTCCCAATGGGCTAGAGCCTTTTTTCCAGCTCTGTTAAGCCGTTGTAACATCTGCCGAATACCAGCCATGACACATTCCATGCGAATCCGTTGCTTGCGGTTCGCGCGGTCGTGGGGTATCCCGGAGCCATGCTCCGGATATTTTGCAGTGCAGCATACCGGGTCGCGAGCGCGGCCCCGCTGCGGCGGAACCTTCTGGGGGTGCTGGGTCTCACGGTGGCTTTCACCCTGGGTCCCGACGGTGCGGTCGGGTTCCGGCCCGCTTGCGCCGCCCTCATCATCCACGCGCCGGACGGTCACGCCGTCGTCCCGCCCGGCGGGGATTCCGTGCCTGACCCCGACAGCCCCGTTTTCGGCGAATCGCTTGGCGATCCGGCCACCGGGCTCCCTGAAATTGCAGCCCCCGAGTCCGCCGACGGCGATCCGACGATTGCCCCCACGGTGGATGAGGCGCCCGGCCCGACCGGCGTCCCACTTCTGCTCGCGACCGACGACGATGCCCGCGCCGTCCAACTGGACGAGGAGGATGCCGCCCGTTACCGCCGCATCTTCGCGGCGCAGGAGCGGGCGCATTGGGATGCCGCCGACGCCGAGATGGCGAAGCTGAAGGATCGCCGATTGGTCGGCTACGTCCTGCGCCAGCGCTATCTCCACCCCGACCGCAAGGCCAGCTACGAAGAACTCGCCCGCTGGATGCAGGATTACGGCGACCTTGCCGGGGCTGAACGGATTCACAGCCTGGCCCAGAAGCGCCAGCCCGCCGGCCAGCGCGCACCGAAGCCGCCGCGGGGCGAGGAGCGGGTGCGCCTCGTCGGTTCGCTGGAACGATTGGGCGGCCTGCGAACCGTCACCAGCAACGAGGATGACGAGGACGACAGCGTCACCGTCGCGCCGCGCAGCCGCACCGTGTCCCGCGCCCGCAGCGACCGCGCGGCGGTGGCCCGGGTGGAGGAGCTGCTGCGCTCCGGCCGCACCGCCGCCGCCCTCAGCCTGCTGGGCCAGGACGATTTCGGCGGCAAGCTCGACACCGTGCAGTATGACGCCGCCCGCGCCCGCATCGCGGCATCCCTCTTCTATTCCGGCGAGGCGGCCCAGGCGCTGACTCTCGCCTCGGCCAGCGCCGCCCGGTCCGGCGACATGCTGCCGGAAGCGCATTGGATCGCCGGGCTCGCCGCGTGGCGGCTGAAGCAGACCGACCGCGCCGCCCGCCACTTCGAAGGCATGGCCGCGGCCGGCCCGCGCTCCCCCTGGAAGGCCGCGGCTGCCGACTATTGGGCGGCCCGGGCGCTGGCCCGCAAGCCCGGCAAGGAGAAGGAGGCGGCGGAGCATCTGGCCGCGGCCGCCCGCTATCCGCACACCTTCTATGGCCTGATCGCGCTGCGCACCCTGGATGGGTTGGGAAAGGTGCATTGGCAGGCGCCGGAACTGACCGGACGCCAGTTGGCGGCGATGGCGGCCAAGCCGGCAGGATCCCGCGCCATCGCCTTGCTCCAGGCCGGTCAGCGCGAACTGGCGGGAATGGAACTGCAACGCATCGATCCGCAGGGCGACCAACTGGTCGAACAGGCGATGGTGGCGCTGACCGACCGGGCCGGCGTCGCCTCGCTGTCGCTGCGGCTGGGCAACGCGGTGGCAGGACCGGACGGCGCGCCCTATGCCGCGGCGCTCTACCCGCTGCCGCACTGGAAGCCGCGCGACGGTTTCGCACTGGACCGCGCGCTGGTCTTCGCAGTGATGCGCCAGGAATCGCGCTTCGACCCGCGGCTGGTCAGCTCCGCCGGGGCGACCGGGCTGATGCAGATCCTGCCCAGCACGGCCCAGCATGTGCGCGAACGCAACGCCGACATCGGCAGCGACGACGCCAGCCGCGACGCCCTGTTCGACCCGTCCCGCAACATGGAGCTGGGCCAGCGCTACCTGTCGGAACTGCTGGGCATGCCGGACATCGACGGCAACCTGTTCCTTGCCGCCGCCGCCTACAATGCCGGGCCGGGCAATCTGGCGCGCTGGCGGCGCGAATTGAGCGATATCTCCGACCCGCTGCTGTTCATCGAAAGCCTTTCCTTCGGCGAGACACGCGACTATGTGGAGAAGGTGATGGCGAACTTCTGGATCTACCGGCTGCGGCTGGGCCAGGAGACCGCGTCGCTCACCGCCGTCGCCGATGGGAAATGGCCGGCCTACACCGCGGTGGAGGCCCGCCCGACCGAGGTCGCGACCCGTCCGGATCCGCTGCCCCCGGTCAAGCCGGCGACCCCCGTCGCGGTGGAAACGGTGGCGGAGCGGGGAGAGGCCAGCCCGACACCCTGACCGCCGGCGCCCCCTCGATCGGGCTCCGGCCCGACATGAGGACACGCCTGCCGCCATGCCGAAGATCGACGAAAGCCGCCCCTTCCTTCCCGTGAACGTCGCCGTGGTGACGGTGTCCGACACCCGCAGCGCCGCCGACGACCGCTCCGGCGATGCGCTGGCGGAGCGGATCGCCGGCGCCGGCCACAAGGTCGCCGCCCGCACCATCGTCAAGGACGACATCGCGGCGATCCGCGCCCAGGTCCAGGGCTATATCGCCGATCCGCAGATCGACGTGGTGCTGACCACCGGCGGCACAGGCGTCACCGGCCGCGACGTAACGCCGGAAGCGGTCGAGGCGCTCTATGAAAAGGCGATCCCCGGCTTCGGCGAGCTGTTCCGCTATCTCAGCTATGCCAAGGTCGGCACCTCCACCATCCAGAGCCGGGCGACCGGCGGCGTCGCCAACGGCACATACATCTTCGCCCTGCCCGGCTCGCCCAGCGCCTGCCGCGATGCCTGGGACGACATCCTGGTCTGGCAGCTCGACAACCGCCACCGCCCCTGCAACCTTGTGGAGCTGATGCCCCGCCTGCGCGAGCATATGGCGTGAGCGGAGTTGGTATGAGCGGATTGGCCGGATTCTCGATCGAGGCCCTGCACGCGGCGCTGACCCGGCTGCCGCGCCTTGCCGACCTCTCCGCCGACGCGCTGGAGCCGATGCCGCTGAAGGGCGTCGCCCACGACCATGTGCGGCTGCGCGGCCGGCGGCTGGTCGCCCGCATCCCGCGCTGGAGCCAGCTCGGCCTCGACGCCTGGACGGCGCTGGAGCGGCAGGCCGCCGCCTTCCAGCGGGCGGAGATGTCGGGCCATACCCCCCGCTTCGCCGGCTTGCTGCCTCCCGGCGACGGGCTGCCGCTCGGCGCCCTGGTGGTGGGCGAGGTGGAGGGTCACACCCCCGTCCTGCCCGACGACATGCCGGCCATCGCCCGCGCCCTTGCCGCTTTGCACCGCATGGCGCCGCCGGATTTCCATGAGCCGCTTCCCGCCCCACCCGATCCGGTCGCCGCACTGCTGGCCCAGGTGGAACGGCAGGCGGAATGGTTTGACCGCGCCGACCTGTCGCCCGAATCTCGTGCCCTGATCGCGGAGGAGCTTGCCGCCGCCCGTGCCGGCGACCTCGCTCCGCCGCGAGAGACCCCGATGCCGCTGACCGCGGTGGGGGTGGACGTTCATCCCGGCAATTTCCTGATCGATGCCCACGGCAAGGCGTGGTTCACCGACCTGGAAAAGTTGCAATACGGCCACCCGGCCAGCGATCTCGCCCATGCCAGCCTCTACACCTCGACCAAATGGGATCCGGAGGTGAATGCCGAACTGGCCCCGGCGGACGTCGACGCCTTCATCCAAGCCTGGGCCGTCGCGGTTCCGGGCGACCTCGCCGACGAGGTGCGGCCCTGGATGAAGCAACTGCGCCGGCTGACATGGTTGCGCACCCTGTCCTGGATGGCGCGCTGGTCGGTGGAGGGCGCCACCCTGTCCCCCAGCATGCCGGAGCACCTTCGCGCCCACATGGACGCCCACGCCACCGACATCCTGCGCCCGGAGCGGATCGAACAGGTGCGGCGGGAGTGGCGTTAGCGGGTGTGAAAGCAGGGTGCACGCGAAAGTCTCTTGCCCGCGCCCTGCCGAAAATGATGGGATACCGACTCGGAAAACGAGGTGACGAGAGCATGACGAGTTTCCGACGCCGGTTGCTGCCGATCTCCCTGGCCGTCCTGTTGGCCGGGAGCGCCTTGGCGCCCGCCCTTGCCGCCGGGCCGGCAGCAGGTCCCGCCGCGGATGATGCCACCGGGTCCGCCACCGGCAGCTATCTGGCCGGCCGCTACGCCCAGCACCAGGACGACTGGACCGCGGCGGCGCGCTTCACCGCGCAGGCTCTGGCCGCCGATCCCGATGATCCCGCCCTGTTGCGCCGCACCTTCCTGCTGCGGCTGGGCGAGGGGCGGATCGATACGGCGGTCGGCTACGCCGGCCGGCTGCTCGGCGAAAAGGGCGAGCCGCAGATGGCGCTGACCCTGTTGGCCGCCGACGCGCTGGCCAAGGGCAAGCTGGATGAGGCCGACGGCTATGCCGCCCGCCTGCCGACCGACGGACTCGGCCGTTTCCTGACACCGCTGACCCGCGCCTGGCTGGCCACGGTCCGCGGCAAGACGGACGAGGCGCTGACGGCGTTGCAGCCGCTGTCCGGCGTCCAAGGCTTCGAGGCGCTCTACAACCTGCATGCCGGGCTGATCCTCGACCTCGCCGGCCGCAACGACGAGGCGGCGGCCCGCTACGCCAAGGTGACGGAGACCGACGCGCCGCTGCGCGTGGTGCAGATCGTCGGCAGCTTCATGAACCGCACCGGCCGCAAGGACGAGGCGCGCAAGCTCTACGCGGCCTTCCAGGGCAGCAACCCCGACGGGCTGCTGGTGGAGCCGGCGCTGGCCGCCATGGCGAACGCCCCGTCCGACACCCGCCCGGTCCCCAATGCCCGTTCCGGCCTTGCCGAGGCGCTGTTCGACCTGGGCAGTGCGCTGCATCATGAGAATGCCGACGAGCCGGCGCTGCTGTTCGGCCGCATCGCGCTGCACCTGCGCGACGATCTGGGGCTGGCCCATCTGCTGATCGGCGACATCACCGCCTCGCGCGACCATCACGAGGAGGCGCTGGCGGCCTACAGGAGGCTCGAGAAGGACCCGCTGCTGGGCTGGACCGCCCGCATGCGCGAGGCCGACAGCCTCGCCCGCATGGACCGCAACGACGAAGCCATCGCGATCCTCAAGGACCTCGCCGCCGAACGGCCGGAGCGCACCGACGCGATCACCCGACTGGGCGACATCTATCGCTACGCCAAACGCTATGCCGAAGCCATCCCCGCCTACACCACCGCGCTGGAACGGATCGGCACGCCGCAGGAACGGCATTGGCCGCTGCTGTACGCCCGCGCCATGTGCTACGAGAAGACCGGGCAGTGGCCGCAGGCGGAGGCCGATCTGCAGACGGCGCTGAAGCTGCGGCCGGACGAGCCGTCGCTGCTCAACTTCCTCGGCTACAGCTGGATCGACCGCGGCGAGCATCTGGGCAAGGCCAGGGCGATGGTGGAGCGGGCGGTGGAACTGCGCCCGCGTGACGGCTACATCGTCGACAGCCTGGGCTGGGCGCTCTACCGGCTGGGCGACTATGAGGCGGCCGTCGCCAAGCTGGAGCGCGCGGTGGAGTTGAAGCCGGTCGATCCGACCATCAACGACCATCTCGGCGACGCCTATTGGCGCGCCGGCCGCCGCAACGAGGCCCGTTTCCAGTGGATGCGCGCGCTGCGCAGTGCCGACGACGACACCGACAAGGCCGCCATCCAGTCCAAGCTGGACAAGGGCCTGCCGGAGCAGAAGGCCGCCGCGAAGCAGTGATGGGGCAACCCTACATCGTCTCCGCCACATAGGGCTTGTACAGGCTGTCGGTCTGCTGGATGTGCTCCACGAACCAGTCCTTCAGCAGCAGGATCAGGTCCATGCGCAGCATCGTGGGGTTGTCGCCGTCGAAGTCGCGGGCCAGCTTTTCCACCTCGTCGGCGAAATAGCGGTGGGCGGCGAGGTGGCCGTCCAGTTCGGGATAGCCGCAGCGTTCCATCATCGCCTCTTCCCGGGCGAAATGAACGGCGACATAGTCGCGGAGGCTGGCGAGCAGGCTGGACAGCTCCTCCCGGTTGGCTGGGGTGATGCCGCTTTCCAGCAAACCGTTGAACAGGTCGAGAAGGCGCCGGTGCTCGTCGTCGAGCACGGGCACGCCGACGCTCATGGATTTGTCCCAAACGACGTAGCTCATCGCAACGATCTCCCCCCTCGCGACCCGCGATCGCAGGCGCATTCCGCGGACTGAGGCGGTTGCGGCCGGCCAAGGCTGGGTTGTGGACATCTTGACAGGGATCCTAAAACCGGCAACCGTGCCCGTCCAAGCGGCAAATCCCCGCAGGGGGCGCGGCAAGACGCGCATCGCGCCAATCCCTCCCCTGCCAAAGCGACAGAGTGACCGATGGCCCTGCTCGACGAGATCGCGGAGAAGAAACGGGCGCTGGACGCCGCGCGTCCCCTGCCGCAGGAGGTCGTGCACGGCATCGCCGACCGGTTCGAGCTGGATCTGACCGTTGCCGCCGCGGCGCTGGAGGAGATTCCGCTCAAGCGCGCGGACGTGAAGGCGATCCTGGAGCGCGGCAGCATCCTGCGCCATCGTGGGGTGGAGGAACAGCGCTTCGTCCTGAACCACCGCGCGGCGCTGGAACTGATGGCGCGGCTGTCCTTCGACCCGTCGGGCGCCGTCACCGAACGCACCGTCACCGCTTTCCATGCCGTGCTCTATCGCGGTATCGAGGACGAAGCCGGCAAGTACCGCGACGCTCCACCGAAGGACGACCCGGCGGAAACGGCGCCCGACCCGGCCAAGCTGCGCGTGTCGATGTCGGCGCTGTCGACCTGGATGCGCAAGTCCGATGCCGGGCCCGACACCGCCTTCGAGGCGCATCACCGGCTGAGCGCCATCCGCCCCTTCCATGCCGGCAACCGGGCGACGGCGCTGCTGCTGTGCAACCTGATCCTGAACCGCGCCGGCTATCCGCCGGTGGTGATTCCGGCCGACGACCGCGGCCTCTATCTGGACCTCGTGGAACGGGCCTGGTCGGTCGGCGACAAGACGCCCTTCCGCGACCTGATGATGCGCTTCCTGTCCCAGAGCCTGGACTTCTGCCTGGAGGCGGCAGGCAAAGGCGAAGACGAGCCGGACGGGGACGAGGCTCCCTAAACGGCCGATCCGGCCGGAAGGCGCAGGCGCGACGGCCGGTCGGGACCGCTGTGGACCAGCAGGGTGATCGGCAGCGCATCGACGCGGCGGGTCTCGCCCGGCTCCGCCCCGGTGCCGGGATTGACCGGATAGGCCGGGAAGCAGGACCCGGCGAGGCTGAGGCGCAGCGCCGACCCCGGCGCCAGCGTGGCGCAGGCCGCCCGCATGGCTATGGTCAGCGGACGGGTCGGATCGCCCGGCTCCACCCGCGCATGGCCCTGGGTGAGCGGCAGAACCTGCCCGTCCGGCCGCAGCACAGACAGCACGGCGCTGACGTCGAAGGATGGCGCGTCGGCCTCCACCCAGACATCCAGCGCCACCCGTCCGGCCAGCCTCAACGGCTCGTCCAGCGGCAGGCTGGTGTAGGTCGCGACATCCGGGCGGCGGTCGACGGCGGCGCGGTCGGGACGCCCGGCGGCATCCGGCAACGCATGGCCGCCGACTGTCGGCACCGGCGTGCGCGGGTCATGCACCACCACGTCGAGTGCCTCCATTTCAGGCATCTCCAGGTCCAACCGTCCGCCCTGGCGGTTGGCGAGGCCGTCGCTGGCCAGATGCAGGACCGCTTCGGCCGCCGGCAGGTTTGGCAGGTCGTGCCAGCGTCCGGTCTCGACATCATGCAGGCGAACCGGATCGCCGCGGTCGCCACTTTCGCCCTTCAGCACCCGGTCGAACCAAGCCAACTGCAACGTGTCGAGCGTCGGCGCCTGTCCAGGCTCGGCGGCGGCTCCCCCGGCGCCCCAAGGACCGACGACCAGCCGCACCGGCGCCCTCTGGCTTGCGGCAAAGCGCTCATGGGCATCCAGCATGCCGGCCAGACGAGGGTCGTACCAGCCGCCGATCTGCAGAACCGACACCTCGGCGGGCATGGCGTCCTGCATCGCCTTGGGCGACAGCGCGGCCCAGGCCGGGCCGGGCACCGGGTTGGTCAGCCAATCGTCGTAATGGGTGTAGCGGGCGTAGTCGCGCAGCGCCTGCGGCCGTGAGGGGATTTCGTCGTCGATGGGCAGGCAGCGCGCGGCGTCCGACAACAGCCGATGCCCGGTTCCGTCCTCGACCCGCCGCGCGGCGTCGGCCGCGGTGCGCAGGGCCCAGCCCATCGCATCGGCCAGCCGGAAGGCCCCGCCCTCATAGGCCCAGTCGGAGAAGACATCCCAGCCGGCGAAGGCCGGCGCCACCGCCCGCAGGGCCGCCGGCGCCTCGGCCAGCGCCAGCCATTGCGCCATGCCGGCATAGCCGCAGCCGTACATCGCCACGGATCCCGACGATCCCGGCAGGGAGGCCGCCCAGGCCACCGCGTCCGCCCCATCCTCCCGCTCCGCCTCGAAGGGACGGAAGCGGCCGTCGGAGGTGCCGCAGCCGCGCACGTCCTGCACCACCACCACATAGCCGCGCGCGGCGTACCAGCGCGGATGGGCGTAATGGCTGGTCAGCGCGATGCGCCGGCCGCAGGGAACGCGCAGGAGAAGAACCGGCCATGTGCCGGCGGCGTCGGGCCGGTAGAGATCGGCATCCAGCCGCACGCCGTCGCGCGTCCGCATCGACACGGTTTCCGGCGGCCGGACGGGCAGCAGGCTGTGGGAGGGGTGGATCATCGGGGCCAGATGGGTCATGGCGGGTCGGGCTCGCTCGATGACGAACAACAGATAATGTGTCGTCGTGGCAAAGCTCGTGCCAGTGGTCCGACCGCGTCATTTCCATGCTCATACGCTGGACAGGCCGCGTTGTGGCACGCCCAACCTTCAGGCCTCTGCCGCTTTCGCAGGCAACCCGCCCGATCAGGCGGCAATCAGTTCGAATCGGTCGACATCGACCATGCCGCGGTCGGTAATCTTCAGGTGCGGAATGACCGGCAGCGGCAGGAAGGCCAGTTGCAGGAAAGGCTCGGCCAACGGACAGCCCATGGCACGGACGGCGGCGCGCAAGGTGCGCAGCTTCCCCTCTACCGTCTCGAAGGGTTCCAGGCTCATCAGCCCGGCCAGCGGCAGCGCCAGTTCGCCGACCACCTGCCCGTTGCGCACGGCGACGAAGCCGCCCTGCAACTCGATCAGCCGGTTCACTGCGATGCGCATGTCGGCGTCGCTGGCCCCCACCACGCAGATGTTGTGACTGTCATGCCCGACCGACGAGGCCAGCGCGCCTTCCGCGAAGCCGAAGCCCTGGACGAAGCCGCGGCCGATGTTGCGGTTGCTGCCGTGGCGGGCGAAGACGCAGATCTTCAGAAGGTCGCGCGACGGATCGGCCACCATCCGGCCGCCGACCGCCGGCACCTCGATCCGCCGGTGTTCGGTCAGGATCTTGCCCGATTCCAGCCCGATCACCGACTGGACCGAGCCGCCGGCCGGCACGGCGAAATCCTCATCCACCACAGGCTCCAGCTTCACCGAATCGAGACCCACCGGCGTCACCGCCGGCCGGCCGTCGAAGCTGTGCGGGCCGACGATCCTGCCGTTGCGGATGACCCTGTTGACCGCGCAGTCCTCCAGATCGTCCAGCAGGACGAGGTCGGCGCGATGTCCCGGCGCCACCAGCCCGCGGTCGTACAGGCGGAAGCCGCGGGCAGCCGACCATGTGGCGGCGCGGTAGACATGGGCGACCGGCGCACCGAGGCGGATGGCGCTGCGGATCAGGTGATCCATGTGCCCCTCCTCCGCAATGTCCAGCGGGTTGCGGTCGTCGGTGCAGAAGCCGAGGAAGGGCGAAGTCTCCGGCTTGATGACTTCGGCCAGGGCATGGACATCCTTCGACACCGATCCGTCGCGGATCAGCACCTGCATGCCCTTGCGCAGCTTCTCCATCGCCTCGGCGGCGCTGGTCGTCTCGTGGCAGTTGCGGATGCCGCAGGAGAGATAGGCGTTCAGTTCCTTCCCCGACACCAGCGGGGCGTGGCCGTCGATGTGGCGCCCGTCAAAGGCGGCCAGCTTGTCCAGCACCCCGTCCACCTTATGGAAGACGCCGGGGAAGTTCATGAACTCCGCCAGCCCAAGCACCCGCGGATGGTCCATGTGGCGGATCAGGTCCGGCGCCTCCAGCCGGGCGCCTGACGTCTCCAGCTCCGTCGCCGGTACGCAGGAGGACAGCTGCACGAACAGGTCGAGCACCGTGCCCCCGGCGCTTTCTAGGAAATAGCCGAGACCCCGCTCGCCCAGCACGTTGCAGATCTCGTGCGGGTCGCAGATGGCGGTGGTGGTGCCGCGGGGCAGGACGCAGCGGTCGAACTCCTGCGGGGTGACGCAGGTGGATTCGCAATGGACATGGGTGTCGATGAAGCCCGGAACCACGGTCAGCCCGCGACCGTCGATCTCCTCCACCCCGTCATAGGACTCGTAGGTGCCGACGATGACCTCGCCGCAGACGGCGATGTCTCCCTCCGCGATCTCGCCGGTGACGACGTTGAGAAAGCGCGTGTTCTTGATGACCAGATCGGCCTTCGCCTCACCCAGCGCCTGCCCGATGCGCGTCTTCAGATGGTCCCGGCTGACCGACATGTCCCACTCCGCCTGTCGTCTATTCAAAAAGGAAAAGTGGCCCGGCGCGCCGTGCCGTGCAAGCGGCTATCAGCCGGCCTGCCGGCGGAATGGAGAGCGGGCCTGCTCCTGCGTAAAGGCGGCGAGAACCTTCGCGTTGTGCAGTTCCAACCCTTCCGCCACCGCGCGGCGCATGTTGGTGTGCAGGAACCAGTGGCAGGCATACGCAAACTTCGGCAGAAATCCTCGCTCGAGCTTGTGTGGTCCGCCGCGCCCGCCATTCACACGGCCCATACCACAGGCAATTGCCCGTTCGATGGTGCGGTAATAGCAGGTTTCGAAATGAACGAACCGCGTTTCCTCTCTTGCTCCCCAGGTTCGAACATAGAGGCAGTCGTCTCCTTCCACCGTCAACAAAGTGCCGATGGCAACGCCGCCGCATTCGGCGAAGGTCAGCGTCACGGCATCGCCGAAGTTTGCGCAGAGCCGCAGAACGAAATCCATCGTCAGCGCCTGACGCCGTCCCTTGCGGGCATGGAGGTCGGCCAGCAAATCCAGGAAAACCGCGACATCGGCCTCCCCGACATGGCTGCCCAGCACGTCGCGGAACCGCACGCCGCTCTCGATGATCTTGCGGCGTTCCCACAACATCACGCTGCGCCGACGGCTCGACAGGGCCGCGGTGAAATCGGTGAAATCGCCATACCCTTCGTTCCGCCACTCGTAATCCACGGCATGGCGCGTCAGCCATCCCGCCGCTTCGAAACGGGCACGGTCTTCCTCGTCCGGATAGCTCACATGAATGGAAGACAGGCCATGCTTGTGGGCCAAAGAGCGCATAGCCCCTGTCAGTGCCTCCGCCACCCCGGACGGAGCCCCCTCCCGCAACAATATTCGCGCACCGGTCACCGGCGTATAGGGGACCTCCATGACCAGTTTCGGGAAATAGCATCCGCCCGAGGCCTGGAAGCCGTCGATCCAGGCCTGATCGGGCCAGAATTCGTCCGTGGACCGGTCTCGAAAATAGAGGGGCACTGCGCCAACCATCCGGCCACACACATCCCGCGCAATCATATGAGCGGGGCGCCAGCCGTTTTCCGGCACCGCCAGTCCGCCGTCTTCAACCGCACTCAGATAGGCATGGCGAAGGAACGGCCCCTTGCCGGCGGCACAGGCATCCCATTCCAGCGGATCGACCCCGGAAATCCCGAACACCATCGCGACCGACAATGGTTCGCTCTGCCGGTCGCCGTCCTGCGCGACCGGTCCCTGTCTCATGACCATGTCGTTCCCTGATTATTCGCCGTCGTAGGGCGGCGCAACCGGAAGCCGCACGCTGACCGTCGTGCCTTCCCCCTCGCGGCTGCGGATGTCCAGCGTGCCGTTCAGCAGATCGACGAAGGACCGCACCAGCGGCAAGCCCAGCCCGGTGCCGCCGGAGCGGCGGGACAGTTGGCTGTCGACCTGACCGAAGGGCTGCAGGGCGACGGCGATGCCCTCCGCGTTCATGCCGATCCCACTGTCGGCCACTTCGATCAGGATACGGCCGGCCTCCGGGCGGACCCGCAGGACGACGCTGCCGCCGGCGGGGGTGAACTTCACCGCGTTGGTCAGCAGGTTCAGCAGGATTTGCTTCACCCGCACCGGATCGCCCAGCAAGCGGGGAGTTTCGGGGGCGATGTCCTGGGTCAGGGTCAGCCCGCCTTCCTCCGCCCGTTCGGCGATCAGCAGAAGCGAGCTTTCCACGGCATCCCGCACGTCCATCGGCTGCGGATGCATTTCCAGCTTGCCGGCCTCGATCTTGGCGACGTCCAGGATGTCGCTGATGACCGCCAGCAGATGCTGGCTCGACTTGCCGATCACCTTGGCATAGTCGAGATATTTGGGATGGCCGAGCGGCCCGACGATCTCGCTCTCCATCATCGAGGAAAAGCCGATGATGGCGTTCAGCGGCGTGCGCAGTTCGTGGCTCATGTTGGCGAGGAACTCGCTCTTGGCGCGGTTGGCGAGTTCGGCCTGCTCCTTGGCCTGGATCAGTGCCTGTTCAGCCCGGCGGCGTTCCTGGACCTCCTGCATCAAAGCGCGGGTGCGCTCGGCCACCCGCATCTCCAGCTCGTCGCGGGCCTGACGCAGGGCCAACTCCGCCCGCTTTCGGCGGGTGATGTCCTGGCCGACGCAGAGGATGCCCGCCGGCGCGCCGTCGGCCTCCGGCAGCCGGTTGAGGTTCCACAGAAGCACACGTTCGCTCATGCAGTCCTGCTCGCGCAGGGCCTGCTCGAAATTGCGGACCTCCATTCCCTCGGCGGCGACCTTGAGCTGGGCGGCGAAGGCGCCGGTCGGCTGCTCCCCCATCATCTCGGTCCAGGGGCGGCCGATGGCGGTGCCGGCCTCCAGCCCGAAGGCGCGTTCGGCGTCGCGGTTGGCTTCCATCACACGGCCGTCGTCTCCCAGCACCAGGATGATGCTGGCCGCCGTGCGCAGCAGGGAGCGGAAGCGCGCCTCGCCGGCCCGTGCCTCGCTCTGGCGCAGTGCGGCCTCCAGCTCGGCGATGCGGCGCTCGAGCCGGCGGACGGTGTCGGCCGGACCGGCGAAAAAGATCGGATCGGTCACGCCGCAGCGTTTTCCGGCTGCATCATGTCGCCCAGCTTCGCCAGCAGGAACTCCAGATCCTCCGGCGCCAGATCCTCGTACTGGGTCAGGATGCGTTCGATGACGCGACGGCGGTGGCGCTCGCGATCGCCGGGTTCGCCGTCATAGGGGGTTTCCTTCAGCACGTCGATGGCGATGCGGCAGGCCGGCAGCAGGGCCGGCGGCAGCTTCGCCTTGTCATACAGCGACTTCAGCCCCAGCCGTCCGGCATCGTGAATCAGCAGTCGGGCGTTGGTCAGCGGCACATTCGCCATGCGCGACATCGCCATCTCGAAGAAGGCGATGTCGCCGGTGCACAGCGAGCGGACCAGCAGCGAGGGCGTCAGGCGGCCGGTGCGGGCAAGCTGGGTGACCAGCCGGTCCAGTGCGCCTTCGTCGCTTTCTCCGGTGAACAGGGCGACGGTCGCCCGTTCACGGCTTTGCAGGATCAGCTCCGACGCGACCTTCGACGACAGTTCGTGGTGCGAGACCAGATGCTGGCGCAGCCGTTCCGATACGACGGCGACCAGACGCTCGGCGATGGTGATCGGCAGCTTCGAACGGTGGACCAGCGGGTCCTGCACCGCTTCGCTGGCGCCGAAGCGGTCGATGACGCGGCCCAGGCTCTGCTCGCCAAGCTCCGCCCCCTCGTTGGCGACCAGCGCCGCGACCGCGTGTTCGGACCCGCTTTCGATCAGCGCGTCGGCGACCACGGCCGGCACGGTCGGACGCTGGGCGATGGCGGTGCTCTTTGCCTCCGCACCCGTCCGCACGATCTCGACCAGATCGGCCGGGGTCAGCACGGTGGAGACGCTCAGCACCGGGATCGCCACCGCCTCCACGTCGCGGGCCAGGGTCAGGGCGACGTCGCGCGGCAGGGAGGGGCTGGATTTCAGATTCTCCGCCAGGGTCTGACGGACGCGCAGGACCGTGTCCGTGACCATCACGCGGATGATGTCTTCCGCCAGCTGGCGCTCCGACTGCGACAGCTCCGGGCTGTCGAACTGCTGAGCCAGCTTGGCGGCCAGATCGGTCCGGCTGTTCGGCGACGGGTCGGCCAGAAGCCGCGCCACGTCCTGTTGGGTCAGATGACCCGACTTGAAACCGTCACTCATGGGTGCCGGACCCTTCCTGCCCTGGTCCGTCTCCATATGGGTTGCGGAACGCAAAACCCGCGCGAATGTGGGCGGAGACTTGTCCACACCGTCAAGGATCTTCCGAAACGGTTGAACCTTCCTTAACGCCCTGCGGTCATAAGCCCATGGCCTTTGGCCATAAGCCTGCGAAAGGAGGAGCCGCTTACGGCAGTCCGACGAAGCTGGGCGGTTCCGGCAGGATCGGCCGGCGCCGCCGCGTCCCGCGCAGATGCAGCGCCACCTCGGCGATCTGCTGCTCCACCGAGATGTGGCGCTGCGAGGCGACCTCCAGCCCGCGGTCCTCGTAGACGTAGGCGTCGGGATGGCTTTCCGCCCAGCGCTGGATGGCGGTGTCGCGGTCGCGCAGCAATTCGACGATGGTCGGACGGAACAGCCGCATCATCGCGGTGATCCATCGGTTGGCCGGCCAGGACGGCCGGGCATGATCGACCTCGAAGGAATCGAGCATGGCGATCACGTCGTCGGACTTGTACCAGGTCTCCCCGGTCACCCAGCGGTTGGTGGTGAACAGCCGCACCGGCTGGCCGGCCACGTCCATGGCGATGCCGATCAGGTGGGACAGCGCATCATTGTCGTTGTCCGGTGGCGCAAAATCGGCAAGCGGTGCCGGTTGCAGCCCCGGCGGCATGCCGTGCGGACGCAGGAAGGTATGGAAATGCCCATGCTCCCCGTTGGGCCGTTCGCCTTCGGGATGGCAGTGATAGTAATACTGGGCATGGAATTCGGCGTCGTAGACGTCGCCGGGCGGATAGTGCTTCCACTCGTACAACGTGCCGTGACCGCGCAGAAGCTCGCCCACCACCGTGTCGCCGGTCTTGGCCAGGACGCGCTGGCACAGGCGGACCTCACGCCCCGCCTCGGCCATCGCCTCCAACTCTTCCCGGGACACGTCCGACAAATCCGTCATCGCCCGATCCTGCGCTGCGCGAACACCCCTATTACGTACGCGGCTATGCGGGCGTGGCAAGGTCTTTTCGGTAATCGCACCTGTGGTTGCAGCCGGGCCTACGCTTGGCCGATCAGCTGCCGGAAGGGTGGAAACGCTGCGACAGCGACCAGGTCACCAGTTCCCCGGTAACCCGGCCCAGCGCCTCGTCGAAGGCGGCGATCACATCGGTGAAGGAGCGGCCGCGCACCGGTGCCGACGCTTCGAAGGTCTCTCCGGCCTCGATGGTCCGGCGCGGCATGGCGACCAGCTTGGCCGACAGGCGAACATGCACGCGGTCCGGCATGGCGGCGCCGGGAGTGGCGTATTCGGCCTGGAAATCGCGTAGTTCCGACTTCAGCACATAGTCGGAGCGCAGCCCCACCGTGTCGCGCCCGACCGAGACGATGCGACCGCTATCCTCGAAGGTCTGGACGATCAGCCCCTGCACCATGTTCGGCGCCCGGTCGGCCCAGGACACGTCGGCGAAATAATCGAGCGAGGTCGGGGTACGGGCCAGGGCGATGCGCGGCGTGTCGATCCCCGCCGCAGCCGACGGCGTCTCCACCAGCAGCTGCCAGTCGGCCTTGGGGCCGGGGGCGACGGTAGCCCGCGGGGTCAGGGTGTAGAGATGCGGCGCCGTCGGGTTCAGCGTCGAACAGGCGGCCAGCCCCAGCAGCAGGGCGGCCCCCAGCATCCTGCGCAAGACAGTCCCTGCGGTTCCGCTTCGCTCCATCCTCGCACGCCTCATTTCCCACGCACCTCCACGCCCTGCCGCGTCCCGCCGAAGAGGAAGTTCGACGGGTCGTTCTCGATCCTGGTGACCACCCGCGACAGCTGGCCCGACAGATCGCGCAGCTGGGTGATCAGCAATGTCAGTTCATACAGTCCCGTGGCGGTAAAGTCGCGCACCGGCTCGCGATTTTCGGCGACGAGGCCATTCAGCGTGTCGGAGGTGCGCTTCAGCGACCGCAGCAGCTCGCGCGCCTCGCCACCCAGCTGCTTGGCGGTGCCGTCCACCGTCGCCAGCGTGTCGTGCGTCTGGGCCAGCGTGCGGTCCAGCTGCGGCCCGACCGTCTCGAACCCGTTCAGCGTCCGCCGCGCCTGGGCCATGGTTTCCTCCAAGCCGGCACTGGCGCGGGCAAGCTCGGCGCTGATGGTGCGGGCATTGGCCAGGATGTCGCCGATCGCCTTCTGGTTCTCGCCGTTCAGCATCTCGCCCAGCTTGGTGATGACCTCCAGCGAGCGGTTGACCAGCTGCGGGGCGCTGTCCACGACCGCGGTCAGCGAACTGGGCCGCGACGGGATGGTCAGCACCCCGTCGGCATCGGTGGCGGTCAGCCGCTTGCCCCCCACCGTCCCGCCGGAGATCTGGACATAGGCGCCGCCGGTGATGCCCTGCACCTCCAGCGAGGCGATGGAATCGGACATGATCGGCGTGCCGTTCTGCACCTCGATCGTCACCCGCACCCGCGTCACGTTGTCGGGATCGAGTCGGATGTCCGACACGGTGCCCACCGGCACGCCGCGGTAGCGCACCGGGCTTCCCTGCTGCAGCCCGGTGACGGAACCGGTGAAATAGATGCGGTAGGTCTCGCGCGTCTCGTCCAGCTGGACCTTGGCGATCCAGGCGGTGAAGACCAGCAGGCCGGCGACCAGCGCCAGCACGAAGCTGCCGACCAGGATATAGCTGGCGCGGGTTTCCATGACGTGCCCCTACCCTTTCGCAAGACGCCTAGCGTCTTCTTCATGTCGGCGAGCGTCATTGCGCTCTTTCGCGTCGAGGGCCGCGCGGCCGCGCGGTCCGTGGAAGTAGTCGTGGATCCACGGGTGCGGATCGGCCAGATGCTGGGCCAGGGTCCCCACCCGGATTTTCTTGTCGACCAGCACGGCGATGCGGTCGCAGATCGAGGTCAGGCTGTCCAGATCGTGGGTGACCATGAAGACGGTCAGCCCCAGGCTGCGCTGCAATCCCTGGATCAGCGTGTCGAAGGCGGCGGCACCGATGGGGTCGAGGCCGGCGGTCGGTTCGTCGAGGAACAGGATGTCGGGGTCGAGCGCCAGCGCGCGAGCCAGGCCGGCCCGCTTGATCATGCCGCCCGACAGCTGTGCCGGATGCTTGGTGCCGGCATCGGGCGGCAGGCCGGCCATGGCGATCTTCACCCGCGCCACCTCGGCGATCAGCGCGGGGGGCAGGTCGGTATGCTCCTTCAGCGGCAGCATGACATTCTCCGCCACCGTCATGGAGCTGAACAGGGCGCCGTTCTGGAACAGCACACCGGTGCGGGCCTGAAGCGCCGTGCGCTCCGCCCGGTCCAGTTCGGCGGTGTCGTGGCCCAGCAGCTCGATCCGCCCGGCGGCGGGCTCGATCAGGCCGAGGATCTCCTTCAGCAGCACCGACTTGCCGGTTCCGGAACCGCCGACGACGCCCAGCACCTCCCCCCGCTCGACGTCGAGGTCGAGGCCGTCATGGACGGTCTGCGGGCCGAAGCGGGTGACCAGTCCGCGCACGCGGATGACGGGAGATCCTGCCATCACACACCCAGCATGGAAAAGAGGACGGAGAAGACCGCGTCGATGACGATCACCAGGAAGATGCCCTCTACCACCGCCTTGGTGGTCATGATGCCGACGCTCTCCGCGCTGCCGGACACCTTCAGCCCCTCGTAACAGCCGACCATGGCGATCACCAGGGCGAAGACCGGCGCCTTGATCAGGCCGGCGATCACCGTGTTGATGCCGACCGCGCTGTGAAGCTGGCGGATGAATTGCCCGAAGGTGATGTCGAGCGTGGCATAGGCCATCACCGCCCCGCCGAACAGCCCCATCACGTCGGCGTAGAAGGCCAGTAGCGGCAGGGTGATCATCAATGCCAGCGCCCGCGGCACCACCAGAAGCTCCACCGGGTCGAGACCCATGGTGCCGATGGCGTCGACCTCCTGGTTCACCTTCATGGTGCCGATCTGCGCGGTGAAGGCGGAGCCGGAGCGGCCGGCGACGATGATCGCCGTCATCAGGATGCCGATCTCGCGCAGGACGGAGATGCCCAGCAGGTTGACGACATACAGTTCCGCCCCGAAGCGCTTCAGCTGGTCCGCCCCCTGGAAGGCCAGCACCACGCCGATCAGGAAGGACAGCAGCCCCAGGATCGGCAGGGCGTTCAGCCCGGTCTGCTCGATGTGGAACAGGACGGAGGTCAGGCGCAGGCGCGACGGGCGCAGGATCAGCCGGGCGAAGGTTACGGTGACGAGACCAAGGAAACCGACGAGATCGAGGATTTCCTTGGCGGCGCTCACCGTCGTCTCGCCGGTGCGGACGATCATGTCGAGGATCGGATGATGCTCGCGCTCGATCGGATGCGGCGGCGCCTTGCCGGCATCGCACACGGCGTTGAACAGGGCGGCATGCTCCGGCCGCAAGCCGATGACCGAAACCGCATGCCCGGCGGCCCCCAGCCGGTCGGCAAGCCGGCTCAGCAGATAGGCCCCGACGGTGTCGAGCGCCTGCACCCGCGCAAGGTCGATCCGGACGGCGGCACCGTGCTGGGGCTTCGGTGCGCGGTCGAGCGCGTCGGACGCCGCGGCGGCGCCATGCAGGGTCCAGCGCCCGACGGCGCCGATCCGCCACCCGCCGTCCTCCGGACCGGCATCGATCCGCGCCTCGTCCGCCGTCCCTTGCTTTGTCAAAGTCCCAGCCACAGGCTCCGCCGCACGCCGCCGCACATCCACCGGTACGTGGCCGGTGCGCCTGGAACGTGGCCGAGCATCGCCGGATGGTCAACCCCATGCGGTAAAATGGCGGCACCGCCAAAGCACCCATTCCCGCCTTTGCGACGGAGTTGGCAGCCGCTAGAGTGCCGGGCGGCGGACCGGGCCGTTCATGCCGGCACACGATTCCTGACGGACAAGACCTTCGATGAACCTGAAAGACCATATCCGCGGCATTCCGGATTTCCCGAAGCCCGGCATCCTGTTCTACGACGTCTCGCCGCTGCTGGCGAACGGCGCCGCCTGGAAGGCCGCCATCGACGAGCTGGCCGAGGCGGTGCGCCCGCAAAAGCCGGATCTGCTGGTCGGGATCGAATCGCGCGGTTTCCTGGTCGCCGCCCCACTGGCGCTGGCGCTGGGCATCGGATTCATCATGGTGCGCAAGCACGGCAAGCTGCCGGGCGACAAGATCGCCCATTCCTATGACCTGGAGTACGGCACCGACACCATCGAGGTGCAGTCGGACGCGGTGAAGCCCGGCCAGCGCGTGGTGGTGCTGGACGATCTGCTGGCGACCGGAGGCACCATGGCCGCCGCCATCAACCTGCTCCGTCAGGTCGGCGCCGACGTCCGCGCCGCCGCCTTCCTGGTGGAGCTGACATTCCTGAACGGCCGCGACCGCATCGACGTGCCCAGCATTTCGCTGATGGCTTATGACGAGTGAGGTCCAGGCTTAAAATCAGCGGCGGGCGCGCCAGCCGTCGACGCTGAAGCGCCCGGCCCCCGACGCCACCAGTGACAGGAAGCCGCCGATGATGGCGAGGTTCTTCATGAACTGGATCTGCTGCATCTTCATGGCGTCGGGTGCCGCGTCCCAATAGCGGTGGGCGATCAGGGTCGCGGCGACGGTGAAGACCGCGACCGCCAGCGCCGCCAGCCGGGTCCAGGCGCCCAGCACGATGGCCAGCCCGCCGAACGCCTCGACCAGCGCGCCGATGGGGGCGACGATCGTGGCCATCGGCACGCCCTGGCTCTCCATCCCTGCGATGAAGCCGCCGAGAGCCATCAGCTTGCCGAAGCCGCTCTGCACGAAGATGGCGCCCAGCAGCACGCGGGCCGCCAGCAGCAGCGCATCCTGTCCGGAGGTGGCGGAGCCGGTCTCGTAGGCGGTGGTTTGGTTCGTCATCGCTTGTCTCTTTCCCGATGGTTTTGGAATGGGACGGCGGCGGGGCGGCGGTTATTCCATGAAAAATGCGGGATCAGGCGGTCCTCCACAGGCTGATGATCATGACGCCGGCCACGGTCAGGGCCGCACCGGCCAGTTGCAGCCAGCCCATCGGCTCGGCCAGCGCCAGATAGCCGAAGACAGCGGCGGCGACCGGGCCGATGGCGCCGCTCAGCGCCACCAGATTGGGGCCGACCCGCCGCAGCGCCTCCGCCGTCATCAGAACCGGCAGCACGGTGCAGACCACCGACATCACCACCGACAGGCCGAAGACAGCCGGCGGCAGGTCGAGCGCCGACAGGGGGCGCAGCAGCAGGAACTGCAGGATGCAGCACAGGCAGGCCGCGGTCATCGCATAGGCGGTGAAGCGCATGGAGCCGATCCGCTGCACCACCCGGCTGCTGCCGACCAGGTAGATCGAATAGAGGAAGGCGCCCATGAAGACCAGCCCCGCCCCGGTCATGAAGTCGGGATGGCCGGTTCCGACCTCCGACCACACCACCAGGGCGACGCCGGCGTAGGAGACCACCAGCGCCACCACCTCGCGCAGGCCGATCCGCTTGCCGAGGAACAGGGCCGACAGAACCACGACGATGGTCGGATAGAGGAACAGCAGCAACCGCCCCATCCCGGCCGAGACATAGCGCAAGCCCAGGAAATCGCAGAAGCTGGCGGCGTAATAGCCGGTGATGCCCAGCCCTATGGTCAGGGCGAGGTCGCGGCCGGCGATCGGCGCCCGCTCTCCTTTCTTCACTCCCGACCACAGCGCCATGGCGAGGAAGAAGGGCAGCGCGAAGACCATGCGCAGCATGATCAGCGTGACCGGATCGACATTGTAGCGGTAGGCCAGCTTGATGATGACCGGCCGCAGCGAGAAGGCGATCACCCCGGCCACCGCGAGGCCCAGCCCGGCCAACATCTGGACCGGCGGCAGGAACCGCGTCGCGGCGGCATCGGAGGACAGGCTGGACTGGGACAAGGCGGCGGTTCCGGCGGAGGGAGTGGGGCCGCCATTCAAGCATCCCCGCCGCCGTTTGGCTTCAACCAAGGCGGCGGCCGGCCATGACCGCCGCCATACCCTGGATTGCGTCAGGCGACCGCCTCGGCAGCGACGGCGGTGCCGGACATCGGCGCGAGGCCGGTGAAGGTCACCCGCGCCTGCTGGCCGATGGCGATGGCGTGGACGCCGGTCAGGGCGCCGGTGGAGACCCAATTCCCGGCCTTCAGCGGCCGGCCGAGCCGCGCCGCCATGCCGAGCGCCACGGCAACCGCGGCGGCGATGCCGCCCGGCAGCTTGGCGGCGCTGCCGACGCCGACGCTCTGGCCGTCGATCAGCACCTCCGCCCTGAGCGAGTCGGCACTCTCGACGCCGCCGACGATCTCCTCTCCGACGATCAGACCGGCGTTGTTGCCGAAGACGGAGGTGGAGGCGGTGGGGCCGAGCGTGTTGACCGGCGCCAGCGGCCCGCCCGCCACCTCGATGGCGGCATGGACGGCGGCGATGAAGGCGGCGGCCTCCGCCGGGCTGTAGTCCAGCTTGTCGGCGGGGGCGTCGGCGGCGATGCGCACCGCGAACTCCGCCTCCACCGCGCCGAAGCCGCCGGGAATGACCGGGAAGCTCAGCGGCCCGCCGTCGGCGGCCGACACCGTGCGGGCGAAGATCGGGCCGATGTAGCGCATGGCGCCCAGAGTCTCCTCCAGCGCCGGGGGCACCCGCGCCACCTTCCAGCCGGCGACCTCGTCGGGCCAGGCGGCGGTCGCCGTCGCCTGGATGGCGTAGGCGGTGGCGAGGTCGGCCGGCAGCGGGCCGGGGAACTCGGCGAGGCCGGTCGCGCTGCGGCGGGCGGCGACGAAGCGGGCCGCGGCCTCGGCGATCACCGGGTCGGCCAGGGTCGGGGCGCTCAGCCCGATGGGGTGCGTGACGGTCATGAAAAGCTTCTCCGCTGGGGGGCGTCGCGACTGTAGCGGCCCCGGCCGGCGGGGGAAAGTGCGCTGCACCATGACAACTCCCGAAAGGCGGGGTGGACGGACCATCCGGTTGCGAAGACACTGAACCGGTCCTTGCCGCGGGAGAGGCCATGCGTTCCGACACCGACGCCGCAACCAAGCTGCTGTTCCGCCGTATCGAGTCGCGGCGCGACGATCTGGTCGCGCTGACGCAGGATCTGATCCGCATCCCCACCGTCAACCCGCCCGGCGACGTCTATACCGACTGCGCCGAGCTGATCGGCCGGCGGCTGGCGGCGCGCGGATTCGGGGTGGAGTATGTGCGGGCGGAGGGGGCGGCCGGCGACAGCGACCGCTATCCGCGCACCAACGTCGTCGCGCGGATCGAGGCACCGCGTCCGGGACCCTGCGTCCACTTCAACGGCCACATCGACGTGGTGCCGGCCGGCCAGGGCTGGACCGTCGATCCCTTCGGCGGGGTGGTGAAGGACGGCCGGGTCTATGGCCGGGGCGCCTGCGACATGAAGGGCGGCATCGCAGCCTCCATCATCGCCGTGGAATCGCTGCTGGAGGAAGGGCTGCTGACGGCGGGCGCCCTGGAGATCTCCGGCACGGTGGACGAGGAATCCGGCGGTTACGGCGGGGTCGGGCATCTGGCGAAGCTCGGCTATTTCTCCCGCCCCCGCGTCGACCACGTCATCATTCCGGAGCCGCTGAACGTCGACCGCGTCTGCATCGGCCACCGCGGCGTCTGGTGGGCGGAGATCGAGACCCAGGGCCGCGTCGCCCACGGCTCCATGCCCTTCCTCGGCAACTGCGCGGTGCGCCACATGGGCGCCGTGCTGCACCGAATCGAGACCGAACTGATCCCCCGCCTCGCCGCCAAGCGCACTGAGATGCCGGTGGTGCCGGAGGGCGCGCGGCAATCCACCATCAACATCAACGCCATCCATGGCGGCCAGCGCGAGGACCATGACGGCCTGCCCAGCCCGATGGTGCCCGACCGCTGCCGCATGGTGATCGACCGCCGTTACCTGATCGAGGAGGACCCCGAGGCGGTGCGCGGCGAGATCGTCGCCATCCTGGAGGATCTGCGCCGCACCCGCCCCGGCTTCGCGTACGAGCTGCGCGAGGTGCTGGCCTTCCTGCCGACGATGACCGACGCCGACGCCCCGGTGGTGCGTGCGGTGGCCGCCGCCATCGAAACGGTGCTGGGCCGCCCGGCGCAGCATGTGGTCTCCCCCGGCACCTATGACCAGAAGCATGTGGTGCGCGTCGGCCAGTTGAAGGACTGCATCGCCTACGGCCCCGGCATCCTCGACCTCGCCCACCAGCCGGACGAATGGGTCGGCATCGACGACATGGTCCAGTCGGCCCAGGTGATGGCGCTGGCGACGCTGGATCTGATGGGGGGACAGGAGGGCTTGCGCTTCTGACGGCGGGAGCGGCGGATGGAACGGCGTGGAACAGAATCCGGCGGATGTTCCATCTACCGGCGCCAGGAGAAAGCGCCGGCGCCGCGACGGCTCACCGGGCCGGGGTTGAGGTTGGGGTATTCTTCGTACTGGTTGACGGTCCAGGGGAAGACACCCTTCGGGCCGGCCGATTCCGGACGGGCCAGGATGGCGGCGACGGCTTGCGGATTGGGGGGCATGCGCTCGCGCAATTCGCCGGGGAGGTCGTCGTCCAGTTCGGGGACGGTGACGGCGGGGGGATCTTCGGGTTTGGGGGCGGGTTTGGCGGTGGGCTCGGCAACGGGCTCGGGAGCACGCTTGCCGGCCGGAGCGTCCAGGCCGGCGAAGAGGCCGAGCCGTTCGGCCAGCCAGCGCACCGTCGCCGGGTCGCCGGAGGTCACCAGCCGCTCGATCTGCTCGGCGACCAGGATGCGCAGAGAGGACAGGCGCAGCTCCGCCTCGCGGTTCAGCGCCTGCCGTTCCCACCACACCCTGTGACGGAAATCCTTGGAGCCGTAATAGGCGCGCCAGAGCGTGGTGCGGCTGCAGCCCATGGCGCGCGAGACCTGCAGGAAGCTGTTGCCGCGCGCCAGCATGCCGGCGGCCATGATCCATTGCTCGTCATGGAACTGCGAACCGGGAACCAGCGAGCCTTCGGCGGGCACCGGCGGCTCTTCGGCCCAGCAGGGGAAACGGTCGCCAAGGGCTTCGGCAGCGAGGGTGCGGGGATCGACGGGCATGGCGGAACTCCACAAGCGAGGGGGCTTGTGGGGGAGGATACAGGAAAGTTTTCCTTTTATGGTGGAGTTTTGCGAAAGTGCGGAGGGTGGCCGATTGGGAGAAATCGGCGGTTTGAAATTGGCCCGGTGTCTAGCTTACGGTGCTGAAGTGATAATGTCCGCAAAGCGCCAGGAGCGGACACCGGAGGCTATCGCGAAAGGGGCCGTGGCCGTCTCGCCAGCATGCTGGCGGCGATCCGCCGGCCAGCACCGGCCCCACCGGTTCCTCGATCTCCACAGCGACCGCCAGCACGTCGATGTCGAGGCCCTGCGCCTGGTGCCGTGTGTCCGGGGCCGTCGGCGCCGCGCCGCCCTGGGCGATCCGCTCGCCGGCATGCTGGGGTCACTACACGAAAATGACCAGATTGTCCGGGATGGGGGAACACGATGAGATCCTGTACTCCCACCATCCTGAGGGGCCGGCTTGTCATAACGCCCGGTGTCTGTTTTAAGATTGCGGAGATTTTCCCGCATTGGCTGTGGTTTCCCGCTTACGCGGTGCCGCGCGGCGCGACGGTGGGCACCGCAGCGGCGGCCGACGCGCATGAGGGCGGCGTGGGCCGCTCTCGCAAAAGTGAGTTTCTGGAATGGATGGAGTGTTTGCACATGCCATGGTCGTTTGAAGCTGCCCGTATCGTGCTGGTGATCGCTTTGGGTCTATCCGCCGCCACGACGTGGCATCTTTTTACAGTCGTTCCGTTCGGCTTGCTGACGATGCTGTCCCAGCACAGTCCCCATGAGCCCGGCGGTACTGTCCTGCCGGTTGCCATCTCGGCCTGTGCCACGGGCGCGATTGTCGTGGCGTTGACCCTGCTCGGGGCGATGAAGCGCCAGCTGATGGCGTGGTGACGATCGTCGGCACGGGGTCCGATCCGGCCGACCAGCCGTAAGGGGAGGGGCAGGCATGGTGTCGGTCAAGACCGAGCAGATGATGGTGCGGTTCCGGCCGGAGGTGCGCGCCCTGCTGGCCGAGCTGGCGGCGGCGGACAGCCGCTCGATGGCGGGGGAGCTGGAGGCGCTGATCCGGGCGGAGGCCCGGCGCCGGGGGCTGGCCGATGGGGACGGCGGCGGGGCGGGCTGGCCGCCCCTACCGCGCCGTCCTGGGCGGTTGCAGAAGTGCATGTTCCATAATCGCTGTTCCGCGTCTCGGTTGTGGTATACGGAACAAGGGCTTAGCGGGGGTGCGGATTTATCGCCCATCACCGGCAGGGTAGAGCGGTCCCACCGAAGGGATCTTCTCCGCTTGACTCAACATGCAGCGGGTCAGGGACACGAACGACGTTCGCGGGGAATCGAGTCGTGCATTGAGGAGTGCGCGAACTGTGACGATCCGACTCTTGTCTCGCGTGTATTGCCCCGCCATGCTGCTCCTCAGTTACATGGCAGAGAATAGCTTGTCGAACGACAAGCCCTTTTGAGGCTGAGATGGCAGACAAAGGTAGTCACGAGGTCCGCAACGGAACCATAGCAACGGTTGTCGGTGGCATCATCCTGGCTGCGGTTGCGTGGGTGTCCGAGAGTGTGTGGAACATGGCCGTGGACGCACTCCGCTGGCTGTGGAGCGTCGTGGTGGCTGGCTATGTTTGGCTGGGGCGGGACTATGCCGTGCCGGCGTGGCTGCTGGTGACCATCGCCCCCTTGGCCTTAGCCGAGGTGATCCGTTTTGGGCTCAAGCTGCGGCCGAAACGCGGCCCGACATACAAGGATTACACGGAAGATCGGCTGTTCGGGGCTGTGTGGCGTTGGCAATGGGCGGGTGAGAACCTGTCACGGCTTTGGGCATTCTGCCCATCCTGTGACGGTGAACTCGTCTATGACGACAGCACCTGTCACCGCTTGGTCTATACCGACTATGATCCACCATGTGCGACAGAGTTCAGTTGCGAAAGCTGTGGTGGTTTAGTCAGAGCCAAGTTCGATGGGGATAAGAATTCTGCGTTGGGAAGAGTAGAGCGCGAGATCCGTCGTCGCCTACGGGTCGGTGAAAAGCCGTGAGGGTGTGATCGCTATGGAGATCAAAATCACCACCGCGCTGTTGCCCTGTCCGCCGTTTTGCCCCTATGGTTGGGCGAGGCCGTCGGGGCGCGTGTGCTAGACGCGCCCGTCAGGTCCGGCCTTACAGCAGCAGGTCGAGGATTGCCTTGACCAGCTGCAGAGCAAGGACCAGGAACTTGAGGATTTCGAGAAGCATCCTCACTCTCCCAGCCTGGTTGAATATGTGAAGGGGGCGGGTGCAACCGCTCCCTTCACAAGCTCACGTTAAGCAGCGCGCATGGCGCGCGCAAGCGATTCCCTGGGCGTAGTGTTAGGCAAGCAAAAAATCTTTTAAAACCAATGGCTTGCGCGTGGTGAAGTTGCCACGGTGCCCCGATGGTGCCCGGCGTTGAGGAGGTTGTGAGCCGGGTGTGGCGCTTGATCACCGCCCCCTATGTTCTACACTCGTTCTTATGCCGGAAAGCAATCGCCCGTCGGTTCAGCCAACCTATGGCGACCACTCCCTCGCCTGGTGGAAGCGCCGGGGCTGCCGGCATGTCGAGATCTGGTGTGTGGGGTCGCGCTGCACCCATCGCACCGCCATTCCCATCGACAGGATGATCGCCCTCGCCGGGCCCGGCGCCGCCCTGGTGGCGGTGGCGCGGCGGGCTCGCTGCACCGCCTGCGGCCGCAAGGGCTGCCATGTCGCGCCCGAACGCCCACCCGCCTTCGGCACCCCCGGCTATCATGAGTGGATGCGCGAGGAGATGATCCGCAGTCAGGCTTGGCTGATATGGGCGCGTGAACAGTTCTAGCAGGGCAGGAACACGTTGAAGCCGAACCACTTGGGGGATAGGGCGCCGGTGATGTCGGCGCGCCCGGCCGTTCGCCTCCGAATGTCCGCTTCGGGTCAGAAGCAGACACAGTTGGCATAGCGAACAGAGCCGCACCGCATGCGGAGCCTTCCGCCGGCTGGCGCTATGGGACCGCGTACTCTTCGATGCAATCGACGCGTTCCGGATAAAACGCCAAATGGTCGCGGATGGCTGCCACGGCGGGATAGGGAGTCTCGTAGGTCCAGACAGCGTTGACCGCGACGCGGTCACCCACGCGCAGGCTGTAGTAAGCGGCATCCCCCTTGTAAGGGCAATGCGTCGAGTGCGCCGTGCGCTCGAAGGCCGTCATGTCGGCATCCGCGCGGGGAATATAGTGGACCATGGGCAAATTCGCCTCGGTCAGCGTCAGGGCGCGTGCCGTTTCGGCGACGACCCGGCCGGCGAAGACGACACGGATCCGATTCGGGTTGGGGATGATCGTGATGGGATGCTCGGGGCCGGGAATTTTCACAGCGATACTCCTTGCTCGCCAGCGGTCGCGCCGGTCATGGCGCTTGCGCCATGCTACTCTGGGCGGTGTGACGGAGCGTTGTCCTCGTTTCACATCCGTGCCACAGGTGGCTCCACCGAAGAAAGATTGGATCTCAATGAGCATGCAGCCATGGGAAGGGCGTGACCGGCTGGTCGCAATCGACATAGAGACGACCGGACGGCGCCTGCCGAGCCTCCAGGACATCCGTAAGGCGCCCAAGGGCCTGCGTCAGCCCGGCATCATCATCGAGATCGGGTGTCTCGAACTCATCCGCGAGGGCGATGGCTGGAGGAAAGCGCGCAGTTGGGAGTCGCGGGTCAACCCCGACGCCCCCCTCCATCCCGACGCCATCAAGGTGCACGGCATCAAGCCCGCCGACCTGAAGACGGCGCCCCGCTTTCCCGAAGTCGCCGACGCGCTTCTCGCCTTTCTGGGCGAGGATCTTCTGGTGGCCCATGCCTATGAGAACGAGATGGACTTCCTGAACTACGAGTTCGCGCGCTGCGGACGCGCCGCATGGGGTGCCGACACCTTCCCGGCCGACCGGTTCATCTGCACCAAGGAGATGTCGCACGAGGCCTTCCCCGGCGCTTCCGGCTCGCTCGATGCGCTGTGCGACCGGCTGTGGCTCGACCGGAGCGATCGCTTCGCCCACCATGGCGCGCTGCTCGACGCAGACCTGACGGCCGATGCCTTCGTCAAGATGGCGTTGGGAGATACCGGCCCGCGCGACGCCGTGTATGAGTGAGGCACGGCGCCCTATTCCGCCGACACTGGCTGCACGGGGGGCTGCACGGCCGTCATCTTCTCCAGCAGCCGCTCCACCTCCTCGACCGGGATGGGGCGGCTGAACAGGAAGCCCTGGTAGCTTTCGCAGGCGAGGTCGCGCAGCAGTTGCAGCTGTTCCTGCGTCTCCACCCCCTCGGCGATCACCGACAGGCCCAGGCTGCGGCCCAGGCCGACGATGGCGCGGGGGACGGAGGCGTCGCTGGCGCCGGTCGACAGGTCGTGGATGAAGGAACGGTCGATCTTCAGCTTGTCGATCGGCAGACGGTGCAGATAGCTGAGGCTGGAATAGCCGGTGCCGAAATCGTCCAGCGCGATCAGCACGCCGCGCTGCTTCAAGGCCGCCAGGGTCGCCGCCGCCGATTCGACGTCGTCGATCAGCGTGCTTTCCGTCACCTCGATCTCCAGCTCCGGGCCGCTCAGGCCGTTGGCGTCCAGCGCGCGGGCGACCTTGGCCGGCAGCTGGCCGTCGCGGAACTGGGCGCCGGAGACGTTGACCGCAACCGGGATCGACAGGTCGAACCGCGCGCGCCAGCGCCGGATCTGGGCGCAGGCCTCGAACAGCACCCAGTCGCCCATTGCCAGGACCAGACCGGTCTCCTCCGCCACCGGCAGGAAACGGCCGGGCAGGATCAGCCCCTCGTCGGGGTGGCGCCAGCGGATCAGCGCCTCCAGCCCGACGATGCGCCCGGTCAGGGTGTCGACCTGCGGCTGGTAGACCAGGAACAGCTGGCCGTCGCGGATCGCCTGGCGCAGGCTGCCCTCCAGGTCCATGCGCTCGCGCGATCTGGCGCCCATCTCCCTGGTGACGAAGCGGAAGCCGTTCCGGCCCTGCTCCTTGGCATGGTACATGGCGATGTCGGCGCAGCGGATCAGGCCTTCGGGATCCTCGGCGTCGTCGGGATAGAGGCTGATGCCGATGCTGGGCGTCACCACGAAATTCTGGCCGCCGACGGTGAAGGGGCTGGCCAGATGCGCCACCACCTTCTCCGCCACGCGGGCGGCGTCGTTCGGCTCCGCCACCCGGCGGACGACGATCAGGAACTCGTCGCCGCCCAGCCGGCCGACGGTGTCGGATTCGCGCAGGCCCGCCTGCAGCCGGCGCGCCACCGAGCGCAGCACCTCGTCGCCGAAGCTGTGGCCCAAACTGTCGTTGATGACCTTGAAGCGGTCGAGGTCGATGAACAGAACCGCCACCTTGCTGCCGTCGCGCCGCCCCTCGCGCAGGGCCTGGGCGATGCGGTCGTACAGCAGGACGCGGTTGGGCAGGCCGGTCAGCGCGTCGAAATGGGCCAGATACTGGATGTGCTGCTCGGCCCGGCGCTTCTCGCCGATGTCCTCGGCGAAGGCCAGGACGAATTTCTGCGCGCCCCCGGCGATGACCGGCT
This sequence comes from Azospirillum sp. B2RO_4, assembly GCF_051124815.1. Classification (NCBI taxonomy): domain Bacteria; kingdom Pseudomonadati; phylum Pseudomonadota; class Alphaproteobacteria; order Rhodospirillales; family Azospirillaceae; genus Azospirillum; species Azospirillum sp. B2RO_4. The sequence goes on along the minus strand of NZ_CP118490.1, from coordinate 378,847 downwards.
GGAAATGCAGGCTGAAATGGCTGCGCCGGCCGCCCAGCAGCAGGGGCTGGTCGGATTCGAGCTTGCCGCTCTCCCCCTGCAGCGCCGCCTCCAGCGCGAAGACCGACGCCTGATCGCCGAAGCGCAAGCGCAGGTCGGTGCCGAGCAGTTCCTGCCGGGGCAGGCCGGCGGCGGCGGCGAAGGCCGGGTTGCAGTCCAGCACCAGACCGTCGGTGCCGACCAGCGCGATCCCCAGCGGCGCCTGGGTGAACAGCTGTTGCCGTTCCGCCTCCTGCAGGCGGAGCGAGGCCGTCATCTCGCCGGCCAGATCCACCGCGCGGGAGTGGGTGACCAGCATCATGCGCAAAAACAGCGACAAAGCGAGGCTGAGGGCCAGCCCGCCGGCCAGCAGCGCGCCGGGCACCCAGTCATCCGCGGTGATCTGCCCGTCGGGCAGGCTGTCGTAACGGACGGTCCACAGCCGCCCGCCGACCGGCAGTTCCCGCGTCAGGCTGAGGACGGGCGTGGCGTCCAGCGGGCGGCGGCTGCGGTACAGCGGGAATTCGGCCTCGGCCGCCGGCAGGTCGTAGATCTCGATGCCGGCGTCCTGGCGGTTCGGGTCGATCAACCCGTCCACCAGCGGGCCGATCCTGACCGGGGTCAGCACCACGCCGGTGAAGGACGCGCGCCGCGCCTCCAGCGACGGCGGCAGCGGGTCGCCGCGGTATGTGGCCTGATAGAGGATGAAGGCGGGGCCGGCCCCGGCGGCCTCGTCGATCTTCAGGGTGATGGCGCGGGTGGCGGTGGGCTCCCCGCTGTCGCGCGCCCGTTCGATGGTGGAACGGCGCATCGCCTCCGACATCATGTCGAAGCCGATGGCCCGCGCGTTCCCTTCATTGACCGGGGCGGTGAAGATGTTGACCACGCGCTCCGATCCCGCCCCTGCCCCCGCCCCTGCCCCCGCCGTCTCCGGCCAGATGCGGAAGTCCGACAGGCCGGCCGCCCGCATCGACGCCACCAGATCGCCGGCCCGGTCGGCCCTGACCGCGCGGGCATAGGCGATGGAGATGATGCCGGGATAGCGCTGCGGCATGTCCAGCGCCTCGACGAAGCGGTTCCACTGCGTCCAGTGCAGGTCGGGGAAGGTCATCGCCAGCGAGGCGGCGCTGCGCGCCACCTGTTCGTACACCCCCAGGCGGTCGGCGAGCTGGCCGTGGATTTCCTCGACCCTTGCGGCGAAGCGATGCTCCTCTTCACTGCGCAGCAGGCGGCCGGAGTGGAGCATGGCCAGCATGGACAGCCCCGCACCGGCAATCAAAACCAGAACGGGAACGGTTACCGGCAAGTTCAGATTGCGAAGGATGCGGCGGAAGGACGGTTCCGAACCGGCGGCCGGCGGGTTTTCCGCAAGAGGATCCCGTTTGGGATCGGCCTTGGGATCGGCTGCCGGCTCCGGCATCAGAACTCCTCTAGGATCTTCGGACTGGTCAGCAGCAGCTGTTCGATCATGCCCAGGATCTGCTCGATCTTGCTGCGGGTGGCGTCCAGTTCGTCGGCCATCTTGTCGTCGATGCCAGCTTCCATCAGCATGGTGTCGAAGGTGTGCAGCGTTTCGTTGAAGGCCTTCTGCTCCGCCACCAGCACGTCGAAGGCGCCGAGCGAGGCGGTCAGCGCCAGCGGCGGGTCGCTGACGAAGGAATGGCTGATGTCGGTGAAGATGGCGATGGCGCTCAGCTTCTGCCGGGTCACCCATTGCGGGAAGTTCGGCGGCAGCTCCTTCCCGGCGGGCTCCAGCCGTTCCTGGATCGAGAAGATCAGCCCCTGGATGTCCAGATAGGCCGCCCGGATCTCGCGGAATCGCGGAAAGGTCTTGGGCTTTCCGGCGGCGCGCAGGCGGCCCAGGGCGGCGATGTCCTCGGTCAGCTTGCGGGCCATCCGAAGCACGACGTCCGTCACCTTCGACATCACACGCCTCCGCTCAACGGACTGCCCCCACGCATGCCAACACCGGTCCGCCCCCCTTGGCGGCTGCCCCGCCAGACTACACCAGTTTCCTCCCCGATCGTTAGTGTTACCCGCCGGCCCCGGTCAGAAGCCCACCGCCGCGGCCGGCGTCGCACCGCCGGCCAGCCCCGCCCTGTCGAGTTCGTCGAGCAGGGCGATCACCTCCTGGGAGGCGCGCTCCACCTCCGCCACCCCGGCCAGCGCGCGGTCCATGTCGCCGTCGGCGAAGGCGCGGGCGGCGGCCTTGCCGTGGTCATGGACCCGGCGGTGCGGCGCCTCCAGCCGGACGAAGGCGGAATGGGCGCGGTAGGCCATCGACGACGGGCCGTAATACCACTTGCCCAGCCGGCAGGCCTCATGGCTCGCCAGTTCGTCGGGGCGCAGGGTCTCCAGCCCGACCAGCATGTCGGCCAGCCGCTTCTTCCAGATGACGTGGTCGACCTTGGCGATCTTGACGATCTTGCCGGGGATGTCCTGTTCCATCAGCTGTTTCAGCTGGTTGCCCAGCAGCGTCTCCACGCCGCGCGTCGCCTGGACGCTGCGCAGGATGGCGGCGCTGTTCGACGCGCTGCTCTCGGCGATGCGGGCGGTGCCCGAGGCCACCTGGTTGGCGGCGGCGGACTGCTGGGTCAGGATGCTGGCGATGTCGGACATGCGCTGTTCGGTGCGGCCGATATGGTCGCCGATGTCGCTCATCCGCTCGCTGACCGCGCGGATCGCCGCCTGCCCGGCGGCGACGGCACGGGTGCCGTCCTCCATCGAGGCGACGATGGCGCCCATCTCCGCCTTCAGGGAATCGATGCGCAGGCGGATGTCCTCGGTCGCGCGGGCGGTCTGGTTGGACAGGCTCTTCACCTCGCTCGCCACCACGGCAAAGCCCTTGCCGGCCTCCCCGGCGCGGGCCGCCTCGATGGTGGCGTTGAGGGCGAGAAGGTTGGTCTGCTTGGCGATCGCCTCGATGGTGGAGACGATCTCCGCGATGCGTTCGGAGGCGACCGACAGTTCGCCGACCCGCATCGCCGCCCCTTCCACCGCGCCGGCGATCTGTTCCATGCGGGCGACCGCCTCATGCACCGTGCGGCCGCCGTCGGCGGTCACCGTCTGCGCCTGCCCGGCCAGGGCGGCGACGTCGCGGCTGCGCGCCCAGATCTCCTGGATGCCGGTCACCGTCTCCTCGGTCGCGGCGGCGATGCCCTGGGATTCGTGATCGACCGCGCGCAGTTGGCCGACCATCTGGGCGTTGGCGACCGCGGCGTCGTTGATCGCCATCGCCACCTCGATGGTCCGGTCCATCAGCGACGACGCGAAGTCGCCCAGCGCGCGGTCGCAGCCCCGCCCGCCCGCACCCGCCGCCGGCAGGCCGTAACCCGCGAGCGTCCGGTCCATGTCGAACGACACGGCGCGGGCCACCGCCGCCGCCGCGCGCCGCGCCGTGGCCGGGCGCCAGCGCAGCGCCCCCTGGACCAGCGCCAGCAGGTCGCTGAGCACCACGCCATAGGCGCCGATGTACCAGGAGGACTCCAGACCGATGCGGCTGTGCGCCTCCCCGGCGGCGCGGCAGCGCGCCTCATGCTCGGGCGAGCCGGCATCCTGGAACATCTGGCGCCAGTGATCGGCCTGCCGGCGCTTCAGCCCGGACAGATCGCCGTGGGCCTCCAGCAGAGCGCGGGTTTCCGGCCAGCGTGACAGGTGGGCATAGAAGCGCTCCGACAGGTCCGGCAGGCTGCGGTCGATCAGCCGCCCCATGCTGGCCAGAAGCCCGCGCTCCTCCGCCTCGAGCCCGAAGAAGCCCGCATCGGCCCCCATCCGCCCGTCCGCCCGGCCACCCGTCCGCCCATCGCCCGCCATGTCGCTCACCCAATACAGATGATGCGGCGCACAATCAGTGGGACGCCGCATTGGATTAGCGACAGTTATATAAAAATTGTCATAAAAGGCAACCCGCCCTCGGTTGTGAATCCGCCGAAGACTGGCAAAAGGGCGGGCATAATGGTCGCACCCGCTCTTCTTTCATTCGCTTACGAATGACTTGATGGCGTCTGCGATCAGTCCGCCGAGGGACAGGGCATTGGACGGATGCGGCACGCCGTCGCAGGACAGCGGGCGACCGAGACCTTCCGCGGCGAAGCGTTCGGCGACGATGTCGCTGAACAGGGCATGGACGCCATAGACCTGCACCCGCTCCGCCCCCAGCACCCGCGCCGCGCGGGCGCAGGAGAAGATCGTCTCGCCGGAGCTGATGACGTCGTCGACGATCACCACCGGCCGGCCATGAATCGGCGCGTCGGGAGGAAGCGCCACCGTCACGTCGCGGTCGCCGCGCCGCTCCTTGCGGCCGACGATGCCGGTGAGGCCGAGCGGCCCGGCCACCGCCTCCACCAGCGGGGCGGATTCCTCGTCGGGACCGATGATGACGGTGCCGGGGGCCACGCCAGACTCCCGCAGATGAACGGCGATGGGTGCGGCGCCGCTCAGCGCGATGGACGGGCGGCCGACGAACACCTCGTCAAGCGTGTGGGTACGGTGCAGATGCGGCTCGACGCAGACGAAACGGTCGAAGCAGCGGCCGAGCCATTCGCCGACCACCGTCTGGCTGACCGGCTCGCCCGGCCTGAAGACGGCGTCCTGGCGCATGTAGGCCATGTAGGGCGCCACCAGACAGAGGTCGGTCGCCCCCTGGCGCCGCAGGACCGAGGCGGCGAGCGTCAGCTCCACCAGCTTGTCGTTCGGGCGGTCGAGCGAGCGGTAGACGATGGCGCGCTCCACCGGCTCCGGCAGGCGGACGAGGCTCTCGCCGTCGGGGAAGCGGTGCAGCTCGGCGATGTGGCAGGGAATTTCCAGCACCTGGGCCAGACGGCGCGCGGCATCGGCCGATTCCGGAAAGCCGTAGACGGCCGTGTAAATGCCCGTATCGCGGGCCATGCCCCATCTCCCTCACCACCTTGGACGGCGGCAAGCTTGGCGCAGGCGACATGGGCGGGTCAATCTTGGCGAAAGGCGGCATGGCCATAGGCGGACAGGCCGAAACCCGGGGCTGTTGAAGCTCCCCTCTCCCGCCCCGGGAGAGGGAAGGGGCCCGCCGCGAAGCGGTGGGAAGGGTGAGGGGTGAACCAAGCAACCATGCGGTTCGGGTTTCTTGCCTCACCCCTCACCCTCCCCACTTCGTGGGTCCCCTCACTCTCCCGGGACGGGAGAGGGCATTTCAGCCGCCTTATGCCTCGGGCCGCTTGTCCTCCTCCGCCTCGTCGGCTTCGGAGACCCGGGGGTCGACGTGGATGCTCTCGGCCTTGCGCGCCAGCCATTGGAAGGCGCCCAGCCCGACCACCAGCAGCGTGACCACCCCCAGCAGCATCACCGGATAGACGATGCCGGAGATCTCGGTGGTGCGGGCCTCGAACACCAGGACCAGCCCTTCCAGGCTGGCGGCGATGATGATCGTGGTCAGGAACTTGGTCAGGGTGCGGCGGGCCTCGTCGGCGCGGCGCAGCTCGCGTTCGCGGACGATCTCCTCCTCGTAGAGATACTTGGCGATCTCGAAGACGGCGATGGCCAGCACGATCATCCCCACCCCCTCCAGCATGGCCGAGGTCAGGAGGGCACTGTCCAGCGCCACCATCCCTTCGAACACCGTCAGGGCGGACAGGCCGATGAACAGCAGGGAGAACAGGCTGAGCGTCACCGCCGCCAACAGATACATCCCGCGCGCCGCCGACTGGAACATCGCCCTTCCCCCCACTTCCGAAGCTGGTCCTTGGCAGCAACAACGCATGAGGCGGCCGGTCAGCCCGAGCGGCGGCGCCGGATCCGTCGACGCTGCCGGGGAACCTCTTTAGAGTGACGCCGACCTGCCGCCTCCCGACCGGTTTTCACTTTCATGACCCTGCCGCCGGAACCCACCAATCCACAGACCGCCGCCCACACCGGGGTGGTGGCGAGCGCCGCCTATTGCGAGGGCCGGCGCATCGCCGACGTGCCCATCGCGGAGGCCGGCGCCTGGGCCGCGAAAGACGGGCATTTCGTCTGGATCGGGCTGTGGGAGCCGGACGAGGCGCTGCTGATGGAGGTGAAGCAGCAGTTCGGCCTGCATGAACTGGCGGTGGAGGACGCGCTGCACGCCCACCAGCGGCCGAAGGTGGACATCTATGGCGACAGCCTGTTCATGGTCCTGCGCACCGCCCGGCTGGAAAAGGGCGAGCTGGTGCTGGGCGAGACCCATGTCTTCGCCGGCCGCGGCTATGTCGTCACCGTTCGGCACGGCGCCTCGACCAGCTATTCGCCGGTGCGGGCGCGGGCGGAAAGCGCGCCGCATCTGCTGAAGCATGGCGAGGACTTCATCGTCTACACCATCATGGATTATGTGGTGGACTGTTACTTCCCGGTGGTGGACCAGATGGCCGCCACGGCGGACGAGCTGGACGCGCTGCTGATCGCCCGCCCGCCCAGCATGGCGGAGATCGAGTGCATCCACCAGCTGCGCCGCGATCTGGAGCGGCTGCGCCGCAACGCCTCTCCCCTGCTGGAGGTGTGTTCGCGGCTGGAGCGCTTCGACCTGCCGATGATCGACCCGGCGATCCGCCCCTATTACCGCGACGTGCAGGACCATGTGATCCGCGTCAACGAGCAGATCGGCTCGCTGCGCGAGGTGCTGTCCTTCGCCTTTGAAACCAGTATGATCCTGGCGTCGGCGCGGCAGAACGACGTGACGCGAAAGCTGGCCGCCTGGGCCGCCATCCTCGCCGTTCCGACGGCCGTCGCCGGCCTGTACGGCATGAACTTCGAGCATATGCCGGAGCTTCACTGGCGCTACGGCTACCCGGCGGTGCTGGTGGTGATCGTCGCGGTCTGCGCCGCGCTGTATGTCCGCTTCCGGCGGATGGGGTGGCTGTGACGGACGGGATTTCGGGTCGGGGTTTTCGGGCCGACCTTTCTGGTTTGAACTTTGGTGACGGACATGACCGACGCGACGAACACGCTGCACGCCCTGCTGGACGCCTATCTGCGCTGCCCGGTGGAGGCCGCGCGCACGGAACTGGAACAGGCGCTCCGCAGCTATCAGACCGATTGGATCCGTGCCCGCGCCGGGTCGGACGCCACGCCGGTGCCGGCGGCCGGGGCGGAGGAGGCCCCGGCGCCCGTCAAAAAGGCGATCGTGCCCAAGCCGCGCTTCCCCATCGCCTCGGCCGACCTTGAGGTCTTGAAGCGTCTGGCCGACGGCTGGCCCGGAACCACCGCCGACGTGTTGCGCTGGGCGTGGTTCGAGAACCGCGAACTGGTGGCGCTGGACCCGAACCCGGCCGGCGAGGGGCCGGAGGTGCTGCGCCTCACCCCGCTCGGCTGGGCCGCCATCGGACGGATGCCGGAGGATTGAGGGGCAGTGGGATATTATGAGTGCTGCTGAGAGACGCTTGAGGTTTGAACCGCTTTGCACCCGGTTTCAATGCCGCGCGTCCCTCGGCCGTCATTCCCGCCTTCGCGCATAGGCGCAAACTTTCAGGCTTCTGCCCTCTCCCCAATGGGCCGGCACCTCTCTCGGCGTCATCCCCGCGAAGGCGGGGATCCAGGAAGCTCCGCAATGAAGCGGTTGAAACGGCTGGATTCCCGCCTTCGCGGGAATGACGGCCGAATAGATGCAAAACTCACGGCAGCTGAAGGGGCTATCCTCAGTTCACCTGCGGCAGGGAGAAGATCTGGCCGGGATAGATCAGGTCCGGGTTGCGGATCTGCTCTCGGTTGGCGGTGTAGATGGTGGTGTAGAGCATGCCGTCGCCATAGGTGCGGCGGGCCAGACGCCACAGGCTGTTGCCGGGCTGGACGACGATGTTGCGGTCGTCGGTGGCCGAAGCCGGCATGGCGGAGACCTGCACCGGCAGCTCCGCCCGCGCCACCACCTTGCCGCCCTGGGTGACCTGATCGGCGCGCAGGGTGTAGACGCCGGGATCGATCAGCTTTTCCGGAGTCAGGCGCCAGTTGCCCTTCGGGTCGGTGTGGGCGCTGCCGACCAGGATGTTGTCGAGATAGAGCTGAACCGCGCTGTTGGGCGCCGCCCGTCCGCCCAGCGCCACCCGGCCGGCGGGATCATAGTCCATCGTCTCCACCGACACGCCGCCCGGCGGGGCCGGCGCGCCATTGTCCGGCACCGGCGGCGCCTGCAGCACCGAACTGCCGCCCATGGTCGGCGGAGCGCCGGCCAGCCCGTCGCGCGGCACCGCCACCGCGACCGGCGCGGTCGGGGCCGAGGCGTTTTGCGCTGCCGATTCGGCGGGCTTCGGCGCCGGGTCGGGCACCATCACCACGACCACCTTGTCGGCGGGGACCGGGGTTTCGGTGCCGGGACGGGTCTCCGTCAGGTTGAGTTCGCGGGTTCCCGGCGGCAGCGGCTTGTCGGGCAGCATCACCCATTCGCCGCGCTGGTCGGCCTTGGCCGACGCGACCGGGCTGCCGCCGTCGGTGACCGTCACCTCGGAGCCGGGTGCGGCGCGGCCGGCCATCACCGTCGCGCCGTCGGGCGCCACCCGCACCACGTCGAAGCTGGGAGCCGCGGATTTGGCCGGTTCCGGCGCCTGGGCGGCCTTGGGCGTATCGGTTCTGGCCGGAGCGGCGGTCTGTACCGGTGCCATCGGAGCCGCTGCCGTGGGAGCCGGGGCCGACGCCAGTTTCGCCGTCTCCTCCGCCGGCTTGGCCCCCGGCCACAGGGCGACCGCCGCCGCTCCCCCCATCAGAGCCACGCCCAAAGCTGCGAACAACGCGTTTCGTTTCACCTGAGCACCCATCCGGCGGCCCACCACAATGGCAGGATGACTGACTATAGCAGAAGGACAGGTCGCAAAAGAATGGCGCCGTTGGAGCGGACCCATCCGCCAAACGGGCTCGATTGCCCCATAGGATCATGAATCCATGGCGATCGGTGCCAGCCTTGATGTTCGATTGCTCTCGAAGCCACGCACGTCCCTTATCGACCGTCATTCCCGCGAAGGCGGGAATCCAGTGTTTCCCAAGCGAAACCAATGGTTAAGCCTGGATCCCCGCCTTCGCGGGGATGACGGCCGATAATCACTCGTATGAATTCACGGTCTCTCACTCCTTGGCCGGCACCGTCTTCAGATAGGCGGCGATGGCGGCGCGGTCTTCGGCCGTCAGCTTTGAGGTGGTGTTGCGCACGACCTCGCCCATCGCGCCGCCGGCGACGTCGCCTTCCGGGGTCAGGCCGGTCTCCAGGAACAGCGTCAGGTCGCCGTCAGACCAGCCGCCGATCCCGCCCTTGCCCTTGGCACCGGTGATGCCCGGCACCTTGTCGCCGTCCGGCCCGTCCGGATTGCCGGCCAGATAGCGGTCGGAGTCGAGCCCGCCCAGCAGGGTGCGCGGGCTGTGGCACTCGGCGCAATGGCCCAGCGCATCGACCAGATAGCGCCCGCGGTTCCAGGCCGGCGGCTTGGCCGGGTCGTCGGGCACCGGGCCGGGGGTCAGGTACAGCCACTGCCAGACCGGCAGCAGGAAGCGCCAGGAAAAGGGCGGCGTCAGGTCGTGCGGCTTGTTGGGCGCCGCCACCGCCGGCCGGCTGAACAGATAGGCCTTCAGGTCCAGCAGGTCGCGGTCGGTCATCCGCGTGTAGCTGGCATAGGGGAAGGCCGGAAACAGATGGGCGCCGTCGGGCCCCACGCCTTCGCGCAGCGCGCGGATGAAGTCGGCGTCGCTCCAGCGGCCGATGCCATGCACCGGGTCCGGCGTGATGTTGGGGGTGTGGAAGGTGCCGAAGGGCGTCGCCAGCGCCCGCCCGCCGGCCAGCGGCTGGCCACCGCCCTTGTCATCGGTGTGGCAACCGAGGCAGCCGGCGGCGTTGAAGATGTAGGCGCCCCGCTGGACGGCATCGCCTGCGGAAGCTTCGCCGGCGGCACGCGCCGAGCCGCCCGCGACGGCGAGCGGCAGCAGCACGGACAGGGCGGTCAGGAGGCGCCGCACCGGTCAGTTCTTCTTGACGCGGAAGTCCTCGTGGCAGCTCCCGCAGGTCTTGGAGGTGGCGCCCAGCGCCTGGACGATCTGCGCGCGGTCGCCGCTCTTCAGGGCGGCGTTCAGCTTCTCGGCCGCCGGCTCGACGGCGCCCCAGTATTTCTGCGCCTCGTCCCAGTTCTTCCACAGCTCCGGCTTGGCGGCGCTGTCGGCGACACCGACGGCGGTGCCTTCGGGGAAGAGCTTCTTCGGGTCCATCTTGGACACCGCCAGCACGGCTTCCGCCCCCTTGGCCGCGTCCTCGGCGGTGGCGCCCTCGTTCTTCACGAACTTGGCGACCGCGCCCATGCCGCCGCCCATCTTCTTCATGGTCTGCTGCCGGTCCTTCACCTGCTCCGCCGGATCGGCGGCGCCGGCGCTCTGCGCCGACATGCCGAACAGCGTGAACATCAGACCGGCGACGGATGCCGCCGCAAGGACATTGACGACCCGGTTGCTCATGTGGTCCCTCCCGATGATGCCGTGGTTCTTAACGGTGCCTGTGCCGCTGTTGACGCGCCGCCCTCGCCCGATATTCCATGGCATTCGCCAGATTTTTTACGGCCCCGACCCCGATGGGTGACGGTGGCGAGAAAGGTTGACCCGCGATGAAGAGCCTGTCGTCCGTCTGCGTCTATTGCGGTGCGTCCAGCCGCGTCGCCGATGTTCACAAGGAAGCCGCCCATGCGCTGGGCGACGGGCTGGCCCGCCGCGGCATCCGCATGGTCTATGGCGGCGGCCGGGTCGGGCTGATGGGCATCGCCGCCGACGCCGCCATCGCCGCCGGCGGCGAGGTGGTCGGCATCATCCCCGAACACATCCAGTCGGCGGAGATCGAGCACACCGGCCTGACCGAACTGCATGTCGTCGACAGCATGCACACCCGCAAGCGCATGATGGTGGAGCGGTCGGACGCCTTCGTCATCCTGCCGGGCGGGCTGGGCACGCTGGACGAGGCCTTCGAGATCCTGACCTGGAAGCAGCTGCAGCTGCACGACAAGCCGATCGTCATCGCCGACGTCGACGGCTACTGGCGCCCGCTGCTCGGGCTGATCGACCACATGGTCGCCCAGGGCTTCGCCCGCATCGACCGCTCCGCCCTCTACCGCGTCGCCGACCACATCGACGGCGTGTTCCAGGCGCTGGGCGCGATGCCCGACGCGGCACATCCGGACCAGCCCAGGAAGATGTAGGGCCTGAGCTTCAAAGCCCCGCCGCGGTTATCCCCGGACTTCCCAGCCTGTGGATAACTTCTGTGCACAGCTTTTGTGGAGGGTCACCCACCCTTCGCCGAGCGTTCCCGTTCTGTTTCTGCTATTGTGTCCTCCATGAGCAACCAGACCTCATCGCTGTTCGATCCCCGCCCGTCCTCCGCGGTCAAGCCGACGGCCGAATACCGCACGCCCCCCAACAACGAGGAGGCGGAGCAGGCGCTGCTGGGCGCGATCCTGGTCAACAACAAGGCCTATGAGAAGGTCGGCGAGTTCCTGCGGCCGGAGCATTTCTACGACCCGGCCCACCAGCGCATCTTCGCCGCCATCACCAAGATGATCGACCGCGGCCAGATCGCGAACCCGGTCACCCTGAAGTCCCTGTTCGACAACGATCCCGAACTGGCGGTGGAAGGCGGCAGCGCCTATCTGGCCGAGCTGGCCGCCAACGTCGTCACGGTGGTCAATGCCGGCGACTACGGCAAGACCATCCACGACCTGTTCATCCGCCGGCAGCTGATCGAGGTCGGCACCGACATGGTGAACGAGGCGTACCGCCACGACCTCGACATCACCGCGCTCGACCAGATCGGCGAGGCGGAGAAGCAGCTGTTCGACCTCGCCTCCACCGGCGACGTGCAGGGCGGCTTCGTGGCCTTCGGCGAGTCGGTCAAGCACGCCATCATGACGGCGGAGGTGGCCTTCCGCCGCTCCAGCCACGTCACCGGCGTCACCACCGGCCTGATCGACATCGACCGCAAGCTGGGCGGCCTGCACCCGTCGGACCTGATCATCCTCGCCGGGCGTCCGTCGATGGGCAAGACGGCGCTGGCGACCAACATCGCCTTCAACGCCGCCAAGGCGCACATGCGCTCATCGGGCCAAGAAGGCGGCGTCGTCGGCTTCTTCTCGCTGGAAATGTCGGCGGAACAGCTCGCCACCCGTATCCTCGCCGACGAGGTGCAGGTGCCGGGCGACAAGATCCGCCGCGGCGAGATCCGCGACACCGACTTCCCGAAATTCGTCCAGGCCAGCCAGGATCTGGCGCGCTGCCCCTTCTATGTCGACGACACCCCGGCCCTGTCGGTCGCCGCCGTGCGCACCCGCTGCCGCCGGCTGAAGCGGACCTCGGGACTCAGCATGGTGGTGGTCGACTATCTCCAGCTGCTGCGCGGCTCGTCGTCGCGCGGGTCGGAGAACCGGGTGCAGGAAATCTCGGAGATCACCCGCGGCCTGAAGGCCATCGCCAAGGAGCTGGACGTGCCGGTGGTGGCGCTGTCGCAGCTGAGCCGCGCGGTGGAGCTGCGCGAGGACAAGCGTCCGCAGCTGGCCGACCTTCGCGAGTCGGGCTCGATCGAGCAGGACGCCGACGTCGTGATGTTCGTCTTCCGCGAACAGTATTATCTTGAGCGCGCCGAGCCCTCGCGCCGGCCCGACGAGAGCGACGACAAGTTCAACGACCGCTACCAGCGCTGGCAGCAGCGCCTTGGCGAGGTGCACAACACCGCCGAGGTGATCATCGCCAAGCAGCGTCACGGTCCGATCGGCACCGTCCGCCTCTACTTCGACGGCCAGTTCACCAAGTTCGGCGATCTCGACCAGCACCACCAGACCGACGAGTGACCAGAGTGACGAGCGACCTGAACCCGCGCGCCGGCGCCATCCTAACCGTGGATCTCGGCGCCGTCGTCGCCAACTGGACCCAGTTGCGCGACCGCGTCGCCCCGGCGGAATGCTCCGCCGTGGTCAAGGCCGACGCCTATGGGCTGGGGGTGGCGCGCGTCGTCCCGGCGCTGGCGGCGGCGGGCTGCCGGACCTTCGTCGTCGCCCAGTTCGAGGAAGCGCTGGCCGTCCGCCGCGCGCTGGAGCCGGTCGCTCCGGAGGCGCAGGTCTTCTCGCTGGGCGGCCTGCCGGCCGGCTGCGAGGGGGAGTTCATCGCCAACCGCATCCTGCCGGTGCTGAACCATCTCGGCGAGATCGCGGCGTGGCGGGCCTTCGCCCAGTCTCGCGGGGAGGTTCTGCCGGCGGTGGTCCACATCGACACCGGCATGAACCGGCTGGGCCTCGGTCCCGACGAGCTGGACACGCTGGCGGCGGAGCCGGCACGGCTTGAGGGGATCGACGTCCGTTATTGGATGACGCACCTCGCCTGCGCCGACGAGTTCGACAGCCCGATGACCGGGGAGCAGTTGGAACGGTTCCGCGCGGCGCTGGCCCGGCTGCCGAAGGCGAAGGCCAGCTTCGCCAACTCGTCCGGCATCTTCCACGGCAAGGACCATCATTTCGACCTCGCCCGGCCGGGCTGCGCGCTCTACGGCGTCAACCCGACGCCGCATCTGCCGAATCCGATGCGGGATACGGTGCGGTTGGACGCCAAGCTGCTGCAGGTGCGCAACTGCGCGCCGCCGATGACGGTCGGCTACGGCGCCGCCCACAAGGTCACCGGCCCGGCGCGGATCGCCACCATCGGCGTCGGCTATGCCGATGGCTATGCGCGTACACTCGGCGGCAAGGGACACATCTTCGTCGATGGCGTCGCCGCCCCCATCGTCGGCCGCATCTCCATGGATCTCATCACCATCGACGTCACCGGCCTGCCGGAGTCGGTTGCCCATGCCGGCCGGCTGGTCGAGCTGATCGGGCCGAACCGCCCGGTCGATCAGGTCGCGGCGGAGGGCGGGACCATCGGCTACGAGATCCTGACCTCGCTCGGCCGGCGCTATCACCGGGTTTATGTGGGTGGGTAATCCCCCAGTCCCCTCTCCCCCCCGGGGAGAGGGTCAGGGTGAGGGGGATGCGTGGCGAGGATTTCCCGCGAAGGCACGCAGTGCATCCCCCTCACCCTCCCCACTTCGTGGGTCCCCTCCCTCTCCCCGGGGGAGAGAGGGCAAGATCCCCGCGACGACCAACTCGCCCCACCCCTGCAAAGTCCAAGGATGACCTAGGCGCTCATCGGTGCTATGACCGCATCGCCCAAACGAGTCTCTAACCAAGGATGCGGGCCGACTGATGGGTTTCCTCGCCGCTACCGGCCGGGCCTTCCTGATCTTCCTGGAAGCGACCGGACGCCTTGCCCTGTTCACCGGATCCGCCCTGTCGCACTGCGTGCGTCCGCCGCTCTATCCACGGCAGATCCTGCGGCAGATGATCGACATCGGCTATTACTCGCTGCCGGTGGTCGGGCTGACGGCGCTGTTCACCGGCATGGTGCTGGCGTTGCAGAGCTACAGCGGCTTCTCCCGCTTCCAGGCGGAGGGGGCCATCGCCACCGTCGTCGTGCTGTCGATCACGCGCGAACTTGGCCCGGTGCTGGCCGGCCTGATGGTCGCGGGCCGCATCGGCGCCGCCATGGCGGCAGAGATCGGCACCATGCGGGTGACCGAGCAGATCGACGCGCTGTCGACCCTGTCGACCAACCCGCACAAGTATCTGGTGGCGCCGCGGCTGATCGCCGGCCTGACCATGGTGCCGCTGCTGGTGATCGTCGCCGACATCATCGGCGTGTTCGGCGGCTTCCTGGTCGGCGTGTACCGGCTGGACTTCAACGCCGCCAGCTACATCAACCGCACCTGGGAATTCCTGGAACCGCTGGACGTGATCTCCGGTCTGGTGAAGGCGGCGATCTTCGGCTTCCTGATCGCGCTGATGGGCTGTTACCACGGTTACCACTCCAAGGGCGGCGCCCAGGGCGTCGGTGCCGCGACCACCAACGCGGTGGTGTCGGCCTCGATCATGATCCTGGTGTGGAACTACCTGATCACCGGCCTCTTCTTCTCGACCAAGTGAGCGCCAGTTCATGACCACCGTCCCCAAGATCGCGCTCAAGAACGTCTACAAGCATTTCGGCCCGAAGAAGGTGCTGAACGGCATCGATCTGGAGGTGGCGAAGGGCGAATCGCTGGTCGTCATCGGCGGCTCGGGCACCGGCAAGTCGGTGATGCTGAAGAGCGTCCTCGGCCTGCTGACGCCGGATTCCGGCTCGATCCAGGTCGACGGCGTGGAGACGACCCGGCTGCGCTCGCGCGAGCGGGAGAAGCTGCTGCACAAGTTCGGCATGCTGTTCCAGGGCGCCGCCCTGTTCGACAGCCTGCCGGTCTGGGAAAACGTCGCCTTCGGCCTGATCCAGGGCGAGCATATGCCGCGGTCCCAGGCCAAGGAGATCGCCATCGCCAAGCTGGGCGCGGTCGGGCTCACCCCCGACGTGGCGGAACTGTCGCCGTCGGAGCTGTCAGGCGGCATGCAGAAGCGCGTCGGCCTTGCCCGCGCCATCGCCGACGAGCCGGAGATCATCTTCTTCGACGAGCCGACGACCGGCCTCGACCCGATCATGGCCGACGTCATCAACGAGCTGATCGTGCAGTGCGTGAAGGACCTCGGCGCCACTGCGGTCACCATCACCCACGACATGGCGTCGGCCCGGAAGATCGCCGACCGCATCGCCATGATCTACCAGGGCCGCATCATCTGGACCGGCCACGCCCGCGACATCGACAATTCGGGCAACCCGTATGTCGACCAGTTCGTCCATGGCCGGGCGGACGGGCCGATCAAGATGCAGATCAAGGCGCTCTGACCGGAACATAGCTTCGGATCGCGAGTTGTCGGACGGGGGTCCTGCGTGACGCCCGGTCCGTTCAGCCCGTTTTCCGGAGACGAAGTCCGTTGAGTCTGCAGTCCTCGGCGTCCCAGTCCTTCGACATCGACGAGGCGTTCCGCCGGCTGCGGATCGCCGTCGCCCCCTATCCCAAGGCGGCGATGTTCGAACTGCGCGACCGTGGCCATGCCTCCCCCTTCGAGCAGCTGGTCGCCAGCCTGATCTCCGCCCGGACGCGGGACGAAACGACCTTGGCGGTCGCCGAGCGGCTGTTCGCGGTGGCGGCCACCCCCGCCGCCATGGCCGCCCTGCCGGAAGAGCGGCTGGTGGACCTGCTGCACGGCGCCACCTTTCCCGAGCCGAAGGCCCGCGACATCCACGAGCTGTCCCGCCGCATCGCCGATGAGCATGGCGGCGAGGTGCCCGACACGCCGGACGGGCTGATGCGTTTCCGCGGGGTGGGGCCGAAGATCGCGGCGCTGACGCTGGCGGTGGGCTTCGACATTCCGGCGCTGGCGGTCGACATCCATGTCCATCGCGTCACCAACCGCTGGGGCTATGTGCGGGCGCGCACGCCGGAAAAGACGATGACGGCGCTGCTGGCGGTGCTGCCGAAGCGCTATTGGGTGGAGATCAACGAGCGGCTGGTGCCCTTCGGCAAATGGGTCTGCACCGGCGACCGGCCGCGCTGCTCCGCCTGTCCGCTGCTGTCGATGTGCGCACGGGTGGGGGTGACCGATCCGCGCTGACGGCGTCACGCCGGGGGGCAGGATTGATGCAGATCCTGGCGGGGCGCAGGAGGCTTGGCTAGAAAACGGCCGGGTTTCCGCTTTCCGAGGCTTCACGATGATCGTCTACGCCCTGCACTGCGCCTGCGGCCATGATTTCGACCAGTGGTTCGACAATATGGCCGATTACGACGCCAAAAAGGCCGCCGGCATCCCCTGCCCGTCCTGCGGCGGCACCGAGGTCGCCAAGGCCATCATGGCCCCTCGGGTCGGCAAGTCGCAGCCGGCGCCCGCCCCCGCCTGCGCACCGGGCGGCTGCGGCGGGGGCGGCTGTCCGATGATGATGTGAGAGGGGCGGGAGGCATTTTGCCCCCTCCCTAACCCTCCCCCACCTTCGGTGGGAGAGGGGACTGCCGCCGCACGGGACACTTGCCCTCTATCGCCGAAGACGGAGGAGGGAGGGGGCCGAAGCTCAGCGCCGCCGTGCCTCTGCCGTCAGGCGCGGACCCGGTGTCAGTTCCTCCCGGCGGCGGGGGCCGCCGAAGCTCGGCTCGACGCGGGTGTCGCGCGGACGGTCGTCGCCGGCCGGCTTGCGGCTGAGCGGATCGACGCCCCGGCCGCTGCGCCACCATGCGAAGCCGAGGCCGCCCAGGGTCGCGGCGAGCAGCCCGGCGACACCGGCACGCGCGGCGTTGGACTGCCAGACCGAGGGGGCCGCGCCGACCGCGACCGGTTCCTCCAGCGGGGCCGGTTTGCCGTCCGGCGTGGTCGCCGACACCGCGCCGCGCGGCGCGGCCTGCGGGACCGGACCCTCGGACGCGCTGGCCGATGCGCTGGCCGAGGGACGGGGCGCGCTCTGGGGCGTCGGGCTCGAAGGCACGGCAGCCGATGCCGGTGCGCTCGCCGACGGGCGCGCGGCCGGGGCGGGGGCGCTGTGGCTGGCCGAAGAGGAAGACGAAGAGGACGACACCGGGGCGCCGCCGAACTGGGCCATGCCGCCGACGCTCTCGTTGCCCGACTCGACGCGGCCGGTCGGGGCGGCGCGCGGCGTCACCTCCTTCTCGTGGCGGGTCTGGCCGACCTGGCTCTTGGACAGGCTGCCCATGGTCGGCGAGGCCTTCTTCTCGCGCTCGCTCATCATCCTGTCGATGGTGGCCTTGTCGAGGTTGCCGGTGGCGGGAAGTCCGACCGACTTCTGATAGGCGCTGAGGGCGGAGCGGGTTTCCGGCGTCATCTGGCCCTTGGCCCGGCCGCCGATGTTGAAGCCCTTTTCCTTCAGGATGGTCTGCGCCCACTGGATGTCGGCGACCGACGCCTCCGCCCTTGCCGGAGCGGGCGTTCCCACGGTCAGAGCCGACACCACCACAGCGACTGCCGCCAGCGCGGCGCCACCATGGACCCGCCGCGAAATCCCAGACATTGCCTCTCCCTCCGTCCGTGACGCCAGACCGACTTCAGAGCCACGACACTTTCCCCGAATCGGGGAACCAGGCCCCCCGCGAATCGCGGGAAACCAGGACCGTGTTACCAGATTGCGTCGCTTTTCCGGCGGCGATTTTGGTGCGTCTGCGTTGTCCGCCGCGCAGCGTTGCCGAAAAGGCGCGTTCCCGAAAATGGTGCGCGAAAATGGATCGGAAAGCCCCGGCCGTGGTAGCGTCAAATCGGGGGCGAAAAAGGAGCGAGACGCAAGCCATGACCGGGACCGACACCGCACGCCCGCGACTCCTGCCGGCCCTGCCGGGGCTGGCCTGCCTGTTTGCGGCCCTGTCCGCCATGGCCCTGCTGTCCGGTTGCAGCAGTCCGCCGTCCTACCGCGAGTGGACCGCCAGCCCGGACGTGCCGACCGTCGCCTTCGACGAATGCACCGAGCAGGTGGACAACACCATGCGCCTGCGCGGCTATCCCCTGCGGCCGCTGCCGGAAACGCCGCAGTTCGGTTATCGCAAGGAGATGTTTGCGCTGTGCATGCGCCGGAAGGGCTATACGGCGGAGTGAGAATAAGCTTCTCTCGGTCGTCATTCCCGCGAAGGCGGGAATCCAGACTTGGCGAGCCTTTGCATTGGAGACTCTGGATCCCCGCCTTCGCGGGGATGACGGCCGATAATAGTCTCTGAAGACTCACGGCTGTTGACGATTTACCGGCCGCCGGCGAAATGCAGGTAGGCCAGGGCGCCCGCCAGCGTGCCGATCAGGATCACGGTCAGATAGATGCGCAGCGGCAGGGCGACCGGCTCGGCGGACTTGCGCTTGGCCTTCGGCTTGGACGCGGTCGAGGGAGCAGGCCTCGGCGCCGGTCGGACGCTGCCTCCCTTGGTGGGGCCGCCCTTGGTGGGATCGTACAGCTCGATCAGCGTCCAGTTGAACTCCATCCCCTCATAGGCGGAGTCGGCGTTGTAATCGAGCTGGATCAGGCGGAAATAGGCCCGCGGGTTGATGCCGACCATCTGGTCGAACCGTGCCTTGGCGTGGGCCAGCTCCTCTCCGACCTCCAAGGTCTTCCACCCCTTGCCACGCGCCTTCTGGATGGCGAAGCGGGTCGGCTGGGGCGGGCGGGGGGACGGCATGACGAGGGGACCGGTTCTGGAAGAGTTGGAAGCCATCTATCATGAATGGGCTTCTTCAAGTGTATGCATTTACCCGGCCCTAGCAAGATTGGATCAAAATATGTCGCAGGCCAGAGGCATCATCCAGGCTTTCCGCAATTGGAGCGAAGAGGGATTCATGCTACATTTCCAAGCACATCGTCCCTAAGCAAGCGACGAACCCTCATACAAATGCAATCAATGGCTTCTTCACTTCAATATTGACAACAGTCCTTCAATGCATAAAGTCCCGGCCCATTCCAGGTCCGGGACTCAAAGCGTTTGGAGGCAAAAGGGGATGGAGTTGACAATGAGCAAGCCCGACGAACAGGCGCCACAGGACGGATCGCTCGAAGAGTTCGAGGAACTTGTGCGCAATCCGGCCATTCGATCGGTGTCGCGGTGGGTCTTGCCGAACAAGGACACTCCCTTCGACAGCACCGCTCAGACGGCACTTTTCGCCGGCCAGCTGGATGCTTTTTTTGATCTCTCCACCCGCGCGATCAAGGGCATTTCCGCGAAGGATGAAGAAACCGGGCCATGATAGACCAGGATTTAGAAAAGGAATTTGACCGCTCCCTTTCACCAGAAGAAATCGACACACGGGTTGCAGAAAGAGCTTATTTCTTCTTTGATAGTTTTCAAATATATAATAGGAAACTTAACGGTATCGGCTTCACCGGCGCTGTCATGAACAAGGCGCTGCTGGTGAACTGCGTGGAAAGTTATTTTTCCGACATCGAGCGCCTCAAGCGGTTCCACCGCATGCCGATCGCCAACCGCTACAAACGCGCCGGCTATACGCTGAAGTGGTTTGGACGCATCCGCCCGATCCAACTGACCGAAACACCTGTAAAGCGCCAGGCATCCAGCCCCGACAGCGCCTATAAGCAGGAGGAGATCGATCCGGTCGTTGAACGCAGCATGCTGATCAACGCCGACTTCGCCCTCATCCATGCCTTGAATTGGGTCGGCGCCGATCCCAAGCAGGTGTCGGAGGAGGTTTGGCGCGAACTGCTCTACACCGTTCATTACCGTGACATTGACGGTGGAGTAATGGCGCAGTATCTGCACCAGATCGCCTTGCGCTGGCCTAATCCCACCATGAGCCAAGCACAAGACGAAGGCGCCTCCACCGCGTCGGGCTGAACCCGGGGAACACGCCCTCAGGCCAGCGGAACCGCGTTGTTGCGGATGACCGACGCATACCAGTCGAAGCTGGCCTTGGGGGTGCGGGCCATCGTCTTGCGGTCGACCTGGACCAAACCGAAATGGCGGCGGTAGCCCTCCGACCATTCGAAATTGTCCAGCAGCGTCCACACCATGTAGCCCTTGAGGTTGCTGCCCTCGTCGATCGACTTGGCGGCAGCCAGCAGATGGTCGCGCAGATAGGCGATGCGGTCGCGGTCCTCGACACCGCCGCTCGGGCCGATGCTGTCGGGGTAGTCGGCGCCGTTCTCCGTCACATAGACCGGCGGGTTGCCGTAGCTTTCCTGCAGTTCGGCCAGGATCTCGCTCAGCCCGTCCGGCTCCACCGGCCAATCCATGCCGGTCTTGCGCGTGCCCTCCGGCGCCGAGCCGTAGCCGGTGCCGAACAGCCCCTGCGGATCGGGCTGCTGGTGCATGCGGCTGTAATAGTTGACGCCGAGGAAATCGACCGGCTGGTTGATGCGCGCCAGATCGCCGGGTTGGGCGATGCGGGCGAACTCCTCCTCCAGCAATTCGGGGAAGCGGCCCTTGAACAGCGGGTCGAGGCAGGAGCGGTTCCACACCGCATCCCACATCAGCGAGGCCGGGTAGTTCGAATCGAGCCCGCCGACCGGCCAGGACGGCTGCAGCGACAGCACGGTGCCGAGCTGCCAGTCCTTGCCGCCCGCCTTGCGCAGGGCCGCCAGCGCGGTGCCCTGGGCGAGGTTCTGGTGGTGGATCGCCTTCAGGCAGGTCTCGCGGCCGGTCAGGCCGGGCGCATGGCCGCCGGTGCCGTGGCCGAAGATGGCGACCACCGACGGCTCGTTCAGCATCACCCAGTGCTTGGCGCGGTCGCCCAGCCGGGCGGTCACCGCCAGCGCGTAATCGGTGAACCAGCCGGCGATGTCGCGGTTGGTCCAGCCGCCGCGGTCCTGCAGGGCCTGCGGCAGGTCCCAGTGGAACAGGCAGGGCCAGGGCTGGATGCCCTTCGCCAGCAGCGTGTCGGTCAGCCGGTCGTAGAAGTCCAGCCCCTTGGCGTTCACCGCGCCGGTGCCCTGCGGCATCACCCGCGGCCAGGCGATGGAGAAGCGGTAGGCCTTCATCCCGGCCCGCGCCATCAGCTCCACATCCTCGGCATAGCGGTGGTAATGGTCGCAGGCCACGTCGCCGGTGTCGCCGTTGGCGATCCGCCCGTAGGAATGGCTGAAGGTGTCCCAAACGCTTGCGCCCCGTCCATCCTCGGCGACCGCGCCCTCGATCTGGTAGCTGGAGGTGGAGACGCCCCACAGGAAGTCGTCGGGGAAGGACATAGACGGCGCGGCGGTGCCGGGGGCCGCCTGCACGGACTTGCGGCTCAGCGCCGCGAAGGCGCCGGTGCCGGCCGCGGTGACCGCGGTCGCCTTCAGGGCCGTCTTCA
Source organism: Azospirillum sp. B2RO_4 (assembly GCF_051124815.1). Classification (NCBI taxonomy): domain Bacteria; kingdom Pseudomonadati; phylum Pseudomonadota; class Alphaproteobacteria; order Rhodospirillales; family Azospirillaceae; genus Azospirillum; species Azospirillum sp. B2RO_4. Next base: position 357,161 of record NZ_CP118490.1, on the reverse strand, counting down.
GGAAAGTCCGCCGCCGCATCGCCTGCATCTCCACTCTTCCGCCGATCCCGACGCCGCACTCTATGCAGTCCGGCGGCGTTGGCAACCGGGGGATTACCCGGAACGCCGATTTCAAGGGGCCGCGTCGCCATAGGCGCGGGCCGGATGCTGGGATATAGTGGTCGCCATGCAGACTCTCTTCCCCATCCTGATGGTCATGGCGATGCTGGCGGTGGTCGGCTCGCTGTTCGTCGGCCTCTTCTTCATGGCCCGCGGCGGGCGGGGCGACCCGCGCCGCTCCAACAAGGCGATGCGGCTGCGCGTGATGCTGCAGGGTGCGGCGTTGGTGCTGTTCGTCCTCGCCATCCTGACCCAAGGCTGACGGTTCCCCATGGTGAAGCTGACCAAGATCTACACGCGCGGCGGCGACGCCGGCGAAACCTCGCTCGGCGACGGCAGCCGGGTGCCCAAGCATGACCGCCGCGTCGCCGCCTATGGCACGGTGGACGAGGCGAACGCCGTCATCGGCATGGCCCGCCTGCACACCGCGGGCCTGACGGAAGCCGACGCGATGCTGGGCCGCATCCAGAACGACCTGTTCGATCTGGGCGCCGACCTCTGCACGCCGGAGGAGGAGGCGCCGAAATACCCGCCGCTGCGCATCGTGCAGGCGCAGGTCGACCGGCTGGAGGCGGAGATCGATGCGATGAACGCCGATCTGGCGCCGCTGACCTCCTTCATCCTGCCCGGCGGTTCTCCGGCGGCGGCGCATCTGCATCTGGCGCGCACCGTCGTGCGCCGGGCGGAACGGCTGATGACCGATCTGGCGCGGCACGAGCCGGTGACGGATGCTGCGCTGAAATACGTCAACCGGCTGTCCGACCATCTGTTCGTGCTGAGCCGGGTGATGAACCGCAACGGGGCGGACGACGTGCTGTGGGTGCCCGGCGCCAACCGCTGAGCCGTTCCGGCGCCCACCTCCGGGCCGCGACAATCGGGCCGGCACACAACGCCGCCCGCGCATCGGGCGCGTCATTGACAGTGGTAATGCCAGATCCTATGGTCCGTTCGCAACCACAGCAATTTTCGCGGTGTTCGCCGTAACAGGCGCGCGCTCAGCAGCCAGGGTGAGTTATGAAAGTCCTCGTCCCCGTTAAGCGAGTGGTCGACTACAACGTGAAGATCCGCGTCAAGGCGGATGGCAGCGGCGTCGAGACCGCCAACGTGAAGATGAGCATGAACCCCTTCGACGAGATCGCCGTCGAAGAGGCGGTGCGTCTGAAGGAGGCCGGCACGGCGACCGAGATCGTCGTGGTCTCCGTCGGCCCGACCCAGGCCCAGGAAACTCTGCGCACCGCTCTCGCCATGGGTGCCGACCGCGCCATCCTGGTGCAGACCGACGTGACGACCGAACCGCTCGCCGTCGCCAAGGTGCTGAAGGCCCTGGTCGAGAAGGAGGCCCCCGGCCTCGTCATCCTCGGCAAGCAGGCGATCGACGACGATTGCAACCAGACCGGCCAGATGCTGGCGGCGCTGCTGGGCTGGGGCCAGGGCACTTTCGCCTCGAAGGTCGTCGCCGCCGACGGCAAGGTCGCGGTGACCCGCGAGATCGACGGCGGGCTGGAGACGGTGGAGCTGAAGCTGCCGGCGGTGGTCACCGCCGACCTGCGCCTCAACGAGCCGCGTTACGCTTCGCTGCCCAACATCATGAAGGCGAAGAAGAAGCCGCTGGAGACCGTCGCCCCGGATGCGCTCGGCGTCGATGTCGCCCCGCGCCTGACCACGCTGAAGGTCACCGAGCCGGCGAAGCGTCAGGCCGGCATCAAGGTGCCGGACGTCGCCACGCTGGTAGACAAGCTCAAGAACGATGCGCGCGTGATCTGAGGGGGATGAACTGACCATGGCCAACATTCTCGTCATCGCGGAACACGACGGCGCCTCGCTGAAGCCCGCCACGCTGAACGCCGTCACCGCCGCCGGCAAGATCGGTGGTGACATCCACATCCTGGTCGCCGGCAAGGGTGCCCGAGCAGCAGCCGACGCCGCCGCCAAGGTCGCCGGCGTCGCCAAGGTGCTGCTGGCCGACGATGCCGCCTACGAGCACCAGTTGCCGGAAGACGTCGCCCCGCTGGTGGTCGCCACCGCCAAGAACGGCTACGGCCATGTCCTGGCCGGCGCCACCTCGGTCGGCAAGAACCTGCTGCCGCGCGTCGCCGCCCTGCTGGACGTCGCCGCCATCTCCGACATCACCGCCGTGGTGTCTGCCGACACCTTCGAGCGGCCGATCTATGCCGGCAACGCCATCGCCACCGTGCAGTCGGCCGACCCGGTGAAGGTCGTCACCGTCCGCACCACCGCCTTCGAGACCGCAGCATCCGAAGGCGGTTCGGCCGCCGTCGAGAACGTCGCGGGCGCCGGTGCGGCCGGCCTGTCGAGCTTCGTCTCGGCCGAGCTGACCAAGTCGGAGCGTCCGGAGCTGACCGCCGCCCGCGTGGTGGTGTCGGGTGGCCGCGGCATGCAGTCGGGCGACAACTTCCCGATGCTGGAGGCCCTGGCCGACAAGCTGGGTGCCGCGGTGGGTGCCTCGCGCGCCGCCGTGGACGCGGGTTTCGTGCCGAACGACTATCAGGTCGGGCAAACCGGCAAGATCGTGGCACCGGAGCTGTACATCGCCGTCGGCATCTCGGGTGCGATCCAGCACCTCGCCGGCATGAAGGACAGCAAGGTCATCGTCGCGATCAACAAGGATGAGGAAGCGCCCATCTTCCAGGTCGCCGATTACGGCCTCGTCGCGGACCTGTTCAAGGCCGTGCCGGAGCTGACGGAAAAGCTTGGATAAGGCGCGCTGATCCGGACCGCCGCAACGGGCGCCGGCCAAAACCGGTGCCTGACGCGGCGGGCCACTTTACCCACATCCTGCGCGGGACAGCCCCCATGACCACGATCAAGAAGATTGGCATCATCGGCGCCGGCCAGATGGGCAGCGGTATTGCCCAGGTCTGCGCCCAGGCCGGCTATGATGTCGTCCTGTCCGACATCAGCGACGCGGTCCTGGAAAAGGCGCTCGCCTCCATCGGCCGCAACTACGACCGGCAGATCCAGAAGGGCAAGATGGAGGAGACGGCGAAGACCGCCGCCCTCGGCCGGATCGTCACCGGCACCGACCTGTCGGTGTTCGGCGAGTCCGATCTGGTGATCGAAGCCGCCACCGAGAACGAGGCGCTGAAGCGCGACCTGCTGAAGAAGCTGGTCCCGCACCTGAAGCCGGAGGCGCTGATCGCGACGAACACCTCGTCGATCTCGATCACCCGTCTGGCGGCGGCGACCGACCGTCCGGCCAAGTTCATGGGCATGCACTTCATGAACCCGGTGCCGGTGATGCAGCTGGTCGAACTGATCCGCGGCATCGCCACCGACGAGCCGACCTTCAACGCCATCAAGGAACTGACGCTCGCCATCGGCAAGACCGCCGCGGTGGCCGAGGATTTCCCGGCCTTCATCGTCAACCGCATTCTGCTGCCGATGATCAACGAAGCGGTCTACACCCTGTATGAGGGCGTCGGCGGCGTCGAGGCCATCGACACCGCGCTGAAGCTGGGCGCCAACCACCCGATGGGTCCGCTGGAACTGGCCGACTTCATCGGCCTGGACACCTGTCTGGCGGTGATGCAGGTGCTGTATGAGGGCTTGGCCGACAGCAAGTACCGCCCCTGCCCGCTGCTGGTGAAGTATGTCGAGGCCGGCTGGATCGGCAAGAAGTACGGCCGCGGATTCTACGACTATTCGCAGACGCCGCCGGTGCCGACGCGCTGAGGGGTTTTTGGTTGGAGAGAGCCCGCCCTGGGGAACCGGGGCGGGCTTTTTTGTTGGGGAGGGGATAAAAAGATCAGCGCCAATGCCCCCTCCCCAACCCTCCCCCGCGTTCCGCGGGAGAGGGGGCTGAGCGCGTGAGCGGCGGAGTTCCCTCTCCCTCGAAGAGGGGGAGGGTTAGGGAGGGGGCAAAGCACCAACTCTACCCCTCACTTCGGCAGCGCATAGGCGATCACCGAATCGCCCGCCTTGGTCCCGAGCGAGCCGTGGCCGCCGGCGACCACCAGCACATATTGCCGTCCGTCCTCGCCCTGGTAGGTCATCGGCGTAGCCTGACCGCCGGCCGGAAGGCGGCTTTCCCACAGCTGCTTGCCGTTGGAGACGTCGTAGGCCCGCACATAGTAGTCGATGGTGCCCGACAGGAAGGCGACGCCGCCCGCGGTCATGATCGGGCCGCCCAGGTTGGGAACGCCCATGCGGAAGGGCAGCGGTACCGGCGCGGCGTCGCGGGTGGTGCCGTTCTTGTGCTTCCACACGATCTTGCCGGTCGTCAGGTCGGCCGCCGCGACATAGCCCCAGGGCGGCGCCTGACAGGGCAGACCCAGAACCGAGACGAAGGGGGCTAGCTTCACCGCATAGGGCGCGCCGAAATTCTCGTTCAGCGCCGGCAGGCTGAATTTGGGCGGCTCACCGCCCTGCACATACATCTCGGTGTCGTTCTTGCGCGGCACCAGCTGCGAGACGAAGGCGAGATAGGCCGGTGTGGTGAAGGCGATCTGGCGCCTGGGATCGACGGCGACGCTGCCCCAGTTGAACACGCCGAAATTGCCGGGATAGACCAGCGAGCCCTGCAAGGACGGCGGGGTGAAGCGGCCGTCATAGCGCAGGCGCTTCAGCGCGATGCGGCAGGCGAGCTGGTCGAACATCGTCGCGCCCCACATGTCCGCCCCGGTCAGCGGCGGCGGATCGTAGGACAAGGCCGAGACCGGCTGGGTCGGGGCGGTGTGGTCGCCCTCGGCGGCACCCTGCGGCGCCGGCTTCTCGGTCACCGGCAGGATCGGCTTGCCGGTGCGGCGGTCCAGGACGAACAGCTCGCCCTGCTTGGTCGGCTGCACCAGGGCCGGCACGGTCTGGCCGTTGACGGTCAGGTCGATCAGGCTGGGCTGCGCCGGCACGTCATAGTCCCACAGATCGTGATGCACGGTCTGGAAGACCCAGCGCACGTGCCCCGTCGCCAGATCGAGCGCCACGACGGAGGAGGAGAAGCGCTCCACCGCCGGGCTGCGGTTGCCGCCGAACTGGTCGGGCGGCTGGTTGCCCAGCGGCACATAGACCATGCCCAGCGCCTCGTCGACGCTGGAGATCGACCAGCTGTTGGGCGAGTTCACGGTGTAGGTCTGGCCGTCGGAAATCGGGGCGGTCTGGTCCGGCTTGGCCGAATCCCAGTTCCACACCAGATGGCCGTCATTGACGTCGAAGGCGCGGATCACGCCCGACTGCTCATGCACCGACACATTGTCCAGCACCGTGCCGCCGACGATGACGAGATTGGCGGTCACCACCGGCGGCGAGGTCGAGTAATAGGAGCCGGGCCGGAGATTCGGCATGTTGGCCCACAGGTTGATCTGCCCGTTCTGGCCGAAGCCGGTGCAGAGCGAGCCATCCTCCGGATTCAGCGCGACCAGACGGCCGTCGGCGGTCGGCATGAACAGCGTGGCGGCACAGGCGTCGCCGGCCGCCGAAGCGGAAGCGGCGGCCTGCTGCGCCGGGTGGTAGGACAGGCCGCGGCAGGTCAGATGCTGCAGCGCCAGCTGCTTCTGGTCGATCGTCAGGTCGCGACGCCAGACTTCCTTGCCGGTGGTGGCGTCCAGCGCGATGACATGCTGGTGCGGGGAGCACAGGAACAGCCGGTTGCCGACCTTCAGCGGCGTCACCTCGAAGGTGGTTTCCTTCGGGTCGCCGGGTTGTCCGCGCAGATCGCCGGTGTGGTAGGTCCAGGCGACCTCCAGCCTGTCGGCATTCTGCGGCGTGATGCCGGTCAGCGGCGAATAGCGCTGGCCGTAGCCGGTGCGGCCATAGGCCTGCCATTCCCCGTCCGGGATCGCGGGTCCGGAGCCGGTGCCTGCATCCGCAGCCCCGGTGGTGGCGGCCGATGCGGTCTGCTGGCGCTGCGGAACCGTGCCGTCGATGCTGTGCGGGTCGGTGAACCAGGAGGCAATGCCGACCAGCAGCACGATCACCAGCGAGGCGGTCAGCGCGAGGCCGGTGCCGCGGAAGGCGCCGACGGGATAGGCGCCCGGCGCCGGTTCGCCGGCAACCGGTTCACGCTCGCCAAGCCGGCGGGTGATCCAGGGCAGAATCAGCAGGAAGCCGACAACCGCGATCACGTCGCCGCGCGCCGACAGCCGCCACCAGTCCAGCCCCGCTTCCCACAGCGCCCAGATCAGCGTTCCGATCACCAGCAGCGCGTAGATCGACAGCGCCGCCGGCGACCGCTTCACCAGCAGCACGGCGGTGGCCAGGAACAGCACGCCTGCGATGGCGTAGTACCAGGACCCGCCCAGCAGGATCAGCCACAACCCGCCGCCGAGCGAGCCGAGGCCCAGTATGGCCAACAGAATGACCATCGCCCAGAGGGCGACGCTTGGTTTTGAATGTGTCATGGCACGTCCTCAGCCAAAGCCCTTTTCGGACCCAACTGCCGAGCGTGAACTTGGTTGCGGCTTTTTTGCGCGGTAGCCGCCATGCGCCGGCCGGTGCCGTCCCCGGGCGATGATCCGGAACGGGCGGGGCACACCAACTGTTGAAATGCCAACGATTTCCAACTCACAAACGGAGGCCGCCATGCATCGCCATCCCTGGAGCGAGGAGTTCGCGAAGATGAGGCCGGAGGCGCGCTATCGCGGAGTCGGGCCACGCAATTACCGCCGTTCCGACGAACGCATCCTGGAGGACATCAATGAACGCCTGACCGACGACCACCACATCGACGCATCGGACGTCGGCGTAAAGGTTGAGGGCGGCGAAGTGACGCTGTCCGGCACCGTGGAGGACCGCGCCGCCCGCCGCCGGGCGGAGGACATCGCCGAAAGCGTGTCGGGCGTCGGCCATGTGCAGAACGACCTGCGCGTCGCCGGCCACACCGCTCCGGGCCGGACCACGACCGTCGGGATGGGCGAGCGGGTGGAGCCGGCGGCCCGGCAGGGCCAGGGCAGCGTGACCGGCCCCGGCGCCCCGGCGCGCGACGCGACGGTGGCGGCGCTCGACAACAGTTCCATGGTGCTGGGCAAGCAGCCGCTGCCGGAAGACGACACCCTGCGGCACGGTGACGCCATGGCGGGCAGCGAGGGGCGCGAGCGGCGGTAGTCCCCGGCGCCACCTGCACCGGAAGCGTTGCTGCCCTGCGCGGAGGGCCGTGAGACCGGAGGGGGTACTTAACCGTTGGTTAACCGGCCGGGACCATTGTCCCGCGGCCGAATAGAGTATCCCCTCTCAAGCCTTCTGGAACAGAGCAGCTGCCATCATGGGCAACAAGACCATCAAGCTTTCCGACAAGACCGGTTACCGCGACGTCGAACTGGACCAACTGCCGCGCAACGTCCGCGCCGCGGTGACCGACCTGTCGACCAAGAACCCGGTCGCCGACATCATCGTCGACCAGTCCGGCATGCTGTACCGCATCCACCTGTCGGCCCCGGCCAACATGTATGTGGACGTGCTGTCCGTCGCCTGACGCGGCGCCACAGCGATACACGGTTCGAAAAGGGCGGCCTGCAGCTATTGCAGCCGCCCTTCGTCGTTCCGGCCCTCCAGACGGGCCAGCGCGCCGTTCAGCAGCCGGGGCGGCAGCATCGCCACCGCCCCCTCCCGGACTGCCCGCACATCCTCCAGGTCGAGTCCGGTGACGACGGCCAGCTGGCGGTCGTCCAATCCGCGGTCCTCCGCCAGAATCATGATCCATCCCGCCAGCGTGCGGGCCTGGGCCAGTTCGGTTCGGTCGTTGAACCACAGGCCGCCACCTTTCCGCCCAGCCATAGAACGGTCGATCGGGCGGCCAATCGGCGTTGCGTTTTCGAAAGGCATGTCGGGATCGAACGACGTCATGGACGCACCTCCCCTCAGCGGTTTCTTTCGCACTCGCAGCAAAAATGTGATTATTTCCGGTATTTTTGTCACGCTTCATTTATGAAGTGTGCAACCGGTCTTCCAGAGGGTGGTAGGCAATATTCGGCACCCCCAACGATCTTTCTCCTGTCTTTTTGCGTTGCGGCATGATCGGAAGGCGCCGGACGGTCCCCTTTCCGGGATTCTTTGAAACTGTCTTCACCGGCCGGGGGCTAGGGCGGAGCGGCGGCTTCGGCGTATAACCGGGGGCATCGTCCTGTTTCCCCAGCGCAGTCCGGACCCGCCGATGCCCGAATCCCCGCTCTCTGGACCGGCCCTTCTCGACCGCATCGACGCGCTGGCGGCGATCAGCGCGGAGGAGGGCCGGCTGTCGCGCCTCTACCTGACGCCGGAACACCGCCGCGCCAACGACCTCGTCGCCGGCTGGATGCGCGAGGCGGGGATGAGCGTGCGCGAGGATGCGGTCGGCAACATCATCGGCCGCTACGAGGGCGGGCAACCGGGGCTGCCGGCCCTGCTGATCGGCTCCCACCTCGACACCGTGCGCGATGCCGGGCGCTATGACGGCATGCTGGGCGTGCTGAGCGGCATCGCCGTGGTCGCCGACCTGAACGCCCGCCGCCGGCGCCTGCCCTTCGCCATCGAGGTGATCGGCTTCGGCGACGAGGAGGGCACGCGGTTCCAATCGACCCTGATCGGCAGCCGCGCCATCGCCGGCACCTTCGACCCGGCGGTGCTGGAGACGCGCGACGCCGCAGGAACCCGGCTGGCCGACGCGATGACCGCCTTCGGCCTCCAACCCGCCGCCTGGGCGAGCGCCGCCTACGAGCCGCATGCCGTGCTGGCCTATGTGGAACTGCACATCGAGCAGGGGCCGGTGCTGGAGGCGCTGGGCCGGCCGGTCGGCGTGGTTACCGCCATCGCCGGTGCCACCCGGCTGGCGGTGACGGTGGAGGGGATGGCCGGCCATGCCGGCACCGTGCCGATGACCCTGCGCCGCGACGCGCTGGCGGCATCCGCCGAGATGATCCTGGCGGTGGAACAGCTCTGCTCCGGGCAGGAACGGCTGGTCGGCACCGTCGGCCGGATCGAGGCGTCGCCCGGCGCCACCAACGTCATTCCCGGCAAGGTCCGCTTCACCATCGACCTGCGCGCCGACCGCGACCCCCTGCGGCTGGAGCGGGTCGGCGCCGTCCGCGCCCGGCTGGAGGCCATCGCCGATGCCCGCGGCGTCGCCATCGGCTTCGAGACGCTGCATGAAAGCCCCGCCGTCGCCTGCCACCCGGCGCTGATGGCGCAGTTCGCCGCCGCGGCAACCGCCGAAGGGCTGGATGCGCCGGAACTGCCGAGCGGCGCCGGCCACGACGCCATGGCGGTGGCGGCGCTGACCGACATCGCCATGCTGTTCGTGCGCTGCGAACGCGGCATCTCGCACAATCCGGCCGAACGCATCACCGCCGCCGACGCCGAGGCGGGAGCCCGCGTGCTCGCCCGCTTCGTCGAAAATTTCCAGCCCGCAAAACTCCTGACGGACCGCCTGCCATGACCGACCTGTCCCCCTCCCTCGCCGCCACCCTTGATGAGGCGGTGAATGCCCGCTTCGAGGAGGAGGTCCGTTTCCTGGCGGAGCTGGTGAAGGTGCCGTCCGACAACCCGCCCGGCGACTGCGCCCCCCACGCCGTCCGTGCCGCCGAGCTGCTGGAGGCGATTGGCTTCACGGTGGAGCGTCACCCGGTGCCGGCCGAGCTGGTGCGGGCCAACGGCATGATCAGTGCCACCAATCTGGTGATCCGCCACCGCTTCGGCGACGGACCTACTGTTGCCTTGAACGCCCATGGCGACGTGGTGCCGCCCGGCGAGGGCTGGTCGAGCGATCCCTATGGCGCGGAGATCCGCGACGGCGTGATGTATGGGCGCGGCGTGGCGGTGTCGAAGTCGGACTTCGCCACCTATGCCTTCGCGCTGCAGGCGCTGATGGACTCGAAGGCTGCGCTGAAGGGCACGATCGAGCTGCACCTGACCTATGACGAGGAGGCCGGCGGCGAGATCGGGCCGAAATGGCTGCTCGACCAGGGGATTTCCAAGCCGGACTATGCGGTGTCGGCCAGCTTCGCCTATTCGGTGGTGACCGGGCACAACGGCTGCCTGCATCTGGAGGTGCAGGTCGACGGCAAGTCCGCCCATGCCGCCCGCCCCGACACCGGCCATGACGCGCTGGAGGCGGCGACCGGCATCCTGGCGGCGCTCTACGCCCACCGGCCGGAACTGGCGACGCGCCGCTCCGCCGTCACCGGCATCACCCACCCGTCGCTGACCGTCGGGCTGATCCAGGGCGGCATCAACACCAACGTGGTGCCCGACCGCGTCACCTTTCGTCTCGACCGCCGCATGATCCCGGAGGAGAACCCGGCGGAGGTGGAGGCCGAACTGCGCGGCCTGATCGAGAAGGCCATCGGCGGCCGGGACGGCATCCGCGTCACCGTCCGCCGCATCCTGCTGGCCCGCCCCTTCCGCTCGGTCGGCGACGCGCCGCGGCTGGCGGCGCTGTTCGCGGCCCATGCGCAGGAGGTGCTGGGCGTGCCGGTCGGCCAGAACGGCATCCCGCTCTACACCGACGCCCGCCATTATTCGGAGGCCGGCATCCCCACCATCCTCTACGGCGCCGGCCCGCGCGACCTGCTGGAGGCCAACGGCCACCGCGCCGACGAGAAACTGGTGCTGGAAGACCTGCGCCGGGCGACGCAGGTGGTGGCGCGGTCGCTGGCGGAGCTGTTGGGGTAAGAGAGCGGGTTATGACGGACGGGCAGCAAAGCAGCGTGCTGGTCTCCACCGAAAAGTGGAAACGCCGGGTCATGGGGCCGGAGGACTTCACGGAGACCGACATCGTCGCGCTTGAATCTGCCCGCCCGCCGGCGGATGCCAAGGCGTTGGACGACGAACTACCACAGACATCGTAAATGCCGTGCTGTTCCCGACATCAAGCCCAGGACCTGTCGGTTCGCCCTACCCCACCCGTTCGCCGGACGGCAGGCCGCCGGGAAGCCCCAGGCTCCAGCTGGTGAGGCCGCAGGCGGCGGGGTCAGAATGGGCGGCGGTTTCCAGGCAGGTCAGGTGGCGGTCGATCAGGCGATCCAGGCGGTCGCGCGCCTCCCAGACCGTCAGGCTGTGGTCGGAGCGGTCGAGATAGACCACCTCGATGCCGGGCAGGCCGTCCAGGGCACGGCCGCCCTCGCCCAGATGCAGGTAGAATTCGGCCAGCGTCATGTCGTCGCTGCTGTAGACCACCAGCACCCGCCGGCCCTCCGCCGACAGGCGGCGGAACATGCGCAGCGCATGGCGGGTCAGGCCGGTGCGGAGAAGCAGCTTGCGGACGAAGCGGCCGGTCAGGCGCTTGGCCAGCCCGATGGTGCGGGCGGGCTTGCGGAGGCTGGCGCGCAGGCGGGCCGGCTTCAGCGCCTCCAGCAGATATTCCTTGGTTGAGCGGAAGGCGACGCTCCGCATCAGGTCCATGACGGCGATGCCGCCGCCCAACTCGAACCGGCCGGGATTGAGCACGATCTGCCCGACCACCCGGTCGTCGCCCAGGCCGGCATGCAAAGCGGGCGTGCCGCCGGCGCACAGGCCGATGACGACGACGCGCTCGTGCCCCTGCGCCTCCAGCCAGTTCAGCGCGGCGCGGACGTCGGCGATCACCTCCTTGTTATAGAGAAGGTTGTCCTGGAAGCCGGGCCGATCGGGGCTGTCGCCGATGCCGGCCGCGTCGATCCTGAGCGAGGCATAGCCGCGCGCCGCCAGCCGCCGCGCCTGGACCACGGTGGCGCGGCCGGAGCCGACATGGTGGGTGGCGCCGCTGTTCAGGAACAGGATGACCGGCCGGTTGCCGGCGGGATCGGCCAGGACCGGGGTGCAATAGATGCCGAACAGCTCCGGCGCCGAGCCGAAGAAGACCGGACGTTCGACCGCCGTCGGCATCATCAGGCCGGCCGGCCGATCCGGCGGCGGGGTGGCGCCGGTCGCGACCGGGCCGGCGGCGATCCAGCGCAGGACCGGCTCCAGCACCGCGGACGCCTGGGCGCCCTGGGGCTGCTGGACCAGCTCCATCACGCCGCTGACTCCCATCGGCTCCGCCACCGCACCCATGGCGCGCCAGCGGCTGGCCAGCTTCACCGGCGTCTTTCCTTCCGGACGGTCGGCGATCAGGATGCGCGGGGCGGGCGGCGCCGGCCGATCGAACGGATTGAGGGCGCCCAGCGCCAGCGCCGTTTCGGGCGTCACCGGCATGCCGATCACGTTCAGCCAGGAGGCGCGCTCCGGCGGTTCCGGATTGCAGACCGGGCGCAGCACGATGGCCGCCAGGGTCTGGAGTTCGCGCAGGGCCTTGCGGCCCGAGGTGATCGGCGACAGCAGGGCCAGCGTGTCGACGCCCTGCCCCTCCTCCGCCAGTTCGTGCGCCGCCGCCGTGGCGAGCAGCGAACCCATGCGGTAGCCGACCAGGGTCAGTTCGGTGACGCCGGTGTCCTCGCGCAACCGGCGGACAGCCGCCTTGACGCCGTCCACCCAGGCGCGCACCCGGTCGGGGTCGCTGTCCTCCCCGGCCGAATCGCCGGATCCGGGATAATCGAAACGCAATGTCGGCAACCCGGCCGCGGCCAGCCCTTCGGCGAAGCTTTTCCAGGCGCGGTGCGCGCACAGTTCCTCATAGCCGTAGGGACCGCACAGGACCACCCCGCGCAGGCCCTGGGCCGGATGCAGCCATCCGAAACAACCATCGAACACCACCGGTGTCGGCTTCATGCGTTCCCCCTGTAGCGGACGGGCGCCAGCGCGTTCAGCGCATGGACCTCGCCGTTCGGCACCGGTCGCCCGGCCGATGCCATCCCGTCCTCAACCCCCGAACCTGCCCGCGGCCGCAGGCGGACGACCCGCTCGACGCCGGGCGGAAGATGGAACCAGGCGTCGTCCGCCCGGAACCGTTCGTCCTCCACATGCACCGAACAGGCGAACCGTGCCGTGGCCAACCGCAACACCCAATCCGCCCCCTGGTCCTCCACCACCGCCGTCAGGCCGAGATCGGACCGCGGCAGCGAGCGTCCCTTGGGGAAATAATGAGACTCGTCAATCGGTTCCACGTCCCTTTCGGCCGACAGCAATTGTGCCGTCACCACATCGTGTGGGATAGGCCCAAACCTGTAGGTGTAGGTCGTGTCAAAAAAGCGGTCGGACATCTCGGCGGCCGCCAGGGTCACCGCCCCCCGCGCCGGCAGCGTCACCGGCCGCTCAGCCTTCAGCACCGGGACCGCCCCGTCACGCCATGCGGTCAGCCGCAACAGCGCCTCCACCGGCCGGGCGGTGTCGTTGACCAGATGCACCGCCAGCCCGTTGACGCCCTCGTCGGTCAGGATCACCCGCAGCGGCCGGAAGGCGCGCTTCAGCGCGTGCCAAGCCGGCTTCGGCGTGCCGTCGGCGGCGACCACGCCCCACCCCGCGCCGGGCGAGGGATCGCGCCATTGCCAGACCAGCCCGCCGGCACAGGTGGAGCCGGGGCGCCGCCACTCGTCGAACACCGCCTGCATCACCTCGCCGGTCACGGCGCGCGACAGGCGGCGGTAGCGGTCGGGGTCCTCGTAGCGCAGGCGGCGCGGATCGACGGCATAGAGCGCCTCAAGGTAATGCTCCCGCACATCCTCGAAGTCCCAGGAAGCGCCGGGGTCGCGCGGCACCCGCTCCTTCCAGCGGGGATGATGGAGTGCCGGGACGCCCAGGGGGTCGTCCTCGCCCAGATTGGCGAAGGCGAGGCATTCGCTGGCGAAGCGCACGCCGGCACGCCGGGCATCCTCCAGCGGCTTCATGTAGGCGCCGACACCGTAATAATGGGTCACCCCGGCATTGGCGATGAAGGGCAAGGCCCCGCCGCTGGGAGAGTTGGCGACCCGGATCAGGTCGGGGCGCCGGGCCGCCGCTTCCTCCATGATCGCGGCGGCGAGCGCCGGCTGGACCCAGGAGGCGCGGGGCAGGCCGAGCATGGCCGCCTGCTGCTCCATCTCGCTGCCGCCGCACAGCACCGCCAGCGACGGCGACGCCTGGGTGCGGTCGAGCAGCTGCGCGATCTCCGCCCGCACACTGTCGAGGAAGGCGGCGTCGGTGGGATAGTCGAAGTTGGCGAACATGGCGTCCTGCCAGACCAGGAGGCCCAGCTCGTCGCACAGCTCGAAGAAGGCGTCGCCCTCATACAGCATGGTGCCGCCGACGCGGACCATGTTGGCGCCGGCGTCACGCATCCGGCGCAATTCGGGCTCATAGGCGGCGCGGTCGGACGACAGCCCGACCAGATCGACCGGCACCCAGCAGCCGCCGCGGCAGAACACGCGGACGCCGTTCACCAGCAGGGCGAAGCCGGTGCCGTCCGGGCCGCGGTCGACCTCCAGCGAGCGGAAGCCGACGCGGCCGAGATCGATTTCAGCCGATCCAACCCGTGCGACCACCCCGTGCAGGACCGGCTCGCCACGGGTGTGCGGCCACCAGGGCTCGACGCCCGGCAGGGTCAGGTCGGCGCTGAACCCATCGATGCCGTCGAAGACCAGCGGCGCCGTCAGGCCGGCGACCTCCACCGATCCGGTGGCGCCGGGCGCCGCCCCCTCCACCGTCAGGCGCAGCGACAGATGGCCGTCCCGCCCGTCATAGCCGCTGCGCAGGTCGGCGGCGAGCACACGGCAAGACCCGGTCTCCTCCACCAGTTCAACCGGGCGGAATGGACCGACGGCGTGAATCGGCGGGCACCAGCCGGGCATATGGCCCAGCAGAGTGGTGCGGACGAAGCGCAGGCCCGCCGGTTCGGCCAGTTTCGGCCGCCAGCGGGCACGGCCCTTCTTGGCCGCCAGCACCGGGTGCAGGGCGTGGAAGCGGATCGACAGCTCCGCCTCGCCGTTCAGCGTCACCGGCACCTCATGGGCCAGATACATGCTGTCGGAGGTCAGGATGCGCTCGCCGTCCAGCCGCACTTCGGCGATGGTGGCCAGGCCGCGGAAGCGCAGCACGCGCGGGCCATGGCCGGTCAGGCGGGTGCGGTAGACGACATCCTTGTCATGGAGCGAAGCGGGTTCGGCGGCGGACCACAGGCCGGCGGCCTGGAGCGCCTCGGCGGCGGTGCCGGGCACCCGGGCGGGGATGCCCTCCCCGCCCTCCCCCGATCCGCCGGGCGCCGATACGGTCAGAGTCCATCCCTGGTCCAGAAGGGTCTGCCGGCGTCCGGTGACGGATCGGATACGGGCCATCGCCGCTCACCCGTATCGGCGGGCCAGAGCGCCCATGACGGTGTCGTAGCCCCGCTCCAGCCGATCGAAGCTGTCGGTAAGGTCGGGTGCCTTGCGCCGGGCCACGGTGCGGGCCAGTTGGAACTGCATCGCCTTGGCGCCCTCGGCGATGGACCGGCAGGCCTCCACCGCGTCGGCCGGGCCGTCGAGCCAGCGGACATGGGCGCCCAGCAGTTCGAAATTGGCGCCGAGCTGGCGCAGCAGGTTGAAGGCGTAGAGGTGGAAATACTCCATCGGCCGGCTCAGCAGCCGGTCGAGATGCTCCGGGAAGGCGGCGCGGTAGGCGGTCACCGGATTGCCGGACGGACGGCGGGCGAGGTGGCGGCGCAACAGCTCCAGCGAGGCGGTGACCAGCGCCCCACCCTCCAGCGGCGGGGTGCCGGGCTTGACGAACTCGACATAGGGGAAGAGCGGCCCGGCCGCTGCGGCGGCGACGCCCTCGTAATCGGCGCCCTCCAGCCGGTAGAAGCCGGCATTGTGGAAGTAATCCATCGTCCGCGCCGCCGGGTCGATGCGGGTGATGCCGACCGTCGTCTTCACATGGGTGGTGCCGTAGGAGGTGCCGCGGGTGTCCGGCAGGTGGAAGCCGTCGACTTCCACCAGCACCAGACCGCCATCACGACTGCGCTTCAACTGCTCCGCCACATGGGCTTCGACACTGTCGTAGATCGCCAGTTCCTGCACGCGCAGGCCGTACAGCGTCTCCAGATCCTCCAGCGGCACCTTGAAGAAGGTGAACTGGTCGCCTTCGAAATCCTGGGTGACGGTGAAGCCCAGCATCGCCCGCGGTTCCAGGCCGCGGGCGTGCAGCGCCTCGATCCACAGGTCGACGTAGCAGTTGGTCTCCGGCCAGATGCGTTCTTCCTGGCCGCCCTGGTGCAGGGGATGGCGGTCGTAGCCGTCGGGCCGGTGCGGAGTCCACATGCTGGCGGTCACCCCCACAGGACCTTGCGGACCGAGGCCGGCCACTGTGCGGTGTCGAAACCGTGGTGGCGGAACAGCGCCAGCGCCACGCGCTCCATGCCGAAGCCGACGCAGGCGGTGTGGGCGACGCCGCCGTCGGCGGTGTGGATGTCCCACAGATGGCCGAAATGGTCCTGGTGATAGTTGAAGCTGAGGCAGGCGGTCGGCTTCTCCTGGCTGGTGATCGGGATCAGCAGCTCGAACTTCAGCTTCTGCTCGCGCTGGCTGCTCGACAGCATGGCCCCGGCCCGGCCGAAGAAGGGGTCGTTGGCGACATCGACGTCCAGCGGCACCTCCAGCGAGCCCATCATCTCGCGCCCGCGGTCCAGCCACAGTTCGCGGAACTCCACGACCTGATCGGGGGTGCCGATACGGATGTACTCGCGCATGCGGAACAGCTGCATGCGGGCGGGGTCGATCGACGGCTCGCGCCGGAAGCAGTAGGAGAAGACGTCGATCAGCTTGCCGTCATCGGGCAGCGCGCCGCGCCGGGCGATGGTCGGATAGACCGGATAGCAGGCCGCCGGCGTCATCACCACGTCGGTCGCGACCTGATCCTCGGTCCAGTCCTGCCCCTCCTCCAGCCGGCGCAGCAGGGTGCGGTGCGCCTTCTCGTCGCCGCCGAAGCTGTGGATGGTGCCGGCCAGATGGGGAAAGCTCTTCAGATATTCGCTTTCCTCGAAATACTGGCGGTTCAGCGCCGGCGGGAAGCGCATGACCTCCGCCCCGTCCTGCCCGCCCCAGCGGGTGACCAGCGCGTCGAAACGCTCCACCACATCCTCGAAGACGCCGCTGCGGCCATAGAGACCGTCCACGCCCGTGGGGATCAGCAGCCCGGCTTCGACCAGCTCGTCGCGATAGGCGGCCTGGGCCGCGGTGATGTCGACCATGTTCATTCGAAGGGCCCCAACCCGTCCCGCTGGACGAGAAGCTGAGTGGCGACATGCGACATGATGCGGTCGTTGCCGATCATGAGCGCGGCGGAATGGGCGTCGCGCAGATGGCGACCCAGGCTGTAGGGGGTGTCGTTGCGGTAGCCGGCCAGCCCGCAGGTGCGGATCGCCGTCTCCACGATCTCGCGCACCAGTTCGGAGGTGGTAACCTTCAGGGTGCTCATCGCCGTGGCGAAGGACAGGCTGGTCAGCTGTTCCGGCGAGCCGCAGGCCATCTCGTACTGGCGGATGGCGGCGAGGATGACCGCCTTCATCTGCTGCAGCTTGGCCGTCGCCTCCGCCAGCCGCACGGCCGACGCCGGGGTGGTGCCGGGCTTGCGCTTGGCCTCCGAGCGGACGAAGGCGCGGGCGCGGCTGACCGCGTCGGCGGCGATGCCGAGCCAGGTGCTGCTCCACAGGATGTGGGTGACCGGCAGCATGGTCTGGGCCGACAGGTCGGCATAGGGCAAGGGCAGGATCTGGTCGATGACGCCCGCCGCCTCCAGCCGGTAGCCGTCGGAGCAGGTGCCGCGCATGCCCATGGCGTCCCAGACCGAGGTCTTCTCCAGCCGGTAATCGTCCTTGGTCACCACCACCAGCACCTGATCCGACGACGGCGCGTCGGGGTTGCGCCGGGCGGTGACCAGGATCACGTCGGACTGGTCGCCGTAGGAGATGACCGACGCGTTCTTCGCCAGGGTGAAGCGCTCGCCTTCAGCCTGAACGGCGCAGACGCTGTTGCGGATGTCGCCGCCGGTCTCCTTTTCCGTCGTGGCGGAGCCGAGGAGGAGCTGTTCGGCGGCGATGCGCGCCATGAGGTCGCGGTGCCAGCGGTTGTCGCCATGGTTGACCAGACAGGCGACCTGGATCTGGTGCATGGCATAGATCATGCCGGTGGCGGCGCAGCCGCGGGCCAGCGCATGGCAGGCCGCCGCCACGTCGAACAGCGAGGCGCCGTTGCCGCCGAGGTCCGCCGGGACCATGACGCCCAGCAGCCCCTGTTCGCGCAGGGCGTCGAAAGCCTCGGTGGGGAAGCGGCCGTCGCGGTCGACGGCATCGGCATGGCGCGCGGCGATTTCGGCACCGACGGCGCGCGCACGGGCCGCGACATTGACCTGAGCGGGGGCGACCGGATCGGTGGCTGGCGCCCGCTCGGCCAGAGCGGCCGGGGCGGCGTTCACGCCTCGCCCCCGTCGACCAGACCGCGCACCGCGTCGCGGATCGCGGCGATGCTCTCGAAGGTGCGGCGGTTCAGCAGCTTTTCCGGAAACTCGACGTCGAACTGCTCTTCCAGCCCCAGCATCAGGCCGACGCAGCCGTGCGAGGTGAGGCCGGCGGAATAGAGGTCGTCGTCGATGGCGAGGGTGCCGGCATCGACCGCCAGCCCGCCGCACTCCGCAAGGACGGAGCGGATGCCGGCGACCATGTCGTCGTCCGTTCCACCGGTTGCGGAAGACGGGAACCCGGCGGCTCCGGCAGTCATGGAGCCCTCAAAGGACGGATTGGCGAAAGGCTGGCTGGCATCCTGCGGCATTCTCGAAATCCCTTGGGTAACGTGCTGATCCCAAGCTAGCCACGCCACCCCGGTGCTTCCACTCGGCATCGGTATGGCCGTCCCGCTATCCAAGTGATGAGGATTTCACCGGTGGAGGTAAGCACAGGGATAGGGTCGGTCGATGGCCGGGATGCCTTTCGTGCTGCCCGCTATGGCCATGATCCACGCGCATAGGCCTGGGCTTGGCAGTTCGGAAACGGGTTACGGACTTTCCCTTCGGAGAAATTTTTGCACCTGCGAGGGGATGCTTTTCCGCATATCGGAAGGTCTATGACTATCTATTCGAGTTAGCGGAAAAGAGATTGACGGCTCCCCGCCGCCGCGAAAATCATGCAAGGGCCGGTGTGGCTGATGGTCGCAAGCACGTCTTGAGGCTTGCAGTTCCATGATTGCGCACAATGCGGGCTTGCGGCCGGCAGCGACCACTTCCGCCCTTTCCTGTTTTCTGGGGAAACCGACGCCATGACCACCGCCGCACCCGCCATCCCGCAATCCGGCGCAGCCAGAACCGGGCGCCGTCTCGGCGTGCGGGCCAAGCTGATGCTGTCCTTCGCCGGCATGGCGGCGATGACGGTGGCGGCCAGTGCCGTCGGCCTGATGTCCTTTTCCGCGGTGGAGCGGCCGATGACGCAGATCGCCGACACCAGCCTGCCGGAGATGGAGCTGGCGACCCGGCTGGCCGGCGAAAGCGGCGCCATCGCCTCGGCCGCCCCCACGCTGGACGGCGCCGACAGCCAGGAGGAGCGGGAGCGCCTCCACGCGGAGGCGAAGGAGCGCGCCCGCGGCTTCCTGTCGCTGGTCGACGAGCTGGCCGGGCGCCGTCCGCAGGACCCGCTGCTGACCGAGGTTCGTGAGACCGGCAACGCGCTGATCGCCACGCTGGACGGCATCAACGACGGCGTGGCGCGGCGCCTGTCCCTGCATGACCGGCGCGAAGCCGCGTCCACCCGGCTGGCCCAGAGCTATGACGGCTTCCTCAAGACGCTGGCGCCGCTGGTCGATAGCGCCGGGGAGGCCCTGCAGCAGAAGGGTATGGCGCTGGACGGCGGCACCGACCGCGACATGGGGGCCCTGTCGGACGCCGTGCGGTCGATGATCGCGCTCTACGACCTGCGCAGCGGCATCGCCGGCGCGCTGGACGCCATGAACCGCTCCGGCACGGCGCAGGACGCCAAGACCATCGGCGAGCTTCAGCAATCCTATCTGGAGGCGTCGTCGCAGGTGACCGCCACGCTCGGCACGCTGGGCGACCGCCTGCCCCCCGACAGCGCCGGCAGGATCGATGCGCTGTTCCTGTTCGGCTATGGCAAGGACAATGTCTTCGACCTGCGCCGCGCCGCCCTGGACGGCAGCGAGAACAGCAGCGGGACCGTGGACCGCCGGCTGGCCGAGCGGCTGACCGCCGCCAGGACGCAGGCCGCCCAACTGCTCGACGGGCTGAAGGCGCCGCTGCGCAAGGTGCAGAGCGACATCAAGCGCGCCAACTTCGACATCCGCTCCCAGGTGCAGGGGGCCATTCAGGACCTGCTCGGCAGCGGGCTGGAGCGTTTCCGCACCAACCTGGAGCTGTCGACCTACGGCACCGCCCTGACCGGCGCGCTGAACGAGGCGGCGCAGGCCCCCGACGCCACCCGCCTGGACCTTCTGGAAAAGCGCTTCACCGCCGCGTCCTCCGCGCTGTATGAGCGCGTCGGCACCCTGCGCAGCCAGTCCGGCGACTATGCCGCCGGCACCGAGGTTCTGGCGGCGTTGGTCAAGGCGCTGATCGGCTTCGGCCGCGGCGAGGAAGGGGTGATCGCGCTCCGCCGCGCCGAACTGGTGGCGACAGCCGACACCGAGCGGATGCTGGCAGAGAACCGGCAGCTGTCCCAGAGCTTCGCCGCCACCGTCGACCGCGAAATCGCCGCCATGCGGGAAGAGGCCAAGGCGGCGGTCTCCGGCACCGAGGGCACCATCGCCGCCGGCCGCCACATGCTGATCCTGTTCGCCATCGGCAGCCTGATCGGCGCCGCGCTGCTGGCCTGGCTGGTGGTCGGCCGCCACATCGTCGCCCGGCTGAGCGCGCTGTCGGACTCCATGCGGGAGATCGCCGAGGGCCGGCTGGATGCGCCGATCCCCGCCGCCGGGGCCGACGAGATCGGCGACATGACCCGCGCCCTGATGGTCTTCCGCGACACCGCCAACGAGGCGAACGCCGCCAATGCCCGCGCAGAGGCGGAGCGCGGCCGGGCCGCCGGCGAACGCCGCCGCGCCATGGTCGAGATGGCCGAGAATTTCGAGAGCAGCGTGCGCGGCGTGCTCGGCCGCGTCGCCCAGGCGGCCGGCGAGATGCAGGACATGGCCGAACGCATGACCCGCAGCGCCGACCTGACCGCCGGGGAGGCGACGACCGCCGCCGGCAGCTCGCAGCAGGCGGAGGGCAACGTCAAGGCGGTCGCCGCCGCGACGGAGGAGCTGTCCGCCTCGATCCAGGAGATCGGCACCCAGGTCCATGCCTCCAGCCAGATCGCCCGCAAGGCGGCGGACGAGGCCGAACGCACCGACCGCACGGTGGAAGGGCTGGCCCAGACCGCCGGCCGCATCGGCGAGGTCGTCGGGCTGATCCAGTCCATCGCCGGCCAGACCAACCTGCTGGCGCTGAACGCCACCATCGAAGCGGCCCGCGCCGGCGAGGCCGGCAAGGGCTTCGCCGTCGTGGCCAGCGAGGTGAAGGGCCTCGCCACCCAGACCGCCAAGGCGACGGAAGACATCTCCGCCCAGATCGCCGCCATGCAGTCGGTGACGCAGGAGGCGGTGGACGCCATCCGCTCCATCGCCGGCACCATCCGCGAGGTCAACGAGATCGCCGCCACCATCGCCGCCGCGGTGGAGCAGCAGAGCGCCGCCACCCGCGAGATCGCCCGCAACGTCGGCGAGGCCGCCGACAGCACCCAGCATGTGCGCGGCAACATCGACAGCGTCGCCGACGCGGCGCGCGAGTCGGGGGAGTCGGCCAACCGCGTGCTGTCGGCCTCCTCCACGGTGCAGGACCAGCTGCGGACGCTGGCCGGTCAGGTCGACGGGCTGGTGGAGGAGATGCGGGCGGCCTGAGGATGGGCTACGGGATGAACAATTCCCCCTCTCCCGCAGGGTAATCGCATATGGCAATTATGATCCTACACAAGGAGGCACGTCATTCCCGCGAAGGCGGGAATCCAGCCATTTCAATCGCTTTGCACGATAGTTTCCTGGATCCCCGCCTTCGCGGGGATGACGGAAGTCCTTTTTATGGGATTCTGGATTCCATATGCGATTGCCCCTCCCTCTCCCGGGGCGGGAGAGGGCGCTTATCGCCATGTGCGATTGCCCAGACCGTAAGGGATAGACGGGCTACGGTCCGTCGGCCAGTTCCCGCAGGGCGGTCACGTCGCAGCGGAAGCGGTTGGGGCGCAGCTCGTCCAGCAGGCCCTGCCGCTTCAGTTCGGCGACGACGCGGCTGGCGGTCTCGGTGGTGATGCCCAGCACGGCGCCGACATCCTCCCGCCCGAAGAAGTCGCATTCGCCCTGGTCGTCCACCAGAGTCAGGAACAGCCGGGCGACCCGCGCCCTGGCGCTGCCGGTGCCGAGTTCGACCAGGAAGGCGTCGGCCCGCTCCACCGCCTGATGCCAGCGCCGCATCAGCTGCTGGTGCAGATGCTGCGTCTCCTCCGACAGGCGCTGGATCACGGCGCGGGGGATGCGGCAGGTCAGGACGGGGTGGATGGCGATGGCGGTGTGGCGGTAGGGCTCGCCCAGCGCCGCCTCGAGCCCGGCGGTGTCGCCGGTGCGCAGCAGCCGGACGATGCGCTGGCCGCCGTTGGGGAGATACTGCACCAGCTTCACCAGCCCGCCGCGCACGGTGAAGAGCGCCGTCGGCTCGTCGCCGACATGGTAGAGCGCCGCCCCCGGCGCCACCGTCATCTCGTCGATCGGCAGGTGGATCAGGTTGAAATCGGATTCGGTCAGATCGGCGAACAGCGCCGATTCCCGGATGCCGCACCCCCGGCAGTTCGCCAGCCCCCGCCATGCCGCGTTGATGCTGGTCTTCTTCACGCTCATGTCCATGGTTGTGCGGGGCGGCGATGCTGTGGGTACGAACGGTGTCCGCCGCGCAGTGTGGCAGCTTTTTGGATGGGTTCCAAGTTTCCGGGACAGGCAGCGGCTAAGCCGCGCTTTCCGTCGCCGGCAGGACCTCCCGCCCCTCCTCGCGCAGGGTGACGGCGCCGTTGGTGCGCTCCAGCACCAGCTTGCGGCCGTGGTGGGCGTCCAGCCCGGCATGGTGGCCGATGGTCAGCAGGGTGGCGTTCGGCAGTTCGCGTTCCATCAGGGTCAGCAGTTCCTCCTCCGCCGGGGGATCGAGGCTGTCGGTGGCGTCCTCCAGGAAGATCCAGTCGGGGCGGCGGATCAGCAGCCGGGCGAAGCCCAGCCGCTGGCGTTCGGGCACCGACAGCACCTCGTCCCAATGGTCGAGGCTGTCCAGCCGGTCGACGAGGTCGGGAAGCCCGACGGCGACCAGCGCCGCCGCCGCCCTGTCGTCGGCCACCGACGAGGCCGTGCCGGGATAGGCCAGCACCGCGCGCAGGCTGGCATGCGGCAGATAGGGGCGTTCGGGCATGAAGAAGACGCGGGTGTGCGCCGGCAGGGTGATGAGACCGCGGCCCCAGGGCCAGACGCCGGCCACGGCGCGGAACAGGCGGATGGTCGCCGTGGCGTCGCCGCCGATCAGCACGCGGTCGCCCGGCCGCACTTCCAGATCGAAGGGATGGACGACGGGCGTGCCGTTCGGCTCGTCGATGGCGACGCCGGCGAAGGTCAGGGTCTTGTGCTCGTCCGCCCGCACGACCTGGATATGGCCGTCCGGCACGTCGCAGACCTCGCGGTCGAGCCGCACCAGAGCGTCGTGCAGGTTCAGCACGCGCTCCACCGAGGCGCGCCATTCGGCGGCGCGCGGCAGATTGTCGATGGGCCAGGACAGGGCGCCCACCGTCTGCTGAAAGGCCTGCGCCGTCTGCATCAGCACGCCCAGCGTGATGGCGCCGGTGATGTAGCGGGGGGCGGCGACCAGGATCGGGAAGGCGGCGGACAGCACGGAATAGCTGGCGCTGAACACCATCATGTTGGCGAGCGCCGCGGTCTGGCGGTTCCAGCCCCGCGCCACCCCGGCGAACAGGCCGGTGAGATGCCCGCGCTCGGCCGATTCCCCGTGCAGCAGCGCGATGGTCTGGCCGTTCTCGCGGATGCGGGCCAGCGCGAAGCGGAAATCGGCCTCGTAGCCCTGGCGGCGGTTGACGGCGTTGACCAGCGGCTGGCCGATCAGCATGGCGATGCTGGTGCCTACCACGGCATAGATCAGCGCCACATACAGAAGATGGCCCGGCACCGACAGCTCGGCGCCGAAGACCGTGACCGTGATGGTGCCCGACAGCATCCACAGGATGTTGGTGAAGCTGACCAGCAGCAACGCGCAGTAGGTCAGCGAATGACCCAGGTCGATGGCGACCTCCGCCGTGATGCGGATGTCCTCGGCGATGCGGCCATCGGGGTTGTCGTGCTCGCCCGGCATATAGGCGATCTGGTGATGGCGGCCGCGGCGCAGCCAGTCCTCCAGCAGCTTGCGGGTCAGCCAGTCGCGCCAGCCCATCTGCAGCCGGCGCTTCACCCGCAGATGGAACACGACGATGACGATGTTGTAGACGATGATCAGCCCGACCACGCCGATCATCGTCAGCAGCCGGTCCATGGAGCGCTGTTCGAGCGCGTCGAACAGCCGCTCGCTCCACAGATTGATCAGCACCGGGATCGACACCTGCCCGATGGTCAGCACGATCAGCGCCACGGTCAGCGCCCAGACGGTCACCCTGGTCCGTCCGAACCAATAGCCGCCCGCCAGCCGCAGAAAGCGGCGGGTGAAGCCGGGTGCATCGTCGGCGGGCCTGTCCCCGCCGGATGTGGTGCCGCCCGCCTTGCTGTCGCCCGTTTTACCGTCCGTGTCGTCGGTCATGCCGCCCATCCCGGGCCTCCGCCCTCAAACCTCTCCGTCCGTATGACTAACGAATAGGACGTGTATTGCCAAAAGTACAGGGTCAGGGGCGAAAGAAGGGTTAAAGCCTTCCCGTTCTCACAACCTCGGCGAGGAAGCGATAGCTGTCCTTCGGCGTGCGTTCGAGCGTGTCGTAATCCACGCGCACGATGCCGAACCGCTTCGACAGGCCGAACGCCCACTCGAAATTGTCCAGCAGGCTCCAGCACAGATAGCCCCGGACGTTGCAGCCGTCCGCCAGCGCCTTCGCCACCGATTCCAGATGCTCGCGGTAGAACAGCACCCGCTCGGCATCATGGATCTGGCCATCCGGCGTCACCACGTCGTCATAGGCGCAGCCGTTCTCCGCGATGTAGACGGCAGGGTTGCCGTAGTCGGTGCGGAGTTCGGTCAGCAGGTCGTACAGCCCCTCCGGCTGGACCGGCCAAGCCATGCCGGTCCAGCGCCGGCACTGCGCCTCGCCCCAGCCGACATCGAAGGGCCGCCCCTCCTCATGCTTCATCGTCATGCGGGAGTAGTAGTTGATGCCCAGCAGGTCGATGGGATAGCGGATCGCCTCCTCGTCGCCGGGCAGAACGAATTCCGCCATTTGGTCGGCCAGCAGCGCCGGGATCTGCCCGCGCATCAGCCCGTCCAGCGTCACCCGGTTCCACACCGCGTCCCATCGGGCGGTCGCGGCCACATCCTCCGGCCGGTCGCTGTCGGGAACCGCGGGCTGCAGGTTCAGGACGGTGCCGAGCGTCAGGCCTGACCGCTCCGCCGCGATGGCGCGCAACGCCGCGCCCTGCGCCAGATTCTGATGGTGCAGCGCCCGCAGGATGCCCTGTTCGCCCAGCTTGTGGCCGGGGGCATGCTCGCCCACGCCATAGCCGAAGATGGCGACCACGTTGGGCTCGTTCAGCATCATCCAGGTCTTGACCCGGTCGGCCAGCCGGGCGGTGACGATCCGCGCATAGTCGGCGAAGGGACCGACGATCTCCCGCCCCTGCCAGCCGCCGGCATCCTCCAGCGGTTGCGGCAGGTCCCAGTGGTAGAGGCAGGCCATCGGCGTGATCCCGGCCTCCAGCAGCCCGTCGACCAGCCGGTCGTAGAAGTCGAGGCCGCGCGTCTCCACCGCCCCGGTTCCCGTCGGCAGGATGCGCGGCCAGGCGATGGAGAAGCGGTAGCTGTCGAAGCCCGCCGCCTTCATCAGCGCGATGTCTTCCGGATAGCGGTGGTAATGGTCGCAGGCGACGGCGGCGCTGCTGCCGTCCATGATGCGGCCTTGCGCCGTGAAGGTGTCCCACACGCAAGGCCCGCGCCCGTCGGCATTCACCGCGCCCTCGATCTGGTAGGAGGCGGTGGACGCGCCCCAGCGGAAATCGGGCGGGAAACTCAGCGGTCTGGCATCGGCGGCCTGGGACACGGGCTGGCTGAAGCTGTCCATTGCTATCCTCCCACGGGGACGTTCGTTTTTTCCAGCATGCCGCAGCCGGACCATCTTCGCCATGGGACAAGCATGCGGCGGGCGTGGGCGCGACGCGGTGGCGCATCGGGGCGCGGGTGCACGCGGGGACTGTGCGGACCTCTCCGAAAGGCGTAGCCTGTTTCGATAAGACGGCGGTCAGCCGCTCCGCTTACGGAGGAAAAGAACCATGCCCAACACGACAAAGATCGTTTTCATCGGCGCCGGCAGCGCCGCCTTCGGGCTCAGCCTGTTCCAGGATCTGTTCTCCACCACCAAACTGGCCGGCAGCACCCTGACGCTGGTCGACACCAACCAGGACGCGCTCGACCGCATGGCGGCGCTGGCCGAGGTGATGAACCGCCACGGGGACGCCGGGATCGTCATCGAGAAGACCACCGACCGCAAGGCGGCGCTGCAGGGCGCCGGCTTCGTGCTGTGCGCCATCGCCATCGACCGCAACCGGCTGTGGAAGCTGGATTTCGAGGTGCCGAAGAAGCACGGCATCCGCCACACGCTGGGCGAGAACGGCGGTCCCGGCGGGCTGTTCTTCACCCTGCGCACCCTGCCGCTGATCGTCGACATCGTCCGCGACGTCGAGGAGATCTGCCCGGACGCGCTGTTCATCAACCTGTCGAACCCGGAAAGCCGCATCGTGCTGGGGCTGTCGCGCTGCACCAGTGTGCGGACGCTGGGGCTCTGCCACGGCATCTTCCTGGCGCGCTGGTTCATCTGCCAGATCCTGGGCATGGCCGAGAAGGAGGTCGATGTCTGGGGCGCCGGGCTGAACCATTTCCAATGGCTGACCTCGATCCGCGAAAAGGCGACGGGGCGCGACCTCTACCCCCTGCTGCGCGAACGGGAGGCGACGCACGACCCGTCCTTCACCCCGCTGGCGCGCCGCCTGTTCCACGCCTTCGGCCTGTGGGTGACGCCCAGCGACGACCACACCGGCGAATTCCTGCCCTATGGCTGGGAGGCCGGGGAGCATGGCTTCGACTTCAAGCACGATGAAGAGGGCCGAATCATCCTGCGCGACCTGATGGACGGCGTCATCGACGGCAGCAAGCCGATCCCCGACGACTGGACCAAGCCGTCCTGGGGGGAGCGGGCGGTGGCGGTGATCGCAGGGCAGTTGCACAACCAGAAGCGCTTCATCGAATCCGGCATCGTCATCAACCGCGGCGTCATCCCCGGCCTGCCCGACGAGCTGGCGGTGGAGGTGCCGCTTGTGGCCGACGCCGCCGGCATCCATCCGATCTCGCTCGGCCGGCTGCCCGACGGCATCGTCAAGCTGCTGTCGGTCCAGGCCAACGTGCAGCAATTGTCGGTGGAGGCGGCGCTGCACGGGTCGAAGGAGCTGGCGCTGCAGGCCCTGCTGATCGACCCCGTCATCAACTCCAGCACGGCAGCCGTCGCCATCCTGGACGAGCTGTGGGAGGCGAACCGGCCCTATATCCGGGCTTGTCTGTAAGGGGGACTGTAAGGCGAGCTCAGGCCCGTCCCCGCCGGATCAGCCGGGCCGAGGCGAAGCCCAGCCCGGCGGTCAGCAGGCCGACGCCGAGGAACAGTGGCGCGAAGCCGGTGTGGGTGGAGATGGTGCCGTACAGGACCGGGCCGATCCCCTGGCCGATGAAGAAGCTCGACGCGAACAGGGCCAGCGCCGACCCGCGGGCGGTCGGCGCCAGCTCCGTCGCCTGGGTCTGCATGGTGTTGTGCAGCATGTAGAAGCCGAAACCGGCGACCAGGAAACACAGGCTCACCACCGGCCAGGGCACCGGGAAGGCGATGACCAGATAGGCGAGACCGGCGGCCAGACCGCCGGCCTTCATCATGCCCCACTGGCCGAGCGAGGCGATCATTCGCCGCACCACGGCGCTGTAGATGACGCCGCCGATGGCGAAGGCGGCGATGGTCAGTCCGGCCTGGAAGGCGCCGGCCGCGCCATGCTCGATCAGCACCGGCGCCACGAAGGGGAAGACACCGAAGATCAGCAGCCCTTCCGCCGCCACCGTGGCGAAGACGAACAGCGAGGCCGGGTTGGTCAGCACCGTCGCATAGCGCCGCTGCGCCTCCGCCACCGACAGGGGCGAGCGGGTCTCCACCTCGCGCGCCAGGCCGATCAGGGCGGCGACGCAGATCAGCGCGGTCAGCCCGGCGGACAGGCCGAACACCGTACGCCAGCCGAACGCCTCGGCCAGCGCGCCCGACACGGCGGAACCCGACATCTGCCCGAGGATCACCGCCAGCAGGAAGCGGCTGATGGCGATCTGACGCTCCTCATAGGGCACGCGGTCGCCGATCAGCGCCATGGAGGCCGGGATGATGCCGCCGGCGAAGGCACCGGCCAGGACGCGCCCGGCCATCACCGTGGTGTAGGTGGGTGCAATGGTGGACAGCACCAGACCGACAGTCAGGACCGACAGGGCGAGCCGGACCAGCCGCGACTTGCCGATGGCGTCGCCGACCGGCCCCAGCACGATCTGCATCAGCGCATAGGGCAACGTGTAGGCCGACGCCAGCAGCGCCGCCTGCCGAACCGTCACGCCGAGGTCGTCGGCAATCAGCGTCAGCATCGGATCGGTGGTGCGCAGGGAAAAGGCGCTGGCGAACCCGGCGAGGCCGAGCAGGAAGATGAGGCGCATTGAGGATCCGAACGGCGGCGGTGACGGCAAAGGTGATGGATTTGGACCTTAACCGGATCGGCCGCGGCCGTACCGCAGTGCGGCGGTGATGGCAGGCATGCGCGCGCCGCGGGATCATTCGTGTACGGCATTACCTGGCACGTAATCGATTCAGGTCCCTCCGCCGGGCGATCCTGGGTTCGCCGGGACAATCCGGCGGCCAGGACAATCGACCGAGAAAGGGACCTGACGATGACCGACGCGACCCGCACCCCCGCTGCAATCGCCGACCTCTACATCGCCGCCTGGAACGAGACCGACCCGCAGCGGCGCCGCGCCCTGATCGCGCAGGGCTGGAGCGAGGATGCCGGCTATCTCGATCCGCTGGCGGGAGTCAGCGGCCATGACGGGCTGGACGCGCTGATCGACGCCGTGCAGCGGCAGTTCCCCGGGCTGCGCTTCAGCCTGATCGGCACGGTGGACGGGCACAATGACCGGCTGCGCTTCTCGTGGGCGCTTGGATCGGAGGGCGGCGATCCGGTCGCCCGCGGCACCGATTTCGCCCTGCTGGCGGCGGATGGCCGGCTGCGCAGCGTCACCGGCTTCCTCGACCAGCTGCCGATGGCCTGAACCGGAATTCTTTCGCGGGGAGATCGATCATGGGCTTCATCCACACCGACGACGGCGTGCGCCTGTTCTATCGCGATTGGGGTGATAAGGAAGGCAATCGGCCGATCCTGTTCGTGTCGAGCTGGTCGCTGACCTCCGACGCCTGGGCCTACCAGATGGCGCCGCTGTCCGAGCAGGGCTGCCGCTGCATCGCCTTCGACCGCCGCGGCCATGGCAAGTCGGAGGAATCGCCGTCCGGCTACGGCTTCGACCGGCTGGCGGACGACATCGCCGCCCTGATGGACGGGCTGGATTTGCGGGAGGTGACTCTGGTCGGCCATTCGATGGCGACGGGGGAGATCGTGCGCTACCTGACCCGGCATGGCGCCGGGAGAGTGGCGGGGGTTGTGATGGTGGGAACCATCACGCCGCTGATGGCGCGGACCGACGACAACCCCGACGGCGTCGATCCGGCGCTGTTCGAGGTGTTCCGGACGGAGCAACTGCTGCGCGACTTCCCGAAATGGCTGGGCGACAACATCGACCCCTTCGTGAACGGGGAAACCTCGGCGGAGATGAAGGGGTGGATCGCGGGCATGGCGCTGCAATCCTCTCTGTTGGCCCTGCTGGAGTGCAACCGCGCCATCACATCGGCCGATTTCCGGACGGAGCTGCCGGCCATCGCCGTGCCGACCCTGGTCGTCCATGGCGACCGCGACGTGACCACGCCGCTGGCGCTCGCCGAGCGCACGGTGGCATTGATGCCGAACGCCACGCTGTCGTTCTATCAGGGGGCGCCGCACGGCCTGTTCATCACCCACCGCGACCGGTTCAACGCGGAACTGTTGGCCTTCGCCCGCGGATGACGGCAACGATGGCGGCAACAATGGCGGAAGATCCCGGTTCGGAGCACTCACCATGCCCCATGGCACCTCTCAGACCACCGGCCGCAACGGCAGGGCACCGGCCGGGCCGCCGGTCGGCGCCCTGCTGCGGTCCTGGCGGCAGCGGCGTGGCCTCAGCCAGCTCGATCTCGCCTGCGAGGCCGACATCTCCACCCGGCATGTCAGCTTCCTGGAGACCGGCCGGTCGCAGCCCAGCCGCGGCATGCTGATCCATCTGGCAGAACGGCTGGACGTGCCGCTGCGGGAGCGCAACGCCCTGCTGGTCGCCGCCGGTTTCGCCCCGGTCTACAGCGAACACAGCCTGGACAATCCGGCGATGGAGGCGGCGTGCAAGGCGGTCGATCTGGTGCTGACGGGCCACGAGCCCTTCCCGGCGCTGGCGATGGACCGGCATTGGCATCTGCTGGCGGCCAACCGGGCGGTGGCGCCCCTGCTGGAGGGGGTGTCGGCCGAGTTGCTGGCGGGGCCGGTCAATGTCCTGCGCCTCAGCCTACATCCCGACGGGCTGGCCGGCCGAATCGGCAACTGGGCGCAGTGGCGGGAGCATGTGCTGTCCCGCCTGACCCGCCAGATCGAGGCGAGCGCGGATCCGGTGCTGGTGGCCCTGCGCAGCGAGTTGCAGGGGTATCCTGCTCCGGCCTCGTCTTTGGATGATGGCGGTGTGGACGGGCATCATCCCGACGTGGTGGTGCCGCTGCGGCTGCACACGTCGGCCGGGATGCTGAGTCTGTTCAGCACGACCACCGTTTTCGGGACGGCGGTGGACGTCACGCTGTCGGAACTGGCGATCGAGGCGTTCTTTCCGGCCGATGCCGAAACGGCGGAGAGACTGCGAGGGGCGCTGGCCAGAATCCCCTCTCCCCCCCGCTCACGCGCAAACGAAGTTTGCGCTGACGCGACAGGCGGATCGAAGATCCGCCGAAAGCGGGGAGAGGGTTAGGGTGAGGGGGGAGCGCGGCGGGACCTTCGGGAAAATCATGCGGTGCATCCCCCTCACCCCGACCCTCTCCCCGGGGGGGAGAGGGGAATTTCGTAACATGGGCAAAAGCCCGGGCGCTCAAGCTGGAGCTGCACGCTGTCGTATCACGTCCGGGAGATAGGTAAGGTCTTGTGAGCCTGGGACTCCGAGGCGATGTCCGAGGAAGTCCCAGAAGGCGATGCCGAGCTTGGCGCAGGTCTTCATCAGGCCGAGGAAACCGTCGCGCGCGGCGCGTCCCGCATCGGATCGGGTGCCGCCGCTGACTTTCCTGCGGGTGACATGGCAGCGGATGTCATTTTCCGAACCGTTGGTATGCAAGGGGACCTCCGGGCGGTCGAGGACGCGCAACAACTCGTCCTTGTTGGCACGCAGGCGCACCAGCAGCCGGTCCAAGGTGGAAAAGCCGGTGCGTCGGAGGAAGATCCGCTCGAAGCGCACCCGCAGTTGGGCGCGTCGGCCTGGGTCAGGAGCCTTCTGGTAGGCTTTGAGGTCGGCGTAGAACGCCCAGATCAGCGAGCGGATGTGCTGCTGGGCGGCGTACTGAGCGGGGGTGAAGGTGTCGAGCTTGTGCACCAGGCGTTCGGCATGGACCCAGCACAGCGCGTGCAGGCCGACGTCGAACTGTCCGGCATCGTCGCTGAGGATCACGGTGTCGGGGAGCAGTCCGTGGTCGGCAAGGCTCCCCCACACTGCCGCCTCGGTGGCCAGGCGCACCATGTCGATCTTGTGGACGCACGTCGGCCAGTTCAGGGCGCGCAGATGATCGAGCCACGCCGCCTCGCTGGGGAAGCGGCGCGCCGGATGAGCCTCCAGCCGGGCGACGGTGCCCAGCGGGACGCCGCCCTGGCGCATGTAGGCCAGCGCCGCCGGGTTGACGACGTAATCGCCATGGCCGGCGCGCAGCACCTCCAGGAAATTCAGCCGGCTCTTCGACCCGGTGGTCTTGAAGGCGGTGAAGCGGTCGTCGCCGAGTTGGGTGCAGACGCCGTTGGCCGCCTTGTGGCGGGCACCGGTGTCGTCCACGCTGATCCAGGACGCCGTCTCCAGCCCGGCCCGCAGTACGGCGTCGGCCTCGGCCAGCAGTGCGCCACGGCGGGTGAGCAGGCGCACGACCTGCCGCTGGGAGACGTCGAACCCGAGGTCGGCGAGCAGCGCCACCAGACGGGGAATGGTGGTCTGTCCACGATGATACTGGAACAGCACGAAGCGTTGCAGTTCCGGGCCGAGGTGGGCGGTGATCCCGGAGGGAAGCGATGCCACCATGCACCGGCCGTCCGGCGTCAGCCAGCGCTCCCGGCGCAAGCGGATACGCCGCGCCCGCAGTTCCAGTTCCTGGACGGTGAAATCCTCATAACCCTTGAAGCGCGACCCCTCCGGCACGGCAACGCACAGGACGCGATCCTCGCAGGTCACCGTCTTGGAGACTTTGCCCGCCCGACCACGTCGGCGACGCACAGGCCGCTGCGGGGGGGCTGGCGTCCCGGCCTCCATGCCGCTCGGCTTGACCGCCGGCTTGATCGCAGGCCGACCCGACAACCCTTTCAGCCGGGCGATCTCGGCATCACGATCGCGGAGCCGTTGCTCCAGATCGGCTTGACGCTGCCACAGCTCCAGCACGAGTTGGCGCAACGCGTCGGCCGACATCTCCGAGAGGTTTACTAGCGCGGTGGGCATCCCCTAACAACCGACCGGACCCGATATCATCTCGCCCGGGCTTTTGTCCATGTTACGGAATTTTCCCCTCCCCCTCAGCTCATCGCCACGAGGCT
Source organism: Azospirillum sp. B2RO_4 (assembly GCF_051124815.1). Lineage (NCBI taxonomy): Bacteria > Pseudomonadati > Pseudomonadota > Alphaproteobacteria > Rhodospirillales > Azospirillaceae > Azospirillum > Azospirillum sp. B2RO_4. The sequence goes on along the minus strand of NZ_CP118490.1, from coordinate 324,099 downwards.
GGCGTTGCCGCCGGCGGCGGTGGTGTTGGTGCTGATGGAGCGCTCGTTCATCAGCCAGGCGATCTCCACACCCTCGCCGCCCATGGGCACGCCCTGGGTCAGGACGATGGGGCCGGGCAGTTCGGCGATGCGGCGGCTGGCGGCCAGCAGGCGGGCGGAGTCGCCCTCCACCAGCGCGCCGGCCAGCGGCCCGAAGCCGGTCCAGTTCGCGCTCACGCGGACACGGGCGGAAAGCTCCGCCGGCAGGGTCTTCAGGCCGGCGGTAACGGCGGTGTCGCCATCCACCACCACCTCATTGCCGGTTGCGAGTGCCGCGCCGAGCAGGCGGTACAGCCCCTCTTCCGTCTGCGGCAGCAGCAGGATGCGGCCGCGCGGGATCAGGCTGTAGATGTTCTCCTCGCCCACCGGGCCGGCCAGCTCGACGCTGCCGCCGACGGGGGAGCGCTTCGCCAGAGACCGTACGTCGGTGGCGATCGCCGCCTTGCCCTGGTCGGCCAGCCAGTCGGCGAAGGCATGGGCCGGCGCACGTACGGCGTCGCTGCCGCGCATGCTCAGATCCAGGGACGGACGTACGGACAGCAGGCGCGACAGGTACAGCGGGCCGCCGGCCTTCGGGCCGGTGCCGGACAGGCCGTGGCCGCCGAAGGGCTGTACGCCGACCACCGCGCCGATGGTGTTGCGGTTGACGTACAGGTTGCCGGCCTCGATCCGCCCGGTCACCCGGTCGATGGTGGCGTCGATGCGGGTGTGCAAGCCGAAGGTCAGGCCGTAGCCGGTGCCGTTGATGGCGTCGACCAGCCGGTCCAGATCGTCGCGGCGGAAACGCAGGACGTGCAGGACCGGGCCGAATACCTCGCGTTCCAGATCGGCGATGCCGTCGATCTCGATGATGGTGGGCGCGACGAAGGTGCCGTTGGCGGTCTCCGCCGGCAGCGGCAGCGATTCGACGCGGCGGCCCTTGGCGCGCATCGCCTCGATGTGGCGGGCGATGCCGTCGCGCGCCTCCGCCGTGATGACCGGGCCGACGTCGATGGCCAGCCGGTCGGGGCTGCCGAGGCGCAGTTCGCGCATCGCGCCCTTCAGCATGGTCAGGGTGCGGTCGGCGACGTCCTCCTGCAGACAGAGGATGCGCAGGGCCGAGCAGCGCTGGCCGGCGCTGTCGAAGGCCGAGGCGATCACGTCGCCGACCACCTGCTCGGCCAGGGCGGAGCTGTCGACGATCATGGCGTTCTGGCCGCCGGTTTCGGCGATCAGCGGGATCGGCGCGCCGTCCGGCGACAGCCGCCCGGCCACCTGGCGCTGGATCAGGCGGGCGACCTCGGTGGAGCCGGTGAACATCACCGCGCGGGTGCCGGCATGACCGACCAGAGCGGCGCCGACCTCGCCCGCGCCGGGCAGAAGCTGGACCGCACCGGCGGGCACCCCGGCGGCGCGGAGGATGCGCACGGCCTCCGCCGCGACCAGCGGGGTTTCCTCCGCCGGCTTGGCCAGCACCGGGTTGCCGGCGGCCAGCGCCGCGGCGACCTGACCCGAGAAGATGGCGAGCGGGAAGTTCCACGGACTGATGCAGACCACCGGCCCCAGCGGACGGTGGGTGTCATTGGCGAAGCCGTCGCGCACCTGGGCGCCGTAATAGCGCAGGAAGTCGATGGCCTCGCGCACTTCGGCGATGGCGTTGGCGGTGGATTTGCCGGCCTCGCGGATGATCAGGCCGAGCAGGGTCGGCATCCGCGCCTGCATCGCGTCGGCGGCGCGGAACAGGCAGGCGGCGCGCTGGGCCGGCGGGGTGGCGGCCCAAACCGGGGCGGCGGCCTCGGCGAACAGGAAGGCGTCGGCGATGTCGGCCGGGCCGGCCTCGACGCAAGTGCCGACGACGTCGCGGTGGTCGGCCGGGTTCAGCACCGCCTGGGCCTTCCCCTGGCGCTCGCCGTCGGCCAGCAGCGGGGCGGCGGTCCAGGCGACGGCGGCGCTGTCGCGCATCGCGGTGGAAAGCTCGGCCAGCGTGGTCTCGTTCGACAGGTCGAGGCCGGCGGAGTTCGCCCGCTCGGCGCCATAGAGATCCTTGGGCAGGGCGATCAGAGGGTTCTTCTCGCCGACCGGCAGGGCGGCGGCGGCCAGCGCCACCGGGTCGGCGACCAGATCGTCGATCGACACGCTCTTGTCGGCGATGCGGTTGACGAAGGAGCTGTTGGCGCCGTTCTCCAGCAGACGACGGACCAGATAGGCCAGCAGCGTCTCGTGGGTGCCGACCGGGGCATAGATGCGGCAGGGCCGCTTCAGCGGGCCGACCACTTCCTTGTAGAGCGGCTCGCCCATGCCGTGCAGGCACTGGAACTCGTACTGGCCGACCTTGAACTCGCCGTTCAGGTGCGCGGCCATTTGGTAGATGGTGGCCAGCGTCTGGGCGTTGTGGGTTGCGAACTGCGGGAACACGGCGTCGGGGGCGCTCAGCAGCCGGCGGGCGCAGGCGGCATAGGACACGTCGGTGTGCAGCTTGCGGGTGTAGACCGGGAAATCCTCCAGCCCGTCGACCTGGGCGCGTTTGATCTCGCTGTCCCAATAGGCGCCCTTCACCAGACGGACCATCAGCCGGTGGCCGCTGCGCCGGGCGAGATCGACGACGAAGTCGATGACATAGGGGCAGCGCTTGCCATAGGCCTGGACGACGAAGCCGATGCCGTTCCAGCCCTTCAGGTCCGGATCGAAGCACAGCGATTCCAGAAGGTCGAGCGACAGCTCCAGCCGGTCGGCTTCCTCGGCGTCGATGTTCAGGCCGATGTCGTAGCCGCGGGCCAGCCGGGCCAGCTTGGTGACGCGCGGCAGCAGCTCCGCCATCACGCGGTCCGCTTGGGCGCGGGAATAGCGCGGGTGCAGGGCCGACAGCTTGATCGAGATGCCGGGGCCATCATAGATGCCGCGCCCGGCCGACGCCTTGCCGATGGCATGGATCGCGGTTTCGTAATCGGCGTAATAGCGGTCGGCGTCGGCGGCGGTGGTCGCCGCCTCCCCCAGCATGTCGTAGGAGTAGCGGAAGCCCTCCGCCTCCATCTTGCGGCTGTTGGACAGCGCCTCGTCGATGGTCTGGCCGGTGACGAACTGCTCGCCCATCATCCGCATGGCGAAATCGACGCCGCGGCGGATCAGCGGCTCGCCGCCGCGCAGGATCAGCTTGGTCAGGGCGGAGGACAGAGCCTGCTCGCCGCCCAGCACGCCGGTGACCTTGCCGGTGACCAGCAGCCCCCAGGTCGCGGCGTTGACGAACAGCGACGGGCTGTTGCCGAGATGGGCGCGCCAGTCGCCGCCGGCGATCTTGTCGCGGATCAGCGCGTCGCGGGTGGCACGGTCGGGGATGCGCAGCAGCGCCTCCGCCAGACACATCAGCGCCACGCCCTCCTGGCTGGACAGGCTGTATTCGTGGATCAGCCCCTCCACCCCGCGCCCCTGCGGCTTGGCGCGCAGCGCGGCGATCAGAGAGCGCGCGGTCTGGGCCGCCGCCGCGGTCACCTCGGCCGGCAGCGTCGCCTGCTCCACCAGCCACGCCACGCACTCCGGCTCCGGCCGGCGATAGGCGGCGGTGATCGCCTGACGCAGCGGCCCCGCCGGACGAACGACGGAGGCGAAAGCGGCGAAGGGGCCGGCCCCGCTGGAGAGGGCCTTGCTGGAAAGGGACGGCTCGGTGGCGGGGACAACGCTCGGATCGGTCATCTGGTTCATCGCGTGGCTGGCTCTGGTCGGGGGGCGTGGAGCGGCGGCTTCGGAAAGCCCGTGTCCGGCGGGTTGCGGAGGCCGATCCGATGCCTGTCAGGCTAACCGATTTTCCGGGATCCTTTCCAACTGGTATTTGAGCCATTTTGCCGATTTAAATTCTGAATTCGCGTTATAATACGGAACAAACTTAGTGCCTGTTAGGAGAAATTCAGAACATCCGGCCGGTTTTGAAGCCCTGCCGGTCGCCACATTCGTTTTTGCCGAACAAAGAGCGGGGAAAGGCGCACTTCGCCGACTGCACCGCGCAAGGCATGGGCTCGGTTCCGCAGATTCGACGGGAGGATGGGCGAGACACCCGAACGGTCGGGACTCAGCCCTTCAGCGGCTTGGGCCGACTGCTTTCCGGCGGCTTGCGCACGGGGATCGGCGGCGCAGCCTTCTCCATGCCGCCCTCCCCCAGATAGGTCTGCGCCGCGGCGACGACGGAACGCCAGGGCCGCTGCAGCGGGAATTCCGGCCAGCCGTTGGCGAACAGGCCGGAGATCATCCAGCCCGCCATCAGCGTCACCGCCAATTGTTCGGAGAAACCGCCCGTCTTCAGGATCGGCAGGGCGAAATTGCGCCGCCGCTTGATCGGCCACAGCAGCGGCAGGCCGGCCGGGGTCAGCAGGTCGCCGGCCAGATGGGTGAGATAGCCGACGATGAAGGGGATCAGCAGCCGCTGATAGGCCACATGTTCATGCAGGACCCACAGGCATCCGGCGATGGCGAGCGCGGAATGGGTGACACCGCGATGGCCGAAGATGTTGGAGATCGCGGTGGACAGTGGCTTGACCATCTGCCCAAGCGTCGATTTCGGATGATCGATGTCCGGCGCCAGCGCCCCCAGAATCGCCGCGCCGAAGGCGACCGCATCGAAGGTCATCCCGTACCGGCTCGACAGGTAGAACCAGGTGGCGCCACCGACGATTATGTGAGAGGACGCCATCACCGTCGGGTCACCGGGGCCTGAAACTGGTCTCTGTCGGGATGGCGTCTGTGCCGAACCCGAAATTGGGGGGAGTTTGACCTTAGGATACTTTCAGGCCCAAGAACAATAATGCAAGCAGAACAGAGGGATTCCCTAAACGCATACCGTTCATGCGTTCGGCAGCGGCGGCTTGCCGCGGCCCTGGACCTCCTTCCATGCCCCTCCCCATCCGGCCTTCGCCGGAACTCCGGGCCGGGTGGCTTTTTCCCGATCTGCTCTTCGTCCGAACGCGCCGGTGCGGGCCGCGGTGGGGTAGCTTGCTACCGCTGCGGGTGCGTGGCGTTTAATGGAATTACTCCCATCCGGCACGGGTGGGGCACATTCCTCATCCTCGGTGCTCTGGCATAGTTTCGCGGACCAGCCGGTGGTTGAAGCCGGAAAACTGCCAGGGAGTGGTCACCGATGGACTCCAAGGAATTCGCAAGTGCGGCAAGCGGTCCCCTGGAAGGGCCGCTGATCAAGGGCCGCCGAGCGGTCACAAAGCTCGGCGGCGACCGCTTCGTCGCCTGGACTCTGTCCGTCGCGTTTCTCTTCGTTCTCAGTGCCGACACCCTGCTCGGTGTCGTTCTCAGACCCTATCTGGATGGCGGGGCCGGCGACACCACCGCCTGGGACGTCCTGCTCCTGGTCATGGGCAAGTCACCGGAGCGGCTGCCGCTCGATTCGTGGGAACCCATGATGACGGCCTTCACCTGGCTGCACGAGCATGGGAAGGGGGATGTCTACGACGCCGTCTTCTTCACACAGCACGTCAAGTTCCAGTATCCGCTGACCTCGCTGCTGGTGTTGGAGGCCATGTCGGCGGTGGGCCTTCTCCATCTGCGCGTCTATGCCCTGATCAATCTGCTGATGGTCGTCGCCACCGCGGGCGGCATGGCGCTGCTGATGCGTGAACTGGCGGAGCGCATGGGCTTCGACCGGGCGTTGCGCAACGGAGTCAGCCGTCTGACGCTGGCGGCGCTCGGCGCGGTGGCGGCGCTGTGTTTCTTCCCGGTGGTCAAGGCCTTCGCCGTTGGCCAGATTCAGGTATGGCTGAACGCCGCCTTCGTCTTCGCCACCCTGTTCTATGTGCGCGACCAGCGGGCGCTCGCCGGCGTCATGCTGGGCGCATCGACGCTGATCAAGCCGCAGATGTCGCTCTTCGTGGTCTGGGCATTGCTGCGCCGGGAATGGAGCTTCGTCATCGGCTGGGCCGCGGTGGTGGTTCCCGGCTTCATCGCCGCCTGCGCCCTCTACGGCTTCAGCGCATCGCTGCATTACCTCGACGTGCTGTCCTTCCTCGGCCAATATGGCGAGAGTTACAATTCCAACCAGACGGTGAACGGGCTTCTGCACCGACTGCTGCACAATGGTCCCAACCTGCTGTCCAACACCAGCGGCGACAGCGAATGGCGGGGCAGCGCCTTTCCTCCCTACAATCCGCTGGTCCATGTCGCGACGCTCGTCTCCGGCGTCCTGTTCGTCCTGTTCGGCCTGCTTTGGCGGGTGAAGGACGGGGCCGGCAGCGGGGCCGGCGATGCAGGTGCCCGGCGGCAACCCATCGCCTCTTTCCTGGTGGCCGGCACCTGCTTCACCATCGGCACGCCGATCGCCTGGGTGCCGCATTACGGCGTGCTGCTGCCCGTCTGCGCCTATCTGCTGTTCGTCCTGATCGACCTTGCCGTCCGGGACCGGCGCCGCGGTCTGCGCAAGCTGCTGCTGTTGGGCATCGGATTCGCGATCCTGAGCAACGACCTGTTCCATCCCCTGAACGAGCTTGCCGACACCTCCTACAACATCCTGCAATCCTACCTGTTCTTCACCGCCCTGATGCTGCTCCACCTGCTGGTGACGACGGCGGACGCGCCGAACAGGCCGCGGCAGTCCTCCGCCCCGCCCCTGCCCGCCGCCTGACCGCCCACCGGAACGCCTGGGCTCGCGTGCCTGTTGGTGAGCAGGATCACCCAACCGGCAGGAAGGAGCCCCGTCATGGCACGGTATTCGGGAGCAGGCTATTCGCACGGAGACGATACGGGCTGGCTGTCGGCGCGCGGGCTGGCGATGATGGCCGGCGGGGCGGCCCTGGCGCTGGTGGCGAGCCGGCTGCTGCCGCCGGTGGTGGCACAGCTGGCCGGAACCGCCCGCCATGCCGCCGGCCGCGACGGCATCGACGCGCTGATCGACGACCACCGCCACATCCAGTCGCTGCTGGCGGAGATGGTGCAGACCCCGATGGATGCGCCGATCCGCCGCACCCAGCTTTTGCTGCGGCTGAAGCGCCGCCTCGCCGCCCATGCCATGGCGGAAGAGGACGTCGTCTATCCGCTGCTGCACGAGGAAGCCCGCAAGGTAGAGGACGCCAGGCATCTCTATGGCGAGCATGCCGAGATCAAGATGCACCTCTTCGTCCTGGAACAGACGCCGAAGGACGACCCGCACTGGCTCGCCGTGGCGCTCGACCTGAAGCGCATCGTCGACGGCCATATCCGGCAGGAGGAGGAGATCGACTTCCCCGCCCTGCGCAACAGCCTGGACGACGGCCAGACCGCCATCATGTCCGGCGGCGTCGCCCGCGAGAAGGCACTGATCCTCTGACCATCGCCTTACGGCAAGGGGCCGGACGGGACCGGAACGCTCCGGCCGCCGGTCCTGTTGCTGAACGCGACCCCCAAGGCAGGGCCCCAAGACAGGGAAAGTCAGGGAGACAACGATGAGAGCATTGGTCTGGCACGGCGCCAACGACATCCGCTGCGACACGGTCCCGGACCCGGAGATCGAGCATCCGCGCGACGCCATCGTCAAGGTGACGACCTGCGCAATCTGCGGCTCCGACCTTCACCTGCACGACAATTTCATGCCGGGCATGGAGAAGGGCGACATCGTCGGCCATGAATTCATGGGCGAGGTGATGGAGGTGGGATCGGAGGCCAAGAGCGCGCTGAAGGTCGGCGAGCGGGTGGTGGTTCCCTTCACCATCTGGTGCGGCGAATGCGACCAGTGCAAGCGCGGCAATTACTCGGTCTGCGAGCGCTCCAACCGCAACAAGGCGATGGCCGACAAGCTGTTCGGCCACGCAACCGCCGGCCTGTTCGGCTATACGCACCTGACCGGCGGCTATGCCGGCGGCCAGGCCGAATATGTGCGGGTGCCGATGGCCGACCGCACCCACATCAAGATCCCCAACGGGCTGACCGACGAACAGGTGCTGTTCCTGGGCGACATCTTCCCCACGGGCTGGCAGGCCGCCGCCCAGTGCGACATCCAGCCGACCGACACCGTGGCGATCTGGGGCTGCGGCCCGGTCGGGCAGATGACGATCCGCAGCGCCATCCTGCTGGGCGCCAAACAGGTCATCGCCATCGACCGCGTGCCGGAACGGCTGGCGATGGCCAGGGCCGGCGGCGCCATCACCATCGATTTCGAGGCCGAGAGCGTCGTCGAGCGGCTGAACGAGCTGACCGGCGGCAAGGGTCCGGAGAAATGCATCGACGCCGTCGGCATGGAGGCGCACGCCACCGCCACGCTGGACAGCATGATGGACCGCGCCAAGCAGGCGCATCCGACCGCGCCCATGTGCTGCGCGAGATGATCTATGTCTGCCGCCCGGCCGGCGTGCTGTCGGTCCCCGGCGTCTATGGCGGGCTGATCGACAAGCTGCCTTTCGGCATCGCGATGAACAAGGGCCTGACCTGGCGCATGGGCCAGACCCACGTCAACCGCTGGACCGACGATCTGCTGAACCGGATCCAGGAAGGGCAGATCGACCCGTCCTTCGTCATCACCCACACCGTTCCGCTCGACCAGGGACCCGAGATGTACAAGACCTTCCGCGAGAAGCGGGACGGCTGCATCAAGGTGGTCCTCAAGCCCTGAGGTGAAGACATGGCCTATTACAATTACTCACCGGCCGGAGACAACCTCGCCCGCGGGCTGGGCTGGTTCAGCATCGGCCTCGGCGTCGCCGAACTGATGGCCGGCCGCAGCATCGCCCGCTGGATGGGGATGGAGGACAGGACCAACCTGATCCGCGCCTATGGCGTGCGGGAGATCACCGCCGGCGTCGGCCTGCTGGCGCTGGGCGATCCCAAGCCCTGGATCTGGGGCCGCATCGCCGGCGACGCCGTCGACATGGCGACGCTGGCAGAGGGGATGCGGGACAATCGGCGCGCCGGGAATGCCGGGATCGCCTTCGGCGCCGTGCTGGCGGCAACGGCGCTGGACATCGTCTGCGCCCAGAAGCTGCACCGGGAGGAGGCCCATTACCGGGACCTGCCACGGCCGGACTACAGCGGTCGCAGCGGCTTTCCCCGCGCCGTCTCCGCCATGCGGGGCGCGGCCAGCGACGCCCCCATCGCCGAGGACATGCGGACGCCGAAGATCCTGCGGTTCCAGCCGGCGCAAAGCCAATCCGCGACTTCCTGACGCCGCCTGACGCAGATGCATCCGGCCGACCTGTTCATGGCCCTGTGGTGCAATGCGCTTAGAGTCGGGGCGCTCGAGTCGCGCCGGCCTCAATCCACCGTGAAGGTGTTGCGCAGCGTCCCGTCAGTGTTGACCATCTGGTAGCGCCCATCGGGAAGCTTGTAGATCTCCATGCATTGCTGGCGCGGGTCGATGTCCAGCGTCAGGCAATAGCGGTCGTCCAACACCGTCCAATGGCCGTATTCATTGCCCTTGGCGCCGGAAATGACGATCGACCCGTCCTTGGAAAAGCGGTTCATGTAGGACTTGCCGCGCGCGTTGACGATGCTCAGCGTGTGGCCGCCGAGCAGCGTCGACAGTTCCGGTCCGGTCAGGCGCTGGGCGCCCGGCTTGCGGTAGTCCGGCTCGAACCCGGCGCAGGCCGACAGGCCCGCCAGGGCGACCAGCGTCACCACGAGCAGGCGACCTCGACCAAGGCTGGCGGGACGGGTATGGGATGACAATCGCATGGGGTCGGGCCGCCTTTTCCGGTTCGTTGCACCGATCAAGATTGGCGGCGAAGGCATGTCTGGCAAGTCAGGGGCGACAAGTCATCAGGGCTGCCCGCCCGCCGCAGGAGTGGCGGCGGGCGGGCGCAGCCCCGTCAGGACGACAGTGTCTTGTTGATCCGCAGCGCCACCAGTGTGCAGATCGCGCCCGACAGCAGGTAGAGGCCGGAGGCGAACAGCCCGAAATGGCTGGACAGGTACAGCGCGACGAAGGGCGCGAAGCCGGCCCCGAACAGCCAGGCCAGATCGGAGGTCATCGCCGACCCGGTGTAGCGGTACTGCTGGCTGAAGCCCGACGCCACCGACCCCGACGACTGGCCGAAGGACAGGCCGAGGATGATGAAGCCCAACACCATGAACACCAGTTCACCGACCTTGCCGGCGTCGAGCAGCATCGGCGCGAAGCCGCTGAACACCGCGATTGCCGCCGCGCAGGTGCCGAGCAGCGTCCGCCGCCCCACCCTGTCGGCGATGTACCCGGAGGCGATGATGGCGAGCGTGCCGAAAACGGCGGCGATCACCTCGATCATCAGGAAGACGCCGGTCTCGTCCCGGGCATACACGAAGACCCAGGACAGCGGGAAGACGGTGACCATGTGGAACAGGGCGAAGCTCGCCAGTGGGGCGAAGGCGCCGATCACCACACGCTTGCCTTCCATCTGCAGCGTTTCCACCACCGGCGCCGGCTGCAGTTCCCGGTTCAGGAACAGGCGTTCGAACTCCGGCGTCTGCACGAGTCGCAGGCGGGAGAACAGGGCCACCACGTTGATGGCGAAGGCCACGAAGAAGGGATAGCGCCAGCCCCAGGCGAAGAAATCCTCCGCCGACAGGCTGTTGACCATGTAGGCGAACAGGCCGCTCGCCACGATCAGGCCGATGGGCGCGCCCAGCTGCGGGATCATGGCGTACCAGCCGCGTCGGTTTTCCGGCGCGTTCATCGCCAGAAGCGAGGCCAGACCGTCCCAGGTCCCGCCCAACGCGATGCCCTGCCCGATGCGCGACAGGGCCAGCAGCCATGCGGCGGCGACGCCGATCGCCTCGTATCCCGGCAGGAAGGCCAGCGCCACGGTGGAAATGCCCAGCAGGAACAGGGCGATGGTCAGCTTGGCGCTGCGCCCGTAATTCTCGTCGATGGCCATGAAGATGAAGGTGCCGATCGGTCGCGCGACGAAAGCCAGCGCGAAGATGGCGAAAGACCAAAGGGTCCCTGTCAGCGGATCGACATAGGGGAACACCAGCTTCGGGAAAACGATCACGGAAGCGATGGCGTAAACGAAAAAGTCGAAAAACTCGGATGTTCTGCCGATGATCACGCCGATGGCAATCTCTCCGGGGTTGACCCCGTGATGCCGCGCGTTCACCAGCCTCGCATCCCGTTCAACGGCCGCAATCGATGAAGTCATCATGTCGGCTCCGGCTGCGTTATTTCGCTTGCGATGATCCGCAGATCATACAATATGGGGCACCAACTTTCGGTGACCTGTCAAGCGCGCAGGAGTCAGGCATTGGACAAATTGTCCAATGTCGCAGCTAGGCCATTGCCGCTAGCTGTCCTCCCAAAGCAAACCTTATGAAACAGGTCCTGCCTTGAGCCGTTATCGCGCAATCGCCCTGCTGCCATTCATGGCGGCGTTGAGTGGCTGCAACCTGGTCGTGCTGAACCCGGCCGGCGACGTTGCGAGCCAGCAGGGAGACCTTGTGGTCATCTCCACCCTGCTGATGCTGCTGATCATCGTCCCGGTCATGGCGCTTACCGTGCTGTTCGCCTGGCGTTACCGTCAGTCCAATAACACGGCCCGCTACGAACCGGACTGGGACCATTCGACGCAGCTTGAACTGGTGATCTGGGCCGCCCCGCTCCTGATCATCATCTGCCTGGGTGCCATCACCTGGGTGACCACCCACAAGCTCGACCCCTACCGTCCGCTCGACCGCATCGCGTCGGACAAGCCCGTTCCCGCCGGCACCAAGCCGTTGGACGTGCAGGTGGTGGCGCTCGACTGGAAGTGGCTGTTCGTCTATCCGGAATACGGCATCGCGTCCGTGAACGAGATGGCGGCGCCGGTCGACCGGCCGATCCGCTTCAGCATCACCGCGTCGACGGTGATGAACTCCTTCTACGTTCCGGCGCTGGCGGGCATGATCTACGCCATGCCGGGCATGGAGACGAAGCTCCACGCCGTGATCAACGAGCCGGGCACCTACAAGGGCTTCTCGTCCAACTACAGCGGCGCCGGCTTCTCGCACATGCGCTTCAACTTCCTCGGCCTGTCGAACGCGGATTTCGACGGCTGGGTGTCGAAGGTGAAGTCGGCCAACGGGTCGCTCGACCGCAACGCCTATCTGGCGCTGGAAAAGCCGAGCGAGGCGGTTCCGGTCCAGCATTACGGCAGCGTCGATCCCAAGCTGTTCAACGCCGTCGTCAACATGTGCGTCCGTCCCGGCACCATGTGCATGAGCGACATGGCCGCCATCGACCGCGCGGGCGGGATGAACGCGGGCGGCAAGGCCGCCGCCGAGGCGATCCTGCGGGCCAACACGCTGGCCGGTTTCCCGGACACCCAGCCGACCGGCCTGTGCACCGTCGCCGAGGCCGTTGAAGCCGCTGCGTCAAACTCGGGCGCCGTGCAGCGCCCCACCGTCACGCCGATCAGCGCGTCCGCCTCCCCGGCCGGGCCGCAGCGGCTGGCCAATCCCTGATTGGGCACACCGGCATGCTTGAGACACTGACGACCTTCCTCTTCGGGCGCCTCAGCCTGGAGTCCTTCCCCTATCACGAGCCGATCGTCGTCGCGACTTTCTTCGCGGTGGTGCTCGGCGGCATCGCGCTGGTCGCCGCCCTCAGCTATTTCAAGCTGTGGGGCTATCTGTGGACGGAGTGGTTCACCACCGTCGACCACAAGCGCATCGGCATCATGTACATGGTGCTGGGCCTGATCATGCTGCTGCGCGGCTTCGCCGACGCCATCATGATGCGCGCCCAACAGGCCATCGCCTTCAACGGCAGCGAGGGCTACCTCAACTCCCACCACTTCGATCAGGTCTTCACCGCCCACGGTGTGATCATGATCTTCTTCGTCGCCATGCCGCTGGTGACGGGGCTGATGAACTATGTCGTGCCGCTGCAGATCGGCGCGCGCGACGTGTCCTTCCCGTTCCTGAACAATTTCAGCTTCTGGATGACCGTCGGCGGCGCCGTCCTGATCATGGCCTCGCTGTTCGTGGGTGAGTTCGCGCGCACCGGCTGGCTGGCCTATCCGCCGCTGTCGGGTCTGGAGGCCAGCCCGGACGTCGGCCCCGACTATTACATCTGGGCCCTGCAGGTGGCGGGCGTCGGAACGACGCTGTCGGGCATCAACCTGATCTGCACGATCGTGAAGATGCGCGCGCCGGGCATGACGATGATGAAGATGCCGGTCTTCACCTGGACCTCGCTCTGCACCAACGTGCTGATCGTCGCCTCCTTCCCGATCCTGACCGCCGTTCTGGTCCTGCTGTCGCTGGACCGCTATGTCGGCACGCACTTCTTCACGAACGACATGGGCGGCAACCCCATGATGTACGTGAACCTGATCTGGATCTGGGGCCACCCGGAAGTCTACATCCTGATCCTGCCGTGCTTCGGCATCTTCTCGGAAGTGACCTCCACCTTCACCGGCAAGAAGCTGTTCGGCTACACCTCGATGGTCTACGCGACCGTCGTCATCACCATCCTGTCCTACCTGGTGTGGCTGCACCACTTCTTCACCATGGGTTCGGGCGCCAGCGTGAACTCGTTCTTCGGCATCACGACGATGATCATCTCGATCCCGACGGGTGCGAAGATCTTCAACTGGCTGTTCACCATGTACCGCGGCCGCATCCGGTTCGAGCTGCCGATGATGTGGACGATCGCCTTCATGCTGACCTTCGTCATCGGCGGCATGACCGGCGTGCTGCTGGCGGTCCCGCCGGCCGACTTCGTGCTGCACAACAGCCTGTTCCTGATCGCCCACTTCCACAACGTCATCATCGGCGGCGTGCTGTTCGGCCTGTTCGCCGGCATCTATTACTGGTGGCCGAAGGCCTTCGGTTTCCGCCTGGATCCGTTCTGGGGCAAGATGTCCTTCTGGTTCTGGGTGATCGGCTTCTACTTCGCCTTCATGCCGCTCTATGTCCTGGGCCTGATGGGCGTCACCCGCCGCCTGCGCGTGTTCGAGGATCCGTCGCTGCAGATCTGGTTCCAGATCGCCGCCTTCGGCGCCGTCCTGATCGCGCTCGGCATCGGTTCCTTCCTGATCCAGATCGCCGTCAGCGTCCTGAAGCGCAAGCAGTTGGTCGACGTGTCGGGCGACCCGTGGGACGGCCGTACCCTGGAATGGGCGACCTCCTCGCCGCCGCCGGGCTACAACTTCGCCTTCACGCCGGTCATCCATGACAACGACGCGTGGTGGGACATGAAGAAGCGCGGCTATGCCCGTCCGCTGGAGGGCTTCCGCCCGATCCACATGCCCAGCAACACCGGCACCGGCGTCATCCTGGCCGGCATCAGCACCGTGCTCGGCTTCGCCCTGGTCTGGCACATCTGGTGGCTGGCCGCGGTGAGCTTCGTCGGCCTGCTGGCGGTCGCCATCAACCATACCTTCAACTACAACCGCGACTTCCACATCCCCGTGGATGAGGTGGTGCGGACCGAGAACGAGCGGACCCGTCTGCTCTCCGGACAGGTGTAAAGCATGACGACGACCGTTGAAGCCATGCACGGCAGCCACGCGGGGCACGACACCCCGCGTGACGCCACCCCGCCCGTCTTCTATGTGAGGGACGAGCACGCCCACGAGGCCGCCAGCACCGCGCTCGGCTTCTGGATCTACCTGATGAGCGACTGCCTCATCTTCGCGGTGCTGTTCGCGACCTACGGCGTGCTGGGCACCAGCTACGCCGCCGGCCCGACGCCGAAGGAGCTGTTCGACCTGCCGCTGGTGGCGCTGAACACCTCCATGCTGCTGCTGTCCTCCATCACCTACGGCTTCGCCATGCTGGCGATGGAAAAGGGCCGCACCGGCCAGACCCAGGCCTGGCTGTTCATCACGCTGCTGTTCGGCCTGTCCTTCCTGGGCATCGAACTGTACGAGTTCGCGCACCTGATCCATGAGGGGGCCGGCCCCGGCCGCAGCGCCTTCCTGTCGTCCTTCTTCACGCTGGTCGGCACCCACGGGCTGCACGTCACCTTCGGCAGCGTGTGGCTGGTGACGCTGATGGTCCAGGTCGCCCGCCGCGGTCTGATCCCGGCCAACCGCCGGCGCCTGATGTGCCTCAGCATGTTCTGGCACTTCCTGGACGTCATCTGGATCGGTGTGTTCACCTTCGTCTATCTGATGGGAGCGCTGCGATGAGCACCCACGCGCACAGCGACCACCACGCCCATCAGGGCCACGGCCATGGTGACCACGGTCATGGCGGTCATGGCCATGACGACCACGGCCACCCCGCGGGCGCCCACGGCACCTTCGGCAGCTATATGATCGGCTTCGTCCTGTCGGTGATCCTGACGGTCATTCCGTTCTGGCTGGTGATGAACGGCACGCTGGACAACGCGACCACCACGGTCGTGATCCTGGCGCTGGCCGTCGTCCAGATCATCGTCCACATGGTGTATTTCCTGCACATGAACGGCCGCGTCGAAGGCGGCTGGTCGATGCTGGCGATGATCTTCACGATCATCGTCGTCTTCATCATGTTCTCCGGTTCGCTCTGGGTGATGTACCACCTGAACCACAACATGATGCCCGGCATGGGCATGGAAATGGACAAGCTGCCGTGACCGGACTGCCGTCCGCGCCCCCCGCGGGCGGCACCCGCAAGAGGAGGGCCCGCCCGGTCTGGGCGCTGGCCCTCTTCGGCCTTCTGGCCCTGGCCGGCGTCGCCGGCCTGACCGCGCTCGGCATCTGGCAGCTGGAACGCCGGGTGTGGAAGCTGGACCTGATCGAGCGGGTGGACGCCCGCATCCACGCCTCCCCGGTTCCCGCGCCGGGGCCGGAGGCGTGGCCGTCGGTTTCGGCGGCGTCGGACGAGTATCGCCGCGTCGCCGTCACCGGACGTTTCCTGAACGACCGCGAATCTCTGGTGCAGGCCGTCACCGACCTGGGCGGCGGGTTCTGGGTGATGACGCCGCTGGTCAGCGACCGGGGCTTCACCGTCCTGGTCAACCGCGGCTTCGTATCCCCGGAACGGCGCGATCCCGCGTCCCGTGCCGAGGGGCAGCCGCAAGGAGAGGTGACCGTCACCGGCCTGCTGCGCCTGACCGAGCCGAAGGGCGGGTTCCTGCGCAGCAACGATCCGGCCGCCGGCCGCTGGTACTCCCGCGACGTCGCCGCCATCGCCGCGGCGAAGGGGCTGAACGATGTCGCCCCCTATTTCATCGATGCCGACGGCACCCGCAATCCCGGCGGCTGGCCGGTCGGCGGGCTGACGGTGGTCAGCTTCCCCAACAGCCACCTCAGCTATGCGCTGACCTGGTTCGCGCTGGACCTGATGCTGATCGGCGCCGTCCTCTATGTCTTCCGCAGCGAGATGCGGCGCCGGAGGGCATGAAACAGGCGCCCCGAAAACTCCCCCGAAAACTCCCCTGCCGCCGCTCACTCTCTATATATATCGGTGGGCTGATGAACCGGGTGAGGAACAGGACGTCTTTCGTGCGCGACACCACCGACCGCAAAAACCTGTTCCTGCTCGTCCAGCTGCGTTGGCTCGCCGTCGTCGGGCAGATCGTGACGATCCTGATCGTCCATGCGCAGATGGGCATCCGCCTGCCGCTGCTGCCGATGGCGGCGGTGATCTTCGTCCTGATCGCGCTGAACATCGCCAGCCTGATCCAGATCCGCCGCAGCGCCAACGTCTCCAACACCCAGCTTTTCCTGGAACTGCTGATCGACGTCTGGGCGCTGACCTTGCAGCTTTATCTCAGCGGTGGGGCGTCCAACCCCTTCATTTCGCTGTATCTTCTTCAGGTGGCGCTGGGAGCGGTGCTGCTGGAGGCGTGGTCGGCCTGGGCCCTTGTTCTGGTGGCGACCGCCGGCTTCACCTGGCTGATCGGCACCCACCAGCCGCTTCCCCTGCCGCCCGCCTATGAGGGCGAGCTGTTCAGCCTGCACATCCAGGGCATGTTCATCTGCTTCGTGCTGGCGGCGAGCCTGCTGGTCCCCTTTCTCACCCAGATCAACCGCAACCTGCGCGCCCGCGACGCCTATCTGGCGGAACTGCGCCAGCGCTCGATGGAAGAGGCGCACATCGTCCGCATGGGGCTGCTGGCGTCGGGCGCGGCGCATGAGCTGGGCACGCCGCTCGCCACCCTGTCGGTGATCCTCAACGACTGGCGCCGCATGCCGTCGCTGAAGTCCGACCCCGATCTGGCGGACGAGATGGCGGAGATGCAGAACCAGATCGACCGCTGCAAGGCCATCGTCTCGGGCATCCTGATGTCGTCGGGCGAGGCGCGCGGCGAGGGCACGGTGCGCACCACGGTGAAGGGATTCCTCGACGGGCTGGTGGAGGACTGGCTGTCCAGCCGCTCTCCCGGCCGCTTCGACTATGACAACACCGTCGGGCCGGAGGAGCGGATGATCGCCGACCTCGCCCTGAAGCAGGTGCTGTTCAACGTGCTGGACAATGCGCTGGAAGCGTCGCCGGACTGGATCGGCGTCGCCGCGCTGCGGCAGGGCGACAATCTGGTGGTGGCGATCAATGACTGCGGCCCCGGATTCGACCCCGCCATCCTGGAGGAACTGGGCAAGCCCTACCGCTCCACAAAGAAGCGGCCGGGCAGCGGGCTCGGCCTGTTCCTGGTCATCAATGTGCTGCGCAAACTGGGCGGAACGGTGTCGGCGAAGAACCGGGCGGCGGGCGGCGCCACCGTGACGCTGACCCTGCCGTTGTCCGCCCTGTCGCCGGGAGGCGCCGATGGAGACGACTGAACCCGAGGCGCCCGAGTTGGAGATCGCCGCCCGTACCCTGTTGATCGTCGAGGACGATGCCTCCTTCGCGCGGGCGCTGCGCCGCTCCTTCGAGCGCCGCGGCTACGAGGTCCATGCCTGCGCCGGGCTGGAGGAGATGCGGGAAATTCTGCAGGCAATCGACCCCGATTATGCGGTGATCGACCTGAAGCTCGCCACCGGATCGGGCCTTGAATGCGTGAAGGAACTGCACGAGGCCGACGAGGAAACCCGCATCGTCGTGCTGACCGGCTTCGCCAGCATCGCCACCGCGGTGGAGGCGATCAAGCTGGGCGCCTGCCATTATCTGGCGAAACCGTCCAACACCGACGACATCGAAGCCGCCTTCGAGCGCACCGAGGGCGACACCTCCATCGCGCCGGCCGTCCGCACCACCTCGATCAAGAATCTGGAGTGGGAGCGCATCCACGAGACGCTGGTGGAGACGAATTTCAACATCTCCGAAACCGCGCGGCGGCTCGGCATGCACCGGCGCACGCTGGCGCGCAAGCTGGAGAAGAAGCGGGTGCCGTGAGCGATGAGAGACGCTTGAGGTTTGAACCGCTTCGCATTGGCTCCCGTCATGAGTTTGTCTCAGCCGTCATCCCCGCGAAGGCGGGGATCCAGGAAACTCCGCAGATCAGCGGCTTATGTGGCTGGATTCCCGCCTTCGCGGGAATGACGGCCGATGAGAGCCAACGCAAATCGCAAGCACTGACGGTCACCCGTCCCCTTCACGAAAACTCCCGCACCGTGTGCAGGTGGTTGAGCGGGCCGTGGCCGTGGCCGAAACCGGGCGCGGTCAGGATCGCCGTCTCGACATAGCGCCGCGCGCGGGCGACCGCGTCGCGGGTGCCCAGGCCCCGGGCCAGACCGGCGGCGATGGCGGAGGACAAGGTGCAGCCGGTGCCGTGGGTGTGGGGGGTGTGGACGCGGCGGCCCTCGAACACCGTCTCGCCCTCCTCGGTCAGAAGCAGGTCGTAGAGGGTGTCGTCCTCCAGATGGCCGCCCTTCAGCAGGACCGATTTCGGGCCGAAGCTCAGCATCAGTTCGGCGGCGCGGCGCATGTCGTCCAGATCGCGGATCGGCAGGTCGGTCAGCGCCTCCGCCTCGGGCAGGTTGGGCGTCACCACCTCGGCCAGCGGCAGCAGGCGCTTGCGCAAAGTCAGCACGGCGTCGGGGTCGAGCAGGTGGTGGCCGCTCTTGGCGATCATGACGGGATCGAGGACCAGCGGCACGTTGACCGCGCGTTCCTCATACTCCGCCGCCACCGCCTCGATGACGGGAGCGTTGGCGAGCATGCCGATCTTCACCGCGTCGGCGCCGATATCCTCCAGCACCAGCTTCATCTGCAAGGCGACGAAGGCCGGATCGACCGGAACCACGCCATAGACGCCGGTGGTGTTCTGCGCCGTCAATGCGGCGATGGCGGTCATCGCATAGGCGCCGAGCGCGCTGACCGCCTTGATGTCGGCCTGGATGCCTGCGCCACCGCCGGAATCGGAGCCGGCGACGATCAGGACGCGGCCCTTGACGGTGTTGCCGCTCACGCTGCCGGCGCTCATTGCGCGGCCTCCAGGCTGCGGGCGGCGCTGGCCTGGATGGCGTCGGCGATGTCGGCGACCACGCTGTGGACCAGCGTCTCGTCGTCGCCTTCCGCCATCACGCGGATCAGCGGCTCTGTGCCCGACTTGCGGATCAGCACACGGCCGCTCGCCGCCAGCCGCGCTTCGCCCTCCTTGATCGCCTGCTGGACGATGGCGTCCTCCAGCGGCTTGGTCCCGGCGGAGAAGCGGACGTTGGTCAGCTTCTGCGGCACCGGATCGAAGACGCGGCAGACCTCGCTGGCCGCGCGGCCTTCGGCCTGGATCAGCACCGCCAGCACCTGCAGCGCGGCAATCAGCCCGTCGCCGGTGGTGGAATAGTCGGACAGCACGACATGGCCCGACTGCTCGCCGCCGACATTGTAGCCGCGCTCGCGCATCATCTCGACGACATAGCGGTCACCGACGGGGGTGCGGGCCAGATGCAGGCCGAGGCCGCCGAGATGGCGCTCCATGCCCAGGTTGGACATGACGGTGGCGACCACGCCGCCGCCGCGCAAAGTCTGCGACCGCGCCCAGGAGGTGGCGATCAGGCTCATCAGCTGGTCGCCGTCGATCGGGCGCCCGGCCTCGTCCACCATGATCAGGCGGTCGGCGTCGCCGTCCAGCGCGATGCCGAGATGGGCGCCGTGGGCGACCACCTGCTCCTGCAGGGTGTGGGTGGCGGTGGCGCCGCAGCCCTTGTTGATGTTGGTGCCGTCGGGGCTGACGCCGACCGGGATCACGTCGGCGCCCAGCTCGTACAGCACCTTGGGCGCGACCTTGTAGGCGGCGCCGTTGGCGCAATCGACGACGATCTTCAGCCCGTCCAGCCGCAGGCCGCGCGGGAAGGTGTTCTTCACATATTCGATGTAGCGGCCGGTGGCGTCGTCCAGCCGGCTGGCGCGGCCGAGATCGGCGGGGCCGGCGAGGTCGGGGGCGAAGGGCAGCGCCATGCGCCGCTCGATCGCCGCCTCCACCTCGTCCGACAGCTTGTAGCCGTCGGGGCCGAACAGCTTGATGCCGTTGTCCTGATAGGGATTGTGCGAGGCGGAGATCACAACGCCCATGTCGGCACGGAGCGAGCGGGTCAGCATGGCGACCGCCGGGGTCGGCAGCGGCCCGACCAGCACCACGTCCATCCCCATGGAGATGAAGCCGGCGGTCAGCGCCGGTTCCAGCAGATAGCCGGACAGCCGGGTGTCCTTGCCGATCACCACCCGGTGGCGGTGGTCGCCGCGGCGGAACTGCAGCGCGGTCGCCATCGCCACGCGCAGGGCCGTTTCGGCGGTCATCGGGTCGATGTTGGCGGTGCCACGGATGCCGTCGGTGCCGAACAGGTGTCGCGTCATGAAAACCTCGTGCAGGAGCCGGTTCCAGCCCGATGTCGGATCGGGTGGCGGGAAGCGCAAGCGAAGGATGTTTCTTCGCGCGGCAGCCCGGCCGGGTCAAGACCCCTTCGGCGGCTGCGCGAAAGGGTTACAGGGGTGGATCAGCGCGGGTGCAGCGCCTCCCAGACGGCACGGGCCTGCGCGGTCTCGGCGACATCATGGACGCGCAGGATCTGTGCGCCCTGGTTCAGCGTCTCCAGACCGGCGGCGAGGGAACCGGGCAGCCGCTCCTTCGGCGGTTCCGCACGCGACAGGCGGCCGATGAAGCCCTTGCGCGACAGCCCGATCAGCACCGTGCAGCCGAGCGCGTGGTACAGCGCTGTGTGGCGCAGGATCTCCAGATTGTGCTCCGTCGACTTGCCGAAGCCGATGCCGGGATCGACGGCGATGCGCTCCGGCGGCACGCCGGCCTCGGCGCAGCGGGCGATGCGCTCCTCCAGCCAGTCGAACACGTCGAGCGCGGCGTCGCGGTAGGTCGGGTTGGCCTGCATGGTGCCGGGATCGCCCTGCATGTGCATCACCACCACCGGGGTGCCGGTGCGCGCGACCACCGGCAGGGCCTGCGGGTCGGACAGCCCGGCGATGTCGTTGACGATGCGGGCGCCGGCCGCGGCGGCGCTCTCCATCACACTGGCGTGGCGGGTGTCGACGGAGACGGTCGCCCCCATGTTGGCGAAATGGCGGATGACCGGCAGGACGCGCCGCTCCTCCTCCTCCGGCGGGACCGGGTCGGCGCCGGGACGGGTAGACTCGCCGCCGATGTCCAGGATGTCGGCGCCGGCGGCCAGCATCGCCTCGCCATGGGCGATGGCGGCGGCGGGGTCGAGGAAGTCGCCGCCGTCGGAGAAGCTGTCCGGCGTGACGTTGACGATGGCCATGATTTGCGGCCGGTCGGACGCCAGTCCGGCGAAGGGCGCGCGGGCGCGGGTCAGGGCGCCGAGCTGGCGGTCGAGCGCCTCTGCCACAGTGCGGGAACGCTCCCAGCCCCAGGCCATGATTTCGGACAGCGGCGCGAAGGCACGGTCGATGCGGGAGCCCTGGTCACGCACGATCAGTTCGGCGGTGGAGAAGGCGAACCGCCCGCCAGCGAGCGGCACCGCCGCCCCCTTGGCCCAGGCGGCGATGGGCATCAGGCCGATGGGGCGTAGGTAGACCCGGATGCCGTCCTCCGCCGCCCAGGGGCAGAAGCCGGCGAGCGATCCGGCGGCCGATTTGGCGGCTGCGGCTTTGGCGGCGGGCTTGGCGGAGAGCGGCGGCATCGGGGGTCCCCTTCACGTCACGGGCTGGCGATACCGTTCCTGGCACGCGACCGGCGGGATGGCAAGAGCGGCTTGCCGCCCCCGCTCACCCCCGCCGCGCTAGCCCGCCCTTCAGCTTCAGCACATAGGTGATGACCTCGGCCACCGCTTGGTAATGCTGGAGCGGAATGGTCGCATCGACCTCCGCCGAGGCGTGGAGGGCGCGGGCGAGCGGGGGGTTCTCGACGATGGGGATGTCGTGCTCCTGGGCCAACGCGCGGATGCGCAGCGCGATCAGGTCGGCGCCCTTGGCGAGGCAGATCGGGGCGGCGGTGCGGCCGCGCTCGTATTCCAGCGCCACGGCGAAATGGGTGGGGTTGGTGATGACCACCGTGGCACGCGGAACGTTCGCCATCATGCGCTTCTTGGAACGCGAGCGGCGGATATCACGCAGGCGGGCCTTGGCGTTGGGATCGCCCTCGATCTGCTTGTACTCGTCCTTGATCTCCTGGTGGCTCATGCGCAGGCGGCGGCGCCATTCCAGGCGGTTCCACAGCACATCCACCGCCGCCATCAGGACGGTCGCCAGCAGGACCGCCAGCAGCAGCCGCAAGGTCACGTCCCGCAGCAGGTTGGGCAATCCGGCGACGTCCATGCCCACAGTATCCTCCGTCCATGCGATGTAGGGCGCCAGCGCGTGCCAGGCGGCAGCGCTGATGATGGCGAGCTTGACCAGGCTCTTGACGAATTCGACCAGCGCCGGACGGCCGGCAATCCGCTTCCAGCCCGAGGCCGGCGACAGATGCGACCATTTCGGCCGGATGCGGTCGGACGCCACGACGAACGGCCCCTGCCCCAGTGCCGACACCACCACCCCGCCGAGCAGGATGCCCAGCACCGGCAGCAGGGCCACCGCGACGCCGCCGATCAGCCAAGAGAGGCTGTGGATGACGTCGATGGCGCTGCCGTCGATGCGGATGTCGTCGGGGTTCTCGATCAGCGGCAGCAGCAGGGCCGACAGACTCGACGCGACACCGGGCATCGCCATCAGCACGATCATCCAGGCGGCGACCATCGCCGACAGCAGGCCGACGTCGCGGGCGCGGGGGACGTCGCCCTTCTCCGCCGCCTCGCGCAGGCGTTTCTCGGTCGGTTCCTCGGTCTTCTGCTCGTCGTCCTGTTCCGCCATCCGTCAGGACCCCGACAGCCAGCCGCCGAGCGCGGCGACGAAGGCGGTCAGCATGGCGCCGGCGGTCGCCATGAACAGGCCCATGCCGACCATCAGCACGCCGGGGGTGGCGACGAAATAGACGGGCATCGCCGGCATCACCCGGTTGACCAGCCCGAGCGCCACATTCACCACCAGCCCATAGAGGATGAAGGGTGCCGCCAGCCCGACGCCAAGGCGGAAGGTGGCCGCCAGCAGTTCGGCGAAGCGCTGGGCGATCATGCCGAGGTCGGGGAACACCCCCGCCGGCCAGGAGCCGTAGGAACGCGCCAGCGCCCCGATCATCAGGTAATGCACGTCCGATGCGAACAGCAGCGCCAGCCCGCCGATCAGCAGCACGCCGGACAGCACCGATCCACCCTCGAACCCCGCCGCCTCCATGGAGAAGGGGTTGCTCAGCCCCACCACCTGTGCCGTCAGCGCGCCGGTGGTCTGCAGGGCGGCCATGAACAGCCGGGCGCCGAGGCCGAGATAGGCGCCGACCAGCGTTTCGCCCGCCAACGCGCGCAGCATCTCCACCGGCTGGTCCGGCATGCGGTCGGGCAGGCCGTCCACACCCGGCAGCAGCACCAGCGTGACGATGATCGCCAGCGCCGCCCGCACCCGCATCGGCACCGCCGCCTCGCCGAAGCCCGGCAGCAGGCCAATGGCCGCCGCCACCCGCGCCAGCACGATGAAGCCGCGGTAGATCTCCAGGGTCAGGAGCTGGCTGAGGTCTCCCATGGGATCGGGCATCCGGCTAGACCTGATCGACGGTCTTTAGCGACGCCTTGCGGTGAAGCTCGGCATGGCTCAGCACCGGCGTCATCGGGCTGACCCGTTCCAGCAGGGAACGGACGAAGGGGCGCACCTCCGCCCCGACCAGCAGGGCCGGCCAGACCTGGGAGGTCGCGTGCTTCTGGATTTTCAGGCGGACGGCGGTCAGGAACTCCTGCACCTGGCTGGGCGGCATGACGAAGCGGCGGTCGTCGCCCTCGACCACGATGTGGTCGAGCAGCGCCTGCTCCCAGCGCGGGGATAGCGCGATGACCGAGACGAAGCCGTCGGGACCGGCCAAGCCCTGGTGGATTTGCTGGCCCAGCCGCATCCGCACATGTTCGGTGATGAGGGTGATGTGGCGGGTCCAGCCGACCGCCTCGGCCACCGCCTCGACGATGGCCGGCAGGTTGCGGATCGACACCCGTTCGGACAGGAGCTGTTGCAGCACGCGCTGAAGGACGACCAGCGAGATCTGGCTCGGCACCATGTCGTTGATCAGCTTCTGGTACTCGCGGCCCAGCCCGTCGATCAGCTTCTGCAGGGCGGCGAAGGTCAGCAGGGTGGAGAGGTTGTCCTTGATGACCTCGGTCAGGTGGGTGGTGATGACGCTTTCCGGGTCGACGACGGTGTAGCCCTTCGCCACCGCCTCCTCGTGGCGGGCCGGGTCGATCCATTTCGCTTGCAGGCCGAAGGTCGGCTCGCGCGTCGCGTCGCCGGCGATGTCGGGCACGGCGCCGCCGGTAGGATCGATGGCGAGCAGGTGCTTTGGGCGCACCTCGCCCTTCGCCGCCTCCACCCCCATGATGCTGATGACGTAGCTCTTGGGGGCCAAGAAGCTGGAATCCTTGATGCGCACCGACGGCAGGACGAAGCCGAACTCGGTGGCGAAGCGCTTGCGCAGGGTCTTCACCTTGGTGGTCAGCGGGCCATTCTTGTTGAGGATCAGCG
This sequence comes from Azospirillum sp. B2RO_4, assembly GCF_051124815.1. Lineage (NCBI taxonomy): Bacteria > Pseudomonadati > Pseudomonadota > Alphaproteobacteria > Rhodospirillales > Azospirillaceae > Azospirillum > Azospirillum sp. B2RO_4. The sequence continues at coordinate 299,295 of NZ_CP118490.1, read as the reverse complement.
GGACGAGGTGGTTGCCGACCTCCACCTTCACCTCGTCGACCTTCAGCATGTCCTCGACCGCCTCCTCCGGGGCGGCGGGGGGCGCCTTGCGGCTTTCCTCCAGCTTGGCCAGCGCGGCGGCGCGGGCCTTGCGGCGCGGGGCGTACCAGCCGAGCGCGGCGAAGGCGGCGCCGATGGCGAGGAAGGGCGCCATCGGCAGGCCCGGCGTCAGCGCCAGCGCTCCCAGCAGCCCGGCCGCGACCAGAAGTGCCTTGGGATAGGCGCCCATCTGGTCGATCACCGCCTTTTCGGCGGAGCCGATGTTGCCGCCCTTGGTCACCAGCAGGCCGGCGGCCAGCGACACCACCAGCGCCGGGATCTGCGTCGCCAGCCCGTCGCCCACCGTCAGGGTGGTATAGGCGGAGGCCGCGGCGTCGAAGCCCATCCCCTTCTGGACAATGCCGATGGCCATGCCGCCCAGCACGTTGATGACGGTGATGACCAGACCGGCCACCGCGTCGCCGCGCACGAATTTGGAGGCACCGTCCATCGCGCCGTAGAAGGTGCTTTCGTCCTCCAGCTCCTTGCGGCGGCGGCGGGCCTCGGCCTCGTCGATCATGCCGGCGGAGAGGTCGGCGTCGATCGCCATCTGCTTGCCGGGAATGGCGTCGAGCGTGAAGCGGGCGCCGACCTCGGCGATGCGGGTGGCGCCCTTGGTGATGACGACGAAGTTGATGACGACCAGGATGCAGAAGATCACCACGCCGATGACGAAGTTGCCGCCCATCACGAACTGGCTGAAGCCTTGGATGACGTGGCCGGCGGCGCCGTGGCCGTGATGTCCCTCGCTGAGGATCAGCCGGGTCGAGGCGATGTTCAGCGCCAGCCGCAGCATCGTCACCACCAGCAGCACGGTGGGGAAGGACGAGAAGTCCAACGGGCGCGGGATCCACAGCGACACCATCAGCACCAGCACCGCGACCGAGAAGGACAGCGCCAGCCCGAGATCGAGGAACCAGGACGGCACCGGCAGGAACAGCACCGCCAGCACCAGCAGGATGCCGACCGCGAACAGCACGTCGCGGTTCGCCAGCCCGATGTCGCCGAGCAGGCCGAACCGGCTGCGGACGTGATCCGTGAGGGTCATGGGGGTCCGGATGGGTTCGAGGGAGGGGTGGTTGTCCGGCAACGATAGGGGGGCGCGGTAAAACCGGGATTTAAGGACGGGGCAAATACCTCTGCCCGATATCCATTAGGGAGACCGCCGAGATATATCCGTTTTCCTTATTCAACCTTCGGCGTACAAACGGATTCGTATAAGTCAGAAAATGACCAAAAAAGGCGACAACAATCATATTGAATCAACTCATTGGCGATCCTATCGTGTGATTTCTTGCTATCGTCATAAACTCCCGGAGGCAGCATTGTTTCAAAGATCAAAATTAATGCGTATGCATATCAAAAATCTCGGATGTATTGGATCAGATGGATTGGAAATCGCGCTTGATAACGTCGTATGTATTGTGGGACGGAACAATGTTGGAAAATCGACTATTCTCCGCGCATATGAGCTTGCTCAGACCAGCGGCAAGTTAAAGGAAGATGATTTTTCCAAATTCTCGCCAAATGAGCTCCCGGAGATAGTTCTTGACGTATATATTCCTGATGGCATAGGGAACATTGGGGAAAAATGGAAGTTTATGCACAAAGGTTTGAAAATCATAAGGAATCGTTGGATTTGGAAGTCACCTGATGAAAGCCCTACGAGGCAAACATGGGATCCTGAGGAAAACAACAATAGTGGTGAATGGAGTAACGAAAAGGTAGCTGGCATAGATTCAGTTTTTGGATCTCGGCTACCACAGCCACTCAGAGTCGACTCTCTGCAAGATGCCGACAAAGAACATGACGAGATCATCAAACTTGTAACAGAGCCTGTGGTATCGGAATTAAAGAAAATTATCGATGATAAAGAATCTGATTTCTCGAAGACAGTTTCGAAACTAGTAAGTGATGCCCTTAAACCAGTGGAAGATTACAAAGAAAAGATAGAAAAGACGTCAGAAGAGGTAAAAGAAAGATTTTCCAACATATTTCCTGACTTCGGTCTCAAGATAAAGATAGGATTTCAGCCACCGGTCTTTGATCCGGCTAAAGCAATTGCATCAGGTTCGAGCATGAATATAGTTGATTCCGGGATTGAAACAAAACTCAGGCAGCAAGGCACTGGCTCTAGACGAGCGCTCTTCTGGTCAATATTACAGGTTCGCAACGCAATTGTAAGAAAGCAGAAAGCTGAAGAAAAGATCAACAAGGATATATCAGAAGCACGAAAAAAGATAAATACAGAGATGTCTAAGAAAACCCCAAAACAAAGCTTGATAGATGAGTTAGAAGCACGAATATCAGAGCTAAAAAATAGTCAAGATATAGATGACGTTGCTCTTCCTGGCCACATATTGCTTATAGATGAACCCGAAAACGCACTTCATCCTATGGCTATTCGTAGCGCGCAAAATCATCTTTACGAGCTTGCAAGAGACGAAAACTGGCAAGTAATGATCACAACACACTCTCCATACTTTATTAATCCTCTTGAAGATCATACAACTATTGTTAAGATAGAAAGAAATGGAAAGAACTCTTCCTCGAAGATATATCGCACTTCAAGCGCAACCTTTAGTGAAGAAGATAGAGAAAACCTTGGAGCGCTCCTAAAAATAGATCCTACGCTTTGCGAAATGTTTTTTGGGTCATATCCGATCATAGTAGAAGGTGACACCGAACAGGCATCTTTTATTGCTTCTATAGTTGAAGAGAAAGATCCGCTCGCGGAAAAAGTTACGCTCGTCAGAGCGCGAGGAAAAGCACTTATTGAGCCACTTATAAGGCTGCTAACGCATTTTGGAGTATCTTTCAGTGTGCTGCATGATATCGACACTCCATATAAGTCTGATGGGAGTAAGAATGGAATGTGGGCAGAAAATGAGAAGATTGCAAAAGCAATAGGCCAAGCTCGCGCAAAAGGGTTGACGGTTAGGCACAGAGTCAGCTTGCCGGACTTCGAAAGATTAATGGGTGGAAAACAGGAATCTAAGAACAAGCCATTCAATGCGTATAAGCTCATAAAAGAAGATATTGCAAAAAAGAAACATGTTTCTAATATTTTCTACGAACTCGCAGATAGTGATCAACACGACCCATACCCAGCAGAAGAATACTCTCCTGAAAACAGCCTCGCTGTATACCACTCTAAAATTCTATCGTGGGCACTTGCGAATGGGGAAAATGACATCAGAATTTTTGGAAAGTCAAAGGAAGAGAGTCCAACCTAAATTTTCTTAACCTCAGTTCTGGCCGACCGGCAGCAGCGGGCGGGCCGGGCCGTCGGCGAACAGGCCGGACAGGAAGCTCAGCCGCCCGCGCTCCGCCGCGGTCCAGGTCGGGGCGGCGCCGCTGGGGCCGGCGGCCAGCGTCTCCAGATAGCCGAGCGCGCCGGCGACCCAGCGCAAATTGCCGGTCACCCGCTGGCGATAGGCCTCGCCGCGCTCGGACTGGGCGGAATGGTAGCGGGCGATGGCGGTTTCCAGCGAACCGTGATCGCGCCGCAGCGCCGAGAGGAAGGACGCGGCATAGCGGGCGTTGGCGACCGGGTCGAAGGCGGTGGCAAGGTCGGGGAAGGCGTCGGGGTGCCAGCGCAGGTTCACCTGCAAACAGCCGACGTCGATGGACTGCACGCCGCGCGCCTGGGTCTCGCGCACGAAGGCGATGGCGGCGTCGCGCGTCGGGAAATAGTGGGAACGGCCCTCGGTGTTGACGGTCCAGGGCCAGGCGGTGAACAGCCGGTCCTCCGTCCGCCGGCCGGATTCGGTGAAGCCCATTGCCAGCAGCAGATGGTCGGAAATGCCGGCCGCCTTCTCGGCGTCGAGGATGGCGGCGATGCACTGCGCTTCCGGCGGTAGGGCTTTGGCAGACGTTTGGGGGGCGGGCTGGGACGGCGGTTGCGGCGGGGCGTAGAGGGCGGTGCTCCACACGCCGATCTGCGAAGGATTGGCCGGCGGCGCCGCCGCACCGCCGGCCGGACTTACGAGCAGCCCGAGAAGGGGGATGGCCGCTCGCAACGGGGGAAAGCGCATCAGTCTATGGCGACGATCAGGTCGCTCAGCCGGTCGGCGTAGGTGGCGAGCGTGCCGTACATGAAGGGCAGCGCCAGCACCGTCACCACCAGGATCGCGACGATCTTCGGCACGAAGGTCAGCGTCATCTCCTGCACCTGGGTCAATGCCTGCACCAGAGAGATGGATACGCCCACCACGACGGCGACGATCAGCGGCGGCGCAGCGACCAGCAGGGTCGTCCAGATGCCGCTGCGCAGCACCTCCAGCACGTCGGCCTGGTTCATGGGGGGTCCTTGGGAGTTCGTGTGGAATGGGAAGTTAGACCCCCACCTAACCTCCCCCGCTGGGCGGGGGAGGGACTGCCGCCGCTTTGCCGTATCAGCACTCGTCCCCTCCCCCGCCCAGCGGGGGAGGGTTAGGGTGGGGGCAAGCACAACCGCTCAAACCGCGATGCGCATGATTTCCTGGTACGCCTGGACCATCTTGTCGCGGATGGCGACGACGCTCTGCACCGTCATCTCGGCGGCGAGGACCGAGCGCACGACGTCCTGCGCGCTGGCCTTGCCCGACACGGCGGCGAGCGAGACGCGCTCACTCTCCTTCAGCGTGTCGACCGCCTGCGAGATCGACTTGTCGAGGAAGCCGCCGAAATCGCTTTCGGCACTGGCGGCCACCGCGTCGGTGCCGTTGGCGGCGGACAGGGGCGAGGTCGCCGCCTGGGTTTCGGCGAGACCGCTGATTGCGGGGCTGCGGTTGGCGGCATAGGCGGCGGCGACGCGGCCGACGGACATCTCGATCATGGGACGGCTCCTCAGCTGCGCAGCAGGTCGACGACGCGGTTCATCATCGCGCGCGACTGTTCGATGACGTTCATGCTGGCCTCGAAGGCGCGGCCGGCCTCGCGCATGTCCATCATCTCGATCAGCGGCTGGACATTGGGCTTCTTGACATAGCCCTTGTCGTCGGCCGCCGGATGCGAGGGGTCGTAGGCGAGCTGAAAGTCGCTGCGGTCACGGCCGATCTGCTTGACCTTGACCAACTCCGCGCCGACGCCGCGGTCCATCACGCTGTCGAAGGACACCGTCTTGCGACGGTAGGGGTCGCCGCCCTTGGCAGTGGCGGTGCTGTCGGCGTTGGCGAGGTTTTCCGCCACCACGCGCAGGCGGGTCGATTGCGCCTGGAGCCCGGCACCGGCGATCTTCAGCGTGGCGCCGAGGACATCGTTCATCATGGGTCGTCTCCGTCCTAAAAAGCCGTCAGCCATTTCTCCAGGCCATGCGCAGCATCTGCACATTGCGCTGGAACAGGCTGGTGGTCAGCGCGAAGGCGTCGCGGGTCTCGCTGCCCTTGATCATCTCCTGTTCCAGCGACACCGCGTTGCCGCTGGGGGTCGATTCCCACAAGCCCGCCTTGCCCTCCTCGCGGTAGGGCGTGGTGGAACGGCTGCCGACCAGATGCAAGCCGGAGGTGCGGGCGGTCTCCACCGGGCGGATGCCCTCCATGACGCTGTCGAAGGATTTCAGGTCGCGCGCCTGGTAGTCGGGCGTGTTGGCGTTCACGACATTCTCGGCGATCAGCTTCTGCCGCTGCGCCAGATAGTCGAGGCGGGTGCCGGCAAGCTGGAAGAAACCGATTTTACTCAAATCCATTACGACCTCGTTCCACCGCATCTCACCGGAACACAAGGCCGGACGATGATCCCGCCCGTTTAAAACCGGATTTAAATTCGCTGCTCTAGGCTGTGTTGCATCGATGGTCATGATGGAGACGGCGCCGATGCCGGCACTCGCCACCTTGGCGGCGGAACTCGACCGCCTGCCGACGCGTCAGTGGCGCGGGGAAATCCGCTCCGCCGCCGGCATGACGCTGGAGGTCGACGGGCTGCAGCGCGTGCTGTCTGTCGGCGACAAATGCCATGCGGAAACCCTGCGCGGCGGGCGCGTGCTGTGCGAGACCATCGGCTTCCGCAACGGGCGGTCGCTGCTGATGGCCTTCGACACTCTCGACGGCGTGGCGGAGGGCTGCGCCGCGGTCACCGACGACACCGCCTTCATGCTGCGGCCCGGTCGGGGGTGGCTCGGCCGGGTGGTGAACGCGCTGGGCGAGCCCATCGACGGCAAGGGACCGCTGGCGAATGGCGAGCATCCGCGATCCTTGCGCCAGCCGCCGCCGGCCGCCTGCGCCCGGCGGCGCGTGGGCGCGCGGCTGGACAGCGGCATCCGGGTGATCGACAGCTTCGTGCCGCTCTGCCGCGGGCAGCGGCTGGGCGTCTTCGCCGGGTCGGGCGTCGGCAAATCGACCCTGCTGGCGATGGTCGCCCGTCATGCCGAGGCCGACGCCATCGTCATCGGCCTGATCGGCGAGCGCGGGCGCGAGGTGCGCGAATTCATCCAGGACGATCTGGGACCGGAGGGGCTGGCGCGTTCCGTCGTCATCGTCGCCACGTCGGACGAGCCGCCGCTGATGCGCCGGCAGGCCGCGCTGCTGACCATGACGGTGGCGGAGGAACTGCGGGATCAGGGCAAGCATGTGCTGTGCCTGATGGACAGCGTCACCCGCTTCGCCATGGCCCAGCGCGAGATCGGGCTGGCCGCAGGCGAGCCGCCGACCGCCAAGAGCTATCCGCCCAGCGTCTTCGCCGAACTGCCCCGCCTGCTGGAACGCGCGGGGCCGGGGCCAGAGGGGAGTGGTGAGGGCGACATCACCGCCATCTTCACCGTGCTGGTGGACGGCGACGACCATGACGAACCCATCGCCGACGCAGTGCGCGGCATCCTCGACGGGCATCTGGTGCTGGATCGCAAAATCGCCGAGCAGGGGCGCTATCCCGCCGTCAACCTGCTGCGCAGCGTGTCGCGCACCCTGCCCGGCTGCCATGACGCGCGGGAGAACCGCATCGTCGGCCGCGCCCGCGCGCTGGCCGCCACCTATGACGGCATGAAGGAGATGATCCGGCTCGGCGCCTACAAGCGCGGCACCGATCCGGAGACCGACGCCGCCATCGACCTGCACCCCCGGCTGGAAGAGTTCCTGCGCCAGGGCAAGGACGATCCCTCCCCCTCCGCCGAGAGTTTCGCGCGGCTCGACGCGCTGCTTGCCGCCATCGGAGAATAAGCATGAGCGTGAATACCAGATTGGCCGCCCAGGCCGTCACCCCGCCCACGGCACAGCGGAAATCCAATGAGCCGGAGGAAACGCTGGCCGACAGGATGAGCGTCGGGTTCGACGACCTGCTCGACGTCGTCAACCCGCTCCAGCAATTGCCGGTGGTGTCGTCGGTCTACCGCGAGGCGACGGGCGAGAACATCTCGATCCCGGCGCGGCTGGCCGGCGGCTTCCTGTTCGGCGGCCTGCCCGGCCTGATCGGCAGCGCCGCGATGGTGGCCTTCGAGGAGGTCACCGGCGACAGCGTGCTCGGCCATATCGGCAGTCTGCTTGAGGATGGGACGGAAACGGTGGCGGCGGAGGGTGCGCCGGCCGGGGCGCTGCCCTGGATGAACGGCGGCGACGGGAGTGGCGGCGATCCCGCCCTGCCCTCCCCTCAGTCCCTGGCGGAGGCCTTGCGCCGCAAATCCGGGGCGGTGCCGGAGCCGGGCATGAAGGCACCGGCGGGTGAACAGCCGGCGCCGCAGCTGCTGGCGAAGCTCTACAGCATGGAGGCTACGGCGAAGGCCGATGCGCCGGGGGTGGTGCGCAAGGCGGGGTGACCAACCCGGACTTGCACGGCACCGCCGGGCACGGTTCAATGATCCGGACGGCGCACCTTGACGAGCAGGCGGGCGGTGGACGAAAGCAAGAGCAACGGTTTGGGAAAGGGACGGCGGCGGCTGTGGCTTCTGGTCGGCCATGGCGCGGTCGGCTTGGCCACCGCCGGGGCGTTCCTGCCCATCCTGCCGACCGTCCCTTTCCTGCTGGTCGCCGGCTGGGCCTATGCCCGCGGCAATCCCGAACTGCGGGAGCGGATGCGCAACGACCCGCGGTTCGGCCGTACCGTGCGCGAGTGGCAGGACCGCGGCGCCATTCCGGTGAAGGCGAAGGTCATGGCGGTCGGCGGCATGTCGTCCAGCTTCGCCGTGCTCGCCCTGTCGTCGCCCGGATACCCGGTGCTCGCCGGCACCGGGTTGGCCATGGCGGCCGTGGCCGTGTATGTGGTGTCACGGCCGCCCCCTTCGGACAGCTAGGCCCCTCCTACCAGCCCAGCCACTTGCCGTATTCGTGGACGACATCCTGGGTGATCGCCTCGCGGGTGGTGCGGTCCGGCGGCAGGTATTTGTGAAGGCCGCCGCGCAGGATCACCTCCACGCGCCGCTGCCATGCGGCGCGCTTGTCCTGCATCTCCGGGAAGGCGAAGGTCATCGGATGGTAGGCGCGGGCGCGGATGGAATAGGAGAACTCCTCCTCCCCGTTGCGCAGCACGGCGATGCCGGCACTGAAGGTGCCCGTCTCGATCTCGACGCGCCGGCCGTGCCGTTCCAGCTCCAGCGCCACGTCGCGCAGCGCCGGTTGCACCGTCTCGGCGATGAAGCGGGCGACCTCCTGCCGGGCTGCGGTACTGCCGGGGGGAAGGGCGGCCTGCGCCGCGGTCCGGCGGCCGACCATCGCGGCCAGCCGCTGCCGCCAGTCGCCGTCGATCGCCGCCGGCTGCTGCGGCACGGCCCCTTCGGCGGAAGTGCCGGCAGGTACGCCGGGACCGATGGACTCTCGGGTCTTGCGCCGGTCCTGCGCCACGCTGCGTTCCTCGCGAAGGCTGAGCACCAGACTGACACACATCAGCACCATGACCACCGCGAAGGGCAGCGCGGTGGTGACCGCCGCCGTCTGCAGCGCCTGCAGCCCGCCGACCAGCAGCAGGATGGCGGCGACGACGCCGGACAGCACCGCCCAGAAGATGCGGGTGGCGATGGGCGGATCCTGGTTGCCGCCGGAGCCGATGATGTCGATGACCAGCGCACCGGAATCGGCCGAGGTGACGAAGAAGGTGATGACCATCAGCGTGGCGATGGCGGAGGTGATCGTGCTGAGCGGCAGGCGGTCCAGCATGACGAACAGCGCGGTGGGGACGCTGTCGGCCACCGCCTTGGCCATGCCGCCGCCTTCGAACATCTGGATGTGGATGGCGGTCTCGCCGAACACGGTGAACCAGACGAAGGTCAGGGCGACCGGAGCGAACAGCACGCCGCCGATGAATTCGCGGATGGTTCGGCCGCGCGACACCCGCGCGATGAACATGCCGACGAAGGGCGCCCAGGAAATCCACCAGCCCCAATAGAACATGGTCCAGCTGGCCTGCCATTCGGCGCCGGCATAGGGCAGCGTGCGGAAGCTGGTGAAGGGAAGCGTCCACAGATAGCGGCCGATATTCTCGACCAGGGTGGACAGCAGGAAGACCGTCGGGCCGAGCAGGAAGACGAAGGCCAGCAGCAGAAGCCCGGCCAGCATGTTCAGCTCGCTGAGCCGGCGGATGCCCTTGCCGACGCCGCTGACCGCGGACACCGTGGCGATGGCGGTGATGACCGCGATCAGCACCATCTGCTGCACCGTGCCGACGCTGAGCAATCCCAGATACTCAAGCCCGGCGTTGATCTGCATGACGCCGAGGCCGAGCGAGGTGGCGATGCCGAACAGCGTGCCGAAGATGGCGACGATGTCGACGATATGGCCCGGCCAGCCGCGGATGCGGTCGCCGAGCAGGGGGTAGAGCGCCGAGCGGATCGTCAGCGGCAGGTCGTGGCGATAGGCGAAATAGCCCAAGGACAGCCCGACGACGATGTAGATGCCCCAGGCATGCAGGCCCCAGTGCAGGAAGGCCAGATTCATCGCCTCGCGCGCGGCGTCCGGCGTTCCGCCCACGCCGACGCGCGGGTTGGAGAAATGCAGCATCGGTTCGGCGACGCCGTAGAACAGCAGGCCGATGCCCATGCCGGCGCTGAACAGCATGGCGAACCATGTGGGATAGCTGAATTCCGGCTCGTCATCGTCCTTGCCCAGCTTGATCGCGCTGTAGGGGCTGATGAAGAGCCACAGGGCGAACAGCAGGAATCCGGCGACGGTCAGGACATAGAACCAGCCGAAACTCCCGACGATGGCGGCCTGCACCGCCGAAACGCGGGCGCTGAACGGTTCGGTGAACAGCGCCGCCACCGCAACGAAGAGAAGAATTATGCCCCCGGCAGTGAAAGATACGGTTTTGTTGATCCCATGCATGTTGGCACTCCGAAACAAGCCCGCCCAAGCGTAAGCGTGTCGAGACGCTGACAGCACAACGACCCGGGTGAGTGAATGTTGCGAGCCCGCCAGGAAAAGCCAGTGATCGGCATCCGTGCGCAAACTGCTCGCATCGCGCGAATCACGCGGCTGCACAAATTGGAATGCGGGATCATACATATTTTCCGGGTACGGTCAAACATCTTGACCTGAGCCGTGAGACAATAAGGCGTCGGCAATCTTCTGAAAATTGGCGTGCTTCTTCTTGGATGAGCTTCAATATGAAATATTAATGGACATTTCTACAGAACTTCGCCGCCATCTTCAAAAGTCTTCGGCTCAATACGGGACTTTTCACTCCGCAATCCACGAGGCAAAAAAAGAAAAAGGGCCGCCGTTTCCGGCAGCCCTCCTCTCTTTCGGCGTTGGTCCGCCGGTCAGGCGGCGGCGCGGTCCTGCCCCGGACGCGCCATCCGGGCCAGTGTCGCCGGCTCGATGGCCACCCGCAGATGGGCGTGGCTGTCGTCGTCACGGCGGCCGACCACCTCGCCATGGGCGTAGAGCCATGCGAGAGTCGCGCCGTCGCCATGCGCGATATCCAGCTCCACCAGCTCGCGGCCGGCGGTCATCCGGTCGTCGAGGATGCGGAACAGCGTGTCCAGCCGCCCGCCGGTCGCGGCGGACACCGCGCAGGCATTGCCGGCCCGGTCGGTGCGGGCGAGCACGGCGTCGAGTTCCGCCCCGTCCAGCAGGTCGATCTTGTTGGCGACCTCGACCACGCGCGGGTCGCGTTCCGGATCGATGCCGAGATCGGCGAGGATCGCCTCCACGTCGGCCTTCTGCGCCTCGGTGTCGGGATGGGCGATGTCGCGGACATGCAGGATGATGTCGGCCGACTGCACCTCCTCCAGCGTGGCGCGGAAGGCCGCGACCAGATGGGTCGGCAGATCGGAGATGAAGCCGACGGTGTCGGACAGGATCACCTTGCGGCCCGATGGCAGCACCACCTGCCGCATGGTCGGATCGAGCGTGGCGAACAGCAGGTCCTTCGCGAACACGTCGGCACCGGCCATCCGGTTGAACAGGGTGGACTTGCCGGCGTTGGTGTAGCCGACCAGCGCCACCACCGGGTAGGGCACCTTGGCGCGCGCCTTGCGGTGCAGGCCGCGGGTGCGGCGGACGTCGTCCAGTTCCCGCTTGATCCTGACGATGCGGTTGCCGATCAGGCGGCGGTCAAGCTCCAGCTGCGATTCACCGGGGCCGCCGAGGAAGCCGAAGCCGCCGCGCTGGCGTTCCAGGTGGGTCCAGGACCGCACCAGCCGCGATTTCTGGTAGCTCAGCGACGCCAGCTCGACCTGAAGCTGGCCTTCATGGGTGCGGGCGCGGGCGCCGAAGATCTCCAGGATCAGGCCAGTGCGGTCGATGACCTTGGCCCCGAACGCCCTCTCCAGATTGCGCTGCTGCACCGGGGTCAGGGCATGGTCGACGATGACGAGGTCGATGGTCTCGCCCGCCTCATGCGCGTCTTCGATCAGCTTCGCGTACTGCTCGATGGCGCCGCCGCCCAGCAGGGTGGCCGGGCGCGGCTGGTTGACCTTGACGACCGCGGCCTGCGCCACGTCGAGGTCGATGGCCGCCGCAAGCCCGACCGCTTCCTCCAGCGAGGCTTCGGGGCTGCGGTCGGTGTCGGCCCCGCGCAGGGCCGGGTGGAGGACGAGGGCGCGGCCCAAAGCGGAGCGCGGCGTTTCGGTGGTTTTCAATTCGGCGGTCTGATGCGTGCCCATAGGGTTCCTTTGTCCGCCCCGGCGCCGGATGCGCGGGGGCATGCGCGCATCCCTCGCGGATGCGAAGCTCGAAAATCGGGAAGAAGGGGTCCTCTCCGACCCCACCGGCGGCGCCACGGCACGGGGGAGGGTCGCGGCGGCCTGCGCGTCACGGGGTCGGAGAGGAGAACGTCGGCACACCCGAGGCGGGAGGCCGAACCGGGGAACTTAGATCAAGGGAGGTCACCGAAGTTGCCGCGCCGGCCGGGAAAGGGGCCTGGTCACGCGGGGTCGTACGGGGATAGATGTGGGCTTTGGCGCTTGGAACAAGGGCGTGCAAAGGATTTTTCGGGGAGGTTAATCCCCTCTCCCCAGGGGCTATGGCATTCACACATCTCAGCGTCACGTAAGACGTTGGGATAAAGCAATTTTATCGGCCGTCATTCCCGCGAAGGCGGGAATCCAGCCACATCCGCCGCCGATCTGCGGAGTTTCCTGGATCCCCGCCTTCGCGGGGATGACGCAAAGTTCCTTTTGTCCCAGAAGCTTAGCGATGCTTGGAATTGTGTGAATGCCATAGTCCGGGGGGGAAGGCGTTTCAGATCCCCTCACCGGCCCATGCTGTTGCGCGACGCCTGTTCGATGGTCTTGATGTGGGCGAGGCCGGGGAGGATTTCGGAGCGGATGAACTCCAGCCGCCGCACCGGGCCGCCGCCGCGGGCGAAGCGGTGCTTCCACAAATTCATCTTCACCGCCAGCCCACACAGCACGCCGCCGATGGTCAGGTGATGGGTGACGATCAGGTCGCGGATGCTGCGGAAGCTGTCCGGGTTGATGTCGCGCCAGAAATCGCGGGAGCGGTTGTCGAAGCTTTCGAACCGCCCGGTGATCGAGGTGGCGATGTCGGTCAGGTCGTGGCCGATCTCGTCCAGCATGCGGCGCTGGCGGGCGTCGCGCCGGACCTCGCTGACCTGGAACAGCTCCGCCATCCAGCCGAGGAAGCCCTGCACGTCGGGGACGATGTCGTCCAGGCAGCGCTTGAAATAGGCCAGCGACAGGAAGATGTCGGCATATTCCTCCAGGAAGGCCGGGATCTCCTGCAACGGGATGTCGAGCCGGTCGGCGGTCAGTTGCAGGCGGCGCCGCGCCTCCTCCACGTCGGGCTGGGCGAACAGGCGGACCAGCTCGTCCATGCTGGCGATGTCCGCCCCCTGCGCGCCATAGACATGCTCCACCAGCGGCCGGGTGAAGACGCGCATGTAGCTGGTCAGCTCCGCCCGCTTGGCGGCCGACAGGCGGAGCGCCCCCGCCTCCTCCACGTCGATGTTCAGCCGGCGCAGCTCCAGCCGCAGGCTGTAGACGTCGAAGCTGGCGGCCTCGCCGATCCGGACGATCTTGCGCAGGTCGCGGCGGAATTCCGGGCCGTCGATGCCGAAGCATTTCGATAATTGGTCGAGGCCGATCTGGCCGCTGCCGGTCTGGGCGTCGTTGAACAGCTCCGCCACCGTCTCCAGCCGGACATTCTTGATCAGCCGTGCCCGGCGCAGCCCCGGCGTTTCCAGGGGCAGGATCGACAAGGGCAGGATGTGCAGCGCGTCGCGCCCGTCATCCTCCTCCGCCGCCGAAGCCCCGCGCAACTGCACGGCGGCGGCTCCGGTGGTGGCCGGCGGTCGGATGCGGTCGCGGGGCTTCCGCTCTTCTAAGTCGCCGGACCTGCGGTCCTGCGGGGTGCCGGCTGGCGGCTGCACGGCTGGACTCCTCCCGCTCGGCCGAGCCCCGCGGCCCTGTCAGAAGCGCGGGAAGCTCATCAGCGTCATGGTGATGGACGGATCGATGGAAATGACCGAGGCGCGGCCATTGCGGGAGATCGGGCCGATCGACGGCATGGCGGCGGTCGCGGTGGCGCCGCCATTCTGCATGTCGTACATCGCGGCGAAGCGGTCGAGGAACTTGGCGACCTTCTCCGGGCTCTTCAGGTCGGCGATGTCCATGCGCTTTTCCAGCAGAGCCTTCTGCTTGTCGACGTCCAGCAGCGCCGTCTGGTCGGGCAGGCCCAGCGTGGTGTAGACGACCTTACGCAGGGCGTTGTCGGCCATCACCTGATACCAGTTGGAGATGTTGGACGACCGCCGCTGGAAATAGAGGCCGAGGCGCACCGCCGGGTTCCTGTCCTCCGATTCGACCTCCAGCGTCACGTTGACGTAGCGGTCGATGATCGCCTGGACGACGGCCGGCTGTTTCAGGTTGGCGCCACCGCTTTCGGCGAAGCCCAGGACGGTCGCCATCTCGCGGAACTTGGTGTCGCTCATCCGGTTGGCGGTGGAATACTGGTCGCTGACCCCCTCTTCCAGCACCTTGCGGATCAGGCCGCGCGACTTGGCCTGACTGCCGAGGTCGAAGGCCTCCAGGACGAAGCGATAGAGCTTGTCGTCCTTCATGAAGTCTTCGGTGCTGGCGATCTTGCCGATGTTGTCCTGGAAATAGGAGATGGCGCGCTGCACCGCCGGACGGCTGCGCACCGCCTGTTCGTAGCGGTCGTGGTTCTTGGTGACGACGCGCAGATCGACAAGGGTGGTCATGCCTCCACCCCCCCGGTCTTTTCACCGCCGGGCGGGATGGCGGGGCTCTCATCCGCGGCATCGGTTTCGGCGCCATAGCCGGCGGGGATGCGCATGATGACCTCGCCCGTCGCGGTGTCCAGCACCTCGGTGTAGAGCCGCCGGGTGTCGGGGTCGAGGTTGACGCGGTAGGGCCGGGTGGCGCGCTTGGCCTCCGCCTCCGTCGCATCGGTCTTTTTCGTGCGCTCCACCACCTCGGCCGGCTTGGTGGTCTCGGCCTGGGCGGCACGCAGACGGTCGGCCTGACGCTGGCGAGCCTCCGCGATGATGTCGGCGCTGGCGGCGGAGCGCTCGCCGGACGGGCCGGTCACGCCGGTGACGGGGGTGGGCATGGCGTCATCCTCCGGCGTGATGATCGACGGCACCCGTTTGGATCGATGGCGCGGCGACGGCCGGCGGCGACGGCGACAGCAGCGTGCCTTCATACTCCATCACCGGACGCAGGGCGGACAGCGCCTTGTAATAGTCGCGCTCGCCGATATGGCCCATGGCGCGGGCGATGCGGTCCTGGATGTCGGGGCGGGTGAAGGTGGTGTAGAGCTGCGCCATCATCTCCGCCGCCGCACCGCTGCCGCCGGCGGCGACGGTGGGGTCGAGCAGCATGCTCTGGATCAGGAAATAGGCGCGGCGCACCGGGGTCACCGCATCCTCTTCCTGCAGGATGTCGCTGCCGCGGATGATCTGGGCGAAGTTGGAGATGGTCAGGGTGTAGCGGCGGTTCTCGTTCTGCACGACGCAGCCGTTGATGACCACCCGCTCGCACGGCTTCAGGCGCAGCTTAAGTGCCATAGGACAGATCCTCCGTCGCCAGTTCGCGCGCATTCTGTGCCGCGCCTTGCAGCCCCTGCATCACCGAACGGTTGATGTGGAGCAGCAGGTCGATGCCGCCCTCGCCGCGCAGAACCCGCTGGGTGTTGCGGTCGACTGCGAAGGACAGCGAGACCAGTCCGGCGCGCAAAGCCTCCGGCAGGGCGTTTCCGTCCTCCAGCAGGTCGGCGCGGAGCGCGTTCCACAGCTCCAGGTTCCGCCACAGCGCGTCCTTCAGCGCGGCGGAGCGCCAGTCGGCGTCGCGGTTGTTCTCCAGCGCCAGGGTGATCCGCAGGAACACCCGGTACTCGATCTTTCGCGGATCGTCGCACTCGGCGATGGTCTGGTGGTAGGCGGCGATGCTCATGGGCGCACCCCTGCGATGGGGGTCCTTGGCGGCGGGAAGCCGGACCGGTTGCGGTTTGAATCTCGGGGATGGACGATGAGACGGCGGGGCGGGTTCGTCGTCCAGGGGTTTGGACGATGAACCCGCCCGTCAGGGGCTTAGCGGAACAGCGACAGGATGTTCTGCGGACCCTGGTTGGCGATCGACAGAGCCTGGATGGCGAGCTGCTGCTGGACCTGGAGGGCCTGCAGACGGCTCGATTCCTCGTTCATGTCGGCATCGACCAGGGCGCCGATGCCCTTGTTCATCGAGTCCGTCAGCTTCGACACGAAGTCGTTCTGCACCGACACGCGGTTCTCGATGGAGCCGATGACCGACGCCTTGCCGATGGCGCTGTCGAGCAGCTTGTTGATGACCTCCAGCGACTTCTTGGAGTTGTTGACCACGTCGATCTGGGTCAGATCGGCGAGGCCGCCGAAGGCGTCGCTCTCCTTCGAGCCGACCCACAGGCCGGACACCTGGGCGGTGAAGTTGCCGTCGGTGTTGTTGTCCTGGTCGGTGAAGGTCAGCGTGTCGCCGGTGAAGGCGACCTGGAAGTCGCCGCCGGCGGCGGTCAGGGCGGTGTTCACCGCCGTGGCGATGTTGCCCTGGGTGGTCGCCAGATCGGTGTCGTAGGCCTGCGCCGACAGGTCGACCGTCACGTCGGCCTTGGTGCCGTCCTCCTTGGTCACCGTCAGCGTCAGGCTGCCGAGGCCGAGGTTCTGGCCGTCGATGAAGGTGTCGCCGGGGGCGCCGAACTTGATGTCGACCGAGGCCTTGTCGGCGTTGGTCGAGTCGACCTGCTGCTCGATGGTGGCCTTGCCGACGATCGATTCCACACGCATGTCCTGGCGCTGGAATTCGATGTAGCTCGGATCGACGGTGCCGTCGCTGCGGCTCAGCGACGCCAGGATGGCGACGTTCTTGTCCTTGGCCGTGCCGTCGTTGGAATAGGCGACGCGCAGCAGGTTGTCGCCGTTGAACGAGGCGTCGGCGGCGGCGCCCTTGATCAGCTTCACCAGCTGGTCGACGTCGTTCTGGATCAGCGACTTGTCGACGCCGTTGGTCTGGCCGGCGATGACGCGGGCCTTCAGCGTCTGCAGGTTCTCGACGATGTTCTTGGAGGCCACCGACGCGGTGTTGGTGGTGCCGGACCCCAGCTCCAGCGATTCCTTGACCGCCTTGAAGCCGGCGACGTCGGCCTTCATGGTGGTGGCGATCGACCAGTAGGCGGCGTTGTCCTTGGCGTTGTTGACCTTCAGGCCGGTCGAGATGCGGTCCTGCGTGGTCTCCAGATCCCCGGTCACGCGACGCAGGGTCTGCAGCGCGGTCATGGCGGAGGTGTTCGTCATAATCGAGGCCATGGGTATCTCCATTCGCGAGATGCATGGCGCCTTTCTGACGCCGGGGCCATTCGCGCCGGCCTTCCCGATCTGTTGTGCGGGGGCGCGAGCGGCAAATTCGAGGATGACCGAGCCGGTTTAAGCCGGGGTAAAAAATCGGGGGCGTCGGGAACGGGCGGGTTTAAGGCAACGGAACGGCGGTCAACGGCTGACGGCGCGGGCGGCGGCGCGCGGCACCACCGGCGGAATGAAGGGCACGCGGGGAGCGGACAGCCCGCCGGCGCCCGACCAGCGGTCCAGCAGCAGCTGGGCGCGGTCGGGCGCGACATGGTCGGGCGGCGCCTCGAACTTGTAGCCGCGGCCATAGACCGTCTCGATGTAGCGGCCGCCGCCGGTCGCCGTGTCGATCTTCTTGCGCAGCTTGCAGATATAGACGTCGATCACCTTGTCGAGCGGGTCGGAGCCGGACAGGCCGTAGACCTCCTCGTAGATGTGCTCCTTCGACACCACGCGGCGGTGGTTGAGGGCCAGCACCGACAGGATCGCGTGCTCCCGCTGGCTGAGGCGCAGGCGCTCGCCGTCCACCTCCGGGTCGCGGCCGTCGAGGAAGACGGTCAGGCGGCCGACCGTCACCGCATTGCTGGTCAGCCCGTAGGAGCGGCGGCGGATCGCCTCCAGCCGGGCGCGGATCTCGGTGCTGACCACCGGCTTCACCAGCACGTCGTCGGCCCCCGCCCGCAGGATGCCGGCGGTGGTATTGGCGCAGCGGCGTTCGATCAGGCAGATGATCGCGGCGGTCACGTTGCGGGCGCGGAGCATGGCGACGCAGGCCTCGGTGTCGCCGACGTCGCCGATGATGATCGCGTCATGGCCGATGTCGATGGAGCCATGCCCGCCCACCAGATCGCGCAGGCCATTCAGGTCCAGGCGGTCATGGTTAACCTTGCACAGGGCGAGTTGCTTGCCGATGGCGTCGGCGATCAGATCGGCTGGCTCAATCAGCAAAGCCTGCATTGGATTCTCCATTGTCGAGCAAGCGCTGATAAGCATTGATTTTTACGCAATTGCGTTGATGTCACATGCTTATCACAGCCTCAAAAGAACCCATCGAAAGGCAGCGTGTCAACACTTTGGGGTAGCCGAGTTGATATAGGACATTCGAGCGTTTTACCCCGTTTTAATAGTTTCGTTTGGATAAACACTGGATAAATTTTTATGTAACGCCGGTTTTACTTTGAGATTCGACGTGAATTTATAGTGATCATCACAAGCAACCAGCAATCATTCCGCCATGTTTGGTTAACGATAGTAATCGGATGGAAAACCAACGCTCATGAATATGAACGCTGGTTTAACCTTGATGTCCCAGCGTCGCCGGGCACCCGCGTTTGAGAAGGGTCCATGTCCGGAACGAAGGCATCCGTCTTGCCGGCGGTCGCCACCGCTGCTTGCCTGTTCGTCCTGGCCAACTGTGCGCAATTGTCGCAGCCCCCCGGCAGCGATTACCGCCAAGCTTCTGAAAAGGCGGTAGCGGTGTATGGGGGAATCTCCCTCTCCCCCCCGGGGAGAGGGGCGGGGTGAGGGGGATGCATAAAGTGGATGCAATGGGGACCGAGGAGCGCGCGAAGCTTGAGAATCCTCACCACGCACCCCCCTCACCCTAACCCTCTCCCCGGGGGGGAGAGGGGACTTTTTCCTGCGTCAGGAGATCCATGCATCCGTTGGACGCAGGGAAAGGTTAGATGCCTTGGCTACAGCGCGAGATCCGACGACAGGGGCCGGTCCAGCCCGAGCCAGGCATCGGCCAGCGGGCCGACGGTCAATGCGCCGTCCAGCCGGCAGTCGGTCAAAGCGGCACGGAAGGTCTCGTGAAGGTCGGCCAGGGCGGCGGACGGCAAGCCCGTCGCCAGACGCAGGGTCACGTCCAGCCGGCGGCCGGCGAGCGTCGCCATCAGCTGCACCGGCCCCAGCCGCTGCGGCCGGGCCTGAAGCACCAGGGTGATGCGGTCGGACAGGCCGTCTTCGATGCCGACGGCGCACAACAGGCTGTCGTCGCTGGCCAGAAGCGGCACGCGCGACAGCCGCCACAGCCGTCCGTCCACCGGCTGGAAGCGGGAGGCCAGCGCCCGGTCGCAGTCGTCGAGCAGCAGCCCGCCGTCGAGATCCTCCAGCCGGGCCGCCGCCTCCGGTCCCAGCCAGCCGCGGCAGCCGTCCGCCGTCGCCGCCAGGAACAGGGCAAGCGCGGCGCCGAAGGTGGAATCGCAGCGCGGCAGGCATCCCCGCGCCAGCGCCGCATCGGCCGGCGCCAGCGAATCGAGCAGGTCGAGCAGGCGGCGCGCGAGCAGTCCGGCCTCGTCCCCGTCATCCGCGGCGCGGGGGGCGGGTGACGGCGTCGCGGCGAACTGCGCGGCCAGCAGTTCCGGCGGCGGCACATGCCGGGGGACGAGATCGCGCGCCCCCATTCAGTTGCTTCCCATCGCTTGCCGCTCCGCTCAATAGACGACGGTGTCGGCGTCGTCCGATTGCGGGATGATGATGGTGCCGTCGTCGGCCATCGCCTTGGCGACGCGGACGATCTCCGCCTGGGCGTCGTTGACGTCGCGCATGCGCAAGGGGCCCATGTTCTCGATCTCGTCCAGCAGGATCAGGCGGGCGCGTTCCGACAGCACCGACAGGAAATGGTCGCGCTGGGCCGTCGGCGCGCCCTTCAGCGCGATGGCGAGCTGGCCGGTGTCGCAGCGGCGGATCACCGCCTGCAGCGACACGCGGTCCAGCCGCATCAGATCCTCGAAGGTGAACATCAGCTGCTTGATGCGCTGGGTCGGTTCCGGCATCACCGTTTCCAGGTCGTCGAAGATCTCGGTCAGCGTCTCGCGGTCGATGCGGTTGAAGATGTCGGCCATCCGCTCCAGCGAATCGTTGCCGTGGGTGCGGGCGTAGTTCGCCATGAACTCGTTGTGCAGGATCGATTCGATGTCCAGCAGCACCTCGCGCTGCACCGATTCGATCTGGATCATGCGCTCGATCACCTCGGTGCGGATGGTGGGGGGCAGCAGAACCAGCACCTTGGCGGCGTGGTCGGCCCGCATCTTCGACAGGATGACCGCCGCCGTCTGGGGATATTCGCCGGCCAGATAGCTGGCGAGCACCCCCTCGTTCACGTTGGACATCTTCTCCCACATGGTGCGGCCGGCGGGGCCGCGGATCTCGCCCATGATCTCCGTCACGCGGTCGGCCGGCAGGAAGCGGTTCAGCATCCGCTCCGTGCTGTCGTAGGAGCCGATCACCGAGCCGGCATTGGCGAAACGCTCGGTGAAGATGCGCATCAGCGTCTCCACCAGATTGGAGGTGACATTGCCGAGAGTCGCCATCGCCCGGCTGACGAGGCGGATCTCGTCCTCGTCCAGCCGCTCCATCAGCCGCGATCCGCGCTCCTCCCCCAGCGCCAGGAAGATGACGGCACTCTTCTCCACGCCGGTCAGGCTCTTGTAATTCTCACGGATCTTGATCGGCGTTCCCATGACGGCACCTCAGAAGGAGTAATCGGCGGAGGGGACGGAGGACGGCGCCGCGTCGGCGGCATCGGCGGACGGCAGGGCCAGCGCGCGGTCGTGACGGAAGGCGACCGCCATGACCGCGCCGGCCACCAGCAAAAGCGGATGCGGGATCAGCGGGTTGGGGTCGAGGGCGGCCAGCAGCCCGGTGACCGAACCGTCCTCCGGCACCGCCACGCCGCGGCGACGCGCCAGCGCGAGAAGGCTGTCGGCCAAACTGGCGTTGGGGGCGGAAGGATCGGCGGGCGCGTCGTCCATCGGCTCACACCCCATAGGAGCGGATCAGGCTGCCGGCGATCAGGAACCAGCCGTCGGTCAGCACGAAGAAGATGATCTTGAAGGGCAGCGCGATCATCACCGGCGGCAGCATCATCATGCCCATCGCCATCAGGATCGCCGCCACCACCATATCGATCACCAGGAAAGGCAGGAACAGCAGGAAGCCGATCTCGAAGGCGCGGCGCAACTCCGACAGCAGGAAGGCCGGCATCAGCAGCCGCAGATCGACGCTCTCCGCCGTCACCGGGCGCTCGTCCTTCTCCGGGGCGGCATTTTCACCGGCCGGCTTCGGCTTTGCCGTGAAGGCGGCGAAGGCGGCGAGGTCGCGTTCGCGGACATGGGAGGCCATGAAGCCGCGGAAGGGCTCGATCATGCGCTCAAGGCCCTGTTCCTGGGTGACCTGCTCGTTCAGCAGCGGGCGCAGGCCGTCCTGCCAGGCGCTGTCGATCACCGGCCCCATGATGTGGAAGGTCAGGAACATGGCGAGGCTGACCAGCACCATGTTCGGCGGCGACTGCTGCAGCCCCAGCGCCGAGCGCAGCAGCGACAGCACGACGATGATGCGGGTGAAGCAGGTGACCATGATCAGCAGGCCGGGCGCGACGCTGAGCACCGTCAGCAGGACGATGCCCTGGACGATCCGCCCCGACAGGCTGGCGCCATCCGTCAGCGATCCCAAGGCGCCGAGGTCGAGCGGGGCCGCCGCCGCGGGGCCGGCGGCGAGGAGGAGCGCGAGAAGGGGAGCGAGGGTGCGGAGGCGCATGGGGGGCTTTCGGGGGGAGTGTTTGCCGCGATTGCCCCCTCCCCATCCCTCCCCCGCCCTCGGCGGTGGAGGGGGTTGGATGCTTGGCGGCATAACGTGAATCGCGAAGCGGCGGCAGTCCCCTCTCCCGCGGAACGCGGGGGAGGGTTAGGGAGGGGGCATCGGTGCGACTACCTCCCCTCAGTCGATCTCCAGCTCCGTGCGCACGATCTCGGTCAGGGTCACGCCCAGCCGCTGGTCCTCGACGATCACCACCTCGCCTCTGGCGACCAGACGGTGGTTGACCAGGACCTCGACCGGTTCGTCCACCTTGCGCTCCAGCTCCAGCACGGCGCCGCGGCCGAGCTTCAGCAGTTGCGCCACCAGCATGCTGGTGCGGCCGAGCACGACCTGCACGTCCACCGGCACGTTGTAGATGGCGTTCATCGGGCCGTCGTAAGGCTTGTCGCCCAGCTTGTCGGCGGCCTTCTCAGCCTGCTTGGAATCGTCGTCGAGCATGTCGAGGTTCAAGGGAGGCATGAGGGTTCTCGCTTCGGATCGTTAAAGGTCGGACGACAGAGCCGGGGTCAGGGCGGCGACGGCACGGTCGGTGAGGTCGGCGATGGCGGACTCGATGGCGGCGGGATCGCGGCGGACAGAGCCGGCGCCCCAGTTGGCCTCCAGAGCGCCGACGGGCAGCGCCGGGTCGCCATGGATGTCGAGACGGCCCTGGAAGACGGCCTGCCCGGCCAGCCGCTCTTCCAGCGGGCGGCAGAGCGAGGGGTGAAGGCGCAGGGTCAGCACGGGGGCCTGTCCGGCGGCGCGGAGCGCGTCGGCGGCGAGACGCTCGACCTCGGCACGGGCGACCTGATCGAGCAGGCGCGGCGCCATGCGGCGCACCAGCGCCAGCAGCACGAGGGCGCCCTGGGCCTCCAGCCGCTCCATCAGGGCGGCATGGCCGGCGTCGAGCGCCGCCATGCGCTGCGCCAATTGGTCGAGGGTGGCGGACAGCTCCGCCTCGACGCGGCCAGCGGCGGAGAGTTCACCCTCGCGGCGGCCCTGGGCGAGCCCCTCGGCCAGCGCGGCTTCACGGGTGCGATCCAGGGCGGCGCGGTGCTCGCGTTCCGACAAAGTCGGCAGGTCGAGCGGGTCGGCGATCTCCACCGCTTCCGGTTCCGCCACCGCGGCGGACGCGCCGAAGCCGTGGTCGAAGCGGTAGCGCGGGTAGGCGGCCATCACGCCACCTCCTCATAGAGCCAGGAGCGCAGGATATCGATGGCCTCGTCCGGATACTGGTCGACCAGCTCTCCCAGCCGGCGGATGGAGGAGGCGCGGACGCGGCCCTCGACGGTGCGCAGTTCGATCAGCTGGTCCATCGTCTCTTCGATGCCCAGCTGCGGCGCCATGGGAGCGGCGGCCAGCGCGGCGGCCTCCGCGTCCTCGCCGTCGGCGGGCATCGCACCGGCGGCGGCGGCACCCGCCGTGGCCGGGCCGGTCAATTGCGGCATGGCGCCGCCGGCCGGGGCGGCCAGCGCCGGGGCCTCCGCCGCCGCCGGCTCGGGGGCGGGGAAGACGCGGCGGATCAGCGGCCGCAGGCCGACCAGAATGACCAGGGCGGACAGCACCAGCAGGATCACCCACTGGATCAACGTCATGATGTTGCGGGTCAGCGTCTCGGCGATCTCGTCGCCCAGCGGGCGGGGGGCGAGGTCGGGGGCCAGATCGACGAATTCGAGATTGTCCACCGTCACCCGGTCGCCGCGCGCCTCGCTGAAGCCCATGGCGGAGCGGACCAGCTCGGTCAGGCGCTGAAGCTCTTCCGTCGAGCGCGGCTCGTACTGACGGGTGCCGTCGGCGGCGGTCTTCCAGGTGCCGTTGACCAGCACGGCGACGCTGAGACGGCGGACGTCGCCGGGCTCGATCACCGTTTCGCGGCTGACGTTGGAGATCTCGTAGTTGACCGTCTCCTCCTGCCGCTTGCTGTCGTTGGAGGATTGCGGCCCCTGCGGCTGGGCGCGGACATCGCGCTGCGGCAGGTTCTGTTCGGCGGTGACCGGCGGTTCGCCGTTGCTGTCCTGGCTGCGGTCCTGCTCCTGCACCGTCTGGGTGGAGCGGACGACCTGGCTGTTGGGGTCGAAGGTCTGGCTGCGCACCACCTCGCGCTTGGTCTCCACCTCGGCGGCGACCTGGACGCGGACGTTGCCGGCGCCGAGCCGGGCGGTCAACATCTGCTCCACCGCGCGGGCGACGCGGGTTTCCGCCGCGACGCGCAGGCCGTCGGTGCGCGCCGACGCCAGCCCCGGCCCGTCATCCTCGGTCAGCAGAAGCTCGCCGGAGGCATCCATCACCGTCACGGCGCTGGGCTTCAGGTTCGGCACGGCGGCGGAGACGAGGTGGCGGATCGACAATGCCTGCTTGCGGTCCAGCGATCCCCGGCCGCGCATGCGCACCACCACCGACGCGGTCGGCTTCGGGGCGTTGCGCGAGAACTCCTCGCGCTCCGGCAGGACGATGTGGACGCGCGCCGCCTCGACGCCGGACAGCGTCTCGATGGTGCGGCCGAGTTCGCCCTCCATGGCGCGCAGGCGGTTGATGCGCTGCATGAAGCTGGTGATGCCCAGCGGCTTGTCGGTGTCGAACAGCTCGTAACCGACGCCGCCGTGCGAGGGCAGGCCCTTTTCCGCCAGCGCCATGCGGACGCGGGAGACATCGGCCTGCGGCACGCTGATCGTCGTGCCGTCGAAGCCGGCATTCACCGGCACGCCCATCTCCTCCACCGCCTTGGCGATGCGGCCGGCCTCCGCCGGTTCCAGGCCGCTGTAGAGCGCGGTCATGTGCGGCTGCGACAGCAGCAGCGCCATGCCGGCGACGGCCAGGACGATGCCGAGACCGGTGCCCGCCAGGACGAGCAGCCGACCGCGCCCCAACGACCGCAAGGTGTCGATCAGACTGTCCACGGTTCCCCGCACCTTTAAAGTTTCTGAAAATCGGCGGGCCTAGTCTTCGCCCTGCACACCCCGTCACGCTAACGGCGCGACTTTTAAGCGGAGTAAAAAACGGGAGCGGTGCTGAAGACAAAACTTCTAAAACTTTACCAGCTTCTCGATTGACTAAAATTTTCGGCAATGTCCGGCGGGATGGAGCGATGATTACACGACTTGGCATCGCAGGTACGGCAACGGCACGGGACGAGGTCCTGAGCCGGCTGCGCGGGTCGGGGCGGATTCTGGTGATCGCCCTGCCGGTCGCCCGGCTGCTGGCCGGACTGGTGGCGCTGGGCGCGGTGGCCGCGGCCGGGATCGGCGGCTATTGGCTGGCGGCGGGCACCGAAGCCGTCGAGCGGCTGTGGGTGCCGTCGGCGGAGACCGCGCCGGCCGACGCCGTGGTCGACATGCCGGAACTGGTCGTCAATTTGCGCCGCGACACGCCGTCCCGCTTCCTGAAGATCGGCCTGTCGCTGACGGTGGCCAACCGCGACCGCCAGACGCTGGAACGGGCGATGCCGCAGCTGACCGACAGTCTGCAGGAATTCCTGCGCAACCTGGACCAGGACGATCTTGAGGGGTCGGCCGGGCTCTACCGCCTGCGCAGCGAGATCAGGCGCCGCTTCAACCTGATCCTGTCCGATCCCGCCGGCCGGCGCGACGTCGTCACCGACGTGCTGCTGCGCAGCCTGCTCACGCAATAGCGACCTCCAGAGGCACCGGATGACCGACACCCCCGCCCCGACCGCCCCCTCCATGGCCGCTCCCCAGCCCGTTCAGGCCGAGGATGCGGATTGGTCCGACGCCGCGTGGGAACTGGCGGCGGCACAGCAGACCGCCGCGCCCGCTCCGCCCCCCGCTGCGGAGGCTGCGGCGATGGCCAAGGAGATGACCGAGGCGATGCAGCAGGCGCTGACCGGCGAGACCAAGACGCTGAGTCAGGAGGAGATCGACCGGCTGCTGAATTTCGGCGCGCCGGAAGGCGGCGGGCCGGAGATGAGCGCCATCCAGCGGCTGGTCAGCTCGACCACGGTCAACAAGGACCGGCTGCCGATGCTGGACGTGGTGTTCGACCGCATGGTGCGGATGCTGAACACCTCGCTGCGCCAGTTCGCCTCGACCAATGTCGAGGCGTCGCTGTCGAAGATCGAATGGCTGCGCTACACCGATTTCCAGGACGCCATCGAGCTGCCGGCCCTGATCGGCGTCGCCCGCGCCGAGCCGTGGGACAACCAGATGCTGGTGACCATCGACAGCGCGCTGATCTATTGCATGATGGACGTGCTGCTGGGCGGGCGGCGGTCCCGGCCGGGGCGGATCGACGGCCGTGCCTACACCTCCATCGAACGCAAGATGACCGAGCGGATGATGAAGGTGGTGCTGCAGGATCTGGGGCAGTCCTTCGATCCGCTGGCGCAGGTCGACTTCGTCTTCGACCGGCTGGAGGTGAACCCGCAGTTCGCCACCATCACGCGGGCCACCAACGCCATCATCCGCGTGCGCATCGCCGTGGAGGTGGAGCGCCGCACCGGCCACATCGACATCGTCATCCCCTATGCCACGCTGGAGCCGATCCGCGGCAAGCTGGTGCAGATGTTCATGGGCGAGAAGTTCGGCCATGACACGGTGTGGGAAAGCCACCTGAAGAACGAGCTGATGCGCTCCAAGCTGGAGCTGGTCGCCGTGCTGGCGGAGACCAAGGTGCCGCTGGGCGAGATTCTGGCCTGGCAGAAGGGCCAGTCGCTGAAACTGCGCATCAATCCAGATTCCACCGTCCTGGTCTTCAGCAAGACCATCCCGCTGTTCGCCGGTCACATGGGACAGCGCAACGACAACATCGCGGTGAAGATCGACACCGATCTCGACACCAAGCAGGAGCTGATCGATGGTCTCCTTTCTCATTGACGCGGCCCTGGCGGTGATGCTGGTCACGGCGACCGCCTATCTGGTCATCGTCAACAAGCGGCTGAAGCTGCTGCGCACCGGCCAGTCCGAGATCAACGCGCTGGTGTCGACCTTCTCGAAGTCGATCGACGACACCGACGCCTCGATGAAGCGGATGGTGGCGTCGGCGACCGAGATCGCCGCCCGGCTGTCCGACGATCTCGACCGCGCCAAGGGCATGAAGGAGGACATGGCGCTGATCCTGGGCTCCTGTGAGCGCACCACCGCGCGCATGGAGGAGTCGGTCCAGCATGCCCGCGCCCTGCTGCGCCGCCTGGACGAGGGCGCCATGGCAAGCACGGCGCGCGCCACCCGCAACCGGGCGCGGACAGAGGCTGTTGAGGCCGTGGAGGGCGTGGCGAAGCCGGTCGAGATGGCCACAGAGGTCTCGGCAAGCTCCCCCCTGGTGTCCGCACTGAAAGCGGCCGAAGTCGATCAGGGCGAGTTCCGGGCGCTGGAAACCGCTCTGCGCACGGTCGCCGGCCAGCCCGCCGCTCCCGCCGGCCCGGCGAAGGCGGCGGCCAGCGCCTTCTATGCGCGGCTGCGCACCGTCGGGTCGGAGGCGTCGGCATGATCCCGCGCATCCTGCCCATCACCCTGGTCGCCGTGCTGATGGTGCTGCCGCTGAAGCTCGGTGCGCTGGTCGACGGCTTCCCGGTGATCGCCCAGCAGTTCGACCGCGAGTTCGGCGCCCATGAACGGCCCTGGGCCACCGACCTGAAGGCGGCCGATCCGAAGGCGGCCGACGCCGCTCCCGCGCCGGTGACGGCTCCGCTGCCGGTTTCCACCCCGGTCGCCGAAGTTCCGCCGCCGGTGGCGCTGGCGCCCCCCAACTGCGCCGATCCGCTGTTGCGCGCCGCCATCGACGAGCAGAAGGCCGACAGCGCCGGCCGCCAGAACCGCCTGCGCGAGGCCGAAGCGGTACTCGCCGCGACGGAGGCGCGGGTCGGCACCCAGATCCAGCGGCTGAACGGCGTGAAGCGCGAGGTCGAGGCGCTGATGACCCAGCGCTCCACCCTGCAGCAGGAAGACCTGAAGCGGATGGTGTCGATCTATGAGGCGATGAAGCCGCGCGACGCTGCCCGCATCCTGACCGACATGGAAACGGATATCGTGGTGGACGTGCTGGACCGCATCGCCGAGCGGCGCGCCGCCCCGATCCTGGCCGAGATGGCCGACGCCAAGGCGCGCGAGGTGACGCGGCTTATCCTGCAGCGCCGCGCCCTGCCCGGCGACCGCAAGGCCGCGCCCACCGTCGTCGGAGCCTCGGTGCCGGTGACGGCCATTCCGCGCGCCACCCTGACGAATTGAGCGCCATGACCAGCATGCCCGATGCCGTCTCGGCTCCGCCCCGGCCGACTTCGACTCAACGCGGCGGTTCGTCCGGCGACGATGCGCGCGACGAGGACTTCGCCAGTCTGGTGGACGAGACCGCGGAGGAGGAACCCGACGACGGCACCCACCCCGACCGGCTGCGCAAGCGCAGGGAGCCGAGAGCGGACGACCCCGTCGCCGCGCAAAGCGCGATCACACAGGCGGTGGTGCAGGCGAGCGGCACAGATGCCCCGCTGATGCCCTGGATGATGGCCGCCGCACCAACCGCACCGGCAACGGCTGTGCCGACAGCAACGGTCGGCAAGGCGACGGCGCCTTGTGCCGCCGCTCCGCAGGCGGCAGAGCCGGCCGGCGACGGCAAGCAGATTGCCGGGAAGACCTCCGCGACCGCACCGGCAATCGCGCCGCAGCCGGCGCCTGCCACCGCCGCACCCAATGCGCCGGCCGGACAGGCTGAAACGACGGCACCCGCAGCCGTCGGCTCCATGGGTCAGGACAGCGCCGACCGGGGTGCGGAGACGCAGGCTCCCAGCCAGACCGTGCAGGCCGGTTTGCCGGCCATTGCCGCCGCCGCGCCGAATACGTCTGCCGAAGCAATCCCCTCCCCGGACGGGCGCGAGAGCCGGCGCGACGAGAGCAACGATCCCCGCACCGCCGTCCGCGGCGCGCATGGCGCCGGCCGTCAGGGCAGCGCCGCAGGCAAGGCCGAACAGACCGCCGCCGCCGCCCCTCAATCCGCACAGCCCGGACAGCCGGCTCCCGATGCCGCTCCGGCCTTTACCGCCCGCGACCCCGTCCCCCCCTCCTCCGCTCCCCCCACTGCGGCAAGCGGCGATGCGGCGGCCACCGGGTTCGAGACGGTGCCGACGCTGCCGGCCCAGGCGGCCACCCACTATGCCGCCGCCGCGGCTTCCGGCCGAGCCGCCACCGCACACAGCCCGGCGATGGCGCAACTCGCGGCCCCGCTGGTCCGCGTGGCAACGACCGGCGGCGGCGAGTTCCACATCGACCTCGCCCCGGCGGAGCTTGGCCGCATCCGCGTCGTCGCCGACGTCAGCGACGGCAAGGTCTCGCTGACCGTCCAGGCCGAACAGGCCGACACGCTGGCCCTGCTGCGGCGCGACCTGACACAGTTGGAACGGGCGCTCGGCGATGCCGGGCTGTCACTCGACAGTTCCAACCTGCAGTTCTCGCTGCAGGGCGACGGGCAGTCGCGCGGCTTCGCCGCACCCGACCGGGACGGCAGCGCCGGCGGCTGGCGCGTGCAGGCCGAGGCCGTTCCCGAACCCGCCTCCGAATCCGTTGCCGGCCGGCCGCTGCGCCCGATCGACGGGCTGGTCGACGTCACCGTCTGAACAGGAAAGACCTTTCCACCATGACCACCACGCCCAGCACCGGCCTGATGACCGCCGCGAAGACGAACGCGGCGGCCGACGAACAGAAGAAGCCGACGGTCGATTACGAATCCTTCCTGAAGCTGCTGACCGCCCAGTTGCGCAACCAGGACCCGCTGGCGCCGATGGACGCCACCCAGTTCATGACCCAACTGGCGCAGCTGTCGACGGTGGAACAGTCGATGCGCTCCAACGACACGCTGGGCAAGGTGCTGGACACGCTGAAGAGCAGCGGCATGCGCATGGACATGGCCCTGCTCGGCCGCAAGGTGGAGGTGGCGTCCGACCAGCTGTCGCTGACCGACGGCAAGGCGCAGGCCGCCTACACGGTCGAGGGAACGCCGGCTGCTGTGAAGCTGGAGGTGCTGAACGGCGCCGGCAGCGTCGTCTACAGCAGCCCCGGTTCGCTGAAGACCGGCCGGCAGGTCTTCGACTGGACCGGCAGGACGGCCGGCGGCGGCACCGCGCCGGACGGCGTCTATACGCTGCGGGTGACGGCGAAGGACAAGGACGGCAAGGCGCTGAACACCGCCACCGTCGTCACCGACACGGTGGCCGAGGTGCGCAGCGTCGACGGCGCCAGCAAGTTCGTGCTGAAGAACGGCGCCACGGTGGATTCGGGCGCGGTGCTGTCGGCGTCGTAGGTGTGGCATGTGCCCTTTTCCCCCTGGCGATTCCCCCCCTCTCCCCCCCGGGGAGAGGGTCGGGGTGAGGGGGATGCACTATGTGGATCAGCAAGGATGCGAGGTGCTGCTCAGCCGACTAAGGCACGCCACGCGTCCCCCTCACCCTAACCCTCTCCCCGGGGGGGAGAGGGGATCCTTTGGGGTGGGAGAGGGATTTTTTTACAGCCGCGTGTTGTCCTGACGCAGCAGGCGGTCGATCAGGACGGCGCGGATCGGTTGGGCGTTTTCCCGGCCGAAGGAGCCGTTGGCGCCGGCCAGCAGCGCGGTGGCGACGCCTTGGGGATCGACCGCCGGGCCGTTGAAGCGGCCGTGGCCGGCGAGGTCGAACAGGGACTCCAGCATGGCGCTGCGGGCATGCGGCAGGCGGCGGCGGACCAGAAGCGCATCGTCGGCGCTGGACGCCTCCAGCGTGACCTGGATCAGGATGAAGGCGATGGTGCGCCCGCGCTCCAGCATCGGCACCACCAGCTGGCCGGCATCCACGTAATAGGGACCGCCGGACGTCGGTTCGGCGGGAGCGGCGGGGGCGGAGTCTTGTGGGCCCTCGAACCGGCCGAAGCCGTAGCCGCCGCCGAAGGCGAGGGCCGCGGCGACGGCGAACAGCAGGACGGCTTTCATGGCGCGGGCTCCCGAACAGGCCGGAACATCAGAAAGGCAGAATCACGTCCAGCACCTGCTGGCCGTAGCGCGGCTGCTGCACGTCGGTGATCTGGCCGCGGCCGCCATAGGTGATGCGCGCCTCGGCGATCTTGTCGTATTCGATGGTGTTGGCGTTGCTGATGTCCTCGGGACGGATCACGCCGGCGATGCGCATCTCGCGCAGTTCGTAATTCACCCGCACCTCCTGCCGGCCGGCGATGACGAAATTGCCGTTGGGCAGCACCTGGGTCACCACGGCGGCGACGCGCATGGCGATACGTTCGTTGCGCTGGATGGTGCCGTTGCCGCTGGACGTGCTGGAGCTGTCGAGATCCACGAGATTCGCCGGGTCGACCGCGTCGGGCAGCACGGCGGGAAGGCGGCTTTCCAGCCCGAAGAAGTTGGGCAGCCCGGCCTTTTCGTTGTTGGTGCGCCCGCGCTGGGTGCTGTTGCGCAGCTGCGCCTGGTCGGAGATGTCGATGACCACGGTCAGCAGGTCGCCGACCGCCTTGGCGCGGGGGTCGCGGAAGAAGTCGCGCGATCCGGTGCGCCACAGCGAGCTTGGGATCTGCTCGGC
Source organism: Azospirillum sp. B2RO_4 (assembly GCF_051124815.1). Lineage (NCBI taxonomy): Bacteria > Pseudomonadati > Pseudomonadota > Alphaproteobacteria > Rhodospirillales > Azospirillaceae > Azospirillum > Azospirillum sp. B2RO_4. The sequence goes on along the minus strand of NZ_CP118490.1, from coordinate 267,944 downwards.
CGTCGAGGGGCGCGGCATCGGCAGCGAGATCACGCGGGCTTCCGGCTGCAGCGCCGGGTTCGAGATCTCCGACAGGGCGGGAGCGCTGCCGATGTCGGCCAGCCGCGCGCAGCCGCCGGCGCCAAGCGACAGCAGCAGGATGGGGACGAGCGCGGTGCGCATCTGGGAAGCTCCCTTGCTGAGATTATGGCCGTGCGGCTTGGGGCACGCGCGGGCCGCTGACCGAAACGGTCTCGGCCCCGGTGACGACGCCGGTGACGACGGTGCTGCTGGCGATGTTCATGACGCGGACGCTGTCGCCGACGCCGCCCTCCTGCAACGCACGCCCGCGCGCCGCCAGCAGCAGGGCGCCATCCTCGTAAACAAGCGTCACCGGCCGGTTGCGCTGGACGACGATGGGGGCGCCGACCGAGCCGACCTGCACCAGCCGCCCGGTGGAGAGCTGGCGGCGCGGCGACTGGCCGATCAGCGATTCGGCCGAGGCGATGAAGCCGGCCCCGGCGCGGTCCAGCGACAGGCGGATGGTGGTGAGGTCCGACGCCTCGATGATCTCGCCCGGCCGGATGCGGCGGACCGGCACCGGCATCGTGACTTCGACGTCGGCCCGGCCGCTCAATTCCACGACATGCCCGCCGCTGAGGATGCGGGCCTGGAAGATGCCGGTGCGGGGGTCGAGGCCGATGTCGCGCACGGCATCCACCGGCCCGTCGAAGGGGCGGCCCAGAGTCAGCGCCACCTGCGCATCGGGCGGGACCGAGGGTCCGAGGGAGGTGAGAAGTTCCTCCGCCAGCCGGGTCTCGACCGAACCGGCAGCAGCCGGGAGGGGAAGCGCCAGCATGGTGCCGAGCAACAGGACCGATAGCGGCCGGCGGAGGGTGCGTTGCACGATGGTCACCGCATGTTGGTCATGGTGGAGGCCATCTGGTCGCCGGCCTCGATCACCTTGGCGTTCATCTCGTAGGCGCGCTGGGCGGAGATCAGCTCGGTGATTTCCTGCACGACGTTGACGTTGGAGGATTCCAGATACTTCTGTCGGATGGTGCCGAAACCGGCCTGTCCGGCCAGCCCGTCCTGCGGCTCGCCCGACGCCGGGGTGGCGCGGAAGAGGTTGTCGCCCAGCGCCTCCAGCCCGCTGTCGTTGACGAACACCGTCATCGCCAGCTGGCCCTGGTTGACCGGCTGCGCCTTGCCGTCGACATAGGCCAGCACCTCGCCGGAGCGGTTGATGACCACCTCGCGCGTGCCCTGCGGCACGGTGATGCCGGGGGCGACGGTGAAGCCGTCGGCGGTGACGATGGTGCCCTCCGGCGACAGCTTGAAGCTGCCGGCGCGGGTGTAGACGGTCTCGCCGCCGGGCTGGGTCACGTTGAAATAGCCGCGCCCCTCGATCGCCAGATCCAGCTCGTTGCCGGTGGAGGTCAGGTTGCCGGTGGTGTTGATGCGGTTGACCGAGGTCGGCCGCACGCCCAGCCCCACCTCGACGCCGGTCGGCACGATGGTGCCCGAATCGGTCGACTGGCTGCCCTGCCGGCGCTCCGCCTGATACATCAGGTCCTGGAATTCGGCGCGCGAGCGCTTGAACGCCGTGGTGTTGATGTTGGCGATGTTGTTGGAGATGACCTCGACGTTCATCTGCTGGGCCATCATGCCGGTGGACGCGATGCTGAGCACGCGCATGGACGGTGCCTCCCTGTGGAGCTTTAAGAGGATTTGCCGAGGCGGTTGATGGCGGAGCGCAGCAGGTCCTGCCCGTCGTCCACCATCTTGGTCACCGCCTGATAATCACGGGTCAGGTCCATCATCCGGCCGATCTCGACGATGCCCTGCACGTTGGACCGCTCGACCTTGCCTTCGACCAGACGGGTGTCGGGGGCGGGGCGCGCCTCCATGCCCTCGGCTGGTTCGAACAGCAGGTCGCCGGTCTGCTTCAGCATTTGCGGATTGTCGAAGCGCGAGACGGCGATGCGGGCGATCACGTTGCCGTCGGCCGACAGCAGCCCATCGGACCCGATGGTGATGGTGCTGCTGTCCGACGGGATGGCGATGGGCCGGCGGCCGTCGTCCAGCACCGGGTAGCCGTTGGGGCCGACCAGCGTGCCGTCGGCATCGCGGCGCAGCCGGCCGTCGCGGCTGTAGCGCACGCCGTCCGGCGTCTGCACCGACAGGAAACCGTCGCCGTCCAGCGCCACGTCATAGGGGTTGCCGGTCTCGGTGAAGGTGCCGGCGCGCAGGTCCGTATAGGTGGAGCGGTCGATGGTGAAGGCGATGCGGTCGGTCGGCTTGCGCCCGCCGGCCTCCATCGCCGCTTCGAACAGGGTGCGCTCGCCACGGAAGCCGACCGTATTCATGTTGGCGACGTTGTTCGCCACGACGTCCAGCTGCCGCCGCAGCGCCATCTGGCGCGACAGTCCGATGTAAAGCTGGTTCTCCATCGCCGAACACTCCGGTTTTGAACTCCGCCTTAATCTGGACGAGGCAGTTTAAAGCCGGGTTTCAACCTGAGCAGTCCCGGCCGATGCCTTGCCGGACTTGGAGAAGGTTTGGCGATCATTTCGATAAAATGCGAGACGACTGTGATGAAACGGCGCCCGGAGAACGCACTGACGCTTGGTTCGACGCTGGTTCTCGCGCTGCTGACGGGGACGGCGCAGGCCGCGACCGTCCGCGCGCAGCTGGGCGACCATGGCGACTATTCGCGGCTGGTGCTGTCGGTGCCGAAGGGCATGGAGCCGGTGGCGGTGGTCGACGGCTGCGTGTTGCGCATCAGCGTGCCCGATCCGCTGCGCTGGCCGCTGGCGAGCCTGCGCGACAGCTTCTCGCGCCGGCTGTCGGACTTCGTGACCGCGGATGGCGGGCGCAGCCTGACCGCGACGGTGCCCTGCGGGGCGCGGGTGGCGAGCATGATGGAGCGCCGGAATTTGATCGTCGATGTCGGCGGGCCGCCGGTTCCGGGGGTGAAGCCGGGGGTGACGGGAGATGGGGCGGCGGAGGTGGTGGTTGCGACTGCAGCGCCGGAAGTTGCACCGTCTGTCGGTGTCGCTGAGGTCGTCGAAGCGCTAAACCCCATCGGCACGGCGAATGCTGCGGCGATGGTCCTCCCTCTCCCGGCAGAGTCCCCTCTCCCCCCCGGGGAGAGGGAGAGGAGGAGGGGGGAACGCGGGGAGGATTCTCGGGAAAGGCACGAAGTGCATCCCCCTCATCCCGATCCTCTCCCCGGGGGGGAGAGGGAGAGTCCTCCCCTCCCCGTCGTTGCCAGCCTGGAAAGCGAAGTCCAGGACAGCATCCAGCAGACCCTGCGGCAGCTTGAGCGCATGCCGGACCGTACGCCGAAGCCCGTTCCCCAAGCCGCCGAACCCCCAAAGCCGCCGCCCATCGCCGCGATGGATCTCGCCGGCTGGGCCGGAGACGACTTCAACCGCACGCGCGAGGCGCTGCAAAGCGCGTTTGAGAAGGCGCAGGGCCGCGCGCGGGTCGAGGCGCAGATCGCGCTGGTCCGTTTCCTGCTCGCCCGCGCCATGGACGAGGAAGGACGCGCGGCGCTGGAAACGGCGTCCAGCCTGTCGCCGGCGCCCGACCAGCGCTATGCCCTGCGCATCCTGGGCGACGCCTTCCGCGCGCTCGACCGCGAGGATGCGCCCGACGACAATCTGTTCGTCCAGCTGCCGGCCGGCGCCATGCCCGACCACAATGTCTGGCGCAGCGCGGCGCTGGCGCCGACCCGCTGGGCGGCGGCGAAGGAGGGGCTTCCCATCGCGCTGCGCCGGCTGCTGGACTATCCGGCCGACCTGCGCAGCCGGCTGCTGACCACGCTCGCCGCCGCAGCGGACGAGGCGGGGGACAGCGCGGCGCTGAACCTGATCGTGCTGGAGATGATCACCGTCGATTCCGCGGGCATGGCCGACGGGCGGCTCGACTATTTCCGCGGCCGGCTGGCGGAGCTGAAGGCGACGCCCGATGCGGCGCTGGAGCGGTACGACGCCGCGGCGGCCTTGCGCCGTGGTCCCTTCGCCCGCCGGGCGGAGGTGCGCGCCATCGAATTGCGCCGCAGCCTGGGCCGGCTGGACGAGGAAGGCGCCATCAAGGCGCTGGAGTCCCTGCGCTTCGCCTGGCGCGGCGACGACATCGAGACGGACGCGCTGGCGGCGCTGGGCAGCGCCTATGCCCGCAGCGGCAGGACCGATGCGGCGCTCGACATCTTCGGCCTGCTGGGACGGCGCTTCGGCGCCACCGCACGCGGGCGCGATGCGCTGACGGCCGGGCGCACCCTGCTGACCGCCGTGCTCGACCGGCTGGAGCAGTCGCCGCCGGGCGGGCTCTATGCGCTGGCGCTCCAGGCGCGGCACGGGCGGCTGGTGACGCTGGTTGACGGCCAGGACGGCGGGCTGCGGCGGCGCCTCGCCGGTCTGCTGCTGCGCGACGGCTATGGGCTGGAGGCGACCCGCATCCTGCATGCGCTGACCGAACGGACGACCGGTCCACGCCGGGCGGAGCTTGGCGCCACGCTGGCGCGCGCCCTGATCGACGGCGGACGCGAGGGGGAGGCGCTGGACGTGCTGGCCCGCACGGGCGGCGCTGGGCTGGAGCCGCAATTGGCCGAGCGCCGGGCGTTGCTGCGGGCCGACGCGCTGCTCGGCGACGGCGACACGGTGCGGGCGCTCGACGCCCTGCGAGGGTTGAACGGGGCGGAGGCGGCGCGGCTGCGGGCGCAGGGGCTGTTCGCCGCCGGGGAATGGCGGGCGGCGCGGGGCGCCTTCGCGGAGTTGGTCGCCGAGCTGGAAGCCGCGGGAGCGGAGCCGACGGCGGACGATCTGGCGCTGCAGGGGCTGTCGGCCTATCTGGCCGGCGACACCGACGCGATGCGCGGTTTCGGTGATGCGGAACGCGCGCGGCTGGCCGCCACCCGCTGGGCCGGGCTGTTGGACGCCTTCGCCCCGCCACCCGCCGACGGGCCGCTGCGCGCGGAGTCGGTGGAGCGCGACCTTGCCGCAGCCGACGCGCTCGGCCGGTTGGCGCGGGGGTGGCGGGGGAAGCCGTGATCCGTAAATCCGCTTTAAACGGCGGGCTGTAGCGTCGGCGAGGTGTTGCCCCCTCCCTAACCCTCCCCCTCTTCGAGGGAGAGGGAACTCCGCGGCTCTCGCACTTAACTCCCTCTCCCACCAAAGGTGGGGGAGGGTTGGGGAGGGGGCAACGCTGGGCGCATCGGCCCTTGCACATCCGGAGAAGAAGACATGCGCTTGATGTTCGGGTTGATCGCGGTGTTTGCCAGCGTGCTCGGCGGGTTCTATGCGATGGGCGGGCGGATGGCCGTGCTGTGGCAGCCGGTGGAGATCGTCATCATCATCGGCGCCGGCATCGGCGGCTTCGCCATCGCGAACAGCCCGTCGGTCCTGCGCGACACGCTGCGCGCGGTCGGCGCCATCGCCCGCGGACGCGCCACGCCCAAGAACGACTATCTGGACATGATCGCGCTGGTCTATGGCCTGCTGCGCGTCGCCAAGTCCAAGGGCATGTCGCAGATCGAGGCCGACATCGACAAGCCGGCCGAAAGCCCGCTGTTCACCCAGTATCCCAACGTCCTGCGCTATGACCGCTGCATCACCTTCCTGTGCGATTACCTGCGCCTGATCGCGCTGGGGCAGGACAACCCGCACGATCTGGAATCGCTGATGGCGGAGGAGCTGGACACGCTGGGCCGCGAGCTGAACCAGGTGCCGAAGGCGTTGCAGAACCTCGCCGACGCGCTGCCGGCGCTGGGCATCGTCGCCGCCGTGCTGGGCGTCATCAACGCCATGGGCGCCATCAGCGAGGCGCCGGAGGTGCTGGGCCACATGATCGGCGGGGCGCTGACCGGCACCTTCCTGGGCGTGCTGCTGTCCTACGGCATGGTCGGCCCGATCGCCAGCGCCGCCCGCCAGCGCCGCGAATCGGAACTGAACATGTATTTCTGCATCAAGGCGGCGCTGTGCGCCTACCTGCGCGGCAGCCCGCCGCAGGTCTGCGCCGAATACGCCCGCAAGGTGCTCTACACCGACATTCAGCCCAGTCTGGCGGAGGTGGAGGTCGCCACCACGCTGTCGTCGCAGGCCAAGGCCCGCGACGGCCGTCAGGCGGCGTGACCGGCCATGCCGCGCAAGACCGCCCTCCCCCCGATCATCGTCAAGCGCCACCTCGGCGGCCATGACGAGGAAGAATCCAACCACTCCTGGAAGCTGGCCTATGCCGACTTCGTGACGGCGATGATGACCTTCTTCCTGGTGATGTGGCTGATGAACATCACCACCACCGAACAGCGCAAGGGCATCGCCGACTACTTCAATCCGGTCGCGGTGTCGCAGAGCAACTCCGGCGCCGACGGCATGCTGGCCGGCCGCTCGGTGGACAAGAGCGGATCGCTGACCACCCCGAATGCCGCCGGCGATCAGGCGAGCCCGGTGGCGTCCCCGCCTGTCGTCGCCTCCGTCGGCGACAGCGACCGTCAGCCGGCCGGCCGCAAGGACCCGCTGCCCCACCCGCCCGGCGGCACTGTTCCGCCGGTCGACCTGCTGCGCAATGCGACGGAGAGCGCGCCAACGAGACCTGCGGCCGAACCGCCGGCTCCCCAGGCCACCCGTGCGGAGCTGGAGGCGCTGCTCGACCGCCAGTCGTCCGAGCTGACGGAGCGGGTGGCGCTGGAGTCGCTGGAACGCGACCTGCGCCAGCGCATCGCCGCGTCGCCTGACCTGAACGCCCTGCAAGGCAGTCTGGTGATCCAGCAGGTGCCGGAGGGTTTGCGCGTGCAGCTGACCGATCAGGCCCGCTTCTCGATGTTCAAGGTCGGCTCGGCTCAGATGAACGAGCCGGGACGCCGGCTGATGCGGATGGTGGCGTCGGCGCTGGTGTCGGTGCCCAACCCGATCGGCATCACCGGCCACACCGACGCGCTGGGCTATGCGCCCGATGCGAAGTACGGCAACTGGGAACTGTCGAGCGACCGCGCCAACGCGGCACGGCGCGAACTGATCGCCAGCGGGATTCCCGGCGGGCGCATCGTCCGGGTGGAGGGGCGCGCCGATCTCGACCATTTCGGGGCGAGCGACCCGCTCGATCCCAGCAACCGGCGGATCAGCATCACGCTGCTGCGGCGGTAGGGGTCGGCTCACGACATGCATGCCTTTCCAGGCCGGTAACGATCTGGAATGAAAGGAACTTTGCGTCATCCCCGCGAAGGCGGGGATCCAGGGTTTCCAGCGCAGGGGGTCGCAGAGTCTGGATTCCCGCCTTCGCGGGAATGACAGCCGAAAAATCTACTCCGCTCCAATGTGAAAAAATAGATTGTGGAAACTCCACAGACCATCAGACTTCTTCTAAGGAAAAGCCTCTCACATTTTAACAAAACCCTACTCCTTTTCCTTTAAAGCCCCTTTAAAATCCCTTCGCTATTGTTAACTCCGCCAGTCATCCGCGGAGAATCCCGGAACGCACAACCCCCTTCCGTTCGACGGTTGACCAGAGGATTCCAAGGATGAGCCTGTACAGCGCCATGCGTTCCGGTGTCAGCGGCATGTCCGCGCAAAGCTCGCGCCTTGCCGCCATTTCGGACAACATCAGCAATTCGCAGACGGTCGGTTACAAGCGGGCCACCGTGGATTTCTCGACCCTGGTCACCGCGCCCGGCAGCCGCAGCACCTACACCGCCAGCGGCGTGCAGTCCGCCACCCATTATCAGGTGCAGCAGGACGGCACGATCATGGGCACCGGCTCCGCCACCGACATGGCGATCAGCGGCAACGGCTTCTTCGTCGTCGGCAACAAGGCGTCGGGGACGCCGGAATATTCGCTGACCCGCGCCGGCAGCTTCCTGCCCGACGATACCGGCTTTCTGCGCAACAGCGCCGGCCAGTATCTGGAAGCCTGGAAGCTGAACCCCGACGGCACCATGCCGAACGTCAGCAACTCCCGCTTCGACGATCTGCAATCGGTCAACATTGGCAATCTCGTCTATGGCGGTTCCAAGACGACGACGATGGATTTCTCCGGCAACCTGCCGGCCCAGGCCGCCGCCGGCGACAGCTTCACCAGCAGCCCGACCTTCTATGACGGGCTGGGCAATGCGCTGGACCTGTCGCTGACCTGGACCAAGACCGCCACCCCCAACGAGTGGACGCTAACCGCCAGCGGCCCGGCCGGATACACCGTCGGCGGGGCGCCGGTGACGCTGACCTTCGCCGCCACCGGCCCCTATGCCGGCAAGCCGGTGGATGCCGGCGGCCTGCCGCTGGACCCGATGCCGGGCATCACCGTCACCTCGCCGGCCACGCCGACGGCCGACAGTTTCGGCGTGTCGCTCGGCAACCTCACGCAGCTGAACGGCGACTATGTGCCGACCATCACCGGCGACGGCGCCAAGGTCGGGCAGGTCACCTCGGTCGACATCGACGACGGCGGAAAGCTGTGGGTGATGTACGACAACGGCGCCCGTCAGGCGCTGTACCAGATCCCGATCGCCACCGTCACCAACCCCGACGGGCTGGTCGCCCAGGACGGCAACACCTACACGCTGGGGGCGGAGACCGGGACCCTGACGCTCGGCGCCGGCAAGCAGGGCAGCGCCGGCACCGTCGTCGGCAGCGCGCTGGAGCAGTCGAACGTCGACATCGCAACCGAACTGGTCTCGCTGATCGAAACGCAGCGCGCCTATTCGTCGAACGCCACCCTGGTGCGCACCACCGACGAGCTGGTCGAAGAGACCACCCGCCTGAAGCGTTGATCCCGGCACAGACGGAGTCCCGGCCATGAGCGTCCAACTCGCCCTCACCTCCGCCCTGTCCGGCCTGCGCATGACGCAGCAGCAGGCGGCGATGGTGTCCCACAACCTCGCCAACGCCACCACCGCCGGCTATGTGCGGCGCGACCTCGACCTGTCGGCGGTCACCACCGCCGGCCGGGGTGCAGGGGTGCGGGTGGACGCCGTCGCCCGCAAGGTGGACGAGCTGCTGATCCGCGACGCGCGGTTCGAGACCAGCCGCTACAGCGGGCAGGAGGCGCGCGCCTCGGCGCTGGCCGACTATGCGCTGGTGCTGGGGCAGCCGCAGGACGAGAAATCGGTCTCCACCCAGCTGTCGAAGCTGCAGCAGGCCTTCTCCCGCCTGCACGACATGCCCAACGACGACGCGGCCCGCAACGCCGTGGTGTCGCAGGCGACCGCGCTGGCCGACGGGCTGAACCGGGCCGCCGAGGCGGCGCAGACCGTGCAAGAGGATGCCCGCGGCCGGCTGCAGACCTCCGTCGACGCGGTGAACACCTCGCTCCAGCGCATCAGCGAACTGAACGGCAGGATCGCGACACTGGAGACGCGCGGCGGCGATGCCGGCGACCTGCGCGACGAGCGCGACCGCCTGCTCGACCGGGTCTCGCAGGAGATCGGCATCCGCACCTACAGCCGCGAGGATGGGCAGGTCGTGGTGATGACCCGCAACGGCCAGACCCTGCTCGACCACCCGCTGGCGCCGGGCGAGCAGCCGCTGACGCTGCTGGGCGACGAGGTGATGGCGAACGGCGTCGCCCTGTCGGCCAAGCCGGACAGCGAGATCCAGAGCGGCCGCATCATGGGCTATGTCCAGACCATCAAGCAGGACATGCCGCGCGCGATGGCGCAGTTGGACGAGCTGGCGGCCGGCATCGTCCAGGCCTTCCAGGGGGCGGAGGCCGACCCTACCCAGCCCGGACTGTTCACCGATGCCGGCGCGGCCTATGGCGCCACCGCCGGTCTGGCCTCGCGCATCGCCGTCAACGACGCGGTGCGGACGGAAAGCTGGCGGATGCAGAGCGGCGTGCAGGCGGCGGCCCCGCTCCAGCCCGGCGACCAGACGCAGATCGACAAATTCCTGACCGTCTTCACCGACACCCGCAGCTTCGCCGCCACCGACATGCCGGCCAACGCGACGCTCGGCGGCTATGCCACGGCGATGGTGTCGGCCCAGCAGGGCTACCGCACCGGCGCGGAGTCGGAGATGAACGCGCGCAAGATCAGCGCCGACACGCTGGAGACCGCCCGCATCAACCGCGACGGCGTCAACATCGACGACGAGATGCAGAAGCTGATGCTGATCGAGCAGAGCTATGGCGCCAGCGCCCAGGTGGTGCAGGTCGCCGGCCGCATGATCGACATCCTGTTGCAGATCAAGGGGTAAGCCGATGCTTTACAATGCCCTCTCCACGCTGGGGATGAGCCGGAAGCTGCAAAGCACCATGACCCGGCAGCAGATGGAGCTGACCCGCGCGAACGAGGAAGTGGCGACCGGCGTGCATTCGGATGTCGCCGCGACCATCGGCTCCGCCACCGGCCGCGACATCGCGCTGCGCAACCTGTTCGACCGCACCGACGAGTATGTGAAGACCACCGACCTGCTCGACGGCCGGATGAAGACGATGGACAGCGCGATGACCAGCATCATCGCGTCGGGAACCGACCTGCTGGCCGCCGCCTCCACCGGGCTGGGGCAGCAGTCGCCGACCGGCACCTCGCTGCAGATCCGCGCGCGCGGCGTGCTGGATCAGGTGGTCGGGCTGCTGAACGCCGCGTCCGGCAACAGCTATCTGTTCGCCGGCACGGCGCTGGACCAGCCGCCGATGCGCAACGTCGACGGCGACAAGTCCGGCCTGCGCTCGCCGATGCAGATCGTCCGGGACGCCATCCAGTCCGCCACTGGCGGCACGGAAATGCCGACCACGGCGGCGGAAACCACGGCGGTGATCGCCCGGCTGGACGAGCTGTTCGCCGTGCGCGACCCGGCGACGCCCGCCCCCGCCCCGCTGACCGACACCTTCGAGGGCGGCCTCTACACCGGCACCACGGCGCAGCAGCCGGGCGGCGCGGCGGCGCCGCGCGTCAGCGGCCGGCCAGCGGAGTCGACCAGCATCGCCTATGGCGTCCAGGCCAACGACCCGATGATGCGGGAGATGCTGGAAGGCATCTACATGCTGGCGGCGGTCGACAGTTCCCGGATGGATGTCGATGCCTATCCCGACTACATCAGGACGGCGGTGGACAAGCTGTCCGGCGGCCTCGGCAAGCTGCGGGAGGCGACGGCGCAGCTCGGCATCCAGCGCGCCCAGGTCGCCACGTTGGCCGAGCAGCACAAGACGCAGAAGGCGATCCTCAGCCTGCAGATCGACAATCTGGAAGGAGTCGATCCCTATGAGGCCAGCACGCGGATCACCCAGCTGGAGGCGCAGATCGACGCCACCTCCAGCGCCACCGCGCGCATCGCCAAGCTGCACCTGACCAACTACCTCTAGGCCGCATCCCCATGAGCCCCGGCATCCAGCTCCCCGTTCCGCGCCGGCCCCGGCCCGCTTTCCGCCGTGCTGTTTTCAGCGATGCCGCGGCGCTGGCCGGTGGGGTGCTGCTGGTGCTCGGCATGCTGTCGGCCGCGCCCGTTCCGGCGGCGGCGCAGACGCGGGTGAAGGATCTGGTCACCTTCGACGGGGTCCGCCGCAACCAGCTGGTCGGCTATGGCCTGGTGGTCGGGCTGAACGGCACCGGCGACCGGCTCATCAACACACCCTTCACCGAACAGAGCCTGAAGGGAATGATGGAGCGGCTGGGCATCAACACCCGCGGCGAGACCCTGCGCACCCGCAATGCCGCGGCGGTGATGGTGACCGCCAGCCTGCCGCCCTTCCCGCGCCAGGGCACCACGGTCGACGTGACGGTGTCGGCGCTGGGCGACGCCACCAGCCTGCTGGGCGGCACGCTGGTGGTGACGCCGCTGCTGGGCGCCGATGGCGAGGCCTACGCGGTGGCCCAGGGGCCGCTGTCGGTCAGCGGCTTCACCGCCGGCGGATCGGCGGCGACGGTGACCAAGGGGGTGCCGACGACCGCCCGCATCGCCAACGGCGCCACGGTGGAGCGCGAGCTGAAATTCGCGCTGAACGACGTGCCGCAGGTGCGGATGGCGCTGCGCAACCCCGACTTCACCACGGCGATCCGCATCGCCGACGCGGTGAACGGCCGGCTCGGCGCCGGCAATGCGCGGGTGGTCGATCTGACCACCGTCGATGTGCGGATCACCGGATCCTATGTCGGCAACGTCTCACGCCTGATCGGCGAGATCGAGCAGTTGCCGGTGCGTCCCGACGCCATCGCCCGCGTGGTGGTGGACGAGCGCAGCGGCACCATCGTCATCGGCGACGATGTCCGGGTCAGCCGCGTCGCCATCACCCAGGGCAACCTGACCGTCCGCGTCGTCGAGACGCCGCAGGTGTCGCAGCCGCAGCCCTTCAGCAACGGCTCCACCGTCGTGGTGCCGCGCACCGACGTGCAGGTTCAGGAAGGCAACGGCCGCCAGTTCGTGACGGTAGGCGGCAATGTCAGCCTGCAGCAGCTGGTCAACGGACTGAATGCGCTGGGGGTGGGGCCGCGCGACATGGTGGCGATCCTCCAGGCCATCAAGGCAGCCGGCGCCCTGCACGCCGATCTGGAAATCATCTGACCGCGAGAGACGACGATGGACACCGCCGCAGCAACCCTCCGCAGCTCAGTCGCTCCTTCGACGCCGGCCGTCCCCAATCCCGCCGCCGCCGACAAGGCGGCCAAGGAGTTCGAGGCGATGCTGGTCGGGCAACTGATGGAAAGCATGTTCGCGGGCATGCGCGAAAGCCCGCTGTTCGGCGGCGGCGGCCCGGCGGAAAAGCCGTGGCGCAGCATGATGCTGCAGGAATACGGCAAGGCCATCGCCGAATCCGGCACGCTGGGCATCGGCAGGATGGTGCATGACGAGATCGCCCGCCTTTACGCAGCGCAAGCGGAGCAGCCGTCATGAGCGTCACTCTCAAGGACCTGATCCACGAATTCGCCCCTGAGCGCGTTGCTGAACAGGCACAGACCGAGGGTCCCGCCGCTCCCGATCCCGGCTATGACGGCGCCACCGCCCTGCTGGTGCGCGACTTCCTCGATGCGGTGG
>NZ_CP118490.1:0-247500 GCF_051124815.1 Azospirillum sp. B2RO_4 | reverse complement strand
TCGAGGTGCCGGCGGCGACATGGGCGATCACCACGGCCGTGGCCGCACTGGCGATGCCCGGCATGTTGTGATGTTCGGCCAGCCAATAGCGCTTGTAGCCCAAGCGCTCGGCATGCCGGGCGAGGTCGAGGGTGTTGCGGAAGCTGTCGGCGGCGGTCGCCCCCTGGACGATCGGGCTGAGGTCGAGGACGGAAAAGGGAATCATGGCGCGGTCCATAATGGGGGCCGGCTGGCGGCCAACTGTTGCCATTCAAGGTGTGGTCGGAGCGGCGCCGGTTCCACGCCGCCCCCCTGCGAGGCTGCCCTGCGTTGGGAGATCGGCCGGCATCACACTTGGTCGTCGCCGTAGAGCCGCCGGCCGATGGGCTCAAGGGTCAGGCCCTGGACCAGGATGGTGAAGGCGACGACGGCATAGCAGACGGCCAGGATGGAATCGCGGTAGGGGCTGTCCGGCAACGACAGCACCAGCGCCACCGCGATGCCGCCGCGCAGGCCCGCCCAGGTCATGATGATAAGAGCGCTGGTCTTGCCGCTGCGCCCGATATGCATCACCAGGGCCGGGGTCAGGCTGAGCAGGCGGACGACCAGAGCCAGCGGCACGGCCAGCGCGGCGGCCAGCAGGGCCGGCCCCGTCCAGGTGATGACCACAGTCGCCTCCAGCCCCACCAAAAGGAACAGCAAAGCATTCAGCACGGAATCGATCATCGCCCACACCACCTGCAGATCGCGGCGGCTCTCGTCGCTGCTGACATGCTTCTCGGTGGTGTAGCCGATCAGCAGACCGGCGACGACGACGGCGATGGGCCCCGACACGCCCAGCCAGCTGGCCAGCGCATAGGTCCCCAGCACCAGGGCCAGCGAAATGGTCAGTTCCACCGTGCTCTCGTCGATCCGCCGTTTCGCCTGATAGGCGATCCAGCCGCAGACGAAGCCGAGGGCGGCACCGCCGAACGCCTCCTTGACGAAGTCGAGCGCCACCTCCCCCGCCCCCAGATCCTGGCCGCTGCCGGTGGCGAGGTGGAGCAGCGTCGCGAACACCACCACACCGACACCGTCGTTGAACAGGCTTTCGCCCGAGATCACGGAACGCAGCGTTTCCGGTACCGGCAGCCGCCCGAGGATGGCATGCACCGCCACCGGATCGGTCGGCGCGATGGCCGCACCCAGCACCAGGCACCAGATCAGCGGCACATCAATCCCGGCCAGTCTGAAAATGACGGTCAGCCCCAACCCCATCAGGCCGGTGAAAAACATGACGCCCAGCGTCGCCAACGACAGCACCGTCCATTTCCGCTTCAGCAGCGCACACAGGTCCTCGTTCACCGCGGCGGCGTAGAGCAGCAGGCTGAGAATGCCGTCGAGCAGGATCTCCGGCAGGCTGATCTGCTGGATCAGGGTGCGCAGCCAGTTGCCGACGCCCAGGGTGGCGCTGATCGCATCCACGCCGCTCACCAGCAGCGCCAGCGCCAGCCCTTCGAAGAACAGCGCGATGGTGCTGGGCAGCTTCAGCCACTTGTAATTGATGAAGCCGAAGGTGGCCGCCAAGGTCAGCAGGACGGCGGAAAGCTGGAACGGATCCAAGGATGCACTCCGAAAAAAGCGGTGTCGAATGACCGGTTACGCAACCGGTCTCCGGAGTAGTCCAGAAAACGGCTGATCAATGTGATCGTCTGGACAACATCGATGGGGGCGTGAACGTCGCGCGCCAACGTCGAGTCAGGCAAACTACTCCAAAATGGCTATCCGCTGCCGATTGCCACCAATCTTGCATTTGCCTATCCTCCGGCAATGTCTCATGCGGAATTTCGCTTTTTTATTGGAAGACCGGGTGTCGATGCAAAAAACCCACGGAGACGGTGTTCGTTGCATGATGGCCGATCCGGTCTGGCAGGAGGCGGCGCGCATACGGCAGGCCGGCACCGTCGGCAGCGGCCAGGATGGTTGTCAAAGAGACGGTGCCGGCGGGGAAAAAGGCGGAGGCCCCGACATTTTCACCGGCGGCGGCGAGATGGGCGAGCGGATGCGGAGGATGGACTGGTCCACCACGCCGCTGGGGCCGCCGGCCGAGTGGCCGCAATCGCTGCGCACCATCGTGAATCTGATGCTGACCTCCAGCTTTCCGATGTTCACCGCCTGGGGACCGGAACTGACCTTCCTCTACAATGACAGCTACCGTCCGATCCTGGGCAACAAGCCGGAAGCACTGGGCCGCCCGTTCGCCGAGGTCTGGGCCGAAACATGGCACCAGTTGATCCCCCTGGTGGCACGGGCCTTGTCCGGCGAAACCTTCTATCACCAGGATCTGCAGATTTTCATGGAGCGGCACGGCTACCGCGAGGAGACCTATTTCACCTTCTCCTACAGCCCGGTCCGCGACGAAGCCAACAACGTCGCCGGCATGTTCTGCTCCTGCACCGAGAACACCGCGCGCGTGCTGGCAGAACAGCGGCTGACCTTCCAACTCGATCTGGCGGAGCGGCTGCGCGGACTGAACGATCCGGTCTGCGTCACCGCAACTGCCGCCGAGGCGATCGGCCGCCATTTGCAGGTGGCGCGGGTCGGATATGGCCGCACCGATGCGACGGGTGCCACGATCCTGGCGGACCGGGACTGGCACGACAGCGGAGTGGAGAGCCTTGCCGGACAGAACCGCCAGCTCGACCAATTCGGCCCGAACCTGATCGCGGAACTGCGGGCCGGTTACACGCTGCGCGTCGACGACGTCATGTCCGATCCGCGCATACGCGGCAGCGGGCCGATGGCGGCCTTCTCCGCCATCGGCGTGCGCTCGCTGCTGGTGGTGCCGCTGCTGAAGGCGGGACAGCTGACGGCAATGCTCTATCTTCACGACACCAAGCCGCGCCATTGGACCGACAGCGACGCCGACTTGGCGGAGGATGTGGCCGAACGGACATGGGCGGCGGTCGAACGTGCCCTGGCCGAGGCGGCCCTGCTTCGCGAACGCGCCGCCGTGGAAGCGGCGAACGCCCGGCTGGCGGCGGAGGGCGAACGGCTGCGCACGCTGTTCCGGCAGGCGCCGGGTTTCATGTGCGTGCTGCGCGGGCCGGACCACGTCTTCGAAATGGCGAACGACGCCTATTTGCATCTCATCGGCCATCGAGAGCTGTTGGACCGTCCGGTGCGCGAGGCTCTGCCCGAGTTGGAGGGGCAGGGATATTTCGAACTGCTCGACCGCGTCTATGTCAGTGGCGAGACCTTCGTCGGGCGCGGCATGCCGGTCCGGGTCCAGCGCTCTGCGGGCGAACCGCTGGAGGAACGCTTCCTGACCTTCGTCTACCAGCCGATCCGGGATGAGGACGGGCGCGTCAGCGGCCTGTTCGTGGAGGGCAGCGACGTCACCGAGGCCAAGCGGGCGGAGGAGGAACTGCAGCAGCTCAACGCCACACTGGAGGCCCGCGTCGCCGAGGAGGTGGCGGAGCGCGAGCGCGTCCAGGTGGCCCTGCTGCAGACGCAGAAGACGGAAGCGCTGGGCCAGATGACCGGCGGCGTCGCCCACGACTTCAACAACCTGCTGCAGGCGCTGTCCGGCTGCCTGCACATGATCGAGAAGCGGTCGGAGGGCACGCGCATCCAGCCGCTGGTCGATGCGGGACGGCAGGCGGTGGACCGCGGCGCCAAGCTGGTGCAGCAGTTGATGGCCTTCGCCCGCCGGCAGGCGCTGCGGCCCGAGACCGTCGATCTGCGCGACCGCGTGCTCGGCATGTCGGAACTGCTGAACCGCGCACTGCGCGCCGACATCCGGCTGGAGATCGACTTCACCACCGGACTGTGGCCGGTGGAGGTCGATGCGACGCAGTTGGAGCTGGCCCTGCTGAACCTCGTGGTCAATGCGCGGGATGCGATGCCCGACGGCGGCGCCCTGACGATCCGGGCGGCCAACGTGATCCTGACGCCGGGCGATGCGCGGGCGCCCCGGGAAGCTCCGGACGGGCTGCCGGGCGAGTTCGTGCAACTGACGGTGAGCGACACCGGCACCGGCATGCCGGCCGAGGTGCGGGTGCGTGCCTTCGATCCCTTCTTCACCACCAAGGAGATCGGCAAGGGCAGCGGGCTGGGCCTGTCGCAGGTCTACGGCTTCGCCCGCCATTGCGGTGGGACCGCCTGGATCGAGAGCGAGGAGGGGCAAGGCACCACCATCGGCCTGCTGATCCGCCGCTCCGGCACCTCCCCGGCGACGGCGGCCGAACCGGCGATGGCGGAGGCGGGCGCCACCCGCGTCGGCGGCCATGTGCTGGTGGTGGAGGACGACCCCATCGTGGCGCTGACCGTGGCGACCGCGCTGGAGGATGCCGGCTTCACCATCACCCGCACCGCCACCGCCGACGAGGCGCTGCCGCTGCTGGAGGCCGGCGGGTTCGATCTGCTGTTCAGCGACGTGGTGATGCCCGGCACCCTGAGCGGCGTCGATCTGGCCCGCACCGCGCAACGGCTCCGGCCGGACCTGCCGGTCGTGCTGGCGACCGGCTACAGCGAGGAGGTCGCCCGCGCCACCGGCGTGATGGTGCTGCCGAAACCCTACCGCATCGACCATCTGGTGCGGGTGCTGGACACGCTGCTGACGGATGCCGGGCGGATGGGAACGGAGATCCCCTCTCCCCCCCGGGGAGAGGGTTAGGGTGAGGGGGTCGCGCGGCGAGGACCTTCAAGCATCGCACACCCCCCGATTCCCATCGGATCCACCCCGTGCATCCCCTCACCCCGACCCTCTCCCCGCTTTCGGCGGACCGGAGGTCCGCCTGTCGCGTCAGCGCAAACTCCGTTTGCGCGTGAGCGGGGGGAGAGGGGGGATTTTCGCAGGGGGAGAAGGGACGCCTCCCCGCCTCAATCCCCCGCCGCCGGCTGCGGCATGGCGCCGTGGCCGGGGCGGCGGCGGACGAACAGGCGGTAGACGGCGACGAAGAAGACCGGCACGAACAGAACCGCCAGCACGGTGGCCGAGATCATGCCGCCCATCACGCCGACGCCGATGGCGTTCTGGCTCTCCGACCCGGCGCCGGTGCTGATGGCCAGCGGCAATACGCCGAGGATGAAGGCCATCGAGGTCATGATGATCGGGCGCAGGCGCTGACGGCAGGCCTCCGCCGCCGCTTCCTTCAGCTCCATGCCCTGGTCGTAAAGCGACTTGGCGAACTCCACGATCAGGATGGCGTTCTTCGCCGACAGGCCGATGGTGGTCAGCAGGCCGACCTGGAAATAGACGTCGCTCGGCAGGCCGCGCAACGTCGCCGCGATGACGGCGCCGATGACGCCCAGCGGCACCACCATGATGACCGACACCGGCACCGACCAGCTTTCATAGAGAGCGGCCAAGCAAAGGAAGACGATGATCATCGACAGGGCGTAGAGCGCCGGCGCCTGCGAGCCGCTGAGCCGCTCCTCGTAGGAAAGACCGGTCCATTCGTAGCCGATGCCCTGCGGCAGCTTTTGCATCATCGCCTCCATCTCGGCCATCGCCTCGCCCGAGCTGATGCCCGGTGCGGCCGATCCCTGGATGTTCAGCGACGAGGAGCCGTTGTAGCGCTCCAGCTTGGGCGAACCGTAGATCCACTGCGCCGTGGTGAAGGCCGAGAAGGGGACCATCTGACCGCCGGCGTTGCGCACGTACCAGCGGTCGATGTCGCTGGGCTGCATGCGGTAGGGCGCGTCGGCCTGGAGATAGACCTTCTTCACCCGGCCGCGGTCGATGAAGTCGTTGACATAGGACGAGCCCCAGGCCGCCGACAGCGTCGTGTTGATGTCGCTGAGCGACAGGCCGAGCGCGCTCGCCTTCTCGCGGTCGATGTCCAGCTTGAACTGCGGCGTATCCTCCAGTCCGTTCGGGCGGACGCCGACCAGCTTGGGGTTCTGCGCCGCCATGCCGAGCAGCTGGTTGCGCGCCTGCATCAGCCGGTCATGGCCAAGCCCGCCGCGGTCGACCAGCTGAAGGTCGAAGCCGGTGGCGTTGCCGAGGCCCGGAACCGACGGCGGCAGGAAGGAGAAGACGACCGCGTCCTTCAGCTTCGACATCGCACCCATCACCCGGCCGGCGATGGCCTGCGGCTTCTGCGACGGCAGGGTGCGCTCGCTCCAGTCCTTCAGCCGGACGAAGGCCATGCCGGCATTCTGGCCACGGCCGGAAAAGTTGAAGCCGACGATGGTGAACAGGCCCTCGACGCTGTCCTTCTCCTTTTCCAGGAAATAGGACGTGACTGCCTTGGCAGTCTCGGCCGTGCGCTGGGAGCTGGCGTTCGGCGGCGCCGACCACAGCACGAACAGCTGGCCGCGATCCTCCGTCGGCAGGAAGGAGGACGGCATCTGCAGGAACAGGTAGCCCAGCCCGCCGAGGATCAGCAGATAGGCGATGAAATAGCGGCCCAGCCGGTTCACCGCGCCACGCACGCCGCGGACATAGACCCGGCTGCCGGCGTCGAAGCCGCGGTTGAACAGGCCGAAGAAGCCGCCGCGGGCGTGGCCATGGCCAGCCTTGACCGGCTTCAGGATGGTGGCGCAGAGCGCCGGCGTCAGCACCAGGGCGACCAGCACCGACAGCGCCATCGCCGAAACGATGGTCAGCGAGAACTGGCGGTAGATGGCGCCGGCCGACCCGCCGAAGAAGGCCATCGGCACGAACACCGCCGACAGCACCAGGGCGATGCCGACCAGCGCACCGGTGATCTGGTCCATCGACTTGCGCGTCGCCTCGCGCGGGGGCAGCCCCTCCTCGCTCATCACGCGCTCGACGTTTTCGACCACGACGATGGCGTCGTCCACCAGCAGGCCGATCGCTAGCACCATGCCGAACATCGTCAGCACGTTGATGGAGAAGCCGAAGGCCGACAGCACCCCGAAGGTGCCGAGCAGCACCACCGGCACCGCGATGGTCGGGATCAGCGTCGCGCGGAAATTCTGCAGGAACAGGTACATCACGACGAAGACGAGGACGATCGCCTCGAACAGGGTCTTGATGACCTCGTGAATCGACAGCTGGACGAAGGGCGTCGTGTCGTAGGGGTAGATGACCTCGATGCCGGCCGGGAAGAACGGCTGAAGCTCCGCCACCCGCGCCTTGACCGCGGCGGCGGTATTCAGGGCGTTGGCCCCGGTCGCAAGCTTGATGCCGACGCCGGCCGCCGGCTTGCCGTTGTAGGCGGCGTTGATCTCGTAGGTTTCGGAGCCGATCTCGATCCGCGACACGTCGCGCAGCCGCACCTGGGAGCCGTCGGGGTTCACGCGCAGCAGAATGGCGCCGAACTGTTCCGGCGTCTGCAGGCGGGACTGGGCGGTGATGGTGGCGTTGATCTGCTGGCCCGGCACCGCCGGGGCGCCGCCGAGCTGGCCGGCTGAGACCTGTGCGTTCTGGGTCTTGATCGCGTTGGAGACGTCGGTTGTGGTCAGCGCGAAATTGTTCAGCGCGTCGGGATCGAGCCAGATGCGCATGGCATGCTGCGGCCCGAAGACGGTGATGTCGCCCACACCCTCGACGCGGCTCAGCGTGTCCTGGAGGTTGGAAGTGACGTAGTCGGCGATGTCGCCCTGGCTGAGGCGCCCGTCGCTCGACACGAAACCGACCACCAGCAGGAAGTCGTTGCCGGCCTTCGACACCTGGATGCCGCGCTGCTGGACCTCCTGCGGCAACAGGGGGGTGGCCAGCTGCAGCTTGTTCTGCACCTGGACCTGGGCGATGTCGGGGTTGGCCTCCGGCTCGAAGGTCAGGGTGATGGTGACGTTGCCGGAGGAGTCGCTGTTGGAGGACATGTAGCGGAAATGGTCCAGCCCGGTCATCTTCTGTTCGATGACCTGGGTGACCGTGTCCTCCAGCGTCTTGGCGGAGGCGCCGGGATAGCTGGCCGTGATCGACACCGTCGGCGGCGCGATCTTCGGATATTGCTCGACGGGCAGCCGCAGGATCGCCAGCGCGCCCGCCATCATGATGACGATGGCGATGACCCAGGCGAAGACCGGCCGGTCGATGAAGAATTTTGACATGTGACGGTATCCTGGGGACGGAATCCTGGGATCAGCGGGCCGAAGCGGCCTTTTCCGGCAGCGCGGCAAGAGCGTTCTGGGCCGGCACCGGCTTCACCTCGACACCCGGCTTGACCTTCTGCAGTCCCTCGACCACCACGCGTTCACCGGCGGAGAGCCCGTCCGACACCAGCCAGACATTGCCGACGGCGCGTTCGGTCTTGATGGTGCGCGGGTTCGCCTTGTTGTCGGCACCCACCACCCAGACGCGGGCGGAGCCGTCAGGCCCGCGGGCGACCGCGGCCTGCGGCACGGTGATGGCGTTCTCTGCCACCCCCTGCTCGACGCGGGCGCGGACGAACAGGCCGGGCAGCAGCTCCTTGTTCGGATTGGGGAAAACCGCGCGCAGCTGGACCGAGCTGGTGCCGGCATCCACCGTCACGTCGGAGAATTGCAGCTCGCCCTTGGCCGGATAGGCGGTGTCGTCGCCGCTGCCGCTGCTGTTCAGGAACAGCGTCACCGGGATCTTGCCGGGCTCCGCCGGGCGGATGCGGCCGGTCGCCATATCCTCGCGCAGCTTCATCAGCTGCGAGGCGGTCTGCGTCACGTCGACATAGATCGGGTCGAACTGCTGGATGGTGGCGAGCGCGGTGGACTGGTTGGCGGTGACCAGCGCGCCCTCCGTCACCGCCGACTTGCCGATGCGGCCGGAGATGGGGGCGAACACCTTGGTGTAGTTCAGGTTGATGCTGGCGAGGTTGTAGGCGGCCTTGGCTGCGGCAACCTGCGCCTCGTTCTGCTTCAGCGTGGCCTGAACGTCGTCGAAGTCCTGCTTGCTGACGACGCTGTTCTTGACCAGATCGCCATAGCGCGCCGCCTTGTTGCGGGCGGCCTGCAGGTTCGCCTCCGCCTTCTGCACGTCGGCCTGGGCGCTCGCCAGCGACGCCTCGTAGGTGGCGGGGTCGATCTGATAGAGCTGGTCGCCCGCCTTCACCTCGCTGCCCTCGCGGAACAGGCGCTTCAGCACGATGCCGCTGACCTGCGGCCGGATTTCGGCGATCCGGTAGGCGGCGGTGCGGCCCGGAAGCTCGGTGGTCACGGTCAGGCGCTGCGGCTCGATGGTAAGGACCGACACCTCCGGCGGGCCGCCGCCCTGGGGCTGTCCGCCCGCCTGCTTCTGCTGGTTGCAGCCGGCGAGCAACGCGATCAGGCAGGCCGCCGCGGCCAGCGTCATGAATGGATTGGATCTGGACATCTCTTTCCTCGTCTCGGCGCCGCGCGCGGCGGACCCGTCTCCCTGCTACGCCGGGGCTCGGCTGGTCCGGCACATCCCCGTTGCTTAGTACTGTCTCATACAGTACAGTGTACCAGACGATACAGTGAGAATGCTGCACCGCGCAAGTGGGTTCCGCGGATACCCGGCGGGGAACCCCACGGAAAGGCGCTGGATAAAAATGAACCCGGCCGCAGCCGCCGCACCGGAAGGGAACGCAGAATGACCAGCAGCCACAAGACGCGGATAGACACCGCGCAGGAACCACCCGCCAGTGGAGCGGCCATCTGCGGCCCGTCCACCTGCGGCCCGCGCGGCATGGCGCGCCGGCAGGCAATCATGACGGCCGCCCGGCGCCTGTTCATCGAAAAGGGCTTCGAGAAGACAACACTCAGCGACATCATCGCCGAGGCCGGCGGCTCCCGTGCTACGCTGTACGAGCATTTCGGCGACAAGGAGGGGCTTTTCCGCGCCATCATGGAGGAGGACAACGCGATGATCCTCTCCGGCCTCGCCCCTGCCCAGACGGATGAGCGCGTGACGCCGGAGGCAGGACTCACCGCCTTCGCCATGCATCTTATCGAGGCTCTGCTGAAGGAGGAGACGACCGCCACCCTCCGCGTCCTGATCGCGGAAGGCGCGCGCGTACCGGACATTGCCGAGGCCTTCTTCCGCACCGGTCCTGAAAACGCCAACCAACGCATGGCGGACTATCTGCGGCGGCTGTCGGACTCCGGTCTCCTGCACATCGACGATCCGGCGGCGGCGGCGCAGGCCTTCCTCGGCATGGTCACCGGCGAACTGGTGATCCGCCGCCTGATCCTGCCGCAGAGCGCACCGGCCATCCCCGACCTCGACCGCTATGTCCGGCAGGCGGTGCGGCTGTTCCTGAACGGGGCTCGCGTGCCGGAGGCGACCCGCGATTGACCTCGGCCCCTCCGCGACATATGTTTATAGCATATACAAGGAGGGTCGCAACATGCCGCAGCCAGCAGTGCCGCAGCGCAAGGAAGCCCGCCTGTTCCGCAACAACCGCAGCCAAGCTGTCCGCATTCCGGTGGAGTTCGAACTGCCCGGAGAGTCGGTGTTCATCAGCCGCGACGGGGATCGGCTGATCATCGAGCCTGTCCGGAAGAAGGGGCTTCTGGCGCTGCTCGAAAGCTGGGACCCGCTGGACGAGGAGTTCCCGGAGATCGAGGACAAGCCCGTCGCTCCCAAGGACATCTTTTGATGCGTTACATGCTCGACACCAACGCGATGAGTGACCTTATCAGGAATCCGTCGGGCAAGGTGGCGGCGCATGTGCGGCGTGTCGGAGAGGATGCGGTCTGCACCAGCATCGTGGTCGCCGCGGAATTGCGGTACGGCGCAGCCAGGAAAGCCTCGGCGAAGCTGTCCCGGCGGGTCGAGGACCTGCTGTCCGATGTGCCCGTGCTTCCCTTCGATCTGCCGGCGGATGCCGAGTATGGCAGAATCCGCGCTGAACTTGAGGCTGCCGGCCACCCTATCGGCGGCAACGATCTGTTGATCGCCGCCCATGCCTGCGCGCTTGACACTATACTGGTGACGGCGAACATGCGCGAATTCCAGCGCGTCCGCGGCCTTTCCGTCGAAAACTGGCTGGAATGACCGCTCCGCGCCGTCAAATCGTCTCCGCCGCTTCCTCGCCCATGCCCTGGTCGCGGTTGGCCTTGGTCAGCGGTTCGGCGATGTCCTCCAGCCCCTTGCCTTCGGCGTCGACGCCGTAGACCAGGGCGACCATCCCGCCGAAGATCATCACCACCGATCCGACCACATAGCCCCAGAACAGCGGGTCGCGCTCCGTCCCCTCCCCCACCAGCCAGCCGAACAGCAGCGGCCCGGTGGAGCCCACCACCTGGGCGATGGCGAAGAAATAGGAGATCGCCTGCGCCCGGACCTCCAGCGGGAAGATCTCGCTGACCGTCAGATAGGCGGAGGAGGCGCCGGCCGACGCGAAGAAGAAGGAGACGCACCAGAAGATCGTGTGCGTGTTCGCCGTCAGCACCCCCTGCCGGAACAGGAATGCCGAAGCCAGCAGCACCACGCCCGCCAGCAGATAGGTGCCGAAGATCATCCGCCGCCGCCCCACCGTGTCGAACAGCGGCCCCAGCAGCAGCGGCCCGATCAGGTTGCCGGCGGCGAAGGGGAAGAAATAGAGCGCCGTCTGCGACGGATCGAGATGGTAGAAATTCTGCAGGACCAGGGCATAGGTGAAGAAGATCGCATTGTAGAGGAAGGACTGCGTCACCATCATCGTCACGCCCAGGAAGGTGCGCGACGGGTATTGCCGGAAGAACACGTCGACCAGCTGTGCCCAGGACACATGGTCTTCCGGAATGATGTGCATGGCACGTTTGGGATCGACCGGGGCCAGCGCCTTGCCCTGCGCACGAACGCTGGCCTCGATGTCGTCGACGATGCGCTCCGCCTCGTCCTCCATGCCGTGGGTGACCATCCAGCGCGGGCTTTCCGGGATATGCCGGCGCAGATAGATGATGATGAGGCCCAACAGCGGGCCGATGAAGAAGGCGATGCGCCAGCCGAGATTTTCCGGCACCAGCGAATGGTCGAGCAGGAAGACGCTGCCGACCGCGCCGATCATCGCCCCGCCCCAATAGGTGCCGTTGATGGCGATGTCGACCCGGCCGCGGAAACGCGCGGGGATCAGCTCGTCGATGGCGGAGTTGACGGCGGCATATTCGCCGCCGATGCCCATCCCGGCGATGAAGCGCCAGACATAGAGGAACCAGGGCGTCCAGGCGAATCCGGCGATCCCCGACGCGATCAGGTAGAGCGCCAGCGTGGTGATGAACAGCCGCTTGCGCCCCCAGCGGTCGGTCAGCCTGCCGAAGATCAGCGCACCGACCACCTGCCCCATCAGATAGATGGTGCCGGCGAACCCGACCTCGGCGCTCGACATGCCCAAGCTTTCCTTGTAGCCGGAAGCCGAGATCAGCTGGATTTCGATGCCGTCCAGAATCCAGCTGATGCCCAGCCCGACCACCACCATCCAATGGAAGCGCGCCCAGGGCAGCCGGTCCATCCGGGCGGGCACGAGGCTGCTCACCGCGGCGGTGCTCCTGACGGCACTTGTTCCTGCGGTCATGTCGGGGGGCTCCTCGAGGCTGGCGGTTGGGCGGAGTTCCGGTCTCCGGTGAAACGCCCAGTGCGGCTGGAAGGTTTCCGCGCTCGTTGCGTCCCATAGACTGTCATGATCACGAATTATTGCGACACTCCTCATTTCCCGTTGCGCTTTTGGATCGATCCAATTACCGTACACGAACACTGAGAGAGCGGGACCGCCGTCGTCGCGGCGGCCCGGAGATCCGGGTGAGGCTTCCCCGGACGACAGCCCAAGCGCACAAAGGCAATCCGCGCGACGCCGGCCTTGATAAGGGCGGCGCGACGCGGGTGCGGAGGAACGCCCGTGACCTACGATTTTCAATTCGACGCGGTGTTCGCGTCTTGGGATTACCTGCTCGACGGCGCCTGGCTGACCGTCAGGCTGTCGTTCGGCGCCATGGCCATCGGCCTGGTGATCGCCATCGTCTGCGCGCTGGGCAAGACCTCCGGGCCGAAGCCGGTGCGCTGGCTGATCAACGCCTATATCGAGGTCATCCGCAACACGCCCTTCCTGGTGCAGATCTTCCTGATCTTCTTCGGGTTGCCGAGCATAGGCCTCCGGCTGTCGCCGGATGTGGCGGCGCTGATCGCGATGGTTGTCAATGTCGGCGCCTACGCCACCGAGATCATCCGCGCCGGCATCGAATCCATCCACAAGGGCCAGATCGAGGCCGGTCTGGCGCTGGGCCTGCGGCCGCTGCAGGTCTTCCGCTATGTCGTGCTGAAACCGGCGCTGCGCACCGTCTATCCGGCGCTGACCAGCCAGTTCATCCT
This sequence comes from Azospirillum sp. B2RO_4, assembly GCF_051124815.1. Taxonomy (NCBI): domain Bacteria; kingdom Pseudomonadati; phylum Pseudomonadota; class Alphaproteobacteria; order Rhodospirillales; family Azospirillaceae; genus Azospirillum; species Azospirillum sp. B2RO_4. The sequence continues at coordinate 234,344 of NZ_CP118490.1, read as the reverse complement.
GCTGATGCTGAGTTCCAGCGTGGTGTCGGCCATCTCCGCCGACGAGCTGACCTCGGTCGCCAACAACATCCAGTCGCAGACCTTCCGCAGCTTCGAGATCTACATCGTCGTGACCGGCATCTATCTGGTGCTGGCGCTGATGTTCTCGGCGCTGTTCGCCGGCATCTACCGGCTGGCCTTCGCCTACACCGTCGACCGGCGCTGAGGGGGGACCGACCGATGATCCGCGCCTTTGGATACAACGAATTCCTGTTCCTGCTCAGCGCCGTGCAATGGACGCTGATGCTGTCCGTCATCGCCTTCATCGGCGGCGGCATCGTCGGACTGTTCGTGGCGCTGGGCCGCACGTCCGACGTGAAGCCGCTGCGCTTGCTGGCGACCGGCTACATCCAGGTCTTCCAGGGCACGCCGTTGCTGATGCAGCTGTTCCTGGTCTTCTTCGGCGCCACCGTGATCGGCATCGACATGAGCCCGTGGGTCGCCGCGGCGCTCGGGCTGACTCTGAACACCAGCGCCTTCCTGGGCGAGATCTGGCGCGGCTGCATCCAGTCGGTTCCGCGCGGCCAGTGGGAGGCGGCGCGGTCACTCGGCCTGCGCTATCCCGGCCTGATGCGCTATGTGGTCCTGCCGCAGGCGGTGAAGGTCGCGGTGCCGCCGACCGTGGGATATCTGGTCCAGGTCATCAAGGGCACCTCGTTGGCGGCGATCATCGGCTTCGTCGAGCTGACCCGCGCCGGGCAGATCGTCAACAACGCCACCTTCCAGCCCTTTCTGGTCTTCAGCATCGTCGCCGCGATCTATTTCGCGCTGTGCTGGCCGCTGTCGCTGTTGAGTCAGCGTCTGGAAGCCCGCTACGCCGCGCCTTCCCGTTAAAACCTCAAAAACACCCGCACTCGGAGGAAACACCCATGGCCTTCACCGTCACCCGCCGTCTCGTCGTCGCCGGCGCCCTCCTGACCGCCGCGGTTGGCCTCACCGCCACCGCGCATGCCCAGAGCGTCGAGGAGATCAAGGGCAAGGGCAAGCTGACCATCGGCATGCTGGTCGATTTCCCGCCCTTCGGCATCACCGACAGCGCGGGCAAGCCCGACGGCTATGACGCCGACGTCGCCAAGCTGATGGCCAAGCACATGGGCGTGCCGGTCGACATCGTGCCGGTGACCGGGCCGAACCGCATCCCCTACCTGTTGACCGGCAAGGTCGACGTGCTGGTCGCCTCGCTCGGCGTCACGCCGGAGCGCGCCAAGCAGGTCGCCTTCTCCGAGCCCTATGCGGCCATCGAGATCGGGCTGCTCGCCCCGCAGAAGTCGGCGGTCAAGAAGGCGGAAGACCTGTCGGGCAAGAGCGTCGGCGTCGCCCGTGCCAGCACGCAGGACCAGTCGCTGAGCGCCGTGGCGCCGAAGGATGCCCGCATCATGCGCTTCGACGACGACGCCAGCGCCGTGCAGGCCCTGCTGTCCGGTCAGGTCGATGCGCTGGGCGTCAGCAACGTGGTGGCGAAGCAGATCAAGACGATGGCGCCCCAGGCCAATTACGAGATGAAGTTCGTGCTGAAGAGCCAGGTGCAGGGCATCGCCCTTCGCCAGGGCCAGGACAAGCTGATGGGCTGGGTCAACGGCTTCCTCGACACCGTGAAGAAGAACGGCGAGCTGAACGCCATCCATCAGAAGTGGCTGGGCACCGACCTGCCGGCGGCGGTCACCGCCAGCAAGTCCTAAGTCGAACGAAGCGCAATTCCCGGTGGAGGTTACGACCATGGAAACGACATCTGGGACGGCGACGTCCGGACCGGTGAGCGCGGATGTCGTCATCCGCATGGAAGGCGTCCAGAAATGGTACGATCATTTCCAGGTGCTGAAGGACATCGACCTGGAAGTCCACCGGGGTGAGCGCATCGTCATCTGCGGCCCGTCCGGATCGGGCAAATCGACCCTGATCCGCTGCATCAACCAGCTGGAACGCCACCAGAAGGGCCGGATCACCGTCAACGGGGTCGAATTGGGGGCGCATCACCGCCAGCTCGACACCGTCCGGCGGGAGGTCGGCATGGTGTTCCAGAGCTTCAACCTGTTCCCGCACCTGACCGTGCTGGAAAACTGCATGCTGGCGCCGATGAAGGTGCGCGGCACGACCAAGGCCGAGGCGAAGGCCACCGCCATCCGCTATCTGGAGCGGGTCCGCATCCCCGAACAGGCCGACAAATATCCGGGCCAGCTGTCGGGCGGCCAGCAGCAGCGCGTCGCTATCGCGCGGTCGCTGTGCATGAACCCGAAGGTGATGCTGTTCGACGAACCGACCTCCGCGCTGGATCCCGAGATGGTGAAGGAGGTGCTGGACACCATGATCGGATTGGCCGAAGACGGCATGACCATGCTGTGCGTGACGCACGAAATGGGGTTCGCCAAGTCGGTCGCCCACCGCGTGATCTTCATGGACCGCGGCGAGATCGTCGAGCAGAACACGCCGGAGGCGTTCTTCACCGATCCGAAATCGGAGCGGACCCGAAGCTTCCTCGGCCAGATTCTGGCCCACTGAGGAATTTTCCTCCACCAAGGACGAGTTGCGATGAAGCCCGAAATCTTGTTGGTAGAACCCATGATGCCCGCCATCGAGCAGGCTCTGGATGCGGCCTACACCGTCCACCGCCTGTCCGCCGCACCGGATCGCGACCGGCTGATCGCCGAGGTCGCCGATCGGGTGCGCGCCGTCGTCACCGGCGGCGGGACCGGCGTGAAGAAGGCGGTGGTCGAGGCGCTGCCCAAACTCGGGATCGTCGCCATCAACGGTGTCGGCACCGATGCCGTCGACCTGGAGCATGCCCGCGGCCGCGGCGTGCGCGTCACCAACACGCCGGACGTGCTGACCGACGACGTGGCCGACCTCGCCATCGGGCTGATGATCGCCGCCTCGCGCCGGATGATGGTGGGCGACCGCTTCGTCCGCGCCGGAAGCTGGCCGAAGGGCAAGCTGCCGCTCGCCCGCAAGGTCAGCGGCAAGCGGCTGGGCGTGCTGGGGCTGGGCCGCATCGGCGAGGCCATCGCCAGGCGCGCCGAGGCTTTCGGCATGACCATCTCCTACACCAACCGCAAGCCGCGCGACGGCATGTCCTACCGCTTCGTCGCCTCGCCGGTCGAACTGGCGCGGGAGAGCGACATCCTGATCGTCGCGGCTTCGGCCGGGGCGGACGCCCGCAACATGGTCGGCCGCGCCGTGCTCGACGCGCTGGGGCCGGACGGGCTGCTGGTCAATGTCGCCCGCGGCAGCGTGGTGGACGAGCCGGAACTGCTGGCCGCCTTGACCGAGGGGCGGATCGGCGGCGCCGGGCTGGACGTCTTCGCCGACGAGCCGAATGTGCCGGAAGGCTTCTACGGCCTCGACAACGTCGTGCTGCAGCCACATCAGGCCAGCGCCACGGTGGAGACGCGGATGGCGATGGGCCAGCTGGTGCTCGACAATCTGGAAGCCTTCTTCGCCGGCCGGCCGCTGCCGACCGCCGTGGTGTGAGGCACCGCCGCCGTGGCCAGAGCGTCCGATAGCGAGAGGCCGGGAACCGTCACCCTGACGGAGGTCGCCGGCCATGCCGGGGTGTCGCGCTCGACCGTGTCGCTGGTGCTGCGCGGCAGCCCTCTGGTCGCGGCGGAAACGCGGGAGCGGGTCCAGGCCGCCATGGTGGCGCTCGGCTACATCTACAACCGCGGCGCCGCCAACCTGCGCGCCGCCCGCACCCAGACGGTCGGGCTGCTGGTCTGCGAGCTGAACAACCCCTTCTATGCCGAGCTGACGGCGGGGGTGGACGACGTGCTGGACACCGAAGGCTTCGTCGCCTTCATCGCCAACACCGCCGAACAGCCGGAGCGCCAGGACCGCTTCCTGCAGCGGATGCGGGAGCACAATGTCGACGGGGTGATCCTCTGCCCCGCCGCCGGCACGCAGGCGGAGCTGCTCGACCGGCTGGACCGCTGGCGGCTGCCCTGCGTGCAGGCCCTGCGCTTCGTCTCCGATGGCTTTGTCCGCGAGAGGGGCCGCGACTACGCCGGAGTGGATTACCAGGCCGGCATGGAAACGGTGACCGAGCATCTCATCTCGCTGGGTCACCGGCGGATCGCCTTCGTCGGCGGGACGCTGGACCATTCCGCCTACGCGGCGCGGCATGCCGGCTTCACCGCGGCGATGCGGCGGCATGGGCTGGCCGACGATCTGGTGCTGCGCTGCCCGCTGACCCGGCGGTCGGGTGCTGAGATGGCTGATCATCTGCTGAATCGGCCGCAGGCTCCGACGGCGGCCCCGACGGCGGCGCTGTGCTACAACGACGTGGTGGCGCTCGGGTTGATGCTGGGGCTGGAGGCGCGCGGTCTCAGGGCCGGGCATGATCTGGCCGTCACCGGCTTCGATGACGTGCCGGAGGCGGCGCTCAGCCGGCCGGCGCTGACCACCGTCGCCACCTCCGCAAGGCAGATCGGGCAGGAAGCCGCCCGTCTGCTGCTGCGCCGCATCGCTGACCCGCAAGGCCCGCCCGAACGGATCATCCTGCCCAGCCGGCTCGTGGTCCGCCAATCCTGCGGCTCCCCCAACGACCCTCTGGGCGGCTCCCCCTCCCCTTCCCTCCACCACAGAGATTTGTCATGACCGATACCGTCGAGGCCCTGATCGCCGCGCGCGAGACCCGCCAGTGGCTGACCGGGCTGGACAACCGCCCGGCGACCGAAGCGGAGGCCTATGAGATCCAGGACGCCGTCGCCCGCCGCCTGGGGCCCGTCACCGCCTGGAAGGTCGGCGCCGCCACGTCCGACGCCGAGCCCTTCCGCGCGCCGATCAACGCCGCCACCGTCTTCGAAGGCACCGATCACCTGCCGGCCAATCTTTTCCAGGTCATCGGGGTGGAGGCGGAGATCGCCTACCGCTTCGCCCGCGACCTGCCGGTGCGCGAGCAGCCCTACAGCCGGGAAGAGGTGCTGGACGCCGTCGACTCGGTCCATCCCGCCTGGGAGATCGTCGACACCCGCTTCGCCGGGTTCGGCAGCCAGGACCGGCTGAGCCACATGGCCGACCAGTTCAACCACGGCGCCCTGATCGTCGGCCCGGCCATCGCCGACTGGCGTTCGCTCGACCCGGTGAAGGAGTCGGTCACGCTGGAGATCGATGGCGAAACCAAGGTCGATGTCGTCGGCGGCAACAGCGCCGGCGATCCGGTCCGTCTGCTGGTGTGGATGGCCAATGTCGGCACCCGCAGCTTCGGCGGCCTGCATGCGGGCGAGGTGGTGACCACCGGATCCTGCACCGGCACGATCTTCGTCGAGCCGGGCAGCCGGTCGGTCGCCCGCTACGGCACCATGGGCACCATCACGCTGAAGGTGGATTGAGCGGGGAGTAATGCCCTCTCCCGACCCGGGAGAGGGAGCTATCCCACTCACGGCAGCAGATGGCCCAGCCGCTGGCCGAGGGCGGTGAGGCCGCTGGAGGCCGGGACGTCGGCGCCGGCGACCAGATCGACCGTCCGGCGGACGGCGCCGTCATAGTCGATGCGGAGCTTGCCGACGATGTCGCCGCGGTGGACCGGGCTGGGCAGAGGCTCGGCCAGGGTGGCGACGACATGCAGGCTGTCGCGGTCGGCCGGCGCCATGGTCACCGTCACGTCGTCGGCGACCGTCACCGGCACGCTGTCCTCCGCCCCCATCCACACCGGCGCCTGTTCGACCAGCTCGCCCTTGTGCAGCAGGGGATAGAGCTTGAAGCCGTTCCAGGCCCAGTCGAGCAGCCGGGTCGGCTCGTCGTTGCGGGACTGCGGGCTGGGCAGGCCGTTGACCACCAGAACCAGACGGCGCCCGTTGCGCTCGCCCGACGCGGTCAGGCCGTAGCCGCCGACCTCGGTGTGGCCGGTCTTGATGCCGTCGACGCTGACGGGATGATAGAGCAGCGGATTGCGGTTGCCCTGGCGGATGCCGTTCCAGGTGAAGGTGCGCTCCGACTCGTAATGGTAGAATTGCGGGAAGTCGCGGATCAGGTGGGTGGCGAGGGTCGCCAGATCGCGGGCGGTGGTGTAGTGGTCCGGGTCCGGCCAGCCGCTGGCGTTCATGAAGTGGCTGTCGGTCATCCCCAGCTCGCGCGCCTTCGCGTTCATCAGCGCGGCGAAGGCGGATTGGCTGCCGGCCAGCCCCTCGGCCAGCGCCACGGCGGCGTCGTTGCCGCTGTCGATCAGCAGCCCGCGCAGCAGATCCTCCACCCGTACCTGACTGCCCAGCTTCAGGAACATGCGCGAGCCGCCCATCTTCCACGCGGTCTGGCTGACCGGAAAGCTGGTGTCCAGCGTCGTCCGCTTATGGACCAGCGCATCGTAGGTCAGATAGGCCGTCATCATCTTGGTCATCGACGACGGCGCCATGCGGGTCTCGCCGTTCTTGTCCAGCAGCACCTCCCCGCTGGTCAGATCGACCAGATAGGCCTGCTTGGCCGCCGTCTCCGGCGGGGTCAGCGCGGCGGCGGGGGACGACGCCAGAAGGGGGGCCAGAAGGGCGGCGGCAAGCGACAGGCAGGCGGCCAAATGACGGAAAGGGGCGGCGGAACGGAGCGGATTGGCGACGATCACCCTGCGGATCCTCTGAGGTGACGGATGGCTCTTTCGATGGCCGTTTCCATGGACCATTGCCGCGCCGTCTTCACCCCTTATTTTCGCATGGCCCGCAATTTTAATGTGGAGACGCCGCTTGGTCAGGCGGGGTCGAGCAGCCGGGGACCGGCGCCGCCGTCGCCAAGCTCGTCCCACGGGTTGCGCAGGGGGCAGTCGCGGATCGACAGGCAGCCGCAGCCGATGCAGCCGTCCAGATTGTCGCGCAGCTTGGTCAGCTTGGTGATGCGGTCGTCCAGTTCCGCCCGCCAGCGTTCCGACATGCGCTGCCAGTCGGCGGTGGTGGGGGAGCGGTCCTGCGGCAGGGCGTTCAGCGCTTCGGCAATGGAGGCGAGCGAGATGCCGAGCCGCTGCGCCACCTTGACGACCGCCACCCGCCGCAGCACGTCGCGGGAAAAGCGGCGCTGATTGCCGGGATTGCGCCAGCTGCGGATCAGCCCCTGCGCCTCGTAGAAATGGATGGTCGAGACCGCCACGCCGGAGCGGCGCGCCACCTCCCCCACCGTCAGGTCCTTGTCGTAGTCCTCCGGTGACAGCATTCCGGCCCCTCCCCTCTCCTGCAACCCTCCATCCCGCCAGTCTGACGGCTTTTCCGCTTGACCTCAAGTTCTGTTGAGGTTTTAGGGTCGGCGGACTTTGCCGCCGGAATGGGCAAACTGCCGAACGTGTAATCAGGATTTTGGGCCAGGGGGACGGAGACCGAATGACCAGGGGAAGGCTTGCCGCTCTGCAGGGGTGGATTGTGGCGTTGGGCGAGCGCGTGTTCCGGCCGATCCTGCCCGGCGCCACGCTGCGCGACCGGATGATCGCCTGCTGCGGCGCGCTGGTGGGCATCGGCGCGACCGGGCTGCTCTGCCGCAACATGCTGCATTACATGTCCAGCGCGCCGGTGCTGGTGGCTCCGATGGGGGCGTCGGCGGTTCTGCTGTTCGCCGTGCCGGCCAGCCCGCTGGCGCAGCCCTGGTCGATCGTCGGCGGCAACACGCTGTCGGCCATCGTCGGCGTGCTGGTCGCCAGCATCATCCCCGACCCGATGCTGGCCGGGGCCGCCGCGGTGGCGCTGGCCATCGCCACCATGTCGCTGACCCGTTGCCTGCATCCGCCCGGCGGCGCCGCCGCGCTGACCGCGGTGCTGGGCGGGCCGGCGGTGACGGAGATGGGCATCAAGTTCGCCTTCTTCCCCGTCGCGGTGAATTCCATCCTGCTGCTGACCGCCGGACTGATGTTCCACCGGCTGTCCGGCCACCGCTATCCGCACAAGGCGGTCAACACCCACCGCACCAACGACCCGCCGGCGCAGCTGCGCCCGGCCCTGACGCAGGGCGACGTCGACGACGCGCTGCGCACCCTGGCTGAGACGCTGGACGTCAGCCGCGACGACCTGGGCGCCCTGCTGGTCAATGCCGAGCTGCACGCGCTGGAGCGTCTGCATGCCGACATCACCTGCCGGGAGATCATGTCGCGCGACGTCGTCACGGTGACGCCGGACACCCACCCGCAGGTGGCGCGTGCCCGGCTGCTGGAGCATGGCTTCCGCACGCTGCCGGTGGTGGACGGGCAGAACGCCGTCGTCGGCATCGTCGGGCACGAGCAGCTGTCGCATGGCGACGCCCTCCATCACGGATCGCGGGTCGCCGCCGTGATGGCGCCGGCGGCGACCGAACTGCCCGACACGCCGGTCTTCCGCCTGCTCGGCCGCCTGTCCGACGGCCGCACCCACGACGTGGTGATCGTCGACCAGAACCGCCGGGTGCTGGGCATGATCACCCAGACCGACCTGCTGGTGGTGCTGGCCCGCACCGCTCTGGCCCGTGCGGTGCAGACCGGGGTCGACGGGCTGAACGACGCCCTGCCGCGCGGCTATCTGCGCGACGTGGCGGCGGGCCGGGCGTAACGCTTCGGGAGGCGAGTCCCCTCCCTCCGCCTTCCCTGGGGCGGAGGGGGAATGGGACGTTTGAAACACCGTGAAACAGAATTCGGGGGTCTGTTCACCTGTTCCATCCGGGCGGAGCGCGGGAATGGCGCTGCCGGCAACCCGTTGGCAACCCGGTGAAAACCGGGCGCGGCTGGAGATCTGCGACGGGCTGGACATGGTGCACCATTCGTGGCCGACGATAGGTCCATAGTCCTACCACGGCGCGGGCGGGCGGATAAGCGGCGATGGGAAAATCGCCGCCGCAGGTCCGTTGTCACCGACGATTTTCCTTGAACTTTGGTGACGTCCGCCCGGAGTTGGTGGCCGGTGCGGTCAGAGCGCAATGTCGACGACGATCTTGCCGCCGGCACTGCCATCGGTCACGGCGGTGTGCGCTTCGTCGGCCCGCTCCAGCGGGAAGCGCCGCGGATCGAGACGGGGCAGCAGCTTGCCGGCTTCGACCAGGGCGGCGGCACGGCGCAGGATTTCGCCATGGTTCGCCATCCCCTCCCCCGTCAGCATGGGCAGCAGGGTGAAGACGCCGGAATAGGTCGCGGCGCGGAACGACAGCGGCGCCAGCGCATGCGTCCCCCAGCCCAGGCAGCTGACCACATGGCCGAAACGCCGCACCGCCTGGAACGAGGCATCGAGCACCGCCCCGCCGGCGGTGTCATAGACCAGATCGAAGCCACGGCCCCCGGTGTGGCGGGCGACGTAGGCCTCGACCGTCTCCGCCCGGTAATCGATGGCGTTGGCGCCCAGCTGTTCGACCAGCGCCAGCTTTCCCGCGGACTCCGTCGCCCAGACGGTCGCGCCGAACGCGCGGGCGATCTGCACCGCCACATGCCCCACGCCGCCGGCGCCGCCCTGGACCAGGACCGTCTGGCCGGGCTGCACATTGGCGCGGTCGACCAGACCTTCCCAGGCGGTGATGGTGATCAGCGGCAATGCGGCGGCTTCGCGCATCGTCAGGTTCGCCGGCTTGTGCGCAAGCAGGTCGGCCTGGACCGCGGCATATTCCGCCAGCGAGCCCTGCCGGCCGCCGACGCCCCCGGTCATGCCATAGACCTGATCGCCGGGCTTGAAGCCGGTGACGCCGGGACCGACGGCGACGACCTCGCCCGCCAGATCGATGCCGAGGATGGCAGGCAGCGGATGTTTCGCATGGGCGGCGGCGCCGGCCCGGATCTTGGTGTCCAGCGGGTTGACGCCGCTGGCGGCGATGCGGACCAGCACCTGACCGGGGCCGGCCACCGGCCGCGCGACCTCGGTCAGCCGGAACGGCGCGTCGTACGCATCCAGCACCAGCGCGCGCATCGTGTTGTTCGGATCCTGGGACATGACCTTGCTCCTCGTTGGGGTGGATCGTGGTGATGTCCCGAAGGATGTGCCCAACGAAGATGTTTGGAAAACTACGATACTGTTTGATCTCCATTCATTTATGTATGATGTGGCATGGAGTGGAGCGACCTTCGGATATTCCTGGCGATCGCCCGCGAGGGCACGCTCGGCGGGGCAGCGCGGCGGATCGGACAAACCCAGCCGACCATGGGGCGTCGTTTGCGCGCGCTGGAAGAGGCTGTGGGGCACACGCTGTTCCAGCGGACCAGCGACGGCTTCGTGCTGACCGACGAAGGGGCGGCGGTGCTGCGCCATGCCGAGCGCATGGAAGAGGAAAGCCTTGCCCTGGAACGCGAACTGGCCGGCCATGGCGGGAGGCTGGAGGGCAGCCTGCGGCTGTCGTCCTCCGACTGGTTCGGCCTGCACATGCTGACGCCGGTCATCCACGAGTTCACGCGGCGCCATCCCGGTGTGACGGTGGAACTGCTGACCGAAGCGCGCTTGCTGAGCCTGTCTAGGCGCGAGGCGGACCTCGTGTTCCGCATCCGTCCGTTCGAGGAGCCGGAAGTGGTGCAGCGCAAGCTGACCCGGATCGACTACGCCCTATACGGGATCGCCGGCAGTCGGCCGCCGAAAGCAGGTGACGGCACGGATTGCGCGCTGGTTACGATGGACGCCGCCTTCGGCGGCATGCCGGATGTCGCGTGGCTGCAGCGGATGCTGCCGAACGCCCGCATCGCATTTCGCAGCAACAACCGCGACGTCCAGGCCGCCATGGCCGCCTTCGGCGTCGGATTTGCGGTTCTGCCGCGCCCCATTGGCGATGCCCTGGACAGGCTGCAGGTCATCGACCTCGGCGAAGCGCCGCCCGGACGCGATGTCTGGGTCGGCTATCACCAGGATCTCCGCCGGCTGGCACGCCTGCGCGCCCTGCTGGATCTGATGATCGAGCGCTTTTCGTGACCGCCGGCCTGCGGTGTGCAGCGTCACCAGAGTTCAAGATTCGGGATGGTTCGCGTCACCAAAGTTCAGCGGCGGGGGTCCGCAGGACATCAGGCGATGCGCGCCATCACCCGCTCGTTGATCGGCGGACGCGACGGGTAGAGGATCAGCCCTTCGGCCGCTTCCTCGACACGGGCGTCGGGATAGGCGGCCATGGCGTATTTCAGATTCGGGATGAACTTGGTCTTGAACTGGCGGACCAGGGCATAGCCGGCGCCGAACTGGCCATGCAGGGCGGCCCAGGTGATCGGCGTCGGCTTGTCCAGCGAATGCAGGCGGTAGGCCAGCCAGATATAGACGTCGAGCGCCATCGACTTGCCGCTGATCGCCTTCAGCGCCTCTTCCGCCACCGGCACCGGATGCTCGCGCAGGGCCTTGAAGAAGCTGTCGCTGAGCCGCACCGTCTCGGTGAACAGGGTTCCCTGGCGGTCGTCGGGGCGGCGCAGCTGGATGGCGTCGGCGACGATCGATTCCTTGCTCTGCCGCCGGCCACCGTCGGCGTCGGTGAAGAAGGTCAGATGGCAGGCGGAAAGCCGCGCGGCCTGATCCTCCACGTCGCGATAGGCCTTGCCGCAGATCGGAATGTCCATGCGTTTCAGCCAGTCATGCATGGAGCCGCCCAGTTCCACCTCCGGATTGCCGGTCTGGATCGCACGGGTCTGCAGATAGAGCAGGATCATGCGCGCCCGGCTGCCATAGGGGACACCGATTCGGCGGGTGACGCCGTTGCGGTCCTCGATCACGCCGGGCTGGATCACCAGCTTCACCTTGTGGCCGGGCCGTTCCCAATGCTGGTCGTCGGGAAGCTGGCGATGGGGCAGCGCCGTCTGGCAGAATCCGGCATAGGTGATGCCGAGCTTGCCGTTTTCCGCCGCCTGGACCGCCGCCGCGATGTCGATCAGGGGCCGCTCCTCGTCCGAAACGAGGGCCAGCGCGCCGTCGCGTCCGTGAGTCTCGATCAAACGATGAATGCTGCCCATGGCGACCTCCCGCTTTTGGCCTCCGGTGACGGTGCTGTGGCCAAGCGTCATGTGACGGGCCGGTGACCGAACCTGCCAGATACAACACCCCGGATCGCGCCGAAGGCAATTTGAACCTTGGTGACGCAGGCTAATTGGAAGCTATTTGAAACCAACTATTAGATTCGTCACCAAGGTTCAGGGGATAAGTCCGAGTCGCGTCACCACAGTTCAAGGATGGCGTCACCAGAGTTCATGGGGAAAAACCGGGAGCCTGTGGACGAATCGGGTCTGTCGATCGCTTGGCTGTTTGAACCTTGGTGACGCTGGACTTGTCGATTCGGGGGCGGATTCGGGTGGCGGCGCCTGTGGAGCGTCACCAAAGTTCAAGGATTCCAGCAGGTAAGAAGTGGGTGGGGGCGGCCTGTTCAGCTGGTGGGCCGTTCGACATCATGGGCGTTCCGTCATCCCCGCGAAGGCGGGGAACCAGGATACGGACCGGATAAGCCACTGAATTGGCTGGATTCCCGCCTTCGCGGGAATGGCTGCGACCTGGGCGGAGGCTTGTCCCGTCACCTGTCATCGATCCGCACTGTCCGGGCGTCACCAAAGTTCAAGCGCTGGGTCGAGTCGATTCGGGGCCCATGGCGTCACCAAAGTTCAAACCCCCGGACCGCCGCCGAACCGCCCGGCGTCACCAAAGTTCAGGAGTCCCGCCGAGTCGGTCCGGCCGAGGGCGTCACCAAAGTTCAAATCCGGGCCATGCATTCCGCCGTCGGGGCGTCACCAAGGTTCAGGCGGCCCGCCGCCAGGGAACCGGCCGGCGGCAGCGGAGTTGTCTTGCCCTGGGGCAGGCCGGGCAAAGGGGGCGACATGGCGCGGAACGCGTTGACGGCATCTGCGGGAGCGGGGGCGGCGGGCAAGAGCGAAGGCGGGGAATCGGGGAAGGTCGTCTTCGCCGCCATCGCGTCCAACCTGGCGGTGACCATCACCAAGTTCGTCGCGGCGATCTTCACCGGCAGCGCGTCCATGTTGAGCGAGGCGGTCCATTCGCTGGTCGACACCGGGAACGAGTGCCTGATGCTGGTCGGGCTGAAGCGGTCGAAGAAACCGCCCGACGAGCGCCACCCCTTCGGCTACGCGCGCGAACTGTATTTCTGGACCTTCGTCGTGGCGCTGGTGATCTTCGCCGGCGGCGCCGTGGTGTCGGTCTATGAAGGGGTGGAGAAGATCCTGCACCCCCAGCCGGTGGAACAGCCCTGGATCAACTTCGTCGTGCTGGGCATCGCCTTCGTGGTGGAGGGGATCAGCTGGGCCATCGCCTTGCGCGCCTTCAACGCCAGCCGGGGCGAGGCCGGCGTGTTCGAGACCGTCCATGCCAGCAAGGACCCCACCGTCTTCATCGTGCTGTTCGAGGATTCGGCCGCACTGGTCGGGCTGCTCATCGCCGCCGCCTGCCTGTCGGCCGACCTTCTGCTGGAACAGCCGGTGTGGGACGGCATCGGATCGGTCCTGATCGGGCTGGTTCTGGCGATGACCGCCGCCTTCCTCGCCTATGAGACGAAGAGCCTGCTGATCGGCGAGTCCGCCCGCCCCGACCTCGTGCGCGGGGTGCGCGCCCTGCTGATGGAGGATGCTGCCGTCGACCGGGTGAACGAGGTGCTGACCATCCATCTCGGCCCGCAGGTGGTGATCGTGACCGTCAGCCTGGATGTGCGGGACGAGGCCAGCGGCGGGCAGGTGGAGCGGGCGCTGGCCCGCGTCGAACGGCGGGTGAAGGAGCGGTTCCCGGAAATCCGCCGCGTCTTCACCGAGGTGCGGGCGGCAGAGCACCGGGTGGTTTAGGGCGTTTGTTGTGGCAACTCCGCGCGGGCTCCATTGACAAAGTTCCGGCAACTTGCTCAGACTCCGCGCGGCCGCATCCGTGGGCCGCCGGAGTTGAGGGGGAGTTATCGGAATGCTGTCGACGAGGGGTGGGGGCGGGGGCGACGACATGCGCCAGCTGCGCGAGCGCCGCGGCGAGAACCAGACGCAGTTCGCCGAGTGGCTGAACGCGCAGCTCGGCCGCAGCTACACCAAGGCGCGGATCAGTCGCTGGGAAAGCGGGGCGGAGCGGATCCCGCAGCAGCTGGTCGATTTCCTGACCCGCCACAAGGCGGACGAACGGCCCCGCTCCGCAACCTATCTGGCGGTCGCCAACCAGAAGGGCGGCGTCGGCAAGACGGCCACCGCCGTCAACCTCGCCTATGCCCTGACGGAGGGCGGCGCGCGGGTGCTGCTGATCGACTGCGATTCGCAGAGCAACGCCACCGTCCATGTCGGCATCGGCAACGCCGCCATCGTCGCCTTGGAGCAGCAGCGCAAGACACTCTATTATGTGCTGCGCTCCGAAGAGCCGCTGACCTCGGTCATCATGCCGACGGCGGAGCGTGGGCTGGACCTCGCCCCCGCCGGGCTGTCGCTGGCCGATGCCGACGTAGAGCTGGCGGCGGATTCGACCGGCGGGCTGATCCTGCGGGAGAAGCTGGACGAGGTCCGCCATTCCTATGATTTCGTGGTGATGGACTGTGCGCCCAACCTGGGGCTGGTGACCGCCAACGCGCTGTCGGCGGCGGAGCTGGTGGTGGTGCCGGTGCAGACGGAGGCGCTGGCCCTGCTGGGCGTCAAGCGGCTGGTCGACACCATCGGCCGCATCCGCCGCCGGGTGAACCCGTCCTTGCGCATCGCCGGCATCATCCCGACCATGTACAACGACCGGCTGACCCAGGACCGGGCGACCCTGCAGGAGCTGCACGAATCCTACGCCGATCAGGTGCCGGTCTTCGCCCCCATCCCGCGCGCCACCGTCTATGGCAAGGCGGCGGCGGCCGGCATGATCACGCTGGCGGGAGATCCGAAGGCGCCGGGGGCGGAGACCTTCCGCGAGGTGGCGCGCCAGATCCGCGCCTATGCCCAGAACCGGGAGTTGCCGCATGTCGCGTAAGTTCGAACGCAAGACCCGCGAACTGCTGGGCACCGCGGCGGAGCCGGGCGGCGCGATGGCAGGCGGGCTGACGGTGGGCAGCGACCGGCTGTTCGGCACGTCGGCCGGTTTCCCGCATGTGGTGGAGCTTGACCTCGCCCGCGTCCACCGCAATCCGGACCAGCCGCGCCGCCACTTCGACGAGGCGGAGCTGCGCAGCCTGGCATCGTCGATCGAGCGGCACGGCTTGCAGAACCCGATCCTGGTCCGCCCCCTGCCCCAGGGCGAATATCTGCTGATCGGCGGCGAGCGACGGGTGCGCGCCCACGAGATGCTGGGGCGCAAGACGGTCTTCGCCATCCTGACTTCCGGCGATCCGGACGAGATCGGGCTGATCGACAATGTCCAGCGCGTCGACCTGAACGCGGTGGAATATGCGGCGGCGCTGGCCCGGCTGATCGACAAGCACGGCTACACCCATGACGAGCTGGCCGCCGTGGTCGGGCGCGACCGCACCGACGTGACCAAGCTGCTGGCGATCATGAACTTGCCGGCGGAGATGCGGGAGGAGTATGCGACGCGGTTCGCCCATGTCTCCCGCTCCGTCATGATCGAGATCGCCGCCGCCCCGGCCGAGTTGCACGCCCGGCTGTGGGAGCGCGCCAAGGAGGGCGCCAGCGTCAAGGCGGTGCGGCAGGCCAAGCGCGAGCATGCCAATGGCGGCGCTGCCGAGGCTGATGCGGTTGCGCAGGAGTCGGCCCAGGAGTTGGATGCGAAGGAGGCGATGCGGACGCTGCAAGCCAGCGTGAAGCGCATCCTGCGCGATGTCGCCGTGGTGCGCGAGCAGCGCCGCTACCTCGACCCCGACAACCGCGACCGGCTGATGCGGCTGCGGGCGGAGATCGACGCCATTCTGGACGGGGAAGCGGGCGCCTAGGCGCCCTCCCCCAGCAGCGCCTTGGGTTCCAGGAAGGCGTCGAG
The DNA here is from genome assembly GCF_051124815.1 of Azospirillum sp. B2RO_4. NCBI lineage: Bacteria > Pseudomonadati > Pseudomonadota > Alphaproteobacteria > Rhodospirillales > Azospirillaceae > Azospirillum > Azospirillum sp. B2RO_4. The sequence continues at coordinate 218,562 of NZ_CP118490.1, read as the reverse complement.
GCCGAAGCTGCCGTACTCGCGGCCGATGCCGGACTGCTTGAAGCCGCCGAACGGGGCCTTCGGATCGTGGGCGAGGCTGTTGATCAGCACCCGGCCGGCGACGATGCGCTCCGCCACGCGGCGGGCACGCGCCGTGTCGCCCGACAGCACATAGGCCTGCAGGCCGTAGATGCTGTCGTTGGCGATGGCGATGGCCTGCTCCTCGTCGTCATAGGGAATGATGGAGAGGACGGGGCCGAAGATCTCCTCCCGCGCGATGGTCATGTCGTTGCGGACCCCGGTGAACAGGGTCGGCCGCACGAACCAGCCCCCGGAAAATTCCGGTCGCCCGTCCGGCCGCCCTTCTCCGCCGGCCAGCAGGACGGCGCCCTCCTCCACCCCGATGCGGATGTAGCGCTGCACCCGCTCCCACTGGGTCCGGCTGACCATCGGGCCGACGGTGGTGGCCGGGTCGCGGGGATCGCCTGCGCGCACCGCCTCCACTGCCGCCTTGGCCAGCGCTTCGACTTCGGCGAGGTGGCTGCGCGGGACAAGCAGGCGGGTGCCGGCGATGCAGGCCTGACCGCTGTTCATGAAGGCGGCGTTGATCGCCAGCGGGATCGACCGGGACAGGTCGGCATCGTCGAGGATGATCGTCGGCGACTTGCCGCCCAGTTCCAGCGTCACCCGCTTCAGCGTGTCGGCCGCCGCGCGCAGAATCGCCTTGCCGGTGGCGGTGGAGCCGGTGAAGGAGATTTTGGCGACGTCGGGGTTGCTGGAAATCGTCGCCCCCACCCGGTCGCCGCGGCCGGTCACGATGTTGAACAGGCCGGGGGGCAGGCCGGCGGCATGCAGCGCCTCGGTCACGATTTGGGTCTGGCGGGCGCTCATCTCGCTGGGCTTGATCACGGCGGTGCAGCCGGCGGCGATGGCGGTGGCGAGCTTGCCGCAGATGAAGCCGGCATTGCTGTTCCACGGCGTGATCAGCCCGGCGACGCCGAGCGGCTCCATGCTGACCTCGGCAGTGCCCATCCGGCGGAGGAAGGGATAGTCGGCCAGCAGCTCGGCGGTCTCGCGGAAGGCGTTCACCGGGTGATCGACCATGAAGGCGGCGCGCGAGGCCGGAGCGCCATACTCCCCGATCACGGCGTCGAGCAGGTCGTCGCGTCGGGCGGCGACGGCATCGGCCAGCCGGTGCAGCATGGCGATGCGCTCCGCCTTGCCGGTGCGGGAGAAGGCGGGGAAGGCACGCTTGGCTGCGGCGATGGCGGCGCGGGCATCCTCCTCGTCGGCAAGGCGGACGCGGCCGGTGACGGTGCCGGTTGCCGGATCGTGCAGGTCGAACAGTTCCGTGCCGTGCGGGGTGACGAAGCGGCCGTCGATATAGATGGTGTCGATGCTGTGCATGACGGGTCTCGCTGAATGGTCGTTGGCTGGCCATTCAGGTGGCATGCGGGCTGTCGGGTGATAAGGTGGACAATCCTGCATGAATCGGTGAACGGATCGGGACAATGGTGCTCACCGGGGTGGCGGAACTGGAAGCGGTGCAGGCGGTCGCCCGGCATCGTGGCTTTCGGGCCGCGGCGGCCGAACTGGGAATGTCGCGCTCGGCGCTGAGCCACGCCATCGCGGCGCTGGAGGAGCGGCTGGGGGTGCGGCTGTTCCATCGGACGACGCGCAGCGTGGCGCTGACCCAGGCGGGGGAGCAGTTCGTCGCCGACACCGCCCCTGCCCTGCGCGACATCCGCGCCGCGTTCGACCGGCTGGGCGACCATCGGACATCCCCCACTGGTACGCTGCGCATCAACAGCTCGGCCGGCGCCGCGCGGATGATCATGAAGCCCGTCATCCTGGAGTATCTGCGCCGTTACCCCGAGATGACGGTGGACATCGTCACCGAAGGCAAGCTGGTCGACATCGTGCTGGAGGGCTTCGATGCCGGGGTCCGGCTGGCGGAACAGGTGCCGCAGGACATGATCGCCATCCCGCTCGGCCCCGAGCTGCGCTTCGCGGTCGTCGGCACGCCGGACTATTTTGCCGACCGCGCCCTGCCGGTCACGCCGGCCGACCTCGCCGCGCACCGCTGTATCCGCAGCCGGCTGCCGAGCGGCACGCTCTATCGCTGGGAGTTCGAGCGCCATGGCGAGACGGTCGCCATCGACGGCAGCGGGCCGCTGATCCTGGACAATCCGGAGCTGATGCTTGAGGCGGTGCGGGCGGGGATGGGGGTGGGGTATCTGGCGGAGTGGCATGTCGCCGAGGACATCGCCGCCGGCCGGTTGCTGCGCGTGCTGGAGGCTTGGACGCCGCCGTTTCCGGGGCTGTGCCTCTATTATTCGGGCCGGCGCCATCTGCCGCCGGGGCTGCGGGCGCTGGTCGATCTGGTGCGGGAGATCGGGGGCGGGCGTTAGGGCGATGTGGGACGTCCCACAATTCCTTCCCTCTCCCGCCCCGGGAGAGGGAAGGGGCCCATGCAGAGCATGGGAAGGGTGAGGGGTCAGGCACGGAGCCATGCGGTTCGGGAGTCTTGGATCACCCCTCACCCTCCCCACGCCTTCCGCGCGGGTCCCCTCCCTCTCCCGGGACGGGAGAGGGTATTTCAAGTCGCCGGCTCCAGAAGGGGCGATCCTGCCAGCGGCGTTCCAGGCCGTACCAGGCGCTGAGATGGGCGCGGTAGGCGTCGCGGATCGGAGCGAGGCCGGCGGCGTAGCCGGGCAACGCCGTCGGATCGCCGGACAGGTGGCGGTCGGCGGCCTCGGCGGCGGCAAGGCCGGTATAGAGCGCGTTGAAGATGCCCTGCGACGACAGCGGGTCGAAGCCGAGAGCGGCGTCGCCGACGGCCAGCCAGCCGTCGCCGGAGGCGGGGGACAGGGTGCTGCTGTGGGCGGCGCAGAAGCCTCCCCTCCCCTCCCCCTGCCCGTCCGGTTCGAAGCCGCAGGCGCGCAGCGAGTCCGCAAGCACGGAACAGCCGGACAACCGGCGCAGCAGCGATGCCGTGTCGCGGGCATCCGCCGCGGCGGGCAGGTCGGCGTCGGTGTGAAAAGCGACGACCCGACGGCCGGCCGGCAGCGGGGCGCTGTACCACCAGCCGTCCGGCTCCGCCTCGATCCAAGTCAGGCCGGACTGTCGGCCGGGGGCGTCCCGGCCATGGACCCAGCCGCAGACCAGCCGGTCCGACACAGCCCGCCGGGCGCCGAAGCGCTTGGCGAGCGGCGAACCGCGTCCGCCGGCATCGACCAGCAAGCGGGCGTGGACGGGGATGCGGCGGCCGGCGGTCTCCATCTCCAGCAGCCAGCCCTCCCCTGCCCTGTCCACCGACAGCAGTTGGGCCGGGATCTGCAGGGCGGCGCCGCGGGAGGCCGCCACCCGGCGCAGCCAGCCGTCGAAACGGCCACGGTCGAGGTGCCAGCCCGGCCCGTCGAGGTCGCGCAGATTGTCGGCCTCGACCGGCAGCGGCCCGCCCCAGACCGACCGGCCGCCATGGCAGGGAGAATGTCCTTCAGCGAGGAAGGCGTCCCACAAGCCCATGTCGGCCAGCAGGCGGCGCGCCGCCGGAGCCAGTGATTCGCCGATGCGGACGGCGGGTCCGGCCCGCCGGTCCAGCACCAGCACCCGGTGCAGCGGCGCGAGGTTGAGGGCGAAGGCGGTCCCGGCGGGGCCTGCCCCGACCACGACCGCATCCACCTCCACCGCTTGTATCACCGCAGCCCGCGCGGGAAGCGGCGCACCTTGTCGATCCGGCTGAGATCGACCGGCTGGGTCGCCCGCAGCCCGGCCCCGCCGCCCGACGGGGCCGGCGCCTTGCTTGACAGGGTGCGGTGGGCAACACGAACTGCCTTGGTGTCGACGGTGTCGTCGACATCGGGGATCGGGATGTGCTGGTCCTCGACCTCGATCAGCGGCGGGAACAGCCTGGCGCCTTCTGGATCGGTCGGGCCGGGATTGACCTCCACCACGCCGAGATGGTCGAAGTGGTGGATCATGTTGTTGATCTGGTCGGTGTAGCTGGTGGTGCCCAGCGGCGCCACCCAGGCGGCGCGGTTGGCGAAGGCGGCCAGTCGTACCTGGGCTGGCTGGGCGGCGTCCATCACGAGGTCGTAATTCTCGCGGGTCAGCACCTCGTTGGGCACGCGCGCCGGCCAGAAGGTGGGGACGTTGGGATCGTAGGAGGGATCGTAGCCGGAGCGGCAGCTGCCGGTGTCGGTCTGCCACGGCACCGCCATCCAGCGGGTGATGCCGCCGGGAAGCTGGCCATAGAGCGGGCCGTTGGGAATGGTCACGCTGTCGCTGGACAGGATGGCGCCCATGCCCGGCTCGACCCAGCCCTTCGGCGCATGGGCGAAGCGGAACGGCTCCATATACATGGTGGCGGCGCGCACCGGCCACGTCATCTCACAGCCGGGATGGAAGGCGTCGGCAAGGCAGAAGTCCATCGCGGCGCGTGTCAGTACGTCGCCCTGTTCGTCCAGCGGCACCTGATCGAACTCGGTGTAGACCGGGACCTTGCCCCAATCATCGTCGAAATCGCCGGCGACCCACTGGTCGAGGAACTCCAGCTGGGTCTGGGTCAGCGAGGTGTATTGGCGCGGCGTCTCGGCCGGCGGGATGTTCATCGCGTCGCCATAGACCCAGGGCCAGGGCGTCGGCGACCAGCTGTCCACCGCGTCATGACGGAAGGAGTTCTTCAGCACCCGCCGGGTTTCCTGGTTGGCAAGGCTGCGGTCGCTGAGCCGCGCGATCCATTCCGGCTTGGTGAAGTCGTTGGCGGAGTTCCAGCCGAAGCCGGCGGCGAAGCCGGCATTGACCCATTGCAGGCCGGTCATCCGCTCGAACACCGGATAGATGTCGTGGGTGAAGGACGGGCGGGCGGGCTTCGGCAGGGTGCCCGCCTGGATCGCCACGTCGCGCATCAGGTCCCACATGGTGCGCACCGACTTGCGCTGCGGCCCGTAGTTGGGCGGAGCCACCACGATCCAGGCGGGGGTGACCGGCAGTTCCATGCCGTTCAGCTTGACGACGGCATCGACCGGGCCGTCGGAGGTGTCGTCGTGCCAGCCCTCGTTGTTGCCGAAGGTGATCGCCTTGGTGCCGTTGTAGGAGGCCGACTTGCCGCGTCCGCCGGTGACCAGCAGGCGGTGGTCGCCCTTCTCGCACCACATGCGGCCGAGATAGACCGGCTCGCCCTGGTGCATGAACTTGCCGGCGACCAGTTCGTGGCTCTGGCGGCCGTGGCCGGCGTGGATGGCATGCTCCCCGGCATCCAGCACCAGCGCCTTGCGGTCGGCGACGGTCGGGTTGCGCAGCGTCGTCGGATCGGCGGATGCCGCTTCCGGGATGTCGAGCGCCAGCTGGAAGCCGTACCAGGCCGACTTCTGGTTGGCGAGATGGACCTTCCAGGTGATGTCGGCGCCGCTGTCGGCGGCGGTCAGCTCGCGGACGATCCGGCCCATGGCGTTGACGCCATAGATGCGGAAGCGCGCCGCCTGCGGCAGAAGCCGGCCCTCGGCGTCACGGTAGGGGTTCCGCGCCGGGTCGTCGCCGGCCATCAGCGGCTTCGGGTTCGGCACCTCGGGACCGACGACATAGCCCTCCGGCGCGTTGCCGATGCGGGCGACGCCGATGGGCGGGTAGATCACCGCCTTGACGATGCAGTCGTCCTTGGGGAGCGCCGGCGCTTCGTCACGGGGCTGCGTCGGCTGTTCCAGCGGCTGGCCGTTGGCCTGATGGCGGACGTCGGCGCCGTGGTTGTAGACGACCTTGCGCACCGCGGCGATGCTGCCCTGCGGCGCCTGCTCCACCGGCGTGCGCCAGATGTTGAAGGCCAGTTCCTGCCCGTAGTCGCCCTGGCCGCGGGCGCAGACATCCTGCTTGGGCAGGACCAGAGTCGCGACCGGCTGGTAGGGGTACTGGTCGGTCGGCCATTCCTCCGTCGCCTTGTCCAGCGGATAGCCGGCGCTTTTCGGCACCACCTGCACCATGAAGGTGAAGCGGTACTCATTGTCCAGCAGCCGGTTGGCGAGGTCGGTGGCGAGATAGTTCTTGTCGTCGGTGGGGACATTGACCGCCGGATGGCCGGGCGGCGGCGTTTCCGGCACCAGCGAGTATTTGGCGTAATGGTCGGGGCCGAAGGCGAAGGGCAGGATCGCCCAATATTGGGTGGTCAGAACGCTGCCGTCGACCTGGGCCGACATGGCGTTGAGGATGCCGTCGGTCTTCGGATGCTTGGCGAGGTAGCCGGGATAATCCTTCAGGACCGTGCCGGCATAGGTGAACTCGCACATCTCCTCCGCGTTGTCGACGAAGAAGACGGGAAAGTTCTGCATGATGAAGTCGGCGACGTCGCCCGTCTCGCCCAGCGCGTTGACCCCGTCGACGCCCCAGACCTTCAGCCCGATGCCGAGCGTCGAGCCCAGATCGGGCGAGGTCGGGCTGGTGTCGCTGGAAAAGCGCATCCAGGCCGGCAACTCGTCCCTGGCGAAGACGCCGACGCGCAGCGCCTCCGGCCGGTTGGGATCCATCACCAACCGGCCATGGGCGGCCCCGTGCAGCTTGCGGAAGACCGCGCGTTCAGCCGGCGTCTGGCCCAGCGCGATGCGCTTCATCTGGCCCATGGCGATGAACATCTCGTCCAGCCGCTGGGTGGCGTTGGTCGCGCAGTCGAAGCAGGGGGGACTCCTGTTCGGGTCTTTGGCGGTCATTCGCTCCGTCTCCTGGTTCGTCCGGCGGCGCTGCCGGGGCGGGGTGGGCAGGTCTGGCGAGAAAGGTTGTGGTTGCTGTTTGATTTTCCCGCTTTGTGACTCGTGCTTACGCGAGCACTTGAAGGGTTTCCACCGGAAATAATCAGGTCGACACACAATTTTCGTGTGTGGGAGAGTTGGTGGTGACGGAGCGCTGCGAAGGTTGAGGATTTTCGCGGCTGTTCGTGTCGGTGACCTGGGGATGCCGATGTGGGATGTCCCACAATGCGTTAGGCTGCTCCCCTACCCCATTGCTGTGTATGATGAACGATCCGTTCCGCAGAGGTCCGACCAGAATGAGCGACAACTTCTTCGACATCGCCGCCGCACGCTTTCCCGCCGATGCCGACAGCAGCTTCATCGAGCTGGAGTCCGGCCGCCGCTACAGCTACCGCGACCTGATGGAGATCAGCGGCCGCTATGCCCGGCTGCTGGCGGAGCTGGGCGTCGCCAAGGGCGACCGGGTGGCGGTGCAGGTGGAGAAGTCGGCGGAGGCAGTCTTCCTCTATCTCGCCTGCCTGCGCGCCGGGGCCGCCTATCTGCCGCTGAACACCGCCTATACCAAGGCCGAGGTCGGCTATTTCCTGGGCGATGCCGAGCCGAAGGTCTTCGTCTGCACGCCGGGCAACGAGGCGGCGCTGGCCGACACCGCGAAGGGCGCCGGGGTCGGCACGCTGCTGACGCTGGGCACCGGCGGCGACGGCAGCTTGGCCGAACGGGCGGCCGGGCTGAACCCGGCGTTCGACACGGTGGCCTGCGCGGCGGACGATCTGGCGGCGATCCTCTACACTTCCGGCACCACCGGGCGGTCGAAGGGGGCGATGATGAGCCACCGCAACCTGTCCTCCAACGCCGCCACCCTGCACCGCATCTGGGGCTTCCGGCCGGACGACGTTCTGCTGCACGCCCTGCCGATCTTCCACACCCATGGCCTGTTCGTCGCCACCAACTGCGTGCTGATGAACGGCACCGGCATGCTGTTCCTGGGCAAGTTCGATCCGGACGCCGTGTTCCGCCTGCTGCCGCGGGCGACCGTGATGATGGGCGTGCCGACCTTCTACACCCGCCTGCTGGCCGATCCGCGGTTGACGCCGGAGGCGGCGGCGCACATGCGGCTGTTCATCAGCGGCTCCGCCCCGCTGCTGGCCGACACCCACCGGGAGTTCAGGGAGCGCACCGGCCACGCCATCCTTGAGCGCTACGGCATGACCGAGACCGGGATGCTGACCTCCAACCCGTTGGACGGCGACCGCATCCCCGGCACGGTCGGCTTCCCGCTGCCCGAGGTGTCGGTGCGGGTCGCCGACGAGAAGACCGGGGAGCCGGTCGCCGAGGGCGATGTCGGCGTGCTGGAGGTGAAGGGGCCGAACGTGTTTTCCGGCTATTGGCGCATGCCGGAGAAGACGGCGCAGGAGATCCGCCCCGGCGGCTGGTTCATCACCGGCGATGTCGGCCGGATCGACGAGCGCGGCTATGTCCACATCATCGGCCGTGCCAAGGATCTGGTGATCTCCGGCGGCTTCAACGTCTACCCCAAGGAGGTGGAGACGGTGATCGACGGCATCGACGGCGTGGTGGAATCGGCGGTGATCGGCATCCCCCACCCGGATTTCGGCGAGGCGGTTATGGCGGTGGTGCTGCGCCGTCCGGGCGCCGCGGTCGATGAGGCGGCGGTGGTCGGCGCCTGCAAGGAGCAGTTGGCGAAGTTCAAGGTGCCGAAGGCGGTAGCCTTCGTCGATGAACTGCCGCGCAACGCCATGGGCAAGGTTCAGAAGAACCTGCTGCGGGAGACCTACAAGGGCAAGTTCGCGGCGTAGGCGGAACTCCGGCCAGGGTCCCCAAGATATCGCTTGTCCGCCGTCCGTGGCGGGAGCAATGCTCGGCCTTCCGCCGCGCCCTACCCCTTTCGATGGAAGTGGCGCGGCTCCGGCTTTTTCCATGTGCGCCCGCGATGATGACCCTGTTCCGCCGTGCCGTCCTGCCGCTGGCGGCGGCCCTGCTCGCCCTGCCCGTTTCGGCCATGGCCGGGCAGCGCAGCTATGCCGCCAGCCACGGTGCCGCTCCCTTCGTGACGGAGCATCTGATCCCCGGATCGGACCTCGACCTCGATCAGGTCGACCGCACGCTGCCGCAGGCGCGGGTGGTGGCGCTGACGCTGGACGACGGGCCGGACGCCAACGATCCGCGCATCCTCGACATCCTCAAGGCGCATGGGGCGAAGGCGACCTTCTTCTACATCGGCGCCAAGATCCCGGCGCATCACGACATCGCCCGGCTGGTCGCGGCGTCCGGCAACGAGGTCGGCAGCCACACCCAGACCCATCCGATGACCACCGACCTGACGCCGGCTGAGCGCGAGTGGAATCTGGCGCAGGCGGAAAAGGCGCTGGCGGCGGTCGGGGTGACGGCGACGTGGTTCCGGCCGCCCTTCGGCGATGTGGACGAGGCGCTGGCGGCGCTGGCGCGCCGGCACGGCATGGCGACGGTGCTGTGGACCGCCGACAGCCAGGACTGGAAGGACAGCGGCCCCGATGTGATCCGCCACCGGGTGACCGAACGGCTGGTGCCCGGTGCCGTCCTGCTGATGCACAGCACCAAGGCGGCGACCGTCGCGGCGCTGCCGGCGATTCTGGAGGAGGGGGAGAGGCGGGGGCTGCGCTTCGTCACCATGAGCGAGTGGGACGCGGCGATGCGGCAGTCGGTGACCCCGGAAATGGCGCTGCTGCACCCGGCGCCGCAGCGGCGCTGAGCGCCCTAATCTCCCTCTCCCCCGGGAGAGGGTCGGGGTGAGGGGGATGCACCGCGTGGCTATCCCGAAAATCCTGCCACGCGTCCCCTCACCTAACCCTCTCCCCGGGGGAGAGGGGATGATCCCAGCCTTGGGAGACCTTGGCATGCCGTGACCGTAGGGATGCAAGGATGTCCCATCGGCGGGGGAGCCCGGCCGGTGTAGGATGGCGCGGAGCGGGGCTGAACCGTCAAGGCCGCCGCCGGGAATACCGCCATGCCAGTCGAACCCTTCACCCTGATCCTTTCGCTGCTTCAGCAGATGTGCGTCTATCTGGTGATCGCCTATCTGCTGAGCCGGACGCCGCTGTTCCTGCCGCTGACCCATGTGACGGTGCGCTGGCCGCACAAGCTGGCCTGCTACCTGATCTTCTCGATCTTCTGCATCATGGGCACCTATTTCGGCCTGCACATCGACGACAGCATCGCCAACACCCGCGCCATCGGGGCGGTGCTGGGCGGCATCTTCGGCGGGCCGTCGGTGGGGTTGGCGGTCGGGCTGACCGGGGGCTTGCACCGCTATTCGCTGGGCGGGATGTCGGCGCTGGCCTGCGCCATCTCCACCATGGCGGAGGGGCTGATCGGCGGGCTGGTCCACCGCCACATGGTGCGGCAGGGCCGGATCGAGCCGCTGTTCAACCCGCTGCGCGTCGGCGCCGTCACCTTCGTGGCGGAGGTGGTGCAGATGCTCATCATCCTGGCGGTGGCCCGGCCGTTCGAGGCGGCGCTGCATCTGGTCGAGGTGGTGGCGGCGCCGATGATCGTCGCCAACACGCTGGGCGCGGCGCTGTTCATGCGCATCCTGCTGGAACGCCGCGTGCTGGACGAGAAGCAGTCCAGCGCCTTTTCCGCCAAGGCGCTGAAGATCGCGGCACGCTGCGACGGCGTGCTGCGCGGCGGCTTCAACAGCGAGAACAGCACCCGCGTCGCCCGCATCATCTATGAGGAGACGGGCGTCGGCGCCGTCGCCATCACCGACCGGGAAAAGCTGCTGGCCTTCATCGGCATCGGCGACGACCACCATCTGCCCGGCACGCCGATCAGCTCGCGGCAGACCCATCAGGCCATCGCCAGCAATCAGGTCATCTATGCCGACGGCAACGAGGTTGCCTACCGCTGTTCGATCAGCCCGACCTGCCGGCTGGGGGCGGCGCTGGTCATCCCGCTGGTGGGGGAGGAGGGCGGGGTGATCGGCACCATCAAGCTGTACGAGCCGCGCACCAAGATCTTCTCCACCATCAACCGCACGCTGGGGGAGGGGGTGGCGCGGCTGCTGTCCAACCAGATCCTTGCCGGGCGGTACGAACAGCAGAAGGCGCTGCTGGCGCAGTCGGAGATCAAGCTGCTGCATGCGCAGGTCAACCCGCATTTCCTGTTCAACGCGCTGAACACCATCTCCGCCGTCATCCGCAACGATCCGGAGCGGGCGCGGCAACTGGTGCAGAACCTGTCGACCTTCTTCCGCAAGAACCTGAAGCGCCCGAGCCAGATGGCGACGCTGGCCGACGAGGTCGAGCATGTCAGCGCCTATCTGCAGATCGAACTGGCGCGCTTCACCGGGCGGCTGGCGGTGGAGATCGAGGTGCCGGACGATCTGCGCCACGCCCGGCTGCCGGCCTTCTCGCTCCAGCCGCTGGTGGAGAATGCGATCAAGCACGGCACGGCGCAGCTTCTGGGCGACGGACGGGTGCGCATCGCGGCCCGGCGGGAAGGCGGCGACCTGCTGTTGTCGGTGGAGGACAATGCCGGGCTCTATGAGGCGAAGCCGGGCGGCGACGGGCTGGGGATGACCATCGTCGACCGCCGCATCCGCAACCGCTACGGTGAGGATTACGGCGTCTCGGTCGCCTGCGAACCCGATGCCTTCACCCGCGTCACCCTTCGCCTGCCACTTGAGGAAACCGTGCCCGCATGACGGCCGCCATGAATGTCCTGATCGTCGATGACGAACCGCTGGCGCGGGAGGAACTGCGCCGCATGCTGGAGGCTGCCGCCGACATCCGCATCGTCGGCGAATGCGCCAACGCCATCGAGGCCATCGGCGCCATCAACCGGCAGGCGCCCGACGTCGTCTTCCTCGACATCCAGATGCCGCGGGTCAGCGGGCTGGAGATGCTGGGCATGCTCGATCCGGAGCGGATGCCGCGCATCGTCTTCCTGACCGCCCATGACGAATATGCCGTCCAGGCCTTCGAGGAACATGCCTTCGACTATCTGCTGAAGCCGGCCGATCCGGCGCGGCTGGAGAAGACCCTGCAGCGCCTGCGCCGGCAGCGCGCCCCGCAGGAGGTGTCCGTCCTGCCGGGGGCGGCGGAGCTGCGCCACATCCCCTGCACCGGGGTCAACCGCATCACCCTGATGAAGCTGGCCGATGTCGAGTATGTCGTCTCCCGCCCCGCCGGCGTCTATGTGGTGGGGGAGGATGGGCAGGAGCGCTTCACCGAGCTGACCCTGCACACCATCCAGGAGAAGAGCCCGCTGTTCCGCTGCCATCGCCAGCATCTGGTCAATCCCGACCGCATCCGGGAAATCCGCTTCGTCGACGGCGGGCTGGCGGAGATTCAGACCAGCGGCGGCCATGTGGTGCCGGTCAGCAGGCGCTTCCTGGGGGCGCTCAAGGAACGGCTGGGGATGGGGTGAAGCCGGCGATGGCCCGCTCCACCGCCGCTTCGGCATGGATGGCGGTGGTGTCGAACAGGGGAACTGCGCTGTCCTCCGGCTTCACCAGCAGCATGATTTCGGTGCAGCCGAGGATGATCGCCTCGGCGCCGCGCTCCACCAGCCGGGCGATGACCTCGCGGTAAGCCTGGCGGGAGGCGGCCTCGACCCGGCCCTGGACCAGCTCCTCGTAGATGATGCGGTGGACGGTGGCGCGGTCGGCGTCGTCGGGGATCAGCACCTCCAGACCGTGGCGGTCGGCCAGCCGGCCCTTGTAGAAGTCCTGTTCCATGGTGAAGGCGGTGCCGAGCAGCCCGACGCGGCGGTGGCCGGCGGCGCGGATGCGCTCCGCCGTGGGGTCGGCGATGTGCAGCAACGGGATGGCGACGGCGGCCTGCACCTCGCCGGCCATGCGGTGCATGGTGTTGGTGCAGATCAGCAGGAAGTCGGCGCCGCCGCGCTCCAGCCGGCGGGCGGCGTCGATCATCAGGGTGGTGGCGTCGTCCCAGCGGCCGGCATGCTGCAGCGCCTCGACCTCCGCGAAGTCGAAGGACCACATCAGGCAGCGCGCCGAGCGCAGCCCGCCCAGCCGGTCGCGGACGCCCTCGTTGACGATGCGGTAATACTCGGCGGAGCTTTCCCAGCTCATGCCCCCGATCAGGCCGATCACCTTCTGCGACACCGGGCACGTCTCCTGTCTTGGAGTGGATGGAGCGTGGTGAAACGCTCTCCGACGCATTGTTCCTATCACGGATCGGTTCCGCAGGGCTCCCGTCATGACCGAATGGCCGCCATCGCTGTTACCCCAGGGATGGTTCGGGACGGGAGGTCGGCAATGGGCGGTTTGCGGCGATGGTGGGGGATCGTGGTCAATGCGGCCTATGGCTGGATGAACGACGACGCGATGAGCATGGCGGCGTCCATCGCCTTCTACACCATCTTCTCGCTGGCGCCGCTGGCGATCCTGGTGATCGCGCTGGCCGGGTTGGTGTTCGGCGACGAAGCGGCGCGCGGCGCGCTGATCGACCAGCTGACGGCGCTGGTCGGGCACGATGCCGGGCAGACCCTGCAGGACCTGATCGCGCGGGCCGGAGCGCGGGAGACCGGGATCGTCGCCAGCGTCATCGGCATCGGCACCATTCTGGTCGGCGCCACCACGGTCTTCGTCGAACTGCAGGCCGGGCTGAACCGTATCTGGCGGGTGGCGGCGCCGCAGGAATCGACCATCACATGGCTGGTGCGGGTGCGGTTGAAGGCATTGGCGCTGATCGGCGCCATCGGCTTCCTGCTGATCGTCTCGCTGGTGGTCAGCGCGGCGCTGGCGGCCGCCGGCCGCTGGGCCTCGGCCTATCTGCCGGCGATGCCATCGCTGCTGTGGTTGTTCGACGTGGTGGTGTCCTGGACGGTGCTGACCGGGCTGTTCGCGATGATCTACCGCATCCTGCCCGACACCTACATCCGCTGGGCCGATGTCTGGCTGGGGGCGGCGGTGAACGCCTTCCTGTTCGCGGTGGGCAAGTTCCTGATCGGCTTCTACATCGCCACCAGCGGCGTTGTGTCGGTCTATGGCGCGGCCGGGTCCTTCGTGCTGATCCTGCTGTGGGTCTATTATTCGGCGGTGATCTTCCTGTTCGGGGCGGAACTGACCCGCGCCTATTCGGAACGCAGCGGCAGCCGGGCGCGGCTCCCCGGTCTGAATCCCGAAGCCGGCCCTGGGGTAGGGGAGGGGGCTACCGCCCGCAGCAGCCGCGTCCCAGAGTCATCAGGATCTGCCGCGCCTTGAAGGACCGCTCGTCGAGCGGTTCCTCCTCCGGGGCGAGGCGGGCCTGGGCCTCGCGGTAGCGGTCGTAGGAATCGTCGTTGAACAGGCGGCGCAGGTTGGCGAGGACCTTGCGCAGGGGCTTGCGGGGGCAGGGGCTGTTCATCGGAGTTCTCTGGTGGGGGCCGGCATTGTGGGACGTCCCACGTTAGCGCCGTCGCCGCGCGCGCCGGGCCGGTTTCCGGCGAGCGGCGGTTTGGCGGCCCGAGCGGCGCATTCAGGGGCCTGAGCGGTTCCGGGGTCGACCCGCCGGCCCGGCCCGTCAGCGCGGTCCCCGCGCCTCTCCGACAAGCCAGTCGACGAAGCCGGCAACCAGGTTTCCGGCATCGGCCTGACGCGGAACAAGGGCGACGTACCCCGTCCTTGGAACCCGGATGTCGGGCAGCGGCGTCATCAGCCTGCCGCCGGCAATGTCGATGTCCAGCATCGGCAACGGGCCGATCCCGATGCCAAGCCCATCCTCGACCGCCTGACGGGTTACGAAGAAGTGATCGAATATCCGGCGGGGAAGCCCGGCAAGGTGCTGGAGCCCTGCCGCTTCGAGCCAGCCCGTCCAATCGCCGGCACGGGTTTCGCTTGCGAGCAGGGTGTGCCCCTCGATGTCGGCGGGCCTGATGATCGGCCGCCGCGCGAACAGCGCCGGGCTCATGATCAGGGTGTCCACGTCATCAAGCACCGGGACGATGCGGTGCTGGGGCCAAACATGCTCGCGGGCGACACCGCGCCGGATCGCCACGTCGACTCCGCCGCGCAGTTCCTCAAGCACTGTCGAAACGGTCGTAACAGCCACTTCGACCTGTGGATGGTCGGCGTGATAGCGGCCGAGCCGTGGGATCAGCCAGCGCATCGCGAAGCTGGTCGGGGCGCTGACACGCAGGATGCGGCGCGCGTCGGGCCGGCCGCAGGCTTCCGCCGCCACGGCCAGCCGGTCGAAGGACAGGCCGACCTCGGACGCGAAGATCCGCGCCATCGGCGTCGCGACCATGCGGCGACCGTCCTTCACGAAAAGCCTCTGTCCGAGCCAGCTTTCCAGCGCGGCGATCTGCCGGCTGACCGCGCCATGGGTGAGGCCGAGTTCGGCCCCGGCTTCGGCATAGCTGCCGGTCCGGGCCGCGACCTCGAAGATGCGCAGGGCGTTCAGGGAAGGGAGGCGGCGCATGGGCGATCCGTAAGAACGATCCGTGAGGAAAAGGAACGGTATCGGTGAGTAGAAGCATACTAGTCGCTGAAATTTCACGCGTATAGCATGCCGTTGGAATTGGCCTGGCCGGGCAATGCCTGCTGCGTCTGCGAGGACTCCATCAAAGATGAAATCACGACATTGGTGGACAGAGAAAAGAAAGAGCCTGACGGGCGCGTGCCTTGCCCATGCGCTGCATGACGGGTACACCGATGCCCTCTATGTTTTCCTGCCGGTGTGGCAGGCGCAGTTCGGCCTTTCCTATGCGGCGCTTGCGATAGTCCGCGCCCTTTATTCCGGTACGATGGGAGGACTGCAGATCCCGGCCGACCGGGCCCTTCGCGGCCTGTCGCCACGGGCGGCGCTGATCCTGTCGACAATCCTCGCGGCGGCGGGCTTGCTGGTCATGGCGTTGCCGTTCGGCTTTGCCGGTCTCTGCGTCGGCCTCGTCCTCGCCGGCATCGGATCGAGCATCCAGCACCCATGCGGCTCGATGCTCGTCACCGTCAGTTACGGCTCGGCATCGCGGCATCCGCTCGGCATCTACAATTTCTCGGGCGATCTCGGGAAAGCCGCGTTGCCGGCGCTCGTCGCGCTGCTGTTGCCGGTATTCGGCTGGCAGCCGGTGCTGGGTCTGATGGCGGCGATCGGACTGGCCGTGTCGCTCGCCCTGCTGCCGCTGGCCCCGGCGGTTCCCATCGTGAGGGCGGCCAAATCGGGGACTAGGACGGGGCAGGGTCGCGGCGGTTTCGGCATCCTGACGGCGATCGGTGCGCTCGATACGGCGACCCGCATGGGCTATCTGCTGTTTCTGCCCTTTCTCATCCATGGCCAGGGCGGGGACACCGCCACGGTCGGGCTGGCGCTTGCCCTGCTGTTCATCGGCGGCGCGCTGGGCAAGGCGACATGCGGCCTGCTCGGGGAGCGGCTGGGTGTCGTCGGCAGCGTCATGGTGACCGAGGCCGCCACCGCCCTGCTGATCGCGGCGACGCTGTTCACCTCGCTGACGCCGACGCTGATCCTGCTACCGTTGCTCGGCATCGTGCTCAACGGCACCTCTTCGGTGCTCTACGGCACCGTGCCGGAGCTTTCCAACGGCGATACCGGGCGGGCCTTCGCGGTCTTCTACACCAGCGTCATCGGTTCCGGCGGCCTGGCCCCGATCCTCTACGGCGCAATCGCCGATCACAGCGGCCAGACGACCGGCGTGCTGGCCGCGGCGGCGACCGCCGCCCTGATCGTGCCGCTCGTCCTGATGCTGAGGCCCCATCTGGGCGCCGCGGCCGCGGAACCGCAGGGGAAGCCCGGCCTCCCGCGCTCCGCATGACCGGTTCGCCGCGATAAGGAGATCCTTCGGACGACCACCGTCTCTCAGGCACCGCTGATTCTGTTAACGGGTGGCGGGCGTGGCGTCGGCAGGGAGCCTGAGCGGCGCCGCTCGCCCCCTGCCGGCTGCCGCTCGGCACGTCCCGGCCGCCGCTCGCGGCATTCCACCACACGGGGCGCCGCGGCAGGCGTAAACCGGCGGCATATCCTTTTCAGGAGAGCCGTCATGGATCACGCCCTAACCTTTGTGATCGCGACACTCTGCATTCTTGCGCTCTGCTACCGCTTTTACGGCGTGTTCTTCGTGCGCAAGGTTCTCCGTGCCGACGATTCGGAAGTCACCCCGTCCCACATGCTGGCGGACGGCCGTAACTATGTGCCCACCAAGAAGTGGGTGAATGCCGGGCAGCATTTCGCCGCCATCGCCGCCGCCGGCCCGCTGGTCGGCCCGGTGCTGGCCGCCCAGTTCGGCTATCTGCCGAGCTTCCTGTGGTTGCTGATCGGCTGCGTCATCGGCGGCGCGGTACACGACACCGTCGTGCTGTTCGCCTCGATGAAGCACAAGGGACAGTCGCTGTCCGAGGTCGCCAAGGCCGAACTCGGCCCGGTCGCCGGCTGGTGTACCGGTCTGGCGATGCTGTTCATCATCACCATCACCATGGCCGGCCTGTCGATGGTCGTGGTCCATGCGCTGGAACGCAACGCCTGGGGCGCCTTCGCGGTGTTCATGACGATCCCGATCGCCATCGCGCTGGGCCTCTACGAGAAGATCACCGGCTCGTCCAAGGGCGCCACCCAGGTCGGCATCGCCGCCATCGCCGCCTCGGTCTTCGCCGGTCCCTACATCCAGGGCACGCTGCTGGGCGAATGGCTGACGCTGCATGCCGAGACGGTCGCCGTCATCCTGCCGGTCTACGCCTTCTTCGCTACCGCCCTGCCGGTGTGGCTGCTGCTGACCCCGCGCGGTTACCTGTCCAGCTTCATGAAGGTCGGCGTGTTCGGCGCGCTGGTCGTCGGCGTCGTCTTCATCAATCCGGAGATCCGCTTCCCCGCCCTGACCGACTTCATCCATGGCGGCGGCCCGGTGCTGAACGGCCCGGTCTGGCCCTTCATCTCGATCACCATCGCCTGTGGCGCCATCTCCGGCTTCCATGCCTTCATCGGGTCGGGCACCACGCCCAAGCTGATCGACAAGTGGAGCGACATCCGTCCGGTGGCCTTCGGCGGCATGCTGGCGGAATGCCTGGTCGGCGTCATGGCGCTGATCGCCGCCACCTCGCTGCATCCGGCCGATTACTTCGCCATCAACTCCGCGCCGGCCGCCTTCAAGGCCCTGGGCATGGACGTCGTCGACCTGCCGCGGCTGAGCAATGAGATCGGTCTCGACCTCTATGGCCGGACCGGCGGTGCGGTGACCCTGGCGGTCGGCATGACCGAGATCTTCACCCGCGTGCCGTGGTTCAACAGCCTCGCCTCCTACTTCTTCCAGTTCGTCGTGATGTTCGAGGCGGTGTTCATCCTGACCGCCGTCGACAGCGGCACCCGCGTCGCCCGTTACCTGATCCAGGACCTGCTGGGCGACGTCTATGCCCCGATGAAGCGGCTGGACTGGGTCCCCGGTTCGATCATCGCCAGCGTCATCGCCTGCGTAGCCTGGGGGTATCTGCTGACGTCGGGCGACATCAACTCGGTCTGGGCCCTGTTCGGCGTGTCGAACCAACTGATGGCCTCGGTCGGTCTCATCATCGGCGCCACCATCATCCTGCGGCTGGCCCAGAAGCGGATCTACATGCTGACCTGCCTGGTCCCGCTGGCCTACCTGTTCGTCACGGTGAACGTCGCCGGCTACTGGATGATCGCCAACGTCTATCTGAACAAGGCGGCCAAGGGCTACAACCCCTTCAACGCCGGCATCTCGATCATCATGCTGGTGCTGGGCTTCATCATCCTGATCGCCGCGCTCAAGAAGTGGAAGGAACTGCTGCAGGCCCGCGCCATCGAGGTTCCAATGGTCGCCACCCCGGCCGAATGACGGTTCCGGTGTGCTGAAAAGCGAACGGGTCCTGTGGGACATCCCACAGGACCCGTTCGCTTTTTCGTGTGTGCGGCGCTTCTGTCGTCAGGCCGCGACGAGCGTCTCTTCCGTCGGCACCTCGGCGGGAATCCAGGGGATCAGGTCACGCCCGGTGTTGGCGAGGCGCCTGGGCTCGATGCGGCCGATCACCCGGGTGCCTTCCTTGGCGATGCGCAGGATGTCGCCGTCCTCCGGAACCAGCGCGCGCTCGACGCCGCAGGAACGGGCGAGGCGGGCGTGGGCTTCCATATGCTCGATGGTGCCATGGACCGGCACGGCGAAGCGGGGGCGGACCAGACCGTACATGCGGGCGAGGTCGTCGCGCTTCGGGTGGCCGGAGACATGGACCGGCGCATCGGCCGGAGTGACGATCTCGACACCCATGCCGCGCAGATGCTCGTGGATTTCGGCCAGAGCCTCCTCGTTGCCGGGGATGGCGCGGGCGGAGAAGATGACGGTGTCGCCCTCTTCCAGCCAGAGGTCGCGGTGCTCGTTGCGGGCCAGACGGCTGAGCGCCGCCCGTTCCTCGCCCTGGCTGCCGGTGCACAGGAACACGAGATGGTCGCGCGGGGTCCAGGAGGCCTCGCGGACATCCATGAAGTCCGGCACATGGTCGAGATAGCCGCAGGCCTGCGCCGCCTTCTCCATGCGCAGCATGGAGCGGCCGACCAGAACCACCTTGCGCCCGACCGCCGCCGCCGCTTCCGCCACCGCGGTCATGCGGGCGACGTTGGAGGCGAAGCCGGTCACGGCGATGGCGCCCGAGCGGCCGGCGAAGGCGCCGATCAGGCCGGCGCGGGCGTCGGCCTCCGAGCCGGTCGAGCCGGGCACGTCGGCGTTGGTGCTGTCGCACATCATGGCGAGCAGCCCTTCGTCGCCCAGGCGCTTCAGCGCGGCGAAATCGGTGCTGCGGCCGACCAGCGGGTTGGGATCGAACTTCCAGTCGCCGGTGTGCAGGACCGTGCCGGCCGCCGTGCGGATCGCCAGCGACATCGGTTCCGGGATCGAATGGGTGACGGCGATGGTCTCGATCCGGAAGGGACCGATGGTCAGCGTGTCGCCGATCTCGAAGGTCTGCACCTTGGCAGCGCGGTGGGCGCCCTTTTCCTTCAGCCGGTCCCGGATGATGTGGGAGGCGAAGGGGCTGGCATAGATCGGGCAGCGCAGGCGCGGCCACAGATGGTGGATCGCGCCGATATGGTCCTCGTGCGCATGGGTCACCACGAGGCCGACGACGTCCTGCATCCGTTCTTCGATGAAGGCCGGATCGGCCATCAGGCTGTCGATGCCCGGCGCCTCGTCGCCCATGAAGGCGACGCCGGCGTCGACGATCAGCCATTTGCCGGCGTGACCGTAGAGCGCCATGTTCATGCCGATGCGGGAACAGCCGCCCAGCGGAAGGAACAGGATCTCGTCCTTGCCCGGAACCGGGCCGGTGGGGCCGCCGCCATGGACCGGAATGGTCGCCGGGCGGGAGCCGTCGAAATCGTCACGCGGACGCGGGTTGCGATTGCGTGCGCGGTTGTTCGGCGCCATCCGGCGCCGCTTCGAATCAAACGTCATGCCTCTGTCGTACGTCTCACTTAGGCCGGCATTCGACGCTGCCGGACGGGCGTGCATCGCTCGTCGATGCGGATCTCGGGGGTGGAGGAACCCGGCCGGAGGCGCCTTGGTGGCGGCCATCGAACGGCTGGGACGGGATGTCTCGTGAGGGCTTATGTGGGCAAAGCAGGGCGTACGTCAAGGGCGGCCGTGAAAAGTCACACGATTTGGTGGGGCATTGCTGGGATGCGTGGGGGGTGTTTCCAGCGACCATGGCCTCCTTGCCTGTCGTCAGGCAAGGTTGCGCACGCCATCCGTGACGATGTCGATCAGCCGTTCCGCCGTCGGGTCGAGCGTCGCATCCTTCCGGTAGATCGCCAGGTTTATGGTGGGGAGCGGCGGAAGACCGTGGGTGCCTTCCTCCAGGACGCGGACGCCGGACGACAGGCCGATCGACGTGCGGAGGGTGAGCCCCAATCCCGCTTCGACGCCGGCCCACAATCCCGAAAGGCTTGGGCTCGTCAGCGCGATGCGCCATGCGTGGCCGGCCCGGTCGAGCGCAGCCGTGCCGACGTTCCGGAACCAGCAGCCGTCGTCGAAGGAAACCAGCGGCAGCGCTCCGTCCTCCGATGTCGGCACCGTCAGGCCGGTGCCGGGTGCGATCCAGCGGATCGGGAAGGTGGCGATGTCGGTCTTGAACGGCGCTGCCGCCCCATTGTCCCAGGCGAGGGCGAAGTCCAGCTGCCCGCGCGCCACCCGGTCGAGCAGGTCGGTGTTGCGGCCGATGCGCGCCTCGATCCGGACCTTGGGATGCGCGCGGGCGAAGCGGCCGAGCGCCGCCGGCAGCAGCCTTTCGGCGAAATCCTCCTGCATTCCGACCCGCAGCCAGCCTTCGGACGTCATGCCGCGAAGGGCGGTGACCGCCTCGTCGTTGAGGTCGAGCAGGCGCCGGGCATAGGCGAGCATGGTCTCTCCCGCCTCGGTCAGCGCGAGACCCCGGCCCGCCTTGCGGAAAATCGGCATGCCGGCCTGATCCTCCAGCTTCCTGATCTGCGCGCTGACGGCGGAGGTCGATCGTCCCAGCCGGTCGGCGGCCTTGGCGAAACTGCCGAGGTCCATGCCGGTGACGAAGCTGCGCAGCACGTCGAGATCGAAGGTCAGCTTGCTCACGGTCAACCATCCTGATTTACGGGATCGAATGTACCGATAATCCTGATTATCAGAATGATTGTGGCGCGGTATCAGCAAGGAGGCAAGGACAAGCACATCGAGGCTTCCGGACATGACGACCACAGCTGAAGAAAGGGGCCGGCAGGCCTCGTTGCGAAACATTGCGGACGATGCGGCGCGCAGGGCGACGGCTGGGCCGGACCCCCATCGCTGGAAGGTGCTGGGGGTCGGCGTGGCCGCCAACGGCAGCTTTGCCGCGGCCTTGACCGGGCTACCGGCGACGGCCGTCGCCATGCGGTCCGATTACGGGCTGGCGGCGGCCGATTTGGGGCTGGTGATCGGGGCCATGGGGCTGGGGGTCGCCGTCAGCGAATTGCTGTGGGGGATGCTGACCGACCGCTGGGGCGACCGCAAGGTGCTGCTGACGGGGCTCGGCCTGACCGGTGTGGTGCTGGCGCTCATGGCGCTGCTGCTGTCGCCGGTGCCGGGCCGCGTTCCGTCCGCCATGCTCCTTGCCGGTGCCTTCCTGCTGGTCGGCGTGATCGGCGGCAGCCTGAACGGGTCGAGCGGGCGCGCGGTGATGGCGTGGTTCGGCGAAGGCGAGCGGGGCTTTGCCATGAGCGTCCGGCAGATGGCCTTGCCGGCCGGAGGCGCCGCCGGTGCGCTGATCCTTCCGCCGCTGGCCGATGGCGTCGGGTTCCAGGGCGTCTACGGCACGCTGGCCGCGCTCTGTCTCGCCACCACGGGGCTGGTGTGGCTCTGGGTCGGCGACCCTCCGGTGACGGCGGCGCGGAGCCCGGCCGGGACCGCCTCGGAGAGGCCCGGAACAGGACCGCTGCGCAACGGGCAGGTTTGGAAGACTGTCCTGGGCGTCGGCGCGCTGTGCATTCCGCAGGTGGCGGTGGTGACCTTCGCGGCGATCTTCCTGAACGATGTCGGCCATCTCGGCACCGCGGCGGTGAGCGCCAGCATTGTGTCGATTCAGCTTGGCGCGGCCGTCGTCCGCGTGTGGAGCGGCCATTTCACCGACCGGCGTCGCAACCGGCGGCCGTTCCTCAAGGCCTGCGCCCTGCTGACGGCCGCCGTCTACTGCGTGCTGGCCGGCTGTGTCGCTCTCGAATCCGCCTTGCCGGAGTGCGGCGGAGCAATGGTGGCGGCCGTGGTCGTCGCCCTGGTCGCCGGCGGGATCGTCGCGTCCAGCTGGCACGGCATCGCCTTCACCGAACTCGCCAGCATCGCCGGCATCGCGCACACCGGCACGGTTCTCGGCCTCGGCAACACCTTCGCCTTCGGCGCCTACTTCCTCGCCCCGCTGGCCATTCCCCATGTGCTGGAACGGGCAAGCTGGAGCGGGGTGTGGCTGGCGGCGGCCGTGGCGGCGCTCGCCGCCTTCCTCCTGTTCCCGAGGGTGGCACCGGCGGCGGGACGCTGAAAGGCCGGAGGGCGGGGGCGGGTCACGGACGCCGCAGGGTGACCACGAGAACGTCGCGGAAGGCGGGTTGCTCCGGGTCTGCGGGTTCCACCGGCGTCACGCCGTGGAACACCCGCGCGTCGTTCAGAACCGCCGATTCCAGCGGATGGCGCAGGGTGAAGCTTCCCAGTGGGCGACCGTCGAGGTCGTGGATGGTTGTGGTGCCGCTGGCGATGTTCTCGCGCCGGATCAGCATCACCAGGACCCAGTCGACGCCGTCCCGATGCATGCCTTCCGGCGTGGGTTGGGCGGCTTCGCCCGCGCGCGCCTCGATGCGGAACTGATGGACCTCGGTGTGCCAGACGTCGGGACGGACATCCGGCGGCGTCAGCGGATCGAACAGGGCGAAGCTGGTCGCCAGGATCGCATGCAAGGCGGGATGCGCCGCGATCCCGTCGGTGACCGGCTCGAACCAGCGCTCGATCCCGCCGTTCAGCGGGTTGTAGTCGCGGCTCTGGTAATGGGGCTGGTGCGGCTTGCGCCGGATATCCCCGGCCGACAGGGCGAAGGCGGCATGGCGCCGCCGCCGGTAACGGCCGCCGTCCGCCATGTAGAGGTCGAGGCCCAACTCGTCCCAACTGCGGCTGAAACCGTCCCAGTCCGCCAACCCGGCCTCGCCGAGCAGGGTTCGCATGTCCGGTGCCTCGATGAACGAGAATCCGTTGGTCGCGATCCCGTCCTGCACCCGTTGCGTCAGCGTCTCCATGTCAACTCCCTGTCGCCGGCCTTGAAGCCCCAGCGAAATCTCAGACTGCGAAATCTCGGAACGGGAAATCTCAAACCGGATAGTGCCCGCCCAGCGTTTCGGACAGCCGCCGGCCGGCGGCCAGCAACAGCGGCGCCATCACCGCCACGCGGTCCTCGGTGAAGCGGGTCAGCGGACCCGACAGGGTCAGGGCGCCGACCAGCCCCTCCCGCTGGGAAAAGACCGGCACCGCGGCGGCCCCGGTCTCGGACTCGCGCTCGCCGAAGGAGCGCAGGGGCAGGGCGGCGAAGTCGGCGGCCGACACCGTTCCGGCGAAGCGGCTGAGCACATGGCCGGCGGCCCCCCGATCCAGGGGCAGGCGGTCGCCTTCATGCACGTGGTCGCGGATCGCCTGGGTCGAATCCTCGCGGAAGGCGCAGATGCGCCACGCCCCTTCGCGCCTGAAGAAGGACGCGCTCTCGCCGCTTTCCCGCATCAGCTGGCGCAGCACCGGCCGGACATGATCCTCCAGCCGCAGCGAGCGCTGGTAGAGCCCCCCCAGCCGCATCAGTTCCGGGCCGAGCCGATAGGACTTGTCCTGGTGGCGGACCAGATAGCCGGCCTTCTCCAGCGACACGGTCAGCCGCAGGATGGTGCTTTTGTAAAGGCCGGTCCTGGCCGCGATCTCCGTCAGGCTCAGGGCGTGATCGCCCGCCTGGAAACAGCCGACGATGCTGAGCGCCCGGTCGACGGACTCCACCCCGCCGGAGGATGCCGTCGTCGTGTTGGCCTTCGCGTCGGTCATATCGGGTCCTTCATTGGCAGATGAGCCATAAGCATCCTCGGCGCGCATTGTTCCCCGACACCACCATCGTACGTCAAGGACGGCCGGTACAAGGCCCCGGCTGAAAAAAGTGGGGAGGCGAATGGTTCGGACTTGACGCATTTGGCACGCCTATGTTCTCTTAGATGAAACACGGTTCTATCTAACAGAACTTTTGCGAGGCCGAGGGTGGAACGCTACAAGATGTTCATCGACGGGGACTGGTGCGATCCGGTTTCCAACGAGTGGTATGAGACGACGGAGCCCTTTTCGGGGCGCGCCTGGGCGCAGATCCCGCGCGGCATGCAGGCCGACGCCGACCGCGCGGTGGACGCGGCGCACCGCGCCTTCCTGTCGCCGGAGTGGGCCGGACTGACCGCGACCCAGCGGGGCGCCCTGCTGCGCCGGCTGGCCGAACTGATCGAGGCCAACGTCGACCGGCTGGGCGCCATCGAGCAGCGCGACAACGGCAAGCTGATGGCCGAGGTCAGCGGGCAGGTGCGGAACGTCGCCCAGTGGTTCCATTACTATGCCGGGCTGGCCGACAAGGTTCAGGGCGCGGTCGTGCCGATCAACAAGGCCGATGTCTTCAACTATGTGAAGTACGAGCCGCTCGGCGTCGTCGTCGCCATCACGCCGTGGAACTCGCCGCTGGCGCTGACCACCTGGAAGATGGCTCCGGCGCTGGCGGCCGGGAACACCATCGTCATCAAGCCGTCGGAATACACCTCCGCCTCCATCCTGGAACTGGCGAAGCTGGCGCATGAGGCGGGTTTCCCGCGCGGCGTCGTCAACGTCGTCACCGGTTTCGGTGCGGAGGTGGGCGAGCCGCTGGTGCGTCATCCGCTGACCGCCAAGATCGCCTTCACCGGCGGCGACTTCGGCGGCCAGCGCGTCAACGAGGCCGCGGCGCCGGGCCTGAAGAAGGTGACGCTGGAGCTGGGCGGCAAGTCGCCGAACATCGTCTTCGACGACGCCGATCTCGACCAGGCGGTGAAGGGCGCGATCTCCGGCGTGTTCGGCGCCTCGGGCCAGACCTGCATGGCCGGCTCGCGCCTGCTGGTCCAGAAATCCATCCACGACGCCTTCGTCGAGAAGCTGGTCGCGGCGGCAGCCGAGGCGCGCATCGGCGACCCGTCGAAGATGGACACGCAGATCGGCCCCATCGCCACCCGTCCGCAATGGGAGAAGATCCTGCGGATGATCGCCATGGCGAAGGAGGAGGGGGCGGTCTGCGTGCTCGGCGGCCATGCCCTGTCGGGGCCGGAATACGGCCAGGGGCAGTTCGTGGCGCCGACCATCTTCACGCAGGTGCGCAACGACATGCGCATCGCCCAGGAGGAGGTGTTCGGCCCGGTCCTCTGCGTCATTCCCTTCGAGGACGAGGACGATGCGCTGAGCATCGCCAACGACGTCGAGTTCGGTCTGGCGGCCGGCGTCTGGACGCGCGACCTTCACCGCGCGATGTACTGCGTCGACCGGCTGCGCGCCGGGACGGTGTGGGTGAACAACTACCGCTCCACCAGCTTCACCACGCCCTTCGGCGGCTACAAGCGCTCCGGCCTCGGCCGCGAGGGCGGCGTGGAGGCGATCAAGGAATATCTCCAGACCAAGTCCGTCTGGATCACCACCAAACCCAACCGCGCCAACCCCTTCGTGCTCGGCTGAGGCCGGGCCGGCGCGGCGAGTCCTCCGGGAGCATTCCCATGCCCGAAATTCCCATCTCCGAAGCGACCATCGACAGCGCCACCGGCTGGTGGCGGACGTCGATCATCGACATCCATCCGGGTTCGATCCGGGTGCGCGGCTATCCCATCGAGGAGCTGATCGGCACGATCGGCTTCCCCGACATGGTCTGGCTGATGCTGCGCGGCGAGTTGCCGACACCGGCGCAGGGCCGGCTGCTGGGGGCCGCGCTGGTGGCGGCGGTGGACCACGGGCCGCAGGCGCCGTCCATCGCCACCGCCCGCATGGCCGCCACCTGCGGCGTCGGGCTGAACAACGCCATGGCCTCCGGAATCAACGCGCTGGGCGACGTCCATGGCGGCGCCGGCCAGCAATGCATGGAACTGTATGCCGCCGTCGCCGCCCGCGTGGCCGACCATATGGCAGGCGGCCTGTCCCTGGCCGGGGCGGCGGAGAGCGAGATCGCCGCCCGGCTGGAGCGGCGCGAGCATATCCCCGGCTTCGGCCACCGCTTCCACCCCGTCGATCCCCGCGCCGGCCGGCTGCTGGCCCTGGTGGATGCGGCGAAGGAGGAGGGCGCCGTGACCGGAGAGGCCGCCGCCATCGGCCGCGCGGTGGAGGATGCGCTCGCCGCGCGCAAGGGCAAGCGGCTGCCGATGAACATCGACGGCGCCACCGCCGTGGTGTTCGCCGAACTCGGCTTCCCGGCGGGGCTCGGGCGCGGGCTGTTCGTGCTGTCGCGCTCGGTCGGCATCCTGGCGCACGCCTGGGAGCAGTCGCAGCAGGGCGGCCGCATCAAGGGGCCGATGCCGCCGGCCATCCCCTACCGCTACGACGGGGCCGCGCCGCGTCCGGTTCCAGGAGACGGATCATGACCGATCAATCCCCCGTTCAATCCCCGGGCAAGAAGCTGCCCCTGGCCGGCGTCAGGATCCTCGATTTCGGCCACACGGTGATGGGGCCGTCCTGCGCGATGATCCTCGCCGATCTCGGCGCCGACGTCGTGAAGATCGAGCCGGTGCCCAACGGTGAGCCGACCCGCCATCTGAAGGGCTTCGGCACCGGCTATTTCGGCTATTTCAACCGCAACAAGCGATCCATCGCCGTCGATTTGAAGACGCCGGAGGGCCGCGACATCGCGCGCCGCCTCGTTGCCGAGGCCGACGTGCTGGTGGAGAACTTCGCCCCCGGCACGATGGAGCGGCTGGGGCTGGGCGCCGAGGCGCTGGTCCGCGTCAACCCGCGCCTGATCTATGCCAGCCTGAAGGGGTTCCTCGACGGCCCCTATGCCGGCCGCCTCGCGCTGGACGAGGTGGTGCAGATGATGACCGGGCTCGCCTACATGACCGGGCCGAGCGGCCGGCCGCTGCGGGCCGGCACCTCGGTCGTCGACATCACCGGCGGCATGTTCGCGGTCATCGCCATTCTGGTGGCGCTGCGCGAGCGGGACCGGACCGGCAAGGGCCAGACCATCGAAACCGCCCTGTTCGAGACGACGGTGTTCCTGATGGGGCAGCATCTCTGCTACGCCGCCCAGGCGGACGGGCCGATCCCGCCGATGCCGGAGCGCGTGTCGGCCTGGGCGGTCTACGAGACCTTCCGCACCGCCGACGGGCGGCCGATCTTCGTTGGCATCACCACCGACAGCCATTGGGAGCGCTTCTGCGCCGTCATCGACCGGCCGGACCTGCGCGACGATCCGGATTTCCGCACCAACAACGACCGCATCGCCGCCCGGCCGCGCCTGTTGCCGCTGCTGACCGGGCTGTTCGGCGGCCTGTCGATGGAGGAGGCGGTGTCGGTGTGCGAGCGCGCCCGCATTCCCTTCGCCCCCATCGCCCGGCCGGAGGATCTGTTCGAAGACCCGCATCTGCGCGCGACCGGCGGGCTGATGGCGACCACCCTGCCCAACGGGGTGCGGACCGCCCTGCCGCGGCTGCCGATCCATGTGGCGGACGCCGATCTGGCGATCCGGCGCGATCCGCCGCGCGTCGGGCAGGACACCGACGCGGTGCTGGCCGAACTCGGCTACGGCCCGGCGGCGATCGCGCAGCTGGCGGAGGCCGGGATCGTCGTGGCCGACAGCGAAACCGGCGGCGATCAACGGCGCCTAGCAGGATGATTTGGGCAGGATGATTTGGGCGGGATGATGCGGAATGCCTCGGGAGATGAAAGAAATGACGGAGGAAACACGGATGTCTGAGCACCCCATCGGCGATCTGGCCATCAGCGATCTGGTCATCGTCGGCTGCGGCATCGCCGGGCTTTCGGCGGCGGTGACGGCGCTGCAGGCCGGCCTGTCGGTCACCCTGCTGGAGCGGGCGCCCGAGGAGGATTTCGGCGGCAACTCGCGCTGGACCGAAGCCTATATGCGGATGAAGAACGATTCCGAGATCGCCGACGATTTCGAGGAGCATTTCGCCGCCAACGCCGGGCTGAACATCGACCCCAACGTGCTGGCCGCCGCCGCCGAACCGTACGAGCATTGGCCGGACTATGTGAAGGCCCACCCCTTCCCCGATCCGGAGGTGATCTCCCGCTTCGCCGAGCGGGTGCCGCCGACCATCGCATGGCTGAAGGGCTTCGGCCTGCGTTTCGAACCGCAACCGATCTATCTGCTGACCCAGAACACCCAGCGCATCGCGGCGCAGGGCGGCGGCCTCGCCCTGATCGAGCGCCTGATGGCGGAGGCGAAGGCGCTGGGCGCCCGCGTGCTCTACCGCACCACCGCGCTCGATCTGCTGCGCGACGACCAGGGCCGCATCGGCGGCGTTTACGCCATCGGCACCGACGGGCTGCGCGTCGCCATCCGCGGCCGGTCGACCGTCCTGGCCTCGGGCGGCTATCAGGGCAACCCGGAGATGATGACCCGCTACATGGGCCAGCGCGCCAAGCATGTGCGGCCGGTGGCGCGCGGCGGTTACTACAACCGCGGCGAAGGCATCCGCATGGCGCTCGACGCCGGGGCGGCGGCGGCCGGCGATTTCGGCTCCTACCATGCCGAGCCGGTCGATCCGCGGTCGCGCCAGCCGGAAGCGGTGATCTTCATCTGGCCCTACGGCATTCTGGTCAACAAGCGCGGCGAGCGCTTCCTCGACGAGGCACCGGGCACCGCCGACGCGACCTATGACGCCATCACCCGCGTCGTCGCCGATCAGCCGGACGGCATCGCCTATGTCCTGTTCGACGATCAGGTGGAGGACATCCCGCGCTGGCGCGCCAGCATCCGCAGCGACGTGCCGGCCATCGAGGCGCCGACGCTGGACGCGCTGATCGACAAGCTGGGCCTGCCGCCGGAGGCAACGATGGCGACGGTCGCCGCCTACAACGCCGCCTGTCCGGCCGATGCAGCCTGCTTCGACCCGACGCGGGTGGACGGTCTGGCGACCACCGGGCTGAGCCCGGCCAAGACCAACTGGGCGCGCCCGCTGACCAAGGGTCCGTTCCGCGCCTTCCCCATCGTCTCGGCCAACTGCTTCACCTTCGGCGGGCTGAAGGTCGACGCCGATGCCCGCGTGCTGGACGGCAATGGCCGGCCGATGCCGGGCCTCTATGCGGCGGGCGAGACGGTCGGCCTCTACCATCAGGTCTACACCGGCTCGACTTCGGTCCTGCGCGGCGCCGTGTTCGGCCGGCTGGCCGCCCAGCATGCGGCGGCATCCAGGGACGCCGGCTGAGCATCCATAGAGCCGACCATCGATAAAAATACCCTAGGGAGGAACTGATGAACCGTTACGCCGTAACGGCGGCCGTCGCCGCCTGCCTGTTCGCTTACAGCCTGTCCCAGCCGGCGTTTGCGCAGAGCGCCGCCTACAGCGACGGCAAGATCAAGATCGGCATCCTGACCGACCTGTCGGGCCAGCTGTCCGACAGCACCGGGCAGGGTTCGATCACCGCCGCGCAGATGGCGGTCGAGGATTTCGGCGGCGCCGTCAACGGCACGCCCATCGAACTGATCTTCGCCGACCACCAGAACAAGGCCGACGTCGGCGCCTCGACGGCGCGGCGCTGGTACGACGTCGATCAGGTCGACGCCATCATGGACGTGCCGAACTCCGCCGTGGCGCTGGCGGTGCAGCAGATCACCAAGGAGAAGAACCGCGTCGCCATCTTCTCCTCGCCGGCCAGTTCGGATCTGACCGGCAAGGCCTGCACGCCGAACGGCATCCACTGGACCTACGACACCTATGCGCTGGCCCATGTGACCGGCGAGGCGGTGGTGGCCTCCGGCCTCGACAGCTGGTACTTCCTGACCTCCGACTATGCCTTCGGCCATGCGCTGGAGCGCGACACAGGCGCCGTCGTCGAAAGCCAGAAGGGCAAGGTGGTGGGCAGCGTGAAGATGCCGGCCAACAATGCCGACTTCTCCTCCTTCCTGCTCCAGGCCCAGGCGTCGCCGGCCAAGGTCGTGGCGCTCGCCACCGCCGGGGCCGACACCCAGAACGCCATCAAGCAGGCGGCGGAATTCGGGCTCGGCCAGTCCGGCAAGAACATCGTGGCGCTGCTGCTCGCCATCAGCGAGGTCCATGCGCTGGGCCTGCCCTCGACCCAGGGCATCATGCTGACGACGCCCTTCTATTGGGACATGAACGACGAGACGCGCGCCTTCTCCAAGCGCTTCTTCGACAAGCGCAAGGCGATGCCGACCTTCTACCAGGCCGGCGTCTACGGTGCGGTCAGCCATTATCTGAAGGCGATCAAGGCCGCCGGGACCGATGCCGCCCCCACCGTCATGAAGACGATGAAGGAAACCCCGGTGAACGACTTCATGACGAAGAACGGCACGGTGCGCGAGGACGGCCGGGTGCTGCGCGACATGTACCTGTTCCAGGTCAAGACCCCGGCGGAATCCAAGTCGGCCTGGGACTATTACAAGCTGGTCCGCAGCATTCCCGCCGAGCGCGCCTTCCGGCCGCTGTCGGAAAGCGAATGCCCCCTGGTCAAGAAGATGTGAGCGGCACTCCGCAAGGCTCGGAGGCTGGTGACGCATAACCGATTGTAATGCGCCGCTTACATATACGAAGTTGAGCGGGAGGGCCGATTGTTTAGGATCCGCACGGAAGCCGCCGCGGCCCTCCCGGCGGCGCCCCTTCCCCCCTTACCGGACAGCATGATGATGGAGCGGATATCGGCCGCCGAAACCAGCCTGAGCGGGGGCGACCCGGTGACGGGTGAGATGGTGATGCGCGGGCATCGACTGCCCGATCTGATCGACCGCTCCTATGAAGAGGTCGTGGCGATCCTGTGGGAGGCGGAGATCCCGGCGCAGATGGGCCCGGATGCTCTGGGTGCGGCGAGATGCGACGCCTTTGCGCGGCTCTCTCCCCGCTTCGCGGCGATGCCGTCCGATCTCACGGTGATCGAGCTTCAGCGCTGCCTGCTGGCCTCGCTGCCGGGGACGACGATGACGCCGCTGCTGCTGGTGGCGGGGACCGCCGTCGCCGCTGCGTCGGCGGTCCGGCTGGTTCGCGGGCAAACCCCGGTGGCGCCGAACCGCTCCCTGCCGCATGCCGCCGATCTGCTGCGCATGATCCATGGTGCCGCCGCCGGCGAGGCGGAAATGCGGGCCCTAAGCCGCTATCTGGTCGCGATGGCCGATCATGGCGTGAACGCCTCGACCTTCACCGCCCGCGTGGTCGCCTCGACCGGGGGCGGCCTGTCGGCCGCCGCGGTGGCGGCGCTGGGCGCGTTGGAAGGGCCGCTGCATGGCGGCGCGCCGGGGCTGGTCCTCGACATGCTGGACGCCATCGGCGAGGCGGAGCGTGCGGAAGACTGGGTGGCGGCGGCGCTCGACCGCGGGGAGCGCCTGATGGGCTTCGGGTCGCGGGCCTACCGCATCCGCGATCCTCGCGCGGACATCATGAAGGACAGCCTTCTGGTGCTGCAGCGGTCCGGCGCGAGCCGGGCACCCGAAGGGCGCCTTGCCTTCGCCGAAGCGGTGGAGCGGACGGTCCTGTCGGTGACGGCATCGCGCCGTCCCGACCGGCCCCTGCACACCAATGTGGAATTCTACGCCGCCCTGTTGCTGGAAGCGCTCGGTGTGCCGCGTGACGGCTTCACACCGCTCTTCGCCGCCAGCCGCGCGGCCGGATGGGCGGCGCATGTGCGTGAACAGGAACGGACCGGACGCATGCTGCGGCCGACATCACGTTATGTCGGCCCGCTGCCGGCCGGCCGGCCCAAGACCGGGAGAGGACAGGAATGACCACCGGACCCACCGACGACATCATCCTGGAAGCGCGCAACTTGACGAAGGAGTTCAAGGGGTTCGTGGCGGTTCGGGAAGTGAACCTGCAAGTGAGGCGGGGCACCATCCACGCGCTGATCGGCCCGAACGGCGCCGGCAAGAGCACGGTGTTCAACCTGCTGACCAAGTTCCTGACGCCGACGCGCGGCCAGATCCTGTACAAGGGCCGCGACATCACCCGCACCAAGCCGGCCGACATCGCGCTGATGGGGCTGGTGCGCTCCTTCCAGATCTCGGCCGTCTTCCCGCACCTCAGCGTGCTGGAGAATGTCCGCGTCGCCTTGCAGCGTCCGCTCGGCACCAGCTTCCATTTCTGGAAGTCCGAATCGTCGCTCTACGACCTGCATGACCGGGCGCTGGAGCTGATCGAGGCGGTCAACCTCACCCCCTGGGCCGGTCACACCGCCGCCGAGCTGCCCTATGGCCGCAAGCGCGCGCTGGAGATCGCCACCACGCTCGCGCTCGACCCCGAGGTGATGCTGCTCGACGAGCCGCTGGCCGGCATGGGCCATGAGGACATCGAGGGCACGGCGGCGCTGATCAAGCGCGTCGCCGCCGACCGCACCGTGCTGATGGTGGAGCACAACCTGTCGGTCGTCGCCCACCTGTCGGACACCATCACCGTTCTGCGCCGCGGCGAGATCCTGGCGGAGGGGCCGTACGAGGTCGTCTCCAAGAACCCGCAGGTGATGGAAGCTTATATGGGGACCGGACATGCCTGACGGCGCGATGACCAAAACGGCGATGCTGGAGATCGCCGACCTGCACGGCTATTACGGCGAGAGCCATGTGCTGCACGGCGTCAGCCTGGAGGTGCGGCAGGGCGAGGTGGTGACGCTGCTGGGCCGCAACGGCGCCGGCAAGACCTCCACCATGCGCGCCATCATGGGCATCATGGGCAAGCGCACCGGCTCCATCCGCTTCCAGGGCCAGGAGCTGATCGGCATGGCCCAGCACAAGATCCCGCGGCTCGGCATCGGTTATGTGCCGGAGGAGCGCGGGATCTTCTCCAGCCTCAGCGTGGACGAGAACCTGACCCTGCCGCCGGTGGTCAAGGAGGGCGGGATGACGGTCCCGCAGATTTACGACCTGTTCCCCAACCTGAAGGGCCGCGGCTCGACGCAGGGCACGCGCCTGTCGGGCGGCGAGCAGCAGATGCTGGCGATCGCCCGCATCCTGCGCACCGGCGCCACCCTGATCCTGCTGGACGAGCCGACCGAGGGTCTGGCCCCGGTCATCATCGAGCAGATCGGCGTCGCGGTGCGTGCCTTGAAACAGCGCGGCTTCACCATCGTGCTGGTGGAGCAGAACTTCCGCTTCGCCGCCACCATCGCCGACCGCCATTACGTGATGGAGGAGGGCCATGTGGTGGACATGATCCCCAACGACCAGCTCGACGCCAACATGGACAAGCTCCACACCTATCTCGGCGTGTGAGCGGGAGAGACGTCCGATGTCCCAACTGCTCGGCATTCCGCCGCAAGCCCTGTTCGGCCAGCTTCTGCTCGGCCTGATCAACGGCTCCTTCTATGCGCTGCTCAGCCTTGGGCTGGCGGTGATCTTCGGCATGCTCAACGTCGTCAACATGGCGCATGGCGCGCTCTACATGGTCGGCGCCTTCGTGGCGTGGCTGCTGCTGAGCTATGCCGGCGTCGGCTACTGGGGGGCGCTGGTGCTGGCGCCGCTGGTGGTCGGCGCCGTCGGGCTGGTGCTGGAGCGCACGATGCTGCGCCGGCTCTACAAGGTCGACCATCTCTATGGGCTGCTGCTGACCTTCGGGCTGGCGCTGATCTTCGAGGGCGCCTTCCGCCACCAGTATGGCGTGTCGGGCCAGCCCTATCCGATCCCCGACCTGCTGAAGGGCGGCACCAACCTGGGCTTCATGTATCTGCCGACCTACCGCGGCTGGGTGGTGGCGGCGTCGCTGCTGGTGTGCCTGGGCACCTGGTTCGCCATCGAGCGCACCAAGCTGGGCGCCTACCTGCGGGCGGCGACGGAGAACCCGACGCTGGTGCAGGCCTTCGGCATCAATGTGCCGGTGATGGTGTCGCTGACCTACGGCTTCGGCGTGGCGCTGGCCGGGCTGGCCGGGGTGCTGGCGGCACCGATCTATCAGGTGTCGCCGCTGATGGGGTCGAACCTGATCATCGTGGTGTTCGCGGTGGTGGTGATCGGCGGCATGGGGTCGATCCTCGGCGCCATCGTCACCGGCCTTGGGCTGGGGCTGCTGGAGGGGTTGACCAAGGTGGTCTACCCGGAGGCCTCCAACATCGTGGTGTTCGTGATCAT
Source organism: Azospirillum sp. B2RO_4 (assembly GCF_051124815.1). NCBI lineage: Bacteria > Pseudomonadati > Pseudomonadota > Alphaproteobacteria > Rhodospirillales > Azospirillaceae > Azospirillum > Azospirillum sp. B2RO_4. Next base: position 184,089 of record NZ_CP118490.1, on the reverse strand, counting down.
GGCCGTGGTGCTGATGATGAAGCCGGCCGGCCTGTTCGGACGGGAGAGATAAGCCATGACCATGCAAACCCGCGACACACTGCACGAAGGCGTTGTCATGTATGGCGGTTCGCCGAAGATCCTGCTGGCCGGAGCCGGGCTGCTGCTGGCGGTCCTGGCACCCTTCGTGCTGTATCCCGTCTTCCTGATGAAGGTGCTGTGCTTCGCGCTGTTCGCCTGCGCCTTCAACCTGCTGATCGGCTTCGCCGGCCTGCTCAGCTTCGGCCATGCCGCCTTCTTCGGATCAGCGGCCTACATCGCCGCCCACACCGTGAAGGAATGGGGCTGGGCGCCGGAGGCAGGTCTGCTCGCCGCCACAATCGTCGCCGGGCTGATGGGGCTGGTCTTCGGCCTGATCGCCATCCGCCGGCAGGGCATCTATTTCGCCATGATCACCCTGGCGCTGTCGCAGATGGTGTTCTTCCTGGCGCTGCAGCTGCCCTTCACCCATGGCGAGGACGGCATCCAGGGCGTGCCGCGCGGCCTGCTGTTCGGGCTGTTCGACCTCAGCCAGCCGCTGACCATGTACTACACCGCGCTGGCGATCTTCGTCGCCGGCTTCGCCCTGATCTGGCGCACGGTGCATTCGCCCTTCGGACAGGTGCTGAAGGCGATCCGCGAGAACGAGCCGCGCGCGGTGTCGCTCGGCTATCGCACCGACCGCTACAAGCTGGTCGCCTTCGTGCTGTCGGCCTCGCTGGCCGGGCTCGCCGGCGGAACCAAGGCCATCGTGTTCCAGCTCGCCAGCCTGACCGACGTGACGTGGCAGATGTCGGGCGAGGTGGTGCTGATGACGCTGCTGGGCGGCATGGGCACGCTGTTCGGGCCGGTGGTCGGTGCCGGGTTGGTGGTGACGCTGGAAAGCTACCTCGCCTCCACCAGCCTGCCGGTGCCGGTGGTGATCGGCTGCATCTTCGTCGTCTGCGTCCTGCTCTTCCGCCGCGGCATCGTCGGCGAGCTGATGCACCGGCTGACCGGAAAGGGGAAGCGCTGATGTCCCGCCTCGATGGACGGCGCCTGCTGCTGCGCCACAAAATTCCCGGCGCGCTGGTGGGGGCGGCGGTGGTCACGGCCATCCTGCTCGGCGGCTTCGCCTATTTCGCAGCGTCGAGCCGCCTGCGCGCGGCGGCCGGTGAAAAGCTGGTGGCACTGGCCGATGCGCGCGCCGCCAGCGTGCGGTCCTACATCGACGGGCTGGAGGGCGACGTCGTGCTGACCGCCAACACGCGGTCGATGCGCGATGCGGCGGTGGCGCTCGTCAATGGCTGGCGGATCGAGGCCGACCGCGGCGATCCCTCCGCCCTGCTGCGCAAGCGGTATGTCGACGACAACCCCCATCCGGCCGCCGAGCGCTACAAGCTGGAGAAGTCGGCCGACAACGCCATGTACGACACGGCGCATCTGCGCCTGCATGGCTGGATGAGCGATCTGATGCAGCGGCGCGGGCTGGCCGATGTGCTGCTGGTGGCGCCGGACGGCACCGTCCTCTACAGCGCCGCCAAGTGCGACGATTTCGCCAAGCCGGTCGCCGACGGCGCGCTGCGCCGTCTGGTGGACGGCATCGAGGCGGGCGACCTGACCGATGAGGCGGTGATCGCCGACTTCTCGCCCTATGCCGCCGGCAAAGCCGCCTCCGCCTTCCTGGCGGCGCCTGTCGCCCTGCGCTTCCCGGACGGCCGCCGGCAGCTTCTGGCGACGCTGGTGTTCCGAATCGAGGCGGGCGGGCTCGACCGCATCATGCTGGCGAGTGACGGCATGGGCGAAACCGGGGACACCTTCCTGGTCGGCGAGGACGGGCGTCTGCGCAGCACGCCGCGCTTTTCCGGCGGGCAGGGCATATTGGCGCCTTACGACAGCCCCGTCGTCGCGGCGGCGAAGGTCGACCCCGATCATATCGGGGTCATGGAGGCCATCCGCTTCGGCGGCAGCTCTCCGGCGCTGGCTGCCTATCGGCCGGTTAACCACGGCGGACTGCACTGGCTGGTGCTGGCCGAGGCGTCGGTCGACGAAATCCTGGCTCCCGTCCGCGCCATGCGCAACCAGATGATCGGGGTGGGGGTGGCCCTGCTTCTGATCATCAGTGTGGCCGGAATCCTGCTGGCCCGCGGCATCGTCCGGCCGTTGACGGCGATGTGCGCGGCGATGCAGCGCCTTGCCGAGGGAGACCGCGCGTTGGCGATCCCCGCCACCGAACGGGGCGACGAGATCGGGCGGATGGCGGCAGCCATGCAGGTCTTCAAGGAGGCGCTGATCCGCGCCGACGCGCTCCATGCCGAACAGGAGCGTGTCCGTGCCCTGCGCGATCAGCGGGCGCAGGAAATGGAGCGGATGACACAGGATTTCGACCGGCGCGTCGGCGGCATCGTCCGCGCGGTGACCACGGCGGCCGAGGGGCTGGAGGCGACGGCACGCTCGATGAACATCGGCGCCGACCGCACGCTGAGCGAGGCGACCGGCGTCACCGCGGCGGTCGACGAGACGGCGGCCAGCGTCGGCACGGTGGCGTCGGCGGCCAACCAGCTGAGTGCCTCGATCGCCGACATCAGCCGCTACATCGACGAGTCCGGCCGCATCACCCGGGCGGCCATCGGGGCGACGGCCGAGGCCGGCGAGACCATGCGTGTGGTGGTGGAGACGGCCGGCCGCATCGGTGCGGTGGTCCAGCTGATCCACGACATCGCGGCCCAGACCAACCTGCTGGCGCTGAACGCCACCATCGAGGCGGCGCGGGCGGGAGAAGCGGGCAAGGGCTTTGCCGTCGTCGCCGGCGAGGTCAAGCATCTGGCGGCGCAGACCGCCAGGGCGACCGACGAGATCGGCGGCCAGATCGCGACCATGCAGTCGGTGACCGACGGCGCCGCCGCCGCCATCGGCCAGATCGTCACGGTGATCGAGGACATGGGCCGCATCTCCGGCATCGTCGCCGACGCGGTGGAGGAGCAGGAAACGGCGACGGCAGAGATCGCCAGCAATGCCGCCCAGGTCGCCAAGGCCACGCAATCCGTCACCACCATCATCGACGGTGTGGCGCGTTCGGCAGACACCACCAGGACCGCTGCGGGCGACGTGCTGAACGCCTCCAACGATCTCGTTCGGCAGGCGGGGGACCTCCACCGGGAGATCAACCGCTTCCTTGCCGACATCAGAGCCGCATAAGGATGCAAGCCATGAAGATCCTCGTCCCCGTGAAGCGGGTCGTCGATTACAACGTGAAGGTCCGCGTCAAGGCGGACGGCAGCGGCGTCGAGACCGCCAACGTGAAGATGAGCATGAACCCCTTCGACGAGATCGCCGCCGAAGAGGCGGTGCGCCTGAAGGAAGCCGGTGTCGCGACCGAGATCGTCGTGGTCTCCGTCGGTCCGACCCAGGCCCAGGAAACCCTGCGCACCGCTCTCGCCATGGGGGCGGATCGCGCCATCCTGGTGCAGACCGACGTGACGACCGAACCACTGGCCGTCGCCAAGGTCTTGAAGGCGCTGGTCGAGAAGGAAGCGCCGGGGATGGTGATCCTCGGCAAGCAGGCCATCGACGACGACTGCAACCAGACCGGCCAGATGCTGGCGGCGCTGCTGGGCTGGGGCCAGGGCACCTTCGCCTCCAAGGTCGTTGCCGGCGACGGCAAGGTCGCAGTCACCCGTGAGATCGACGGCGGGTTGGAGACGGTGGAACTGAAGCTGCCGGCGGTGGTAACGGCCGATTTGCGCCTCAACGAGCCGCGCTATGCCAGCCTGCCCAACATCATGAAGGCGAAGAAGAAGCCGCTGGAAACCGTCACCCCGGACGCGCTGGGCGTCGATGTGACGCCGCGGCTGACCACGGTGAAGGTGGCCGAGCCGGCCAAGCGTCAGGCCGGAATCAAGGTGCCGGACGTCGCCACCCTGGTCGACAAGCTGAAGAACGAGGCGCGGGTGATCTGAGCGCCGGCCCCAGTGCCCCCACCCTAACCCTCCCCCGCTGGGCAGGGGAGGGAACTCCGCCGCTCTCCCGCTAAAGCGCCTAATCCCCCTCCCCCGCCCAGCGGGGGAGGGTCGGGGTGGGGGCAAGTGTCCGCACTCCCCGCACTCCGCCCGACAGAGGAATTCGCCATGCCCATCCTGATCCTCGCCGACCACGACAACGCCAGCCTCAAGCCCGCCACCGCCCATGCGGTCACCGCCGCGGCCCAGTTAGCCAAGGGGCTCGGCGCCGACATCCACCTCCTCGTCGCCGGCCGCAACGCTGCCCCGGCCGCGGAGCAGGCCGCCAAGCTGGCCGGTGTCGCCAAGGTGCTGCTCGCCGACGATGCCGCCTACGAGCACGCCCTGGCCGAACCGGTCGCGGCGCTGCTGGTCTCGCTCGCCCCCGGCTACAGCCATGTCCTCGCCGCCGCCACCTCCGTCGGCAAGAATGTGCTGCCGCGCGTCGCGGCGCTGCTCGACGTGGCGATGATCTCCGACATCACCGGCGTGGTCTCCGCCGACACCTTCGAGCGGCCGATCTACGCCGGCAACGCCATCGCCACCGTGCAGTCGGCCGATGCGGTGAAAATCGTCACCGTCCGCACCACCGCCTTCGAGGCCGCCGCCACCGCCACCAGCGCGCCGGTCGAGAGCGTCGCCGCCGCTGGCGACCCCGCGTTGTCCAGCTTCGTCTCGGCCGAGCTGTCGAAGTCGGAGCGGCCGGAGCTGACCTCCGCCCGCATCGTGATTTCCGGCGGGCGCGGCATGCAGTCGGGCGACAACTTCCACCTGCTGGAAGCGATTGCCGACAAGCTGGGCGCCGCCGTGGGTGCCTCGCGCGCCGCCGTCGATGCCGGCTTCGTGCCGAACGACTATCAGGTCGGGCAGACCGGCAAGATCGTGGCGCCGGACCTCTATGTCGCCGTCGGCATCTCGGGCGCAATCCAGCATCTGGCCGGGATGAAGGACAGCAAGGTGATCGTCGCCATCAACAAGGACGAGGAGGCGCCGATCTTCCAGGTCGCCGACTACGGCCTCGTCGCCGACCTGTTCAAGGCCTTGCCGGAGCTGCAGCAGGCGCTGTGACCGGGCCTCAGCCGACCGCCACCTGTTCCAGAAGCCAGTTGCGCACTTTTGCGATGCGGGCGCGGTCCTGGTGGTTGGGCGGCACCACGAAGTAATAGCCGAGATCGCGGCACAGCGGCCGGTCGAGCGGCCGGTCGAGCGGGCAGACCAGGGTGCCGCTGCGCAGTTCCGTCTCCAGCATGGCGGGCTGGCCCATGGCGATGCCAAGCCCGTCCAGGGCGGCCTGATAGGTCAGGAGCGAACTGGGGAACATCAGCGGTTCCTGCGTCTCCGCCATCGTGACGCCGGCCGCCTCCAGCCAGTCGGGCCAGTCCCGCCGCCGGTAATGGGAATGCAGCAGCGGGTAGTGCAGCAGATCGGCCGGCGTCTTCACCGGCGGACCGCCGGCCAGCAGCGCCGGGCTGCACACCGGCAGGATTTCGTCGGCGAACAGGAAAACCGACTCCATGCCCTGCCACTCGCCGGTGCCCAGCTGGATCGCCGCATCGACATTGTCGCGGGCGAAATCGACCGGCGTCACCGCGGTTCGGGTGCGCAGACGCAGATCGGGGTGGTTGGCCTGCAGATGCGGCAGGCGGCGCATCAGCCATTTCGCCATGAAGGTCGCATAGACCTGCAGTTTCAGCGGCGCGGCGGCGCGGGCCGACACCAGCTCGTCCGTGGCCTCGGCGATGCAGCGGAAGGCCGGGGCGATCTGCGCGGCGTACCGCTTGCCCTCGGCGGTCAGGGTCAGGCCGCGGGCCTCGCGGTGGAACAGCCGCACCCCCAGATAATCCTCCAGCAGCGCGACCTGCCGGCTGACCGCCGGCTGGGTGACGCTCAACTCATCCGCCGCCTTGGTGAAGCTGCCGTGCCGGGCGGCGCATTCGAAGACATGGAGCGGGTTGAGCGGGGGGATCGGGCGCACCGTCTCGGCTCCATTACAAAAGGTTATGGAAGGCCAACAACTAGGAAGTTGTCGCATTTTCGTCAATGCGATTGATTGTCCGTAACGCAAATCGATAGCCCCGTCGGAGCCATGGACTTTCAACTCAACCAGGAACAGCGCGCCTTCGCCGACTCCGTGGGCCGCTTTGCCCGCGCCGAGCTGGCTGCCGACGCGCTGAAGCGCGCCCACTCCCCGGCCTTTCCCTGGGACGTGGCCGCGAAACTGTCGGAGATGGGGCTGCTGGGCATCACCATCCGCGAGGAGGACGGCGGGATCGGCGGCACGCTGATGGACGCGGTGATCGCCATCCAGGAGCTGGCGCTGGTCTGCCCCAAGAGTGCCGACGTCGTGCAGGCAGGCAATTTCGGACCGATCCGCACCTTTGCCGAATATGCCAGTCCCGAGCAGAAGGAGCGCTGGCTGGGCGACCTGCTCGGCGGGCGCAAGCTGCTGGCGCTGGGCATGAGCGAGCCGGACGCCGGATCGGCCGTCACCGATCTGAAGACCAGCGCCCGCGAGGATGGCGACCATTATGTCATCAACGGCTCGAAGGTCTTTTCCACCCACAGCCCGGAAGCGACGCTGTTCCTGATCTATGTCCGCTTCGGTCCCGGCGTCGGCGGCATCGGTTCGGTTCTGATCGAGCGCGGCACTCCCGGCTTCACCGTCGGCCAGCCCTCCGCCTTCATGAGCGGCGAGGAATGGTGCCAGCTCTATTTCGAGGACTGCCGGATCCCCAAGGCCAATGTCCTGCTGGGTCCGGGCGGTTTCAAGAAGCAGATCGCCGGCTTCAACGTCGAGCGCATCGGCAACGCCTCGCGGGCGCTGGCGCTGGGCCGCCATGCCTTCAACCTCGCCAAGGCGCATGCGGAGACGCGGACCCAGTTCGGCCGCCCGCTGTGCGAGTTTCAGGGCCTGCAATGGAAATTCGCCGACATGGCGCTGAAGCTGGAGGGCGCGCAGCTGCTGCTCTATCGCGCCGCCACCAACGCGGACAACGGCCTGCCGTCGGCTTATGAGACCTCGATCGCCAAGCTGGCCTGCAACCTCGCCGGCTTCGAGGTCGCCAACGAAGCCCTGCAGATCATGGGCGGCACCGGCTACAGCCAGGAGACGCTGGTCGAATATTGCGTGAAGCGGACGCGCGGCTGGATGATCGCCGGCGGATCCATCGAGATCCTGAAGAACCGGATTGCCGAAGAGCTGTTCGAGCGCCGCTTCGACCAGCGCCCGCCGCGGGAGAGCCGGTCGTGACCGGCAAAGCCATCAAGGGCTGTACCGGCCCGGCTCTTGCCGAGGCACTGCTGCGGCCACGCTCCGTGGCCCTGGTCGGGGTGTCGGACGACATCGCCAAGACCGCCGCCCGTCCGCTGCGTTTCCTGCGCCGCGCCGGCTATGGCGGCGAGGTCTACAGCGTCAACCCCACCCGCGCCACCGTGCAGGGCGAGCCGGCCTTCGCGTCGCTGTCGGTGCTGCCGGAACGGCCGGACCATGCCTTCATCCTGACCGGCACCGACGCGGCCATCGCCGCGCTTGAGGAGTGCGGGCGGCTGGGCGTTCCGGTCGCGACCATCCTGGCCGGCGGTTTCTCCGAAGCGGGGGAAGCCGGCGCCGAGCGCGAAAAGCGGCTGGCGGAGATCGGGCGCTCCTACGGCGTGCGCGTGCTGGGCCCCTCCAGCATCGGGGTCGTCAATGTGCATGAGCGGCTGGTGCTGACCGCGAACGCCGCCTTCGCCGAACCCGACCTGCCGGAAGGCAGGGTGTTCGTCGCCTCGCACAGCGGAAGCCTGATCGGCGCCCTGTTGTCGCGCGGCAAGGCGCGCGGCGTCGGCTTTGCCGGGCTGGTGTCGGTCGGCGGCGAGGTGGATTTGTCGGTCGGCGAAATCTGCGAGGCGACGCTCGACGATCCCAAGGTCGGCGGCTATCTGCTGTTCCTGGAGTCGATGCGCAACGCCGACGCGCTGCGCCGTTTCGCGCTGGCGGCGGCGGAGCGCTGCAAGCCGGTGGCGGCCTACAAGCTCGGCCGCTCGGCCGAGGCGGCGGAACTGGCGGTCTCCCACACCGGCGCCCTTGCCGGGGAGGACGACGTCGCCGACACCTTCCTGCGCGACTGCGGGATCGCCCGCGTGGAATCCTTCGACGGGCTTCTGGAAATCCTGCCGCTGCTCAACCGGATGCCGGCGAAATCCGTGCGGCAGCCCGCCGTCGGCGTGGTCACCACCACCGGCGGCGGCGCGGCCATGGCCATCGACCAGCTTGCCATCCGCGGCGTGCGGGTCGCCGCGCCCAGTCCGGACACCGTGCGCCGCCTCGCCGAGGCCGGGATCGTGGCGGGGGAGGGGCGTCTGGTCGATCTGACGCTGGCCGGAACCCGCTACGACGTGATGAAGGCCGCGCTGGGGGTGATGCAGACGGCGCCGGAATTCGATCTGGTGCTGGCGACCGTCGGATCCTCCGCCCGCTTCCAGCCCGATCTGGCGGTTGCGCCGGTGATCGACAGCGCGCGCGAGCATGACAAGCCGATGGCCGCCTTCATCGTGCCGGAGGCGCCGGAAGCGCTGCTGCGCCTGAACGCCGCCGGGGTCCCCTGCTTCCGTGCGCCGGAATCCTGCGGCGATGTGATCGCCGCCGCGCTCGGCCGCCGGCCTCCCCGTCCTGAGTTGGCCGCTTCGATGCTGCCGGCTCCTGCGGGTGCCGGGCGGACCATCGATGAGGCCGAGGCCTATCGGCTGTTCGCCCGCGTCGGCGTTCCTCACGCGCCGGTCGCGGTGCTGACCGTCGGCGAGCCGGTGCCGGAGCTTCCCTTCGCCTATCCGGTGGTCGCCAAGGTCCTGCACCCGGACATCGCCCATAAGACCGATGTCGGCGGCGTCGCGCTGAACATCGCCGACGCCGACGCGCTGGCCGCCGCCATGGCCGCGATCCGTGACCGGGTCGAAGCCGCGCGGCCGGGCGTCAGCGTCCGGCAAATCCTGGTCCAGCCGATGACCCGCGGTGTCGGCGAGGTGCTGATCGGCCTGCGCCGCGACCCCCAGGTCGGGCCGGTGGTGATGCTGGCCGCCGGCGGCGTGCTGACCGAGATCTACCGCGACCGCGCCCTGCGGCTGGCCCCGGTGGATCGCGACACCGCGCTGGAGATGATCGGCGAGGTGAAGGCGCTCCAGGCACTGGCCGGCTATCGCGGCCGGACGGCCGGCGACCTCGGCGCCGTCGCCGATGCGCTGGTCGCCGTTTCCCGCCTTGCCCTGCTGGACGACGTGACCGTGCTGGAGGCGGAGATCAATCCGCTGATGGTGATGGCCGACGGGCAGGGGGCCGTGGCGGTCGACGCGCTGGTCCGGTTGGCCACGGCGGACGCCGACATCGAAGCCCAGGAAGACGACACTGAAAACCGTTCCGGGAGGAACCGATGATGCCCAGGCCGGATGTGCTCTCGCTGCCGGAGCTTGTGAACGCCAATGAGCGGCTCGTCCATCGCGGCCGTTTCCTGACCGCGGTAATGCGGCTGGACATCGGCGCCGACGCCTATCTGATCTCCATCGACCGCGGGCGGATCGCCGAGGTGCGCAAGGGGCCGTTCGTCATGCCGTCCTGGACCTTCGGCCTGTCCTGCCGGGCCGATGCGCTGGAGCGCTTCTGGCAGCCGCTGCCGCCGCCGGGCTTCCACGATCTGTTCGCCCTGCTGCGGCGGGGCGATCTGACCCTGTCCGGCAACCTGCAGCCTTTCATGGCCAACCTCCTCTACATCAAGGACGTGATGGCCAGCCTGCGCAGTCCGAAGGAAACCGCCTGATGCGTGCGACGATCGAATCCATCACCGGACGCTACATGCGGCTGGACTACAAGGGCCGCGAGCACCGGATCTATTTCGAGGAGGCGGGGCAGGGCATCCCGCTGGTCTGCCTGCACACCGCCGGATCGGATGGGCGCCAGTTCCGCGGCATCCTGAACGACCCGCGCGTCACCCGCGATTTCCGCGTCATCGCCTTCGACCTGCCCTGGCACGGCAAATCCTCGCCGCCCGCCGGCTGGCAGGACGGCGACTATCAGCTGACCAGCGCCGACTACACCGACATCATCCTGACGGTCTGCCGGGCGCTGGAGCTGGACCGGCCGGTGGCGATGGGCTGCTCCATCGGCGGACGCATCGCGCTGCATCTGGCGATGGAGCATGCCGGGGAGTTCCGCGCCATCATCGGCCTGCAATCCTCCGCCCATGTGCATCCCTATTACGACACGACCTGGCTGCATCATCCGGACGTGAACGGCGGGGAGGTCTGCGCCGCCATCGCCGCCGGGCTGGTCGGGCCGAACGCGCCGGACGCCCACCGCTGGGAAACGGTCTGGCACTACATGCAGGGCGGTCCGGGGATCTTCAAGGGAGACCTCTATTTCTACAAGGTGGACGGCGACATCCGCCATCGGCTGAGCGAGATCGACACCAGCCGCTGCCCGCTCTATCTGCTGACCGGCGAGTACGACTATTCCTGTTCTCCGGCCGACACGCTGGAAACCGCCGCCTGCATTCCCGGCGCCACCGTATCGATCATGCCGGGGCTGGGCCATTTCCCGATGAGCGAGGATCCGGACGGCTTCATCGCCCATCTGCTGCCGGTCCTGAGCGAGATCGCCCACCGCTGAGCGCCGGTCCGGCGGCAGGCGTTCCGGCCGCAATCGCTTCGACAATACCCATCCGCCGCCCGCAACAAGGGCGGCGGCCATCACTATCCCGGGGAGGGACCATTCATGCGTGCCATCGCTCTTCAGGTGCCCGGTCTGCGGGCGCTGACCGCCACGGCTGTCGCCGCGCTGACCATCGGTCTGGCCGGCGGCGCGGCCGCCGAGATCTCAGGCAAGACGGTGAAGATCGGCGTGCTGACCGACATGTCCGGTCCCTATTCCGACAATGTCGGTGCCGGAGCCGTGCTGGCCGCCCAGATGGCGGCCGAGGATTTCGGCGGCAAGGTCAACGGTGCGGCGATCGAGATCGTCTCGGCCGACCATCAGAACAAGGCGGATGTCGGATCGGGCATCGCGCGGCGCTGGTATGACGTCGAGGGCGTCGACGCGATTACCGAAGTGGTGTCGTCCGCCGTGGCGCTTTCGGTGCAGGGGATCTCGCGCGACAAGAACCGCATGTTCCTGGCAACCGGCCCCGGCACGCCGGAGCTGACCGGCAAGGCCTGTTCGCCGGTCGGCGTGCATTGGGCCTACGACAACTACGCCCTGCCGACCGTCGCCACCACCGCCCTGGTCAAGCGCGGCCTGAAGGACTGGTATTTCCTGACCGCCGACTACAGCTTCGGCCATGCGCTGGAAGGCGAGGCGACCCGTGTGGTCAAGGCCAATGGCGGCACCGTCGTCGGCGCGGTGCGGGCGCCGCTCAACACCGCGGACTTCTCGTCCTATCTGTTGCAGGCGCAGGCGTCGCCGGCCACCGTGATCGGGCTGGCGAATGCCGGCGCCGACATGATCAACGCGGTCAAGCAGGCGAACGAGTTCGGCATCACCGCCAGCGGCAAGACGATGGCGGCGCTGCTGGTCAACCTGCCCGACATCCATGCCCTGGGGCTGGAGAGCGCGCAGGGTCTGACCTTCGCCGAAAGCTTCTATTGGGACATGAACGACGAGACGCGGGCCTGGAGCAAGCGGTTCATGGAGCGTTTCAACGGCCGGGCGCCCGGCGGCCTGCAGGCGGCGGTCTATGGCGCCGTCACCCATTACCTGAAGGCGATCCAGGCGATCGACAGCGACGACGCCACCAAGGTGGCCGAGCAGATGCGCAAGATGCCGATCAACGACTTCTACACCAAGAACGGCTCCATCCGACCCGACGGCCGGGTGATCCGCGACATGTATCTGATGCAGGTGAAGAAGCCGTCGGAATCGAAAGGCCCGTGGGACTATTACAAGGTTCTGGAGACGGTGCCCGGCGAAAAGGCCTTCCGCCCGATGGACCAGGGCGGCTGTCCGCTGGTGACGAAGTGAGCGGCAGGCCGCCGTCCGACTGCATCAATCCCGGCTGAGAAGAGGCGATGATGACGAACGCCACCTATCCTGACCTTCGCCTGTGGATCGGTGGGCGCTGGATCGAGGCCGGGGATCGGTCCTGCGAGCCTGTGATCAACCCGGCGACCGGCGCGACGCTGGGGCTGCTGCCCAATGCGGGCGCCGAGGATGTGGATGCGGCGGTCGCCGCGGCGGCCGAGGGCTTCCGGGTCTGGCGGCGGACCAGTACCGTTGAGCGTTCGGCGCTGCTGCGACGCACCGCCGATCTGATGCGGGCGGAGGCGGGCGGGCTCGCCGCGCTCATCGCGCTGGAACTGGGCAAGCCGATCCTTGAGGCCGCGCGGGAAGTCGAGACGGCGGCCGGCATGTTCGACTGGGCGGCCGAGGAATGCCGCCGGTCCTATGGCCGCATAATCCCGCCCCGCACGCCGGGCCACCGGCTGATGGCGCTGCGCGAGCCGGTCGGGCCGGTGGCGGCCTTCAGCGGCTGGAACGCCCCGGCGATCACGCCGGCCCGCAAGATCGCCGGCGCGCTGGGGGCGGGCTGCTCAATCGTCATCAAGCCGTCGGAAGGAACGCCGGCCGCCGCCCTGTTCATCGCCCGCGCGCTGGCCGAGGCCGGTCTGCCGGACGGGGTCGCCAACATGCTGTTCGGCAATCCCGGCGCGGTGGCCGAGCGGTTGCTGGAGGCCGAGGCCATCCGCATGGTGTCCTTCACCGGCTCGATCCCCGTCGGCAAGCATCTGGCCGCGCTGGCGACGCGGACCATGAAGCGCGGCGTGTTCGAACTGGGCGGCCACGCCCCGGTGCTGGTCTTTCCCGACGTGGATGTGGAGGCGGTGGCCCGCAGCGCCGCCGCCGCCAAGTTCCGGAGTTCCGGGCAGATCTGCACGTCGCCGACCCGCTTCTATGTTCATGAATCGATTCATGATCGCTTCGCCGCCGCGTTCGCCGAGGCGGCGTCGGCGATCCGCGTGGGCGACCCGTTCGATCCCGCAACGCAGATGGGGCCGGTGCAGAATGCCCGGCGGCTGGCGGCGGTCGACGCGCTGGTGGAGGATGCCCGGCGCAACGGCGCGGCGGTGGCGGCCGGCGGCGCCCGCATCGACGGCCCCGGCTTCTTCTATCGGCCGACGGTGCTGACCGGTGTCACCGCCGCCTGCCGGGCCGCCGGCGAGGAGCCGTTCGGACCGCTGGCGCTGATGGCCTCCTTCCGCGATGCGGACGAGGCGGTCGCGCTGGCGAACCGCCTGTCGCTCGGGCTGGCCTCCTATGTCTTTACCCGCGACATGGTGCTCGCCGACCGGCTGGTGGCGGACATCGAATGCGGCAATGTCGTGGTGAACCACTGGGTGGTCTCGCACCCGGAAACGCCCTTCGGCGGCATCAAGGACAGCGGCATCGGGCTGGAGGGCGGCACCGAAGGGTTCCAGGCCTTCGAACAGGTGAAGTTCGTTAGTCAGGCGCTCCACTGATCGGGCAAGGATGCGGAGCGCCGTCGGCGCCGTCAGGCCAGCTGGGCGAGCAGGGCGTCCAGCATGCGGTCGCAGGCGGCCAACTGGTCCTCGGCGATGAACTCGTCGGGCTTGTGGGCCTCGCCGATGCTGCCGGGGCCGCACACCACGGTGGGCATCGACAGCCGCTGCTGGAACAGTCCGCCTTCCGTGCCGAAGGAGATTTTGCCGGTGCTGTTGCCGCCGGTCAGCGATTTGACGAAGGCGACAACCTCGGCGGTGCCGTCGGTGTCGAGCGCCGGATAGCTGGAAAGCTCGGCGATGGTCAGCCCGGCGGTCGGGAAATCGGGCCGCAGGCGCCGGACGATGGCGTCGGCCTCCGCCCGGATGCCGTCCAGCAGCGGTTCCACCGGATCCTGCGGCAGATGGCGGATTTCGAAGTCGAGACGGCAGCGGTTGGGCACGATGTTCAGCGCCTCGCCCCCCTGGATGACCCCGGCATGGATGGTGGTCCAGGGAACGTCATAGGCGCCGTCATGGGCGCCTTCGTCGCTCAGGCTTTTCTGGATGCGGCGCAGGCCGGTCAGCAGGTCGCTCGCCATGTGGATGGCGTTCAGGCCCTGTGGCGCGAGGCTCGAATGGCATTCGACGCCGTGGCACTCGGCGCGCAGGGCGGTCTTGCCCTTGTGGGCGGTGACCACCTGCATGCCGGTCGGCTCGCCGACGATGCAGAAGCGCGGGCGGACGGGCAGGGCCGCCATCATCTCGATCAGGCGGCGGACACCGAGGCAGCCCACCTCCTCGTCATAGGACAGGGCCAGATGCAGCGGCTGGGACAGCGGGCGGCCGGCGGCGCGGTCGAACAAGGCCAGTGCGGCGGCGATGAAACCCTTCATGTCGGCGGTGCCCCGGCCGAACAGCTTGCCGTCGCGGCGGGTCAGCCGGAAGGGATCGCTGGTCCAGGCCTGCCCTTCGACCGGCACCACGTCGCTGTGTCCGGACAGCAGGACGCCGGGACGGTCGGCCGGCCCCAGCGTCGCGAACAGGTTGGCCTTGCGTCCGTCCTCGCTCGGCACCAGCCATGTCGCGGCGCCGGCGGCTTCCAGCCGTTCCTGCACCCAGCGGATCAGGTCGAGGTTGCTGTCGCGGCTGACGGTGTTGAAGGCCACCAGCCGCTCCAGGATGTCGATGGTCGCCGTCATCGGGATCGTCCCTGTTCGTTCGGAATTTCAATCAGGCCGCGTGCAGCCGGTCGACGGCACGGCGCCAGCCGTCGCGGATCGCATCGGCATCGACATGCCGGCCGTCGCGAACCACCAACCGCCCGCCGGCCACCACGTCGCGCACGGGATTGCGGGCGCCGGCGAAGACATAGGTGTCGAGAAGCGTGTCGTCGCTTCGGCCGTAAAGGCGTGGGTCGTCAGGATCGAGCACGACGAGGTCGGCGCGCTGCCCCACCTTGAGTCCACCCGCCGGCCGGGGCAGGCCGAGCGCCTGCGCACCCCCGGCAACCGCCGCCCGGTAGAGCGATGCCCCGGTCGAGGCTCCCGGCCCTGGTGCCAGCAGGTTGCGCCGCCGCGCAGTCAGCCGCTGGCCGAATTCCAGCAGGCGCAGTTCCTCCGCCACGTCGATGACGATCTGGCTGTCGGACCCGATCCCGAACCGGCCGCCCTGCGCCAGGAAGTCGCGCGCCGGGAACAGCCCGTCGCCGAGGTCGGCTTCGGTCGTCGGACAGAGACCCGCCACGGCGCCCGAGGCCGCGATGCCCGCCACCTCCGCCGCGGTGACGTGGGTGGCGTGGACGAGGCACCAGTGTGGTCCCAGCCAACCGCGGTCGAGCAGCCACTCAACCGGCCGCCGCCCCGACCAGGAAAGGCAGGCGTCGACCTCCGCCGTCTGCTCGGCGACGTGGATGTGGACCGGGGCCGTGGGATCGAGCGCCGCCATTCCCTCCAACGCCGCCGCCATCGCATCGGGCGACACCGCGCGCAGGGAATGCAGGGCCAGACCGACGCGATGTCCACCGGGTGCCGCGCGGCAGGCGGCGGCGATGTCCAGCAGCCGGTCGGGGCTGTTGAGGAAGCGCCGCTGCCCCTCGCCCGCCGGCTGTCCGCCGAAGCCGCCCTGGGCGTAGAGCACCGGCAGATGGGTCAGCCCGATGCCGGTCGCGTCCGCCGCGGCCAGGATGCGCATCGACATCTCGGCCGGATCGGCATAGGGCCGGCCGTCGGGGGCGTGGTGAAGGTAGTGGAATTCCGCCACGGACGTATAGCCCCGCTCCAGCATCTCGGCGTAGGCCATCGCCGCCACCGCCTGGAGCCCGTCGGGGTCGATGCGGCGGACGAAGCCATACATCACCTCCCGCCAGGTCCAGAAGCTGTCCTCGGCCGGGCCGGTCCGCTCGGTCAGTCCGGCCATCGCCCGCTGGAAGGCGTGGCTGTGCAGGTTGGGCATGCCGGGGACCACCGGCCCGGCGGCCCGCTCCACCCCGGCGGGCGGCCGGGCCGTTCCGGGTTCGACGGTGGCGATCAGCCCCCGCGCATCGAAGCTCAGCAGCACGCCCGACGCCCAGCCGTCGGCCAGCAGCGCCCGGTCGCAGAACAGCCGGTCGAGCCGGCGCGCGGCGGTCATCGTTCCATGCCTCCCAGTCCCGTCACTTGGCGTCGAAATAGCCGGCCTGGATGGTCTTGCCGATCAGGTTGCAGATGATGCGGCCGGCGGTGATCGCGGTGATGCCGTTGAGGTCCTTCTTCGGCGTGATCTCCACGATGTCCATGCCGACGACGCGGCCCTTGGCGACCAGCCCGTGGATCAGCGTGCGGATCTGCGGATAGGTGACGCCGCCCGGCGCCGGGCCGTTGACCGCCGGCATGATGGTGGGGTCCATGCCGTCGGCGTCGATGGTCAGGTAATAACGGCCGCCGTCGGGAATGCGGTCGAGCACCGCCTTCATGCCGATGTCCTGCAACTCCACGTCCGGCACCAGCACCGCGCCGTAGGCAATCGCCGCTTCGACCTCTTCCGGCCGGGCGCTGCCGGCGGAGCGGAGGCCGATCTGGAAGATCTGGCCGATATGGTCCATTTCGGCGGCGCGGCGGATCGGGCTGGAATAGCCGTTGCGGGCGCCGTTCACGTCGTCGCGCCAGTCGAGATGGGCGTCGATGTGGACCAGGGTGATCGGCCCCTGGTCGTCATAGGCGCGCAGCACCGGGATCGGGATGCCGTGGTCGCCGCCGATGACGATGGGCAGCATGCCCTTGGCGAGCATCCGGCGCACCACCGCCTCGGCATTGCGGTAATGCAGGTCGAGGTCGCGGGCGTCGGCCTTCACGTCGCCACAATCCACCACCTTGATGTCCTTGCCGCCCAGCAGCGGGCCGCCGATGTCGAAGTCCCAGCGCTCCAGCTTGCGCAGCGCCCGCTCGGTGTAGCGGCGCACCCAGGTCGGGGCGTTGGTCTGGTCGTTGGTCACCTCGTCGATCGAATAGGGATCGCCGTAGGGGATGCCGAGGATGCCGATATGGCCGTCGAGCTGGTAGATGTCGGTGCAGATCGGGAAATCGAGGAAGCTTTGCAGTTCGCGGCGCGGCGGGTTGGTCAGGCTGGTGCTCATGGCGGCGGTTCTTCTTTTCGGTTGGCGGGACGGTCGGCGGTGGGACCGGAGCGTCAGGCGTCGGGGATCACCGCGATCGCATCGACCTCCACCACCCATTCCGGGCGGGCGAGCGCGCTGATCACGAGGCCGGTCGACACCGGATAGACGCCCTTCAGCCACTTGCCGATGGTGCGGTAGACCGGCTCGCGGTAGCGCGGGTCGGTGATGTAGACGGTGATCTTGCAGATGTGCTCCAGCGACGACCCGGCCTCTTCCAGCAGCATCTTGATGTTGGACATCGCCTGCTCGGTCTGGCCGGCGGCATCGCCGACGGCGACGCTTTCGCTGGTGTCGAGGTTCTGGCCGATCTGGCCGCGGACAAAGACCATGGTGCCGCGCGCGACGACGGTCTGGCACAGGTCGTTGTCGATCGACTGCTCGGGATAGGTCTTCTTGGTGTTGAACTGGCGGATGCGGGTGTGGACGGTCATGGCGGAAGCCCTGGTCAGGTTCGGGGTTGGGTAAAAAGGCAAGGGGGTGGCGTCCGGCGGTCCCCTTCGGGTGCGCCGGCAGGAAAGCTCTTCAGAAAAGGCCCGGTCAGTGCGGGGCGTCGCCGGCCAGTTCCGGGAAGACAGCGGCACGTTCGGCCAGCGTCGCCAGCGGGATGTGGCAGGCGATGCGGTGGCCGTCGTCCGTTCGGTGGACCGGCGGCGCCTGCTCGTCGCAGACCGCGCCCAGCTTGCGCGGGCAGCGGGCGGCGAAGGCGCAGCCCTGTCCGCCGGGGGCGGGGGCCGCGTCCTCCAGCAGGATTCGCGGCGCCTCCTGCCCATCCTCGGCCAGCCGTGGCACGGCGGAGAGCAGCGCCTCGGTATAGGGATGGTAGGGCGGGCGCAGCACGCGGCCGGTCGGACCCTCTTCGCAGATGGTGCCGCCATAGACGACCAGCACGCGGTCGGCGATGTGCGACACCACGGCGATGTCGTGGGTGATGAAGAGATAGGACAGCCCCATCTCGTCGCGCAGTTCGGCCAGCAGGTTCAGGATGTTGGCCTGGACCGACACGTCGAGCGCCGACACCGCCTCGTCGCAGACGACGAAGTCGGGATCGGTGGCGAGCGCGCGGGCGATGTTGACGCGCTGGCGCTCGCCGCCGCTCAGTTCGTGCGGATAGCGGTCGGCATAGGCGGACGGCAACCCGACACGGGTCAGCAGGCCGGCGACGGTCTTGCGCCGCTCTTCGGCGTCCGCCCGGCCGGCCAGCACCAGCGGCCGGTCCATGGCGTCCCCCACCGTCTTGCGCGGGTTCAGCGAGGCGGCGGAATTCTGGAAGACAAGCTGGGCGCGCCGGCGCAGATCCTGGTCGCCCTGCTGCACCCGCCGGGTCAGGTCGGCGCCGTCGAACAGCACGGTGCCGGCGCTGGGTTCGGTCAGCGCCAGCAGGGCGCGGCCGATGGTGCTCTTGCCGCTGCCGCTTTCGCCGACCACGCCGACCACCTCGCCGCGGCCGACGGTGAAGGACACATCCTCCACAGCCACCGTGCCGGCCCGGCGCAGCCAGGGGAGGATGGAGCGGTTGGCGCCGTAGATCTTGCGCAGATGATCGACCTCCACCAGCGGCGCGGTGGATTGAGCCGGGGCTTGCGGTGCGGGCTTGCGGGCTGCGGCCTCCTCGTCCGGCCAGGGGGTGCCGGCCAGGGCGTCGGCCTTCCAGCAGCGCACGCCGTCGCCGGCCGCGTCCGTCAGCATCGCCTGCGGCTGGCTGCGGCAGGTCTCCTCGGCGA
The DNA here is from genome assembly GCF_051124815.1 of Azospirillum sp. B2RO_4. Classification (NCBI taxonomy): domain Bacteria; kingdom Pseudomonadati; phylum Pseudomonadota; class Alphaproteobacteria; order Rhodospirillales; family Azospirillaceae; genus Azospirillum; species Azospirillum sp. B2RO_4. The sequence goes on along the minus strand of NZ_CP118490.1, from coordinate 165,259 downwards.
AGGGGCAGCGCGGGGCGAAGACGCAGGCGGCGGGCGGCCCGGACAGCTTGGCGACCGTGCCGGGGATCGAGGGCAGGCGGTGGCGCCGGCCGGCGGTGATGCGCGGCAGGGCGGCGACCAGTCCTTTGCTGTAGGGATGGGCCGGGCGGGACAGCACGCGGCCGGTCGGCCCGGTCTCCACCACCAGCCCGCCATAGAGGACGGTGACGGTCTGGCAGATGCGGTTGACGATGCCGAGATTGTGGGAGACGAACAGCGCGCTGAGCCGGTGGCTGTCGCACAGCTTGGCCAGCAGGTCGATGATGCGGGCCTCCACCGTCACGTCAAGCGCGGTGGTCGGCTCGTCGAGGATCAGCAGCTTGGGCTCGCAGCCCAGCGCGGTGGCGATCAGCGCCCGCTGCTGCATGCCGCCCGACAGCTCGTGCGGGTAGGCGGCGGCGACGCGGCGGGGATCGCGGATGCCGACCTCCGCCAGCAGATCCAGCACCCGTGCGGCTGCCTGCCGGGGGGAGAGGCCCTTGTGTTGGATCAGTGGCTCGGCGATCTGGCGGCCGACCGTCAGCGCCGGGTTCAGGGAGGTGAAGGGGTCCTGGAAGACGGCGGCGATGCGGTCGCCGCGCAGCGCCCGGCGCTCCGGCGCGGACAGACGGCGCAGATCGGTGCCGTCGAACAGGATTTCGCCGGAGTCCACCCGGCCGCCCCCGCCCAGCAGGTCGAGGATCGCCATGGCGATGGTGCTCTTGCCCGATCCGGATTCGCCGACCAGACCCATCACCTCGCCGGGGCGGATGGCGAAGCCGACGTCGCTGGCGGCGCGCAGCGTGCCGCGGGCGTTGCCGTAGCTGATGGTCAGGCCGCGGACGTCGAGCAGCGGCGCCGGCTCTGGCGCACACGCCGGGGCGGTTGCCGGGGCGGCGGCCGGGCGGGCTTGCGGAGCGGTCATCATCTCAGTGCGCTCCCGTGTTGCGCGGGTCGAGCAGGGCGCGCAGCCCGTCGCCCAGCAGGTTGATGCCGATCACCGCGGTGGCGAGCGCGAAGCCGGGGCACAGCGCGATCCACGGTGCCTGCTCCACGAAGGGGCGCGCTTCGCTGATCATCAGGCCCCAGTCGGAGGAGGGCGGCTGCGCCCCCATGCCGATGAAGCTGAGCGAGGCGCCGAGCAGGATGGCGAAGACCACGCGCAGGCTGGCTTCCACCGCCAGCGGCGGCCAGATGTTCGGCAGGATTTCATGGAACAGGATGTAGGCGGCGCTCTCCCCGCGCAGGCGGGCGGCGGTGATGAACTCCTCCTGCATCAGCTCCAGCGTGATGGCGCGGGCCAGACGGACCACCTGCGGCACATAGACGATGCCGATGGCGACGATGGCCTTCCATTGCGCCGGCTGGGTGACGGCCAGCACCAGGATGCCCAGCAGGATCGGTGGGAAGGACATCAGCACGTCCATGGCGCGCATGATCGCCTCGCCGATGCGCCCGCCCTTGTAGCCGGCGATCAGCCCCAGCGGCACGCCGGCCAGCAGGCTCAGCGCCGTGGCGGCGACGCCCATCACCAGCGAGCTGCCGGTGCCGACCAGGGTGCGGCTGAACACGTCGCGGCCGAACTCGTCGGTGCCGAACCAGAACTCAGGGCCGGGCGGCTGCAGCCGGCTCATGATGTTCATTTCGTCATAGGGGTAGGGGGCGATCCAGGAACCGGCGACGGCGGCCACCAGCAGCGGAGCGAGCAGGACCAGTCCGACGATCAGCGAGACGGGCAGAGACGGCAGGCGCCGGCGCGGAGCCAGTTGGACGGGGGCCGGTTGGACGGGAGTCGCATCGGTCATGTCAGGCGGCCTTCATGCCGTGGCGGATCTTCGGGTTCACATAGGCGTAGAGCAAATCGGCGGTCAGGTTGGCGAGGCAGTAGGCGGCGGAGACCACCAGGATCGTCGCCTGGATCAGCGGCAGGTCGTGGCGCTGGATGGCGAACAGCAGCAGCCGGCCCATGCCGGGGTAGGAGAAGATCGTCTCGATCACCACCACACCGCCCAGGATCAGGCCGAAGTCGATGGCGAGCACGGTGATGGTCGGCAAAAGCGCGTTCTTCAGCGCATGGCGCAGGATGACCACCGATTCCGGCATGCCCTTGGCGCGGGCGAACTTCACGTAGTTGGTCTGCAGCACGTCGATCATGCTGGAGCGCGTCAGCCGGGCGATGCGGGCCAGCAGCATCAGCACCAGCGTGATGACCGGCAGCACCAGATGCGAGGCCCAGGGCAGGAAACCGTCGGAGAGCGGGGCATAGCCGCCGGTCGGCAGCAGCTTCATGTAGCTGCCGAAGACCAGCACCAGCACGATGGCCCAGAAGAAGTCGGGAACGGCGATGCCGAGATAGGAGACGCCGGAAACCAGCTGGTCGGTCAGCTTGCCGCGCTGCACCGCCGCCAGGACGCCTAGCCCGATGCCGACCACCGCCACCACCGCCAGAGCCACGACGGCCAGCACCAGCGAGCGGGCCAGCGCCTCCATCAGGATGGGGGCGATGGGCTGTTCCAGCACCAGCGAGCGGCCGAGGTCGCCGCGCAGGATGCCGGCCGCCCACTGCCCGTACTGGACGATCAGCGGCTGGTCTAGCCCCAGCTTGACCGCGATGGCGTCCACCACCTCCTTCGAGGCGAACTGGCCGGCGATCATCGAGGCGACGTCGCCGGGCATGGCCTGCGTCACCAGGAAGATCAGGACCGACATCACGGCCAGGACCAGCGCCAGATAGACGAGACGGGTCAAGGTGTAGGCAAGCATGGGCAGCATCCCCGGAAGGAGGAGGGAAACCGGCCGCCATGGACGCGGCCGGTTTCCGGTCGGCCTCAGTCGATCGACACGTCGCGCAGGTCGAGGAACATCATCGGGTGCGAATGGAACCCGTGAACCTTGGTGCTGAGGCCGTTGATGTGGTTGATGACGTAGGGGATGACGCCGGGCGAATCCTCCACCGCCAGCGCCTGGACCTGGCCGTAGAGCGACTTGGCCTCCTCATCGCTCTTCGCCTGACGGGCACTGTCGAGCAGCGTGTCCATCTTGGGGTTGGAGTAGTTCCACAGCGCGGTGTTCCACGACCCGTGCGAATGGTACCAGGGATAGACGGAGGTATCGATGGTCGGGCGGCTGAAGAAGCCGTCGATGTAGAAGCCGGCCTTGCCCTCGATGTCCTTCAGGAAGACGTCGAAAGGCACACGCTGGACATTGACGGTGATGCCCGCCGGCTTCAGCAATTCACGCACGGCGAGGCCAAGGCGTTCGCGGGTGGCGCGGCCGGCCGGCGTGTGCAGAGTGACCTCGAAGCCGTTGGGATAGCCGGCCTCGGCCAGCAGCTTCTTCGCCCCGGCCGGGTCGCCCTTGGCGATCTTCAGATCCTTGTTGTAGTAGGGGTGGCTCGGCGGAATCGGCGAATGGGTCGGGGTGCCGTTGCCGAACAGCGCGATCTGGGTGATCGCCTGCTTGTCGAGCGCCATCGCCACCGCCTTGCGCACGCGCGGATCGTCGAAGGGCTTCACCTTGTTGTTCATGATGACGCCGTCCCAGGTCGAGGTGGGGACGGAATCGATCTTGAGATTCGGGTCGGCCTTGACCTTGTCGATGGCCTCCAGCGGCAGGTTCCACACCAGATCCAGCTCGCCGGTGGTCAGCGCCGCCACCTGGGCCGCTGGTTCCGGCAGGATGCGCACCACCACCTCGTCCAGCTTCGGCAGGCCGGGTTCGAAATAGTTGGGGTTGCGCTTCAGGACGACGCGGTCGCCGGGGGCGAAGGAGACGAATTCGAACGGGCCGGTGCCGATCGGCTTGGAGGCCAGCGTGTCGACGGCGTCGCGCGGCACGATGCGCGCCTGCCGCTCGCCGAACAGCTCGGCGAAGCCGGCATAGGGGGTCTTCAACTGGAACTGGACGGTCAGCGGGTCCAGCGCCTTCATCGATTCCACGATCTCGAAATTGACGCGGGCGGTGGAGCCGGTCGCCTTGTCCTGGATGCGGGCGATGGTGGCGACGACGTCATCGGCCTCCAGGTCCTTGCCGTTGTGGAACTTCACGCCCTTGCGCAGGTGGAAGGTCCAGGTCTTCAGGTCGTCGCTGTGCTCCCAGCGTTCGGCCAGATCGGGTTTCACCGTCATGTCGTGGCCGATGACGGTCAGGCCGTTGAAGATCAGATAGGCGGCGACATACTCCTGGCCGCCCTTCATCTTGGCGGGGTCGAGCGTGTTCAGGTTCGAATCCACCGAAACCTTGAGCGTGCCCGCGGCCTGGACCGACATGGCCGTCCCGGACAGGAGGATGGCCGAGAGCACGGCCCGTGCCACCAAACGTCGCATCATCATGAAAGCCCCTCTGTTTGCCGGTCCTTAAGGGCGGACCTTGGTTTCCGCTTGATCGAAACGGTCTCACAGGGCCGCAGCCGGAGGAAAGGGCGGCGGGACGACGACAAAGCGGGCGACGGACGGACTAAAACTTAGGCAGCAAGTCGATCCGCATAGATTTTGTGCAGCGCACTCTCGATGAAACCGCTGGTTTTCCTATGTTTTCCGCGGATGGTTCGATGGCCCCGCTTGTTGAAAAAGCAGGCCGCCGCCGATGGGGCGGCATGCCCATCATGATCGATTTTCATCGACATCATGAACAGCTGCCATGGTGGGCAGGGTCGAACAGGCGGGACAGGTCGGACTCCGCCTCCAGCCGGCGCAATTTCCGGTGGAGGCGTTCCGCCCCAATCGGCCCGACGGCGCGGGCGGCGCAGGTCAGGAACTTGGCCGAATGCTCCGCCGCCGACAGCGGGCGGGCCACCGTGCCGCGTGCCGAGGCGCAGAAGCGGACGAAGCGCTCCCCCGACGTCGTCTCGATGCTCACCTCGGCACCTTCGGGTGCGGTGCGGGCGCGGTCGGGATCGGCGTTCCATGCCGGATCGGCCATCATGTGGACACGCCCGATGGCATGACGCAGCACCGGATCGGCGAGCGCCGCCTCATTCAGATGCTCCAGCGCCAGCGTTCCGTGCAGCATTGCGCAGGCCACCGCGAAAGGCAGGCTGAAGCGGGCCTCTCCCGATGTTTCCGGGCGGTCATAGGTCAGGTTGGCGGCCACCACCGGCGGGACCCGGCAGTGGATGGTCCGGATGTCGCCTGCTGTTAGCCCTCGTTCCGCCATCAGGTCGCGTACCGCGTCGATGGCGGCATGGGCGGACAGGCAAACCGGATAGAGCTTGGTGTCGATGCCGGGGGCGAGCAGGCGCCAGCGTTGGCCGAGCGCATCCAGAGCGGTCGGATCGAAGCGGCCGGCCGCAATCAGGCGGGCGAAACCGCGCGGATCCTCCACCACCGCATGGGGCACGGTCAGGCCCCGCGCCGCCAGCCGGGCGGCCCTCACTCCGTTCGCCGCGGCCTGCGCGGCAAGCAGCGGCTTGGCACCGGTGCCGAAGCAGGCGCGCAAGCCCCCGGTCCCGCACAGTGCGAAGGCGATGGCGTCGGCCGCCGTCCGTCCGTCCAGACCGAGGGCCTTCGCGGCGGTGGCGGCGGCACCGACGGTGCCGAACAGCGCGGTGGTCCACCAGCCGGCGTGATAGACCCCGTTGCCGACCGCCTCCGCCAAGGCATATTGCGCCTCCGCACCGGCGACGACGGCGGTGAGCAGATCGCTCCCCGTACCGTCGGCCGCCTCGACCATCGCCAGCGCCGTCGGCACCACGACGGCGGAGCCGTGGACGAAGCCGGCATAGCTGTTGTCGTCGAAATCCAGCGCATGGGCGGCAGCGACATTGGCGAAGGCGGCGCCCTCCGCGCACAGGCGGCCACCGGTCAGCAGACGCGATGGTCCCGCGGCATAGCTTTCGCGCGCTTCGTCCGCCGCCAGCCGAGCGGCTGCCTCTCCGGTCCCGGCGAGGGCAACCCCCAGCGTGTCGACGATGCAGTCCAGCGCGACGGCAGAGGCCGCTTCCGGCACATCACTTCGCCGCAGCCCGGCCACCCAATCGCCGATTTGCCGCGCGGCGGTGGCGGTGGCGGGAAGATCGTCAGGGGGCAGTGTCATGGCAGGGTCTCCGGCGGGAGTTGCAGGCAGGCTCCCAAGGCTGCCGCGAAAGCCACGGTTACCGGCAGTCGGAGAAATTTATCTCATGGTCTGCATGAGCGGCATTCATGAGAGCATCATGCATAAGATAGTATGCAATCGCCACCGACCCCGAAGATGGGAGCCCCATGCATCACCGCGACTTCGACCTGGGATCCTTGGAGGTGTTCGTCGCCGTTGCCGAGTTGGGAAGCATGACCCGCGCCGCCGGCCGGCTCGGGCTGACCCAATCGGCGGTGTCGCATGTGGTGCGCCAGCTGGAAACCGCCTTCGCCACCCAACTGCTCGACCGCAGTATCAGGCCCATGGCGCTGACGGCCGCCGGTCAGCGGCTTTGGCATTGGAGCAACCGCATCCTGACCGATGCGCGGCAATTGCCGGCGGCGATTGGTGGAACGGACGCGCCCTTCATGCCGGAACTGCGCATCGGCTGCATCGACACGCTGGCGGCGCCCTTCATTCCCCGGCTGCTTCAGCGGCTGCGCGACAATGTCCCGTCCTTCAGCATCGCGTCGGGGCTGTGCGGGCAATTGCGCGAGCAGTTCCTCGCCCGCCGGCTGGACGTGCTGTTCACCAACGACAGCTTCGACGATATGGACCAGGTGGACAGCCTGTGCCTGCTCACCGAACCCTTCGTGCTGCTGCTGCCGCGCAGTTGCCCGGAAGTCGTCGATGAAGCCGCCCTGCGGGCTCTGTCCCGGACGCTGCCGCTGATCCGCAGCACGACGGACAGCGCGCTCGGCCGGCTGGTGGATCAGCATCTGCGGCGTTTGGGCATGGAGGTGCCGCGCAGCTTCGCCTTCGACGCCACCGACACCGTGATGGCGATGGTGGCGGAAGAGATGGGGTGGAGTTTGCTTCCGCCGACCGCGCTGGTGAAGAGCCGTCAGCACCTGAACCATATGCGCGTGCTGCCGTTGCCGACCTCCGGGTTCCGCCGCTCGATCCATGTGGTGACCCGGAAGGGGGAGCTGGGCTCGCTGCCCGCCAACATCCACAAGGCGGGAGGCGCGGTCATCAAGCAGGGATATTTCACCGACGTCTTCGCGATCTCGCCCTGGCTCAAGCCGATGATCCGACGCTGAATGAACCGCGCCGGCCCCGCCTGAAGCGCGCTTCGTAGGCGGATCTATTCGCCGCGCCAGCGGGGTGGGCGCTTGTTCAGGAAGGCGTCCATCCCCTCGCGGAAGTCCGCGCTGGTGTAGCACATCACGATCAGATCCTCCCCGGTCCCCGGATCGCCGCCCTGGCGGAGCCGGCGCAGCGCCTCCTTGGTCGCCCGCAGGGTCAGCGGGGCGTGGGAGGCCACGATGCCGGCGAGCGTTTCGGCGCGCTCCGCCAGCGCCGCCGCGTCGGCGACGACCTCCGACAGCAGGCCGATGGCCTTCGCCTCCTCGGCCTCGATCAGGCGGGCGGTGAAGATCATCTCGGTGACGCGGGCGGGACCGATCAGGGCCGACAGGCGGGCATAGTTGTTCATCGACAGGCAGTTGCCCAGGGTGCGCGCGATGGGAAAGCCGAATTTGGCGTTCGCCGCGCCGATCCGCAGGTCGCAGGCGGCGGCGATGCCGGCCCCGCCGCCGGTGCAGGCCCCGGCGACCGCGGCGATGGTCGGCACCCGGCAGCGCTCCAGCGCTCCCAGCACCCGGTCGATCCGCGCCTCGTAGGCGAGCGCGTCCTCCGCCGTCGTGAAGCTGCGGAACTGGGAGATGTCGGTGCCGGCGGCGAAGGCCTTGTCGCCGGCGCCGGTCAGGAGCATCGCGCGGATGTCCGGGGTGTCGTCGACCTCGGCGCAGACCGACGCCAGCCTTTCGTACATGGCGAAGGTCAGGGCGTTGCGTGCCTGGGGCCGGTTGAAGGTGACGCGGGCGATGCCGTCGCGCACCTCGTAGAGCAGTTCGTCCGTCATCGTTCCATCGGTTCCGGTCATGCCACCACCCGTGCCCGTTCCATCGCCTCTATTGCGTCGTGATCGTAACCGAGTTCGGTCAGCACCGCCCGGCTGTGCTCGCCGAACGCCGGGGCCGGGCCGCGCACGCCGCCGGGGGTGCGGGAGAACTTGATCGGCAGGCCGAGCGTCTTCACCGGTCCGGCCCGGCTGTGCTCGACCTCCACCACCATGTCGCGGGCCAGAGTGTGCGGGTGTTCGTGCATGTCGGCGATGCTCAGCACCGGCCCGGCCGGGACGCCGGCCGCCTCCAGGACCGCCAGCCACTCGGCCGTGGTCCGCTGCCGCAGGATGGCGGACAGCAGCTCGTCCAGTTCCGCCAGATGGCGCATGCGGCCGGGGTTGTCGGCGAAGCGCGGATCGTCCTGCAGGGACCGCGCGTCCAGCGCCTCGGTCAGGCGCAGCCAGTTGGTCTGGTTGGCGGCGCCGATGTTGATCCAGCCGTCGGCGGTGGGGAAGGCCTGGTAGGGGCCGTTCAGCGGGTGGGCCGAGCCCATCGGACCCGGGCTGACCCCGGTGGCGAAGCGGATCGCCGACTGCCAGTAGGTGTGGATGATCCCCGCCTCGAACAGCGAGGTGTCGACCCGCTGGCCCTCGCCGGTGCGCTGGCGTTCGACCAGCGCCGCCATGACGCCCATGGCGCCCAGCAGCCCGGCGGTGATGTCGGTCACCGGGGCGCCGACCTTGACCGGCGGCCGGCCGGGGCCTTCGCCGGTGATGCTCATCAATCCGCTCATGCCCTGGGCGATCAGGTCGAAGCCGCCGCGGTCGGCCAGCGGCCCGCTGCGCCCGAAGCCGGAGATCTCGCAAAAGACGATGCCGGGGTTGATGGCACGCATCGCCTCGTAGCCGAAGCCCAGTTTCTCCATGGTGCCGCGGCGGTAATTCTCGATCACCACGTCGGCGCCGGCGATGAGGCGGCGCAGCACCTGCTTGCCGTCGTCGGTCTTCAGGTCCAGCGCGATGCCGCGCTTGTTGCGGTTCATCGCCATGTAGGCGGCGGATTCGTCGTTGATGGTCGGCGGCACCATGCGGCGGCTGTCGTCGCCGCCGGGGATCTTCTCCACCTTCACCACGTCGGCGCCCATGTCGGCCAGCATCAGGCCGCAGACCGGGCCGGCCATGATGTGGGCCAGCTCCACCACCTTGATGCCGGCGAGCGGTCCGCCCGTGCGCCGTTGTTCCGTATCGGCCATCGCTCAAACGTCCTCGGCGTTGGTGTGTATCAGTAGAACAGGTCGACCAGCCCCAGCGAGAGGCCGGGCACATAGGTGCAGATCGCCAGCACCAGCAGCAGGACGCCGATGAAGGGCAGGTTGACCTTGGTGGTTTCCCAGATGTCGGTGCGGGCGATGGAGCAGGCGGCGATCAGTACGCTGGCCACCGGCGGGGTCTGCTGCCCGATGGCGAGGTTCAGCGTCACCACCAGCCCGAAATGCACCGGGTCGATGCCGACTGCGTGGATCAGCGGCATGACGATCGGCACCACCAGGATGATCGCCGCCGCCGAATGCAGGAACATGCCCAGGATCAGGAAGGCGACGTTCAGCAGGGCCAGCACGGCGTATTTGTTGGTGGTGATTTCGCTGATGCTGCGGGCCAGCGCCTGGGGCAGCTGTGCCTCGGTCAGGAAGGTGCCGATCAGCGCCGATGCCGCGACCAGCAGCATCACCACCGCGGTCTGCACGCCGCCGTCCAGGCAGGCCTTGCGCAGCTCGCGCAGGTCGAGTTCGCGGTAGATGACGATGCTGATGAACAGCGCCGCCGCCACCGCCAGCCCGGCGCCCTCCGTCGCGGTGACGAAGCCGCCGAAGATGCCGCCCAGGATGATGACCGGCAACAGGAAGGCCCAGGCGGCCTCCCGCGCCGTTTCGCGCAGGCGGGAGATGCGGAAGCGCTCCTCCACCGGGAAATCGTAGCGCACCGCCTGGATGTAGGCGGCGACCGCCAGCCCGACCGCGCCGATCACGCCGGGGATGATGCCGGCGACGAACATCTTGACCACCGACGTCTCGGCCATCACGGCATAGAGGATCATCGGGATCGACGGCGGGATGATGATTGCGAGGCTCGACGCCGACGAGCAGATGGCGGCGGAGAACTCCCTGGAATAGCCGCGCGTCTTCATCGCCGGGATCAGGATGGTGCCGAGCGCCGCCACGCCTGCCACCGCCGAGCCGGAGATCTCGGCGAAGAACATCGACGAGCCGATGACCACCATCGCCAGCCCGCCGCGGACGAAGCCGAACAGGGCGGAGGCGAAGGCGACCAGCCGGCGCGAGATGCTCGATGCGTTCATGATGGCACCGGCCAGGATGAACAGCGGGATCGCCAGCAGCGGGAAGTTGGTGGCGCCGTCGAACATCACCAGCGCCGCGTTGACCAGATTGTCCGATCCCTGGATCGCCACGATGGCGGCCATGGCGACGAGGCCGAGCGCGATGGCGACCGGTACGTTGAGCAGGACCAGGGCGAACAGCCCGCTGAGCATGAAGCCGATGGTCATGGGCGCGGTCCTTCCGGATAGGCGGTGGCGCGGGCGATCGGGGCGGCGTTGGTGGTGGAGCGCGGCGGCTGGGGCCGGGCCAGATCGGCGCCCAGCGCGTCCTCCAGCTCGTGGTCGACGAAGCCGTGGCCGCGGGCGTCGGCCAGCACCCTGGGCAGGCGCAGCGCTTCCGCGATCATGAACAGCACGGCGCCGACCGGGATGACCGACTGGGTCAGTTGCAGCGGCACCGACGGCAGGCTGACCAGCGTGTCGCCTTCCAGCACCATCAGCACCTCCCACCCGGTCCAGGCGAGGACGCCGAAGAACAGGAAGACGCAGGCCTCGGCGAACAGCGTCGCCAGCAGGCGGAAGGACGGCGGCATCGCGTTGACCAGACCGGGAAAGCCGATGTGCGCGCCCTTCAGCGCGGCCAGCGCCGAGCCGTAATAGGTCAGCCACGCCAGCCCGATCGACGCCACTTCGTCGTACCAGGTCAGCGAGCTTCCGAAATAGCGGCAGACGAAGCCGGCGATGATGAGCAGGGTCAGGGCGGAGACGAGCAGGATGACGATGGTTTCGAGCACCCACTCGAAGCCGGTGCGCAGACGGTCGAGCATCACGACGGTTTCCCTCCGAAGGGGATGGCTGAGACTGGGGGAGGGCTTCGGCGGCGGCCGCGATGGCCGCCCCCGCGGCATGCCGGCCCTAGGACTTGCTGGCCAGCGCCTGCGCCTTCTTGATCAGCTCGCCGCCCTGCGGAACCTCGTCCTCGAAGCTCTTGTAGATGCCGGTGCTGGCCTTGACGAAGGCGGCCTTGTCCACCTGATTGACCTCCATCCCGGCCTCCTTCAGCTTTTTCAGCAGATCCTCGTCCATTTCGGCGGCGATCTTGTAGACGGTCGGCTGGACCTCCTGCGCGGCCTCGGTCAGCGCCTTCTGGATTTCGGGCGAGAATTTCTTCCAGCTGCGGCCGGCGGTCAGATAGGCCGGGGTGTAGACGTGGTCGCTCATCGACAGGTACTTCTGCACTTCGTAAAAGCGGGCCGGGTAGATCTGGGCCAGCGGGTTCTCCTGGCCGTCCATCACCCCGGTCTGGAGCGCCACAAAGATCTCGGAGAAGGCGAGCGGGCTGGGATCGGCGCCATAGGCCTTGAACATCTTGACCCGCCATACCCCCTTGGGCACGCGCAGCTTGATGCCCTGGAGATCCTCCGGCTTGGTGATCGGGCGCTTGCTGTTGGTGATCTGGCGGAAGCCGTTCTCCCACACGCCGAGGATGTGGTAGCCGTCCTTTTCCGCCGCCGGCACCAGGGTCGGCGTCACGATCTCGTCGCGGATGCGCGCCATGTGGTCGCGGTCCTTGACCAGATAGGGCAGCTCGAACAGGCCGAAGACCGGCACCTCCGACGACATGACGGTGGAGGGCAGGGACAGGTCGATGGTGCCGAGCTTCAGCTTCTTCAGCATCTCCGAATCGCCGCCGAGCTGGCTGGAGCCGAAGACCACCACCTTGGCCTTGCCGCCCAGCTTCTCGTTGGCGATGCGGGCGAATTCCTGGCTGGAGCGGTCGAACAGCGATCCCGGCTCGCCGACATGGCCGAGCTTGATCTCGGTCTGCGCCTGCGCCGCGCCCGCCATCAGCGAACCGGCGACCATGATCGACGCGACCAGCGCCTTGGTGTAGCCCATGACTGTCCCTCCCTTTTTGTTTGGTGTCTCGTTGCGGCGTCAGGCGGCGGTGGCGGCCGTCCTTTCCGCCTGCGCGGCGGCGCCGGCCTGCAGGGCATCCATCGCCGCGCGGGCGCCGCCCTTGCGGTGGGGGATGCCGGCCAGTTCCAGCCCCATTTCCACCCCGCTCAACGTGCCGGCCAGCGTCAGGTCGTTGAAGTCTCCGAGATGGCCGATGCGGAACACCCGGCCGGCCAGCTTGCCCAGCCCGGCGCCCAGCGACATGTCGAAGCGGTCGAGGATGATGCGGCGCAGCCGGTCGGCGTCATGGCCGTCCGGCAGCAGCACCGCGGTCAGCGAACTGGAATATTCGGCGGGGTCGAGCGCCAGCACCTCCAGGCCCCAGCCGGTCACGGCGCGGCGCGTCGCCTCGGCGTGGCGGTCGTGGCGGGCGAAGACGGCGTCCAGCCCTTCCTCGTGCAGCATGTCGATGGCCTCAACGAGGCCGTAGAGCAGGTTGGTCGCCGGCGTGTAGGGGAAGAAGCCGGCGCGGTTCGGCCCCGCCATGTCGGCCCAATCCCAATAGGACCGCGGCATCCTGTTGCTGCGGCTGGCCGCGATCGCCTTTTCGGAAATGGCGTTGAAGCTCAGCCCCGGCGGCAGCATCAGGCCCTTCTGCGAGCCGCTTACCGTCACGTCGACGCCCCATTCGTCGTGGCGGTAGTCGATGGACCCCAGCGACGAGATGGTGTCGACCAGCAGCAGCGCCGGGTGGCCGGCGGCGTCGATGGCGTTGCGGATCAGCGGAATGCGGCTGGCGACGCCGGTCGAGGTCTCGTTGTGGACCACCATCACGGCCTTGATGGTGTGGCCGCGGTCTTCGGCCAGCCGGGCTTCCACCGCCGCCGGGTCGACGCCGTGGCGCCAGTCGCCCGGTACGAAATCGCAGTGGATGCCGAAGCGGTCGGCGAGATTGCGCCACAGCGTGGCGAAGTGGCCGGTCTCGAACATCAGCACCCGGTCGCCGGGCGACAGCGTGTTGACGATCGCCGCCTCCCACGCCCCGGTGCCCGACGCCGGGTAGATCACCACCGGCTGCCCGGTCTTGAAGATCGTCTTGATTCCGTCCAGCGCTTCACGGCCAAGCGCGGCGAAATCCGGGCCGCGATGGTCGATGGTCGGCCGGTCCATCGCCCGCAGGATGCGGTCGGGCACGTTGGTCGGACCCGGGATTTGCAGGAAATGGCGTCCGCTGCGATGGGCCATGAAGGCTCCTCCTCCCTTGTGTCGATGATGCCGTGCTGTCGGTGACGCGGGGGCAATATCGATGCGCCCGGTCGGTGCGCGGAATCCGGGCACAGAGCGGCGACGGCGTGCACGAACTGTTGGTTTGTCTACCAAACAAATTTTGCATTCAAATTGCCGGCGCTGCAAACAGTCATTTGCAGCCATGCCCTACCCATTTCCGAAAGGGTGCATCTGCAATAACGCCTATGCTGTCGCCGGGTCTCGACAGGAATAGCGCATTCCCATAAGGATTTTGTTCGTCTGACGAACGATCTCGGTCCGTGTTCCGATCCATCGGTCAGCAGGGACGATTCACCGCAAGGTGAATTTTGAATACAAAATCAGGCATCTGCCGGCGCGATCCAGCCGTGCCATCCGCCGCCGCCATCCGTTTCTGGGGAGTCCACGCCATGCCGCTCGACGACCGCAACGCACCGACCGCCGCGCCGCGCCGCGGCTCACGGATCGGTGACGGCGCCCTGGCCGCGCGCCTGCGCGGCGCCGTGAAGGGGGAGGTGCTGTTCGACCGGTTCGCGCGCGGCCGCTACAGCACCGACGCCTCGATCTACCAGATGGAGCCGGTCGGCGTCGTCGTGCCGCGCGATGCGGAGGACGTGGCGGCGGCAGTCGCCGTCGCGGTGGAGGAAGGGGTCCCGATCCTGCCGCGCGGCGGCGGTACCTCGCAGTGCGGGCAGACGGTGAACGAGGCGCTGGTCCTCGACTGCTCCCGGCACCTGAACCGCATCCTGGACGTGAATGCCGAGGCGCGCACGGCGACGGTGCAGCCGGGCATCGTGCTGGACCATCTGAACAAGGCATTGAAGCCGCTGGGGCTGTGGTTCCCGGTCGACGTCTCGACGGCGGCGCAGGCGACCATCGGCGGCATGACCGGCAACAACAGCTGCGGCACCCGGTCGCTGCGCTACGGCAACATGGTGGACAATGTCCGCGCCATCGACGCCGTGCTGGCCGACGGCACCCCGGTGCGCTTCGACGGCTCCGCTCCTTCGACCGGGCGTCATCGCCAGCTCGAAGCCGCGCTGAAGGCGCTCCACGCCCGCGAGGCCGACGAGATCGCCGCCCGCATTCCCGCCGTCCGCCGCAAGGTCGGCGGCTACAACATCGAACGGCTGGGCGGCGACCACCCCAACCTCGCCAAGCTGCTGGTCGGGTCGGAGGGGACGCTGGCCTTCTTCCAGCGCATCGAGCTGGCGCTGGCGCCGCTGCCCCGGCACAAGGTGCTGGGCGTCTGCCATTTCCCGACCTTCCGCAAGGCGATGGAATCGGCACAGGCCATCGTCGCGCTGAAACCGGCGGCGGTGGAACTGGTCGACCGCAACATGATCGCGCTGGGCCGCGACATCCCGCTGTTCCGCGCCACCATGGACCGCTTCATCGTCGGCGAGCCCGACGCCCTGCTGCTGGTGGAGTTCGCCGGCGAGGACCGCGACGAGGAGATCGCCAATCTCCGCCGGCTGGGCGAGCTGATGGGCGATCTCGGCCTGCCCGGCGCGGTGGTGGAGGCGGTCGATCCGGCCTTCCAGGCGGCGATCTGGGAGGTGCGCAAGGCCGGGCTGAACATCATGATGTCGATGCGGACGCAGGGGAAGCCGGTCTCCTTCATCGAGGACTGCGCCGTCCCGCTGGAGCATCTGGCCGACTACACCGAACGGCTGACCGAGGTCTTCCACCGCCACGGCACCACCGGCACCTGGTACGCCCACGCCTCCGAAGGCTGCCTGCACGTGCGGCCTGTCCTAAACCTCAAGCAGGAGCTGGAGGTGCGGAAGATGCGCGCCATCGCCGAGGAAGCCTTCGCCCTGGTGCGCGAATACAAGGGGTCCCATTCCGGGGAGCATGGCGACGGGCTGGTCCGCTCCGAATTCCATGAGCCGATGTACGGCCGCCGCATCGTCGATGCCTTCCGCGAGGTCAAGACGCTGTTCGACCCGGCCGGCCTGTTCAACCCCGGGAAGATCGTCGATCCGCCGCGCATGGATGACCGCCGCCTGTTCCGCTACAAGCCCGGCTATGGCGCCATGCCGGTCGACACCGCGCTGGACTGGTCGGAATGGAACGGTTTCCTCGGCGCGGTGGAGATGTGCAACAACAACGGCACCTGCCGGAAGTCCGATCCCGGCGTGATGTGCCCGTCCTACCGTGCGACCCGTGACGAGCAGCATGTCACCCGCGGCCGGGCCAACACGCTGAGGCTGGCGCTGACCGGTCAGCTCGGCCCCGAGGGGCTGGCCGCCGACGGGGTGATGGAGGCGCTGGACCTCTGCGTCGGCTGCAAGGGCTGCAAGCGCGAATGCCCGACCGGCGTCGACATGGCGAAAATGAAGATCGAGGTGCTGGCCCAGCGCCGCAGGCACGGCGCCCGGCTGTCCTTGCGCGACCGGATGGTCGCGTGGCTGCCGCGCTACGCCCCGGCGCTGTCGGCCGCCGCGCCTGTGCTGAACCTGCACGGCCGGATCCCCGGTCTGCCGGCGCTGACGGAGCGGCTGCTCGGGCTGAGCCGCCATCGGTCGCTGCCGCGCTGGCACCGGACGCCGTTCCGGCACCACGCCGTCCCCAAACCCGGCGCGGCCGGCGAGGTGGTTCTGTTCGCCGACACCTTCAACCGCTGGTTTGAGTCCGACAACGCCCGCGCGGCGGTGCGCGTGCTGGAGGCGGCGGGCTACACCGTCCATGCCGCGGCACCGGCCGACGGCGGCCGGCCGCTGTGCTGCGGCCGGACCTTCCTCGCCGCCGGTCTGGTCGAGCAGGCGCGGGCGGAGCAATGGCGCGTGGTCGAGGCGCTTTTGCCCTATGCCCAGCGCGGGGTGCCGATCGTCGGGCTGGAGCCGTCCTGCCTGTTGACCCTGCGCGACGAGATGACGGCGGTGCTGCCTGGACCGGAATATGCCCGCATCGCCGACCACGCCCTGCTGTTCGAGGAGTTCCTCGACCGCGAGCGCGCCGCCGGCCGGCTGACCCTGGGGCTGAAGCCGCTGGCGGCGCGCAGGGCGCTGGTGCACGGCCATTGCCATCAGAAGGCCATGGGCGCGCTGCCGCCGGTGGAAAGAGTGCTGAAGCTGATCCCGGACCTTGAGGTTTCGGTGCTACAATCCACCTGTTGCGGAATGGCCGGGGCCTTCGGCTATCAGGCGGAACATCACGAGGTGTCGATGAGGATGGGAGAACTCGACCTGCTGCCGGCGGTGCGCGCCGCCGATGCGGACACCATCCTGGTGGCCGACGGGACGAGTTGCCGCCACCAGATCCAGGACGGCGCCGGCCGGCGGGCGGTTCATGTCGCCCTGGTGTTGGAACAGGCGCTGGAGCAGGCGCCGGCGGACCGGACGGCTGCGGCGGGGGGAGGATCGGAATGACGCTGATCGACCGCAGCAGCCTCCACGCCGAGGTCGTCGCCCACCTGCGCACCGCCATCGTCGACGGCGAGCTGTCGCCCGGATCGCGCATCAACGAGCGCGAACTGTGCGAGCGCTTCGGCGTGTCGCGCACCCCGCTGCGCGAGGCGTTGAAGGTGATGGCCAGCGAGGGGCTGGTGGTGCTGCTGCCCAACCGCGGCGCCCGCGTGGCCACCCTGACGCGGGCCGACATCGAGGACACCTTCACGGTGATGGCCTGCCTGGAAGCGCTGTCCGGCGAACTGGCCTGCGCCCACATCACCGAGGAGCAGATCGCCGAGTTGCGCGCGCTGCATTACGAGATGCTGGCCCACCATGCCCGCCGCGACCTGCAGGCCTATTACCGGCTGAACGAGCGCATCCACCACATGATCCTGACGGCGTCGAACAATCCGGTGCTGATCGCCACCCACGCCGGTCTGGCGCTGCGCATCCGCCGCGCCCGCTACATTGCCGACATGCCCCGCGACTGGTGGGATCAGGCGGTGCGCGAGCATGAACAAATTCTGGATGCCCTGGTCCGGCGGGACGGCGCTGCCATCGCGGTTCTGCTGCGGCAGCATCTGGAGCGCAAGATCGACATCATGGGCGATTCGGCCGGGATGGCGCCGTCGGATGCCGACGCCGCGAAAACCCCGTCGGCCGCCTGAGCTTGTTTGCCAAGCCCCATACAACGCAGTTGCCTATGCGGACGACTTCCCGTCGAGGCGATCCAGGATCTCCTGTGCCTGGGCAAGCAGGGAGTCGCGGGCGGCACTCAGCCGCTCAAGCGCCGACTGCGACTGGGTGATCGTCCATTTCGCGTGGTAGATTTGCTGATCGAGAGTGTCGATGTCCTTCTCGATGAAGATCAGCCACTCCCGGTCGGTTTGTATCCGGCGGTCGCTCATGATCGCGCCTCCCTTCTCCCTCATTGCTGGCGGCATACCCTCGGCCGGCCTATCGAGGCGCCCGGCCGGCCGGACGGGCGCCTCCATCGAAGTCCGTCCGCGTCAATGGGGCGATCGGGCCAGATCGAAACGGTCGGCGTTCATGATCTTCGTCCAGGCGGCGACGAAGTCCTTCGCGAACTTCCCGTGGGCGTCGCTGCAGGCATAGACCTCCGCGAATGCGCGGAGCTGCGAATGCGCCCCGAAGATCAGGTCGACGCGGGTGGCGGTCCAACTGCGTTCCCCGGTCCTGCGGTCGCGCCCCTCATAGACGCCGTCGGCGTTGGGCGGCTGCCACTCCGTGCCCATGTCCAGAAGGTTGACGAAGAAGTCGTTCGTCAGCGTCCCGGGCCGGTCGGTGAGGACGCCATGGCTGGAGCCGCCGGTGTTGGCGCCGAGAACGCGCAGCCCGCCGAGGAGGACCGTCATCTCCGGGCCGGTCAGCCGCAGCAATGCCGCCCGGTCGACCAAAGCCTCTTCCGGGCTCATGAACTGGTGCTTCGCGCCGTTGACATAGTTGCGGAAGCCGTCGGCGCGCGGTTCGAGCGGGGCGAAGGAGTCGACGTCGGTCTGCTCCTGCGATGCGTCCGTGCGTCCCGGCGCGAACGGCACCTGCAGGGTCAGACCGGCATCCTGCGCCGCCTTTTCGATGGCCGCGCCGCCGGCAAGGACGATCAGGTCGGCAAGCGAGATCCTCTTGCCGCCGGCCGCCGCGTTGAAATCCGTCCGAATGGCCTCCAGCGTCTGCAGCACGGTCTGCAGTTGCGCCGGCTCGTTCACCTCCCAGTCCTTTTGCGGGGCGAGGCGGATGCGCGCGCCGTTGGCGCCGCCGCGCTTGTCGGAACCGCGGAAGGTGGAAGCCGAAGCCCAGGCCGTCGAAACCAGTTGCGGGACCGAAAGGCCGGAAGCGAGAATCCGCGACTTGAGAGCGGCGATGTCCGCGTCATCCACCAGCGGATGATCGACCGGCGGGACCGGGTCCTGCCAGATCAGCGTCTCCTTCGGGACGAGCGGGCCGAGATAGCGAGCCACCGGCCCCATGTCGCGATGGGTCAGCTTGAACCAGGCGCGGGCGAAGGCATCGGCGAACCGGTCCGGGTTCTCGTAGAAATGCCGCGAAATCTTTTCATAGGCGGGGTCGAAACGCAGCGACAGGTCGGTGGTCAGCATCGTCGGCCGCCGCTTTTCAGAGTCCGCGCTGGGGCCGGGAATCGACGGCTCGGCGTCCTTCGCCTGCCACTGCCATGCGCCGGCCGGGCTCTTGGTCAGTTCCCATTCATACTTGAACAGGTTGTCGAAGAAGTGATTGCTCCACTTCGTCGGCGTCTGGGACCAGATCACCTCCGGGCCGCCGGTGATGGCGTCGGGTCCGTACCCGGTGCCGTGTTTACTCTTCCAGCCGAGGCCCTGGTCCTCCAGCGCGCCGGCTTCGGGTTCCGGGCCGAGGAAGGACGGGTCGCCCGCCCCATGCGTCTTGCCGAAGGTGTGGCCGCCGGCGATCAGCGCCACGGTCTCCTCGTCGTTCATGGCCATGCGGCGGAAGGTCTCGCGGATGTCCCTGGCCGCCGCCACCGGGTCGGGATTGCCGCCCGGCCCCTCCGGATTGACGTAGATGAGCCCCATCTGCACCGCGCCCAGCGGATCCGCGAGCTGCCGTTCGCCGCTGTAGCGCTCGTCGCCGAGCCAGCTTCCTTCCGGACCCCAGAAAAGCTCCTCCGGTTCCCACGCGTCCACCCGGCCGCCGGCAAATCCGAAGGTCTTGAAGCCCATCGATTCCAGGGCGACGTTGCCGGCCAGGACCATCAGGTCGGCCCAGGACAGCTTGCGGCCGTATTTCTGCTTGATCGGCCACAGGAGACGGCGGGCCTTGTCGAGGTTGGCGTTGTCCGGCCAGGAATTGAGCGGCGCGAAACGCTGCTGTCCGGTGCCGGCGCCGCCGCGGCCGTCGGTGATGCGGTAGGTGCCGGCGCTGTGCCACGCCATGCGGATCATCAGGCCGCCGTAATGGCCGAAGTCGGCAGGCCACCAGTCCTGCGAGTCCGTCATCAAGGCATGCAAATCCTTGATCACCGCGTCGAGATCGAGGGACTGAAATTCCTTGGCATAGTCGAAATCCTTGCCCATCGGATCGGACAAGGCCGAATTCCGATGGAGCATCTCGATATCGAGGGCATCCGGCCACCAGTCGCGGTTCCTGTGGCCCCGGCTTCCTCCACTGAACGGGCACTTGCCTGCGCTCTCGTCGGTCCTTGCGTCCATCGTTTCCTCCTGAATCGCTTACGGGTTCGCGTGGCGGCAACAAATGCTCTGTGGATAAAACTGTATGGTTAACGTGCGATCAGGTAAAATGGTCTTTGATGATTGCTGCGATAAGGTAAGCTTATGATTCCCGGCTCCGTGACCCTCAGGCAGCTCCGCTATTTCGATGCGCTGGCACACCACGCCCATTTCGGACGGGCGGCGGCGGCCTGTGCCGTCTCGCAGCCCGCCCTGTCGATGCAGATCAAGGACCTGGAGGAAGCTTTGGGTGCGGCACTCGTGGAAAGGGGCGGCAGAAGCATCCGGCTGACCGCCTTCGGGCTGGAGGCATCCCTGCGGGTCCGCGACATCCTGCGCTCGGTCGATCAGCTGGGGGAACTTGCCCAGATGTCGCGCAATCGGATCAGCGGCCGGTTGCGCATCGGCATGATCCCCACCATCGCGCCCTATCTGCTGCCGGCGGTGATCGGGGCGATCACACGGGAGCACCCCCATGTCGAGATCGAGGTGCGCGAGGCGCAGACGTCGAAACTGATCGAGGAGCTTGGCGACGGCCGGCTCGACACCGCGATCGTCGCACTGCCGGTGTTCGAGCCGTCGCTGACCGAGGTGGCGTTGTTCACCGAGGATTTTCTGCTGGTCCGCCCGGCCGAGGATGCGGAAGAGCCAGTGCCCACCGGAGACATGCTGCGGGAGATGCGGCTGCTCCTGCTGGAGGAGGGGCACTGCTTCCGCAATCAGGCCCTGTCCTTCTGCAACATGCCGTCCTCCTCCCCGCGGAAGGCGCTGGAGGCGAACTCGTTCTCCACGCTCGTCCAGATGGTCAGGGCGGGGATGGGCGTGACGCTGATACCGGAGATGGCGGTGGCGGTGGAGACCGGGTCCGGCACGGTGTCGGTCGTCCGTTTCAAGGATCCCCAGCCTTCCCGGACCGTCGGCATGGTCTGGCGCAAGACAAGCCCGTTGGCCGGCCAGTTCCTGAAGCTGACGGAACTGCTTGGCCGGCCGCCGGAGCCTTGATCATCGCAAGCCGGAGGGACCCCGCATGTAATGGCGTTCGGGCCGGTAGGCAGGCCGGAACCAGGATGGAAAGCGGGCCCGGACCCAAGCGCGCAACGCGGCCAACATGGTTGTTCGTCTCCTTGTCGTCTGTTGCGTCACTTCAGGCCCAAGGACGCGCGCACGGCCGGGGCGGCGTCCTTGCCGTCGCGGGTCGACACGCCGGCCAGCCAGGGGCCGAGCAGGTCGGGATGCGCCTTCAGATAGCCGGCCGCCGCGTCCTTGGGCGCCTTCTTGTCTTCCGTGATGGCGGCCATGATCTCGTTCTCCATCCCGACGGTGAAGGCGAGCTGGCCAAACAGGCGGTGGACGTTGGGGCATTCGGTGCCGTAGCCGCGCCGGGACAGGGTGTTGACCGTGGTGCTGCCATAGTTCGGGCCGAAATACGCGTCGCCGCCGCTGAGATAGGTCATGTCGATCCGGGTGTTCATCGGGTGCGGCTGCCAGCCGAGAAAGACCACCCAATCCTTGCTGCGCGTCCGGCGCATCGCCTGCGCCAGCATGGCCTGCTCGCTCGATTCGACCAGGGTCCAGCCCTCCAGCCCGAAATCCTTCCTGTCGAGCATGCGCTGGATGTTCTGGTTGGCCGGCGCCCCCGGCTCGATCCCGTAGATCTTCTTTTCGAACCGGTCGCCGAATTTGGCGAGGTCGGCGAAACTGTGCACGCCGGCTTCGGCCACCGCGGTCGGCACCGCCAGGGTGAATTTGGCGTTCTCCAGGTTCGGGCGCACGATCTCGACAGATTTCTCGGCGATCAGCTTGTCGAGGAAGGTGGATTGGGCCGGCATCCAGTTGCCGAGGAAGACGTCGATCTGCCCGGTCTTCAGCCCCTGGAAAATGATCGGCACGGCGACCGTCTCGATCTTCTGCTGATAGCCCATCGCGCCCAGCAGCGTCCCCGCCACCGCATTGGTCGCGGTGATGTCGGTCCAGCCGGGATCGGCCATCCTCACCATCCCGCAGTTCGCGGGCTCCGCCGCCGCGGCCGCCCCCGACACCACGGCCGCTGCCGTCAGCGTGCCGGCCGCGATGCCGATCACGGTCATCAGGCCGGCCAGCGCCGCACGTCCTGCCGTCAAACCGCCCATTGCAACCCCGGGTACATGCATGCTGCCTTCCCTCCTGTCGGGTGATGGTCGACGTCCGGCGCGCCGTCGCGCCGTCCTATTGTACGGGGGTGCCGGGGCGCGGGAAGCGCGCCATGGCTTCCAGATCGTCGAGATCCAGATGGTTGCGCATATAGCTGGTGCCGGCATCGGTGAAGGGCTGGAAATCCCAGGAGCGGTGCTGCCCCCGGCGCAGCGCGTCGGCCACCAGGAGGCGCCGCTGCTGGCTGGCGACGACCTCCTCATGCAGGCGCGTCAGGTCCCAGCGCCGGTCCACCTCGGCACGATAGCGTCGTACGGTGTCGGCCGAGCCGGCGGCGGGCTGCTCCGCGCGGTTCACCAGCTCGTCCGGGTCGTCGGACAGGTCGTAGAGCTGGTCGGGATCGGCCGGCGAATGGATGAATTTCTCGCTGCCGCGCCGGATCATCACGATCGGGGCGACGGCGCCTTCGGCCAGATATTCGCCGATCACCTCGTCGTGGCCGCCGCTGCGCTGAAGGTGCGGCAGCAGGCTGCGTCCGTCGATGGGCGTCCGCAGGCCCGGCGCCGCCCCGTCATGGGCGAAATCGACCAGGGTCGGCAGCAGATCCATCGACGAGACCGAGGCGGCGACCCGCCCGGCCTGGAACCAGCCCGGCGCCCGGACGATCAGCGGAATGCGGCAGGCGGACTCGAAGAAGCTCATCTTGTACCACAGCCCGCGTTCGCCCAGCATGTCGCCATGGTCGGACAGCAGGACGACGATGGTGTCCTCGGCCAGTCCGGTTTCCTCCAGCGCGCCCATCAGCCGGCCGATCTGGTCGTCCACATAGGCGACGGACCCGTAATAGGCGCGGCGGGCATTGCGGATCTGCCGTTCGCTGAGCGGCATCTCGTCCATCGCGCAGACATGGCGCAGCCGCCGTGAATGCGGGTCCATCGCGTCGGGCGCCAGGGTGATGCGCGGCAGCGGCACCTCCGCGTCGGTGTGGCGGTTCCAGTAGCGTTCGGTGATGGCGTAGGGGTCGTGCGGATGGGTCAGCGACACCACGAAGCAGAAGGGCCGGTCCCGCCGGCCGCGGGCGATGTCGTACAGCTTGCGTTCGGCGGTGAAGACGACCTCCTCGTCGAAGTCGAGCTGGTTGGTGCGCAGGCAGGGGCCGGCGTCGCGCACCGAACTCATGTTGTGATACCAGCTCGGCCGCTCCTCGGGCCGGGTCCAGTCCGGCGTCCAGCCGAAATCGGCCGGATAGATGTCGGTGGTCAACCGCTCCTCGAAGCCGTGAAGCTGGTCGGCCCCGCAGAAATGCATCTTGCCGGACAGGATGGTCCGGTATCCGGCCAGCCGCAGGTAATGGGCGAAGGTGGGGACCGCGGAGGGAAATTCGGCGGCATTGTCGTAGCCGCCGATGGCCGAGGGCAACCGCCCCGACAGCAAGACATAGCGCGAGGGGGCGCAGAGCGGGCTGTTGCAGTAGGCGCTGTCGAACACCACGCCGCCCTCCGCCAACCGGTCGATGTGCGGCGTCCGCACCGTCGGGTTGCCGTAGGCGCCGAGCGCCTGCGGGATCATCTGGTCGGCCATGAGGATCAGGATGTTGGGGCGCCGTGCCATATCCGCCTGCTTCATACCGTTTGTGGACAGATCGTTCGGGAACCGTAGAATTGACGCGGCCATCAGGGTCGTGAAGTCCCTGTCTCGTCATGCCGGTATGAGGGGTGCTCATGGGAAAGGATCGCCTGCCGCCGCTGCGCACCCTGTTTTTCTTCGAGGCGGCCGGCCGGCTGCTGAGCTTCAGCGCCGCCGCCCGCGAGCTTGCCTGCACCCAGTCGGCCGTCAGCCACCAGATCGGTTGGCTGGAGGCCGATCTGGGGACGGCGCTGTTCCGCCGCCTTCACCGCGGGGTCGCGCTGACGCCGGACGGCGTGCGGCTCTACGAGGCGACGCGCGAGGCGCTGGACGGCATCGGCGATGCGGTGACGCGCATCCGCGACCGGCAGCGGCCGGGCGTGCTGAACGTCGCCACCGATTTCGGTTTCGCCTCCGGCTGGCTGCTGCCGCGCCTCGGCGCGCTGCGCCAGCTTCTGCCGGAGCTGGACGTGCGGATCGTGACGACGCAGAACGCGATCGACCTGCGCCGCGAGGCGGTGGACATCGCCATCACCTTCGGGCACGGCCATTGGCCCGGCTGCGAGGCGGAACTCCTGTTTCCCGAACGGGTCCTGCCGGTCTGCAGCCCCGCCTTCCGGGCGAGCCGCGCCCCGTTTGCCGCTGGGGCCGCCGCCGGTGCTGGCACCGACCCGGCCGAACTGGCGTCCCTGCCGCTCCTGCATCTGGAAAGCATCGGGCCGGCGGCATGGCTGTCCTGGGGTGACTGGTTCACCCTGCACGGACTGCCCGTGCCGGCCGGCGGCCAGGACCTGACCTTCAACAATTACCCGCTGGTCCTGCAGGCTGCCTTGATGGGGCAGGGGGTGGCGCTGGGATGGAGCCCGCTGATCGACGAGTTGATGCGGGATGGACATCTGGTCGCCCTGATCGACCGGCCGGTTCAGACGGAGCGGGGCTATTTCCTGGTCATGGCCAGCCGCCGCAAACCGGATGACCGCCGCGACCGCTTCCGCCGCTGGGTCGTCGAGGAAAGCCGCCGGGATGGCGGCCACAGGAACGGCGATTGAGAGCGCCTGGTTACCGCGTTCCGTCTGTCTGCAGGCGGTCGCCGAGAAACGCGATGAAGCGGGGATCGCCGGCATAGGCGATGTTGATCCGCATCGCCGGCGCGGTGGCCGTCCGCGTCGGCAGGAACAGCGTGCCGGGCGCCAGGAAAATTCCCTGTTCCGCGGCCTGACGCACCAGCTCCGCCTCGTCGATATGGTCGGGAAGCTCACCCCACAGATAATAGCCGCCGGGTGCGGCCGGCGGCAGCCGGACACCGATGCGGGTCAGGGCGACCGTCGCCTTTTCGGTATGCTCGGCGATCAGCGTCTTCAGCCGGCGCAGGTGCCGGAGATACTGGCCTGAGGCGATGAAGGCGTAGACGATCCGCTCGACATAGTCGGAGGTGCTGACGACCGTCAGCATCTTGACGTCGCACAGCCGGTCGATCAGCGGGCGTTTCGCCGCGACATAGCCGACACGCAGGCTGGCCGACAGGGTCTTCGAGAAGGTGCCGACATAGATGACCCGCTCCAGCTGGTCGAGGGCGGCGAGCCGCGGGCTGGCGGCGGGCAGGACGTCGGCGAAGGGGTCGTCCTCGACAATGTGCAGCCCGTGCTGTTCGGCGATCCGCAGCAGGCGGTGGGCGACGGCGGGGGTGATCGAGCCGCCGGTCGGGTTGTGCGCCAGCGACTGGGTGAAGAACAGCTTCGGCTTGTGGGCGGCGGCCTTGGCGGCGAGGTCGTCGAGGTCGGGGCCGTCATGGCGGCGCTGAACGCCGACGATGCCGATGCGCGACAGCCGGAGCTTGCCGAACAGCGGATAATAGCCGGGGCTGTCGACCAGCACGGTGTCCCCCGGTTCCAGCATCTGGCGGGCCACGAGGTCGAGGGCGTGGTTGGCGCCCTGGGTCAGCAGGATCTGGTCCGGTGACGCCGTGATCGACCGCTCGCCGAGCGTCAGCGCCAGCCGCTCCCGCAACGGCAGGAAGCCCCAGGGGGAGCCGTAGCCGTGGTCCGGCGTCAGGCCGCGGCTTGCGGCCATGAATCTCGGATTGCCACTGGCCTCGAACCGCTCCATCCAGGAGGGCGGCGGCCGGCCGTCGCCGATCCGCACGGCATAGCTCTGCACCAGCTGTTCGCGCAGCAGCGACACGAAGTCCACCGCTTCCGCGACATGGGCCGACTGCTGCCCGACCGATGCATGGCGGACGCGCGCGACGTAATAGCCGGCGCCCTGCTTCGCCTCGACAAGGCCGAGCGCCACCAGACGGTCGTAAGCCTCGGCCATGGTGTTCTTCGAGACGCCGTGCTCGACGGCGCCGGCCCGCACCGACAGGAGGCGCTCCCCCGGCTTCAACAGGCCCTCGCCGATCAGGCCGGCGATCCTGTCGACGATGCTGCCCACCCGTGTCATCGCATCACCGCTGCAGTGTCCCAATGATTGCGCTGGTACAGTGTCCCGGAGATTCCGGGAAACTGTCCCTTGTGCCGTCCCTTTGTATCACTGATCATCATTGGAGCGAATGGTGATGGCGGGACGGCCCGCTTCGCCCGTCCGACCGGCACCATCATTATCCCGCCCCCATGATCCCATCCGGTGCGCGCCGCCGCGCGGCGCCAAAGGGGGGATGCATCCGCAAAGCGCACGACAGGGTTCAGGAATGATCGACACCACCCGCAGTTCCCGCATCTCCGGATTCCACAAGAAATCGCCTGCGGAGCGCCTGGGCATCGTCTCGGACTTCGCCGGTCTCGATGCCGCCGCCGCCGCGCGGCTGTCGGACACCGGGAACCTGGATCTCGGGCTTGCCGACCGCCTGGTCGAGAATGTCATCGGGTCGATGAACATCCCGCTGGGGATCGCGACCAACATGAGGGTCGACGGCGAGGATGTGCTGATCCCGATGGCGACGGAGGAATCGTCGGTCGTCGCCGCGGTCTGCAACGCGGCCCGGCAATGCTATGACGCCGGCGGCTTCACCACCTCGATGTCCGGCACGCTGATGATCGCGCAGATCCAGGCGGTCGAGGTGGCCGATCCCCATGCGGCCCGCCTGCGCATCCTCGGGCGGCGCGAGGAGATCAAGGCGGTCTGCGACGGTTGCGACCCGGTGCTGCTGTCCTTCGGCGGCGGCTTCCGCGACGTCGAGGTGCGCGTGCTCGACAGCCAGGGCGGCCCGATGCTGGTGACCCATCTGATCGTCGACACCCGCGACGCGATGGGCGCCAACGCGGTCAACAGCATGGCGGAAAAGCTGGCTCCCCACATCGCCGCCTGGAGCGGCGGCCGGGTGTATCTGCGCATCCTGTCCAATCTGGCCGACCGCCGGCTGGCGCGGGCGCATGCGGTGTGGCCACTCGACCAGATCGGCGGCGAGGCGGTGCGCGACGGCATCGTCAGCGCCTATCACTTCGCCGCCGCCGACCCGTACCGCGCCGCCACCCACAACAAGGGGATCATGAACGGCGTCAGCGCCGTCGTGCTGGCGACCGGCAACGACACCCGCGCCGTGGAGGCCGGCGCCCATGCCTTCGCCGCCCGCAGCGGCCAGTATGGCAGCCTGACCCGCTTCGAGGTGACCGCCGACGGCCAGCTCAGCGGCTCCATCGAGCTGCCGATGGCGGTCGGGCTGATCGGCGGTGCCACCAAGGCCCATCCGACGGCGCAGGCCTGTCTGAAGATCCTCGGGGTGACCAGCGCCGAACGCCTCGCCCGAATCATCGCCGCGGTCGGGCTGGCACAGAACTTCTCGGCGCTGAAGGCGCTGGCGACCACCGGCATCCAGAAGGGCCATATGGCCCTGCACGCCCAGAACATCGCGATGATGGCCGGCGCGGTCGGCGACGAGATCGACCGCGTCGCCGCCGCGCTGGTGGAGCGCGGCAGCGTGCGCCAGGACATCGCCCAGGCGGTCCTGCAGGACCTGCGCGGCGGGGCCGCCGGCGCCTAAAGGCAGCGGGCAAGACCGTCGAACATCAAAATGAAAAAGGGGAGGACCTTGATGAAGACCGGATACACGCTGGCCGGCATGGCCGCGGCCAGCCTCGTCGCATTGTCGATCGGCACCGTCCCGGCATCGGCCGAGATCGCGAACCACCGGGTGAAGCTGGGGGTGCTGACCGACATGAGCGGCTTCGCCTCCGACAGCACCGGGCAGGGCTCGGTGGTGGCTGCGCAGCTGGCGGCGGAGGATTTCGCCAAGGAGCTGCCCGGCGTCACCATCGAGGTCATCCACGCCGACCATCAGAATAAGCCCGACATCGGCGCCGCCACCGCACGCCGCTGGCTGGACCAGGAGCATGTCGACGCTATTCTTGACGTGCCCTTCTCGTCGGTGGCGCTGGCGGTGAACGAGGTGACCCGCAACTCCAAGGCGGTCTTCATCGCCTCCGGTCCCGGCACGACAGAGCTGACCGGGCCGAAATGCTCCCCCAACACCATCCAGTGGACCTACGACACCTGGGCGCTGGCCAACGGCACGGCGCGGGCGGTAACGGAGAGCGGGGGCAAGCGCTGGTTCTTCATGACCGCCGACTATGCCTTCGGTCATGCGCTGGAGCGCGACGCCTCGGCGGTGGTCAAGAGCATGGGCGGGACGGTCGTCGGCAGCGTCCGCCATCCGCCCAATGCGTCCGACTTCTCCTCCTACCTGCTGCAGGCGCAGGCCAGCGGCGCGCAGGTCATCGGGCTCGCCAACGCGGTGGGCGACACCATCGGGTCGGTCAAGCAGGCGACCGAGTTCGGCATCACCGCCGGCGGCCAGCGGCTGGCCGCCCTGCTGATGCAGCTGAGCGACGTCGCCGCCGTCGGATTGAAGGATGCGCAGGGGCTGTATCTGACCGAGGCCTTCTATTGGGATCTGAATCCCGGCACCCGCGCCTTCGCCAACCGCTTCGCCGCCCGGATGGACGGGCGCCGTCCCACCGGCAACCAGGCCGGCGTCTATGCCGGCGCCCTGCATTACCTGAAGGCGGTCAAGGCGGCGAACAGCACCGACGCCACCGTCGTCGCCGCCAAGATGCGGGACCTGCCGACAGACGATCCCCTGTTCGGCAAGGGCAGCGTCCGTGTCGACGGCCGGGCGGTCCACGACATGCTGTTCTTCGAGGTCAAGAAGCCGGAAGAGTCGAAGGGACCTTGGGATTTCTACAAGCTGATCAAGACCATCCCCGGCCCCGAAGCTTTCCGCCCGCTGTCGGAGGGTGGCTGCCCGCTGGTGCAGAAGTAAGGCCGCTCGTCGTGCCGGCTTCGAAGGGAGCCGGCACGACCCAACCAACCGCCGCTCAGCTCACGACAAGCTCCTGCCAGGCCTCGTAGGCGGCGAGCGCCGTCTCCATCTGCGCGGTGTGGCCCTGGATGAAGGCATCGTCATAGATGGTTTCGTCCGGATATTCGGTGATCAAGGTCACCGGCACCGTGCTGCGTTCATCCAGCGACGACAGGCAGGGGAAGCCGTTGACGAGGCAGAACCCGGTCTCCCCGGCATGGACCTCGTAAAGCGCGATCTGTTCGGCGTTGCGGGCCGCCAGCCCAGGGATCGTGGCAAGATGCGCCGTCACCCGGTCGAGCAGGCGCTCCGCCGCCGTCTCCCAACCCGCGTGGTGGCGCATCACCAGGAAGAATCCCTTGGGCAGGGTCCACATGGCGAAGTGGCGCGGCACATAGCCCGATAGCGGCCGGGTCCATTCATGCGAAGGGTAGCCGTGCAGGTTCAGGTGGAGCCGGGCGCCGCTCCGCCGCTCCGCCTCCACCCGGATCGCCTTTTCATTGAGATGGGGACCGGCCTCCACCGGGTTGCGGTATTCCAGGTCGTCGCCGAGCGCGGTGTAGCGCGCCGCGTGGTGCATGTGGCGCGGATTGCCGGCCCGCAGCCGGTGATGCAGGGCGTAGCCGTCCGGGTTCTCCAGGGGCGACACGGTGAAATGCGCGCCCGGACGCTGCGCCAGCCGTTCCGCCGCGCGCAAGGCGCCCACCACGCCGGTCGTCTCGTTCGCGTGCTGGCCGCCGCTGATTATCACCGGCGCGTCGCTACCCTGAACATAACGGGCAAGCACCCGGCGTCCGCTGCGCGTTCCCGCCTCGAACGGCTCGCCGCCGATCCGCTCCAGCCCGGCCCGGATCGCCGTGTCTCCGACCGGCGCGGCGGCGCGGTCCAGCGAGGCGGCGTCCAGCGGCTCGTCGGAGGACGTGATGGCGCTGCGTGACAGGGGACGCAGTTCCACCCGCACCCGCACCGCGTCGTCGCTCAGTTTGATGTCGGGCGCGATCTGGCCCGGCTTCAGCCCGCGGTCGCCGAGCGGCCGGCCGGACTTGCGCTGGAACACCTCCAGCAGCGAGAAGTAGAAGTCCTCGTGCAGGGCTTCGCGCAGGCTCAGCACCTCGTCGGCGAAGCCCAGCGGTTCGTCCGCCGCCGGAAACTCGGCGCGGATGCTCAGCTCCTCGAAATAGGGCTCGCCGCCGGTCCAGGGGTGGCCGGCGATGGCGGTCATGGCGGACTCGAACATCCGCTCGTAATCGGTTTCAAGCCGTTCGCCAACTGTATCGTCGCCCAGGCACAGCCAGCCGGTCGGCGAGACGCTGGTCTCCCCCGCCATGTCGGTGTGGACGCGGTTGGGCGCCGCCACCCGCCGCTCCTCCCGCCGGCCGTCCTTGAAGGTCAGCGTCACGTCGTAATGGAACGCGCCGTCCGCCCGCGGGTGGAACGTGACCTCCGCCCCCGCCAGCAGGGCGGCCAGCGGATAGGCCTCCAGCAGGAAGCGGTTGGCGGGAGCCTGCGGGTGAACCGGATAGGCGATGGTCACCGCCGCCAGATCGCGGGGCTCCACTTCTTCCAGGAAGAAATGCAGCAGAGGCTTGTAGGCGCTGCGGATTCGGGCGGACACGCCGCGCTCGGCGAGGCGGTGTTCGGCGGCGCGGCGGCTCCGCGCGTCGTCGAAGGTCCAGGCCTCCGCCGTCTTGCCATTCAACCGGGCGCACAGCAGATCGAGCGTCCGCTCGAACGAGGCTTCGAACAGGACGGTCATCGAGACGTTCTCCCGGTGGGGTCGAGGCTGTCGCGCAGCCAATCGCCGAGCAGGTTCAGGCCCAGCACGGTCAGAAGAATGGCAAGGCCGGGGAAAACGCTGACCCACCACGCGACCTGGAGATAGGTGCGACCCGAGGCCAGCATGCCGCCCCAACTGGGGATGGTCGGATCGATGCCGAGCCCGAGGAAGGTCAGGCTGCTTTCCAGCAGGATGTTGTTGGCGACGTTCAGCGTCAGCAGCACGATCACCGGGCCGATCAGGTTGGGCAGCAGGTGCTGGACGATGATCCGCCAGTCCTTCACCCCGATGGCGCGGGCGGACTGGATGAACTCCCGCTCGCGCAATGCCAGGACGGAGCCGCGGACGAGGCGGGCGTACTGCACCCACTGCGACACGATCAGCAGGATGATGGTGTTGGTCAGGCTGCCGCCGACGATGGCGATGAAGGTAATCGCAAGCAGAATGAAGGGCAGCGCCAGCTGCACGTCGGCGAAGCGCATCACCACCATGTCGCAGATGCCGCGGTAATAGCCGGAGATCAGGCCCATCAGCACGCCGATCACCGCCGCCCCTGCGACCGAGACGAAGCCGACCAGCAGCGAGATCTTGCCGCCCGCCACCACGCGGGCCAGCACGTCGCGCCCCAGCGGGTCGGTACCCAGCGGGTGCGCCGCATCCCGGAAGGGCGGCGACAGGCGGGCCATCAGGTCCATCTTGTCGGCGCCTCCGGGGAACAGCTGGTCGGAAAAGAGCACGGCCAGGCAGATGACCAGGGTCAGCGACGCGCCGAGCAGGAATTCGAGGTTGCGGAAGCGCGGGGAACGCAGGAAGGAGAGCGCGGCGGCCATGGCGGTCACGAGGTCCGGATGCGCGGATCGACCAGCCCATAGGCGATGTCGACCAGCAGGTTGACGCCGACGATCAGCAGCGACAAGACGGTGATGACGCCCTGCAGCACCGGGTAGTCGCGCGCGGCCACCGCGTCGAAGGCCAGCGTGCCGAGCCCCGGCCAGTTGAAGACGCGCTCCACCACGACGATGCCGCCCAGCAGGCCGCCGAACTGCAGGCCGAAATAGGTGATCAGCGGGATGGCGCAGTTGCGCAGCGCGTGCTTGTAGAGGACCTTGCCTTCGCTCAGCCCCTTGGCGCGCGCCACCATGACATACTGCGACTGCAGGGTCTCCAGCATGGCGCTGCGCACCAGCCGAACGTTGGTTGCGGTCAGGATCACACCCATGGTGACCGCCGGCAGGATGAAGTTCGAAGGACCCTCCATGCCGCTCGGCGGCAGCCAGCCGAGCGTGATGGCGAACAGCAGCACCAGCATCGTTGCCAGCCAGAAGTTGGGCACCGACAGGCCGACCAGCGACAGGATGCGGATCGCCTGATCGGCGACCCCGCCCCGCGCCGTCGCCGCCCGGATGCCGAGCGGGATCGACAGGGCGATGGATACGGCCATCGACACCAGCGCCAGCAGCAGCGTCGCCGGCAGCGCGTCGGCGATCAGCCGCGATACCGGGGTGCCGCCGAGAAAGCTGTTGCCGAAGTCGAACCGCAGCAGCCCGCTCAGGAAGCCGCCATATTGGGCAAGGAAGGGCCGGTTGACTCCCAGCGCCTCGCGGATGCGCTCCAGGTCCTGTTCGGTGATGCTGCCCGCCCCTTGCGTGAGCATCAGGGCCGGATCGCCAGTCAGGCGGATCGCGAACGAGACGACCAGCGTCACCACCACCATGACGAAGACCGCCTGGATCAGGCGCTTGAGAAGAAAACCGGCCAAGACATGCCACCCTTGGAAAAACGGAACAGAACCGCATCCGGCACCGCCATGCCCCCTCGGGGAAAAGGCGGTGCCGGGTGTGGGATCAGTCCACCGTCACTTCGGTCAGCTTCGGACGGTTGTCCGAGGCCGGCGGGAAGTTCTTGACCCGCTTGGCGACGCCGTAGATGGCGTTGGAGTTGTAGAGCGGCATCTCCAGCGCCTTGTCGGCGACGGTGCGCGCGATCTGCTTCAGGATGCGCTCGCGTTCCGCCACGTCGGTGATCGCGCGCTGGGATTCCAGCAGCTTGTCCAGATCGGCGTCATGCTCGTACGGGTTCCACTTCTCGCCGGAATGGTACATGGCGTAGGCGGTGTTGTCGTAGTCGAAGGTCCAGCCGCCCCATTTCTGCTGGAACATCGCGCCGGTCTTGCCCTGCGGGATGATGTCGTTCAGCAGCACGTTGGTCTCGTACGGCTTGATCGTCGCGACGACGCCGACCGCGCCCAGATAGGCGGCGACGGCCTGGGCCACCTCGTTCATCGTGGCGTCGTTGCCGCGGATGTCGATCTGCACCGTGGCGCCCGGCTTCACCCCGGCCTGGGCCAGCAGGGCCTGCGCGCCTTTCGGATCGAAGGGCAGCGGCTTCAGCGCCGGGTCGTAGCCGAAGGACAGCTCGCCCTGGAAGCTGGCGATTTCCGACGCCTGGCCGGCCAGGATCGACTTGACGATGGCGGCGCGGTCCACCGCCATGATCAGCGCCTTGCGCACCCGCGGATCGGCGGTGATGCCGGACTTGGTGTTGAAGCGCAGCGCGTCCACCGTCGGCCCCGGAATGCTGAGCACCGTCAGCTTCGGATCGGCCTGGATGACCGGGACCATGCCGATGGGAATGGTCGGCGGCAGGACGACGTCGACGCGGCCGGCCTGAAGCTCGGCGACGGCAGTGGCCGGCTCGGTGATGAAGCGGTATTCGACCTCCGACAGCTTCGGCGCGCCGCCCCAGTAGTTGGGGTTGGCCTCCAGCTTGATGCCGGTCTTCGGGGCGTAGGAGACGAACTTGAACGGCCCGGTGCCGACCGGGTTGACGTTGAAGAAGGCGTCGCCCTTCTCCTGGATGTATTTCGGCGGGACGATCATCGCGCCATAGCCGGCCAGCTTGGTCAGCAGGACCGGATCGGGCGCCTTCAGCTTGAGATCGACGGTGGTGTCGTCGATCACCTCGACGCTTTCAATGGCGATGTAGTTGGAGCGCTGCGGCCCCTTCGCCCCTTCGTCGCCCAGCAGCCGGTCGAAGGTGAACTTCACGGCGGCGGCGTTGAACGGCTCGCCGTTGTGGAAGGTCACGCCGCTGCGCAGCTTGAAGCGGATGCGCTTGCCGCCGTCCATCTCGGTCCAGGATTCGGCCAGTCCGGGCACCAGCTTGCGGTCCGGGCCGCGGTAGGTCAGCCCGTCGAAGATGTTGGTGCCGACCGAGGCCCAGTTGACCAGGAAGGTGTCGATCGGGTCCCAGCTTCCGGGATCCTGCGGCGACGAGATCGTCAGCTTCCCGGCGGCATCCGCGGGCGTCGCCGCGAAGGCCGCACCGGCCAACAGCGCCGCCATGAACGCGGTTTTGATCCCCTTCACACCCAATGCCATGACACCTGTTCCTTGATCGATGGTTGTTGTTGGTTGACTTGAAGCCGGGTCATGCGCTCCGGCGGACGAAATGGCCCGGCTGCACCTCGTCCAGCGGCAGGACCGCGGGGTCGTCGCCGACGGCGCGAACCGGGCTCGGGATCTCCCCGTCCAGCAGCGCCCGGCCGCTGCGCCGCGACGGGTCGGCGACGGGGACCGCGGACAGCAGGCGGCGGGTGTAGTCGTGCGCCGGGCTTTCGAAGATCTGGCGCCGGCTTCCCATTTCCATGATCTGGCCGAGGAAGAGGACGGCCACCCGGTGGCTCATCTTCTCCACCACCGCCATGTCGTGGCTGATGAAAAGGTATGCGAGACCGCGTTCGGCCTGAAGATCCATGAACAGGTTGATGACCTGCGCCTGGATCGACACGTCGAGCGCCGACAGCGCCTCGTCGGCGATGATCAGCTTGGGGTCGGAGGCGAGCGCGCGGGCGATGCAGACGCGCTGGCGCTGGCCACCGGAAAATTCATGCGGGTAGCGGGCGGCGTGGGCGGGAGCGAGCCCGACCCGCTCCAGCAGGCCATCCACCCGTTTGCGGATCTCGCGCTCGCCGTCGAGCAGTCCATGGGTGCGGATCGGCTCCGCGATCGAGAAGCCGACCGTCTTGCGCGGATCCAGCGACGCGAAGGGATCCTGGAAGATGTACTGGACGTCGCGCCGCAGCCGGCTGCGATCCGCCGCCCCCATCTCCGACAGGGGCCGGCCGTGGAACGAGATGCGGCCCGAAGTCGCGTCCTGCAACTGCTGGATGGTGCGCCCGATCGTCGATTTGCCGGAACCGGACTCGCCGACCAGCGCCAGCGTTTCGCCCGGATGGATGTCGAAGGAGACCTGCGTTACCGCATGGACCTGATGCGTGGCGCGGCCGAGCCAATTGGTCCTGGACTTGAACCGGACGGACAGGTCGCGAACCGACAGAAGGGGCGCGGCGCCATAGTCGGCCGTGTCCTGCACCCTGGCCTCGCCCACCGTGGTGACGTGGTCGCCGTCGAGGACGGTCAGCGGCAGGCGGCGGGGGTGGTCCTCTCCCGCCATGGCGCCCAGCCGCGGCACGGCGGCCAGCAGGGCGCGGGTGTAGGGCTGGCGCGGGGCGGCGAAGAGATCGGCGGCGCGGCCCTCCTCGACCTTGCGGCCCTTCCACATGACGACCACGTCGTCGGCCATCTCGGCCACCACGCCCATGTCATGGGTGATGAACATCATCGCCATGCCGAGTTCGGCCTGCAGGTCGCGCATGATGGTCAGGATCTGCGCCTGGATCGTCACGTCGAGCGCGGTCGTCGGCTCGTCCGCGATCAGCAGCCTGGGCCGGCAGGCCAGTGCCATGGCGATCATCACCCGCTGGCGCATGCCGCCCGAGAGCTGGTGCGGGTAGCGCTTCAGGATCTGGGCGGCATCCGGCAGGCGGACCATGTCGAGCAGCCGCCGTGCCTCTTCAGCCGCCGCGGCCTTGCCCATGCCTTCGTGCAGGATCAGCGTTTCGCCGATCTGGTCGCCGATGGTGAAGACGGGGTTCAGCGAGGTCATCGGCTCCTGGAAGATCATGGCGATCTCCTTGCCGCGGATCGCCCGCATCTCCTTCTGCGTGGCCGTCAGCAGGTCGCGCGGCCCCCGGCTGCCCTGGAACAGGATGCGGCCGGTGGGATAGTGCGCCCCCACCATGTCGGCGAGCCGCATCACCGACAGCGACGTCACCGACTTGCCCGACCCCGATTCGCCGACGATCGCCAGCGTCCGTCCCGGATGAACATGGAAGCTCAGATCCTCGATGACCCGCTGCCCGCCGAAGGCGACGGACAGATCCTCGACGCTGAGCAAAGGTGGCGTGGCCGGCGGTGCGGGAGCTGGAGAGGCGTTCCGGGTGGACGGCTGCATCGGGCGCGGAACCTTGGTGTCCCTATTGTCAAGAGACTGAGGTTTCCCGGATCCGCCAGTTCCGTCAATGCATTATTTCGGATCGTTAACCGTGCCCGATGTTATCATCCGGTCCCCGCCGGGATGTCGAGAGGAGCCGTCAGCGCTCGCGTTTCCGCCAGGCCCAAGCGGCGGCCAGGATGGGGACGGACAGCGCCGCCCAGGACAGCGCGTCCATCAGGCCGTCGTCCAGCAGGGCGGTGACGAGCCCGGCGGTGGTGACGAGCGCGATTGCGGCGGGAACGCCGAAGATCGCCGGCAGGGGGAGGGGAGCCCGCGGCTTCATTCCGCGGCCTCCCCGGCGATGGCGCGCAGGCCGGGGCTTGCGCCGGCCTGCTCCTGGGTGACGCGGCGGCGGGCGATCCACAGATACAGGCCGCTGCCGAGGATGACGATGGTCAGCACGTCCAGCGCCGCCCACAGGATCTTCATCGGCAGCCCGCCATAGTCGCCGAAATGCAGCGGCTGCGACAGCCGCAGCGCCAGCATGTACCAGGGCATGGAGCGCATGTCGGTGAAGGCCCCGGTCTCCGCGTCGATCAGGGCGGGGGTCAGGATCCGGTTGGTGGCCGGCGTGGCGCCCTTCAGCCAGACGGCGTAATGATGGTTGCTGGAGAACCGCACGCCGGGAAAGGCGATGAACTGCGGGCGCATGCCGGGGGCGGCCTCCATCGCGGTGCGGACAGCCGCGTCGACGGAGGCGAAGCGCTCCGGCACCGGCTTGCCCTCATAGGGGGCGATCATCGCCGCCAGCTCGTTGGCGCGCCAATAGGCGACCAGCGGAACCGACAGGGTGTTGATGACGCCGGTCAGCCCGACCACGACCACCCACATCAGGGTGACGATCCCCAGCATGTTGTGCAGGTCGAGCCATTTCAGCCGCCTGCTGCGCCCGGCCCGCACGGTGCCGAAGGACAGCTTGCGCATGAAGGGCGCGTAGATCACCACGCCGGACAGGGTGGCGAGGAACAGCAGGAAGCCCATGAAGCCGAGGAACAGCTCGCCGGGCAGTCCTGCGAACATGTCCACATGCAGGCGCAGCATCACATGCATGAAGCCCCGGTCGTCGTTCAGGTCGGCCAGGATGCGCGTGGTGCGCAGGTCGATGGCGGAGATGTGCATCTGCGACACCGGCGGGCGGGCGGTCGGGCCGGTCGTGACGTTCACCACCGGCCGGTCCTCGTCGAAGCTGAGGAACAGCGGACGCTCGCCGGGGTAGGTGGCCAGCGCCGAGGCGACCGCCTCGTCCAATGACTTCAAGGGCGTTTCCGCCGGCATCGGCGGAAGAGTGTCCTCCGCCGTCAGCGCCTCGATCTCGTCATGGAAGATCAGCGGCAGGCCGGTCAGGCACAGCAGCAGCATGAAGAGCGTACAGATCAGGCTGGTCCATTTGTGGATCAGCGTCCAAATCCGGATGGTTCGGTTGGTCATCGGGCCCTCCTCATGCCGCCGTCATGAATGCGCCGTTCAGAAATCGACCGACAGCGACAGCTTGGCGGTCAGCGGAGCGCCCTGGCTGAGGTAGCCGCCATAGGCCGACGCCCAATAGGCCTTGTCGGTGACGTTCTCCACCGCCGCCCGGACGGTGACCGGACGGTCCCGGATGTCGGTGACCATCCGCGCGCCGATGTCGAAGCGGGTCCAGCTCGGGATCTTCAGCGTGTTGGCGGTGTTGAGATACTGCGACCCGGTGTGGATCACGCGCCCGGTCAGCGTGACGGTGGGGAAGGAGGCCGGAAGGAAGGGCAGGTCCCATTCCACATTGGCGTTGAACTGGTGGCGCGGCACGCCGACGGCGTCCTTGCCCTCGGTCGCGGCGCTGCCGGTGTCGGTCAGCTCCGGATCGATGAAGGTGGCGCCGCCCAGCAGCCGGACGCCCTGCACCGGCTCGCCATACAGCATCAGCTCGATGCCGCGGTTGCGCTGCTCGCCGGACACGCTGTAGATGCGGGTGAAGGCGTCGGTGACGCCGCTGGGCTGGGTGGTCTGGAACAGCGACAGCGAGCCGCCGAAGCTGCCGAAGTCCAGCTTGCCGCCGACCTCGTACTGGACCGAGCGGTAGGGCTCGAAGATCTCTCCGGAATTGGCCGCCGTGGACGGGGCGGTCGGCCCCTGCGCCAGTCCCTCGATCCGGTTGGCGTAGAGCGACAGTTCCTTGATCGGCTTCACCACCAGCCCGACCACGGGCGTCAGCGCCGACTGGTCGTAATCGGATGTGCGGGCGCCGTTGGCCCGGTTGAAGCCGCGGACCTGGATGTTCTGCTGGCGCAGGCCGGCGGTGACCATCACCCGGTCGTCGAGGATCGACAGCGTGTCCGAGGCGTAGACGCTGCGCAGCACCGACTCGCTGACCTTCGGCGGGTCGCCGACCATGCCGCTGGACGATGTCGTCGCCGGGCGCGGCAGCCCGACCATGCGGTAGAGGTTGATGGCGGAGGTCGCGCCGAACTCGAAGCCGTTGTTGTTGGTCGTCCGCAGCGCGGAGGCGCCGGCATTCAACTGGTGCCTGACCGGGCCGGTGTGCAGGTCGGCCCGGATACCGGCCTGTCCGGTGCTGGTGAAATCCTCGCGCGGGACGGTCAGGCGCCGGACTGTGCCGGTGCCGTCGGGCCGCGTGACGGTGGGGGAGGCATAATCACCGTCCTCGCGCATGCTGCGCATGCCGAAGGCGCCATAGGCGGTCAGGTTGGGCAGGATGTCGTATTCGGCACGGATCTGGCCGAAGGTGTCGCGCATCTGCGAATAGGACCAGGGCTGCGCATAGTTCTGCGACGCCGACGGCACCGCCGGGACGAAGCTGCCGAAATAGACCACGGGGCGGCCCTGCTCCACCCGCTGGGTCTGGGTGCCGACGTCGAGCGTCACGCGGGCGCGCTCGCCGCGATAGTCCAGCGCCAGCGAGCCGAGCTTCAGCGTCCGCTCCTCGTCGTCGATGGCGGTGTCGCCGCCGCGCACCGCGGCGTTGACGCGCACGCCGAACTGGTTGGCGTCGCCGAATCGGCGGCCGACATCGGCGGACAGGCCGAAGCGGCTGCCCATGGCATAGCTGGCGGTCAGGCGGGTCAGCGGTTCATCCTCGGCCCGCTTGGGCACGAGGTTGACGCCGCCGCCGATGCCGGACCCGCTGGGGGCCGCGCCGTTCAGAAAGGCGTTGGCACCCTTCAGCACCTCCACCCGTTCGAACATGTTGGTGGCGACGATCTGGCGCGGCGCGGTTCCGTAGAGTCCGTCGATCGACAGATCCTCGCCCATCAGCTGGAAGCCGCGGATGACGAAGCTCTCCGCGAAGTTGCCGTAGCCGAGGCCGCTGCGCACCGCCGGATCGTTGGCAAGCACATCGGCGACGGTATCCGCCTGCTGGTTGCGGATGGTTTCGGCGGTGTAGCCGGTGACGGAGAACGGAACATCCATCGCGTCCTGGTTGCCCAGCGCGCCGATGCGCCCGCCGCGCGCCACCTGACCGCCGGCATAGGCCGGGGGCAGGGCGCCGGGACCGGTCGTGCCCCCGCTGCCTTCGATCTGCACCGGGTCGAGCTGGATGGCGCCGCCGGCGGCGACGCGTTCGACCGTCACGGTTTCGGTGTTGAGGAAGCGGGCGGTCAGTCCGGTGCCGGACAGCAGGCGGTTCAGCCCCTCGCGCGCCGACATCGAACCGCTGACGCCGGGGGAATCGACGCCCTGAGTCACCGCGCCGGGGCTCAGCACCTGGATGCGCGTCGCGGCGGAAAAGGCGGCGAGCGCCCCGTCCACCGATTGCGGCGCAATGGCGAAGGTCACCGCCCCGGCCGGGTTCGTCTGCGCCATCGCTGCGGGGACGCTGGACAGCAGAAGGCCCGGCGCGATCAGCATCGTCGTCGCCAGCAGCCGCCCTATTGTAAGCCCGGTTATTCCCGTCTTCGCCCCAAACTTCGCCAATGCCATCGCTCGCCTCTGTCATCCGGTGAGAGCCGCGCCGCTTTCCTGCGACTGCGTCTCATTCTCTTCTTTCCCGGTGATGACGATGGGTGGACGGAGATCCCTGGGAAGTTTTTTCGGACCTTTCGTTTTTTTTCAGCGAAGCAGGGTCAGGTAGGGGGTGATGCGGGTGGCGCGTACGCCGAGGCCGCGCTCCAGCGCATCGATCACGGCATCCGGCCGGTCGAGCGCGAAGACGCCGGAGACCACGCGCTCCGCCGCCTCGTCGTTCAGCAAGACGACGCGGCCCGGCCATTGCCGGTTCAGTGCGGCGATGACGGAGGCGAGCGACTGCTGGCGGAAGACGATCTGGCCCTGGCGCCATGCGAAGGCGACGGCGGGATCCGTTGCCCGTGGCCCGGTCAGGCCGTGGGAGTCTGCCTCCGCGCTCTCGCCCGCGTGCAGGCGGACGCTGTCGGGCCAGAAGGCGTGGCTGTCGGTGCTTGGATGGGCGGAGACCTCGACCATCCCTTCGCCGACGGTGACGATCGTGCGGTCGTCCTCGCGCCGGACACTGAACCGGGTGCCCAGCACGCGGGCGGCACCCGCCCCGCCATCGACGACGAAGGGATGGTCGGCATCGCGGGTGACGTGGAACCACGCCTCCCCGCGCAGAATCCGGACGCGCCTCTCACCATCCCGGAAATCGAGCGCCAGCGCGGTGTCGCCGTTCATCTCGGCGGTGGAGCCGTCCGGCAGGGTCAAAGTCCGGCGCTGCCCGGTCGAGGTCACCTGATCGGCGACGGCATTCTGGTAGAGCGTCGGCCCGCGCCAGACGCCGAGCCCACCGACCACCAGCAGGACGGCCAGCGCCGCAGCGAAGCGCTGCACCCGAACCGCCACGGGGCGGCGGGGAGGGGCATTCCGGGACCCGGCATAGGCGGCGCGGGCAGGGTCCTTGAGGTCGTGCAGGAGGGTCCGCACTTCACTCCAGGCACGGGAATGGGCCGGACTGCGGGCCAGCCACCCGGCGAAGGCGGTACGCTCCGCCGGGGTGAGGTCGGCGGACTGCAGGCGGAAGAACCACGCGTTGGCTTCCGAGAACAGGCGATCCCCATCCGGTCCGCCGTCTGCAGGTCCGCCATCTGCCGGCTCCCCGTCTGCCGGCTCCCTCTGCCGTTCATCCCGATGATCCATCGCGTCTTGCCGCAAGCTCCCGTTGCCTCGTGTTTGGTTAGACGACCAGCGGAGGCCTATCCCTCAAAGAAATTTGCCGATCATCGCGGCGGGCGCCGCTTCATGTGGGCGCGGCACTGTTCCAGCGCCGTGCGCAGATGATACTCCACGGTGCGCGGTGAAATGCCGAGCCGTTCGCCGATGGCGCGGTAGGGCAGGCCTTCGACATGGTAGAGCAGGAAGACCTCGCGGGTCTTGGGCGGCAGGGCGTCGATGGCGCCGCGCAGCCGGGCCATGGTCTGGTTCCGCTCCACCACCGCATCGGCGCCGGGGGCTGCGGCCGGCAATTCCTCGTCGGGGGGACCGGTCTCGCGCCGGCGCCGGCGCCGGGCTGCCCGGCAATGGTCCAGCGCGATGCGGTCGGCCACCACGTAGAGCAGACCGGCCGGGTTCTGCACCGCCTCGCCATCGGGCAGACGGGCCAGCCGCAGGAAGGCATCCTGCGCCAGATCGCCCGCCGTCTGCGGATCGCCGGTGCGCCGGGCGATGGCGCGCTCCACCCGCAGCC
Organism: Azospirillum sp. B2RO_4; assembly: GCF_051124815.1. Classification (NCBI taxonomy): domain Bacteria; kingdom Pseudomonadati; phylum Pseudomonadota; class Alphaproteobacteria; order Rhodospirillales; family Azospirillaceae; genus Azospirillum; species Azospirillum sp. B2RO_4. Next base: position 123,358 of record NZ_CP118490.1, on the reverse strand, counting down.
GATGCGCATCGAACAGTTCCGCGATCCTGCGCGCCCAGGTGCCGACGGGGCCGGTCATCGGGCGGGCTGGGAACGGAGGTCATCGGTCGGGGCGGGGCGGAAGCTGTCGGTCACGGATGCGCGGACTGGCGGGTATGAGGGGACCGGCATCCCTGGGGCCATCGCCTTCGATGCCGGTCACACCGGTATAGCCGCACCGGACTTGGAATGCGAACCATTCTTATTATCGCAGGGTGCCTTGGGCGGCGTCGGCAGCGGGCATGGGCGGCGGGATCGATGTAGGACCCGTTGATGCAACACGGCCATCATGTGTAACAAGTTGCCCGCCGGAACCGCCGCCGGTGCTCGGAACTGGACAAGTTCATTGCAGTGTGGGGTGCTGGGCGGTTCCGGGGGGTGGGGTCGGTGGAGGCGGCATGGATGGTTATAAGCGCGATGCGATTGCAGGGCCGAGATGGGGCTTGCGGCGCGGCGGACGGCTGGTGCGCCGGCTGGCGGTCGTCCTGCTTCTGCTGGTCCCGGTCGCAGCGGCAGGTCGGGACCTGACGGGCACGGAATCGGAGACGATCATCGTCCTGACGTCGTTTCCCGCCGGGTTCTACGAGCCGGTGCGGGAGGCCTTCGAGCGTGCTCATCCGGATCGGCATCTGCGCGTGATCAACACCAAGACCACCGCGGCGATCACCCGGCTGCAGGACCGCGAAGGCGAGGGCGTCGACGTCTTCTGGGCATCCGCCCCGGATGCGTTCGAGGTTCTGAAGGCGGCGGGATTGCTGAGCCCCATCGCATCCCGGCCGACCGGAGCCCCGTCGACCATCGGCAACCAGCCGGTCGACGATCCCGACGGCACCTATCTCGGCTTCGCGCTGTCCGGCTATGGGCTGGTCTGGGATCAGTCCTACCTCGACCGGCATGGGATTGCCGCTCCTCGCGGATGGGAGGATCTGCGGCGTCCCGGATATGCCCGGCACCTGGGCATCACGGCGCCGTCGCGGTCGGGCACCATGCATCTGATGGTGGAGACGGTGCTGCAGCTCCAGGGCTGGGAACGCGGCTGGGCGACATGGCTTGAGATCGCAGGCAACCTCGCCACGGTGACCGCGCGCAGCTACGGCGTGGTGGAAGGGGTCGCCAAGGGCCGTTTCGGCATCGGGCTGGCCATCGATTTTCTGGGACAGACGGCAGGTCAGTCGGCGGAACAAAGGCCGGCGGAGCAGGGGCCGCCGGAACAGGGGCCGGAGGTGGAAGAAAAGCCGGTGGCGGCCGGCGGCTTGCGGTTTGCCTATCCGGCGGACAGCGTCTTCCTGCCGGCCAGCGTCGCGATCCTGCGCGGCGCTCCCAATCCGGCCGGGGCGAACGTCTTCGTCGATTTCCTGCTGTCGCAGGCCGGGCAGCGGCTGATGCTGCGTCCCGATATCGGACGGCTGCCGGTGCGCCCGGACAGCTATGCCGACGCACCCGCCGGCTACCCCAATCCTTATGAACGGGAGACCGGCGACGACCTCTTCCTCTTCGACCGGGGCCTGTCCAGCCGTCGCTACGAACTGGTCAATTTGCTGTTCGACGAGCTGATCACCTTCCGGGTGAAGACGCTCAACCGTGTCTGGCAACTGATCCATGAGGGCGAGACCCGCCTCGCCGCCACCCCGGATCCGGTGGCGCGCGACCTGCTCCGCGCCGCGCGGAAGGCCGCCACCGCTGTCCCGGTCAGCGCCGCCCAGGCTGCCGATCCGGCCTTTTCCGCGGCGCTGCGCCGTCCAGCCCGCGGCATGCCGGTCTCGGCCCGGCAGGGCGAGTTGGAGGCGGAGTGGCGACGCTTTTCCAAGGACCGGCTGGAGGCGGCCCTGTCGGCGTCCGAGCGGGCCCTGGTCATCCTGAGGGTGGCGGCCGGAGAGGGGGGATGGCCATGAATGTCCGGATGGCGATGAATGGCCGGGCGATGCGCTTCGGCATCCGGCTCCGCCTCTTTCTTGCCTTCGTCGCCGTCGCGGTCCTGTCGGTGGTGGCCTGCGTGCTCGGCTGGCTGTCCTACGACCGGCTGGGCGGCACGCTGGACGAGTTCGCCGAAAGCCACCTGCCGGCCCTGGGGCTGGCGGCGAAGCTGGCGGAGGAGGGGGGCGCCATCATCGCCACCGCCCCCGTCCTGGCCGGCAGCCGGACGGAGGCCGAGATGGACGCGATCCGCGAGACGCTGGGCCGCCGTCTGGCCGCCCTGCGGTCGCTGACCGACGCCATCGAAGGCGGCGTTCCCGGCCTGCGCCCGGTGGTCGATGCGCTCGGCCGCAACCTGTCGGAGTTGGACGGCACGGTGCGGCACCGGTTGGAGCTTGGCCGCCGCAACCAGGAGGCCATCGAACGTCTGCGCTGGCTGCACGCCGATTTCCTCGACGAGATCGACCCGCTGGTGGCGGACGCGCGCTTCAACATCCAAAGCGCCCTGGCGTCGGTGGAGAGCGGCAAGCCGTCGGCCGATGCCGTCCGCGTCCTGCGCGAGGAAAACCGGCGGAGCGAGGCGGTGCTGCAGATCGGCGCCAACGGCAATCTCGCGGTCGGGCTGATCGCGCGGGCGGCGACGCTCGCCACGCCCGAGATGCTGGACGACAACGCCGGCTTCCTCGACGAGACCGCAGACCGGCTGAAACGCGACCTGGCGGCGCTGGCCGACTGGCCCGACGGCGTGTCGCTGGGTCAGGTGGTGGGCCAGCTTCTCGCGCTGGCGCGCGGGACCGATGGCGGCGTGCCGGCGCTGCGCCGGGCGGAGCTGGAGACCGCCGCCCATGGGCAGGATCTGCTCGCCCGCAACCGGGAGATTGTCGCCCGGCTGAACGGCCTGATCGCCCGGCAGGTCCAGGCGGTGGAGAGCGATTCCCGCGCCGCCGCCGCCCGTTCCGCCCAGGCCATCGCGTTCGGCCGCTCCGCCCTGCTGGCCAGCGCGGTCGTCAGCCTGCTGGTGGCGGTTCTGGTGGCGTGGCTCTACGTCAACCGCAACCTGATCTCCCGCCTGACCCGGCTGGGGGAGTCCGCCCGCGCCATCGCCGCCGGCGATTTGAAGGCGGAGATCCCGCTGGGCGGCAACGACGAATTGTCGGACATGGCGGCGGCGCTGCTGGTGTTCCGCGACACCGCCATCGCGGTGGAGGAGGCGAACGCCCAGGCGATGATCGACAATGCCCAGGCGGGTCTGGCGATCACCGACGCCGATGGCGCCATCGAGTTCGTCAACCCGCTCGCCGCCGCCCTGATCGCGCCGCCGCCCAACGGTCCTGCGGAAGAGAGCGGAGAGGCGCCCCGGCTTTCCGATCGCCTTGATGAAGAGGGCGCCGCCCGTGTCGCCGCCTTCTTCGCCGAGGCGTCGGCCGGGCCGGCGGAGGGCGCCGCGCCGTCCCTATCGATCCTGACCACCGGGCGGCGGCCTGACGGTGGGGCGGTGCCGGTGCAGGTCGGCGTCCGTCCCTTCTGGCACCGCCAGCAGCAGCGCTTCATCGTTACGCTGACCGACATGACCGAGCGGGTCGAGGCCCAGCACATCCTGGAGCGCACGGTACAGGAGCGCACCGCCGACCTGCGCGCCACCAACGACCGGCTGGAGCGCGCCATCGCCGAGCACCGCCGCACCGAGCGCGACCTGCGCGAGGCGCAGGCAGAGCTGGTCCAGGCCGGCAAGCTGGCGGCGCTGGGGCAGCTTGCCGCCGGTGTCGGGCATGAGCTGAACCAGCCGCTCGCCGCCATCCGCTCCTACGCCCACAACGGCCGCAAGCTGATCGAGCTGGGCCGGACGGAGGAGGCCGGCGGCAATCTCGGCAAGATCGCCGATTTGACGTCACGCATGGCGAACATCACCAACCACCTGAAGCGCTTCGCCCGGCGCCCCGACAGCCGGCTGGGCGCGGTGGAGCTGGCGCCGGTGATCCAGGGGGCGCTGTCGCTGTTCGGCGACCGGCTGCGCGGGGAGGCAGTCGACATCGCGGTCGAACTGCCGGATGCCGGCGCCCCCTTGCGGGTCCGCGCCGAGGAGGTGCGGCTGGAGCAGGTCCTGGTCAATCTGCTGAGCAACGCGCTGGACGCCGTGGCCGCCGTCCCGGTTCGCCGCATCCTGATCCGGGCGGAGGCGGGGGAGGCGGACAGCGTCCGCATCGAGGTGCGCGACAGCGGGGCCGGGATCGCCGCCGGGCTGGCCGGGCAGATCTTCGATCCCTTCTTCACGACCAAGCCGATGGGAACGGGGCTGGGTCTGGGGCTGTCGATCTCGTACAACATCGTCCGCGACTTCGGCGGCGTGCTGTCGGTGGCCGAGAGCGGCCCCGGCGGAACCGCCTTCGCCCTCACCCTGATCCGCGCATGAAAGCCCCGCCATGACCGTCCTGCTGATCGACGACGATCCGGAAGTGCTCGATTCCAGCCGCCAGACCCTGGAGCTGGAAGGGCTGGCCGTCCAGGCGGTGACCGAGGCCGAGACGGCCCTGGCCCGGCTCGGCTCCTCCTGGCCGGGGATCGTGGTGACCGACGTACGGATGCCGGGGATGGACGGCTTCGCCCTGCTGGAGCGGGTCCGCGCCGTCGATCCGGAGGTTCCGGTCGTGCTGATCACCGGACATGGCGACATCGCCATGGCGATCCGCGCCGTCCGCGAGGGCGCCTATGACTTCATCGAGAAGCCGGCCGAGCCGGGGCATCTGGTCGAGCTGGTCAGGCGCGCCCTGGATCACCGCGCGCTGGTCCTGGAGAACCGGCGCCTGCGCGCCCAGCTTGCCGACGGCGGAGCGGAGGGGCGCATCATCGGCCGCTCGCCGGCCATCGAGCGCCTGCGCGCCGCCGTGGCCAACCTCGCCGACGCGGAGGTCGACATCCTGCTGTTCGGCGAGACCGGCACCGGCAAGGAGCTGGTCGCCCGCAGCCTGCATGAGGCCGGGCGGCGGCGGAGCGGCAATTTCGTGGCGCTGAACTGCGGCGCCATGCCGGACAGCATCATCGAGAGCGAGCTGTTCGGCCATGAGCCGGGCGCCTTCACCGGCGCGCAGGGGCGGCGGATCGGCAAGCTGGAATTCGCCGCCGGCGGCACCCTGTTCCTCGACGAGATCGAGAGCATGCCGATGCATCTGCAGGTCAAGCTGCTGCGCGTGCTGCAGGAACGGGCCATCGAGCGCATCGGCGCCAACCGGACGATCCCGCTCGATTTGCGGGTGATCGCCGCCACCAAGGTCGATCTGCTGAAGCTGGCGGGCGAAGGCCGGTTCCGCGAGGATCTCTATTACCGGCTGAACGTCGTCACCGTGCCGTTGCCGCCGTTGCGGGAAAGGCGGGAGGATGTGCCGTTGCTGTTCCGCCATTTCCTCGACGCCGCCGCAACCCGGTCGCGCCGGACGCCGCCGCCGCTCGACGCCGCCACGCTTGGCCGTCTCGCCGCCCATCCCTGGCCGGGCAATGTCCGCGAGCTGCGCAATGTCGCCGAACGGGTGGCGCTGGGGCTGGGGGACGGCCTCACCCCCGCCACCTCTGCCCTGCCGGCGGGTGGGGATGCCGAGATCGAGCCGCTGGCCGACCAGCTCGACCGCATCGAGAAGCAGCTGATCGAGGACGCGCTGGCCCGCTGTGGCGGGCGGGTCGGCGAAACGGCGGAGCGGCTGGGGATCACCCGCAAGACGTTGTATCTGAAGATGCGCCACCATAGCCTGAGCCGGGATGATTTCACCGAGGAGTGAGCGGAGCGGCGCCCGGCCCATTCCTTCCGGCCCATGTTCCCGACGTTACCCCACCGCCCCTGATCATGTTCCCGTCCTGACCCATCGATGCCGCCCGGATGTCGGCCGTGCAAGGGCTGATCGTCTGGCACGCCGATTGCTGAATTGGCGAGCATAAGACATCAAGGGGAGGACACCAACGATGCTTCGCACCACGCGCACCCTGCGCAACGCCGCCGCCGCCCTGGCCGTTCTGCTGCTGTCCGGCGCCACCGCCTTCGCCCAGGACGCCAGCGGCAAGCTGGTCATCGTCACCTCCTTTCCCAAGGATCTGACGACCGCCTACCAGCAGGCCTTCCAGAAGGCCCATCCGCAGGTCACCGTCGAAATCCTGAACCGCAACACCAACGCCGGCGTGAAGTATCTGCAGGAAACCGCGTCGAACAACGGCGTCGACCTGTTCTGGGCGTCGGCGCCCGATGCGTTCGAGGTGCTGAAGTCGGCCAAGCTGCTGCAACCCTACAAGCCGAAGGTGGAGGGCATTCCGGAAAAGGTCGGCGCTTATCCGATCAACGATCCCGAGGGGATGTATTCCGGCTTTGCCGCGTCGGGCTACGGCATCATGTGGAACACCCGCTACATGAAGGCCAACGATCTGCCGGCGCCGAAGGAATGGGCCGATCTGGCCAAGCCGGCCTATTACGACCATGTCGCGATCTCCGCCCCGTCGCGCTCCGGCACGACGCACCTGACCATCGAGACCATCCTCCAGGGCGAGGGCTGGGAGAAGGGTTGGCGCACCAACAAGGAGATGGCCGGCAACTACCGCACCATCACCGAACGCAGCTTCGGCGTGCCGGACGGCGTCAATTCGGGATCCTTCGGGGTCGGTATCGTCATCGACTTCTTCGCCCTGTCCTCCCAGGCCTCGGGCTTCCCGGTGGAGTTCGTCTATCCCACCATCACCACCATCGTGCCGGCCAACATCGGCGTGGTGAAGAACGCCCCCAACAAGGCGGCGGCCGAGACCTTCGTCGATTTCCTGCTGTCGCCGAAGGGCCAGGAGGTGCTGCTGGAGCCGGCGATCCGCCGCCTGCCGGTCAATCCCGCGACCTATGAGAAGGCGCCCGCCGGCTACCCCAACCCGTTCAAGGACAAGTCGCTGGGCGCCCAGGTGAACTTCGACGTCGAGGTCTCGCAGGCCCGCTACAATGTGGTTGATGCGCTGTTCGACCAGCTCATCACCTTCCAGCTCGACGATCTCAAGGCGGCGACCAAGGCGATCCAGCAGGGCGAGGCGGCGCTCGCCAAGAAGCCCAATGACAAGGCCAAGGCGTTGCTGGCCGAGGCGCGCGACCTCGTCGCCGCCATGCCGGTGACGGCGGAACAGGCCGCCGACCCGCAGTTGGCCGGCGCCTTCACCGTCGAACGCAAGTCGGCCAAGGACGCGGTGCCGGAGCGTCAGGCGCAGGTCGAGCAGAAATGGTCGGCCTTCGCCCGGGAGAACTACGCCGCCGCCCGCAAGAAGGCCGACGAGGCGATGGCTTTGGTGCGCTGACGCGCCGTCGCGCCAGGGGGACGCGCCGGTCGCGTCCCCTCCTTCCTTCCAAGCTCACAGGCCTTTCCATGACGTCACTTGCGCTCACGCGCGACCGCATCGCGCGCGTGCGGCCGGGGCCGGCGCTGGCCGCGCTGCTGATCGCCGCCTTCCTGCTGCTGTTCCTGGTCGTTCCGGTGGTCCAGGTCATCTTCGTCGCCTTCCAGGACAAGACGACGGGGGCCTTCACCCTGGTCAATTTCGCCGATTTCTTCCGCAACGACCTGTTCATGCGGTCGTTCGGCAACTCCGTCTATGTCTCGGCGATGTCGGTGGTGGTGGCGAGCCTGCTGGCGCTGCCGCTCGCCTATCTGACCACGCGGTTCGAATTCCGCGGCGCCGTGCTGATCCAGAGCCTGGGCATCATCCCGCTGATCATGCCGCCCTTCATCGGCGCCGTCGCCATGCAGCTGCTGTTCGGGCGCAACGGCTCGGTCAATCTGCTGCTGCGCGACCATTTCGGCTTTTCGATCCCCTTCATGGAGGGGCTGAACGGCGTCATCTTCGTCCAGAGCATCCATTATTTCCCCTTCATCCTCATCAACCTGTCGGCCAGCCTGAAGAACATCGACCGGGCGATGGAGGAATCGGCGCAGAATCTCGGCAGCCACGGCTTCCGCCTGTTCCGCCGCATCGTCTTCCCGCTGGCGATGCCGGGCTATGTCGCCGGCGCCTCGCTGGTCTTCATCAAGGTGTTCGACGATCTCGGCACGCCCTTGCTGCTGAACGTCAACGACATGCTGGCGCCGCAGGCTTACTTGCGCATTTCCTCGATCGGCATCGCCGACCCGATGGGCTACGTCATCTCCGTCGTGCTGATCGCCTGCTCGCTGCTGGCGCTGTGGGTGTCGGCGCTGGCGATGCGCGGCAAGGATTACGCCACGGTGCAGCGCGGCGGCGGCGGTCTTGCCAAGCGGCGCCTGAAGCCGCTGGAACTGGTGGCGGCCTATGGCATCGTGCTGCTGATCCTGGTTCTGGTGCTGGCGCCGCATATCGGGCTGGGGCTGCTGTCCTTCGCCACCATCTGGTCCTTCAGCCCGCTGCCCGACGCCTTCACGCTGAAGCACTATCACACCGTCTTCACCGAAAGCGGGCAGTACATCACCAACACGCTGCTCTACGCCTCGCTGGCGGCACTGCTGGACGTGGTCATCGGCACCGCCATCGCCTATCTGGTCCTGCGCACCAAGCTGCCCGGCCGGCAATGGCTGGACTACATCGCGATGGCGGCGCTGGCGGTGCCGGGCGTGGTGCTGGGCATCGGCTATCTGCGCAGCTTCTACGGCGTGCCGATGCCGTTTTCCGGCCAGCCGCTGTCGAACTTCTGGCTGATCCTGGTCTTCGCGCTGGCGATCCGCCGGCTGCCCTATGCGCTGCGCGCCTGCACCGCGGCCCTGCAGCAGGTCAGCTCCTCGCTGGAGGAGGCGGCGGAGAATCTCGGCGCCACCAAGCTGCGCACGGTCGGGCGCATCGTCGTGCCGCTGATGTCGGGCGGCATCCTCGCCGGCTTCGTCACCAGCTTCGCAACGGCGGCGGTCGAGCTGTCGGCCACCATCATGCTGGTCCATTCGCAAAGCGACGCGCCGCTGGCCTACGGCCTCTACGTCTACATGCAGTCGGCCGCCGGGCGCGGTCCGGGTGCGGCGCTGGGCATCTTCGCCGTGATCATCGTCGGTCTGGGCACCTACCTGTCGCATGTCGTGATCGAGCGCGGCCGGCGGGAACGCGGCCAAGAGCATTGAGGGGATCCCCATCATGAATCACCAGTTTTCACCGGCCGCGCTTGCCCCCCGGATCGAGAGCGTCGGCGTCGATATCGAGGGCGTCAATCTTTCCTATGGCAGCAACCATGTCCTGAAGGACGTGAATCTCGCCATCAGGCCGGGCGAGTTCTTCGCCTTCCTCGGCCCGTCGGGCTGCGGCAAGACCACGCTCCTGCGCCTGATCGCCGGCTTCAACACCGCCCAGCAGGGCGAGGTCCGCATCGGCGGGCGCGACATTTCCGTATTGCCGCCGCATCGCCGCGACGTCGGCATGGTGTTCCAGAGCTATGCGCTGTGGCCGCACATGACCGTGCGCCGCAACGTCGCCTTCGGGCTGGAGGAGCGCCGCGTGCCGCGTGCCGAGATCGAACGGCGGGTGGATGCCGCCCTCGATCTGGTCGGGCTGAAGCATCTGGCCGACCGTCGGCCGTCGCAGCTGTCGGGCGGCCAGCAGCAGCGCGTGGCGCTGGCCCGCACCGTGGTGATCGAGCCGAAAATCCTGCTGCTCGACGAGCCGCTGTCGAATCTCGATGCCAAGCTGCGCGTGCAGATGCGCCAGGAGTTGCTGAGCCTGCAGCGCAAGCTCGGCCTGACCACCATCTTCGTCACCCACGACCAGGAGGAGGCCAACACCATCTGCGACCGCATCGCGGTGATGGACGACGGCCGGGTGCAGCAGGTCGGCACGCCGCAGGACCTCTACGACCATCCGGCCAACCTGTTCGTCGCCGGGTTCCTCGGCACCGCCAACGTGCTGGACGGCACGGTGCAGGGCCGTGACGGCGGCAGCGTCTTCGTCGGCGCCGGCATCACATCGGTGGCACTGCCGCCGTCGGTTGCGCCGGGGGCCGCGGGCAAGCTGATGTTCCGTCCGCAGAACCTGATTATTCGCCAGGACGGCAACCCCCCGGCCCCCGGCCATGCCCGGCTGACCGGCAGGATCCGGCACCGGGAGTTCCTGGGCGCTTCGATCCGCTATGCGGTTGACGTCGGTGGACAGCTGGTGCAGGTGGACGCGCCGCATCAGGCGGGCGATGCTCTGCTTGCCCCGGATGCCCCGATCATCCTCGACCTTGCGGCCGACAAGGCCCGCTTCCTCAGCCGATAAGGTGCCGCCACCGTGACCGATCCTACCGCCGACAGCCTCAATCGCCGCCCTTTCCGCGCCGTCGCCTTCGATCTCGACGGCACGCTGGTGGACAGCGCGGCCGACCTGATGCATGCCTCCAATGCCCTGCTCGCCGAGCTGGGACGGCCGCCGGTCGATCTGCCGGCGGTGCGTTCCTTCATCGGCGATGGAGCGCCCAAGCTGGTGGAGCGTGTGCTGGCCGCCACCGGCGGGGTTCCGGACCCGGAGGAGACCGCCCGCTGCCTCCGGCGGTTCCTGTCGATCTACGAGGCCGACCCCAGCGCCCACAGCGCGCTCTATCCCGGCGTCGCCGAGACGCTGGCGGCCCTGTCGGCGGCTGGCCTGCGGCTCGGCGTCTGCACCAACAAACCGATGGCGGCGACGGCGCGGCTGCTGGACGATCTCGGCATCGCCGGATTTTTCGCGGCGGTGGTCGGCGGCGACAGCTACCCGACCCGCAAACCCTCGCCAGAGCCGCTGCTGGGCCTTCTGGAGCGGCTGGGGGTCCGGCCGGGCGAGGCCGCCTTCGTCGGCGACAACGAGCATGATGTGGCTGCCGCCCGCGCGGCGAAGGTGGCGCGGGTGCTGGTGGTGCCCTACGGCTACGCCCGGGTGCCGCTCGACGGGCTGCCGCATGACGGGATTCTCGACGGCTTCGCCGATCTGCCGAGACGGCTGTCATGCTGAACGCCGTGATCTTCTGCCGCCATGGCGAGACCGAGAGCAATCTCGGCGGTTGGCTCGCCGGGTCGCGGGACGTGTCGCTGACCGAACGGGGCCGGGCGCAGGCGCGGGATGCCGCCGCGGCGCTGCTCGCCGAAGGCCGTGCGGTGCCGGTCGTCTACAGCAGTCCGCAACGACGGGCGATGGAGACGGCGGCCATCCTGGCTGAAGCGCTGAAAGCTCCCGTCCTGCCGGTGGCCGGGCTGGAGGAACGGCGCTGGGGCGATCTGGAGGGTGGCGCCATTCCCGCCGACCTGCTGCGGGAGGAGGTGCCGAACGGCGAGAGCCTGACCGGCTTCCGCGCCCGTGTCACCGCGGCACTCGACGGATTGGCGGTGCCGGCGGACGGCCGTCCGCCGCTGATCGTCGCGCATGCCGGCACATGGCCGGTGCTCTGCCGATGGATGGGCCTGCAATCCGACATGCTGTGGCCGCCGAATGCATCCCCTGTTTATCTGACGCGGCAGACGGGAATGGTGACGGCGGACGTGCATCAATCCATGGTCAGGTCATGAAGGGGTCGCCCTCCCGCATTGCAGGAGGGCGACTACCGGCCTGTAATTCCCAGCCTCAATGATTGTCGCGCGGGATCCCCATGGTCTGCGCCACGCGCTGGTACTTGACCGCCGGCTTCAGGACCATGCCCTCGTCCAGCTGGTCGACGATGCCGCGCTGGATTTCCTGCCACGGCGTCTGCGACGGCGGGGCGGGGTAGCCGCCGGCGGCCTCCAGGGCGGCGCGGCGGTCGGCCAGCTCCGCTTCGGAGATCAGGATGTCGGCGCTGCCCCGGCGCAGGTCGATCCGCACGCGGTCGCCGCTGCGCAGCAGGCCGAGGTTGCCGCCGGCCGCAGCTTCCGGGGCGGCGTTGAGGATCGAGGGCGAGCCCGAGGTGCCCGACTGCCGGCCGTCGCCGATGCAGGGCAGGGAATGGATGCCCTGTTTGATCAGGTCGGCGGGCGGACGCATGTTCACCACCTCCGCCGCGCCGGGGTAGCCGATGGGACCGGCGCCGCGGATGACCAGGATGGTGTAGGCGTCGATGCCCAGCGACGGATCGTCGATGCGGTGGTGATAGTCCTCCGGACCGTCGAAGACGACGACCTTGGCCTCGAAGGCTTCCGGGTCCTTCGGATTGGACAGGTAGCGCTCGCGGAACTCGTCGGAGATGACGCTGGTCTTCATGATGGCGGCATTGAACAGGTTGCCGCGCAGCACGACGAAGCCGGCGTTGATCTTCAGCGGGTCGTCGATCGGGTGAATGACGCGGGTGTCGAGAATCTCGGTGTCGCGGCAGTTCTCGCCGATGGTGCGGCCGTTGACGTTGGGGGCGTCTTCGCGGATCAGGCCCTTGGTCATCAGCTGGCCGACCACGGCCGGCACGCCGCCGGCGCGGTGGAAGTCCTCGCCCAGATACTCGCCGGCGGGTTGGAGATTGACCAGCAGCGGCACGTCCAGGCCGTGGGTCTGCCAGTCGTCGACCGTCAACGGCACGCCGATATGCTTGGCGATGGCGTTGATATGGATCGGCGCGTTGGTCGAGCCGCCGATGGCCGAGTTGACGACGATGGCGTTGAGGAAGGCGTCGCGGGTCAGGATGTCGGACGGCTTGATGTCCTGGCGCACCATCTCGACGATGCGCTTGCCGGTCTCATAGGCGGCCTGCTGGCGCTCGCGGTAGGGGGCGGGGATGGCGGCAGAACCGGGCAGCTGCATGCCCAGCACCTCCGCCAGCGAATTCATGGTGGAGGCGGTGCCCATGGTGTTGCAGTAGCCGGTCGAGGGGGCGGATGACGCCACCAGCTCGATGAAGCCCTGATAGTCGATCTCGCCGGCCGCCATCATCTGGCGCGCCTTCCACACGATGGTGCCCGACCCGGTGCGCTCGCCGCGGAACCAGCCGTTCAGCATCGGGCCGACCGAGAGCGCGATGGCCGGGATGTTGACGGTCGCCGCCGCCATCAGGCAGGCGGGCGTGGTCTTGTCGCAGCCGATGGTCAGCACGACGCCGTCCAGCGGATAGCCGTGCAGAACCTCGACGAGGCCGAGATATGCCAGGTTGCGGTCGATGGAGGCGGTCGGCCGCTTGCCGGTTTCCTGGATCGGGTGGACGGGGAACTCGATGGCGATGCCGCCTGCGGTGCGAATGCCCTCGCGCAGGCGTTCGGCCAGAACCAGATGGTGACGGTTGCAGGGGCTGAGGTCGGACCCGGTCTGGGCGATGCCGATGATCGGCGCGCCGGACTGCAGTTCCTCCCGCGTCAGGCCGAAATTCAGGTAACGCTCCAGATAGAGCGCGGTCATGTCGGGGTTGGCGGGGTTGTCGAACCACGCGCGCGACCGCAGCCGACGCCCTGTATCGGAGGGGTTGGGGGGGAAGGGGGGCTTCGTATCGGTCATATCGGCACCGGTTTCAGGTTGGGGCGCGGGCCGGATCGGCGGCGCCGGAGTTTGGGGGGTGCGTCGCTGCGGCGGCGTTACCAGTCGAAGGAGTCGGTGCGGTGCCAGCGCCCGACCATGCAGGCATCGGCCACCAGTGACAGCGGGCGGGCGTCGACGTCGCTCGCCCCGTCGCCGATCAACCGGTGGAAGTGGCGGTAGATGCGCTGGTATTCGGTGTCGGGCTCGGCGAGCACCGGCTTGCCGTCCACCATCAGGCGGGTGCCGCCATGGGTGAGGTCGAGGCGTCCGCCATCGGTCTCGATCACGATGGACCAGGTCTGCTCGCCCTGCTGGAGGAAGTCGAAGTCGGCGGTGACGCGGCCGATGCGGGATCCGGGGGCGGCGCTCATCTCCAGCGTCGCCGCGATGGGCGTGTCGCGGTTGGCCGGGACATGCAGGTCGGCGGCGCGGACGAAGACCGGGGCGGGCAGGATGTCGGTCAGGATCGACAGGGCGTTGATGCCGGGATCGAAGACGCCGAAGCCGCCGGCCGCGAAGATCCAGTCCTGCCCCGGATGCCAGCGCCGAACATCCTCCTTCCAGGTGATGGCGACGCTGCGGATGGTGGCATCCGCCAGCCGGCGGCGGGTCTCCTCCACCGCCGGGTTGAACTGCGAATGCCAGGCGGTGAACAGGGTGCGGCGCGCAGCGTCGGCCTCCGCCACCAGATCGTGAAGCTCCGACAAAGTGGCGGCGGGGGGCTTCTCGATCAGTACATGCTTACCGGCGCGCAGAGCCTCCACCGTCAGGCCGTGGCGGACGGCGGGCGGGGTGCAGAGCGCCACGGCGTCGAGGCCGGGCAGGGCCGCCAGCATTTCCGCCTGGGAGCGGAAGGTCGGCACGCCCTCGACGGTGGCACCGTCCGGGCTGACCACGGCGGCGAGGTCGAACAGGCCGGTGGCGGATATCGCCGGGATGTGCTGGTCGCGGGCGATCTTGCCCAAGCCGACGAGACCGAGGGTGGGGAGCGTCATGGCGGTAAGTCCGGTCGGGGCGGAAAGCCTCAGGCCTTGCCCTTGTTGTAGACGTCGAAGCAGACGGCGGCGAGGAGGACCAGGCCCTTGATGACCTGCTGCCAGTCGATGCCGATGCCGACGATCGACATGCCGTTGTTCATCACGCCCATGATGAAGGCGCCGATCACCGCACCCGTCACCCGCCCGACGCCGCCCGAGGCCGAGGCGCCGCCGATGAAGCAGGCGGCGATCACGTCCAGCTCGAACGAGACGCCGGCCTTCGGCGTGGCGGTGTTCAGGCGGGCGGCGAAGATCAGGCCGGCCAGCGCCGCCAGCACGCCCATGTTGACGAAGGTGTAGAAGGACAGGCGGCGGGTATCGATGCCCGACAGCTTGGCCGCCTTCTCATTGCCGCCCAGCGCGTAGATGCGCCGGCCGATGGTGGTGTCGCGGGTGACGAAGGCGTAGAGGCCGATCAGCAGCGCCATGATGATGAGGACGTTGGGCAGCCCTTTGTAGGTCGCCAGCAACCAGCCGACATAGGCGACCACCGCGAACAGCCCGGCGCTCTTCAGCACGAACAGGAGAAGCGGCTCCTGCTCGATGGCGAAGCGGTGGCGGCGGATGCGGGCGGCGACGCTGAAGGCGATCAGGATGGCCGGCGTCGCGACGCTCAGCAGCAGGGTCGTGGTGTGGAAGCCGGTGGTGCCGAAGACGTCCGGGATGAAGCCGGAGCTGAGGCGCTGGAACTCCACCGGGAAGGGGCCGACGGACTGGCCGGCCAGCAGCGCGAGGCTGAGGCCGCGGAAGACCAGCATGCCGGCCAGCGTCACGATGAAGGACGGGATGCGGAAATAGGCGACCCAGTAACCTTGCGCCGCGCCGATGGCGCCGCCAGCGATCAGGCTGACGATGGCGGTGGGGATGAAGTGCCAGTGGAACTGGACCATCAGGATGGCGGCCAGCGCGCCGATGAAACCGACGATGGACCCGACCGACAGGTCGATGTGCCCGGCGACGATCACCAGCAGCATGCCCAGCGCCATGATGACGATGTAGCTGTTCTGCAGCACGAGGTTGGTCAGGTTCAGCGGCTGCAGCAGCGTGCCGTTTGTCATGTATTGGAAGAACGCCACGATCGCCAGCAGCGAGATCAGCATGCCGTAATCGCGCATGTGGCTCTTCAGGAACTTGGCCATCGAAGCCTGGCGCGGCTGCTGGGCCGGAAGATTCAGTTCGGCGCTCATTGCAGGGACTCCCGGACGGCTGCTGCCGGAGAATTGGCCGGAGACTTGACTGTCGATTTGGAGGCGGAGGACATGATGGCGTGCATGATCTTTTCCTGGCTGGCTTCCGCCGCCGGCATCTCGGCGACCAGCGCGCCCTCGTTCATCACATAGATGCGGTCGGCGACACCCAGCAGCTCCGGCAGTTCCGACGAGATCAGGATGACGCCGCGGCCTTCGGCCACCAGCTGGTTGACGATGGTGTAGATTTCATACTTGGCGCCGACGTCGATGCCGCGGGTCGGCTCGTCCAGGATGAGAACCTGCGGGTCGGCGAACAGCCATTTGCTGAGCACGACCTTCTGCTGGTTGCCGCCGGACAGGTTGACGGTGTGCTGGAACACGTCCGGACAGCGGATGCGCAGGCGGCGGCGGAAGTCGTTGGCGACCTCGATCTCGCGCTCGTGGTGGATGACGCCGCGCTTGGCGACGCCGTCCAGCTTGGCCAGCGTCACGTTGTGGCGGATGTCGTTGTCGAGCACGAGGCCGTAATGCTTGCGGTCCTCGGTGGCGTAGGCCAGCCCGCTGTCCATCGCCCGGCGGATGGTCGACACGTCGATCTCGCGTCCGGCGAGGAAGGCCTTGCCGCGGATGTTGCGGCCGTAGCTGCGGCCGAACAGGCTCATGGCGAATTCGGTGCGGCCGGCGCCCATCAGGCCGGCGATGCCCACCACCTCGCCCCGGCGGACATGCAGGTCGATGTCGCGGACGACACGGCGGCCGGGATGGATGGGGTGGTCGGCGCTCCAGCCCTTCACCTCGAACAGGATTTCGCCGGGATTGCTGGCGCGGCGCGGATAACGGTCGGCAAGGTCGCGGCCGACCATCCCCTTGATGATGCGGTCCTGGCTGATCGGTCCGTGGTGGCAGTCCAGCGTCTCCACTGTGGTGCCGTCGCGCAGGATGGTGACGCGGTCGGCGACCTTGGCGATCTCGTTCAGCTTGTGCGAGATCAGGATCGACGAGATGCCCTGTTCCTTGAAGCGCAGCAGCAGGGCCAGCAGGGCGTCGCTGTCGCTTTCGTTCAAGCTGGCGGTCGGCTCGTCCAGGATCAGCAGCTTGACCTCCTTGGACAGGGCCTTGGCGATCTCCACCAACTGCTGCTTGCCGACGCCGATGTCGGTGACGAGGGTTTCCGGCGAGTCCGTCAGGCCGACCGTGCGCAGAAGTTCACGCGCGCGGGCGGTGGCGGCGATCCAGTCGATCCGGCCCCGTTTCGCCTGCTCGTTGCCGAGAAACAGATTCTCGGTGATCGACAGCAACGGGACCAGCGCCAGTTCCTGATGGATGATGATGATGCCCAGCTTCTCGCTGTCGGCGATGCCGCGAAAGGCGACGGGCTGGCCGCGGAAGCGGATTTCGCCCTCGTAGGTGCCATGCGGATAGACGCCGCTCAGCACCTTCATCAGCGTCGATTTGCCGGCGCCGTTCTCGCCGATCAGCGCGTGGATCTCCCCCTCGCGGACCGAGAGGTTGACGTTGTCGAGCGCCTTGACGCCCGGAAACGTCTTGGTGATGCCGCGCATCTCAAGAATGCTGTCCATGGATAAACCTCTGACCGCCCGACCTTGCGCAAGGCGAGGCGCGGGAGGAGATGCCGGATGGCGCTCCGCTCCCGCGCCGTTCACTCACTTGATCTGCGATTCCTTGTAATAGCCGCTGTCGACAAGGACCTGCTTCCAGTTGGAGGCGTCGACGCTGACCGGCTTCAGCAGATAGGAGGGAACCACCTTCTTGCCGTTGTCGTAGGTCTTGGTGTCGTTGACCTGCGGCTTGCGGCCGGCCAGCAGGTCGTCGACCATGCCGACCGTGACCTTCGCCAGTTCGCGGGTGTCCTTGAAGACGGTGGAGCGCTGCTCGCCCGCCAGGATCGACTTGACCGACGGCACTTCGGCGTCCTGGCCGGTGACGACCGGCATCGGCTGCTGCGGGGTGCCGTAGCCGACGCCCTTCAGCGACGAGATGATGCCGATGCTGAGCCCGTCATAGGGCGACAGCACGGCGTCCAGCTTCTTGTCGCCGTAATAGGCGCTCAGCAGGTTGTCCATGCGGGCCTGGGCGACGGCGCCGTCCCAGCGCAGGGTGGACACCTTGTCCATGCCGACCTGGCCGCTCTGCACCTTCAGCTTGCCGCTGTCGATGTAGGGCTGAAGCACCGACATGGCGCCGTTGTAGAAGAAATAGGCGTTGTTGTCGTCGGGCGAGCCGCCGAACAGCTCGATGTTGAACGGACCCTTGCCGTCCTTCAGGCCGAGTGCCTTCTCGATGTAGGAGGCCTGGAGGACGCCGACCTGGAAATTGTCGAAGGTGGCGTAGTAATCGACATTGGGCGAATTGCGGATCAACCGGTCATAGGCGATGACCTTGACGCCCTGTTCCGCCGCCTTCTGCAGCACGTCGGTCAGCGTCGTCCCGTCGATGGCGGCGATCACCAGAACCTTGTCGTTCTTGGTGACCATGTTCTCGATCTGGGCGAGCTGGTTGGGGATGTCGTCCTCTGCATATTGCAGGTCGGTCTTGTATCCCTTTTCCTGGAAATACTTGACCATGTTGTTGCCGTCGTCGATCCAGCGCGCCGACGACTTGGTCGGCATGGCGATGCCGACGGTCGGCTTGTCCTGGGCGATGGCCGGGACGAGAGCGCTGGTGGCGACGAGCAGGCCGACGGCGAGGCCGGCGAACTTGGAGCTGAAAGAAGACCCTTTAGGAGACGACATGGACCGGAATCCTCCCCGTTACTGCGGCACGCGATAGGCCGCCCCCGCGTTCTGTGGCGCGGATGGCGTCGGACGCGATGGTTTGTGTCCCTAGCAATCCTCCGTTTTCCCATAACTGTCAAATATGATTATTCAGCAAATCGATATGCATTTGGGTATCGGCCGTCACAGCGCAGCGGCGGTGGCCGACACCAGACGCATCTTGAGTTCCGACGCCGCGCGCACCGCCGACAGCACGGTGCGGGCGCCCGGCGACAGCGGCCGGTCCTTCAGCCAGAAGATGCCGTAGGGTTCGACACTGAAACGCTTGTGGAAGGGCATGATCTCGCAGCAGCCGCTGGGCGAGAACACCTGGGCCAGCGCGCGGGCGAAAACGGTGATCGACTCGGTTTCCGCCACCATCGCCATCGAGATGACGGGGGAAGCGCTTTCGATCACCCGGTGCGGCAGCCGGGCGCCCTCGGCGCGGAACAATGCCTCCACCCGGTCGCGCAGCAGCGTGCCGACCGGCTGCAGGATCCAGGTGGCGTCGGAGAGATCCGCCGCGGTCAGCGGGCGGCCAAGCTGCAGCAGTGGATTGCCCTCGCGGCAGATGAAGCACAGCTCCTCGCTGCTGATTTCCTGATATTCGAAGGCGGTGGGGTCGAAATGGCCGGGCAGGCGGCCGATGGCGAAATCCATCACCCCCTGATGGACGCGCTCGGCCAGGACGTCGCTGGTCTCCACCGCCACCGCGATCTTCAGGTTGGGGTGCTCGCGGGTCAGGCTGCTGATGACCGGCACCACCAGCTCCACCGCCGGGGCCATCACCGTGCCGATGGAGACCCGGCCGCTGTGGCCGGCGAGCAGGGCGTTCAGTTCCTCGCCCGTCTCCTGCAACTCGCTGAGGATCATCCGGGCGTGGCGGATCATGAGGCTGCCGTACCAGTTCGGCTCGATGCCGCGGCCATGACGGTCGAACAGCTCGATCCCCAGCGTTTCCTCCAGATCGCCCAGCAGTTTGGAGGCGGCGGGCTGCGACATGTTCAGGCTGGCGGCGGCGCGGTGCAGGTTGCGGTGTTCGTCGAGGGCCGCGAACAGCTGGAGATGGCGCAGCTTCAGCCGCGCCTTTTGGAACCAGTTCGGCGAAAAGCGTTGAGGGGTCACGGGAGATTGCCTCCGGTCGGGCGGCGGCGCCGGGATAGGAGATGCCGGGATACGACATTTGATATCGCAAGCGCCGATCTTCATATTGGACGGGTATCAAGAGGCCCCTTATCGTTTGGGCCGTCAACAAATTTTGAAAAATGGCCGTCGGCAAACGGCGATCCGTCGGGGTGAGGGGGAGTACAGCGGCATGGCGCAGGAAGCGCGTTGCGTCTGGCAGGCCCGGGCGCTGCTGGGGGAGGGGCCGCTCTGGTCCCCGCGGCAGGATGCCGTCTATTTCGTCGACATCCGCGGCTCCCGTATCCTGCGCCACGGCCTGGCCGACGGCGCACAGGCGGGGTGGGATCTGGATGACGCGGCCTGCTGGCTGGTGGAGAGCGCCGATGGCGACGGCTTCATCGCAGGGCTTCGCTCGCGCCGGGTGGTCCGGCTGCGGCTGGAGCCGGGGCAGGTGGTGGTCGGCGAGGAGATCGCGCGGATCGAGCCGGACATGCCGGGCAACCGCCTGAACGACGGCAAGGCCGACCGCGACGGCCGGCTGTGGGTCGGCAGCATGGACGATGCGGAGGAGGGGCCGGCCGGCAGCTTCTACCGCATCGATCACGATGGTTCGGTCACGCCGATCGATCGGGGCTACACCGTCGCCAACGGGCCGGCGCTGTCGCCGGACGGCCGGACGATCTACCACACCGACAGCGCGGCGCGGACGGTCTACGCCTTCGACATCGGCGCCGATGGCGGCCTGTCGGGCAAGCGCGTTCACATCCGCTTCGCCGAGGCCGACGGCTATCCCGACGGCATGACCTGCGATGCCGAGGGCGGGCTGTGGATTTGCCATTGGGACGGGGCGCGCGTCAGCCGCTTCCGCCCCGACGGGACGCTGGACCGCGCCATCGCGCTGCCGGTGTCCCGCGTCACCTCCTGCGTCTTCGCCGGTCCCGATCTGGACCGGCTGTTCATCACCACCGCGGCGCATGGCCGGGACGAGGAACCGCTGGCCGGCGCACTGTTCGAGTGCGATCCGGGCGTGCGCGGCCTGCCGCCCTGCGGGTTCGGACCCGCCTTGCGCTGACTGCCGATCTGATTTCGAGGAAGGACCTTATCGCCATGCCGCCCAGCGCACGCCCCTATCGCGGCGTCTTCCCGGTCGTCCCCACCATCTTCACCGAAACGGGAGAGCTGGACCTCGACGGCCAGAAGCGCTGCGTCGATTTCATGATCGACGCCGGCTCGACCGGCCTGTGCATCCTCGCCAACTTCTCCGAACAGTTCGTGCTGACCGACGACGAGCGCACGCTGCTGATGGAGACGATGCTGGCCCATGTCGCCGGCCGGGTGCCGGTGATCGTCACCACCACCCATTTCAGCACCCGCGCCTGCGCCGAGCGCAGCCGCCGCGCCCAGGATCTGGGGGCCGCCATGGTGATGGTGATGCCGCCCTATCACGGCGCCACCATCCGCGTGCCGGAGGCCGGCATCGTCGAGTTCTTCCAGCGGGTGTCCGACGCCATCGACATCCCGATCATGATCCAGGACGCCCCCGTCAGCGGCACCCCGCTGCCGGCCCCGCTGCTGGCGCGGATGGCGCGGGAGATCGCGCAGGTTTCCTACTTCAAGATCGAGGTGCCGCAGGCGGCGGCCAAGCTGCGCACGCTGATCGAGTTGGGCGGCGACGCCATCGAAGGCCCCTGGGACGGCGAGGAAGCGATCACGCTGCTGGCCGACCTCGACGCCGGGGCGACGGGGGCGATGACCGGCGGCGGCTATCCCGACGGCATCCGCCAGATCGTCGATCCCTATCTGGCGGGCGACCGCGAGGCGGCGGTGGCGGCCTATGGGCGCTGGCTGCCGCTGATCAACCACGAGAACCGCCAGTGCGGCATCGCCACCGCGAAGATCCTGATGAAGGAGGGTGGCGTCATCAAGTCCGACGCGATGCGGCATCCGACGGCCAATCCGCATCCGATGAGCCGTGAGGGGTTGCTGGACGCGGCGCGGCGGCTCGATCCGCTGGTGCTGCGCTGGGGGCGTTAAGTGGTTGCAGTGGGTGCCCCCACCCTAACCCTCCCCCGCTGGGCGGGGGAGGGGATTAGTGCCTGTTCGGAATAGCAGCGGCAGTCCCTCCCCCGCCCAGCGGGGGAGGTTAGGTGGGGGCAATCGCCAGCCGACCCCTGCCCACAAAGGAGACCCCACATGACCATCACCGGCGAGATGCTGATCGGCGCCAGCGCCCACCACGGCAGCCAGGGCGAGATCCGCGCCGTCGACCCCGCCACCGGCGAGGCGCTGGAGCCCGTCTTCGGCGGCGGCGGCGCGGCAGAGGTCGAGCGCGCCTGCGCTCTGGCCTGGGCCGCCTTCGACAGCTTCCGCGAAACCGGCCTGGAGCAGCGCGCCACCTTCCTGGAGGCCGTCGCCCAAAACATCCTCGACATCGGCGACGACCTCATCGCCCGCGCCATGGCCGAGAGTGGCCTGCCGCGCGCCCGGCTGGAGGGGGAGCGCGGACGCACCGTCGGCCAGCTCCGCCTGTTTGCCCAGCTGGTGCGCGAGGGCAGCTGGATCGAGGCCCGCATCGACCCGGCCCTGCCGGCGCGCACGCCGCTGCCCCGCCCCGACATCCGCCAGCGCCACATCCCATTGGGGCCGGTCGCGGTGTTCGGCGCGTCGAACTTCCCGCTCGCCTTCTCGGTGGCCGGCGGTGACACCGCGTCCGCCTTCGCCGCCGGCTGCCCGGTGGTGGTCAAGGGCCATGGGGCGCATCCCGGCACGTCGGAACTGGTCGGCCGTGCCATCCAGGCGGCGGTCGCCGCCTGCGGCCTGCATGAGGGCGTCTTCTCCCTGCTGTTCGGCACCGGCAACGAGATCGGCACGGCACTGGTCGCCGATCCGCGCATCAAGGCGGTGGGCTTCACCGGCTCGCGCCGCGGCGGGCTGGCGCTGATGGAGGTGGCGGCAAAGCGGGCGGAGCCGATCCCGGTCTATGCCGAGATGAGCAGCATCAACCCGGTCTTCCTGATGCCGGCGGCGCTGGCGTCCCGCGCCGAGGCGCTGGGCAAGGCGTTCGTCGCCTCGCTGACAATGGGCGCCGGGCAGTTCTGCACCAATCCCGGCATCCTGCTGGGGCTGGAGGGCCCCGACCTCGACCGCTTCGTCGCTGCTGCGGTGGAGGCGCTCGGCGGCAGCGCGGCATCCACCATGCTGACGCCGGGCATCCACGCCGCTTATGACGCCGGCGTCGCCAAGCTGGCCGGCAGCGGCGAGGTGCGGACGCTGGCGCGCGGTCTGGCCTGCAGCGGCCCGAACCAGGCGCAGGCGGCTTTCTTCACCACCACGGCGGACGCCTTTCTGGCTGACACCGAACTGCAGGAGGAGGTGTTCGGCGCCGCCTCGCTGCTGATCCGCTGCCCGGATGTGGCAGCGATGAAAGCGGTGGCGGAAAGGCTGGAGGGGCAGCTGACGGCCACCTTGCAGATGGATGCGGAGGACAAGGCTGCGGTTGCCGGGCTGATCCCGACGCTGGAGCGCAAGGCCGGCCGCATCCTGGCGAACGGCTGGCCGACGGGGGTGGAGGTCTGCCACGCGATGGTGCATGGCGGCCCGTTCCCGGCGACGTCGGACCCGCGCAGCACCTCGGTCGGCACGCTGGCGATCCGCCGCTTCCTGCGCCCGGTCTGCTACCAGGACATTCCGGCCGACCTGCTGCCCGACGCTTTGCGCGACGGCAATCCGCTGGGGCTGTGGCGGCGCATCGACGGGACGCTCGGGCGGGACTGACCGCCGGATTAGGACTGACAGACTCCAGAAACCCGCAACGGCTGCGTCAGAGGGAGCGCTGACGCAGAGCAGACCGTCGTTCCCGGCCGCGTGCCGGCTGCGGCGGCCGGGGACGGCGTGCGTCCGCGCAACGCCGAAGCAACGCTCCCGCACACAGTACCGAAGCAAGAACAAACCGCATTAAGAGGAAACCCTGATGGTGAGATCCGCTCTGCTGCTTGGCGCAGCCACCCTTTCGCTCGTCTCCGTCGTGGGGACGGCTCCGGCCTTCGCCCAGTCGAAGTTCGACGTGGTCATCGGTGGCGACGCCTATTTCGAAGCCGGCTATGTCGACCAGGACCGCGACGCCGGCCTGCGCTCCACCGAGTTCCGCAACCGCCTGCGCCTGCTGGTGACGCCGAAGGCCAAGGCCGACAATGGCTTGGAATACGGCGCCCGCCTGCGCCTGCTGGCCGAGAATGGCACCAGCAACGCCCGCACCGCCACCTACGACCGCGCCTTCCTGTTCGTGCAGGGCGGCTTCGGCACCGTGCATATGGGCGTGGAGAACGGCCCGTCCGACGACAGCGGCATCATCGCCCCGTCCGACTGGGGCACCGGCGGCGTCGACGGCTCCTTCCCGTCCTGGCTCGGCAACAGCGCCGCCAATTCGCCCGTCACCATCGGCAACATCCGCGCCCTGATCTCCGGCAACCCCGCCACCCGCGCCACCTACTGGACGCCGGAGATCGCCGGCTTCAAGCTCGGCGCTTCCTACCAGCCGTCGTCGGACAGCAGCGGCACCGACGTCAACCGCTCCAAGGTGGCGCTCGCCTCGGCCAACCGCACCGGCGCCTATCGCGACGTCTACGAGGTCGGCGGCACCTACACCAACAGCTTCGGCGGCGTCGCGGTCAATGCCAGCCTGTTCTACCTGGGCGGCAAGGCCAAGGATTCCAGCACGACGGCGGCGACCTTCGACGATCTGTCCTCCACCCATGCCGGCCTGACGGTGGCCTATGGCGGGCTGAAGGTCGGCGGCAGCTATGCCTGGTCGGGCGACAGCGGCTATGCCAAGTCCGGCACCGCCGGCATCGTCAGCCGCGAGAAGCAGGATGTCTGGACCGTCGGCGCGCAGTACACTTTCGGCCCCACTACGCTGGGCGTCGGCTACCTGAACGCCAAGGACGCCGGCGACCTGACCGTGCGCGGCCGCTCCAAGTTCGAGCTGATCACCGTCGGCGCCAAGTATGTCGTCGCCCCCGGCTTCGCCATCGGGCCGGAATACAACCACTTCAAGCTCAGCTCTGATGTCGCCGCCAACAGCGACAAGGGCGACATGTTCCTGGTCCAGGCGAATCTCGCTTTCTAAGGGCTTGGTCCTCTGATACCGGCCGGTTGACGTCCTGGCCCGTTATTTCGGCTTCGCGCCGCCCGCGGTGTTGCTCTCCATCCCGCCGCGGCGGTTGCGTCCCGGCGCGCTCTCCCTCGGGTGCGTCGGCCCTGATCCGGACAGGAACAGGGTCACCTCACGGCCGGGCGGCCCCGCGCTGCCCGGCCGTTTTTTCGGCCTGAGTTTGCGCCAGCCATATCCTTTTCGGCATCGTACAGGTCAGGAATCGTATTGGACAGTTATGGTTATGCGCACTTAAAGTAGGCATGACGAACAATTTCGGACCGGACCGCGATCAGGAAATTCCGCGCCCCGTCCCGTCGCCTGCCTCCATCCAGCACCGCCATAAAACCTCGCCATAAAACCACAGGGAGTGAAACGGATGTCCAGGAAATGGGTGATCTCCGCCGCCACCGCCGCCGCGGCGCTGTTCATCGGGTTGGGCGCCGTCCAGGCCGCCGATGCCAAGAAGCTGGTCGTCGGCTTCTCGCAGATCGGCTCGGAATCGGGCTGGCGCGCGGCCGAGACGAAGACCGCCAAGGCGGAAGCCGAGAAGCGCGGGATCGACCTCAAGATCTCCGACGCCCAGCAGAAGCAGGAGAACCAGATCAAGGCCGTGCGCTCCTTCGTCGCCCAGGGGGTGGACGCGATCTTCATCGCGCCGGTGGTGGCGACCGGCTGGGATTCGGTGCTGAAGGAGGCCAAGGAGGCGAAGATCCCGGTCATGCTGCTCGACCGCCAGATCGAGACCAAGGACCCCAGCCTCTACATGACCGCCGTCACCTCCGACACCGTGCATGAGGGCCGGGTGGCCGGCGAATGGCTGGCCAAGAAGACCGGGGGCAAATGCGCGGTGGTGGAGTTGCAGGGCACCGTCGGCTCCTCGCCCGCCATCAACCGCAAGAAGGGCTTCGACGAGGTCGTCGCCAAGAATCCGGGGATGAAGATCATCCGCACCCAGTCCGGCGATTTCACCCGCGCCAAGGGCAAGGAGGTGATGGAAAGCTTCATCAAGGCCGAGAATGGCGGCAAGGACATCTGCGCCGTCTATGCCCACAACGACGACATGGCAGTTGGCGCCATCCAGGCGATCAAGGAAGCCGGCCTGAAGCCGGGCAAGGACATCCTGGTCGTGTCGATCGACGGCGTTCCCGACATCTTCAAGGCGATGTCCGAAGGCGAGGCCAACGCCACGGTGGAGCTGACGCCGAACATGGCCGGCCCGGCCTTCGACGCGCTGACCGCCTACAAGAAGGACGGCAAGATGCCGCCGAAGTGGATCCAGACGGAATCGAAGCTGTTCACGCCCGACACCGCCAAGGAAGAGTATGAGCGCCGCAAGGACGCCTACTGATCGGGGTTGATGTGCGCGTGTGATCTCCCTCTCCCGTCCCGGGAGAGGGAAGGGGCCCGCCGCGAAGCGGTGGGAAGGGTGAGGGGTGCGCAAGGAACCATGCGGTTCAGAATTCTTGGGCCACCCCTCACCCTCCCCACTTCGTGGGTCCCCTCCCTCTCCCGGGACGGGAGAGGGCTGCGTCTTCCCACATATTTCATTGCGCTTCCGGCGAGGTCCGCCATGACGGCATCCACCGCTCCTCCCCCTACTGCGCCGCTGCTGGCGATCCGCGGGCTGTCGAAGGCCTTCCTCGGCGTCCAGGCGCTCGACGGCGTCGACTTCACGCTTCGCCACGGCGAAATCCATGCCCTGCTGGGTGAGAACGGCGCCGGCAAATCGACCCTCATCAAGACGCTGACCGGCGTCTATCAGCGCGACGGCGGCAGCGTGGCGCTGGAGGGGCGGGAAATCGCGCCGCGTGGGGTGGAGGAGGCGCAGCGCCTGCATATCGGCACCGTCTATCAGGAGGTGAACCTGCTGCCCAACCTCTCGGTCGCGGAGAACCTGTTCCTGGGCCGCCAGCCGATGCGCTGGGGACTGGTCGACCGTGGCGCCATGCGGCGGCGGGCGCGCGCCATCCTGATGCCATACGGCCTGTCGATCGACGTGACGGCGCCGCTCGGACGGTTTTCGGTGGCGACGCAGCAGATCATCGCCATCGCCCGCGCGGTCGACATGTCGGCCAAGGTGCTGATCCTCGACGAGCCGACCGCCAGCCTGGACGCGCAGGAGGTGGCGGTGCTGTTCAAGGTGATGCGCACCCTGCGGTCGCGCGGGATCGGCATCGTCTTCGTCACCCATTTCCTCGACCAGGTCTATGAGGTCTGCGACCGCATCACCGTGCTGCGCAACGGCCGGCTGGTGGGGGAGCGGCGGACGGCGGACCTGCCGCGCCTCGATCTGGTCGCCATGATGCTGGGGCGGGAGCTGGAGGCGGCGGCCCACCGCATCGACCTCGGCCCGGAGGAGGTGGACAGCCGTCCGCCGCTGGCGAGTTTCAAGGGATTCGGCAAGGCGCGCAGCGTCGAGCCCTTCGATCTCGACATCCGCCCCGGCGAGGTGGTGGCGCTGGCGGGCCTGCTTGGATCGGGACGGACGGAAACGGTGCGGCTGGTCTTCGGCATGGACCGCGCCGACCGGGGCGAGGCGACGGTGGACGGCCGCAAGGTCCGGCTGAGGGGGCCGCGCGACGCCGTGCGGCTCGGCTTCGGCTTCTGTCCGGAGGACCGCAAGAAGGAGGGCATCGTCGGCGAGTTGTCGGTGCGGGAGAACATCATCCTGGCGCTCCAGGCGCGGCAGGGCTGGCTGAAGCCGATCCCGCGCCGCCGGCAGGAGGAGATCGCCGACCGCTTCATCCGCCTGCTCGACATCCGCACGCCCGACGCCGAACGGCCGATCCAGCTGCTGTCGGGCGGCAACCAGCAGAAGGCGCTGCTGGCGCGCTGGCTGGCGACCGAACCGCGCCTGCTGATCCTCGACGAGCCGACGCGCGGCATCGATGTCGGCGCGCATGCCGAGATCATCCGCCTGATCGAGCGGCTGTGCGCCGACGGGATGGCGCTGCTGGTCGTCTCGTCGGAGCTTGAGGAGATCGTCGCCTACAGCCGCCGCGTCGTCGTGCTGCGCGACCGCCGCCACGTCGCGGAACTGAGGGGAGGGGAGGTCAGCGTGGAGCGCATCGTCGCCGCCATCGCGTCGGAGACGCCAAGTGGCATCACGTCTGAGACGCCGAGTATAGAGGTGCGGCAATGACGCTGTCCGCTCCCGGCCCGTCGCGCAACCTGCCGCAATATGGCGCGCTGATCGCCGTTCTGCTGGCCAACTGGCTGTTGTTCCCGGATTTCTTCGCAATCCGCCTGCAGGATGGCCGGCTGTTCGGCAGCCTGATCGACGTGCTGAACCGCGGCGCCCCGGTCGCGCTGCTCGCCATCGGCATGACCATGGTCATCGCCACCCGTGGCGTCGACCTGTCGGTCGGTGCCGTCATGGCGATTTCCGGCGCAGTCGCCGCCACCATGACCGATGCGGGATGGGGACTGCCGGCGGTGCTGGCGGCGTCGCTGGCGGCCGGGCTGCTGTGTGGGCTGTGGAACGGGCTGCTGGTGGCGGTGCTGCGCATCCAGCCGATCATCGCCACCCTGATCCTGATGGTCGCCGGGCGCGGCATCGCCCAGCTGGTGACGGAGGGACAGATCGTCACCTTCACCAGCCCGGCGCTGGCCTTCATCGGTAGCGGATCCTTCCTGACCGTGCCGATGCCGGTGGTCATCACCATCGCGCTGCTGGCGGTCACGGCGCTGCTGGTGCGGGCCACCGCGTTGGGGCTGATGATCGAGGCGGTCGGCGTCAACCGGCTGTCCAGCGCCGGGGCCGGCGTCAACACGCCGGTGATATTGGTCGCCGTCTATGTCTGGTGCGGGCTGTGCGCCGCCGTGGCCGGGCTGATCGTCACCGCCGACATCCGCGGCGCCGACGCCAACAATGCCGGGCTGTGGCTGGAGCTGGACGCCATCCTGGCGGTGGTGGTCGGCGGCACCTCGCTGCTGGGTGGGCGGTTCGGGCTGGTGCTGTCGGTGGTGGGGGCGCTGATCATCCAGGCGATGAACACCGGCATCCTGCTGAGCGGCTTCAAGCCGGAATTCAACCTGATCGTCAAGGCGGGCGTCCTGATGATCGTTCTGCTGCTGCAATCGCCGACGCTGACCCTGTTCCTGCCGCGTCCCAAGGGCGCCCGGCCGATGGGCGCGGTCAAGCCGCCGGTGGCGCCGACCAGCGGAGGGGCAAAGCCATGACCAGTGCACTCCAGCGGTTCCTTCCCCTGATCGTCACCACCGCGGTGCTGGTGGTCGGATTCCTGCTGTGCGCGGCGCAGTTCCCCAACTTCGCCTCCTGGCGGGTGGTGGGCAACCTTCTGACCGACAACGCTTTTCTGGGGATCACCGCGGTCGGCATGACCTTCGTCATCCTGTCCGGCGGGATCGACCTGTCGGTGGGGGCGGTGATCGGCTTCACCACCGTGCTGCTGGCGGTGCTGATCGAGCATGGCGGCTGGCACCCGCTGGCCGCCTTTGCCGTCGCGCTGATCGCCGCCGGCGGCTTTGGTGCGGCGATGGGCGGGGTGATCCATGTCTTCCGGATGCCGCCCTTCATCGTCACGCTGGCCGGCATGTTCATCGCCCGTGGCTTGGGCTTCGTCCTGACCACCGATTCGGTGCCGATCAACCATCCGCTCTATGGCGAGCTGAACGACATCGCGCTACGCTTCGGGACAGGGGGCAAGCTCACCCTGCCGGCGATGCTGATGCTGGGGGTGGTGGTCGGCGCGGTGGTGCTGGCGCACTGGACCCGCTTCGGCGCCAATCTCTACGCGCTGGGCGGCAACCGGCAGTCGGCGGAGCTGATGGGCGTGCCGGTCGGGCGGACCACGGTGGCGGTCTATGCGCTGTCGGGGCTGCTGGCCGGGTTGGCGGGGATCGTCTTCTCGCTCTACACCGGCGCCGGCTATTCGCTGGCGGCGACGGGTGTGGAACTGGACACCATCACCGCGGTGGTGATCGGCGGCACGCAGCTGACCGGCGGCTATGGCTATGTCGTCGGCACCTTCGTCGGCGTGCTGATCCAGGGGCTGATCCAGACCTACATCACCTTCGACGGCACGCTCAGCAGCTGGTGGACCAAGATCGCCATCGGCGTGCTGCTGTTCGTCTTCATCCTGTTGCAGAAGGGTCTGCTGACGGTCTGGGCCGGCCGCGGCGGCGAACCGGCGGAGGCGTGATGGCCATCGAGAATTTCCTGTTCGATACCGTCGAGGGCCGTCCGGTGGAGGGCTTCACCCTGTCGGCCGGCGGGCTGGAGGCGACGGTGATCGCCCATGGCGCCCGGCTGGTGCGGATGATGGTGCCCGGCCGCGACGGGAGCAGTGCCGACGTGGTTCTGGGCTTCGACCGGTTGGCCGACTATCTGGCGAGCGACGCCTATTTCGGCGCCACCTGTGGTCGCTACGGCAATCGCATCGGCGGGGCGGCCTTCACGCTGGACGGGGTGAGCCACGCGCTGGCCGTCAACGAGCCGCCGAACCAGCTGCATGGAGGTCCGGAGGGGTTCGACCGGCGGATCTGGGATGCGACGGTGGACCAGGACGGTAACGCCGTCACCTTCACGCTGGTCTCTCCGGATGGCGACCAGGGCTATCCGGGGACGCTGACGGCGAGCACCCGTTACCAACTGACGGACGATGGGGTGCTGGACATCCGCATGACTGCCGTCTGCGACCGGCCGACCATCGTCAACATCGTCCATCACAGCTACTGGAACCTCGGGGGCCACGCCTCCGGCGACCTGCGCGACCATCGGCTGACGGTGCGCGGCGGCTTCACCACGCCGGTCGGCGCCGACCTGATCCCGACGGGAGAGGTGCGGCCGGTGGACGGCACACCCTTCGACCTGCGCGGCGGGGTGGAACTGGACGAGGCGCTGGATGCTGTCGGCGGCTTCGGCTTCGACCATAACTGGTGCCTGGACGGTTCGGCGGGGGAACTGCGGCCGGTGGCGGTGCTGGAGCATCCGGGCAGCGGACGGCGGATGGAGCTGGCGACCGACCAGCCGGGGTTGCAGGTCTATACCGGCGGCTATCTCAGTGAGAAGATCGTGGGCAAGGGCGGGCAACGCTATTGCCGCTTCGCCGGGCTGGCGCTGGAGAGCCAGCGCTTTCCCGACAGCCCGAACATCGGCCATTTCCCGTCGGCGCGGCTCGATCCCGGCGAAACCTATGGGCATCGGATGCAGCTGCGATTCGGGACGGTCTGAACCGAACCGGGGAACCGTCCGGCGGCTTATGGGGTTCATCGAAGGGCATGGCAGCGGTTCCGCTGCCGGTCCCGCGATGCCGCTCCACAACGCCGGAAGGAAAGCTCGACATGGCTGCGATGCCGGACGCCGCCCGTCCAGACCCCGCATATCAGGCTGGCCAGACTCCGGCCGGCCCGGTTCTGGTGCCCGGCCGGACCTGCTGGCGGATCGAGAAGGCGGATCGGGTGGCCGTCATCATCGACGCCGCCGCCTATTTCGCCCGGATCAAGGCCGCCATCCTCCATGCCCAGCATACGGTGATGCTGATCGGCTGGGACTTCGACACCCGGATCAAGCTGGAGCCCGACGATCCGATGCCGGGCGTGCCGAACGAGCTGGGCGATTTCCTGAGCTGGATCGTCCGGGTGCGGCCGGAGCTGACGATCAATGTGCTGAAATGGGATCTGGCGGTCCTGAAGATGCCGTTCCGCGGCCGGACGCCGCTGGTCCTGCTGGACTGGATGAGCAGCCGGCGCCTGCGCTTCCGCCTGGATTCCGCCCATCCGCCGGGCGCCTGCCACCATCAGAAGATCGCCATCATCGACGATGCCCTGGCCTTCTGCGGCGGCATCGACATGACCACCGACCGCTGGGACACGCCCGACCATCGCGATGGCGACCCCCGCCGGGTGCGGCCGAGCGGCGAGCCATACGGCCCCTTCCATGACGTGACGACGGCGGTCGACGGCCAGGCGGCGCGGGCGCTGGGCGACCTGGCGCGGGAGCGCTGGCGCCGCGCGACCGGCGAGGAACTGGCCCCGCCGCCGCCGACCGAGGCGTTTTGGCCCGAGGACCTGACGCCCGACTTCCGCGACATCCCCGTCGCCATCGCCCGCACCGACCCGATGACGGACCAGCCCCGGGGCGGCGCCCGCGAGATCGAGGCGCTCTATCTGGCCGCCGTCGCTTCCGCGCGCGATTTCATCTATCTGGAAAGCCAGTATTTCGCCTCGCAGCGGATCGTCGCCGCCATCGCCGCCCGCCTGACGGAACCGGACGGGCCGGAGGTGGTGGTGGTGAACCCCGAACGCACCCCCGGCTGGGTGGAGGAGGAGGCGATGGGCAGCGCCCGCTCGTTGCTGGTCCAGCGCCTGCGCGAGCAGGATCCGCACGGGCGTTTCCGTATCCTCTCGCCGGTGACCGAGGGCGGGAAGGGCATCTATGTCCATGCGAAGGTGCTGGTGGTCGACGACCGGTTGCTGCGGGTGGGGTCGTCCAACATCAACAACCGGTCCCAGGGGCTGGACACCGAATGCGACCTCGCCATCGAGTGTCCCCCTGGCGATCATCCGGAAATCTGCCGCGCCATCCGTTCCGTCCGCACCCGCCTGATGGCCGAGCATCTGGGCGTCACCGTGGCCGAGGTGGAGCGGACGGAGAAGGAGACCGGATCGCTGACCGCCACGGCCGACCGGCTGATGCGCCCCACCGGCCGCTCGCTCCGCCCGCTGGAGCCGGAACCGCTGAACGAGACCGAGTGCCGGCTGGTGGACGAGCGCCTGCTCGATCCCGACCGGCCGGAGCCGATGGCGGAGACGATCCTGCGCGGCGCGACGGTGTTCGGCGACGTGAACCGGACGGCGTGGCGCATCGGCGCCGGGGTCGCGGCGGGCGCGGCGGTGGGGGTCGGATTGGCCCTTCTGGCCCGCCGGAACGGGCTCGGGAAAAATTTTCGCGGAGAGTGAATTCTCCGCTTGCGGGCCGCGATCCATCCCGCTACATAAGCGCTCCCCGCGGCGCCCAACGCGGTGCGGGGAAAGCGCTTGTGGCGGAACTGGTAGACGCGCTAGGTTCAGGTCCTAGTGGCTGAAAGGCCGTGGGGGTTCGACTCCCTCCAAGCGCACCAACACCCAAAGTGTTGGTGTAGGGTAGCAGAAGTATAGTGGGGCCATAGCTCAGCTGGGAGAGCGCTACAATGGCATTGTAGAGGTCAGGAGTTCGATCCTCCTTGGCTCCACCACTTCTGAAGGATTGGGTAGAGTTTAGGTCTTGTCTGTCGGGGTGATGCCTTGTATAAGGCGCCGCTCCTCAGCGCGGGTGTAGCTCAGTTGGTTAGAGCGCCGGCCTGTCACGCCGGAGGCCGCGGGTTCAAGTCCCGTCACTCGCGCCACTTTGCGGGCGTAGCTCAGGGGTAGAGCACAACCTTGCCAAGGTTGGGGTCGAGGGTTCGAATCCCTTCGCCCGCTCCATTACTGGAGCGACAGTTTTGGGTTCCCGTGGTCTCGTAGCTCAGCGGGAGAGCACTACGTTGACATCGTAGGGGTCACTGGTTCAATCCCAGTCGGGACCACCATTTCCAAGGCCTCAAGGTAACCCCTTGGGGCCTTGACCATTTTCACGTCCAGCTTGGCTTCGTTCCGGCGCGCTGCATTCTTGCTCCGCTTCGGTCAATCGGCTTCCACCGCCT
This sequence comes from Azospirillum sp. B2RO_4, assembly GCF_051124815.1. NCBI lineage: Bacteria > Pseudomonadati > Pseudomonadota > Alphaproteobacteria > Rhodospirillales > Azospirillaceae > Azospirillum > Azospirillum sp. B2RO_4. The sequence continues at coordinate 90,127 of NZ_CP118490.1, read as the reverse complement.
CGAGCCCGTCGCTGGGAATGGCTGCGAGGATCGCCACGAACTGCCGGTCCCTGCCTGGACGGTCAGCCCTTCAGGCAACTGCTCATGAATGCCTTCCGGTCCTCGCCGGTTTTACCGGCCGCTTCGGCATTGCACTTCTTCATCTTTTCCTGTTGAGCCGTCACCGGCTTGGTGGGTTGGGCGGCCGCCTTATCAGAGAGGCAGGTGCTCATGAACGCCTTGCGCTCGTCACCTTTCAGGCTCTTGGCCGCCGCATCGGCATTGCAGGTCTTCATCCTCTCCTGCTGCGCGGTCGCCGCGGTCGCCGCTCCCAAACTGGCAGCGAGCGCCAAAGCCATGGTGGCAGCAGCAATCACGGACCTCAGCATCTTCAGATCCTCCCAGGAACACCGCCCCGTACGGAGCATGTCGCGGCTGGTGAAGGATTTCACGGCGAGGATCAGAGCGCCAACGGGCGCATCGGGGGTATGATCTTGCTCCGGTTTGGTGGGGCAAGATCATTGGCGGCCTTCGCCATTTTGGAACCCCTCGATCTTAAGATTCTCAAATCATCGCCAGCGGCTGCTTGCGCTTGGGCGGCGGGAAGGCCCGGTCGATCTCCGCGATGTCCTCGCCGGTCAGGGTCAGCTTCACCGCCTCGGCGTTCTGAAGCGCGTGGGCGGTGGTTCCCGCCTTGGGAATCGCGATGACGCCCTGTTGCCGCAACGCCCAGGCAATCGCCACCTGCGCCGGGGTGGCGTCGTGGCGTTTGGCAACCGACAGCAATGCCGGGGAGCGCAGCAGGCGGCCGCCCTGGCCGATGGGGGAATAGGCCATCACCGGCATGCGCGCGGTGTGCTGGAAGGGCAGAAGGTCGTACTCGATGCCGCGATGTTCGGGGTTGTAGAGCACCTGATTGACGGCGCAGCCGTGCAGGTCGGTGATGTCCGCCAGTTCCTCCAGATCGTCCACGTCGAAGTTGGACACGCCCCAGCGGGCGATCTTGCCGGCCTGGATCAGCGATTGGAACGCCTCGACCGTCTCCTCCAGCGGCACGCCGCCGCGCCAGTGCAGCAGGTAGAGGTCTATGCGGTCGATCCCCAGCCGCTTCAGGCTGCGCTCGCAGGCCTTGACCGTGCCGATGCGCGACGCGTTGCTGGGCAGGACCTTGGTGACGATGAACAGGCCGTCGCGGCGGCCGGCGATGGCCTCACCGACAAGTTCCTCCGAGGCGCCGTCGCCATACATCTCGGCGGTGTCGATCAGGGTCATGCCGCGGTCGATGCCGGCCCGCAGCGCGGCGATCTCGGCGGCGCGGTCGCCGCGCCCCTCCGCCATCATCCAGGTGCCCTGGCCGAGAGCCGGGACCTCGGTGCCGTCCGGCAGGGTCACGCGCTTCATCTTGATCTCCCTCGTCCGTCATGCCGAAAGACAACAAGCTGGTCCCGCGGGGCCAGCTTGTCGATGGGTCTTCGGTGGGCTTTTCGGGGAGTGGGACGCCGGTCACGCCGCCTTTTTCGGCGCCCCGGCATGGCCGCCTTCGAGGAAGTTCAGCAGCTCTTCCCGGTAGTCGTAATAGCGCGGGTGCTCCAGCAGGGCCTGACGGGTGCGCGGGTGGGGGATGTCGACGTTCAGGATGTGGCCGATCTTGGCGTTGGGGCCATTGGTCATCATCACCACCCGGTCGGCCAGCAGCAGTGCCTCGTCGACATCGTGGGTGACGCAGACCGCCGTCACCTTGGTGCGCGCCCAAACCTCCATCAGCACCTCCTGCAACTCCCAGCGGGTCAGGCTGTCGAGCATGCCGAAGGGCTCGTCCAGCAGCAGCAGCTTGGGCGACAGGGCGAAGGCGCGGGCGATGCCGACGCGCTGCTTCATACCGTTGGACAACTCCGACGCCTTGCGGTCCATGCTGTCGCCAAGCCCGACGCGGGCGAGGTAATAGCGGGCGATGTCGGCGCGCTCGCCCTTGTTGGCATGCGGGAAGACGCGGTCGACGCCGAGCATGACGTTCTCGTAGGCGGTCAGCCAGGGGAACAGGCTGGGGGCCTGGAACACCACGGCGCGGTCGGGGCCGGCGCCGTCGACCTCCTTGCCGTCCAGCACGATGCCGCCGCTGGTCACGTCGGCCAGCCCCGCCACCATCGACAGCACGGTGGACTTGCCGCAGCCGGAATGGCCGATCAGCGAGACGAACTCGCCCTTGCGCATCTTCAGGTCGAAGCCGTCCACCACGGTCAGCGGACCCTTGGGCGTGGCGAAGGTCTTGGTCAGGCGGGTGAATTCCAGATAGCGGTCCTCCATCCCGCGCCCGCCCATCGCCTCGATATAGGCGGCGGGGGGCGGGGCGGCGGTGATCGGCTTCAGGTCGGGCAGGGTCAGGCTGTCATCCCCGCCGGTGCCGCGGGCGACGCCGACCTCCATCAGGTAGGCGGTGACCTCGGCGCGCAGCCGCTTGAAATCCTCGTCATGGTTGACGGCGGTGCGGTCGCGCGGGCGCGGCAGATCGACGGTGAAGGCGGGGCCGAGCGTGGCGTTGGGGCCGGGCGTAAGCGGGATAATGCGGTCGGCCAGCAGGATCGCCTCGTCCACATCGTTGGTGATGAGGATGACGGTCTTGCGGTCCTTGCGCCAGATCGCCTCGATCTCGTCCTGCAGCTTGGCGCGGGTCAGGGCGTCGAGCGCGGAAAGCGGCTCGTCCAGCAGCAGCATCTCCGGGCTCATGGCGAGCGCGCGGGCGAAGCCGACGCGCTGGCGCATGCCGCCCGACAGCTCCTTGGGCCGGCGGTCGGTGGCGTGGCCGAGGCCGACCGTCTCCACCGCCCGGCGGGTCAGCACGCCGCGCTCGGCCGACGGCTTGGCCTTGTGGACGGCGTCCACCGCCAGCGCGACATTCTCCTTCACGCTGAGCCAGGGCATCAGCGAATAGGACTGGAAGACCAGACCGCGCTCCGGGCCGGGTCCGGTCACCGGCTTGCCGCGATAGAGCACCTCGCCGGCGTCCGGCATCGCCAGACCGGCGATCAGGTTGATCAGCGTCGACTTGCCGGAGCCGGAGAAACCGACGATGGCGACGAACTCGCCCTCTTCGATCGACAGGTCGATGTTGTGGAGCACGGTGTTGCCGCCGTAGGACTTCGACACGCCCTTCAGGTCCAGGATCGCCATGGCCGTCTTCTCCTTCGCTTTAGCGGGCGGGGCTGTGGCTGACGGCGGACTGCAGCGCCAGCATCACGCGGTCGAGCAGGAAGCCGATCAGGCCGATGGTGAAGACGGCGACCATGATCTTGGCGAGCGAGCTGGACGAACCGTTCTGGAACTCGTCCCAGACGAACTTGCCGAGGCCGGGGTTCTGGGCCAGCATCTCCGCGGCGATCAGCACCATCCAGCCCACGCCCAGCGACAGCCGCAGCCCGGTGAAGATGAAGGGCAGGGCCGACGGCAGCACGAGGCGGCGCACCATGGTGAAGCCGGAGAGCTGAAGCACCTTGCCGACATTCATCAGGTCGCGGTCGATGGAAGACACGCCGACCGCCGTGTTGATCAGGGTCGGCCACAGCGAGCACAGCGTGACGGTGATGGCGGAGGTCAGGAAGGACTTCTCGAACAGCGGGTTGTCGCTCGCCACGGTGGCGCTGACCACCATGGTGACCAGCGGCAGCCAGGCCAGCGGCGACACCGGCTTGAAGATCTGGATCAGCGGGTTGATCGCGGCGTTGACGGTCGGCGACAGGCCGCTCGCCACGCCCAGCGGCACCGCAATCAGGGCGCCGAGCAGGAAGCCGGTGAAGACCGTCTTCAGGCTGGTGACGATCTGGTCGAGGTAGGTCGGCTTGCCGGCATAGGGCAGGGTCTTCACCTCCGCCGCCGGGTTCTTCGCCAGCTTTTCGGCATTGCGCTTTTCCTGGCGTTCGTAAAAGGCGGCTTCCTTGGCGCGCTCGGCCTTGTGGTCGGCGTAGAGGTTGGTTGCCTGCTCCCACACCTGGGCCGGGCCGGGGATGGCGCCGAGGCTGGTGTGGACCTGCGGGGCGGCCCAGCCCCAGGCGGCGAGGAACAGCAGGATGGCGGTCAGCGGCACGCCCATCTGGCGCCACAGCTCGATGCCCTGCTGACGCGGATTCTCGCCGGCGGCGAGCCGCAGCAGCGGCGCCAGCCAGCCCAGCCCGACGGTGGTCAGGACGGAGGCGACGCGGTTGAGGGTGTGGGCGCGGCGCGCCTTGCGCTGGGCGCGGGCGAGGTCGGCGGAGGTGTCGGTCAGGCTGGTCATGGCGGGGGACTCCTGGCTGTCGGTGGTGGGGGCGACGTGAGGGCGCTCAGCCCCCCACAACCTGACCGCCTTCGACCTTCTGGTCGCCCTTCAGGCCGATGGGCTGCTTGGCGAGGTAGTCGTTCGGCTTGTGGCCGTCATACGGGATGCCGTCGATGAAGCCGGTGTCGACCGGCTTGTAGCCGTCGCTCTTCCACGGGAAATCGGCCTCTTTCGCCTTGCCTTCCTCGACCAGCAGCTTGGCGGCCTGCAGGTAGATGTCCGGCTTGTAGACGCTGCGCGCGGTCTGGTCGTACCAGCTGTCGGGCTTGGCCTCGGCGATCTGGCCCCAGCGGCGCATCTGGGTCAGGTACCAGACGGCGTCGGAATAGAAGGGGTAGGTCGCGTTGTAGCGGAAGAAGACGTTGAAGTCGGGAACGTCGCGCTTGTCGCCCTTCTCATACTCGAAGGTGCCGGTCATCGAGTTGGCGATCACCTTGGCGTCGGCGCCGACATATTCGGACTTGGCCAGGATCTTCACCGCTTCGGCGCGGTTGGCGTTGTTGTTCTCGTCCAGCCACTGGGCGGCGCGGATCAGCGCCTTGACGACGGCCAGATGGGTCTTGGGGTTCTTCTTGGCCCAGTCGTCGGTGATGCCGAAGACCTTCTCGGGGTTGTTCTTCCAGATTTCGGTGTCGGTGATGACCGGCACGCCGATGCCCTTGACCACCGCCTGCTGGTTCCACGGCTCGCCGACGCTGTAGCCGTAGATGGTGCCGGCCTCCAGCGTCGCCGGCATCTGCGGCGGCGGGGTGACGGAGAGCAGCGCGTCGGCGCCGATCTGGCCCGACACGTCGGTCGGGCTGTAATAGCCGGGGTTGATCCCGCCCGACGCCAACCAGTAGCGCAGTTCGTAATTGTGGGTCGAGACCGGGAAGACCATGCCCATGTTGAAGGGCTTGCCCTCCGCCTTGTACTGGGCGATCACCGGTTTCAGCGCGTCGGCCTTGATCGGGTGGACCGGCTTGCCGTCGGCGCCGTTGGGCACATTGGCCTTCATCTTCTGCCAGACCTCGTTCGACAGCGTGATGCCGTTGCCGTTCAGGTCCATCGAGAAGGCGGTGACGATGTGCGCCTTGGTGCCGAAGCCGATGGTCGCGCCCAGCGGCTGGCCGGCCAGCATATGGGCGCCGTCCAGCTCGCCGGAGATCACGCGGTCGAGCAGGACCTTCCAATTCGCCTGCGGCTCCAGCGTGACGGACAGCCCTTCATCCTCGAAGAAGCCCTTTTCCACGGCGACGGCGAGCGGCGCCATGTCGGTCAGCTTGATGAAGCCGAGCTTCAGCTGGTCCTTCTCCACGTCGAGCGGAGCGGCATGGGCAGAGACGCCTGCGGTCAGGGCGACGACCGCAGCGGCGGATGCGAGAAGCTGGCGGAAGGTGCGGGAGGTTTGGGCCACGTCGGTTGCTCCATCTCTGAAATCCGGGCCAGCGGCCGGGTGGGGCGACACCGGTTTCGAGCTTTGGCGATTTTCTGGGCAGGTCCCGGACTGGCTGTTTTTCGGGCAGATCGCTTGTGCGCACCTTGGCCGTCGAAAGCGTCCAGCGGGATCGAGCGGAAAAGCCTGTCGATACCGGGGTCGGCAACACTGCCGGGGGCTGGCCCATCATTGGACGCTTGGGATGCACGCACCGTCGTTGGCGCGTCTCTGGCCTCCCTCTTCGCAATCCTCATGCCAAAGGATGGGTTTTGCCGGAAATCGGGCCACAGAGGTTGATTTTGCTGGCTATGACCCAGCGGAAGGTATGAGGCACCCAACCCGGGCCACACTCCGCCTGCCGGTTTTTGCGGCGCACACAAGCCGGTGTGGTCATCCTTTGTGCAATACTTAGGGATGATCCAAAAACAGGCACCTAGGTCTTGGGTGCGGATCCGGACGGGACCCCACGGATTCCCTGGAGTTTTCCCGTGCGGAGCTGCCGGCGCGGCGATTGGCACGCGGATTGCGAAGGGATTGGCGAGACAACAGCGGGCGCCGGCAACGTCGCCAGTGCCCGCGACACCGCCGAATCCCACGCGACGACGCGCGGATTTGGCTCTGGTTCGACGACGAACCGCCCGGACAACGGCGTCCGAACAGGTCTGCACCCGCCTTCGCGAGCCACTCGCGGGACCGGGAGACGACCCGTTCGGACGCCTTTCTTTTTGGCCCCGTGCCTGACTTTGCGGCAGGCCGGACACGATTGACGAGGCAGACGCGCCATGGACATGCATCTCTCATCGAACAACGGGCCCGTCGTTGAACTGAACGAGGCTGAACTGCCCGGTGCCGGCCCGGCCAAGGAGCGGCTGGTGGTTGTCGGCAACGGCATGGCCGGCATGAAGACGGTGGAAGAGCTGCTGGCCAAGGCGCCGGGCCGCTTTGATGTCACCGTCTTCGGGGCCGAGCCGCATCCGAACTACAACCGCATCATGCTGTCGCCGGTGCTGGCGGGGGAGAAGACCTTCGACCAGATCGTGCTGAACAGCCGCGAGTGGTACGACGCCAACGGCATCACGCTCCTGACCGGCGAGCCGGTGGAGGGCATCGACCGCGAGGCCAAGACGGTGGTTTCGCAGTCCGGCCGGGTCGTTCCCTATGACAAGCTGTTGATCGCCACCGGCTCGATGCCCTTCATCATCCCGGTGCCGGGATCGACCCTGCCGGGCGTCATCGGCTTCCGCGATCTGGCCGATGTGGACGCGATGCTGGCGGCGGCGGCCAAGGGCGGCCGCGCCGTGGTGATCGGCGGCGGGCTCTTGGGGCTGGAAGCCGCCAACGGGCTGCGGGTGAAGGGGATGGAGGTCACCGTCATCCACCTGATGCCGACGCTGATGGAACGCCAGCTCGACCCGTCGGCCGGCATGCTGCTGCAGCGCGAGCTGGAGCGCCGCGGCATCGAGGTGCTGACCGGCGCCGATACGGCGGAAATCGTCGGGGACGGGTGGGTCAGCGCGGTGCGGTTGAAGGATGGGCGCGAGCTGCCGGCCGACATCGTCGTCATGGCGGTCGGCATCCGCCCCAACATGGCGCTGGGCAAGGCGGCCGGGCTGGACTGTGGGCGCGGCATCCGGGTGGATGACCAGATGCGCACCAGCGACCCGTCGATCTACGCGGTCGGCGAATGCGTCGAGCATCGCGGCGTCACCTGGGGCCTCGTCGCCCCGCTGTTCGAGATGGCAAAGGTGCTGGCCCACGACCTCGCCGGCGGGGAGGGTGCGGCCTACACCGGCTCCGTCACCTCGACCAAGCTGAAGGTCACGGGCGTAGACGTGTTCTCGGCCGGCGATTTCTCGGGCGGCGAGGGGACGGAGGACATCGTGTTCCGCGATGCGGCGCGCGGCGTCTACAAGCGGCTTGTGCTGAAGGACAACCGGCTGCTGGGCGCGGTGATGTATGGCGACACCAAGGACGGCGCCTGGTACTTCTCGCTGCTGAAGGATGGCGCAGACGTCTCGGCCGAGCGCGACACCATGATCTTCGGCCAGGGGTTCGGGAGCGCCAATTCCGGAAACCCTAATGCCGCCGTTGCGGCGCTCCCCGACAGTGCGGAGATCTGCGGCTGCAACGGCGTGTGCAAGGGCACCATCGTCAAGGCGATCACCGAGAAGGGCCTGACCAGCCTGGACGAGGTGAAGTCCCACACCAAGGCATCGGCCTCCTGCGGCGGCTGCTCCGGTCAGGTCGAGGCGCTGCTGGCGGCGACGCTGGGCGACGGCTTCAAGGCCGCTCCCAAGGTCAAGGCGATGTGCAAATGCACCCACCATGGCCATGACGCGGTGCGTGCCGCTATTGTCGAGCATGGGCTGAAGACCATGGCCGACGTTTTCCAGGCGATGGAATGGACGACTCCCGACGGCTGCGCCTCCTGCCGCCCGGCGCTGAACTACTACCTGCTGTGCGCGTGGCCGGGCGAGTACAAGGACGATTACCAGTCGCGCTACATCAACGAGCGCGCCCACGCCAACATCCAGAAGGACGGCACCTATTCGGTCGTGCCGCGCATGTGGGGCGGGCTGACCAGTGCTGCGGAACTGCGCGCCATCGCGGATGTGGTGGACAAATTCGCCATCCCCACCGTGAAGGTCACCGGCGGCCAGCGCATCGACCTGTTCGGGGTGAAGAAGGAGGATCTGCCGGCGGTCTGGGCCGACCTGAACGCCGCCGGGATGGTCTCGGGCCATGCCTATGCCAAGGGACTGCGCACGGTGAAGACCTGCGTCGGGTCGGAGTGGTGCCGCTTCGGTACGCAGGATTCGACCGGACTGGGCGTGAAGCTGGAGCGGATGACCTGGGGCACCTGGACCCCGCACAAGGTCAAGCTGGCGGTGTCCGGCTGCCCGCGCAACTGCGCCGAGGCGACCATCAAGGATCTGGGCGTCGTCTGCATCGACAGCGGATACGAGCTGCATGTCGGCGGCAACGGCGGCCTGCATGTCCGGGCCTGCGACCTGCTGGTCCGCGTCGCGACGGAGGAGGAGGTGCTGGAATACACCGGCGCCTTCATGCAGCTGTACCGCGAGGAGGCCCGCTATCTGGAGCGCACCGCGCCGTGGGTGGAGCGGGTCGGCCTCGACCACATCAAGGCGGCGCTGGTCGATGATCCGGAGCGGCGGCGGGCGTTGAACGCGCGCTTCCTGTTCTCGCAGACCTTCTCGCAGGACGATCCGTGGGCGGAGCGCGCCGCCAAGGGCGTCGACCGTCACGAATTCAATCTGCTCGCCGAAGTGGGGTAAGGGATCATGGACAGCATCATCATGGAAACGGTCTGGACCCAGGTCGGCAGCATCGACGACATCCCGGTGCTGGGCTCGCGCGTCGTCCGCACCCCCGATGGCGACATCGCGCTGTTCCGCACGGCGCAGGATGAGGTCTTTGCGCTGGAGGACGCCTGCCCGCACAAGCAGGGGCCGCTGTCGCAGGGCATCGTCCATGGCCGGCGCGTCACCTGCCCGCTGCACAATTGGGTGATCGAACTGGCGACCGGCGAGGCGGTCGCCCCCGACGAGGGCCGCACCGGCCATGTCCCGGTGCGGGTCGAGGGGCGCAGCGTCTCCCTCGCGCTCGGCGAGGCCAAGCTGTCGCGCGGCGGCTGCCGCAAGGCCTGCGGCCATGTTTGACGGGGCGGAGCCATCTTCCGGGCCGGGCAAGGGCGGTGAACGGGAGGTGAAGACCACCTGTCCCTATTGCGGGGTCGGGTGCGGGGTGATCGCGCGGGTGGCGGCGGACGGAGTGGATGGCGGCGCCGTGACCGTGCGCGGCGATGCCGATCACCCGGCCAACCGGGGGCGGCTCTGCTCCAAGGGATCGGCGCTGGCCGATACGCTGGTGCCGGAGGGGCGGCTGCTCCATCCCGAGATCGCGGACCGGCGGGTGTCGTGGGACGAGGCGCTGGACGCGGTGGCCCGGCGCTTTTCCGACACCATCGCGACGCATGGGCCGGATTCGGTGGCCTTCTATGTCTCCGGCCAGCTGCTGACCGAGGATTATTACGTCGCCAACAAGCTGATGAAAGGCTTCATCGGCTCGGCGAACATCGACACCAACTCGCGCCTGTGCATGGCGTCGTCGGTGGTCGGGCACAAACGTGGCTTGGGCGCCGACGCGGTGCCGGGGAGCTACGAGGATTTCGAGTGCGCCGATCTGGTGGTGCTGGTGGGGTCGAACCTCGCCTGGTGCCATCCGGTGCTGAACCAGCGGCTGCTGGCGGCGCGGGCGGAACGGGGCACGCGCATCGTCGTGGTCGATCCGCGGCGGACGGATTGCGTCGATGCCGCCGACCGCCATCTGGCGCTGAAGGCCGGCACCGACGCGGTCCTGTTCAACGGGCTGCTGGCCTATCTCGACAGCCGTGGGCATCGCGATGCCGGTTTCACCGCCGCTCATGCCGAGGGGGTGGAGGAGGCGCTGGCCGCCGCCCGTGCCGATGCGCCGGACATCGCGACCGTCGCCCACCGCTGCGGGCTGGACGCGGCGGAGGTCGCCGCCTTCTATGGGGAGTTCGCGGCGACGGACCGGGTGGTGACGGTCTATTCGCAAGGCGTCAATCAGTCGTCCCAGGGCAGCGACACCGTCAACACCATCCTGAACGCCCATTTCCTGACCGGGCGCATCGGCCGGCCGGGCTGCGGTCCCTTCTCCGTCACCGGGCAGCCGAACGCCATGGGCGGGCGCGAGGTCGGCGGGCTGGCGAACCAGCTTGCCGCGCATATGGGCTTCACGGCGGAGGAGGTGGACCGGGTCGGCCGCTTCTGGAGCGCGCCGCACATGGCGGACAAGCCGGGGCTGAAGGCGGTCGACCTGTTCCGCGCCATCGAGGCCGGCACGGTCAAGGCGGTGTGGATCATGGCGACCAACCCGGCCGTCAGCATGCCCGACGCCGGCCGGGTGCGCCGGGCGCTGGAGCGCTGCGAGACGGTGGTGGTTTCCGACTGCATCCGCGACACCGACACCGGCCGCTTCGCCCATATCCGCCTGCCGGCCAAGGGCTGGAGCGAGAAGGACGGCACCGTCACCAACTCCGACCGCACGATCTCGCGCCAGCGCGCCTTCAAGGCGGAGGCCGGGGAGGCGCGGGCCGACTGGTGGATCATGACGCAGGTCGCGCGGCGGATGGGTTTCGCCGAGGGCTTTCCCTATGAGAGCGCCGCCGCGGTGTTCCGCGAGCATGCCGCGCTGTCGGATTTCGAGAATGGCGGGACGCGCGCTTTCGACATCGGCGCGCTGAGCGGGCTGGGCGATGCCGGTTACGACGCGCTGGCGCCCTTCCCCTGGCCCTGGCGCGCAGGCGGCGAGCCGCAGACGCGGCTGTTCGGCGATGGCCATTTCTTCACCGCGGACGGGCGCGCCCGGATGCTGGCGGTCACGGCGAAGCCGCTGCCGCGCGCGGTGCCGGATGGGGCATTGCTGCTGAACACCGGTCGGCTGCGCGACCAGTGGCACACGATGACCCGCACCGGATTGTCGGCGCGGCTGTCCGCCCATGCGCCGGAGCCTCGGCTGGACATTCACCCGACGGATGCGGCGGCGCGGGGGCTGGTCGATGGCGGCTTTGCCCGCATCGCCACGGCAGCGGGGGAGGCTTTGGCGCGGGTGCGCGTCACCGATGCCCAAAGCGCGGGCACCGTCTTCCTGCCGATGCACTGGACCGACCGCTTCACCGGCGCCTGCGTCATCGGCCGGCTGATCGACGATGAGGCGGTGGACCCGGTCTCCGGCCAGCCGGACCTGAAGCGGATGCCGGCGACGGTGGAGCCCTGGCGGGCGCATTGGACCGCCTTCCTGCTGACCCGGCGGCCGGTGGAGCCTGGGCATGGCGGCTATTGGGCCCGGCGCGCGGTGGCCGGCGGGCATCTGGTGGAGATGGCGGGGATCGGAGCCATCCCGGCGGTGGCTGATTGGCTGCCCGCACTCGACCCGTCGGAGGCGGCGGTGGAGTTCCACGACCACGCGCGCGGCGGCTTGCGCATGGCCTGGATGGATGGCGACCGGCTGGAGGCCTGCCTGTTCGTCGCCGCCGACGAGCGTTTGCCGCCGCGCGGCTGGCTCGCCGGGCTGCTGGAAGCGGACGGGCTGGACGACGGCACGCGGGCCGGGCTGCTCGCCGGGCGGGCGCCGGGTGTGCAGGCCGATGAGGGGCGGATCGTCTGCGCCTGTTTCAGCGTCGGGATCAACCGGCTGGCCGGCGCCATCCGCGACCGGCGGCTGACCAGCGTGGCGGAGATTGGTGCGGCGTTGAAGGCAGGCACGAATTGTGGTTCCTGCGTGCCTGAACTCAAGGAGGTGCTTCGTCATGCTCATCAGCGCGAAGTGGCGTGAGAGTCTCGTGGCGTTGTCGCGCCTCCTTCTCCCTCTCCCCCCCGGGGAGAGGGTCGGGGTGAGGGGGATGCACATACTGGATTTTTGGGAAAAGGTCGCCGCGCGTCCCCCTCACCCTAACCCTCTCCCCGGGGGGGAGAGGGGATCTCGTTCCGCTCGGCAAGAAAAGTGCGGGCAAGTAACCCTCGTCGGTGCCGGCCCCGGCGACCCCGACCTGCTCACCGTCGCTGCGGTCAAGGCGCTCGCCGCCGCCGAGGTCGTGCTCTACGACGCGCTGGTGGGCGACGGCATCCTCGACCTCGCCCATCCTGGGGCGGAGCGCATCTGCGTCGGCAAGCGCTCCGGCCGGCATTCGCTGCCGCAGGGGGAGATCAACGCGCTGATCGCGTTCCATGCGCAGCGCGGCAAGCGGGTGGTGCGGCTGAAGGGCGGCGACCCGATGGTGTTCGGCCGGGCGGGCGAGGAGATCGAGCATCTCGACAGCCTCGGCATTCCGGTGCGCGTCATCCCCGGCATCACCGCGGCGCTCGGCTGCGCCGCCTCGACCGGGCTGTCGCTGACCAGGCGCGGGGTGTCGCGCGCCGTCACCTTCGTCACCGCCCATGGCCGGGACGGCGAGCGGTTCGAGCCCGACTGGGCGCGGCTGGCCGATCCGCAAGGCACGCTGGCGATCTATATGGGGCGTGAACAGGCGCGCGCGGTCGGCCAGGGGCTGACCGGGGCCGGGCTGCCGAACGAAACACCGGTGCTGGCGGTGGAAAATGGCTGCCGGCCCGACGAGCGGCGTTACTGGACGACGCTCGGCGAGATGGCGGAGCAGGGGGTGGCCGCCGGCAAGGGGCCGACCCTGCTGCTGATCGGGGAAGCGCTACGCCCGCGCCAAGGCGTCAATGAAATAGTGGGGACGGCGGACTCCATTGATCTCCGCGCGTTTGGCGACCTCGGTGAGCGGTTCGATCACGACTGACATGGTGAAGACGGTGGCGTGCAGCAGGTTCGTCCCGTCCACCATCAGCCCGACATGGCCTGGGAAGAAGACGATGTCGCCGCGCCGATACTCCAGGTCGCGGCCATCGTCGGAGAGCCATTGCCCCAGCCGCTCATCCTTGCGCTGCATGCCGCTGCTGTGGTGGGAGACGACGCCCGCCGCCGCCATGGCGGTCAGCACCAGCCCGGAACAGTCGATGCCGAAGCTGCTGCGCCCGCCCCAGACATAGGGCGTCTCCAGAAAGCGCAGGGCGGTGGCGATGTGGTCGGTGGCGGGCGCGGCGTCCACCGGCTCCAGCCATCCCGCGAACAGCCATGACCCATCGTCGGTGCCGAGCCAGCCATTCTCCGCCCGGCCGTCCAGCGTCACCAGCGACCCGAAGCTGAGCGTCGCCACCGGCGGTGCCCGGTGGGTCGCCGCCGGGTGCAGGTCGGCGCGCAGGGCCCGCACGCGGTGGGTGGGGGCAACCGGCTCCCGATGCGCGGTGGCGGGTGGCAGCCAGCCGACATGACCGTCGAAGGCGTTCTCCGCCCGCAGCCAGCCGTCGCGCTCCTCAAGAATGCGGAAACGCTCGCCGCGGATCATCTCGCTGGTCTGTGGAACGCCCTGTTGCGGCTCCTCCAGCAGGACGGCGTGCGGGGCGGTCAGTTGGCGCATGGTCATGGGTGCGGGCCGGACTTCGTGAAAACCGGCTGCGACCTTAGCGCCGCTGCCGATGCCGTGCGAGGGATAAAGCGCGTCCGTCGTTTCAACGGTGTTTCCGTCATTCCGACGGAAATCTCCGGCGTCACCGGCGCATTGCCCGGTTCAACCCGGCCTCATCCGCCGACACCTTTTGTGTGCGAGCCAAATCGCCAACACAGACGGCTGAAACAGAGGAGCGGGAGAGATGGCAACGATGAAGGTTCTGGTTCTGGGTGCCGGCAAGATCGGGTCGATGATCGGCACGCTGCTGTCCGAGACCAACGATTTCGCCGTCACCATCGGCGACCGGGACGACGCGCTGCTTCACCGCGCCGAACAGGCCGGGCTACGGGTGACGCGCGTCGATGTCGAGGATCCGGCGTCTCTGCGCGCCGCCATGGCTGGCCAGCATGCGGTGCTGAGCGCCTGCCCCTTCACCCTGACCCCCGCCATCGCCACCGCCGCCGTCGCGGCCGGCGCCCATTACCTCGACCTGACCGAGGATGTCGCCGCCACCCGCAAGGTGAAGTCGCTGGCCGAGACCGCCAACAGCGCGCTGATCCCGCAATGCGGTCTGGCGCCGGGCTTCATCTCCATCGTCGGCCATGACCTCGCCCGCCGTTTCGACGAGCTGCACAACCTGCATCTCCGCGTCGGCGCCCTGCCGCAATATCCGACCAACGCCCTGAAGTACAATCTGACCTGGAGCACCGACGGGCTCATCAACGAATACTGCAACCCGTGCGAGGCCATCATCGACGGCCGCCCGCACGAGGTGATGCCGCTGGAGGGCGACGAGCGCTTCGCGCTGGACGGCGTCGATTACGAGGCATTCAACACCTCGGGCGGGCTGGGTTCGCTGTGCGAGACGCTGGCCGGCAAGGTGCGGAACCTCGATTACAAGACGGTGCGCTATCCCGGCCACCGCGACATCGTCCGCCTGCTGATCCGCGACCTGCGGCTGGGCGAGCGGCGCCACCTGCTGAAGGACGTGCTGGAAACCGCCGTGCCGCTGACGCTGCAGGACGTGGTTCTGGTGCTGGCGACCGCCACCGGCATGCAGGAGGGCGAACTGCGGCAGGAGACCTTCGCCACCAAGATCTACAGCAAGCAGATCGCCGGCCGCACCTGGAGCGCCATCCAGGTCACCACCGCCGCCGGCATCTGCGCCGTGCTGGACCTGCTGCGCGAGGGGTCAATCCCGCAGGCCGGCTTCATCCGGCAGGAACAGGTGCCGCTGGACGCCTTCCTCAACAACCGCTTCGGGCGGCACTACCGGAGCTGAGTGGACCTCTCTCCCTCTCCCCAGGGGGGAGAGGGGACTTTTCCGTCGTCCGGCGGGCTGATGATCAGCAGCGTGTCCTGGGGCTGGATGATGTAGCGGTTGCGTTCGGTGAAGGGGATGTTGCGGCCGTGGCTGTGGATCTGCACGACCATGCCGCCGCTGACCTCCGCCATCGTCAGGCCGACCTCGTCCGGTTCCGCGCGGCGCTCGCGGAGCACCATCTGCCCGCCGGTCGACATCAGGTCGCACAGGAAGGGGGTGGCGTGGCGCGTCTCCACCGCGTCGGCCATCAGGTAGCCGCCGATCTTCGGCGGCGACACCACCAGATCGGCGCCGCTGAGGTTGGCGAGCTTGATGTTCTCCTCCTGCTTGATGTTCGCCACGATCTTGGTGTCGGCGGACAGGTGGCGCACGGTCAGGATGACCAGGATGGTGGTGTCGTCGCGCCCGGCGCTGACGATCACCGCCTTGGCATTGGCGACGCAGGCGTTGGTCAGCGTTTCCTCGCTGGTGGCGTCGCCGAGCAGGCCGACGAATCCGGCATCGGCCGCCAGCTGGATGCGGTCCTCCGACTCGTCGATGACGACGATGCGGTCGGCTGGGTGGCCCTTCGAGGCGGTCTCCTGCGCGGCGATGAACCCGCTGTGCCCGAAGCCGCACAGCACGATGTGCCCCTGCAGCTGCTTCTGAATGCGGCTCAATCGGAATTCCTCCACGATCCTCTGCACCACCAGTTCGTACGCGGTGCCGAGAAAGATGAACCAGATGAAGATGCGGATCGGCGTGACCGCGAAGGCGTCGATCAGGCGGGCGGTGTGGCTGACCGGCACGATGTCGCCATAGCCGACGGTGGTCACCGTGATCATGGCGAAATAGAGGATGTCGGGAAAGCTGATGTGGTCGTCCAGATTGTCCTTCAGCCCGTCGCGGTCGAACCAGAACACCGCGATGACCAGCGCGATCAGCACGGCGACGATGCCGATGCGCACCAGCAGCGTCTTTTCCGCCGACAGGCCGGAGCGGACATGCAACAGCCGCCCCTTCTTCAAGGACGGCTTGCCTCGTCTTCTGTCCTTTGTTCGCCGCTCCACCGCGCCCTGTTTTCCGCTGTTCGTCCGTTCGGGCTTCACACCCGATAGTCTGAACGCGCGAGACCGCGATCCGGCCGCAGGGCTTCCGCCCTTAAAATTTGAAAACCGCCTCCATCCCGGCGAAGTGGATGGTCTTGGCCGGGCCGCTGTCCTTCAGGAAGGGACCGGGGCGGAACAGCGAATAGGAGACCAGCCCCTCGAAGGAGCGGCCGGAACTGTAGGACAGCACCAGTTCGCCCTGCGTGCCGACATAGCGCGCCCGTGACGCGGCGCCGGAGCGCAGCAGGCCGCCGGTCAGGTCGTAGACCCCGTCGTCCAGGCTTTCGCGCCAATAGGCGATGGCGGAAGCGGACAGGCTGAACGCGTCGGACAGGGCGAGGTCCAGCGTCGGGTGCAGGTTCATCAGGTTGTAGGGACCGATGGGTGTCAGCTCGCCGAAATATTTCGCGCGCGGGAACAGCGGGTTGAAGGTTTCCAGCCGGACGTCGCGGGGATTGCCGTCGCCGCTGGCGATGTTGGCCTTGAGGCTGAGCCGCGGCTGCAGCGGCAGCGCGGCGAAGCGGTAGCCGCTGTCGGTGGCGAGCGACCAGGCCCGAATGGATCCGCTGCCGAAGCGGCCGAACTGGCCCATCGCCTCCCAGTTCCAATCCCAGCCGGCGGCCTTGCCGAAGCTGCGCAGGCCGATGGTGTGGCGCAGTTCGCGCCCGGTTCCGCTGTCGAAGCCGGCGCGGCGGTTGCGATAGCCGATGTAATAGGCATCCAGCCCGGCGCTGTCGGTCCATCCCAGGTCGAGCGGCCGCGTGGCGTAGAACGCCCATGCCGAGCGTTTGGCATCGCGGCCGTCGTCGAACAGGTCCTGCGTCGGTTGGACCGGGCGGCCGAGGAAGGCGTCGATGCGCCAGGGGCCGGCGGTGACGATCCCCTTCACCGCGTCGAAGGCGCGCGGGACGTTGGCGCCGTAGCGCAGCGAGATCAGCCGTTCCGAACCATAGGCCAGCATCTGGCGGCCGACGCGCAGCGTGCCCTTGGCATCGCCGAGCGGGGCATTCAGGTCGGCAAAACCCTGCATCAGGTCGATGCGGTCGGCGTCGGGTGGGGCGAGCGGGTCCAGCTTGCCCGCCGTGCCGGCCATGATGAGCTGGCCGAACAGGCGGAGGCTCTGCCCGACGCGCAGGTCGGCATAGGGCAGGGCGCGCCACAGCCCATAGGCGTCGTTGCGCGGCTCATCCTGTCCCCAGCTGCTGTTGCGGATCGCCTCGCCACGCAGACGAAGCTCCAGCCCGGTGGAGAGCGAGGCGAAACCGTCCGGCGTGACCGGGATCGCCTTGAACCGCTCCCAGAAGGCGCCGGAGCGGGCCTCGGGCGAGAGCAGGTAGCGGTAATCCTCGTCGAAGCGGGTGTTGGTCAGCGGCGGCGGTGGATTCGGCGATTGGGCCGCATGGGCCGGACCGATCCACAGCAACAGGGCGACCGCCGCCGCGCGAAGGCGGGCCGGCATGGGGCATCTCCGTGATGGCGCTGGACTGCACCGATCCTAGGGAGATGCCCGGCGGCGTGATTGCTCCTTACGAACCGCTTTTGCCGGTTCTGCGCATCCGCGCCGCCGCCGCTCGTTCCGGCCTTGGGCGGAGTCGGGAAGGAAGGCGGTTCGACCCTCCTCCCCGCCTTTACTCACTTGCTGTAGTCGTAGAAGCCGCGGCCGGTCTTGCGGCCGAGGAAGCCGGCATCGACCATCTCCTTCAGCAGCGGGGCCGGGCGGTACTTCGGATCGTTGAAGCCTTCATAGAAGACCTCCATAACCGACAGCATGGTGTCCAGACCGATCAGGTCGGCGAGCGCCAACGGGCCGATCGGGTGGTTGCAGCCAGCCTTCATGCCGGCGTCGATGTCCTCGGCGGTGGCGATGCCTTCCTGCAGCGCGAAGATCGCCTCGTTGATCATCGGGCAGAGGATGCGGTTGACGGCGAAGCCGGGGCTGTTCTTCGCGGTGATCGGCGACTTGCCGACGCGCTTGGCAAACGCCATCGCCTTGGCGTGGGTGTCGTCGCTGGTCTGGATGCCGCGGATGATCTCCAGCAGCGCCATCAGCGGCACCGGGTTGAAGAAGTGCAAGCCGATGAAGCGGTCCGGACGGTCGGTGGCCGTCGCCAGCTTGGTGATGGAGATCGACGAGGTGTTGGTGGCGACCAGCGCCTCCGGCTTCAGGGTTGCGCAGAGATCCTTCAGGATCTTGACCTTCAGATCCTCGTTCTCGGTCGCGGCCTCGATCACCAGATCGCAGGCAGCCAGCTTCGACTTGTCGGTGGTGGCGGTGATGCGCGCCAGGGCCGCTTCGCGGTCGGCGGCGGTCATCTTCTCCTTCTTGACCAGACGGTCGAGGCTGCCGGCGACGGTCGACAGGCCGCGCTGCACCGCTTCCTCGGAGATGTCGGTCATCACCACCGTCAGGCCGGCGACGGCGCAGACCTGGGCGATGCCGTTACCCATCTGTCCGGCGCCGATGACGCCGATGGTCTCGATTCCCATGCTCTCGGCCATTGTTCTTCGTCCCTATTGGTTGGCTGGTTGCTGTTGATCGGTGCGTTGGTTCGCAGATGCAGCATGTTCTACACGCATTTTCGTTGCGCTGCGATGACTTGTCGTATGCGGCATGGGCGGCTTTTGGCCGGCGCGGCGACCTGCCGCAGCCCCGGCATCGGCGGAAATCCGCCGACGCCAATGCTCAGACAAGCGGATTTTCGCCGATGCCAAGCATCAATCGAAAGGCCGGATCCAGGCTTTTCAACTGTTTGCGCGGCAAACTGACAATGGCATGGCGCTTGCTCTTCTCTAAGGCAACCGCGGCGACGGGTCGCGGATCAAGCCCCATGGGAGAAACCAGATGCTCAGGAAGACCCTGCTTGCCGCCACCGCCTTCGCCGCCGCCGCGCTCGTCACCCAGGCCGCCTCGGCCGCCGATCTGGTCCGACTCGGCAACCTGAAATTCGCCCATTACGGCGCGGTTTCCTACATGAAGGAGATCGCCGGCAAGTATGACCTGAAGATCGAAGAGCGGGTCTTCCCCAAGGGCATCGACATCCTGCCGGCCATCGTGGCGGGTGAGATAGACGTCGCCGCCAGCGCCGTCGACGCCGCCATCGCCGGCCGGGCCTCGGGCGTGCCGATCTACGCGGTGGCCGGCTTCGCCAAGGGCGGGGCGCGCATCGTCGCCAAGCCGGACGCCGGCATCAAGAGCATCGCCGACCTGAAGGGTAAGAAGGTCGCCACCCCGCGCGGCGGCGCGCAGGAGCTGATCCTTCTGGCCGAACTGTCGAAGCATGGGCTGAGCTGGTCCGACCGTCCGGGCAAGGACGTGCAGATCGTCTACATGGCCTATGCCGACATGAATCAGGCCCTGCTCGCCGGCAGCATCGACGCCATGTCGCAGTCCGAACCGCAGTCGAGCCAGGCCATCAACAAGGGCTTCGGCGTCGAGGTGATCAAGCCCTACGACACCGAACTGGGCGAGCCGGTGCGCTCGCTGGTCGTCACCGAGGACTTCTACAAGAAGAAGCCGGACGTCGCCCAGCGGCTGGTCAACTGCTTCGTCGAGGCGACGGCGACCTTCATCGCCAACCCCGATCTGGCCGAGTCCTATGTCCGCGAGAAGATGTTCAAGGGCCAGCTGAGCAGCCAGGACTTCAAGGACGCCATCGGCAACTCGCCCTACAGCTACGACATCTCGGTCCATCACGTGCAGGTCACGACCGACATGATGCAGAAGTTCGGCGTCGGCCGCATGGACAGCCCGCCGAAGGCGGCCGACTGGGTGAAGCTCGACCTGCTGGAGAAGGCGAAGGCCGGCGCCAAGGCGGCCGATGCCGGCACCGGCACCGTGAAGGCCAACTGAGCCACACCCAGCGGAAGGAGGACGCCCGATGTCCCAAGCCAAGCCCCGTTTCTCGCCCGCCGCCGTCGCGCGCGGCGCCCTGGTTCCGGTCCTGGCCATCGCGCTGTGGCAGGCCCTGTCCTCGTCCGGCCTGATCAACCAGGTGGTCCTGCCGTCGCCCGTCGCGGTGGTGGAACGCTGGTGGGCCTATCTGCTGCCGACCGAGCCCTATGATCCGGCGCAATCCAGCTGGATCCTGTGGGCTCTGTCGGGCGAGATGCTGTTCGACGCCTGGTCCAGCCTGTACCGCGTGGTTCTGGGCTTCGCCGTCGGCGCCGGGCTGGCCCTTCCGCTGGGTCTCGCCATGGGCGGCAACCCGCGCATCTACGCCCTGTTCGATCCGCTGATGCAGGTGCTGCGGCCGATCCCGCCCATCGCCTACATCCCGCTGGCGATCCTGTGGTTCGGGCTGGGCAACCCGCCGGCCGTGTTCCTGATCGCCATCGGCGCCTTCTTCCCGGTGCTGATGAACACCATCGCCGGGGTGCGCCATGTCGACGGCATCTAT
The DNA here is from genome assembly GCF_051124815.1 of Azospirillum sp. B2RO_4. Taxonomy (NCBI): domain Bacteria; kingdom Pseudomonadati; phylum Pseudomonadota; class Alphaproteobacteria; order Rhodospirillales; family Azospirillaceae; genus Azospirillum; species Azospirillum sp. B2RO_4. The sequence goes on along the minus strand of NZ_CP118490.1, from coordinate 69,560 downwards.
CTGCGCGCCGCCCGCAACCTGGGCGCCGGCCGGCTGACCATGTTCGTCCGCGTCATCCTGCCGGCCGCCACCCCCTATATCCTGGCCGGCGCCCGGATCGGCATCGGCACCGCCTTCATCGTCGTGATCGTGTCGGAGATGATCGCCGTCAACTCCGGCCTCGGCTTCCGCATCCTGGAGGCGCGCGAGTTCATGTGGTCCGACAAGATCATCGCCGGGATGTTCACCATCGGCCTGCTCGGCCTTGCCATCGACATCGGCATGAACCGCCTGAACAACCACCTGCTGCGCTGGCACCGCGGGCTCGAGAATTGATGCGGAGGGGATGGAGATGAAGCCCATGCTGAAGACCGTTGCCGACACCACGCCCGTTCCCGACGCGGCCCCCGTCCAAATACAGGTGCGCGGGGTGGAGAAGACCTTCGCCGTGGGTGCGCAGAAGATCGTCGCCCTGCAGAACATCGACCTCGACATCCGCAAGGGCGAGTTCATCTGCCTGCTGGGTCCGTCGGGCTGCGGCAAGTCCACGCTGCTGAACGCGGTGGCGGGGTTCCAGCCGCCGACGAAGGGCACCGTCACCGTCGATGGCCGCACCATCACCGAACCCGGTCCCGACCGCGGCATGGTGTTCCAGGAATACGCCCTGTTCCCCTGGATGACGGTGGCGCAGAACGTCGCCTTCGGCCTGGAGATCAAGGGGATGTCCAAGGCGGAGATCGCGGAGAAGGTGGAGTGGCTGCTGCAGAAGCTGCATCTGCAGGACTTCCGCAATCGTTTCCCGAAGGATCTGTCGGGCGGCATGCGCCAGCGCGTCGCCATTGCCCGCGTGCTGGCGCTCGACAGCCCGATCCTGCTGATGGACGAGCCGTTCGGCGCGCTCGACGCCCTGACCCGCCGGACGCTTCAGGACGAACTGCTGCGCATCTGGGAGGAGGTCGGCAAGACCATCCTGTTCGTCACCCACTCCATCGAGGAGAGCATCTATCTGGCCGACCGTATCATCGTGATGACCTACCGGCCGGGCACCATCAAGCGCGACGTCGTCGTCGACATGCCCCGCCCGCGCGACGGCTCCGCCCCGGAATTCAACCGGTTGAAGCGCGAGCTGTCCCAGATGGTGATGGAGGAACAGCAGCGCTTCAGCCAGGACGAAATCCGCTCGGTGACTGCGGATTGAGGGGGTAGCGACCCAACTCCTTCTCCCCCCTGCTCTCGCGCAAACGAAGTTTGCGCTGACGCGACAGGCGGACCTCAGGTCCGCCGAAAGCGGGGAGAAGGTCGGGATGAGGGGGTTCGGCGAAGCCGAAGAGATCCACGCGGTGCGACCCCCTCACCCTAACCCTCTCCCCGGGGGGGAGAGGGGATTTTCCGTGGGGTGTGAGGTCGCTCACAGCGTCAGATCACACGTTCACCGGCGAATACTCGAAGGTCGGCGCCGCCGTGTAGTCGGTGCCGGGAAGCGGGATCGCCACCAGCTGGTCGGCGGTCAGCTTCAGCTCGTACATCAGGCCGATGGAGGACCGCAGCCGTTCCGGCTCGCCGTTGAAGGTGATGTGCAGAGCCGTCAGCAGCGCCGTGTAGGTGGTGTTGAACTGCTGCGACACCGTGCGGGCGCGGCTGCCCTCCGGATAATCCACCGTCTTGGCGTTGGGGAGGATGTTCCAGATCCCGGCCGGGTCGAGGCCGACGGGGGCGCCGGAATAGGACCAGCCCAGCGGCTCGTCGCGATCCTTCACCAGCCGGCGGGCGTAGACGATCTGCGCCAGACGGTAGTAATGGGCCAGCGCCGCCTCGTTGTCCGCCTCGCGCGGGGATTGGGGCGTGCCCTCGCCCTGTTCGACGATCACCTGGATGGCGCGCTGGGCGCTCGCCACGTCGGTGACCGGGAACAGCTGGTCGGGCGGGAACCAGGTGTTGTCCACCACCTGATAGGACGGGTCGCCGGTGAAGATCTCCTCCCCCATCTCGCCGATGGCCTTGGAAATCGCCGCGTAGAATTCGCCGATGGTGGCGAAGCCCGGCTCCTGCGCCGCCGCCGCCTTCATCTGGACCATGGCGAGCGCCGGCTGTTTCACCGGAAAGGCCTGCGGCACCTCCGGCTCCTCGATGGTCATGAAGACGTCGTAGACGAGGCCGCGGGTCAGCTTGCCCAGCGAGACGGTCAGCCCTTCATGGATGCCCATCGGCAGCGGGCCGGGATAGACCGGGATGAAGCCCGGCTTGTCGATCACCGGATGGCCGCCGACCGCGTTCAGGATGTTGGCGGCGATGGTCATGTGCAGCATTTCCTGCACCGAGACCGAGCCGATGATGGCCGCCGCCTCCCGGTTGGTGCCGGGCTTGATCGAATAGAGGGCGGTCAGATAGGCGGGGAGCGTGGCGTGCTCGAACTCCACCGCGGATTGCAGGGCGTTGCGCAGGACCTGGACGGTGTCGATGCCCTGGGCGAAGTGCGGCTGAAGCTTCAGCATGGCTGATTCCTTCCCTTGAGAATCGGGCGTCAGGAGCGCGGGCGCGTGGCGGCGCGGGCGAAGTTCTGGGCGAAGCGGGTCTTGCCGTCCGCCGCCGTCGGCTGGTCCGGCGTCGCGGTGGCCGCCTTGGCCGGTGCGGCACCCGACGGGCCGGTGCGCAGGCCGGGGGCGGGAGCGCCGCCGGTGGAGGCCGCCGCGAATGCCTGATGCGCCTTGGCCTTCACCGCCGTCTCGCCGCGCAGAACCTTGTCCAGCCAGGCGAGGATGGTGTCGCGCTTGTAGACCGACAGGTCGCGGGTGACCGGCATGTAGTTCGGATCGGTCTCCGGCAGGGAGAAGGCCAACTGCAGGATGTCGGCGTAGCGGATGCAGGACGCTTCGCTGCTGAGATCGACCAGATGCTTGCTCATGATCGGGTACAGGTTGCCGTACTGGGTCATGATCGGCGCGATGTCGTCCCAGGTCGGGTCGGCCGGCACGTCGAAATCGTCGCGAACATGCAGAACGACGTAATCGAAGGTCGAGCGCGCCGTGTTGCTCTGGCCCGGAATGCGGTAGTCAATCAGATAGACCTGCCCGTCGATGTAGCCGCGCGGATTGCCCGGCGACTGGGTGGCGATTTCCATCCGGGCGACGCCATTCTCGTTCGCGGTGATGGTGCCGCCGGTGGCCGGGCCGCTGTCCGTCGTGAAGGTGACCGCCGCCTCGGGAACCCCCATGTCGGGGATCGGTGCGCTCGGCTGGTCGACGCCGAAACCACCGCCCTGGCCGGGGATGCGGCCCATCTGGGTGATGGCGATGGAGGCACCGGGCACCGGCTGGCCGTAGCGGGTGGCATAGACCAGCGATTCCGCCCGGCCGGCGCCGTCGATGCGGTGGACCCCCGGCTCGGCGCAGACATAGAGACCGTCCTGCGCCTCGCGGATGGCGACGATGCCATAGCCGAGGTCGAGGTCGGTGCTGCCCGGATTGGTCTCCGACACCGTCACCAGGGCCAGCGGGTTGGTCTTCGACAGGGCGAACTGCTCGTCGGTCAGCTTGGCCGCGAAGACGCCGGCGGTCTTGGCCAGCCAGTCGGGATCGTCATAGGGGATGCGGGCGATGGGCAGGAAGCTGTCGGGAGTGACCGGCGTGTTCTCCGCCATCGAGGCATCGCGCAGGATGCCAAGCGTCAGGACCCCGATGGGATTCTGCGTTCCTTTGGAATCGACGGTCTGCAGGGCGTTCGACAGGTCGAGGAAGGCGGTCTGCGACGGCTCGTCGATCTGGCCGGAGAAGTAGGTGATGCCGGCCCAGCTGTTGGGGATGTTGTTGGCCGGGATGAAGCGGCGGCCCCGGATGAAGGAAACCGGCTCGCCCGCCAGTTGCGGGCCGATGGTGCCGACCACGGTGCCCAGCGTGAAGCGCGGGTCCTTGACGTTGCCGTTGTAGCCGAAGGTCGCCAGCCGGATCGACAGCATGTCGCCGGTGGTGGCGTCGCGCAGCTGCCGCAGGAAGGGGCTGAGCATCGCCTCGTCGGCCCATTCCACATTCTCCAGCACCGACTGGAAGGTCGATGAGGCGGCGCTGTCGGACTGGGCGTTGAGGTTGCGGTTGAACCACAGGTCGCGGAAGGGGTTCGGCTGGTATCGGCCGCCGAAGAAGGAGGGCGTCTTGCCGTCGGTCAGCCGCACGTCCAGGCCCCAGGGGGCGGATGCCATCTGCCATTGCGGGTCGAGGTCGACCAGCTTGCCGCTGGTGCGGTCGGTCGAACCGCCGATCAGCATGCCAAGCGCGGCGTCGGCACCCGGCGTATTGACGAAGCTGCCGTCGGCGAAGCCCAGACCCACCACCTTGCAGTCGATCAGGCGAAAGGCCCCGGACCCGGTCGGGTTCCACCAGCCGTTGGCGACGGTGGCGCCGCTCGGCAGCTTCTGCTGGAATTCCTGATAGGAGGACTCAAAGCTTTCACTGTCGTAATGGCGGACGTCGTTGTTCACCGTCGAGACGTCGGCCTGGAAAGTCCCTGAAAAAACGAGGCGCACCGGGTTCAGGAAACTCATGTCGATTCCTTTCCGTGAGGGCGCACGAAGCCGTGGCGGACCGGCCGCGCCGGATCGGGCGTATAAAGAGGCGTCCGCGGATGGCGGCGCCACCCGCGCGGCAAGAAATTTTTTGTATGGGTGATGATCTAGCGTTGATAACCTTGTGCGTTCAATGGAAATTCACAAAAGAAATTCTTTTTTTGCGTGCATTTCCGTGTATGCCGGGCCAGTTCGGGGGGCCTTTGCCCTACAGTTTGGCCGCTTCCTCGGCCATCCGTTGCCGCAGCCAGCCATGGGATGGGGAGCCGCTGTTGCGGCGGTGCCAGATCATCGACACCTCGTAATCGCCGATGTCGAAGGGAAGCGGGCTGGTGGCGAGCCCCAGCGCGTCGGCGCACAGCCGGGCGAGGCGCGCGGGCAGCGAGGTCAGCATCGGCGCCTGGGTCAGGATCATCGGGATCGCCAGGAACTGGGTGGTGGAGGCGGCGACGCGCCGGCTCGTGCCGAGTGCCGCGAGTTCGTCGTCGATGAAGCTGGTCAGCCCGCCGCGCAGCGACGGCATCAGGTGCGGATAGCGGGTGTAATCCTCCAGCCCGATCGGCGGGGTGACCGGGACCAGGGCTGGGTTGAACAGGCAGACATGGGTTTCCCGGTACAGAACCTGCCGGTCATGCCAGCGCCGCACCTCCGGCAGATAGCCGATGGCGAGGTCCAGCGTGCCGTCGTCCAGCGCGTTCAGCATGGCGTCGGGATCGAGGTTGAGCAGCGAGACCGACACCCGCAGGTCTCCTTCGATCGCGTCGCGCAGGATGCCGGTCAGCAGCACCGCCTGCATCGAATCGGGGGTGGAGATGGTGAAGTTCCGCTCCTCCCGCTGGGGATCGAAATCCTCCTCCGCCGACAGGGCGCGGGCGGCGCCGACCAGCAGGTCGCGCAGCGGTTCGGCCAGACGCTGGGCGCGCGGCGTCGGCTCCATCCGGTTGCCGGTGCGCACGAACAGCGGGTCGCCGACCAGCGTGCGCAGCCGGGCCAGCGCGTGGCTGACCGCCGACTGGCTGACGCCCAGCGCGTCGGCGGCGCGCGAGACGTTGCGGGTCTCCAGCAGCGCGTCGAACACCTTGATGAGATTGAGATCGAGCGCGGGGTTATGAATTGCCTTCATGACGATATGAACCAAAGCCATCTACTTCATTGTGCACTAGACGGTGTATTCTGTCGAGGCAGAGCTGACCCAGCAGCCGACAATCAAAAAACAGTCAATTCCTAGCCATCGCCCACAGCCGGGCAGCGGACCTGTCGTCGCCATCGGAAGCCGGCGGTTCCGTTCAGGGAGAAAGAGGCAAGAGCCATGGTTCGCATCAACGTCAACGGCGAGGAGCGTCAGGTCGACGTTCCCGAGGACATGCCGCTCCTGTGGGTTCTGCGGGACGAGCTGAACATGACCGGCACCAAGTTCGGCTGCGGCATCGCCCAGTGCGGCGCCTGCACCGTCCATGTCGACGGCACGCCGACCCGTGCCTGCCAGACCCCTGTCAGCATGCTGACGCCGGACAGCAGGATCACCACCATCGAGGGCGTGAAGGGCAAGGCCGCCCAGGCCGTCCAGGCGGCCTGGCAGAAGCTGGACGTCGTCCAGTGCGGCTATTGCCAGTCGGGACAGATCATGAGCGCCATCGCGCTGCTGACCGACAACCAGAACCCGACCGACCAGGACATCGACGCGGCGATGGACGGCAATGTCTGCCGTTGCGCCACCTATGTCCGCATCCGCGCGGCGATCAAGGATGCCGCCCAGACGATGAGGGCCTGATCCATGCTGCATCACCTGATCCGTCACGCGGCTGAACATGGGTTCCCCGAGACCGGTTTCGCTCCCGGTCCGTTGCCGGCGCCGTCGCGCCGCGGCTTCCTGAAGGCGATCGGCGCCGGGGCCGGCGCGCTGGTGATCGGCGCGCATCTGCCGATGCCGGCGCTGGCCGCCGAAGCGGCGCCGAAGATCGTCGGGCCGGCCGACCCGCGTCCGCATGCCTTCATCATCGTGGCGCCCGACAACACGGTCACCGTGCTGGCCAAGCATCTGGACAAGGGCCAGGGCATCGTCACCGGCCTCGCCACCATCGCGGCGGAGGAGCTTGACGCCGACTGGTCCCAGGTGCGCGGCGCCTTCGCCCCGGCCAACCAGAAGCTGTACGCCAACCACTTCTTCGGCGTCCAGGGCACCGGCGGCTCCACTGCCGTCGCCAACAGCTGGGACGAGCTGCGCATGGCCGGCGCCGCCGCCCGCGCCATGCTGGTCGCCGCAGCCGCCGCTCGCTGGAAGGTACCGGCAGGCGAGATGACGGTGTCGAAGGGCGTGGTCCGCCATGCCGCGAGCAACCGCAGCGCCACCTTCGGCGAGCTGGCGGAGGAGGCGGCGAAGCTGCCGGTGCCGCAGACGGTCAAGCTGAAGGACCCGAAGGACTATGTGCTGATCGGCAATCCGGATCTGCACCGTTTGGACCACATCAGCAAGACCAACGGCACCGCCATCTTCGCCATGGACATCCGCCGCCCCGGTCAGGTGACGGCGGTGCTGGCCCGCAGCCCGCGCTTCGGCGGCACGGTGAAGAGCGTCGACGATGCCGCCGCCCGCAAGGTGCCGGGCGTCATCGAGGTGCTGACCCTGCCGGTCGGCGTCGCGGTGATCGCCAGGAACACCTGGGCCGCCATCAAGGGCCGCGAGGCGCTGACGGTGACCTGGGACGACGCCAAGGCCGAGACCCGCGGCACCGACGCCATGCTGGCCGACTACCGCAAGGCGGCCGAGAAGCCCGGTGCGGTCGCGGCGAACAAGGGCGATGCCGAGAAGGCCATCGCCGACGCCAAGGCCAAGGGTGGCCATGTGGTGGAGGGCGAGTTCGTCTTCCCCTACCTTGCCCATGCGCCGATGGAGCCGCTGAACGCCGTGGTGGCGCTGAACCCGGAGGGTGGCTGCACCATCTGGGCCGGGTCGCAGTTCCAGACGGTCGAGCAGATGGTCGCCGCCCACATCCTGGGCTGCAAGCCGGAGCAGGTGAAGATCGAGACCCAATGGGCCGGCGGCAGCTTCGGCCGGCGCGCCACCCCCAGCGCCGACTACATCGCCGAGGCGGTGACCATCGCCAAGGCCTATCCCAAGGCCCCGGTGCATCTGGTCTGGACGCGCGAGGACGACATCAAGGGCGGCCGTTACCGCCCGCTGGTCCTGCACAGGGTCACGGCGGCGGTCGATGCCAAGGGCGATCTGGTGGGCTGGAAGCAGCGCATCGTCGGCCAGAGCTTCATGACCGGCACGCCGTTCGAAGCGGTGATGGTCAAGAACGGCGTCGACGCGACGATGGTCGAGGGTGCCTCGGACATGGCCTATCCGGTGGCGAACCTCGCAGTCGATGCGCACACCGTCGCCTCGCCGGTGACGACGCTGTGGTGGCGCTCTGTCGGGCACACCCACACGGCTTATGCCAAGGAGGTGATGATCGACCGCCTCGCCAAGGCGGCCGGCAAGGACCCGGTGGCTTTCCGCATGGAGATGCTGAAGGACCATCCGCGTCTGGCCGGTGTGCTGAAGCTGGCGGCGGAGAAGGCCGGCTGGGGCCAGCCGCTGCCGCAGGGCAAGGGCCGCGGCGTCGCCGTGCATGAGAGCTTCAACACCTATGTCGCCCATGTCGCCGACGTGTCGGTCGACGCCAAGGGGCAGATCAAGGTGGATCGCGTCGTCGTCGCCGTCGATTGCGGCGAGGTCGTCAACCCCGACATCGTCAAGGCGCAGATGGAGGGCGGCGCCGGCTGGGGCATCGGCCATGCGCTGCGCGACGAGATCACCATGACCGACGGCAAGGTGGACCAGTCCAACTTCGACGGCTATCTGCCGATGCGGATGTCCGACATGCCGGCGGTGGAGGTCCACATCGTGCCCTCGCACGAACGGCCGACCGGCGCCGGCGAACCCGGTGTCCCGACCGTGGCGCCGGCGGTGGCGAACGCCGTCTTCTCGGTGACCGGCCAGCCGCTGCAGACGCTGCCCTTCAGCCGGGGCGGCATCGTCAGCTGAGACGGGGGAGTTACGGCGAGGCCGACTGGTTTCCCGCCGTCAGTTGGGTGGGGACCGGTTGGGCCGCCGTCAATTGCGGGGTCAGCTGCGGGGACGGGGCGATGCTGGCTGTTCGGTTGGTGGCGGGAATCGCCGCCGGCCGGCGGCCGGGCCAGCCCTGGTCGACCAGCAGCCTCACCGCGGGATCGACCCGCGTTGGACCGGCGGCGACGGAAGTCTCCGCCGGTTCCTTTTTGTGCGGCGGTTCGAGGCGCAGCAGCCGGGCGAGCCGCTGGGACTGGACGACCGGAAGGGTCGGGCGGGGCAGTTGCGGTCCCCAGGGGTCGACTGCCTCGGTTGCCGTGTCGGTCGCCGTTATGGTGGGCGCCAGCGCCGTGAGATGGCAGGCGGCCCCCAGCACCCCGGCCAGCAGCAGGACGGCCAGCGCCAGCACCGTCCAATGGCGCCGCCGCAGCCGCCGGGCGACCATATCGGTCTCCGGAGCGGGCAATGGGTCGTGAGGGATGCTGTGGCGGTCGATGGTGGTCATGCGGCGCACAGCATGGCTCAAGGCCGATTCCGCATCCTCGCCTTTCCCGGAGATTCGCCGGGGCAGGGGGATTGCCCCCCGCGGCTCCGCATTCCGGCCGATACTCTCCGTCCGGACAGTTATCTCTACCGACTAGCCAGGAATTGCGGTGACGGCGGGCTCGGCGTTCCGCCGCACTTGTGCCTTGCCGCCGCCGCCAACGGCTGGCATGCCTTGCTCTCCACGAGAGAACATCGTTATAAAGTTCTCCTTATGGTAATCTAATCTCCGAATTATTGCCCTCGTGAGGGAGTGTTTTGAAATGATAGATTCCAAGCATGCGCCGAATACCATTCTGATGATCCGTCATGGTGAAAAGCCGAATGACGATTCCGATCCCAACCTGTCTGGAAAGGGATGGCAGCGCGCCTGCGCCATCACCGGCACGCTGCCCGCCCTGGTACCGGCGGGGGCGCCTGCCATTTCGGCGGTGGTCGCGACGGCACCCTCGCCGCACAGCGTCCGGCCGATCGAAACGGTGACGCCGATCAGCCTGATCCGCGCCCTGCCGCTGAGCCACACGATTGCCGACGACGATGTCGCCCAGGTGCCGGCGCTGCTGAGCCATGCGCCCTACACCGGCGCCACCGTGCTGATCTGCTGGCATCACGGCAAGCTGCCGGAGCTGGCGCTGGCGCTCGGCGCTCCGGCCGATCAGGTGCCGAAGAAATGGGAGGGGGACGATTTCCACACCGTCTGGATCCTGCGCCATCAAGCCGACGGATCGGTCAGCTTCGCGGTGACCCGCCAGCCGCATTTGGAGTGACGGGGGCGGGGTCGTCGGACCGCCGCCGCGCCATCTCGGCCCGGACCTCGCGGAACCAGCGCAGCTTTTCCTCGAAGGGCAGGCGGGCGAGGCCGCTCGGCGAGGGCACCACCACGTCGGCGACGCCGTCGAACAGGCCGCGCTCCTGCACGCCCCAGGGGGCGTCGGGCAGGCCGGACGCTGCCAGATAGACGCCCTTGCCTGTATAGGCCAGCACGCGGGGGCGGACGAAGGCGACGATCCGCGCCAGCCTCGGCACCCCGCCGCGCAACTCCGCCCGCGACAGTTCGGCGGCGCCGGCGGTGGCGCGGGCGACGAGGTTGGTGGAGCCGAGCCCGATGGCCGGCAGGGTCACGTCCTCTTCCGGCCGGTAGAGGCGCGGGGTCAGGCCGGCCTCATGCAGCAGGCGCCAGAACTGGTTGCCGCGCCCGGCATAATGGTGGCCGAGCGCCCCCGACCGCAGCCCCGGATTGAAGCCGACGAACAGGCAGTCCAGCCCCGGCGCCACGATGTCCGGCAACGGCCCGGCGGCAGGCGGCAAGCCTTCAGCAAGTGGGGCCGGCGGTGGGGCCGGGACATCGTCGAACAGGTCCATGGTGAAATCCTCTCCGCGAAGGAGAGGAATATAGGACGCCGCCGCCCCGCTCAAAGCGAGGCGGCGACCGCGGGGGCGGGCGGACTGTTCCGTTCGTCCTGCAGCAGGGCGAGGACGCGGTCGGTCATCCTGAGGGCGAGCGCCACGATGGTCATGGTCGGGTGGTCCGCCCCCATGGTCGGGAAGACGGAGCTGCCGGCGACATAGAGGTTGCCCACCCCATGGACGCGGCCATCGGGATCGACCACGCCGTGACGCGGCGACTCATGCATGCGGGTGGTGCCCATATGGTGCCAGCACCAGCCGACATCGGCCATCGTCGCCTCATGGGTCGCCTCATGCTCCGCATCCGTATCGACGGCGATCAGGCCGCGCCGCAGCAGGTCCTCGCGCAGCAGGCGCTGGGTCTCGGTCGCGCCCCGGCGGTCCTGATCGGTCAGACGCCAGTCCACCTTCGGCAGGTTGCAGCCGAACGGGTCGGTGGCGTGGTCCAGCGTCACCCGGCTGTCGGGGTTGGGCACCGGCTCCAGCACGGTTTCCAGGGTGAAGCGGCGGGGAAGCCATCCGGGGTCGATGGTGCTGTCGAACAGCGCGTGGGCCAGCTGCGGCAGGCTGCGCAGGATGCGCGGGCCGGCATTGCGCAGCAGGCTCGCCGCCTCGTCCTCCGACACGCCGAAGCGGCGGCAGCTGTGGCGCGACGGCAGGAGCCGCAGGTCGCGCATCGCCTTGAAAGCGTCCAGCGCCCCGGAATGGTAGGAGGCGACCAGATAAGTGCGCGAGTTGGGCAGCCCGTGCCGTTCCTGAAGCTCCGCCGTCGGCGACAGCGCCAGCGCGATCGACGGATGCGGCCGGCGCAGCCGCCGCCGGGCGAGGCACAGGCTGACGTCGTAGAGCGTGCGGTGCTGCCCCTGCCGGGTCAGACGGATCGGCGCGGTCTTGAAACGCGGATGGTCGGCGAAATAGCGGCCGACCAGATCGTTGCCGTTGCCCAGCCCCGCCGCCTGCACCTTGTTGGACAGCAGCAGGATGCGCGCATTCTCGATCCCGCCGCAGCCCAGCACGAACAGCCGGGCGCCGACGGTGAAGCTGGGGCCGGCCAGCGTGCGGACCTGCACCCGTTCCACCGCGGTGGCGGTCGGGTTGGTGTCCAGCCCGGTGACGTTGGCGTTGAGGAAGGCGGTGATGTTGGCCGCCCGCCCGATCTCTGCGCGATAGGCCTCGCCCATGCGGATCGGCGGGCTGAGCTGGGCGACGCGGTTCTCGAAATCGCCGCCGCCATTGCCGTCGTTATCCAGCGGGATCAGCGCCGTCTTCGGCCCGCCGACCCGCTCCATCCAGAAATCATTGTCGTACTGGAAGGGACCTAGGCCGAGCACGTCGTGGGAGCGCTCGTAATAGGGCATCAGCGTGTCGCGCCGGATCGGCCAGCCGCTGCCCGGCATCCAGGGGCGTTCGGTGAAATCGCCCGGCTCCAGCGGACGGGAGAAGCCGCCCCAGCAATTGGTGCTGCCGCCCAGATAGCGGCTGCGCGCGGTGGTCAGCCGTTCGTAGGGAAGGCCGACGTTGCGGCCGGCATACAGCGCCTGGGAGATGCCGTCGACCTCCAGCCCGCCGCCTTCCAGCAGGACGACGCTCAAGCTGCCGCCCGCCAGTTCGCGCGCGATGGTCAGGCCGGCGGCACCGCCACCGATCACGCACAGATCGCAGTCGATGTGCGTGCCGTTCAGGACATGGCGGGCGTCACGAAGCAAGCAGGCCTCCATACCGGGGTAATAGACCACCCTTCTTGCCCCGGACGCGCGGCCTAGGCCGAGTGCTCATTCGGCTATACCCCCGGCGCGTCCCCTTTGGCCGAATCGGCGCACAGGCGCGGCACCCCGGACGAACCGGACGGGGTGGTCCGGATGGGTGGTGGGCGACCGACCAGTCTGCCGGGTGGAAGGGAACGACCGCCGCGCTCGACGGTTGAGGTGGCGAAGAAGGGCGCTTCGGTCCGGCCATAAGGTCGGATTGTCGGCGACCGGAAAACCATGAATTTGCAGGAGCCGCCTCCATGAAACGCCATCATCTTCTCGCGACCGCCGCCCTGGTTCTGTTCGCGGCCCCCACCCTGTCCCTGGCCCAGACGCCGACGCCGACCGCCAAGGTGACCGAGAAGGGGCAGGTGGCGCAGCAGGACATGACCTTCGCCAACAAGGCGGCGATGAGCGACATGTTCGAAATCCAGGCGGGCAAGTTGGCGCAGGACCAGGCGAAGGACAAGGACGTCAAGCAGTTCGGCAGCCACATGGTGTCCGACCACACCAAGACCTCCGACGCCATGAAGGAGATGGCGCAGAAGAAGTCGATGACGCTGCCGACCAAGCTCGATTCCGAACACCAGCAGAAGCTGGACAAGCTGCGCGGCGTGAAGGGCGACCAGTTCGACTCCGCCTATATGCAGGGTCAGGTCGACGCCCACCAGACCGCCGTCTCGCTGTTCCGTGAGGAAGCGCAGAACGGCAAGGACGCCGACCTGAAACGCTTCGCCGAGCAGACCCTGCCGACGCTTGAACAGCATCTGCGCATGGCCCGCGACCAGCGCCCGGCCGTCGCCTCCGCAGGCGGTGCCGCCGCCCAGCAGGGCAACAGCATCGACCAGATGATGGGCAAGGACGTCTATGGCGAGAACGGCAAGAAGCTGGGCGACGTCGCCGACATCATCCTCGACGCCCAGAGCGGCAAGGCCACCCAGGTGATCCTGAACCGCGGCGGCGTGCTGGGGATCGGCGCGAAGCAGGTGGCGCTGGACTACAACCTGCTGCGGACCGACGGCGACCGCGTCGTCGCCCGTCAGGTGACCGAGGATCAGGTCAAGCAGATGGCGGAGTTCAAGTACGACGACGACACCGTCTCGCTGGGCAAGCGCAACGGCGACCACAGCACGGGCGGCATGTCCGGCGATGCGGCCCATGGCACGGCGAACGGCCTGGACGGCACCAAGCCGCGCAACCCGCAGTGATCCTGCAGCAGTGATCCGAAGCAGGCCTGACGGTCGCTTCCGATCCCAACTCCAGCCGTCGGCCGCCGGGGATCGCTTTCCCGGCGGCCCTGGACAGCCAAACGACACGGCCAACCGACGGAGAATACGCGATGGCGAACGCCAACAAGAAGCACATGAGCCCGAGCGGACAGGGCAAGGGCACCGGCACCGGCGCCAACACCGACCTGCCCGCCGGTTCCATCGGTGACAACGAGGTGCTGTCGAACCGCGACAAGTCCCGTCACACCGACGCCCGCGGCCTGGACAGCAAGGCCGTGCAGACCGAACAGATGCAGGACCACGTCGCCAACCATAACCCCGACAAGTGATGCGGGGCAGCGGTTGAGAAGCTTCCGGACGGGACTGCGCGAAAGCCGGTCCCGTCGCCGTTTCAGCCCCGCCAGAATTGGGGCATGAACAGCACCAGCACGGTGAACAGCTCCAGCCGGCCCAGCAGCATCGCCAGCGACAGCAGCCATTTGGCGGAATCCGGCAGGGTCGAGAAGTTGCCGGCGGGGCCGATCACGTCGCCCAGGCCGGGGCCGACATTGGCCAGCGCGGTCACCGCGGCGCTGGCGCTGGTGATGAAGTCCAGCCCCAGCGCCATCAGCGCGATGGTGGTGACGCTGTAGGCGGTGAAGAACAGTGCGAAGAAGACGATCACCGATCCCAGCACGTCGTCGTCCAGCTGCCGGTTGCCGTACTGGCGCGGGAAGACGCCGCGCGGATAGATCAGGTGGAGGAAATGGGTGCGCAGCACCGTCACCATCACCTCGAACCGGAAGATCTTGATGCCGCCGGCCGTCGATCCGGTGCAGCCGCCGATGAAGGTCAGGCCGAAGAAGACGCCGACCGCCAGATTCCCCCACAGGCTGTAGTCGGTATAGGCGTAGCCGGTGGTGGTGACGACCGAGACCACGTTGAAGGCCACCAGCCGCAGCGCGTCGGCGAAGCTGTAGCCGTACTTGAGGGTCAGCCAGACGCTGAGCGGCAGGATCACCGCCGCCAGGAAGGTCAGATAGGTGCGCACCTGGCTGTCGCGCCACAGCGCGTCGCGCTGGCCGGTCAGGGTGCGGACATAGAGGACGAAGGGCAGGCTGCCCGCCAGCATGAACAGCGTCACCAGCCAGTGCAGCACCGGGTTCCTGAAATGGCCGATGGAGCTGTCGGAGGTGGAGAAGCCGCCGCTCGACAGGCTGGTCAGCGCATGCACCACCGCCTCGAACGGCGTCATGCCGGCGAGCCAATAGCTGATGCCGCAGATCACCGTCAGCCCGGTATAGACGGCGGCGATGGCCTTGGCGATCTGCTGGGCGCGCGGCAGCACCTTCTGCGAGCGGTCGGAGGATTCCGTGCGGAACAGCTGCATGCCGCCGACCCTGAGCGCCGGCAGCACCGCGATGGCGACGCCGATGATGCCGATGCCGCCCAGCCATTGCAGCAGCGCCCGCCACAGCAGGATTCCCTCCGTCGTCAGGTCCAGCCCGACCAGCACGGTCGATCCGGTGGTGGTCAGCCCCGACATCGTCTCGAAGAAGGCGTTGGCGTAGTTCAGCGACAGGTCGGGGAAATGGCCGAACTGGAAGGGCAGGGCCGCGAAGGCCGCGGTGGTCGTCCAGGTCAGCGGCGTCAGCAGGAAGGCCTGCCGCAGCGACAGCCCGCCCTGCAGGTGGCAGCGCGCCGACCAGGCCAGCGCCCCGCCGCAGCCGGCGGTGAAGCCGGCGGAATAGAGGAAGATCCGCGCATCCGGATTCCCATAGGCATAGTCGACCGCGGCCGGGATGAGCATCGTCGCGGCGAGCGCCAGCAGAACGATGGCGATGATGAACAGGATCGGCCTGAAATTCGGCATGATGTCTCTGGGCGGGAATGAGGATCGGCGGAATTTCTGCAGGAGGATGACGGATCAGAAGAATTCCAGCCCGACGGCGAACAGCTTTTCGACCTTGCGCACCAGATCGGCGGTCGCCATCACGATGACGCGGTCATGCGGCTCGATCACCGTCTGGCTGGTTGGGATGATGACCTCGCCGCCGCGGACCAGCGCGCCGATCATCATGCCGGCCGGCAGGCCGATGGTGCCGATGGGGCCGCTGACGGCGCGCGAGGTCTCCAGCGCCTCCGCCTCCACCACCTCGCCGAAATTGTCGCCGATGGTCTGCACCGCCGCCACCCGGCCGCGCCGGACATGGCGCAGGATCGACGACACGGTGACCGCCGCCGGGTTGACGACGACATCCATCCCAAGCCCGGCGACGATCGGCGCGTAGGAGGTCTTGTTCAGCAGCGTGATCGCCCGGCCGCAGCCGGCCCGCTTCGCCAGCAGCGAGGTGAAGACGTTGGTCTCGTCGTCGTTGGTGACGGCGACGATGGTCTCGGCCCGGCCGACCTGCGCCTCCTCCAGGATCTCATGGTCGAGCGCGTCGCCGTTCAGCACCACCGTACTGGAGCGCAGCGAGCGGGAGATCAGCTCCGCCCGGTCGGCGTTGCCCTCGATCATCTTGATGGAGATGCCGCGCATGTGGCGTTCGACGATCTGCGCCAGATTGAAGCCGACATTGCCGCCGCCGGCGATGACCAGCCGGCGGGCCGGCGCTTCCGTATGGCCGAACAGGGCGACGACGCGGACGATGTCGGCGGTGCGGCAGACCAGGTGCACGTCGTCGCCCAGCCGCAGCTGGTCGTTGCCCTTCGGCACGAAGCCGACGCCGTCGCGGAAGACCGCAAGCACGGCGGCGCGCAGGTCGGGAAACATCTCGGTCAGGCGGCGCAGCGGCGTGTTCAGCAGCGGCGAGCTGTTGGTGCAGTGGACGCCGATCAGATGCACCTTGGCGTCGGCCAGCGGCACCATCTCGAACGCGCCGGGGGAGCGCAGGCGGCGCGCGATGCTGTGGGCGATCTCCACCTCCGGCGAGATGACGACGCTGATCGGCAGATGGTCGGGCGCGAACAGTTTCGACCATTCCGGCCGGAGATAGGCCTGCTTGCGGATGCGGGCGATGCGCAGCGGGATGTCGAACACCGAATGGGCGACCTGGCAGGCCACCATGTTGACCTCGTCGGAATGGGTGACGGCGATCAGCATGTCGGCGTCGCGCGCCCCTGCCTGGGCCAGCACGTCGGGGTGAGAGGCATAGCCGACCATGCCGCGCACGTCGTGGCTCTCGTCCATCCGCTGGGCAAGCTCGGTCGAGGTGTCGATGATCGTGATGTCGTTGTCTTCCAGCGCGAGATGCCGCGCGATGCTGGCCCCGACCTGTCCCGCCCCGCAGATGATGACCTTCATACGCCCGCTCTCCCCGGCTTGCCGCCCTTTCTCCGCCCAAGTTTGGCCGGAATTTGTGAGGAAATGACGGCGGGAGCAGAGCGTTGCAAGTCAAAGCGATCCGGCAGGCGGGAATTCCGGCCCGACTCGCCGGAATTCCCCCGCCGGTATCAGAACTGCTTCAGCAGCCGGTCGATGTAGTTGCGCTCCTCCTGCGGGCGGCCGTACTGGCCGGAGCGGCGGCGGAGTTCGTCCAGGATTTCGCGGGCGCGCTGGAGCTCCGACTGTTCGGGGATCTTCACGTCGTTGGAATCCTGCATGCCGTAGCCGGACGGGCGGCGGCCCAGCGGGTCGCGCCCCCGGCCCTGGCGGGGCATCTGGCCCTGCTGCTGGCCCATCATGGCCGGACCCTGCTGCCCCATCATCTGCTGGGCCATCTGTTCGGCCATGCCCTGCATGCCCTGCTGCAGCTGTTCCATCGCCTCCGTCTGCGACGGCACCGCTGCGCCGGGGGCGCCCTGCTGCAGCGCCTGAGCGGCGTCGCGCATGGCGCGCTCGGCACGGCCCAGCGGCTGCGGGATCTCGCCGCCCTGCTGTTCGCCCATGCGGCGCATCAACTCGCCCAGCTGGCGGCGCAGCGCCTCCTGTTGCTCGGCCTGCTTCTGCAGGGTGGGGCTGCCGGGATTCTGCTGGCCGTTCTGGTTGCGGCGCTGGTTTTGCTGGCGACCGCGAGGCTGCTCGCCCTGCTGCCCCTGCTGCTGGTCCATCGATTCCTGCGACTGGCGGAAGCTCTGGTCGAGGAGCTGCTGCTGCTGCTGCGCCAGCTTCTGCAACTGCTGCATCATCTCCCAGGTCTGGTTCTGCTGCTGGGCCTGCTGCTGGTTCATCTGGGCCATGGCGCCGGAGCGCATGTTCTCCAGCATCTGCTGAAGCTGGGACAGCATCTGGCGGGCGGCGTCGCGCGATCCCGTCTGAGCCATCTCGCGCATCTTGTCGAGCATCTGCTGCAGGTCGTTGCGGTCGGTCATGCGGTCGGCCATTTCCGGCGGGACCATCGGGATCTTCTCGCCGCGCTGC
The DNA here is from genome assembly GCF_051124815.1 of Azospirillum sp. B2RO_4. Classification (NCBI taxonomy): domain Bacteria; kingdom Pseudomonadati; phylum Pseudomonadota; class Alphaproteobacteria; order Rhodospirillales; family Azospirillaceae; genus Azospirillum; species Azospirillum sp. B2RO_4. The sequence continues at coordinate 51,703 of NZ_CP118490.1, read as the reverse complement.
AGCGCCTCCATCATCCGCTGTTCCATGGCGTCCATGAACTTGTCGAGCGCCGCCTGCAGCTCGTCCATCAGGCGGTTCAGCTCCTCGTCGGAGGCGTTCTTGTCCAGCGCCTCGGACAGGCGCTTCTCGGCGTCGCGCAGGTCCTTCTCCGCCAGCGACAGGCCGCCATCCTCGATGCGGAGCGCGGTTTCCCACAGGAGTTGCTGCAGCGCCGGGACGCTGTCGGCGCTCTGGTCCAGCATGAGCCGGGCCAAGGCGGTGCGCAGCGACAGGAAGGCGACGATGTCGTCGCCATAGGTGCCGGGGCGCGCGGAGATCTCCGCCAGCGCGCGGGCGACCTGCACCCGCGACTCCTGCGGATTGCGGGTCAGGATCTTGCGCTGGTTGATGATGGCGCGGGCGACGGGGTGGCTGAATGTCCGTTCCGGCAGGATGATGGCCGCATCGTCCGACCGGCCGGTCTGGCCGGCTCCGTCGGTGGCGGTCAGCCGCACCGTCACCGGCATGCCGGCCCAGGGGTGGGCGGTCAGGTCCTGGAAGGCGGTGGCGTGCGCCTCTTTCGGGCGGACGCCGGGCAGCGACAGCGGGACTTCCAGCACCGGGTCGGCTTCGGTCTTCGGCGCTTCCTTCTTCACGGCCCCATTTTTAGCGGTGCCGGGCTGCGGCGGAACCTCGGGCGCTAGGCGGATCTGCGCCTTCACCTCGGTCAGGCCGTAATCGTCGCGGGCGGCATAGTCCAGCTTCAGCGCACCGCGCTCGCCGGCGGCGGGCGGATTGGCGTGGGCGATGATGGGCGGTCGGTCGGGAACCACCTCGATCGGCCAGGAGCCCAGCGTGCGCCCGCCCTGGGTGACGGAGATGCGGGTACCGCCGGTCACCGGCTTCTGCACCTGGAAGTTGGTCGAATCCACCGCCTCGAACGGGCCGGTCTGGTCGCCGGCCTCCAGACTGGGGGTGCCGCCGCCGCCGGTGACGCGGGCCAGCACGAGGCTGCCCTGCGGCACCTTCACCGGCTGGTCGGCCGGCTGTTCGGCGGAGGGGGTGCCGGCGGCCTGCTGGCTTGCCGGTTTGGCGGCTTGCTTGGCGGTGGAGCCGGATTTCAGGAAGACCGGCGGCAGGCCGGTATAGTCGGGCGGGTTGATCCACAGGTCGAGCGTCGCCGTCGTCGTGGCGCCGCTGCCGGCGAATTGGGGGGTCAGCGCGGCGGCGATGCGCGGACGCCAGTCGCCCCAGGCGGCGGCGCCGGCGACCACCAGCGTCAGGATCACCAGGGCGCGCAGGGCATAGCGGTCGTGCGACGGCACCTCGGTGCCCGGCCAGGCGACGCGCAGTCTACGCATGGCGGCGCGCGTGCGTTCCTGGTGCAGGCGCCACAGCGCCTGGGCGGTCGGGTCGTTGCCGGCGGGGCGGTCGCGCAGCGTGTGCAGCGGGCGGTGGGGGAGGCCGCTGTCCCGTTCCAGCCGGCGGCGGGCCTCATCCTCCGCCGGGCTGCGGAAGCGCCGGACCCCGACGAAGAGCGACAGCAGGAAGGCGGCGGCGAGCACCAGCAGGGCCAGCCCATGCAGCCAACCCGGCAGCAGGACCAGCAGATTCAGCAGCGCCAGCGCCAGGAAGGCACCCAGCACCGACAGCGGCGCCCACAGCGCCGGTCCCAGCCGTTCCCACAGCAGCGCCGCGCGCGCCTGGGCAAGGCGGAAGCGGGGTTCCATCACGCCGTCGCTGTCGGCAGCCCGATGCTGGCCGGATCCGGAGTCGCCGCGTCGCTCATTCTGCTTCATGCCGCCCCCTCCGCGCCGAAATGCAGCCGGGCCGGCGGTTCGCCTGGGCCGCCGCCCGGTCATGCTGCGCGAACCAATCATATAGGCGCCGCCGGCGGCTTTTGCCCGCCATTTTGCCCACCGACTCGTTCACCGGCGCAATGCTACAGCCCATCATTGCGCGATGGCGAAACTATGACGCGCGGCGATCCGCCGAAATTTCGGGGCTTGCGGGTTTCGTCAGTCGCCTTCGCCGGCCGGCAGCGGCTTGGTCACGGTCGTGCCGCGCTGCGTCTCGCGGTACAGGATGTAGAGTCCGCTCGCCATCACCACGGCGGCGCCGGCCGCCATCGTCCCGGTCGGCACCTCCCCCCACAGCAGCCAGCCGAAGCCGACCGCCAGCAGCAGCGAGGCATAGTTCAGCGGCGCCACGACGGCGGCCGGGGCCAGCGAATAGGCGCGGGTCAGCATCAGCTGGCCGCCGCCGCCGCACAGTCCGGTCGCCAGCAGCAGCAGCAGATCCAGCGGCCCCGGCGTGATCCAGGAGACCGGCAGCGACAGGCCGGTCATGACGGTGGTCAGCAGGGTGAAATAGAAGACGATGGTGTTGGGCAGTTCCGTCCGGCTCAGCTGCCGGATGGCGATCATCGCAATCGCGGTGCACAGCGCGCCGCCCAGGGCCAGCATCGCGCCCAGATTCAACACATCGCCGCTGGGCCGGACGATGATGAGCACGCCGGCGAAGCCGACCAGCACGGCGCTCCAGCGATGGATGCCGACCTTCTCGCCCAGCAGCGGCACCGACAGCGCGGTGAGGAACAGCGGTGCGGCGAAATTCAGCGAGATGGCGTCGCCCAGTGGCAGCAGGTGGAAGGACCAGAAGGTCGCCACCATGGCACTCAGTCCGATCATCGATCGGCCCAGATGGCCCCAGGGATAGCGGGTGCGCAACGTCGAAGCGAAGCCGTTGGCGAAATGGATCACCAGACAGACCGGGATCAGTGCGAACAGGCTGCGGAAGAACATGACCTCGTTCACCGGGAAGCGGTCCATCAGGAGCTTCGCCAGGACGTTCATCACCGAGAAGAACAGCACCGACAGCAGCATCGATGTGATGCCGAGCCGGGTGTTGTCGACACGCTGGTGCTGTTTTGGGAGAGGATGGGGAGGAACTGTCACGATAGGCCAAGCCTACCAAGCGTTGTCGCCCGCGTCACGGTGTCGCGACGCGGGCGGTCATGCCGGGGCGGTATGGCGGTGTTGCGTAAACCCGCCCCGATGCCTTCCGTCGGCGCTCCGCCGGGGCTTAGACCTTGAACAGACCGGTGATTTCGGCCTCGGCGCGCAGCCAGTGCTCCTGCTCCCGACCTTCGGGGCAGCCTTCGTCCTGCCAGATCTGGTAGGCGCGTTCCTGGATCATGCGGTTGCGCTGGCCGCTGAGCAGGCCCTCGGCAATGTTCATGTTCAGGCGGGCCAGTGAGACCAGCTTGCGCGTCTCGATCGCGCCCTGGGTCGCCAGCATGGTAGTGGAGACGACATACTGCGCCAGATTGCGCAGGTTGGCCTTCACCTCCGGCTCGACCGGGCAGTCGTCGTTCAGCAGGACCGTCTTGATGGCGATCCACAGCTTCAGGTTCTGGTCCAGGGCGACCGTGACCTTTTCCGGCACATCCGATTCCAGCAGGGTGCTGGCCGCCTGCAACAGGACGATGCTGTCCTGTTCCACCGACGCGAAGTTGGTGCGCAGGATGGTGTCGGCCCAGCTTTCCACCGGAGCCTCGAACACCGGCGCGGCGGCGGCAGTGGCGGAAGCAGCGGCGGCGGGAGCGGTTGCGGGAGCGGCGGAGGAGGCGGTCTTGCGCTTGGTGGCCATGGTGGGTTCCCCGGGGAGCGTTCGGTCCGCGTCCACTTGATCCAACCATGTTTAAGATGCGGTTAAGACGCTACCCATGCGCGCGTTTTGCCTACGGCAGACGCCGCGACACGATGTCCTGGCATCGGCCCCCGGTCAGGGGCCGCCGAAAGGCAATCGGTAATAAAAGCCGAAGACGTTGTTGGTGCCGGCGGCCGGATCGCCCGCCGCGGCGTCGTTGACGATGCGGCTGTAGCCCAGGCTGAAGCGCGACTTGTTGTCGAACTCGTACCCCAACTCCAGCTGCGATCGGAACTCGGTGGTGGGGGCGCCCTCGCGCCGGGCGGTGGGCAGGGTGCCGGCGCCGAAACTGGGGGTGAAGACGAAGGAGCCGAGCGGCACGTCGACCAGCACGCCGCCGCTGAGGCCACCGGTCAGTCCCGTACCGAGACCGGTCACGGCGCCGCGCGGGGTCAGGCTGCTGCCGCTGCCCGGCCCGATCCAGGGCTGGATGGTGACATAGGGTTCGACCTGCGGGACCAGCGAAGACCCGATCCGCATCTTGCTGTTCAGGATGGTGAGGTTGCTTTCCGCCGGTGGCTGCAGGCTGTAGGCGAGGCCGCCCACCGCCCAGTTGCCGAACCGGCCGTCCGCGTCGATGGACTCCGCCCGCGCCGATCCGACGCCGGCCCCCAGAAGAGTGAAAGCGAACGCGAGCAGACAGGCGGCCGAGATGGCCTGCGGGCAATTCCCCTGGCGGCTGAACAGGCGGTTCACGGGCACCCCCTCCCGGTGACGCGTCGGATCGCACCATGCGGTCCGGCCACTATAACGATGGGGCGTGGCGACTGACCCATGGAGTATCGGCACTACCCCTAGGATGTCGTCATCGCCATCCGCGTTTCAACCATGAAAGCATGAGCGGTGCGGGACCATCGTCTGTTACCATATGCTCATGAGCGTGCATCCCGCCGAACCAGCGTCCGGCCCTGGGCCGCAGGAGGAGGTGATCGCCTTCCTCGGCGATCCGCGCACCCATGGCGGGCAGCCGGTGGAGCGGATCGACACCCATGCCGCCCTGGTGTTCCTGGCGGGTGACCGGGCGCTGAAGCTGAAGCGCGCGGTGCGCTATCCTTATCTGGATTACTCGACGGTCGAGAAACGCCGCGCGGCCTGTCTTGCGGAGTTGGCGATCAACCGTCGCACCGCGCCGGCGCTTTATCGGGGCGTGGTCGCAATCCGCCGGGGAGCCGACGGCCGTTTGCGGTTGGACGAAGAGAACGGGGACGCAATCGACTGGCTGGTATCGATGTCGCGCTTTCCCGACGAGGCGCTGTTCGACCGCATGGCCGAACGGGGCGACCTGACCCCCGCTCTGATGCGGCGGCTGGCCGAGCGGGTCGCCGCCTTTCACCGTGACGCCGCTCCCCGGCCGGATGGCGGCGGGGTGGAGGCGCTGCGCGAGGTGGCGGATGGCAATCTGGAGGATCTGCGCGCCGCGCCGGACCTGTTTCCCGCCGACGCGGTGGCCCGGCTGGCGGAGCGTACGGGCGAGGCGCTCGACCGGCTGGCGCCCCTGCTGGAGGCGAGGCGGCGGGATGGATTCGTCCGCCATGGCCATGGCGACCTGCATCTGCGCAACATCGTCCTGTTGGACGGCGAGCCGACCCTGTTCGACGCCATCGAGTTCGACGAAGTGCTGGCGGTGGCCGACGTCTTCTATGACCTCGCCTTCCTGCTGATGGATCTGGATCACCGCGGGCTGCGGCCGTTGGGCAACGCGGTGCTGAACAGGTATCTGGAGGAGACCGAGGATTACGGCGGGCTGGCGGCGCTGCCGCTGTTCCTGTCGCTGCGCGCGGCGGTGCGGGCCAAGGTGTCGGCCGCGGCGCTGCGGCTTGGCGGAAAGGCGGAGGGGCTGGCTGGGGAGGCGCGGCGCTATCTTGACCAGGCGCTCGCCGCGCTGGACCCGGCACCGGCGCGGCTGGTGGCGGTCGGCGGGTTGTCCGGCACCGGTAAGACGAAGCTGGCCAAGGGGATCGCGCCCGATCTGGGACCGTCGCCCGGCGCGGTGGTGCTGCGCAGCGACGTGCTGCGCAAGCGACTGTGCGGAGTCGCCGACACCGACCGGCTGCCGGCCGACGGCTATGCACCGGCCGTGACGGAACGGGTCTATGATGAGTTGTACCGGCGGGCGGCGGCGGTTCTGGGAACGGGCCAAGCCGTGGTGGTCGATGCGGTGAGCGCCCGGCCGGAGGAACGCCGCCGGATCGAAGCGGTCGCAGCGGACGCCGGGCTGCAGTTCGACGGGATCTGGATGGAGGCGCCGCTGTCGGAGCGGGTGGAGCGTGTGACCAATCGTCGCAACGATGCGTCCGACGCCACCGCCGACGTGGTGGAACGGCAGGAATCCTATGATTTGGGTACAATCGACTGGACGCGCCTGGATTCTGGCAGGGTTGCAGCGGATGTGCTGGACGACGCCCGTGCAAGCTTGGCCTAATTCCAGCAGTGACAACATCTTATGGACTGCATCTTCAAGATTTGCGGTTCCTGCCCCGGACCGCGGATCGCAGCGACGATGGGGCGAATGACGGCCCGGTGAGAATCGTCCGCCACACCGGCGGACGGACCGCCGCCGTCCGGGAAGGGCCGCTCGAACCGGTCCGGGAGGAGTCCATGACCTACAAAACCATCCTTGTGCCGCTGTGCGGCAGTGAGAACGACCCGGTGGCCCTGAAGGGCGCGATTTCGGTGGCGCGCGATTTCGACGCCCACCTCGTCGGCCTGTTCGTCAGCCTCGACCCGCGCGATGCCGTCCCGATGCTGGGCGAGGGCATGTCCGGCGCCATGGTGGACGAGATCATGCGCGCGGCCGAGACGGAGTCGAACAACCACCGCGCCGCCGCCCGCCGTTCCTTCGACGCCGCCGTCGCCGAAGCCGGCTTCGAGATGCGTGACGTCCCCGGTGGGGTCGAGGCGCCGTCCGCTTCCTGGCGCGAGGTCGTCGGCCGGATCGAGGACGTGGTGCCGGCCGAAGGCCGTCTGGCCGACCTGATCGTCTGCGCCCACACCTCGATCGAGGCGGACACGCAGGGCTACACCACCATGGAAACGGCGCTGCTGGGGTCCGCCCGGCCGGTGCTGCTGGTGCCGAAAAACCTGCCGGCGGAGATCGGCCACACCGTCGCCGTCGCCTGGAACGGCAAGACGGAAGCCACCCGCGCCGTCGCCGCGGCCCTGCCCTTCCTGCGCAGCGCCGAGCGCGCCCACATTCTGACCGCCGAAACTTCGGTGACGGAAGGCGCGACAGGACGCCGCATTGCCCAATATCTCGCTTGGCAGGGTGTTAACCCTGAGTTAACTATATTGCATCCGGGATCGGAACCCGTTGGGGAGACGGTCACCAAGAAAGCCGTGGAGCTGGGCGCCGACCTGTTGGTTATGGGCGGTTATGGCCACAGCCGGATGCGGGAAATGATCCTGGGCGGTGTCACGCGCTACGTGCTGAACCATGCCGGGCTGCCGGTTCTGATGGCTCACTGATAGTCGCCGGTCTTCGGCCGCGCGGGCTTCCCTGACGTATGTTGCGTCGGGGATCCCGTGCGGCGACGGTATTTGCAGCCCGGCCGTTCCTGGGAGGAACGCGCCATGTTGACGATCAAGGACTGCATCGCTCTGAGCGATCTCACCGAAGCGGAGGTCGACGCGATCGCCGAACACGAGCATCTGCCGGAAATGGTGGCGGTGGAGATGGGCCATTGCCTTGCCCACTGCCCCGGCGGTGCCAACCGCATCGCCCATATCATCGCCGACGACATCGCGGAGGCCTGCGCCCACGGTCAGGTCGGCCACGCGGTGGAGCTGATGCACACCCTGCGGGAATTCGTCGACACCCATCCGCAGGGCTGAGGGCGCAGCCGAAGGCGGGGGAACAGTCCGGCCGCGGCGGGGTTCTACTGGCAAGCATTTGGCGATTGCCGTCCGGCAGTCGCCTTCCGACAATTGCCAAGGACCCCGACGATGGCCAAAAAGTCCACCGCCAGCCAGACCGACATTTTCGCCCGCATCAAATCGGACCACGACACCATCCGCGGCCTTCTGGACAAGACCGAGAAGGCCAACGGCAGCGGTCGCGCCGTGTTCGAGGAACTGCAGCGCGAGCTGTGGGCCCATTCGAAGGTGGAGGAAGGTGTCTTCTACGCCTCGCTGAAGAAGGCCAAGGAGGCGAAGTCGGAAACCGTCGAGGGGCTGAACGAGCATCACCTCATCAACGGCCTGCTGGACGAACTGAACGCGATGAAGACCACCGACAGCGGCTGGAAGGAAAAGCTGCAGGTGCTGGGCGAACTCGTCCGCCACCATCTCGACGAAGAGGAAGAGGAACTTTTCGAAGAGGCCAAGGACGTCCTCGACGACGACCGCGCGGCTGAGTTGGGCAGCGCCTATGACGACCGCAAGAAGCACATCATGGCTGGTCTGGCGCCTCTGTAAGGACGGCTACGCCATCCCGTTCGGTTGCCGTCGGCGGGTGAAGGGGCCATATCTGGGGCTTTCTGAAACCGGCCGGCGGTGTCGATGTCCAAGCGTGTCAGCGTCAAGCGAATGCTCTCCCGGCGGAGCTTGCGATTCGGCCGAGCTGCATTGGCGGCAGTCGCACTTGGGGTTTCCGTCCTCATGTCCGCCCCCGCTTCCTCTGCACCCGTCCCGCCGGCGAAGGAACTGGCGCAGAAGACCTGCGGCACGCTCGCGTCGCGGGTCGATGCGGTGTCCGGGCGTGGGCCGCTGTTCCTGCGCAGCTACGACAATTCATACGCGCCGGGTCCGACCTCGGAGCCGGCGCTGTCCAACGCCGCCTTCACCTACGACAACGCGCTGGCGATCATGGCGCTGACCGCCTGCGGCCAGCGCGACAAGGCCTTGCGCATCGGCGAGGCGCTGCTCGATGCCGTGTCGCTCGACCGTGCCGGCTGGAAAGGGCGGCTGCGCAACACCTACCGGGCCGGCGCGCAGAACCAGCGGCCAATCCCGCCGAACGGCTGGTGGGATGCCGTCGGCAACCATTGGGGCGAGGATCCCTATCAGGTCGGCACCGCCACCGGCAACGTCGCCTGGGCCGGGCTGGCCCTGCTGACTCTGGCCGATGCGACCGGCGAGACGCGATTCCGCGACGGAGCGGCGGAACTGGCGCGCTGGGTGGTCGAGCACACCCGCGACCCGCGCGGCCCCGGCGGCTTCAACGGCGGTTTGCAGGGCTTCGACGACGCGCCACAGCCGCTGACCTGGAAATCGACCGAGCACAACACCGATCTGGTCGCACTGTTCGGCTGGCTTGGCGGCGATTTTGCCGGGTCGGAGAAAGAGGCGCGCGACTTTCTGGACAAAATGTGGGCGGCGGGCGGCGACCATTTCCCCATCGGCACCACACCGGACGGGGTGACGGTCAGCACCTCCACCTCCGGCCTCGATGCCCAGCTCTGGCCGCTTCTCCTGCCGCAGGCGCCGGAGGCTTGGCGGGCCGCCCTGTCCTACGCGGAGCGCGCCCATGGTGCCGATGGCGGTTTCGATTTCAACGACGACCGCGACGGCATGTGGGTGGAGGGCACGGCGCAGGCGGCGCTGGCCTACCGCGCCGTCGGCCGCCGCGGCGATGCCGACCGGCTGTTCGGCGAACTGCTGAAGGAGATCAGCCCCGGCGGTTATCTCTACGCCACCCGGCCGCAGGTGCTGTCCACCGGCCTTGCCATCGGGCCGGACAGCAAGACCGACGACTTCCTCTATTACCGCCGCCCCCATCTGGGCGCGACAGCCTGGGCGGCGCTGGCGGCGATCGGCTGGAACCCATTCACCGGGAAGACGGTGCCGTAACCCCCTATCCGTGGAAGTGTTCGTAGAGCTTCCGCGCAATGGCTTCGCTGATGCCGGGGGCGGCCTCCAGGTCCTTCAGCCCGGCGGCGGCGACGGCGGTGGCGCTGCCGAAATGGTGGAGCAGGGCCTTCTTGCGGGCGGGGCCGATGCCGGGAATGCCGTCGATGCGGGTGTGCGACATCGCCTTCATGCGGCGGGCGCGGTGGCTGTCGATGGCGGTGCGGTGGGCCTCGTCGCGCAGCCTTTGCAGGAAATGCAGCACCGGATCGTTGGGAGCCAGCGTCAGCGGCGGCTGGCCGGGGCGGAAGAAGCGCTCGCGTCCGGCATTGCGGTCGGGGCCCTTGGCGATGGCGACCAGGGGGATATCGGTGATCTGCAACATCGCCAGCTCGTCCTTCACCGCGTTCAACTGCCCCAGCCCGCCGTCGATCAGGACGAGGTCGGGCCACTGGGCAGAATCGGGGTCTGATTTGCTGCTACGGTGAAAGCGGCGGGTAAAGGTCTCGCGCAGCATGGCGTAATCGTCGCCGGCGGCCTCCGGATCGCGGATGTAGAAGCGGCGGTAGGCGTTGCGCTGGAACCCCTCCGGCCCGGCCACCACCATGGCGCCGACCGGGAAGGAGCCCTGGATGTGCGAGGTGTCGTAGATCTCGATGCGGCGCGGGGCGGCGGGCAGGCCGAAGACGCGCGCCACCCCCTCCAGCAGCGTCGCCTGGGTGGAACGCTCGGCCAGACGGCGGCCGAGAGCGTCGCGGGCATTGGTCTGCGCATGCTCGACGGCGCGGCGCTTCGGCCCGCGCTTGGGGCATTCCACGGCGACGCGGTGACCGGCGGACAGGCTCAGCGCGTCGGCCAGCAGGTCCGGTGACTTGACCGGGTCGCTCAGCAGCAGCAGGGCCGGCGGCGGGGTGTCGGCATAAAGCTGGGCGGCGAAGGCGGCGAGGATGTCGCCCGGCTCCTCTTCCGCGTCGATGCGGGGGAAGAAGGCGCGGGTGCCCTGGTTGCGGCCGCCGCGGAAGAAGAAGGCCTGGACGCAGGCCGCGCCACCCTCCTGGTGCAGGGCCAGCACGTCGGCGTCGCCCAGCGTGTCTTCCAGATTGATGTCCTGGCGGCTCTGCAGCGCGGTCAGTGCACGGATGCGGTCGCGCCAGCGGGCGGCGTCCTCGTACTCCAGCCGGTCGGAACTGTCGAGCATGTGGCGGGCGAACTCCGCCTGCACTTCGGCGCTGCGGCCGGACAGCACGTCGCGCACCCCCTGGACCTGATCGGCATACTCCTCCTCGCTGACACGGCCGACGCAGGGGGCGGAGCAGCGCTTGATCTGGTGCTGCAGGCAGGGGCGGGTGCGCGAGGCGAAGACACCGTCGTCGCAACTGCGCAGCAGGAAGGCGCGTTGCAGGGCGGCGATGGTCATGCCGACCAGATGCGGCGAGGCGTAGGGGCCGAACAGGTCGGAGTCCCTGCGGTTGCCCTTGCCGGACGTGCCGCGCCGCTCGGCGCTGCCGCGATGCTGCATCAGGCGGGGGAAATCATGCCCTTTCCCGATGACGATGTAGGAGAAGGAGCGGTCGTCCTTCACCAGGATGTTGAAGGGCGGCAGCAGGCTGCGGATCAGGTTCGCTTCCAGCAGCAGCGCCTCGGCCTCGGTGTGGGTGGTGACGAACTCCATGGCGCGGGTCAACGACACCATCCGCCGGGTGCGGTTGGGCAGCCCGTCGGTCCGGGTGTAGCTGGCCACCCGGCGCTTCAGGTTCTTCGCCTTGCCGACATAAAGGACCGACCCGTCGGCCGCCAGCATCCGATAGACGCCGGGCGTGTCCGGCAGGGTCGGCAACTGGGCGCGGATCACGTCCGCTCCGCCGCCGGGCACCCCGTCCATAACCACTCTCGTTCCCGCAAAGATCCGATTCGCCGTTCACCCAAGCAGTAGAACGGAACGGGTCCAAGAGACAAGAATCGGATGCAGGAAAACCGCCGGAGTTCTGGGCGGGGCGCCCAGGTCGGTTTACCCCCCGAACACGGTGTTCAACTGAGCGCCGACGCGGACGAAGGTGGTGCGTTTCGGCACCTCCTTCAGCCGGGTGGCGCCGATGTAGGTCATCATGCTGCGCACGCCGCCCATGATCTCCTGCATCGTGTTCTCCACCGGGCCGCGGTAGGGGATCTCCACCGTCTTGCCTTCCGAGGCGCGGTAGGAGGCGACGCCGCCGGAGTATTTGTGCATCGCGGTGTCCGACGACATGCCGTAGAAGGTCATGGCAACCGGCACGCGGTTGCCGTCGCGGTCCTCGTAGCGGATTTCGCCCTCGCACTCGTCATGTCCGGCCAGCATGCCGCCGAGCATGACGAAGTCGGCGCCGGCGCCGTAGGCCTTGGAGATGTCGCCCGGCACGGTGCAGCCGCCGTCGCCGCAGACCTGCCCCTTCAGCCCATGCGCTGCATCGGCGCATTCGATGATGGCCGACAGTTGGGGATAGCCGACGCCGGTCATCTTGCGGGTGGTGCAGACCGACCCCGGCCCGATGCCGACCTTGACGATGTCGGCGCCGGCCAGCAGCAGCGCCTCCGTCATGTCGCCGGTGACGACATTGCCGGCCATGATGACGGTGTCCGGGTTCTCCTCGCGCAGGCGGGCGATGACCTCGACGAAGCGCTCGGTATAGCCGTTGGCGACGTCCAGGCAGATCTTCCCCACCGGCGCGTTGGCCTTCACCGCCTGGAACTTGTCATGGTCGGCGTCGGCGATGCCCATCGAATAGAAGACGTTCGACTGGACGGCGGATTCCGCCTCCGCCTGGAAGAAGGCGACCAGCTCGTCCGCCTTGTAGTGCTTGTGCAGGGCGGTCATGGCGCCGAAGCGCGACAGCGCGCGGGCCATGCCCATGCTGCCGGTGACGTCCATGTTGGCGGCGATCAGCGGGAAGCCGGTCCAGTCTCGCTGGGTGTGTAGGAAGGTGAAGGTCCGGTTGACGTCCACGTCGTTGCGGCTCTGCAGCGTGCTGCGTTTCGGCCGGATCAGCACATCCTTGAAGTCGAGCTTGAGGTCGCTTTCGATGATCACCGCACACCTGCTGCTATCTGTTTGCCGGGCCAGCCGCTTTCACGCCAACCGCGTTCACAAGGCCCAACATCACAGAGTGGAGGCGATGCCCCGCTTCGGCAAGCGACATCGGGGCCGCGGGTGGGGGTGCCGCGTTTGAAGCTGTTTCTTCGAAACGGAGGGTATCCCCTCAGTCCTCCGCATCCTCCCCGTCGCCGTTCGCCGCCTCGCTGCCGTCGGCGACATGGACCTGACAGTCGGCGTTGCCCAGCACCTCCATCAACTCCGGCGGCGGCAGGCGGTCGGTGAAGAGCGCGTCGAGCACGCTGACGTCGGCCATGCGGATCATGGCGTTGCGGCCGAACTTGGTGTGGTCGGTGACCAGGAAGACCCGGCGCGAGCTTTCGATGATGGCGCGGGCGACGCGGACCTCCTGCTCGTCGTAATCCAGCAGGTCGCCTTCGCTGTCGATGCCGCTGATGCCGATGATGCCGATGTCGACCTTGTAGCGGCGGATGAACTCCACCGTCGCCTCGCCGATGATGCCGCCGTCGCGCTCGCGCACCAGACCGCCGGCGATGGAGAGCGCGAAGTTGGTGTTCTTGTGCAGGATGGTGGCGACGTTCAGGTTGTTGGTCAGCACCCGCAGCCGCTTGTGGCCGAGCAGGGCCTGGGCCACCGCCTCCGTCGTCGTGCCGATGTTGAGGAACAGCGAGGCGTCCTCCGGCACATGGCGGGCGACCATCTCGGCGATGCGGCGCTTTTCCTCCGCCATCAGGGTCTGGCGGGTGGAATAGGCGATGTTTTCCACGCTGGATGGCACGGTAACGCCGCCGCGGAACCGGCGGACGGCGGACTGTCCGGCCAGATGCTCGATGTCGCGGCGGATGGTCTGCGGCGTCACGTCGAAATGCTCGGCCAGCCATTGGATCTGCACCATGCCCTTGGCATGGACCAGGGCCACGATTTCCTGCTGGCGGCGTTCGGCGTCCAGGCGCGCATCCATCGGTGGGCTGTCTCCGGTCGGGTGGGGCGTCAGTGAATCAGATGCGCGAAATGGGTCAAAGCGAAAACGGCTGCTGGGCGGCGGTTACAACCGAGGCTGGCCGGGGTCCTGACGAACCTACGGCCCCGTACGGCAATATGTACGATGGATATTGTTCGCAACACAAGCATGTTTCTTTACGAAAATGAACGCGCATGGTAAGAGAGGATGCATGCGGTTCCGACTTGCGCCCGATCAGGGTTTGCCGCGACCGACGGCCGGCGGTGCCATCCTTCAAATTTGTCTCGATGCCGAACGCTCAAGACTGCTGACAAAAACATAACGTATAGGAGAGGAACATGACGCAACTGACGCCGGCGGGGAAGCGGCGGGGCATTCAGCTCGGCATTCAGGGGCGGCTGTTCCTGGCCTTCGGCGGGGTGGCGATGCTCGCCGCTTTCGCCAGCGTCATGGCATGGTGGTCGCTGACCGAGACCGGGCAATCCATGGGCCAGATCGGCCGCAGCAGCGTGCCGGCCATCGTCCGCTCGCTCAATCTGGCCAAGGACAGCACGGCGATCGCGGCCGATGCGCCGGCGGTGGCGGCCTCGCGAGACGCAGCGGAACTGACGGAACGGATGGACGGCTTGACCAAGCGGCTGGTGATCTTGCGCGACCGCATCGCGGCGATGCGCAACCAGTCAGGCGGGCAGGCCGGCGGAGGAATGGCAGCGGATGCCGACGCGGTTGCCGGGCTGGCGGAGAACATGGCGTCGGCGCTCGACACGCTGGGCAAGCGCACCGCCGAACGCCTGGACCTGGAGGAGAAGCTCAACACGCTGATGGCCGACGCGGTGATGGCGCACGAGGACTTCACCGATCTGGTGGCGCCGCTGCTGGAGGTGTCGACGCTGTCGGTCAACAATGTTGTGGGCGATCTGGCGGCGGCGCAGACGGTCGATGCCGCCACCGGGCTGGGCCGCCGGCTGGCGCAGGAGGAACTGCCGGTCATCACCCAGTTGATGAACGTGCAGGCCAACGGCAACCTCGCCTTCGGCATGATCGCCGCCGCGTCCAGCGTGCCCTATGGCGCGACGCTGAACAACATCCGGTCGAAGTACAATTGGGCGCTGCTGCGCGTCGACAACGCCATCGAGGCCTACCCGAAGGACAGCCCCGACCGCCCGTCGCTGGTCAAGGCGCGTGACGGGCTGGCCGCCTTCGGCAGCGGCGCCGGCAGCGTCTTCCGCCTGCGCGACGATCAGGCGCGCATCACCGCCGACATCGAAAGCGCGCTCGCCGAGACGGTGCGGCTGACCACGGAACTGAACGGCACCATCGACGCCGTGGTCGCCCACCAGCAGGAGCGCACCGACGCCGACGTGACCCAAACCGAAAGCGCGATTGCCGGGGCTGTCGCCGTTCAGGGCGGCGCGGCGGCCGTCGTCGTGCTGTCGAGCCTGCTGATCGCCTGGTTCTATGTCCGCAACCGGCTGACCCGCCGGCTGCTGCGGGTGATCGACGCCATGCGGGCGGTCGCGGCCGGAGACCTGACGGCCGACGCCCGGGTCCGCGGGCGCGACGAGATCGCGGAGATGGCGGGGATCGTCGGCGTCTTCCGCGACAAGAGTGCGGAGATCGCCCGCCTGCAGGAGGAACAGGACGCGATGAAGCGGGCCGCCGATGCCGAGCGGTCGCGCACCATCCAGACCATCACCGCCAGCATCGAGGCCAGCGTGAAGGAGGCCTCGCGCCACATCGCTGCCGCCTCTGCCGACATGCGCGAGGCGTCGGAGGACATGTCCGCCACCGCCGAGCAGACCTGCCGCCGCATGACCGACGTGCGCTCCGCCGTCGCCGACACCGCAACCAACGTGCAGACGGTGGCGGCCACCGCCAGCCAGCTCTCCGCCTCCATCGGCGAGATCACCCGGCGGGTCGGCGATTCCAGCCAGATCGCCCGCAGCGCGGTGGAGGAGGCGCGGAGCACCAACGAGCTGATGGGGGCGCTGGCCACCGCGGCACAGAAGATCGGCGACGTGGTCGGCATGATCAATGCCATCGCCGGCCAGACCAACCTGCTGGCGCTGAACGCCACCATCGAGGCGGCGCGGGCGGGCGAAGCGGGGCGCGGCTTCGCCGTGGTGGCGGAGGAGGTGCGCAGCCTCGCCGGCCAGACCGCCAAGGCGACGGAGGAGATCGCCCAGCAGGTCCAGGCGGTGCGCAGCACGGCGCAGGGGGCCGTGGCCGCCATCGACGACATCGGCCGCACCATCAGCCGCATCGACGAGATCACCGCCATGGTCGCCGCCGCGGTCGAGGAACAGTCCGCCGCCACCGACGAGATCGCGCGCAGCATCAACCATGCCTCCGACGCGGTGCAGAGCATCGCCGATACCGTGGTGTCGGTGGACGACGCGGTGAACCGCACCGGCAGCGCCGCCGCCCAGGTGGTGGATGCCACCCGCGCGCTTTCGCAACGCTCCGAAAGCCTGAGCGACGATATCGACCGCCTGCTGGGCGGCATCCGCGCCGCTTGAGCGCTTCCGCGCAAGGCAAGCCGGATCGGCCATATTTCCGATAGGAAAGAGGTGCGATCCGGCGTAGCCTCGAAAACATGGTCCGCTGAACAAACATTTTCCTTTTCAAACGCGAACGAACATTCTATGTTCCGAAACGAAAGCGGCCGGGTTCGCAAGGAACCGGCGCGGTACGGAGAGGAACCCAATGGCAAACGCGAGCCCTGCAGGAACGGACGGCCGGCTCGGCGAGACCGATAAGACGGTCACCGATCTGCTGATCGTCGGCGGCGGCGTGAATGGCGCGGGCATCGCCCGCGATGCGGTCGGGCGCGGGATGTCGGTGGTGCTGTGCGAACAGGGCGACCTTGCGGGCGCCACCTCGTCGGCCAGCACCAAGCTGATCCATGGCGGCCTGCGCTATCTCGAATATTACGAATTCCGTCTGGTGCGCGAAGCCCTGCAGGAGCGCGAGGTGCTGTTGCGCGCCGCTCCGCACATCATCTGGCCGTTGCGCTTCGTCCTGCCGCACGACAGCAGCATGCGCCCGGCCTGGATGGTGCGCATCGGCCTTTTCCTTTACGATCATCTGGGAAAGCGCAAGCTGCTGCCGGGCTCGCACGGCGTCGACCTGACCAGCGCCCCGGCGGGAAAGCCGCTGGCGGGCGGCTTCACCAAGGCGTTCGAATATTCGGACTGCTGGGTCGAGGACAGCCGGCTGGTCGTGCTGAACGCGATGGACGCGCAGGCGCGCGGGGCGGAAATCCTGACCCGCACCCGCTGCGAGAAGGCCGAGCGGCGCAACGGGCTGTGGGAAGCGTCGCTGGTCGATGTGACCACGGGAGCGACGCGCACCGTCCGCGCCCGCGCCCTGGTCAATGCCGCCGGCCCCTGGGTGCGCGAGATGATCGCCAAGCGCACAGGCGTCACCGTCGACAAGTCGGTGCGTCTGGTCAAAGGCAGCCACATCGTCGTGCCGAAGATGTATGAGGGCGACCACGCCTACATCTTCCAGAACGACGACCGCCGCATCGTCTTCGCCATTCCGTATGAGCGCGACTTCACCCTGATCGGCACCACCGACCTCGATTATTCGGGCGATCCCGGCGCGGTTGCGATCAGCCCGGACGAAGTCGCCTACATGTGCCGGGCGGTATCGCGCTATTTCGCCAAGCCGGTGCGCGAAAGCGACGTGGTGTGGACCTACAGCGGCGTCCGGCCGCTGTTCGACGACGCCAGCGGCAACGCCTCGGCCGTCACCCGCGACTATGTGCTGGAGATGGACGAGCCGGCCGGCGAGGCGCCGATGCTGTCGATCTTCGGCGGCAAGATCACCACCTTCCGCCGGCTGGCGGAGGAGGCGACGGAGAAGCTGGGCAAGGCGCTCGGCAAGGGCGGCGCCACCTGGACGGCCGCCGTGCCGCTTCCCGGCGGCGACATCGCCGACGCCGACTTCGCCGGCTTCCTGGCCGGTCTGAAGCGCAACCGGCCCTGGCTGCCCGATGCGCTGGCCCTGCGGCTGGCGCGGGCCTACGGCACGCGGGTGGAGCGGCTGCTGGGCGACGCCAGGGGGCTGGGTGATCTCGGTATCGATTTCGGGGGCGGCGTCCATGAGGCCGAACTCGACTATGCCGCGCGGGAGGAGTTCGCCATGACCGGCGACGATTTCCTGTGGCGGCGGTCAAAACTTGGGCTGCACCTGGACACTGCGATCCGGGAGGCCATCGGCGGCTGGTTCGACCGGCGCCGCGAAGCTACGGCCAACAGGGACATGGGCGGTGATACCGCCGGCCTGCGGTCGATGGGAGGAATGCGGTGACACTCACACTGG
The DNA here is from genome assembly GCF_051124815.1 of Azospirillum sp. B2RO_4. NCBI lineage: Bacteria > Pseudomonadati > Pseudomonadota > Alphaproteobacteria > Rhodospirillales > Azospirillaceae > Azospirillum > Azospirillum sp. B2RO_4. The sequence continues at coordinate 33,851 of NZ_CP118490.1, read as the reverse complement.
AAGGCGTGGCCAAGCGCGTCGGCGCCGAGCAGCATCTCCACCCCCTATCGCTGGAGTTGCAAGCCGGCAGCTTCAACGTCCTGCTGGGGCGGACGCTGGCCGGCAAGACGACGCTGATGCGGCTGATGGCCGGGCTGGACAAGCCGACCGCCGGGCGCGTGCTGGAAAACGGCAAGGACGTCACCGGCGCCTCGGTGCGCCATCGCGACGTGGCGATGGTCTATCAGCAGTTCATCAACTACCCGGCGATGACCGTCTACGAGAACATCGCCTCGCCGCTGCGCCGCCAGGGCAAGGACAAGGCGGAGATCGACGCCCAGGTGCGGCGCACCGCGGCCATGCTGCGGATCGAACCCTATCTGGAGCGCCTGCCGGCCGAACTGTCGGGCGGCCAGCAGCAGCGCTGTGCCATCGCCCGCGCGCTGGTGAAGGGGGCCGGCCTGCTTCTGCTCGACGAGCCGCTGGTCAACCTCGACTACAAGCTGCGCGAGGAACTGCGCGCCGAACTGCGCGACATCTTTGCGGACGGCAAGACCACGGTGGTCTACGCCACCACCGAACCGCAGGAGGCGCTGGTCCTCGGCGGCAATGTCACGGTCCTGCACGAGGGGCGGATGCTGCAGAGCGGGCCTACGGCGGATGTCTTCCACACCCCGACCTCGCTGGCCTGCGCGCAGGTGTTCAGCGACCCGCCGATGAACGTGATGGACGCGATCCTGACCAACGACCGCGTCGCCCTGTCCGACGGCACCAGCCTGCCGCTGTCGGCCCATGACCGCAACCTGCCGGCCGGCCCCTGCCGGGTCGGCATCCGCGCCAACCACCTGACGGTGCTGCGGCGGAGCGAGCGGCTGGTGCCGATCAAGGGCCGGGTCGCCCTGTCGGAGATCAGCGGGTCGGAGACCTTCGTCCATTTGCGCCACGGCGACACCACGCTGATCGCGCGGGAAGAGGGTGTCCACAGCCATCCCATCGGCAGCGACATCCAGGTCTATGCCGATCCCGACCGCATCTTCGTCTTTTCCACCGCCGGGCAACTGGTGGCGGCACCCAACTGGCGGCGCGGCGCGCTGCGCAACATCGCTTAAGGGGGGCGGGAGCGATGGCGACCATCCAATTCGACAATCTCGGCCACTCCTATCACCCGCACCCGACCAAGCCGGAGGATTACGCGCTCCGCCGCCTGTCGCAGGAGTGGGAGGACGGCAAGGCCTATGCGTTGCTGGGGCCGTCGGGCTGCGGCAAGTCCACGCTGCTGAACATCATCTCCGGTCTGCTGGTCCCCAGCGAAGGGCGGGTGCTGTTCGACGGGCTGGACGTCACCCGCTGCACCCCGGAAGAGCGCAACATCGCCCAGGTGTTCCAGTTCCCGGTGATATATGACACCATGACGGTGTACGAGAATCTCGCCTTCCCCCTGCGCAACCGCAAGGTTCCGGCCGCGGATGTCGACCGCCGCGTGCGGCAGGTGGCCGAGGCGCTGGACCTGACCGACGATCTGAAGAAGCGCGCCCAGCGGCTGACGCCGGACGCCAAGCAGAAGATCTCGATGGGCCGGGGCCTTGTGCGCTCCGACGTGGCGGCCATCCTGTTCGACGAGCCGCTGACCGTCATCGACCCGCACACCAAGTGGATCCTGCGGCGCAAGCTGCGCCAGATCCACGAGGAATACCGCCTGACCATGATCTACGTGACCCACGACCAGGTGGAGGCGCTGACCTTCGCCGACAAGGTCGCGGTGATGTACGAGGGTGCCATGGTCCAGCTCGGCACCCCGCAGGAGCTGTTCGAGAATCCGGAGCACACCTTCGTCGGCTATTTCATCGGCAGTCCCGGCATCAACCTGATGCCCTGCACGCTGGGCAACGACCATGCGCTGGTCGACGGAATCGCCATCCCGCTGCCCGACCGCGCCGTTCCCGCCGTGGGAGGCAAGTTCGAGCTGGGCATCCGTCCGGAATTCCTGGAGCTGACCCGCAGCGGCAGCGCCGGATCGATCCCGGTGCAGGTCACCGGCGTCGACGATCTCGGCACCTCCAAGCTGGCGACGGTGCGGATGGGCAACCACACGCTGAAGGCGCGGCTGAGCGAGGAACAGGAAATCCCGGCGCTCGACGCCGCCATCCGTTTCCCCACCCGGTGGACCAAGCTCTACCGCGACAGCCATCTGGTCGGAGGCGCAAGCCATGGATAAGGTCCAAGACAACCGGGCTTGGTTCCTGATCATCCCGGTCTTTCTGATCGTCGCCTTCAGCGCTGTGATCCCGCTGATGACGGTGGTCAATTATTCGGTGCAGGAGATCTTCGGCCCCGGCCAGACCTTCTTCGTCGGCACCGAATGGTTCGAGGCGGTGCTGACCGACGAACGGCTGCACGACGCGCTGGTCCGTCAGATCATCTATTCGCTGGCGGTGCTGGCGATCGAGATTCCCTTGGGCATCCTGATCGCTCTTGGCATGCCCGGCGGTCGCAGCGCTAAGACGTCGCTGACGCTGGTGCTGCTGGCCCTGCCGCTGCTGATCCCGTTCAACGTGGTCGGCACCATCTGGCAGATCTTCGGCCGCGGCGACATCGGCCTGCTGGGCGCCACCTTCCGCGCCATCGGCGTCGATTACAACTACACCAACAATTCGCTGGATGCCTGGCTGACCGTGCTGGTCATGGATGTCTGGCACTGGACCAGTCTGGTCGCGCTGCTGTGCTATGCCGGGCTGCAGTCGATCCCGCCGGCCTTCTATCAGGCGGCCAAGATCGACGGCGCGTCGAAATGGGCGGTGTTCCGCTACATCCAGCTGCCGAAGATGCGCGGCGTCCTGATCATCGCGGTGCTGCTGCGCTTCATGGACAGCTTCATGATCTACACCGAGCCGTTCGTTCTGACCGGCGGCGGCCCCGGCAACTCCACCACCTTCCTCAGCCAGTATCTGACGCAGATGGCGGTGGGGCAGTTCGACATCGGCAAGGCCGCGGCCTTCTCCATCGTCTACTTCCTGATCGTGCTGCTGTTCAGCTTCATCTTCTACACCGTCATCACCAACTCCGGATCGGGAGAGAAGAAATGAGCAAGGCTGCGGTTCTCGCTCCCGGCTCGCTGGCCGCTCCGGCCAATGTCCGCCGCTCCTCCGCCAGGGTGTCGAACAGGACGATCGTTCTCGTCTGCTACATCGTCTTCCTGATGCTGCCCATCTATTGGATGGTCAACATGTCCTTCAAGACGAACGAGGAGATCCTGTCGGGCCTGACGCTGTTCCCGCGGAATCCGACGCTGCAGAACTACGTCACCATCTTCACCGATCCCAGCTGGTACAGTGGCTACATCAACTCGATCTACTACGTCACGCTGAACACCATCATCTCGCTGACGGTGGCGCTGCCGGCGGCCTACGCCTTCTCGCGCTACCGCTTCATCGGCGACAAGCATGTGTTCTTCTGGCTGCTGACCAACCGGATGGCGCCGCCGGCCGTGTTCCTGCTGCCCTTCTTCCAGCTGTACCAGACGGTCGGCCTGTTCGACACGCATCTGGCCGTGGCACTCGCCCACTGCCTGTTCAACGTGCCGCTGGCGGTCTGGATCCTGGAAGGCTTCATGTCGGGCGTGCCGCGCGAGATCGACGAGATGGCCTACATCGACGGCTACAGCTTCCCGCGTTTCTTCGGCACGGTGTTCCTGCCGATGATCCGGGCCGGCGTCGGCGTCACCGCCTTCTTCTGCTTCATGTTCAGCTGGGTCGAGCTGCTGCTGGCCCGCACGCTGACCTCGGTCGACGCCAAGCCGATCGCCGCGACCATGACCCGCACCGTCAGCGCGTCGGGCATGGACTGGGGCCTGCTGGCCGCCGCCGGCGTGCTGACCATCCTGCCGGGCGCGCTCGTGATCTGGTTCGTCCGCAACTACATCGCCAAGGGCTTCGCCCTGGGCCGGGTCTAAGGGAGGCCTCGCGTCATGGATATGGGTTGGATGGCGTGGACCGCGCCGACCGCGATCTTCTTCGTCTGCATCGCCCTGATGCTGGCCGGGATGACGGTGTGGGAGGTGCTGTCGCCGACTGTGGAGGCCAAGGGCTTCCTGCCGATGCGCACCACCCGCGGCGACCGCCTGTTCATCGGCCTGCTGGGCAGCGCCTTCATCCATCTGGGCTGGCTCGCCGCGACCGACGTGTCGCTGTGGGGCGCCTCCGCGGTCTCGCTGCTGTGGGTCGCGTTCGTGATCCGCTTCGGCTGAGGAGAGACAGGGTTTTCACGGGATCCGTTCCTCCGCGGGGCTGCGGGGAGGACGGCAAGAACGGTGGTTTCCGCCGGTAGCGTAACAATCAAACGTCAACCAGACACCAAGTCGACAAGTGGGAGGAAGCATGCTTCAGCACCAGACTCTGCGGCGCCGCCTGACCGGGGCCGTGATGGCCGGCGGCATCGGCGTTCTGCTGGCGATGGCCTCGGCGGCCCCGTCCGCCGCCATGACGCCGGACCAGGAAGCCGTCGCCAAGCGCATCATCGAGGAACTCCAGCCCTCCACGCTCTCCAAGGACGAGCAGATGAAGGAGCTGGAATGGTTCGTGAAGGCGGCCGAGCCGTACAAGGGCATGGAGATCAACGTCGTCTCCGAGACGCTGACGACGCACGAGTTCGAATCGAAGACCCTCGCCAAGCTGTTCAGCGAGCTTACCGGCATCAAGCTGAAGCACGACCTGATCCAGGAAGGCGACGTCATCGAGAAGCTGCAGACGCAGATGCAGTCGGGCCGCAACGTCTATGACGCCTACGTCAACGACAGCGACCTGATCGGCACCCACGTCCGCTACGGTCAGGCCGTCGCCCTGTCCGACTTCATGGCCGGCGAGGGCAAGGACGTCACCCTGCCGACGCTGGACGTCAAGGACTTCATCGGCACCAGCTTTACCACCGGCCCGGACGGCAAGCTGTACCAGCTGCCCGACCAGCAGTTCGCCAACCTCTACTGGTTCCGCGCCGACTGGTTCGCCCGTCCGGACCTGAAGGAGAAGTTCAAGGCCAAGTACGGCTATGATCTCGGCGTGCCGCAGAACTGGTCGGCCTACGAGGACATCGCCGACTTCTTCACCAACGACGTGAAGGAAATCGACGGCGTCCGCGTCTACGGCCACATGGATTACGGCAAGAAGGACCCGTCGCTCGGCTGGCGCTTCACCGATGCGTGGCTGTCGATGGCCGGTGCCGGCGACAAGGGCCTGCCGAACGGCAAGCCGGTGGACGAATGGGGCATTCGCGTCGAGGGCTGCCGCCCGGCCGGCGCCTCGGTCAAGCGCGGCGGCGCCACCAACGGTCCGGCCGCCGTCTACTCGCTGACAAAGTACATCGACTGGCTGAAGAAGTACGCGCCGCCGGAAGCCTCGGGCATGACCTTCTCCGAAGCCGGCCCGGTGCCGGCCCAGGGTGCGGTCGCGCAGCAGATCTTCTGGTACACCGCTTTCACCGCCGACATGACCAAGAAGGGCCTGCCCGTCGTCAACGAGGACGGCTCGCCGAAGTGGCGCATGGCCCCCTCGCCGCATGGCCCGTACTGGCAGGAAGGCATGAAGCTGGGCTACCAGGACGTCGGTTCCTGGACGCTGCTGAAGTCGACGCCGCTGGAGCGCCGCAAGGCCGCCTGGCTCTATGCCCAGTTCACCGTGTCGAAGACCGCGTCGCTGAAGAAGACGCTGGTCGGCCTGACGCCGATCCGCGAAAGCGACATCCAGTCCGAGGCGATGACCAAGGTCGCGCCGCAGCTGGGCGGTCTGGTCGAGTTCTACCGCAGCCCGGCCCGCGTCGCCTGGACGCCGACCGGCACCAACGTGCCGGACTATCCGAAGCTGGCCCCGCTGTGGTGGCAGAACATCGCCGAGGCGGTCACGGGTGAGCGCACCCCGCAGCAGGCGATGGACAATCTGGCCGACCAGATGGAGCAGGTCATGGCCCGCATGGAGCGCGCCAAGATCGGCGGCGAATGCGCCCCGCAGCTGAACAAGCCGCAGGACGCCAAGGTCTGGTTCGACAAGGAGGGTGCTCCGAAGCCGAAGCTGGCCAACGAGAAGCCGAAGGGCGAGACCGTTGCCTACGACGACCTGCTGAAGGCCTGGAAGGAAGGCCGCGCCCGCTGATCCGGGCTGCGGTGACGGGTTCTCCCTTCCGGCGGGCGTCCTGGTTGCGCCGGAGGTGACCCTGGGGCGGCGGCCATTCTTTCAGAGGCAGGCCGTCGCCCCGATTTTTATGTCCCTGAATATCCCCTCTCCCCCCCGGGGAGAGGGTTAGGGTGAGGGGGATGCGCGGCGTGTCTTTCGATAGTTGAAGCCGCTCCGCATTCCTTGAAAAGTCACGTCATGCATCCCCCTCACCCCGACCCTCTCCCCGGGGGGGAGAGGGAGGAAGCGCAAGAAATCACGAGGGAACGCTTCCATGACCAAGGCCGGCCATATCCTCGCCATCGACCAGGGCACCACCTCGTCGCGGGCGATCCTGTTCGATGGCAGGGGGACTCCGCTGGCCGAGGCGCGGCGCGAGTTCCCCCAGCACTACCCCGGTGACGGCTGGGTCGAGCATGACCCCGCCGACATCCTGCGCGACATCCGCGCCGTGGCGCGCGAGGCGGTGGAGAAGGCCGGGATCGACGCCGCCGCCATCGCTGCCATTGGCATCACCAACCAGCGCGAGACCGCCGTGGTGTGGGACCGCGCCACCGGCGAGCCGATCCACCGCGCCATCGTCTGGCAGGACCGCCGCACCGCGTCGCTCTGCCACGATCTGGTCGCCGCCGGCCATGCCGAACTGGTGCGATCCAAGAGCGGCCTGCTGATCGACGCCTATTTCTCCGCCACCAAGATCGCCTGGATCCTCGACCATGTGCCGGGCGCCCGCGCGCGGGCCGAACGCGGCGAGCTGTGCTTCGGCACCATCGACAGTTTCCTGATCTATCACCTGACCGGGCGCCGGGTGCATGCGACCGACGCGACCAACGCTTCGCGCACCATGCTGTTCGACATCCATGCCCAGGATTGGGACGACGAGCTGCTGGCGCTGTTCCGGGTGCCGCGCGCCATGCTGCCGCGGGTGCTGGACAGCTCCGACGATTTCGGCGCCACCGAACCGGAGCTGCTCGGCCGGCCGGTCCCCATCGCCGGGGTGGCGGGCGACCAGCAGGCGGCGGCCTTCGGACAGGCCTGCCTGACGCCGGGCATGGCGAAATCGACCTACGGCACCGGCTGCTTCGCGCTGATCAACACCGGAGAGACGCCGGTGGTGTCGAAGAACCGGCTGCTGACCACCGTCGCCTACCGGCTGAACGGCAAGACCGCCTACGCCCAGGAAGGCTCGATCTTCGTGGCGGGCGCCGCCATCAAATGGCTGCGCGACGGCATCGGCATCATCACCCATGCCAGCCAGACCGACGACATGGCGACCCGCGTGCCCGACAGCCACGGCGTCTATTTCGTCCCGGCCTTCGTCGGGCTGGGCGCCCCGCATTGGGATTCGGATGCCCGCGCCGCAATCTTCGGCATGACGCTGGATGTCGGCCCCGCCCACATCGCCCGCGCGGCGCTGGAGGCGGTCGCCTACCAGACCCGCGATTTGATGGAGGCGATGGCCGGTGACTGGGGCGGCACCATCAACGCGCTGCGCATCGACGGCGGCATGGCGGCCAACGACTGGCTCTGCCAGTTCCTGGCCGACCTGCTGAACATGCCGGTCGAACGCCCGAAGGTGATCGAGACCACGGCGCTGGGCGCCGCCTGCCTCGCGGCGCTGCGGGTCGGCGTGTTCGACGGGTTGGAGTCGGTGTCCGATGCCTGGCGCAGCGAGCGCCGGTTCGAGCCGCGCATGGAGCAGGACAGGCGCGACCGCCTCTATGGCGGCTGGCGCGACGCCGTGGCGCGGGTGCGGTCGGAGCGCTGAAAAGCCTTGTTGGCCGGAATTTGCAGGAATTGTGGCGCAGACGAACAAGTTTCCTTCTTCGTCGGCCGGTAGATTGACCTTGGTTGCGCGCTCCTCCCTCGGGTGCGTCGTCCTCGCCACTCCCGCGGGGACACTGGGCCGGACGGTTCATGCCGTCCGGCCCGATTTCTTTTCCGGCATTAACGGAATGCCATCCACTTGCATGATGATCTCCGGCATGAAATGAGAGAACAGGGGCAGTTCCAAGACAACCCGGTTGTCGATTGACAACCATTCAGTCTGTCCCATAATCATGTGCTGGAGACGGGCGTGACGCGGAACAGGCATCCGAAGAAGGAGATCGAGGAGGCCGTCCTCTATGCGGAGCGTCAAGGCTGGACGTGGCAGAAGGGCCATGGTCACTGCTGGGGACTGCTTCGTTGCCCGGAAAACGAGGCCGACTGCCGTTGCGGGGAATTCTGCCAGATCTCGGTTTGGAGTACACCGCGAGTGCCGGAGAACGAGGCGCGCAAGATTCGCCGGGCAGTCGATGGCTGTGTCTATGCGGATCGCCCTAAAACAGGCAAGTCCTAGGGAGTGGGTGCGAGATGTGGGAGTTCGTCTTGAAATTCCGCCTGCCGTCCGGTGGGGAAGAGCCGACGGCATGGTTGGACGCCCTGTTCGAAGCCGGCTGCGATGATGCCACCATCGGTGCCGGACGGCGCGGCTCCATCGCATTGGACTTCACGCGAGAGGCGGCCTCCGCCGACATGGCGGTCCGCTCCGCCATCGCCGAGGTGCTGACGGCAATTCCCGGTGCGCAGTTGACCGAGATCGCCCCCGATCTGGTCAACCTCGCCGATCTGGCGGAGATCGTCGGCTGTTCGCGCCAGAACATCCGGAAATATGCCGCCGGTGAGATCAGGACGGTGGCAGCCGCCTTTCCCGATCCGGTCTATACCGGAAATCCCAGCCTGTGGCGTCTGGCGGAGGTGCTGGTCTGGTTCGACCGAAACACCGACCTTCACCCCGACCCGAGGTCGGTCGAGCTTGCTCGCATCGCATCGGAGATCGGCGCGGACATCCAGCGGCGGCGGCTTGCCGAATTGATCGCCGCCGAATGAGCGGAGCGGGGACGGAAAAGTCCGCCCCCGGCCTTGTTTGGATCACTCCCCGTCCGGGCCGGTCAGCATGTGGCGGATCTCGCTCTTCAACAGCTTGCCGGTGGCGGTGTGGGGCAGGCTGTCGACGAAGCGGACGTCGTCGGGGATGCACCATTTCGCGACCTTGCCGTCGAAGACCGCCAGCAGCTCCTCGCGGGTCAGGGCGGAGTCCGGCTTGCGGACGACGACGAGCACCGGGCGCTCGCCCCATTTCTCGTCGGGAACCGCGACTGCGGCGGCTTCCTGCACGCCGGGATGGCCGACGGCGATGTTCTCCAGGTCGATGGAACTGATCCATTCACCGCCGGACTTGATGACGTCCTTGGTGCGGTCGACGATCTGGACATAGCCGTCGGCGTCCATCGTCACCACGTCGCCGGTTTCGAACCAGCCCGGCACCGTCTGGTGGGCGGGGCTTTCCGTCACGCCGAAATAGCCGGCGCAGACGGTGGGCCCGCGCACCAGCAGCCGGCCGAAGCTGGTGCCGTCGCGCGCCACGTCGTTGCCGGAGCCGTCGACCACCCGGAACTGCACGCCGCAGATCGGCCGCCCCTGCTTGGAGGCGAGCGCCAGCGCCGCGTCGGCGTCCAGCCCGCGATGCTTGCCCTTCGGCATGTTGGCGAGGCCGAGCGGGCTGGTCTCCGTCATGCCCCAGGCGTGCAGGACCTCCACCCCCATCTCCTGGAAGCGCTGGATCATCACCGGCGGACAGGCGGAACCGCCGATGGCGATGCGGCGCATGGTCGTGAGCTTCTTCTTGTTGGCGTCCAGCCAGTTCAGCAGGGCCAGCCACACGGTCGGCACGCCGGCGGTGTTGGTCACCTTTTCGCTTTCGAACAGCTCGTACAGGCTGGCACCGTCCAGCTTGCCACCGGGGAAGACCAGTTTCGCCCCGACCATCGGGGCCGCATAAGGGACGCCCCAGGCGTTGACGTGGAACATCGGCACCACCGGCAGCACCACGTCCGACGCCGACAGTCCGAACACGTCCGGCATGCAGGCAGCCATGGCGTGCAGGTAGGAGGAGCGGTGGCTGTACAGCACGCCCTTCGGATTGCCGGTGGTGCCGGAGGTGTAGCACATGCCGCAGGCGGTGTTCTCGTCCAACTCCGGCCAGTCGAAGCCGTCGGGCTGTTCGGCCAGCAGATCCTCGTAGCACAGCAGGTTGGGCAGGCTGGAGGCCGGCATGTTGGCCCGGTCGGTCATCACGACGATGCCCTTCAGCCCTGTCAGCTCACTGGCGATGCCCTCCAGCAGCGGCACGAAGGTGAGGTCGGTGAACAGCAGCCGGTCTTCGGCGTGGTTGACGATGTAGGCGATCTGTTCCGGGAACAGGCGCGGGTTGATGGTGTGGCAGACCATGCCCGAGCCGCCGATGCCGTAATAGCATTCCAGATGGCGATAGCCGTTCCAGGCCAGCGTGCCGATGCGGTCGCCCGGCTGCATCCCCAGCGCCGCCAGCGCATTGGCCAGCTTCTGGGCGCGGACCCAGGCGTCGGCATAGGTGTAGCGGTGTATCGGTCCCTCGGTGGTGCGCGACACGATTTCGGTGTCGGCATGGTATAGGGCCGCGTGACGCAGGATCGACGTCACCAGCAGCGGGCCATTCATCATCATTCCGCGCAGCATCGTTTCACTCCCGGTTCATTTCTCTTCTGTGTGGGCACGGTCTGCATAGGGTCGTCGTCAGGCAGGCAGGCGGCAAGCCGCCGTTCGGCATCGGCTTCCATCGCCTTCAGCTCACCGATCACCTCGGCGATTTCCGACTGCATGCGCTCAAGCTCGGTCAGGCGGGCGCGGATCTTGCGCAGGCCGTCGCGATATTGCCCGGCGCTGGGCCGGCCGGAGCGGTAATGGGCAAGATATTCGGCGATCTGCTCCAGCGAGAATCCGAGTCGCCGGAATTTGAGAATCAGCATCAGCCGGGCGCGGTCGCGGTAGGTGAACACCCGCCGTCCTCCCGCCCGTTGCGGCGCCAGCAATCCCTTTTCCTCGTAAAAGCGCAACGCCTGCGGCGTGAGGTCGAACTCCGCCGCCAGCTCCGTCACGCCATACACACGATCCCGTTCGGCCATGGACAATCCCCTGTACCAACGATTTCGCCACGGCTGCCGGGGGGAAGTCAACGTCAATGAGCTAAAGTGGACTTTATGTCGCGTTGTGGGGAGCGTCCACGCATCGGGGGATTCCCTTACCGGTCATGTCAGAGATTTCACATGACAAGCTGCGATGACCGATGCTTTCTGCAGATCGGCCAGGGGTGGCCCAAGGATGGCTGGCGGACGGGAAGCGGGGGAGCCGGGCGTGACGGGGAAGAGCAGCGTTTTGCGCCGGCTGATCGGCGAGCCCTGGGATCTTGCCGCCGCACTGGGTTTGCTGGCCCTGATCGTATTGGTCGCCGTCACCTTCCGGCAATACGGCATCTCCAACGACGAGGAGGTGCAGCATGTCTATGGCGCCAAGCTGATCGACTGGTACCGCAGCGGCTTCACCGACGATTCGGCCTTTACCTACAAGAACCTCTATCTCTATGGCGGGCTGTTCGACATGGCGGCGGTGGCGCTGGCGCCGCTGCTGCCCTTCGACCCCTATGAGACGCGGCACCTGCTGTGCGCCCTGATCGGGGTGGCGGGAATCGCGGTGGTCTGGGGCGTCGGCCGCCGGGTCGCCGGGCCGCGGGCCGGGTTCCTGGCCGGGGCGCTGCTGGCGCTGTGCGGCCCCTGGTATGGCGGGCTGTTCAACCACACCAAGGACGTGCCCTTCGCCGTGCTGATGATGGCGGCGGTGGCGATGTTGATCCGGCTGGTCGGGCAGATGCCGCGGCCCCGCTGGGGGACGGTGCTGGGATTGGGCGCCGTCGTCGGGCTGGCGCTGGGCATCCGGGTCGGGGCGCTGCTGGTGGCCGGCTATGCGGCGGCGGCGCTGGCGGGATGGGTGCTGGCGGGCGGAGTCTCCGTCGAACGGCTGCGCGACGCCGGCCGGGGAACCTTGCGGCTGTTGCCGGCGCTGCCGGTCGCCTATGGGCTGATGGCGGTCTTCTGGCCCTGGGCTGTGCTGGAGCCGCTGAACCCGTTGCGGGCGCTGGCCGATTTCTCGCATTTCCATTACCCGATCCGCACCATGCTGGGCGGCACCGAATATTGGATGTACGAGGTGCCGCGCAGCTATCTGGTCTGGTATCTGGGGGTCAAGCTGCCGCTGGTGATGCTGGGCGGTGCGGCGCTGGGGCTGCTGGTGCTGCCGGTGATGATGTATCGCGACCGGCTGGCGGGGGACGACGGACGGGTCCGCGCGGTCGGCTGCGGGCTGGTGGCGCTGGCGGCGTTGTTCCCGGTTGCCTGGTTCACCATCACCCATGCGCCCGGCTACACCGCGATCCGCCATTTCCTGTTCGTGCTGCCGCCGTTGGCGGTGCTGGGCGGCATCGGGCTGGACCGGCTGCTCGGCTGGGCCGGGGCCTGGAGGTTCGGCGTGTCGCAGCGGACGGGGCGCGGCCTGTCGGCGGCGGCGCTGGCCGGGGTCGCATTGGCGCTGGTGCTGGGCCGCGAGGCGACGGTCCTGGAGTCGCTGCATCCGGACGAATATGTCTATTTCAATGAGCTGGTCGGCGGCGTCGCCGGTGCAGTGCGCAAGTACGATGTCGATTACTGGGTCAACAGCCTGCCGGAGGCGGTCGAGGACCTGTCCGAGGTGATCGCGGCGGAGGAAGCGCGCACCCACCATCACAAGACCTACAGCGTCGCCGTCTGCGCCGAGCCGCTGGCCTTCGAGAAGCTGGCGCCGGCCAACATGCGCTGGGTCAACGACTGGAACCGCGCCGACTTCTTCATCGCGCCGACGCAGGAGGACTGCGACACGCTGATGACCGGCCCGACGGTGGCGGAGGTCGAACGCGACGGCGCCCTGCTGGCGGTGGTGAAGGATCTGCGCAAGCCGGCGGAACCGGCGGAAACCACCGTCGAAATGGCTCGACTGCGCACCGGCCGCCACCAGCGGCATTGGTGACTGGCGACCGCCGTCAGCCGCGGGGCAGGAAGCGCGTGCGGTCCAGACCGTGGCGGGCCATCTTTTCGTTCAACGTGCGGCGCGGGATGTCCAGCAGGTCCATCACCGACTTGATGTCGCCCTTGCAGCGGTCCAGCGCCTGTTCGATCACGCGCTTCTCGAAGGCGTCGACCTGATCGGCCAATGCGCGTGGGGTCACTGCCGCCTCACCGCCGACCGGGCGGCGGCGCAGCAGGCCGGCGACGCCGTTGCGCCCGACCGACAGGACATGACGCTCGGCCAGATTGCGCAGTTCGCGCACATTGCCGGGCCAGTCATGGGCGAGCAGCGCGTCGATATCGGCCGGCTCCAGCGGGCGCGGCTCGCGGCCATGGCGGGCGGCGAACTCGGCGGTGAAATAGTCGAACAGCAGCGGAATGTCCTCCGCCCGTGCCCGCAGCGGCGGGATGTGCAGCTCCGCCACATTGAGGCGGTAGTAGAGGTCGGCACGGAAGCGTCCCTCTTCGCTGAGGTTGAGCAGGTCGATCTTGGTTGCCGCCACCAGCCGCAGGTCGACCGGAACCTGCTTGTTGGAGCCCAGCCGTTCGATGGTGCGTTCCTGCAGGGCGCGCAGCAGCTTGACCTGAATGGCCAGCGGCATGCTCTCGATCTCGTCGAGGAACAGGGTGCCGCCGCTGGAATGTTCCAGCTTGCCGGCGCGGCGCTGGGTGGCGCCGGTGAAGGCGCCGGGTTCATGCCCGAACAGCTCGCTTTCCGCCATGCTGTCGGGAATGGCGCCGCAATTGACGGCGACGAAGGCGCCCTTCGCTCCTCTGGGTCCGAAATCATGCAGGCAGCGGGCGACCAGCTCCTTCCCCGTGCCGGTCTCGCCATGGATCAGCACGCTGGCGCTGGTGGCGGCGAGGTCTATCAGCTCGCGCCGCAACTCGGCGATGGCGGGGGAGGTGCCGATCAGCTTCGACTCGATCCCGCCGCCGGCGGCCCGGCGGCGCAGGCCGCGGTTCTCCAGCACCAGACGGCGCTTCTCCGCCGCGCGGCGGATGACGGCGACCAGATGGTCGGGTTCGAAGGGCTTCTCGATGAAGTCGTAGGCGCCGCGCCGCATCGCCTCCACCGCCAGCGCCACGTCGCCATGACCGGTCACCAGAATCACCGGCAGGTCGGCGTCACGCTCCAGCGCCCGTTCCAGCACCGCCATGCCGTCCATCCGCGGCATCCGCACGTCGGTGACCAGCACGCCGGGAAAGTCGGGCGCCAGCAGGTCGAGCGCCGGCTGCGGCGTCTCGAAGCCCTGCGCCGCGAAGCCGGCCAGTTGCAGCCATTGCGTCACCGACACGCGCATCGCCAGTTCGTCGTCGATGAACAGGACGGGTGTGGCGAGCGGATCGGTCTTCATCTGGTCCTCATTGCGCGGTCGGCGATTGGGCATCCGGCAGCTGGATGACGAAACAGGCGCCGCCGTCGGGATTGTTCTCCGCCCGCAGCGTGCCGCCGAAGTCGCGCACGATGCCATAGGACAGCGACAGCCCGAGGCCAAGCCCCTGGCCGACCTCCTTGGTGGTGAAGAAGGGGTCGAACAGCTGGAACTGGTGCGCCTCGGCGATGCCGGTGCCGGTGTCGCGGATGCGGATCTCCCAACCCTCGCTGTTCCGGTCGGCGGTCAAGGTCAGGCGGCGTTCGTCGCACTCGGCCATGGCGTCGGCGGCGTTGCGCAGCAGGTTGACCAAGACCTGTTCCAGCCGAACCGCGTCGCCGCGAACGCAGGCATCGGCGGGGATGCTCCGCTCCACCTGCACCTCCTCCTCGCGCAGGCGGGAGGCCAGCAGGGCCAGCGCGCGGTCCATGGCGCGGTCGACCGGCACCGCCTCCACCCGCGCCGGACCCTTGCGGGCGAAATCCTTCAGATGGCCGGACAGCACCGCCATCCGCTCCGCCAGATCGCCGATCATGGCGAGGTTTTCGCGGACCATTGCCGTCTCGCCGCGCTCGGCCAGCAGCCGGGTGGAGGCGACGAAGGTGCGGATGGCGGCCAGCGGCTGGTTGATCTCGTGCGCCAGCGCCGCCGACATCTGGCCCAGCGCCGCCAGCTTGCCGGCCTGCACCAGCTCCTCCTGCGCCTCGCGCAGGACGCGGTTGGCGGTGAGCAGTTCGGCGGTGCGCTCCTCCACCCGGCGTTCCAGCGTCACGCGGGCCTCGCGCTGGAGCCGCAGGGTCTGGCGCCGCTGCCAGCCCAGCGCCAGGGCGGCGGCCAGCAGCAGGAAGCCCATCGCGGTCAGCACGGCGGCGCCGGCCGCCTGGGCCTTCACCGGCTCAAGATCCGACAGGAAGCGGATGGTCCAGCCGAATTCCGGCAGGGGAAGCTCCTGCATCAGGTAGGTGTGGCGGGCGCCGTGGGCGAATGGATCGGGCAGGCTGATCTGGCGCGCACCGCTTTCCGCCGGCGGGCCGTCGCGCAGGCCGAGCGGGGCCGGGTCGCTGCGGTCATACTGGCGGGTCTGCGCCAGCCGGGCCTTCACCGCGTCGGGCAGCGGGCGCAGCGCGCGGTATTTCCAGTCGGCGTGGCTGGACAGGAAGACGATGCCGTTCTCGTCGGTCACCAGCACCCGTTCGCCACCGGCGGCCCAGTCGCGCTGCAACGGCTCCAGGTCGATCTTGACAACGGCGACGCCGATCAGCGCCTCCCCCCGATGGACGGCGTGCGACAGGAAATAGCCGGGCAGGCCGGTGGTGACGCCGATGCCGAAATAGCGGCCGCTGCCGGACTCCACCGCCTGACGGAAATAGGGGCGGAAATCATAGGTCTGGCCGACGAAGCTCTGCGCCGGATCGGCCCAGTTGCTGGCCGCGAGCGCGAGGCCCGAGCGGTCCACCACATAGAGCGCCGCCGATCCCGCCGCCGCGTTCGCCGTCTCCAGCCGGCGGTTCACCGCGTCGCGCCGCGTCTCCGACGGCGTATCGAGAAGGTCCAGCACCTCATGGTCGCGGGCGACCAGAAAGGGGAGGTAATCGTAACGGCCGACCGCGTTGCGGATGCTGCTGGCATAGAGCCCGAGCCGCTGGTCGCCGTTCAGGGTCAGCGCCGCCCGCGCCTCCGCCTCCGCCCAGCGATAGGCACTCCAGCAGGCCAATGCCGTCACCGCGGCCAGCGCCGCGACGAGGATCGCCAGCCGGCGGTGGCGCAGCGAACGGGAGGAAAGGGCGTCGGCCATCGCCTGTCTATGGAGCCGCCGGGGCGATGCTGTCCAGCGCCTTTTCCTGCCGCCGCAAGGGCCGGCAGAATGGCTGAGGTTCTTGAATGAACGTCCAATCAATAACGCAGGAGCGGCTTATGAATGCAAATCAACCAAATGGATATGACAAATGAACGGCGCCGCCGGCGGTGACATCGGCTGGCTTCTGTTGTTTGCGTCACTTTCATGGCATGCAAAAGGCGGGTATGGTGCGCCGCTGCCGGCTTGGGCTTGACCTTGCGGCACATGCAGGCAACGGGATCGAAACGGGGGAGACAGGATCATGGACGCCGAATCCATTCGCGCCGCTTATCGCCGCTATGCCGGATTCTACGACCGGGTGTTCGGCGTGCTGCTGGCCTCCGGCCGGCATGCGGCGGTGGAGTGGCTGAACCGCCGCGGCGGCCTGCGCATCCTGGAGGTCGGCGTCGGCACCGGCCTGTCGCTGTCCGACTATCGCAAGGACAACCGCGTCGTCGGCATCGACCTGTCCACCGACATGCTGAAGGTGGCGCAGGAGCGGGTGGAGCGCGAAAAGCTCGACCATGTCGAAGGGCTGCTGGAGATGGATGCCGGCAAACTGGCCTTCGCCGACGGCAGCTTCGACGTCGTGGTCGCCATGTATGTGATGACCGTCGTTCCCGACCCCCAGGGCACGATGGCGGAGCTGGAGCGCGTCTGCAAACCGGGCGGCGACATCGTCATCGTCAACCATTTCGCCGCCCCGCGTCCAGGCGTCCGCCGCGCGGTGGAGGGCTGGCTTTCGCCCTTGTCGAAGAAGCTCGGCTGGCGGCCCGACTTCACGCTGGATGCGATGATGGCCGGCTCGCGGCTGGCGGTGGAAAGCATCCGCACCCTGCCGCCCTTCGGGCTGTTCAGCCTGCTGCATTGCCGGCGGGGGTAGGGAGTGTTCGTCGGGCATGTCCACTCCGGCCGCTTGCTGTAGCTTTATGGTTGGCGATCGGATTCACGCTCCAAATCGATTCCGATTTTACGCGATCCGATCTAGTCTCGCCGTCACCACACACGCGACCATGGGAGCGGGGATATGGCCGAACAGGGCGGCGATCTGGCGGGAAAGCGGATTCTGGTGCCTGAAAGCCGGGACCTCGACCTGTTCGCGGGCATGATGGAGCAGCATGGCGCCGAGACGATCCGCTGCCCGCTGGTCAAGATCCTCGACCTCGACGATCCGGCGCCCGCACGGGAATGGCTGGAGCGGTTGCTGACCGAAGGGTTCGACGACATCGTCCTGCTGACCGGCGAAGGTCTGCGGCGGCTGATGACCGTCGCCCGCGCCATGGAGCGCGAGGCCGAGGTGGTCGCCGCCATCGGCCGGGCGCGCGTCTTCGTGCGCGGGCCGAAGCCGGTGAAGGCGCTGCGCGAGATCGGCTGCGCCCCCTACAAATCCGCCCCCGCCCCGACCACCGACGGCGTCATCGCCATGCTGGGCGAGGAGGATCTGACCGGCCGCCGCGTCGGCATCCAGCTCTATCCCGACAACCCGAACGACCCGCTGCTGGAGGCGGTACGGGCCGGCGGCGGCGATCCGGTAGCAGTGACCCCCTACCGCTACGCCAACGATTCGGAGACCGGCGCCGTCCAGACGGCGATCCGCGAGATGGCGGACGGGCGCATCGATTTCGTCGCCTTCACCGCCTCGCCCCAGGTGCGGCGCCTGCATGAGGTGGCGGAAGCCTGCGGCCTCGGTGACGCCTTCCGCCAGGGCTTTGCCAGGACGCGCATCGCCGCCGTCGGGCCGGTGGTGGCGGAAGCGGTGGAGGCGGCCGGCGGCACCGTCGCGGTTTCTCCGGAATCGACCTTCCACATGAAGCCGCTGGTCAACGCCATCCGCCGGCTGCTGACTGACGGAGAGGGGAACAAGCCGGGCTGACCGGCCTTCCACTTTCTGAGGACCAGCGGCTTTTCGTCCCACCCTCCTTCTGCGCAGGCGGGTTGATAACGATTCTCACTCTCGATTAACCTTTGACGCTCAGTGTTGGCCCCCGTCTGCGGCCGTTGCCAGGAGCGTCGTCATGCCCATCCGTTTTTCTCCCCTGTCCCGCCGCGCGCTTGCGCTGGCGTTGCTGTCGACCGGTCTGGCCGGGGGCGGGGCCGTTCATGCCGCGGACCTGTCGAGCAAGGAGAAGCTGGGGGAGGCGCTGTTTTCCGACACCGCGCTGTCGGCCAACCGCACGCAGTCCTGCGCCGATTGCCACAATCCGGATTTCGGTTTCGCCGATCCGCGCACCGGCGGGGCGGGCGGGGCGGCGTCGGTCGGCGACAACGGCAAGTCTGTGGGTGACCGCAACGCGCCGACGGCGGCCTATGCGGCCTTTACGCCGGCCTTCCACATCAAGGCGGACGGCAAGGCGGTCGGCGGCCAGTTCTGGGACGGCCGCGCCCCGACGCTGAAGGATCAGGCCGGCGGCCCGCCGCTGAACCCGGCGGAGATGGGGCTGACCTCCAAGGAGCAGGCGCGCGACAGGCTGGCGGAGAATCCCGACTACGCCCGCGCCTTCGTGGCGCTCTATGGCGCCGGAGTGCTGGACGACGCCGGGCGTGCCTATGATGCGATGACCGACAGCATCGCCGCCTTTGAAAAGACCGACCGTTTCGCGCCCTTCGATTCGAAATACGACCGCTATCTGCGTGGCGACTACAAGATGACGCCGGAGGAGGATCTGGGCATGACCCTGTTCTTCTCCACCCAGTTCACCAACTGCAACCAGTGCCACAAGCTGAAGGCGATGCCGGCCGCCGCCGGGGAGATGTTCACCAATTACGAACATCACAACATCGGCGTGCCTGCCAATCCGGTCCTGCGCGATGCCTCCGGCAAGCCGGGTTTCGCCGACCGCGGGCTGCACGACAATCCGGCGGCGGCCAAGCCCGTTTATGAGGGGAAGTTCAAGACGCCGACCCTGCGCAACGTCGCGGTGACCGGACCCTACATGCACAATGGCGTCTTCAAGGATCTGGAGACTGTCGTCCGCTTCTACGACCACTACAACAACCGGACGGAGAAGGCCGCGATCAATCCGGAGACCCGCAAGGCGTGGGGACCGCCGGAGGTGGCTGCGAACCTGTCGACCAAGGAACTGGAATCGGCGCCGGCGCTGGACACCCGCCGCGTCAAGGCGCTGGTCGCCTTCTTGAAGACGCTGACCGACGCGCGGTACGAACACCTGCTGGCGAAATAGGACAGACGTTTCTCAGTTGCCGCTCTCAGCCGCCGATGTCGATGCGGAAGAGTTCCATGTCCAGCAGTTCCATCGACATCCGGCGGCGCCCCATTGAATTATGGCGGGCGGCATTGCGGGACGCCAGCTTGCGGGCCAGCGGCTGGCTCAGCCAGGCGGCGCGGGCGCGGTCGATCAGGGCGGTGCAGCGATGGGACAGAGTGGCGTTCATGGCGGTCGGGCTCTTTCGCAAGGGGTCGAGGTCGGCGGCAGCATGGCTCCTGTGAGCAGTTGCAATAAGAATGTCCCGGCACTGTGACAGTTTCTATCGCCCGAAGGTCTAGTCCCTACGCCATAGGGGTGGGATTCGGCCGATTCCGGCCCGGTCTTCGACCAAAGAAGGAGGGCGTCACATCACCAGCCCGACCTGCCGTCGCAGCGCGTCGCGGGCCTCGGTGTCCAGAACCGGCAGGCCGTTGCGGGCCTCCAGCATGTAGGCGCCGGGATCGGCCAGGGTGCGCATGGCGAATCCGGCGACCACCGGCGGTTCGGTGCTGAGTGGCGGCTGGTCGTAGACGGGGGTGAAGCTGCAGCCGCTGAGCAGGGCGCGGATCATCAGCGCCTCGTCCGACGTGGCGCCGGCCGCCGGCGTGTTGATCCCGAACAGCAGCCGCTCCGCCTCCGAATCGGTCACCAGCCCGCGCTCCAGCAGGATGTCGACCATGCCGGAACTGGTCATCACCGGCGACGCACGGCCCTTCCAGCAGAAGCGTCCATCGTCCCAGCCGACATCCAGGCTGCGGAAGACCATGTGCGGTTCGCCGCCGCCGGGTGCGCCGGCGACGATGTAGTTGACCCGCAGAAGCCCGTTCCACGCCCCGGCCGGTGCGACGATGCAGGACAGCCCACTCCGCGTCAGGCGCAGATAGGTGTCATTGATGCCCGATGGCTCGAAGTCGAAAAGCATGGGTGTCTCACCTCGCTGCAGGCGGATCCGGCGTTGCCGCGGTCCAGCCTTCGTTCGCCTGAGTCAGGTGAGTGGCATGACGGCCCGCGCAAACTGCCCATGCGGGTGCCCTCCCTTTGCGCAGAAACACGAAAGGCGGTAGGCCGATCCGCCGGCCCCCGCCTTTCGCGCTCGTGCCAAGGAGGGTTCGCAGGCTAGTTGGCCGGCCCCATGAAGACGCTGTCGTGGCTGTTCTTCTCGTTCGTTCCGGTGTCGGACAGTTGGAAGGTCAGCGGCAGC
This sequence comes from Azospirillum sp. B2RO_4, assembly GCF_051124815.1. NCBI lineage: Bacteria > Pseudomonadati > Pseudomonadota > Alphaproteobacteria > Rhodospirillales > Azospirillaceae > Azospirillum > Azospirillum sp. B2RO_4. Next base: position 13,141 of record NZ_CP118490.1, on the reverse strand, counting down.
GAGGTGGAGGTGACCGCCGTGCGCGGGGCCGTCACGTAGACGCGGTAGGTGGCGACGCTGTCCGGCTCGGCGGAGATGGTGGCGGTGTGGGCGGCGGATTCGTCCTCCGCCTCGCCGATCACCTTGATCTCGGCATTGGGCAGGCCGGCGACGCTGAGGGTGTAGGAGCGGTCCTGCCGGGTCTTGTTGGCGACCTTGAAGGTGTAGGCGTTGCGGATCGAGCCGTCGGACAGCGTCACGAACAGCGGCGCGCGGTCACGCAGAACCGTGATGTTCAGGCTGGGGCGCAGCGCGAAGCTCCAGGCCATCGCACCGCCGATGACCAGCATCAGCAGGGCATAGACGATGACGCGCGGACGGAACAGACGCCACTGATAGCTCTTGCCGGATGCCCGCGTGTCCTGGGCGGCCAGGCTGTCGAAGGCGATCAGGCGGGTGGGCAGGCCCTGCTGGATCATGATGCTGTCGCAGGCGTCGACGCACAGGCCGCAGTTGATGCAGTCCGACTGCTCGCCGGTGCGCACGTCGATGCCCATCGGGCAGACCTGGACGCACTGGCCGCAGTCGATGCAGTCGCCGAAGCCCTGGGCCCGCCGCTCGTCCCAGCTCTGCGACTTGCGCTTGGGGCCGCGGTTGTCGCCGCGATCGGCCTGATAGGTGACGACCAGCGAATGCTCGTCCAGCATCGCGCTCTGGATGCGCGGCCACGGGCACATGTACATGCACATCTGCTCGCGCGTCCAGCCGGCCATCACATAGGTCATGCCGACGAAGATGCCGAAGAAGGACGTCGCCTCGTAGCTGGCCTGGAAAGTGGCCAAGTCGTGCAGCAGGGCCGGGGCATCGGTGAAATAGGCGAGGAATCCGAAGCCGGTGACGAAGCTGAGCGCCAGCCAGCCCGCATGCTTGCCGGCCTTGCGCAGGGCCTTGCGCATCGTCCAGGGCTGCTTTTCCATGCGGATGCGCTCCGCCCGGTCGCCTTCGAAGACGCGCTCGATCCAAACGAACAGGTCGGTCCACACCGTGTGCGGACAGGCGAAGCCGCACCAGACGCGGCCGGCCAGCGCCGTCGCCAGGAACAGCCCAAGCGCCGCGACGATCAGGATACCGGTGAGATAGTAGATTTCCTGCGGCCAGATCTCGATCCAGAACAGGAAGAAGCGTGGCGTGGTCAGGTCGAACAGCACCGCCTGGGCGGGCGCGTCGGGACCGCGCTCCCACCGGATCCAGGGAGCGATGAAGAACAAGGCCAGAAGAACGGAGAAGGTGACCGTCTTCAGGCGGCGATAGAGGCCCTTGACCGCCTTCGGATGAATCGTTTTATGGCTTTCGTACAGCGGGACCTTGGCGGGTTGGGCTGCGCCCTGCTGAACGATGCTTCCGTCTGGCATGTCGATGCGCCTGATTTCCGGTTCCACGTTGGCGCGGAGCATATTCGACCACCAGTGCGGCGTGTTTGACCTCTGTCAAACAACGTCGATATTCTGAAAAGCCATTCCCGATCCAAGGCTTTTCACCGGTTCGAGGGATCCGCGGTCCGGGGTCGGTTAATACTGTGGCGGGTGGCCGATCCACAAGCTGAATATTGTTCAAATATAGCGGTATAACGCACAATACTGATACTATACTGCGCGATTACGCAACAATCAGTATTGCCTGCTATTAGGGCTCGCCGGCCGTCGTAACGGTTGCCCGATTCATGCAGATCGGTCGGCTGACGCTCGGACGGGCGGGAAAAATCGTCGCGGCGGCCGGGGCTGACTGAAACCGGCTCCCACAAACCGCCGCAGCCGCCATCGCGCAAATCCTTATCTCCAACAACGGCTTGGCCGCCGGGGACCCTGGACAGGCGCAGGATTAGGCTTCACTGTCTCGTAAGAACAACCGGTCTCCCAGCCGGCTCCGGCGACGGCAGGTGCGGAATGGCGCTTGCCCGTCAACCGTCAAGAGACAAGAATGAGATCGCGGGTCGCGCCGCGTGTCCTGTCGCCGGGTTTCTCCCGTCGGTTGGAGCGCCGGCCGTGAATTCAACCCGCCGGTTCAGCGGAGGGAGTAGGCACGGGCATGGGGGAGACCGGGTTCGCCCGCTTTGACGCCGACGAACGCCTGGTATGGGCCAATGCCGCCTTCGCGGTCCGGTTCGCCGTGCCGGCCGATGCGACGTTGGACGGGCTGTTCGGCGGCCTGCTGGGGTGTGCCGCCATTGCCGACCTGCGCCGCGGCTGTCCGTTGACGCGGGGGCTCCCCGACGGAAGCGCCGTGACCCTGGCGCTGGGGGCCGGCGGGCCGGGCGAATGGCTGCTGACGGCAATCGATTCGGTGTCGGCTCCGGCCGAGCAGGAGCCCTGGGCGAAGACCAGTTCGGTGCTGGACTGCCTCAGCCAGGGGGTGATGGCCTTCGACCACGACCTGAGGCTGGTCGCCTGGAACCGGCGCGTGCTGGAACTTCTCTACATCGACCCCGCATTCCCGCGCTATGCCCAGCCCTATGAGGCGGTGGTCCGCCACATCGCGGAGCAGGGCGGCTATGGCCGCGGCGACGTCGACGATCTGGTGGCGCAGCGGCTGGACTATATCCGCAAGGCGTCCTGGCCGTTTTACAACGAGCGCGTGCGGCCCGACGGCGTCGTCATCGAAACGGTGACCCTGCCGCTGCCCGACGGCGGATTCGTCACCACCTACACCGACATCACCCAGCGCAAACAGTCGGAGCGGGAGGTCGCCTCCAGCCGGGAACTGCTGGAACTGGCGATCCGGGCGGCGCGCGAGGGCATCTCAAAATGGGATCTCCGCACCGGCGAGGTCTGGTTCTCCCCGCAATGGTGGGGCCTGCTGGGCTATTCCGAGGCGGAGATGGACAACAGCCGCCGCCGCTGGGAGGAACTGATCCACGTCGATGATCTCGGCGCCGCCCTGGAGATGGAGCGGGATCTGGCGGCCGGCCGGCGGTCGGAGGGGCGGCTGCTGCAGCGCTTCCATCACCGCTCGGGCGCCACGGTCTTCCTGGAGACGCGCACGCTCGCAGTGTCGGGCAACGACGGCAAACCCTTCCGCATCGTCGGCTCCCACACCGACGTCACCGAGAGCGTGCGCGCCGCCGAAGCCGTCCGGGCCGCCAAGGAGGAGGCCGAACGCGCCCTGCAGGACCTGAAGGAGGCGCAGGTCCAGCTGATCCAGGCGGAGAAGATGGCGGCGTTGGGCTCGCTGGTTGCCGGGGTGACGCACGAGATCAACACGCCGGTCGGCATCGCCCTGACCGGTGCCTCGCTGCTGGCGGAGAAGACCCGCGCGCTGCGCCACCTGTTCGAGGCCGGTGCCCTGCGGCGCGGCGATTTCGCCGAGTTCATCGACATCGCCGACGAGGCGACGCAGCTGATGCTGCTGAACATCGAACGCGCCACCAGGCTGATCCAGAGCTTCAAGCAGATCGCGGTCGACCAGGCGAGCGAGGAACGCCGCGTCTTCGAACTGAACGCCTACATCCACGAAGTTCTGCGCAGCCTGGGCATGCGCATCCGCCGCAGCGGCCATACGGTCGCCGTCCATTGCCCCGACGACCTGACGATCGACAGCTATCCGGGAGCCTTCAGCCAGATCCTGACCAACTTCGTCATCAACTCGCTTCTGCACGGCTACGAGCCGGGGGTGCGCGGCCGGCTGACGGTGACGGTGACGGCGAAGGATGGCGAGGTGGAGCTGGTCTATGCCGACGACGGACGCGGCATCCCGGAGGAACTGCACGGCAAGGTGTTCGAGCCCTTCTTCACGACCAGCCGCGACCGCGGCGGCAGCGGGCTGGGGCTGAACATCGTCTATACGCTGGTCATGCGGACCCTGCGCGGCCGGCTGCGGCTGGATAGCGCGCCGGGGGCAGGGACAGCCTTCACGCTGCGCTTCCCGCGCGTGACGCCTGCCGAACCGCTGCCGCTGTAGACGGCGGATTTTTGAAAGGAAGAAAGAGGGGAAATCCGGCATTCGCGAGGGCCGTTCCGTTCGCCGGACGCTCTCGATTTGAATGCGATGGTGGAAGGGGCTGGATTCGAACCAGCGTACGCTAACGCGGGCAGATTTACAGTCTGCTGCCTTTAACCACTCGGCCACCCTTCCATCGGGGCGCAGAGGATTAGCCTTTCGATCGGGGGGCCGTCAAGCCCCTTTTGCATGGATGGCGCAAGCGGAGGCGCAGCCATGAAAAAACCTCCGCCCCGGTTGGGGGACGGAGGTTTTCAGACGGCGGATTTTCAAAGTGGGCTTTTCAAACCCGCTTTTGAAAGACCGTTCAGTTCGGGCGGCGCGACGCCCGGTGCGCGGGGATCGGGATCGGACGGATCGCCTGTTCCTCGCGGCGGCTGGCCGACATGTCGATCTCCACGCGGGCCAGGGCCTTGCGCAGTTCGTGCACGGTTTCGGACAGCGCCTGGATCGTCGCCTCGCTCGGCTGCTGACGCCAGCCGCGATAGGCGGAAATGCAGGCCTTGGCGGTGTCGCGCAGCCGGCCTTCCACCGCATCCACCGGCGGCGTCGGCTGGCCGGCGGCACGCGGAGCCTCCGGCGCGGCGGAAGCCTGGACGGGAGCAGAGGCGGCAACCGGCGCCGGCGCGGGAGCCGCGGCGGGCTCCGGCCGGTTCAGGCGCAGCGTTTCCGTCGGGGCCGGTGCGGGAGCGGCAGCCGGCGTCTCGGCCGAAGGCTGCTCGGTGGCCGGTTCCGTCCGCGGGGCACGGGTCAGCGTGGTGCGGCCGGTGCGGCCGGCGGCGCGGCGCGGTTCGGCCGGGGTTTCGGACTCCGCGGCAGCGGGCGTCGGCGCGGCTGCCGGCGTTTCCGGGGCCGCCTGAGTCACCGGAGCGGGAGCCTCGCCAGCCGTCTCCGGCGCTGCGGAAGAGGTGCCGTCGGCGGCCTGCGCCTCGTCCTGCATCCCCTCGGCCGGGCCGGCATCACCCTGAGCGGCATCGCCTTGGCCGCTCGCGGCCTCCGCCTTCTTGATGATGTAGGAAATGGCGCTGGGCGTGCATTCGAATTCGCGCGCGATGGCCGAAAGGGTTGCGCCGCTGCGGTAACGTTCAAGAATTTGGGGCCACGCCGACTGCGGAATGCGCCCACGCTTCTTGGGAGACTCCGGTTCGCTCCCGGTTTCTGCGTTCATTATATCGCTCGGTTGCCAAAGTGAATTTTCAGTCATTCGTCAGCATGTCTACCCGGACCGCACGCTTCCGACGCGGGACCACGCGGGCGCGTGCGTCAGCAGCATCGAGGCTTCACGCTGGCGGGCGATGTTTTCGGTATGGACGACTATCGGAAACTCTTCTCAAAAATGCCAGCATAACTTTGCACGGAATCGTGATTTTGTATCCGGTGTCACAACAGCGTACGACGCTTGGTGGAGAACGGATGTTTTAAAATATGGGAGCGGCCGCAAACCCCCGGTCGCAACCTCCGGTCACCGGCATCTTTCGATTGCCGACTTTTGAAAAGGGCGATGGACCCCGGACGGGGGGTGGCGTGTTTCCAGTTGCAGTACAGCCCCAACCGTTTTTTGCGGAGACCGTCCATGCCGCATGCGTCCGTGCCGCGCCCGTATCCGATCTTCCGACGCCTTCCGGCCGCGGCGCTGTGCGCGCTGCTGTCCGGCGCGGTCCTGTTGCCGGTGCCGCCTGCGGCTGCGCAGGACGCCTCCGCCGCCGCGCAGCCGGGGGCGAGCAGGACCTATGCGCCGCCGTCCTTCCGCGACCTTGCCCGGACGCAGATCGACACGGTCGTCAACATCTCCAGCACCCAGGCGCCCCAGGCCTCGGCCGGCGGCGGCCGGCTGCCCGAGGGAATGGACCTGCCGCCCGGATCGCCGCTGGAGGAGTTCTTCCGCGAATTCCGCAACCGCCAGCGGGGAGGGCAGGGGGATGAGTCTCCCGACGCCGCGCCGCCCGGCACTCCGCGCGGTCTGCCGAGCATGGCGCTCGGCTCCGGCTTCATCATCGATCCGTCGGGCCTGATCGTCACCAACAACCATGTGGTGGCCGACGCCGCCGAGATCGCCGTCACCCTGCATGACGGCACCAAGCTGCCGGCCAAGCTGGTGGGGTCCGACGCCCCGACCGACCTTGCGCTTTTGAAGGTCGAGAGCGACAGGCCGCTGACCGCCGCCCATTGGGGCGACAGCAAATCCGTGGAGGTCGGCGACTGGGTGGTCGCCATCGGCAATCCCTTCGGTCTCGGCGGGTCGGTGACCGCCGGCATCCTGTCGGCCCGCGCCCGCGACATCCAGCAGGGACCCTACGACGAGTATCTGCAGACCGACGCCGCCATCAACCGCGGCAATTCCGGCGGCCCGCTCTATGACGCCGGCGGCGCGGTGATCGGCATCAACACCGCGATCTATTCGCCGACCGGCGGGTCGGTGGGCATCGGCTTCGCCATTCCGTCCTCGCTGGCCCAGCCGATCATCGACCAGTTGAAGGACGGCGGGAAGGTGCGGCGCGGCTGGCTGGGCGTCCAGGTCCAGCGGGTGACGCCGGATATCGCCGAGAGCCTGGGCGCGGACGGCACCGGCGGTGCGCTGGTCACCAGCGTGTCGCCCGACAGCCCGGCCGCGTCGGCCGGCTTGCGTCAGGGGGACGTCATCACCGCCTTCAACGGCGATCCGCTGGAGCAGATGCGACAGCTGCCCCGCATCGTCGCCTCCACCGGGATCGGCAGCACCGTTCCGATGACCCTGCTGCGCGGCGGCAGGGAGGAAACGGTCCAGGTGACCATCGGCGAGCTGCGCAACGAGCCGCAGCAGGTCGCGCTGTCCGGGTCTACCGGCGCCCCCCGCTCCGCCCAGCCGGAGGAGAGCAAGTCGGCGCTGGGCCTCAAGCTGGCCCCGCTGACCCCCGGCCTGCGCCAGACCTTCTCCATCGCCGACGACGTCGACGGGCTGGTGGTGACGGAGGTCGACCGTGACAGCGCCGCGTCCCAACGCGGGCTCGACCTCGGCGACGTCATCGTCGAAGCGGGACAGGAGCCGGTGGCGACCCCCGCCGATCTCGAATCCCGCATCGCCAAGGCGAAGGAAGACGGCCGCAAGACCCTGCTGATGCTGGTCAGCCGCGGCGGCGACCTGCGCTATGTCCCGCTTCCGCTGCCCCCATCCACCAACGGTCGGAAGGGGTAATCCGGCAGCTGCGGAACCGGATCGGACGGGAACGGGGATCTGCCCCGCTTCCGTCTCATCCTTTTCCGCTACCGTTCGCCGCGCCGCGAGAGTAATTTGCCGCCCGTTTGGCGAATGGGATGGCAAGCCGTGAGCATTTATCCGGAGAACGGCCAGCCGGTGCGGCTGTCGGTCGTTGTCCCCGTTTTCAACGAGGCCGAGAATGTGCTGCCGCTGCTCGAAGAGATCGAGCGGGCGCTGCTTCCGGTCGGCGGTTTCGAGATCATCTTCGTCGACGACCAGTCGGACGACGACACCCAGGCGCGCCTCGCCGCTGCGGTGGAGGCCGGCCGGCTGCGCGTGCTGCGCCATGTCCGCCGCTCCGGCCAGAGCGCGGCGGTGCGCAGCGGCGTCAAGGCGGCGCGCGGCGAGTTCGTCGTGACGCTGGACGGCGACGGCCAGAACGACCCGGCCGACATTCCGGCACTGTTCGCCCTGGTGTCGACCGGGGAAGCCGGTGCGCCGGTGCTGGTCGGCGGCCTGCGCAAGAAGCGGCAGGACACCCTGTCCAAGCGCTGGGCCTCAAAGTTCGCCAACGCCGTCCGCCAGTCCTTCCTGCAGGACGGCTGCACCGACAGCGGCTGCGGGCTGAAGCTGTTCCGCCGCGACGCCTTCCTCGATCTGCCCTTCTTCGGGGCGATGCACCGGTTCCTGCCGGCGCTGTTCCGCGCCCACGGCCATCCGGTGGCCTATGTACCGGTGAACCATCGCCCGCGCGAGCGCGGCGTGTCGAAATACAACAACTGGCGGCGCGGGCTGATCGGCGTGGTCGATCTGCTGGGCGTTTACTGGCTGAAGCGGCGGACGAAGCTGTCGCCGGTCTCCGAACGCCTCTGACCGACTTTCACCGACCCTTTCGGGACAGGATTTTACGATGCTTGAGCGCGCCGCAGCGTGGTTCCAGGGGCAAAGCACCACCGATCTGATCTGGGTCGGTATCGGCTTCTTCGCCCAGCTGATGTTCACCATGCGCTTCATCGTGCAGTGGATCGCCAGCGAGAAGGCGCGCCGCAGCGTGGTGCCGGAGCTGTTCTGGTACTTCTCGCTGGGCGGCGGCGCCCTGCTGTTCGCCTACGCCTTCTACCGCTTCGACCCGGTCTTCATGCTGGGGCAGGGCATGGGTCTGGTGATCTACGCCCGCAACGTCTATTTCGTCTGGTCCCACAAGAAGTCGCAGGCCGCCGACGGCGCGGTGCCGAGCAAATCGTGACCGCGACGTCGCTGCCGGGAAACCGCTTGCTGGCCGACCGCCTGCCGATCTGGGCCTATGCGCTGCTGGCGCTGATCGCCGCGGCGCTGTTCCTGCCCGGCTTCACCGTGCTGCCGCCCTTCGACCGCGACGAGGCCCGCTTTGCCCAGGCGTCCTCGCAGATGCTGGACAGCGGCAACTTCGTCGACATCCGCTTCCAGGACGAGACCCGATACAAGAAGCCGGTCGGGATCTATTGGCTCCAGAGTGCCGCCACCGCAGCGGCCGATGCGCTGCGCGGACTTCCGGTCGGGGCCGACAAGGTCATCTGGACCTACCGCATTCCCTCCTTCCTGGGTGCGATCCTGGCGGTGCTGGCCAGCGCCTGGACGGCGGCGCGGCTGTTCGGCGGCCCAGCCGGCTTCATCGCCGGACTGATGATGGCCTCCTGCGTCGTGCTGGGGGTCGAGGCGCGGATGGCCAAGACCGACGCGGTCCTGCTCGCCACCGTGGTGGTCGGGCAGGCGGCGCTCGCCCATCTCTATCTCGGCCGCCGCAACCCTGTTCCCGCCGGGCGGGCCGCCTGGACGGCGCCGCTGATCTTCTGGATCGCCGCCGGCGTCGGCGTGCTGGTCAAGGGGCCGATGGTCCTGCTGGTATCCGGCAGCACGGCGCTGGTGTTGGCCCTGTGGGACCGCGAGGCCGGGTGGCTGAAGCGGCTGAAGCCGCTGGCCGGACTCGGCATCGTCGTCGCCATCGCCGCCCCCTGGCTGATCGCCATCGCCATCAAGAGCAAGGGCGCCTTCTTCGCCGAATCCGTCGGCCACGACATGCTGGGCAAGGTGTCGGGCGGGCAGGAAGGCAAGGGGCTGCCACCCGGCTATTATCTCGGCACCTTCTGGGTGACCTTCGCCCCCTGGTCGCTGCTGGCGCTGCTGGCGGTTCCCTGGGTGTGGGCTCGGCGCCGGCTGGACGCGGTTCGCTTCTGCATCGCCTGGATCGTCCCGAGCTGGCTGGTGTTCGAGGCGGTGCCGACCAAGCTTCTCCACTACACCCTGCCGGTCTTCCCGGCGATCGCCGCCGTCGCCGCGGCGGCGCTGATCGACAACTTCGACCGCAGCCGCGAACGGCCGCGCCGCTGGCTGGTCGCCGCCGCGGTGGCGCTGGGCGTGATCGGCTTCGGCGCCCTCACCCTGGCCGTCGCCGTGATTCCCTGGCTGGTCGACCGCAGGATCGATCCGGTCGGGGTGGCGTTGGTGCCGGCGGTCGGCGGCCTCTTCGCCCTTGCCCTGCGCTCGCTTCTGCGGGGTGAGCGGCGGACCGGGCTCGCCGCTGGGGTTGGCGCCGCGGCGCTGCTCTATGCCGGGACCTATGCCGCCGTGCTGCCGAACATCGACGGCGTGTGGGTCAGCCGGCAGGCCGCCCGCGCGGTGGCGCAGGTCCGCCCCTGTCCGGACAGCGTGGTGGCATCCGCCGGCTATTCGGAGCCGAGTCTGGTCTTCCTGCTGGGCACGCCTACCAAGCTGGTCCATGGCGCCGGTGCCGCCGCCCATCTGACGGCCGACCGCGCCTGCGGGCTGGCCCTGGTGGAGGACCGGGAGGCGCCCGCCTTCCTCGACAGCCTGGGCACTTCCACGCCGCTGCCGCTGGCCGAACTGTCGGGCTTCAACTACAACACCGGCAGGCGCCTGCATCTGACGCTCTACCGCCTGTCGGCGGAATAACCCGCCTCCCGGCCTGTATCGGAAGGGCGGAGGTCTGCTCCGCTTGGGGATGTGGCAGCCGGGGTGGGTAACGCGCCTCCGCATTGGACGGCGCGGGCGCTTTCCGCTCGACTGACCCTTCCGATCCGCTTTTTCCGGACGAAAGGCGCCTGTTCGATGACCCGCGTTGCTTCCTCTGCCGAAACCGCCGTCAAGTTCGCCATTTCCGCCGTGGCCGCCACCCTGGCGATGGCGGCGTTGTCGCTGCCGGCCCATGCCCAGAAGCAGGAGTATGCGCCCTGGGTGTATGACCAGATGGTGCCGACCGGCCCGCTTCTGCGCAACATGGATCAGGCGCAGCCGATCCCTGGCCCGGCGCCGTCCCATTGGGGGGCGGTCAAGGCGGGCAGGGACCGCGCCGGCATGACGCGCTACGGCACCGACGTGAAGCAGACGAGCCGGCATTATTCCGCCTCCCACTCGCTGACGCCGCCGCCGGTCGATCCCGCCGCAGCCCGGCGCGGGGCGGCTCCGCCGCGCAGCGCCGATGCCCCGCCGGCCCCGCGGACCGCGCGAACCGACTAAACCCCTTCGGTCAGGTCTCGTCCGGCAATTCTCCGGGGCGCCACAGCCATGCGGCGCCGCGCACGCCACTGGAATCGCCGTGGCGGGCGCGGCGCACCGGCGTGTCCAGATGGTCGCTGAAGGCCCAGGGCTGCATCGCCGCCGGCAGCCGCTCGTACAGCAGATCGGCGTTCGACAGGCCGCCGCCGAGCACGATGACGTCGGGGTCCAGCAGATTGGCGACCGCCGCCAGTCCGCGTGCAAGCCGGTCGACCAGCCGATCCACCGTCGTCCTGCAGCCGGCATGTTCGGCGGACGGATTGGCTGCGCGGGCGAGGATCGTCGCGGCGTCCAGCCTCTCGCCGGTCGCAGCCAAATGGTCCGCCGCCACTGCGGATCCGGACACGAAGGTCTCCAGGCAGCCGTGCCGGCCGCAATAGCAGGCCGGTCCCGGCCGCTCGGCATCGGTCGGCCAGGGCAGCGGGTTGTGACCCCATTCCCCGGCGATGGCGTTGTGTCCGCCCAGCACCCGGCCATGTACGACGATGCCGGCACCGCAGCCGGTACCGAGGATCGCCGCGAAAACCACGCCGCAGCCGGCCCCGGCGCCGTCGGTCGCCTCCGATACCGCCAGACAGTTGGCGTCATTCTCGATCCGCACCGGACGGCCGAGCGCCTGGGTCAGGTCGCCGGTGAAATCGCGGCCGTTCAGCCAGGTGGAGTTGGCGTTCTTGACCAGCCCGGTCGCCGGAGAGATGGCGCCCGGAATGCCCAGCCCGACCGTCGCCCTGTGCCCGCCGGGGATCTCTCCCTCCAGGCGGGCGACCAGAGCGCGGATGGTCGCGACCGTGCCGTCGTAATCACCTTTCGGTGTGGGAACCCTGTGGCGCGCCAGCTGGTTTCCCTGTCGGTCGAGCAGGATGCCCTCGGTTTTGGTCCCGCCCAGGTCGATGCCGATGCGGTGTCCGCTCGCATAGTCTGTTCCAGGTCCGGTTCCGAACCCCGTTCCGGCCGATTGCGATCCGGTGGCTGCCATGCCCTGTCACCTGTCCGACTGTCCAGCGTCCATCCATAGCTGCGCCGGACCTGTCCCGTCCAGCGGCGGGCGGCATCCCTGTCCGGAGGGACATGACCCTGGCGCCGATGGCCGCCCGGACCTGCGTTGCCTCTCCGCCGCGGTGATGGGACAAAAGACAAGCGGCGGGCAAATCCCATTGACCAGCCCGGGCGTTCGGGTAGAAGGTCGCCGACTGTCGGGCGACGCCCATCTCCGCCCGAACCCGTCCTGTCGTACCGCGCCACCGGAGCCCCTGATGAGTCGCCAGCGCGCCGCCCTCCGCCTTTCCCTGAAAGCCCTGACCGGCGCCGCCGTCCTCGGCGCGCTGCTCGCCCTGCCCGCGCCCACGAGCGCCTTCGCCAAGGAGGCTGCCAAGCCGACGGCGAAGGCTGCCGCGGCGAAGCCGGCTGCCGCGAAGGCACGCCCGGCCAAGTCGAGCGGTCCGGCCACGCCCGCCTGCTACAACCGCGCCGAATATGCGGCCGAGCAGATGATGCGCCTGCACACCGAGATGATGATCGTCGGCCTGACCTGCCGCACGGTCGTGCCGGACAAGAAGCCCTTCGACCTCTATCAGGACTTCTCGGTGAAGAACCGCGCCATGCTGTCAAATTCGGAAGCGTCGCTGATCGCCTTTTACAAGCGGTCGGGCGGTGGCAACGCCACGCGCCAGTTCGATATGTTCCGGACGGAACTGGCGAACGAGATCAGCCGCCGCGCCGCCACCATCGGCATCCCGCAATACTGCGCCAACTTCGTCGACCGTTCGGTTGCCGCCAAGGACCTGACGCCGGACGACCTGCGCACCCTGACGACCGACGAGAAGGGCGCCGGCCTGATGCATCTGGCCAGCCGTCCGCTCTGCGACGTGAAGACGGTCAGCGGACCGGATACCAACTATGCCGTCGCCCAGGCGCCGGTGGCCGCCCCGGCGAAGGCAGTCACCGCCAAGGCCAAGGCGAAGCCGGCCAAGGCCGCCGCCACGGCCAAGCCGAAGCAGAAGGTCGCCGCCGTCCCGGCCAAGCAGTCGGTCGCCGTGCGCTGACGCTTCAACGGTCTCTGGTTCGTTGCGAGAAACGCCCTGCCGGCAACCGCCGGCGGGGCGTTTCGCATTTCAGGCTCCGGTTGTCCCGGAGGATCACGCATGCGGACAACACAAATCTGTCTTGCAAAAATCCGTCAGGCTGGTACTACCGAAAAGGTCAGGAGGGGCGCTTGCCGACGGCCCGGCCGGATCGCAGGAACCTCCTCCGAACAGGAAAAATCATGGTCCGTCAGGCCAGTAGACGGAACTCCCGATGAAACGGCATTCCGTTTGGTAACTGGACGGGCTGCACCAGACAGGGGGCTGCTGTTGCGAGACCGGTGTGCCGTGTGTGCCCGTGCCGCCGCACCCTGCCTTTGCGCCGCGCTGAAGGTGGGATGAGGACATGGACTATTTTCTC